>NZ_CP100355.1:2524662-3786994 GCF_024204665.1 Natronosalvus rutilus | reverse complement strand
AATATTTCGAAACAGAAAATATTATCACGCTGTATGCGGAAGGTGGTCGTGTAATGAGTATCTCAGAATCGTTTCAGGGAGAGGAGCCGGAGCGAGGGACGTGGGAGGACGTCCGCGACCTGCCGCCGAGCGCGAAGCTCGTCGCGAAGGTTCTCGAGTACAACGACACGATGACCCAGCAACAGATCGCCCAGGAGAGCCTGTTGCCGCCGCGAACCGTCCGCTATGCCCTCAGCCGACTCGAGGAGCAGAACGTCGTCGTGTCGCGTTTTTCCTTCTCGGACGCCCGCAAGCGCCTGTACTCGCTCGAACTCGAGCGCTGATCGAGCGCTTCACTTTCGGTCCGGTCGCGGAACCCCTTTAGTCGACGACGCACAATGTCGTCGTAGATGACGCGGGTGATACACACGGGCGACACCCACATCGGGTACCAGCAGTACAACACGCCCGAGCGACGACGGGACTTTCTCGAGGCATTCGACAGCGTCGCGACGGACGCCATCGAGGACGACGTAGACGCCGTGATCCACGCCGGAGACCTCTTTCACGACCGCCGTCCCGGCCTGATCGACCTCCAGGGGACCGTCGAGGTGCTCCGCCGCCTGGCCGACGCCGAGGTTCCGTTCCTCGCGGTCGTCGGCAACCACGAGGGCAAACGGGACGCCCAGTGGCTCGACCTCTTCGCCGACCTGGGACTGGCGACTCGACTCGGGCCCAGCCCGATCGTGGTAGACGACGTGGCCTTCTACGGCCTCGACTTCGTCCCCCGCTCGCGGCGCGAGGACCTCGCCTACGACTTCGACTCGATTCCCGACAGCGCAGAGCACGCCGCCCTCGTGAGTCACGGGCTGTTCGAACCGTTCGCTCACGCCGACTGGGACACCGAAACCGTCCTCGAGGAGGCGTCGGTCGACTTCGACGCGATGTTGCTCGGGGACAACCACGCGGCCGACACCGCGGAGGTGGCCGACACCTGGGTCACCTACTGCGGGTCGACCGAGCGTGCGAGCGCGAGCGAACGTGAGGACCGGGGGTACAATCTCGTCACGTTCGACTCCGACGTGGCGATCAGCCGACGCTCGATCCCCGGCACCCGCGAGTTCGTCTTCGTCGACGTCGATCTCGCGGAGGGGGAGGGCGTCGACCGGGTCCAGGAACGGGTGCGGGAGTACGACCTCGAGGACGCGGTCGTGATCGTCACCGTCGAGGGGGAAGGCCGACCGATCGCCCCCGCGGCCGTCGAGGAACTCGCCCTCGAGCGCGGTGCGCTCGTCGCCCGGGTCAACGACCGCCGGGAACTGGCCGACGAGGACGCCGAGATTTCGGTGAGTTTCGCGGATCCCGACGCGGCCGTCCGCGAACGCGTGCGCGAACTCGGGCTCAGCGACGCGGCCCTCGAGATCGACCAGACGGTCCGAGACGACGACGTGGTCGACGCGAACGTTCGCGAATCGACGAGGCGGCGGGTCGAGGAGCTCCTCGAGTCCGACGACTCGGCGTTCGCTCCGGCCCCGGAACGAGATCCGGCGGACGTCCAGACCGTCGCCGACGCGCTCCCGGGTGGGGACGATACGACGGCGGAAGCGCTCGAGGAGGGCGACGCGGCACTTGAGGGGGGCAACGCGGCGCTCGAGGAGAACGATTCCGACGAAACGGCGGCGGTCACGGAGGTCGCCCCCGAGGCCGACGAAACCGAACCCGACGACGCCGACACCACCTCCCTGGGTGATTTCGCGTGAGAGTCGACTCCCTCTCCCTGCGGAACTTCAAGTGCTACGCCGAGGCCGATCTCGGCCTCGAGCACGGCGTTACCGTCGTCCACGGCGTCAACGGCAGCGGCAAGTCGACCCTGCTCGAGGCCGTCTTCTTCGCGCTCTACGGCTCGAAGGCCCTCGACGACCGGACCCTCGACGACGTGATCACCATCGGCGAGGACGAGAGCGAGGTCGACCTCGCCTTTACCCACGACGGGACAAGCTATCGCATCCGCCGGGAACTCAAACTCCGCGGCGACCGGGCGACGACCACGAAGTGCGTCCTCGAGACGCCTGACGACACGGTCGAGGGCGCCCGGGACGTCCGCCAGGAGGTGACGAAACTCCTGCGAATGGATGCCGACGCGTTCGTCAACTGCGCGTACGTCCGCCAGGGCGAGGTCAACAAGCTGATTCACGCCTCCCCGCGCGAGCGCCAGGACATGATCGACGACCTCCTCCAGCTCGGCGCGCTCGAGGAGTACCGCGAACGGGCGAGCGAGGCCCGCCTGGGCGTGAAGGACGTCCTCGACCGCCAGGAGGGCGCCCTCGAGAAATTGCGAGAGCAGATCGAGACCAAGGAGGACAAGGACCTTCCGGAGCGACTTAACGCCCTCGAGACCCGGCGGGCCGACGTGGTCGCGGAGATTGACAACTTCGAATCCCAGCGCGAGGCCGCCCGGGAAACGCTCGAGGACGCGACGGAGGTCCTCGAGCGCCACGAGGAGACCCGCGAGGAGATCACGGCGCTCAAGGGTGACGTCGAGGAACTCCGGGAGACGATTTCGGCGACCGAACGCGAGCGAGAGCGTTTCCTCGAGACGATTCAGGACCTCGAGTCCGAGCGCGAGAGCGTGCTGGAGGAACGAACATCGTTGCTCGAGGACCTCGAGGAACCGGTTTCGCTCTCGGCAGGTGGCGGTGGGTACTCCGACGGTGTCGACGGTTCCGATGGTCCCAATGACGCCGAGAGCGCTGACGAGAACGCCCCGACCGTCGACGCCCGCATCGACACCCTCGAGTCACGAGACGACGAACTTCGTGACCAGCTCGAGGAGATTCGCGTCGAGATCACCGAGACGAGCGGCGAGGTCGACCGACTCCGAACTCGCGCGGACGAACTCGAGTCGGAAGCCGACGAGAAGCAGGCGACAATCGACGACCTCGCCGAGACGATCGAGGCGGAGGCCGAGACGATCGAACGGCGGGAGGAGACGCTTTCGGACCTCGAGGACGAGATCGAGGCACAGCGAAATCGCTTCGAGGACGCGCCGATCGCGTTCGGCGACGCGGACGACCACCGCGACGAACTGGCGACCCAGCGAGACGAGTACAAATCCGATCTCGCCACCGTGACGGCCAGAATCGAGGCCGTCGAGGCGTCGATCGAGGAGGGCGAGGCCCTGCTCGAGGAGGGGAAGTGTCCCGAGTGTGGCCAGCCCGTCGAGGATTCGCCGCACGTCGACGTACTCGACGAACGCCGGGAGGAACTGGCCGACCTCGAGGCCGAGCGGGACGATATCGAAGCCGACCTGGCAGACGCCGAAACCAGACTCGAGCGCGCCGAGGAGCTGGTCGAGGTCGAGAGCGAGGTCGCAGAGCTCGAGGGGAACCGCGAGAACGTCGCCCAGTTGCTCGACGAAAAGCGCGAGACGATCGCGGAACGGCGCGAGAGGCGCGATGAACTCGGAGAGCGCGTCGAAGACCTTCGGGAGACGGCGACCGATAAGCGCGACGAGGCGGACGACCTCGAGGAGGGGCTGGCCGAAACCCGCGAACGGCTGGGCGACCTCAACGGCGAGCGCGCCGAGATCAAGGCCGAACTCGAGACCCTCGAGTCGGTGGCTTCGCTGACCGACCGGCTCGAGGAGCTCGCGGGCGACCTCGAGCGGGCCCGCACGGAACGGGCGAACAAGGCCGAACTCAACGAGGAGCGCCGGACCCGTCTCTCGGACAAGCGGGAGCGAAAGCGGGCCCTCGAGGACGAGTTCGACGAGGGCCGAATCGAGGACGCGCGCGAGAAGAAACGCAACGCGGAGCACTACCTCGAGCAGGTCGAGCCGAAACTCCAAGAGCTCGAGGAGAAGCGCGAGGGCATCCAGAACGCGATCGGCGCGGTCGAGCAAGAACTGGAGGATCTGGAGGACCTCCGAACGGACCTCGAGCGCGTCGAGGATCGGGTGGCGGACCTCCGGTCGCTGTACGACGAGGCCGAGACGCTGCAGGCGACTTACGGCGACCTCCGGGCCGAACTGCGCCAGCGGAACGTCGAGACGCTCGAACGCTTGCTCAACGAGACGTTCGACCTGGTCTACCAGAACGATTCGTACGCCGCAATCGACCTGGACGGCGACTACCGGCTGACGGTCTACCAGAAGGATGGAGAGGCACTCGAGCCCGAACAACTGTCCGGGGGCGAGCGGGCCCTGTTCAACCTGAGCCTCCGCTGTGCGATCTACCGGCTGCTGGCGGAGGGCGTCGAGGGATCGGCCCCGATGCCGCCGCTGATCCTCGACGAACCGACCGTGTTCCTGGATTCTGGCCACGTCACTCAACTCGTGTCGCTCATCGAGTCGATGCGCGACCTGGGCGTCGAACAGATCGTGGTCGTGAGCCACGACGAGGAACTCGTGGGCGCGGCCGACGACCTCGTGCGCGTCGAGAAGGACGCCACGTCGAATCGCTCGCGCCTCGAGCGGGGCGAACCCCCAGAGGCGGCGCTGCTGGCGTCCGATTGAAGGCTAACGGTTACAATTGACGACTGACGGCTACGGCGGTCGCTCCCCGTCGACCGCCGTTCCCCCGACGAGCACGTCGAGCCCGCGTCTCGCCGACTCGCTGATGGCGTATCCGCGCTCGCCGCCGACCTCGGTCTCCTCTAGGACGCCGCCCGCCGTGAGGACGGTCAGTCGGCCGTGGAGGTCGCTCTCGCAGAAGTCGCTATACCCGAGGATCTCTCGAACGCCGAGAGGGCCGCGTTCGGCGATCTCGAGGACGAGTCCGAGCGTTCGCTCGTCGTGAATCGACAGGAGGAGGGTACGGACGTCGTCGTCGACGGCTCGAGCGGCCAGTTCGAGCGCGGATTGCTCGGGGAGGGCTTCGAGCCGGTCGTTCTCGACGTAGCGCTCCTCGCCGGTGGAGGGATCGCGAACGAGACTCGAGTCCGACGAGCGTTTGACGAGCAGGTAGCGGGTGCCGTCGTCGCCGCGGACGGGTTTCACGGCTGGTCCTCCGCGGTGCTGTTCGCCGAACCCTCGGTCGTTGTCTCGTCGGAAGGTCTTCCGGCGTGGGCGTCGGCTCCGGAATCTTCTGAAACACCGTCGTCGTCGCTCGAAACGGCCGACGGATCGAACGTCCGGTACCGGTAGACGGCGAACCCCGCGAGCACGACTCCGGCCGCGAGCGCCGCCAGGCCAAACTGCGGCATGACGTCGAACGCGAGCAACAGAATCCCGAGTGAGGTCGTGAGAATCGAGGCTTTGACGACGAGTACGAGCGCCCAGAACATCGTAACCAGTTTCGGGTCGGCGTCGCTGGCGTCAGTTTCGACCTGCGGGATCGTCAGCGAGTCGGTGGTCGGATCGTAGAGGTCGCTCTCGGGGTCGACCTCCTCGGGTTCGTGGTCGCTCGGCTCGAGGTCCACGACTGTTCTCAGGGGAGTACCGCAAAAAAGCGTTCGCGTTGGGTTGTCGAGGGGTGTGCACCGCGCACCCCGGGACCGTGCACCTGGGGAATCGAGGCCGCCAGATCAGGCGACTTCCTCGAGCGAGAACGTCTGGGTCGTCTCCATCCAGGCGAGGGGATTTTCGGCGTCGTAAAAGACGGTTCCGTCGTCGGTTTCGTAGCACTCGATCGTGGCGGTGCCTGCTGGTTCGCCACGCGGTTCGCCACCGTCCGTCGTATCGTCGTTCATATGGATAGACACGGCATGTACCTCGTTATGTGCTATGTGTTACCACGTTAAATGTCTTGTTGCCCCCTGTCAGAACACTACCACGTCCGGATTGTGAGCAGGCGACGTGAGTTAGAGCCCGAAAACCGATTCGCGTGGGTTTTTATCCGGTGACTGCCAAAGCCGAGACCATGACTGACGCGGGCCAGGCAGGGCTGGATGCGTTCTCGGCGTCGGACGACGAGGCCGATGAACGCCCCGACGAGGAAGCCGTACACGTCGCCGGCAACGGCGGCGCGCTCGGCAGCGAGGTGATCGACGTGCAAGCGGAGACGCTCCCGGAACCCGACGGGACGCTCGAACTCGCCGTAATGCAGGTCGACTACACCGTGTCGGGCTACGGCGACGACGAGTTCCCGATCGTGCACGTCTTCGGACGCACGCGCGAAAACGACCTCGAGCACGTCAAGGTGCTCGGCTTTCGGCCGTACTTCTACGCGCCGACCGAGACGCTCGAGGAGGACGCCCTCGAGCGCCACAACCGGATCACCGGCTGGGAAGAGGCGGGAGACGACGGGGAACCATACGAGAGTATCCGCGGTGAGCAATTGACCAAGATCTTTGGGCAAACGCCCCGCGACGTCGGCCAGATGCGCGACGAATTCGAGCACTACGAAGCGGACATCCTATTCCCAAACCGGTTGCTGATCGACAAGGACATCCGCAGCGGGATTCGCCTGCCCGAACGACGAGCGGACGACGGGAGCCTCGTCGTACCCCACGACGAACTCGAGGCCTGCGAGGTCGACGCCGACCAGCGCGTCCAGACGTTCGACATCGAGGTCGACGACCGGAACGGCTTCCCCGAGGACGGCGAGGAACCGATCATCTGTCTGGCCAGCCACGATTCCTACCGCAACGAGTACATCCTGTGGATCTTCGAAGCCGACGACGGTGACGGTGAGCCGCCGACGGCCCTCGAGAACTACGACCCAATCGAAGGCGACATCGACCACGAGGTCCGTACGTTCGAGGACGAGGAGGCGATGCTCGAGGCGTTTCTCGACTACATCGACGAGACCGATCCCGACGTTTTGACCGGATGGAACTTCGACGACTTCGACGCGCCGTACTTCCTCGACCGCCTCGAGGTGCTCGAGGGTCCCCACCACGACTTCGACCTGGATCCAGACCGACTCTCGCGAATCGGCGAGGTCTGGCGGAGCAACTGGGGTGGCCCGGACATCAAGGGTCGAATCGTCTTTGACCTGCTCTATGGCTACCAGCGGATGGTCTTCTCGGAACTGGACTCCTACCGTCTCGACGCGGTGGGCGAGGCCGAATTGGGTGTGGGTAAGGAGCGCTATGCCGGGTCGATCGGCGACCTCTGGGAGGATGACCCCACCCGTCTGCTCGAGTACAACCTCCGTGACGTGGAACTCTGCGTCGAACTCGACCGCCAGCAGGAAATCGTCGCCTTCTGGGACGAGGTGCGTACGTTCGTCGGCTGCAAGCTCGAGGACGCACCCACCCCCGGCGATACTGTAGACATGTACGTCCTCCACGAGGCTCACGGGCGATTTGCCCTCCCCTCGAAAGGGCAGCAAGAGGCGGGCGAGGAGTACGAGGGCGGGGCCGTCTTCGAGCCGATCACGGGCGTCAAGGAGAACGTGACCGTGCTCGACCTCAAGAGCCTGTACCCGATGTGCATGACGACGATCAACGCCTCTCCCGAGACGCGGGTCGATCCCGACGAGTACGACGGTGAGACGTTCGTCGCGCCCACGACGCCCGAACCGACCCACTTCCGCCAGGAACCCGACGGCGTCATGCGCGAGATGATCACCGAGTTGCTGGCCGAGCGCGAGGAGAAGAAGTCGCTCCGGAACGAGCACGAACCGGGCAGCCTCGAGTACGAGCAGTACGACCGGCAGCAGGGGGCTGTTAAGGTCATTATGAATTCGCTCTATGGCGTGTCGGGATGGGAACGCTTCCGTCTATATGACAAAGAAGCAGCATCCGCGATCACGGCCACTGGGCGCGAAGTCATCGAATTCACGGAAACTGCCGCAAACGAACTGGATTATCAGGTCTCTTATGGTGACACCGACAGTGTCATGCTCGAGCTCGGTCCCGAGGTCACCAAGGAAGAAGCCATCGAGCAGTCGTTCGAAATCGAGGAGTACGTCAACGGCCGCTACGACGACTTCGCGCGCGAAGAACTCAACGCCGACGAGCACCGCTTCCAGATCGAGTTCGAGAAACTGTACCGGCGGTTCTTCCAGGCCGGAACCAAGAAGCGCTACGCCGGCCACATCGTCTGGAAGGAGGGCAAGGACGTCGACGACATCGACATCACCGGCTTCGAGTACAAGCGATCGGACATCGCGCCGATCACCAAAGAAGTGCAACACCGGGTGATCGAGATGATCGTCCGCGACGGTGATATCGAGGGCGTCGAGGAGTACGTCGCCGAGATCATCGCCGACTTCGAGGAGGGGACCGTCAGCCTCGAGGAGATTGCCATCCCGGGCGGGATCGGCAAGCGCCTGGACAACTACGACACCGACACCGCCCACGTCCGCGGGGCGAAGTACGCGAACCTCCTGCTGGGGACGAACTTCGACCGCGGGAGCAAGCCCAAGCGGTTGTACCTCGAGCGGGTCGACCCCGCCTTCTTCCGACGCGTCGAAGACGAGCAGGGACTGGATCCTCACACCGACCCCGTCTACGGCGCGTTCAAGCGCGACCCCGACGTGATCTGTTTCGAGTACGACGACCAGGTGCCCGAGGCGTTCGCAGTCGACTACGACAAGATGCTCGAGAAGACGCTCAAGGGACCGATCGAACGGATCCTCGAGGCACTCGACATGTCCTGGGAGGAGGTCAAGTCGGGACAGACTCAGACGGGTCTCGATTCGTTCATGTAGGTTCCGGGGGCATCATCGTCTCGAACGAGACCGGGGTCAGGACACGCCGTGCGGGTGCGACGAATATGCTAGCCCGTTCGGTTACCAGTTATGCGAACGACGGTGTACTTACCGTGCTCGGCTAATACAGCGTCGGGCCCCGCGTTCCAGAACGGATACGGACGTTCTCGCCCCCTGCCAGTCCTTTCTCTTTCAGGAAATTATCTTCTCAAATCGGCACATCATCCACTCAGATACGAAACCATTATCAGGCTCACGCCCCACTCTCGAGACGACAGAGGTATCCGATCATATGGCACGCCTAGAACTCAAAAATCTGCACGCGAAAGTAGCTGAGGGCGACGAACAGATCCTGCGCGGCGTCGACCTCGAGGTCAACTCGGGCGAGATCCACGCTCTGATGGGCCCCAACGGCTCCGGGAAGTCGACGACCTCGAAGATCGTCGCCGGCCACCCGGCCTACGAGGTCACCGAGGGCGAGGTCCTGCTCCACCTTGAGGAGGGCGAGTTCGGTGACGAGATCGACATCCCCGAGGACAAGCGAACGTGGAACCTGCTCGAACTTGAGCCCAACGAGCGCGCGGCACTGGGCGTCTTCCTCGGCTTCCAGTACCCGGCCGAGATCGAGGGCGTCACGATGACGAACTTCCTGCGGACGGCACTCAACGCGAAGATCGACGAGCGCGAAGAGCTGTTCGAAGAAGGCGAGAGCGACGACGAGGACGAAGACGACACACCCACCACGTCGCCCATGGAAGGCCCCGCCGACGACGGCGAGATCGGCGTCTCCGAGTTCCAGGACCTCCTCCGGGAGAAGATGGAACAGCTCGACATGGACGAGAAGTTCGCCCACCGCTACCTCAACGCCGGCTTCTCCGGCGGGGAGAAAAAGCAGAACGAAGTACTCCAGGCCGCGATTCTCGAGCCCTCAATCGCCGTCCTCGACGAGATCGACTCCGGACTCGACATCGACCGCCTCCAGGACGTCTCCAACGGGATCAACTCCCTGCGCGACGACCAGGGCACGGGCATCCTCCAGATCACGCACTACCAGCGCATCCTCGACTACGTCAAACCCGACCGAGTCCACATCATGCTCGACGGCCAGGTCGTCAAGAGCGGGGACGCCAGCCTCGCCGAGCAACTCGAGGACAAGGGGTACGACTGGGTGCGCGAGGAGGTCTACGAGACCGCGTAACCGAATCTGCCTAGGCGAACCGTCATAACGCCAGGGCCGCAACCAACTACATACACCAATCATGAGTTCAGAACAAGACCACCTCAAAGACACCGACACCGAAGCCAGGTTCGAGTTCAAGAAAGAAGAGCGCTCGGCCGTCAAATCGGGGAAGGGGTTGACCGAAGAAGTCGTCAACCTCATCAGCGACGACAAAGACGAACCCGACTGGATGCGCGAGCGCCGCCTGCGCGCGCTTCGACAGTACCACGCGATGCCGCTCCCGACGGACTGGCCCGGACAGCCGGACCTGACCGAGCTCGACATCGAAGAAATCGTCCCCTACATTCGCCCGGACGTCGACAAGCGCGAAGGCGTCGACGACTGGGACGAACTCCCCGACGACATCAAGGACACGTTCGAGCAGCTCGGCATTCCGGAGGCCGAGCGGAAGGCGCTCTCGGGCGTCGGCGCACAGTACGAGTCCGAGGTCGTCTACCAGAACATGCAAGAACAGTGGGAGGAGAAGGGCGTCATCTTCATGAACATGGACCAGGCGGTCAAGGAGCACCCCGAGATCGTCAAGGAACACTTCATGACGACCTGCGTCCCCCCGAGTGACAACAAGTTCGCCGCGCTCCACGGCGCGGTCTGGTCTGGCGGCTCGTTCGTCTACGTCCCCGAGGACATCACGGTCGAGATGCCGGTCCAGGCGTACTTCCGGATGAATTCGGAGGGCATGGGCCAGTTCGAGCACACGCTCATCGTCGCCGAACCCGGTTCGGAGGTCCACTACATCGAGGGCTGTTCGGCCCCGAAGTACGGGAAGCACAACCTCCACAGCGGGGGCGTCGAGGTCTTCGTCAAGGAGGGCGCACACGTCCAGTATTCCACCGTGCAGAACTGGTCGAAGAACACCTACAACCTCAACACGAAGCGGGCCATCGTCGAGGCCGACGGGACGATGGAGTGGGTTTCGGGCTCGATGGGCTCGAAGGCCACGATGCTCTACCCGTGTTCGATCCTCAAGGGTCGCGGCGCGACGGACACCCACATCACCATCGCGTTCGCGGGCGAGGGCCAGAACATCGACACCGGTGCGAAGGTCTACCACAACGCACCGAACACGAAGTCGACGATCGAGTCGAAGTCCATCTCGAAGGACGGCGGCCGCACCAACTACCGTGGACTCGTCCACATCGCCGACGGCGCCGAGAATTCCTCGACCGCCGTCGAGTGCGACGCGCTGATGTTCGACAACGAGTCGACCTCCGACACCATGCCGTACATGGAAATCGAGGAGTCGAAGGTCGACGTCGCTCACGAGGCTACCGTCGGAAAGATCGGCGACGAGGACATCTTCTACCTCCAGAGCCGCGGCCTGGACGACGACGACGCCAAGAAGATGATCGTCGCCGGGTTCATCGAACCCATCACGGAGGAACTGCCGATCGAGTACGCGGTCGAACTCAACCGCCTCATCGAACTCGAGATGGAGGGAAGCCTCGGATAACATGAGCACGCAGGTACACGCCAATCTGACGCCGGAACAGGTACGCCAAATTTCGGGGGACCTCGAGGAACCCGAGTGGATGCTCGAGACTCGTCTCGAGGCCCTCGACGCCCTCGATGAGCTGGACATGCCGGACGTGATCCGTACGCCGGGTCGCAACTGGACGAACCTCCACGGACTGGACTTCGAGTCTCTCGTGGACCCGCTCAACGCGGCCGAAGAGAAGGACCAGGTCGGTCCCGACGACGTCGACGTGCTCCCGTGGGCGGAGGCCCTCGAGGAACACGAGGACCTCGTGCGCGAGCACTTCGGCTCCATCGTCGATCCCCAGGAGAACTACCTGACGGCGCTGTCGACGGCGCTGTTCAGCACCGGGACCGTGATCTACGTCCCAGAGGGCGTCGACGCCGAGGACGTCACGATCCGGACCGAGATGCACTCCCGATCGCTGTTCAACTACACGCTCGTCGTCACCGAGGACTCGAGTTCGGTGACTATTCTCGAGCGCCAGTCCACCGGGACCGAACTCGACGAGGAGCAGTACTACAGCGGCATCGTCGAGATTGCTGCCGGCGAGAACAGCTACGTCCAGTACGGGAGCCTCCAGAACCTCTCGGAGGACTCGTACTGCTTCAGCGCCAAGCGCGGCGAGACCGACACGTACGCCACGATAAACTGGATCGAGGGCAACATCGGGACGAAGCTCACGAAGACCGAGACCTCGACCTTGCTCTCCGGGGACTCCTCGGAGACCCAGATCGTCGGCGCCTTCTTCGGCCACGACGACCAGCACTTCGACATCGACGCGAAGGTCTGGCACCGCGCCGAGCACACGACCGCGGATCTCGTGACCCGCGGCGTCACCGACGACACCGCCCGCTCGGTCTACGAGGGCGTTCAGGACGTCGGCAAGGACGCCTGGGACACGAGTTCCTACCAGCGCGAGAACACCCTGATGCTGAGCGACGAGTCCGAAGCCGACGCCTCGCCGAAGCTCATCATCAACAACCACGACACCGAGGCCAGTCACTCCGCGACGGTCGGCCAGATCGACGCGGAAGACCTGCTCTACATGACCTCGCGCGGGGTCTCCCCGCGACTCGCGCGTAACATGCTCGTGGAGGGCTTCTTCGTGCCCGTGCTCGAGGAAGTCGCCGTCGACGAGCTGCGCGAGGACCTCGAGGACCTGATTCAGGCGCGTCTCGAGTAACGCCGTTCGATTTTTCGATTTCTCCGTTATCGAGAAGCGACAGTGCCGCACGGCGCATAACTATGAGAAGTGTAGTATTTACCAACCTACTTATAAGTGTACTTCAATCGCGACCAATCCGTGAACCCCTCGAACCCCGTTCGAGTCGGCGGTCGCAGTATCTGTGGTGCCCATCTCGGAAGCTTCTCTTCGTGATGAGCCTTTTTCACTCGTGAACGTTCGGAGGGAAACGTGTTTGTAGCTCCCATCAGTTGACCTGAGTGTATGACTGACCTGGGTGACTTCGAGGCGTTCGACGCCGACGCCTCGAGCGAGGCGGCCGACGACGAGTCGGAAGCGGCGGAGTCGGCGTCTGCGAGCGCGAACGCGGAAGCGGACGCGAGTCGCGGGACGACCGACAGCGACTTCGAGCGAACCGCCGTCGAACCGCGCGGCCGGGAGAGCGGTATCGGGACCATCTGCGTCTCGCAGGGCCTGCGCGTCTCGACGGACGGCGACGAGACGACCCTCCGGGCGTACGTCACTGCCGACAACCGCTCGGACGTTCGACTGGGAACGTACGTCCTCGCGAGCTACCCCGACGGCGAGCGCCTGTTCTGCCAGATCGCGGGCCTCGAGTACGCCCAGCAGTATCACGCCGACGACGCGACCGAGATCCACGCCCGGCGGGCGATGCACGGCGGCGGCTTCGACCCCGACGACGAGGCCGACTTCAAGTTCGTCGCGGAACTCGAGCCGATCGCCGTCCTCTATGACGACGACGGCGAACTCAAGCGCCGGATGACCGACCGCGTGCCCAAACCCCAGACGGTCATCCAGGAAGCGAGCGACACAGACGAGATCAAGACCGGATTGAAGATGCCCGAGGAGGGCGTCTTCCTGGGTCACCTCTCAGTCGGCGGGGAGAAGGTGCGCACGAACGCCTCGCCGCCGACCATCGACTACCGGCTGAAGGACGACTACGACTCGGGCGACCCGCTCGTCTTCCGGCACACGCTGATCGCCGGCGGGACGGGCTCCGGGAAGACCCACGGCGCGAAGAACATCCTGCGGCAGTACTTGACCGAGGAGCGGCGGTACCCGATGGCCGACGGCCGGGAGGTCACGCCCGCAGTCGTCCAGTTCGATCCCCAGGACGAGTACGCCCAGATGCACGACGACAACCCCGATTTAGAGGAGGACTTCGCCCGGCGCCTCGAGCGCGAGGGCATCGGCTACGGCGGCCACGACGACACGACGGCGTTCGTCCCGAAGGTCGGGGACTCAAGCTACGCCGCGGGTCACCACCGCGCCGAGCAAGTCGAGTTCACCATCCCGTTCTCGATGTGTCGCTCCCGACCGTGGCTGGTCTCGGGCGGGTCGCTCAACGACAACCAGTACGGGGGGCTCACGTACCTGCTCGACCGGTACTTCAGGGAAACGTCGAGTGCGAGCTACGCGGGCTTCAAATCCTTCCTCGATGACCCGGCCCTGCGGGAAGAACTCGACGAGTCGGGTCGGGTCCACGAGGCGACCTACGACGCCGTCCGGCGGCGCGTCTTCGGGTTCGACGACGTGTTCGACCAGGACGCGCGGCCGATCACGGACCTGATTTCAGAGTTCGTTGCGCCCGGGCAACTGAGCGTCGTCCCGACCTATCACATCAACGATTCGCGGGCGACGGAGGCCATCGTTCTCGCGCTCTCGAGCCTGCTGATCGACCAGAAACTGTCGAACGACCCGGACTTCGACCGGATCAAGGAGACGCCGCTGATCCTGGGGATGGACGAGGCGCACAACTTCCTCACCGACGCCGACAGCGTGCAGGCCCGGAAGGTCATCACGAAGTTCACCGAGGCCGCCAAACAGGGACGAAAGGAGCGGCTGGGGCTCTTTTTGATCACCCAGGACCCTCAGGACATCCACGATGCGGTCTTCAAGCAGATCAACACCACCGTCGTCCTCAACCTGGGCGACGAGGACGCGATCAAGAGCGTCAACATCCCGAGCGACCTCGAGTCGAAGGTCCCCTACATGGAGAAGGGGCAGATGGTGGTCTACTCGCCTGACAACTCCGAACCCGTGGAGTTGATCGGACTCTCGCGGTGCGTAACGAGGCACGGACGGGACTGAACTGTTCGATCGTCGGAGCAGACTGGCCGTTCGAACGACGAATTGCCGTTTCTTCTACGATCGTCGAAACGCTTTCTGACGATCGTTGATGGCACACGTGCCGATAAAACATGACTTAAACCGGAGCAGGTCCGTAGTTCGGACAACCACCAGTACCACGCATGTCAGGCAAATACGACCTCGTTATCGTCGGCGGTGGAATCAGTGGCGCGTCGCTTCTCTACACGACCGCGAAGTTCACCGACATCGAGTCGATCGCCCTGCTCGAGAAGGAAGCCGAAATCTCGGCGATCAACTCTCACCACACGAACAACTCCCAGACCCTGCACTTCGGAGACATCGAGACCAACTACACCCTCGAGAAGGCCGAGACGGTCAAGGAAGGGGCCGAAATTCTGGCCGGCTACCTCGAACATCACGACCCGGACCGCGAGATTCACTCGAAGCGCTCGAAGATGGTGCTGGGCGTCGGCGACGACGAGGTCGCCGAACTCGATGCCCGCTACCACGAGGAGGGCTTCGGCGACCTCTTTCCGAAGCTGCGCCCGATCGGTCGTGAGGAGATTGGCGAACTCGAACCGAAGGTCGTCGAGGGTCGCGATCCCGCTAAAGACTTGCTGGCCCTGCAGACGCCCGACGGCTACGTCGTCGACTACGGCGAGGTCGCCAAGTCGCTGGTCGACAACGCCCGCGAGGAGGCCAGCGTCGACGTCTTCACGGGCACCCAGGTCACCGACCTGACCGAGACGTACGACGGCTACACCCTCGACACGGCCCGCGGCAAGTTCGACTGCGACGTCGCGGTCGTCGCTGCCGGCTCACACAGCCTCCAGATCGCCAAGGAACTGGGCTACGGCGAGGACAAGGTCTTGCTCCCCATCGCGGGCAGCTTCTTCCTCGCGCGCGACTTCCTCAACGGCAAGGTCTACACCCTGCAGATGAAGAAGCTCCCCTTCGCCGCGGTCCACGGCGACGCGGACGTCCACGACCCCTCGATCACCCGCTTCGGACCGACCGCGAAGCTTGTACCGACGCTCGAGCGTGGCCGACTCTCGACGGTCGAGGACTTCCTCGACGTGTTCGGTCTCAACGTCGCGGCGTTCGCCAGCTACGCTAACATCCTCTCCGATCGCATCCTCCTGCCGTACGTGCTCCGGAACCTCGTCTACGACCTCCCCGACGTCGGTCCGAAGTCGTTCCTTCCGCACGTCCAGAAGGTCGTCCCGACCGCCGAACTCGAGGACATCGAACGCGCGAAAGGCTACGGCGGCGTGCGCCCGCAGATCGTTGACACGAAGAAGAAGTCCCTCGACATGGGCGAGGCGAAGATCGTCGGCGACGACATCATCTTCAACATCACGCCCTCGCCGGGGGCCTCGACCAGCCTGAAGAACGCGATGCAGGACGCGAAGACGGTCGTCGACTTCTTCGAGGAGGACTACACCTTCGACGAGGAGGCGTTCCGCGAGGACACCATCGGTCACTTCCCGCGACTCGAGGACGACGCGTTCGAGACCGGAGCGAGTGCCGATCCGGAACCGGCGCAAGCGGACGACTGAGCCGCGTTACGCTATTTCCGTTCGGCCTGGAAGTCCGGCAGCGCGGCGTTCAGAAGTACCCGAGCAGCGTGCCGACCAGCACGAGCCCCCACATCGCGACGCCGACCAGCAGCATGTCGTTCAGGACACGGTCCCGAGTTGCTCGTCGGGCAGCCCCGCCGGCGATGAGCCCGATGGCGACGATCACGAGCATCCGCTGGAGCACGACGTCGATGGGGAGCGAACTGACGCCGACCATTCCGTAGTCGATCCACATCGCCGCCGCGAGCGAAATCGAGGCCGCGACGGCCGCGTCGAGTCTGGACTCGAGGCCGCGGGCGATCAGATAGGTGGCGATAGGGATGCCCAGCGCGATCACTGGATACAGAATTGCCGCGATGTTGTGCATCGTGAGGAACGTGGCCCACTGCTCGAGGGCAATGCCGGCGACGCGAACGCCGAGGAACAGCGCGACGATGGCCCCCGCCAGGATGGGGTGACGAACCTCGATCCGGTCGTAGGCGGCGGCGAGTCGTCGCTTGTCGACCTCCGTGATACGGTCCTCGAGGGGCTGTGGAGTGCGTTCGACGATCTCCCGGCCGGCGGCGAGCCCGAAGACCGGAAGGACGAAGAGCCCCATCAGGTTGACTTTGGTTGCCCAGCCGTCGGCGTCGGAGGGGCCGGCGTTGTCCACGTTCTGGCGGACGACGTCCTCTTTCGGATCGACCTGCGGGAGAGCCATGAGCTCGCGTTCGACCTCGAGCTGGGCGTTCTCGACGCCGTCGACGCGGTGGCGGAGGGTGAACCAGTCGAAGTGCTCGCTGTGGGCTTGCATGGCGACCCACTGGTCGTCGGGGTTAGGGCTCGCGTAGACTCGGATGTGGGTCCGCTGCCCGTAGTAGGTGCCGTCGTCGAGTTGCACCGTTTCGGTGGTCCAGTAGGCTGGCTCGTCGGGACCGGGATCGATCCAGGCGTATCGAGTTCCGCCCGCGGTTTCGCCCCAGTTCGTGGTGGTGGCGATCTGTCGATTGATGGCCTCGAGTCCGGTTTCGTTCGCGGTTTCGTTGGTTTTGTTCGCGGTCTCGTTGCTTTCATTGCCCTCATCGGTTCCGTTGGGACCGTTAGTTTCGTTGGGACCGTTAGTTCCGTTAGTTCCGTTAGTCCCGTTGGCTTCGTCGGTTTCGTTCGTTTCATTCCCCCCGAACACCGCGTAGGTGTCGGCGTCGGCGTCCTGTTCGTCTTCCTCGAGTTCCTGCCAGTCGCCGTCAGCGTCCTCCTGGAGCAGGCGGACGACCTCGTCGCTGTCGCCCCGAACGAAGACGTTGATGGGGCTGTGTTTCTTGTGCGTCTTGCTCGGGCTCATGTACGCCCAGATCGCGCTCTCGGAGCCCTCGAAGGTGACGAGTTCGACCTCGGGGTCCTCGGACGTCTCGGGCGCAACGTCTTCTGTCGACGGCGAGAGAAATGCCGACGGACCGCCGACGAGGACGAGGCTCAGCGCGACGAGCAGGAGACCGATGGTGAGCGAACGGCGCATCGGTTCGACGTATTTCGTACGTCCTCTTGAAACGTAGTGTGTACTGACAGTCGACGTTCACGACTGGTTCCAATGCCAAACTATCGAGCGAGAACGCGCGGGGGCGTTCGAAACCCGTCTCGCGGACGTTCAGAATTCGTTTTGAGTAGTGTTCGAAATCCGTCTCGAGGAACGTTCTGACCTTGTCCCAGGAACGGCCTCGATCCGCTGTTAGACGGCTTCGGGGCCGGTTGCCCCCGTGCGGACCTGGCAGGCGTCCTCGACCGGGATAACGAAAATCTTGCCGTCGCCCGGTTCGCCTGTGTTCGCGGCCTCGCGGATTGCGTCGACGACCTCGGTGGCCGGGACGTCGGCGACGACGCACTCGATCTTGACTTTTTGGTGGAGGTCGACGGCGTACTCCTCGCCGCGCCACTGGCCGGTCTTCGCGGGCTGGGAGCCGCGACCGGAGACGTTCGTGACCGTCAGCGAGGGGGCGCCGATTCCGGCGAGGTTCGTCTTCACATCGCCCAGGCGGTCGGGACGGACGATGGCCGTGACCATCCAGATGCCGCTGTCTGCAGTACCGCCGTCAGTTCGAATCGGACCGCCGTCGGCCGCGACTTCGGGCGTGCCGAACTCGGGATAGGTGTCGACGCCGTGTTCGCTCACGTCGAGGCCGTCGCGTTCGTGTTCAGGCGTGACTCGAGCCTGGCCGACCGCTTTGAACGCGCCCCAGACGAGGCCCGTGGCGAGGATCGTCCAGCCGGCGATGACGACCACGCCGACGACCTGTGCGGCGAACGCGTTCGCGACGCTCTCGACGACGCCGGGTGCGGCGACGAACGGGTACAGGAGCGTCCCGAGGACCCCGGCCGAGCCGTGGACGGGGAACACGGCGCAGACGTCGTCGATCTTCAGGACGTTCTCGACGAAGCTGAAGACCAGCGGGAGCTGGGCGCCGGCGAGCCCGCCGACGACGAACGCGCCCCACCACGCGGTCGTGTGGGGGATCGCGGTGATACCGACGAGTCCGGCGAGCACGCCGTTGGCGACGTACAGGGTGTCGACTTTCCCGGTCTTGAGCCAGGCGACGAGCCCGGCACCCATGGCCCCACAGCCCATCGCGATGGTCGTCGTCATGGCGACGCGACCGACGGTGGCGAAGTCCCCGAGGACGAGTTCCCCGCCCTCGAGCGCGAAGACCGTCGCTGCGGTACCGACGTTGAAGCCGTACCAGCCGAAGGCGAGCACGAGCGTGCCGAGCACGGCGAAGGTCAGCGAGTGGCCGGGGATCACGTTGACCGACCCGTCCTGGTTGTAGCGGTCGAGGCGCGGGCCGAGGACCCACGCGGCGGTGAGGCCGGCGATGCCGCCCATCCCGTGGACGATCATGCCGCCGGCGAAGTCCTCGAAGACGACCCCGCCGACGGCCAGATGACTCCCGGCCCAAGTGAGACCAGTGACAACCGGGTAGATGACCGCCGCCAGCAAGAACGTGTAGCCGACGTACGCGCGGAGTTTCGCACGGCCGGCGACGGCTCCGGAGACGATGGTCGCCGCCGTCATCGCGAAGACGGCGCCGAACAGCCAGTCGACCCACGCGTTGGGTTCGGCCACGTCGAAGGCCGGCACGAATCCGTCACCCGCGACGAGACCTTCGACCCCGGCGCCGATCAGGAAGAACACGGTCACGCCGACGCTCCAGGTCAGCAAGTTTTTCGTCAGCTGGTTCGCGACGTTCTTCGAGCGCACCTGGCCGGCCTCGAGCATGGCGAAGCCCGCGTGCATGAAGAAGATCAGGAAGGTGACCGTCAGCACCCACGCGAGGTTGACGCCCTCGACGAGCACCTCGGGATCGACCTGCAACGGTGTGGCGTCGATCATGGGAGCATCCTCGATGAGCTGGGGCTGTTCTGTAGACGTTCGTTTGCTTCAAGCCACTTTTTGTGCATGTTTGGACTATATCTCACGTTCGATGTGGATGTGGGTGGATAATATAAGGATTATCGTTGACGAACGTCAAGATATACTCTTGTAGGCCGTAAAATCTACAACATATTACGCACCTAGTACCGATTTAAGGTGTCCGTCCGTCCAGGAGCACGGCACCCAAGCGACTGAAACTGGACGATTGCCAGCGTCCGTTTGCGCCAAATATCGCTTCACCGCCGCCGTACACGTTCGGAACGGCTGGTTTCGGGCTCGCGCGCGGCAAACGTTGCCAGTCGTCACGGAACGCGGAACCACGACTGGACGAACGTCCGAGCGGCCCCGCTCGAGCGCGATGAACCGTCGATTCGAGTCGTACGATACTCGAGTCACACGCACTCGAGGTATCAGTCCGAGTTGCGGCGAACCCGACTCAGAGGCGCGGGGCCACGTCCTCGGCAAAGTACGTCAGAATCAGATCGGCGCCTGCCCGTTTGATCGAGAGTAGCGACTCGAGGGCGGCCGCCTCGAGATCGAGCCACCCCTTCTCGCCGGCGGCCTGGAGCATGGCGTACTCGCCGGAGACGTTGTAGGCGGCGACTGGGTGTTCGAATTCTCTCCGAAGGTCGCTCACGACGTCGAGATAGGGCAGGGCGGGTTTGACCATCAGCACGTCCGCCCCCTGCTCGACGTCGAGACGGACCTCACGGGTCGCCTCGCGGCGGTTGGCCGGGTCCATCTGGTAGTGGCGGCGGTCGCCGAAACTGGGCGCGCCGTCGGCGGCGTCCCGGAAGGGGCCGTAGAAGGCACTCTCGTACTTCGCGGCGTAGCTCATGACCGCCACGTCGGCGTGGCCCTCGCGGTCGAGGGCGGTCCTGATGAAGCCGACCATTCCGTCCATCATACCGCTCGGGGCGACCATCTCCGCGCCCGCGTCGGCGTGGGAGACGGCGATTCGCTCCAGGGACTCGAGGGTGGCGTCGTTGTCGACGGTGAGGCCGCCGCTCGCGCCCGAGGAATGCTGTTCGCCTTCGTAGTCGCGCGCCCCCGCCTCAAGCGGCCCGCAGTGACCGTGCTCGGTGTACTCACAGAGACAGACGTCGGTGATCACGTAGGCGTCCGTCTCGTCGGTAATCCGGCGGGTGGCCTCCTGGACGACGCCGTCGTCGACCCACGCGCGAGTCCCTTCGGCGTCCTTCGACCGCGGGATGCCAAAGAGCATTACCGCCTGGACGCCGGTCTCGAGCACCTCCTCGACGCGGGGGACGGCCTCTGCGAGCGGGACGCGCTCGTGACCGGGCATCGATTCGATTGGAACGCGCTCGTCGGTCGTCGCGTCGACGAAGACGGGTGCGATGAAGTCCGACGGCTCGAGGCTCGTTTCGCTGACGAGTCCCCGAATGCGGTCCTTGCGGAGGCGGCGGGGACGGTGCGTGAGGTCCACGTTCATATCCGCCACTACCGACGGCACAGCCAAAAGCCGTGCGCTCGAGACGAGTCACACCATCGCTTCGTCGCCGATCTCGGGATGCTCGAGCGCGAACTCGACCAGCCGCTCGACGTAGGACCCGAACGGCGGACACTCGAGTTCCGTCCCCGCGAGCGCCCGGCGCGTGTTCGGACACGCGTAACTCGTCGGGTGGTCGAAGTAATCGATCGTCGCCGGTTCCGCGGGCAGGCCCATCGATTCTATCCCCGCAAGCACTCGCCGAGCGATCGACTTTGGAACCAGCGGTGACACCACGCGGTGATCCATCGCGTCCGCGAGCGCGTCCACGAACGGGGGCACCGTCAGTGGAGTCGGATCGCAGAGCTGGTACACCTCGCCGACGGCGTCGTCGTGAGCACTGAGGTGGGCGATGGCGTTGACGACGAAATCCCGCGGGACGACGTTGAGTTCCGTCCGACTCGAGGCCGGGAGCGACAGGCCGACCGAGCACGCCGCCGGCTGTGCGGCCAAAAGGCGGAGTAGATAATACGGGCCGTCGTACTTCCCCGTCTCGCCAGTTTCGCTGTCGCCGACGACGATCGACGGCCGGTAGACTGTCGCCGGAAGCCCCTCGGCCATGCGCTCCTGGACCAGCACCTCCGCGCGATACTTGGTCTCTTCGTAGTGATTGTTGAACGACTGCCCCTCCTCGAGGTGGGCCTCGGTGAAGACGCCGTCGTAGCGGCCACTGACGTAGCAGGTACTGACGTACTGGAAGCGATCGACGTCCAGCGTTTCGGCTGCGTCGAGGACGTGTTCGGTCCCACGGACGTTGACGGCCTCGGCCAGGTCCTGCTGAATGCCGAGGTCGTAGACGGCCGCGAGGTGGTAGCACTCGCGAACGGACTCGAGTGCGTCGAACGCGCCGGTGTCGAGGCCGAGTTCGGGTTCGGTGATGTCGCCCTCGTACAGTCGAATCGGCTCGGACGATGCGTCGATGCCGTCCACCGCCTCGATCAATTCAGCGGCCCGTCGCTCGGCAAGTGGTCTGTACTGCGGCTGGACCAGGCAGGCGACAGGCTCGTCACCGCGAGCGAGCAGTCGCCCGAGCAACGCGGAGCCGAGAAAGCCGGGGAAGCCGGTCAGGAGGACTCGTGGATCGGAATCGGTCATCGGAACCACCTCGAGAGTCGCTTCCGGACGCCCAGGGCGCCAACCATTCCGCGAACGAACCAGCGAGCGGGCACGCCGGGCGGGTTCCACACTGGTCCGACGCGCGAGGAGGCGATGGTCTTCGACTCGAGGTACCGCTCGAGCCCCTCGGGGCCGTGGCGACGACCCAGGCCGGAGTCCCCGACGCCGCCCATCGGCGCGTCGGTGGCCGCCCAGCCAGAGATGTAGGCGTCGTTGACGCACACGGTTCCAGCGTCGATCTCGCGGGCGAGTTCGATTCCGCGCCGCCGGTCGCCGGTCCAGACGCTCGCGTTCAGGCCGTACTCGGTCTTGTTGGCGGCCTCGACCGCCCGACCCGCGGAGGGGACCGGCTCGACGGAGACGACGGGGCCGAACGTCTCCTCGCAGGCCGCCATCGAGTCGGGCGCCACGTCGGTCAGGATCGTCGGCTCGTAGCAGAAGGGGCCGACGTCGGGTCGGGCACGGCCGCCCGTCAGAATGGACGCACCGCGCTCGAGGGCGTCCGCGACGTGTGCTTCGACGCGCTCGAGCTGGTCGCCGTCGATCAGCGAGCCCACGTCGGGGCCGTACTCGAGGCCTGTCCCGAGCGAGAGCGCGCGCGTCTCGCGGACGAAGGCGTCGAGGAAGGCCTCGTAGCGGGGCGCCTCGACGTAGATTCGCTCCATCGCGAGACAGAGCTGCCCGGCGTTCGCGAAACACCCCTGGACGGCCCCACGAGCGGCCGTCTCGGGGTCGGCATCGGCAAGGACGACCATCGGATTCTTCCCGCCTAACTCGAGCGAACAGTCGATAAGGTTCCGGCCCGCACGCTCGGCGACGCTACGCCCGGTGGCGGTGCTCCCAGTAAACGACAGGTAGTCCGCGCGGTCGATCAGCGCGGGACCGACGGTCGATCCCTCGCCGGTAACGATCTCGAAGACTCCCGGTGGGAGGCCAGCTTCCTCGAGCAAGGCGGCCAGCTCGAGGGCGACGAACGGCGTCTTCTCATCGGGCTTGAGGACGACGCCGTTGCCAGCGAGCAGCGCCGGGATGGCGTCGGTAATCGCGAGCGTCAGCGGGTAGTTCCACGGCGAGATGACGCCGACGACGCCGACAGGGTCGTAGGTCACGCGCGCGTCGGTCAGCAGCGGGAATACGCCGTCGCGCGACTCGTCGGCGAGCAGGTCGGGACCTCGAGTCGCGTAGTAAGCGGCCGTCGCGGGGACGTCGAGCACCTCCTCGGCGGCGTCCACGCGGGACTTGCCGGTTTCGATCTGGATCAGGTCCAGCAGTCGTTCGCGCCGCTCCAGGACGAGGTCGGCGAAGCGGTCGAGGACGGCAGCTCGAGCTTTTGGATCCCTGGTGGCCCACTCGGACTGGGCCGTACGGGCGCGCTCGACGGCGGATTCCACGTCGGCTTCGGAGCACGCTGGAATGCGGCTCACGACTTCGTCGGTCGCGGGCGCGCGAACCGGAATTGACGCCGCTTCACTCGTCTCGATGCGGTCGGCGAGGGTCTCGAGGTCTCGCGTTGTGACGGCGGCGGACGAGAGTACCGAGTCCGCCAGCTGGGATGTCATGGCGGCCGATACGTATCGGATCGACGTGTAATTACTGCACGCTCACGAGAAGTGGCGGGAGGAGAGGCAATTATTGCGACGAGATAGGAGTTCTTTTCACGCCCTCTCGCGGACGTACACCCATGCTCGATTACCTCTCCCTCGAGGCCGACCTCGAGGCGGAAGAACGATTGATTCGCGATACTGCCCGTGAGTTCGTCGAGACGGAAGTTGCGCCCGATATCGGCGACCACTTCGAGAACGGGACATTCCCCACCGACCTCATTCCGGAGATGGGCGAGATGGGCTTTTACGCCCCGAACCTCGAGGGATACGGCTCCCCGAACGTCTCCGAGACGGCGTACGGACTGTTGATGCAGGAACTCGAGGCGTGCGACTCCGGCCTGCGGTCGATGGCGTCCGTCCAGGGCGCCCTGGTCATGTACCCGATCCATGCCTATGGGAGCGAAGCGCAGAAAGAAGAGTGGCTCCCCAAACTCGGCGCGGGCGAGGCCGTCGGCTGTTTCGGCCTAACGGAGCCCGAACACGGCTCGAACCCCTCGGGTATGGAGACTCGCGCCGAACGTGATGCGGACGGTTACGTGCTCAACGGCTCGAAGACCTGGATCACGAACTCCCCCATCGCGGACGTGGCGGTCGTCTGGGCGAAGGACCGCTCGAGCGACGAGACGGGCGGGGACGCCGTTCGTGGATTCCTGGTCGAGACCGATCGCGACGGCGTCTCGACGAACAAGATCACCGAGAAGCTCTCCCTGCGAGCGTCGATCACGGGCGAGATCGGCCTGAACGACGTGCGCGTCCCCGAGGAGAACGTTCTGCCCGGCGTCGAGGGAATGAAGGGACCGCTGTCGTGTTTGACCCAGGCCCGGTACGGCATCGCCTGGGGCGCCGTTGGCGCGGCGCGGGATTGCTTCGAGACCGCGCGCCAGTACGCGACCGACCGCGAGCAGTTCGGCGGGCCGATCGGTCGCTTCCAGCTCCAACAGGACAAGCTAGCGGAGATGGCGACCCAGATTACGCTCGCGCAGTTGCTCGCCTACCGGCTGGCCGAACTCAAGGAGCGCGGGGACCTGCGTCCGCAACACGTCTCGATGGCCAAGCGCAACAACGTCCGGATGGCCCGCGAGCAGTCGCGGGTAGCCCGCGAGATGCTTGGCGGGAACGGTATCACGACGGACTACTCGCCCATGCGCCACCTGGCGAATATGGAGACGGTCTACACCTACGAGGGCACCCACGACATCCACACGCTCGTGCTGGGTCACGATCTGACTGGTATTCCGGCGTACGACGGGTAGCTCGAAGCTCGAGTCGGTCGAGGATCAAGAAGTCGCTCGAAGCTTGATTCGGTCGTTGCCCGAGGCTCGAGGCCGAGTCCCCAGCCCAGTTCGGCATTCGGGACCGAAACCCAGTTCGAGACCCGAACCGAGCGACCGCAGCAACCATCGATATCGCCCCTTCTTGCACAATCCTGCACCGATAAGTACGCCCGCCACGGAGAGCCAGCCATGAACGGCAACCGCTTCGGTCGCCTCTTCCAGGTGACGACCTTCGGGGAGAGCCACGGCGAGGCGATGGGGTGTACGATCTCCGGCTGTCCCGCCGGCCTCGAGCTGACCGAGGACGACATTCAGGCGGACCTCGACCGGCGAAAACCCGGCCAGTCGATGATCACGACCAGTCGCGGGGAACCCGACTCGGTCTCGATCAAGTCCGGGATCCAGGACGGCTACACCACCGGGACACCCATCGGCCTCGTCATCGAGAACAAGGACGCCCGCTCGGGAAAGTACGAACCCTTCATCACCGCACCGCGACCCTCCCACGGCGACTTCACGTACTCCGCGAAGTTCGGCACGCGCAACTGGGGCGGCGGCGGACGCTCGTCTGCACGCGAGACCGTGAACTGGGTCGCCGCGGGCGCGGTTGCGAAGAAACTCCTCGCGGGTGAGGGGATCGAACTCAAAGCCCACGTCAATCAGATCGGGGACGTTGAGGCGCCCGACGTGAGTTTCGAGGAGATTCTCGAGCACAGCGAAGAAAACGACGTGCGCTGTGCCCACCCCGAAACCGCCGCGAAGATGCAGGAGCTCATCGAGGAGTACCAGGAAGCCGGCGACTCCATCGGCGGGAGCATCTACTTCGAGGCTCGAGGCGTCCCTGTCGGACTCGGCGCCCCGCGATTCGACTCACTCTCCGCTCGGCTGGGCCAGGCGATGATGGCGATTCCGGCGACGACGGCCTTCGAGTTCGGGCTGGGTCGGGAGGCTCGAGAGTACGCGGGGACGGAGCGAAACGACGACTGGGAGTTCGGCGAGGACGGCAACCCGACGCCCGTCGAGAACGACCACGGCGGCATCCAGGGCGGCATCTCGAGCGGCGAACCGATCTACGGCGAAGTCACCCTCCACGCGCCCACCTCGATTCCGTCGCCCCAGCAGACCGTCGACTGGGAGACCGGCGAGGTCGTCGAGGACGCCCAGGTCATCGGGCGCCACGACCCCGTATTGCCGCCGCGCGGGGTGCCGGTTGTCGAGGCGATGCTCGCGCTCACGCTCGTGGACTTCATGTTGCTGTCGGGCCGGATCAATCCCGACCGGGTAGATGGAACGCCCGGCGAGTACGATACCGACTACCACCCGACCAATCCGCGGAACGAGTGAGGCGCGTCCTGCGCCCGCCCTCGCTCGCGTTCGAACTCGTACTCGTCCATCACTCGAGCGAAATCACTAACTGGGCGGCACCATCAGTATTGCGAGATGGTCGCTCCCGTCACCGAACGAACCAGGAGCCGAGTCGAGTCGTCGATTGCCGACCTGCGGGGCGAGTACGGCGAATTCGACGCGGTCGACAAGACGTGGGAGCACGCCCCTGAGCGATACCGTCGCGTCCGCGAGCGGGCCGACGAGGAGGCACTCGGTGGCGCGGGCGTCTGGCTGACGAACGCCGACGGAGCGGTGCTGCTGGTCCGAAACGAGGGAGACGAGGGCTGGGGCGACCCCGGCGGCAAGCGAGAACCCGACGAAACCTACCGGGAGGCCGCCCGTCGGGAACTTCGAGAAGAGGCAGGCGTCGAGTGCGAGATTACAGGCGTGCTCGAGGTGCACGTGATCGAACATCGCTCGCTCGAACCCGACGATCCCACGGTGTTCGACCTGATCGTGATCTTCGCCGGCGAGTACGCCGGCGGCGAA
Source organism: Natronosalvus rutilus (assembly GCF_024204665.1). NCBI lineage: Archaea > Methanobacteriati > Methanobacteriota > Halobacteria > Halobacteriales > Natrialbaceae > Natronosalvus > Natronosalvus rutilus. The sequence goes on along the minus strand of NZ_CP100355.1, from coordinate 3,760,044 downwards.
CCGCGTGCTCGAGACGGCGAAATCGCCGACGTCGGCTGGTTTTCGGAGCCCCCGTCGACGGTTCTCTACGACGAGGTCGCGACCAGGTCGTACGGTGGTGGGGCGTGATCGGTCGTTCGTCCCGTAGTGCTAGACCTCGAGCGTCGATATGACTGGCATCTGTCTACAATTCTAAACGCGTTTTCCGTACGTACACCCGGAAACGGGGGAGATATCCTGCCCGGACCCTCATTCTTCACGAAAGTTTCTTGGTAATCTATAGCAAAGGCTTTAGGTTCGCTGGAGCAAAATTCCGCATACTGCTGGCCACCGAGGCCGCTTATCCACCATGAGCGACCATGAACTTATCTGGCGAATCGCAGGCGGTTCCGGAGACGGAATCGACTCGACGAGTCAGAACTTCGCGAAGGCCCTCATGCGGTCGGGCCTCGACGTATTTACCCACCGACACTATCCGTCTCGGATTCGCGGTGGCCACACCTACGTCGAGATCCGCGCGGCGGGGCACAAGGTACAGTCTCGGGGGGACGGGTACAACTTCCTCCTCGCACTCGGTGACTCCTTCGCCCGGAACCCGAAGGAAGGCGCCTACTACGGCAACGAGGAGATCAAACCCCTCTCGGAGAACTTAGACGAGCTCAACGAGGGCGGAATCATCGTCTACGACTCGGGGCTGCTCTCCGAGGACGATGTCGAGTCCCTGAACCTCGAGGAGCGCGCCGAGGAGAACGACTGGCACGTCTTCGACATCGACCTGCGCTCGATGGCCAAAGAGCACGGCCGCGAGGTCATGCGCAACACCGCGGGTGTCGGCGTCACGGCGGCGCTCCTGGAGATGGACCTCGAGCACATCGAGGACCTGATGCGCGACGCCATGCCCGAGAAGATCCTCGAGCCGAACCTCGAGATCCTCCACGACGCCTACGACATGGTCACGGAGGAGTACGACTTCGAGCACGACCTCCGCATCCCGGAGGGCGACCACGAGGACGAGCAGGCGCTGCTCTCGGGCTCGAACGCCATCGCCTACGGTGCCATCGACTCCGGCTGCCGGTTCATCGCCGGCTACCCGATGACGCCGTGGACGGACGTCTTCACCATCATGTCCCAGAACCTGCCCGACATGGGCGGGATCTCCGAGCAGGTCGAAGACGAGATCGCGGCCGCGGCACTCGCCGTGGGCGCGAGCCACGCCGGCGTGAAGGCCATGTCCGGCTCTTCCGGCGGCGGCTTCGCCCTGATGAGCGAACCCCTCGGCCTCGCGGAGATGACCGAGACGCCGATCGTACTGCTCGAGTCGATGCGGGCCGGCCCCTCGACGGGGATGCCCACCAAACCCGAGCAGGGCGACCTCGAGTTCACGCTCTATACGAGCCAGGGTGACTCCGCACGCGTCGTCTTCGCGCCCGCTAACATCGAGGAGGCTTACGAGCAGACGCGCCTGGCGTTCCACATCGCCTACGAGTACCAGATTCCGACGATCATCATCTACGACCAGAAGCTGAGCGGGGAGAACGAGAACGTCCCCGTCAGCTTCCTGGACCGCGAGCCCGACCCATCGCTGGGCTCGACGCTCACCGAGGACGAACTCGAGGACCTCCCGCACGACGAGTCCGGGAAGTTCCACCGGTTCCAGCACGACGTCGAAAACGGCGTCAGCCCGCGCTCGTTGCCCGGCCAGAAGGGCGGGCGCTTCCTGGCGACCGGGAACGAGCACACGCCAGCCGGCCACATCTCGGAGGACCCCGACAACCGCGTCTTCCAGATGGACCGCCGGCTCGAGAAGCTCGAGGCCATCCGCACCGAACTCGACGAGGAACACGACTCGAACCAGACCTACGCGGGCGACGAGTCGGCCGACTTCGGCATCATCACCTGGGGATCGGCCCAGGGCGCCGTCCTCGAGGCGACCGAGCGCCTGAACGACCAGGGCCACTCGGTCAAGGCCGTCGGCGTCTCCGACATGATGCCGTTCCCCGAGGCCGAACTCACCGAGTTCATCGAGAGCGTCGACCAGGCGATGGTCGTCGAGATGAACGCCACGGCCCAGTTCCGCGGCCTGATCCAGAAGGAACTCGGCCGCTACGGCGAGAAGCTGACCAGCCTGCTCAAGTACAACGGCAACCCGTTCGAACCCGCCGACGTCGTCGAGGGCTACGAGCTCAACGTCGACGGCTCGGACGCGGAGCCGGACGCGCAGGTTCGAATCGAACCCGCTGCAGGTGACTGACTATGAGTGCATTCAACGCAATCGGCGACGAACGCGAGATCGACCGTGACGAGTTCACGCCCGGTCTCGAGCCCCAGCCGACCTGGTGTCCAGGATGTGGCGACTTCGGCGTCCTCAAGGCGCTGAAGCAGGCCCTCCCGGAAGTCGGACTCACCCCGGAGGAAGTCCTGACCGTCACCGGCATCGGCTGCTCGGGCAAGCTGAACAGCTACCTCGACACCTACGGGTTCCACACGATCCACGGCCGCTCGCTGCCGGTCGCCCGTGCGGCGAAACTGGCCAACGACGGCCTGACCGTGGTCGCCGCGGGCGGTGACGGCGACGGCTACGGCATCGGTGGCAACCACTTCATGCACACGGCTCGAGAGAACCACGACATGACCTACATCGTGTTCAACAACGAGGTCTTCGGCCTGACGAAGGGCCAGACCTCGCCGACGAGCCCGAAGGGCCACACGTCGAAGACGACGCCTCACGGCAACGCGAAGTCCCCGATCCGGCCGCTCTCGCTGGCGCTGACCTCGGGTGCGACCTACATCGCCCGAACGGCGGCGGTCAACCCGAACCAGGCCAAAGAGATTATCAAAGAAGCCATCGAGCACGACGGCTTCGCGCACATCGACTTCCTGACCCAGTGTCCGACCTGGAACAAGGACGCCCGACAGTACGTCCCGTACGTCGACGTCCAGGAGTCCGACGATTACGACTTCGACATCCACGACCGCAAGGAGGCCCAGGAGATGATGTTCGAAACCGAGAACGCGCTCTACGAGGGAACCGTCCTCACCGGCCGGTACTTTGTCGACGAGCGTCCGTCCTACCAGCAACAGAAGAAGGAACTGGGCGAGATGCCCGAGGAACCGCTCGCGGAGCGGTACTTCGACGACGACGCCGAGTGGGAGCGTAGCTACGACCTGCTCGAGCGCCACAAGTAACCTCGCGTTCGAATTCGATCCCGGTTCGCTTTTCGAACCCGTTTTCGACGATCGTGCTCGAGGCCCGATTCTCGAGAGCAGTTGCTCGAGTCACAGCGCGTACTCATGCTCCCGAGCCCACGTTCACGACACGCACCCGCGAAGAGACGCGTTCCTCCCGCTCGCCGTGCTTAAATTAATTTCAGGGAACGCCTTTAGGACTCCTCGTCCATCGTTCTCGTATGTCATCCGACACCGAATCGGGATTCGTCGAGGCGCTCTCTCTCGAGGACCTCCGAACGAGCGGTCGCGAACTGCTCTCGAAGAACGGCACGGCCATCGCCCTCTTTTACCACGAGGGCGAGGTCCGGGCGGTCGACAATCGCTGTCCGCACATGGGCTTTCCCCTCTCGGAGGGAACCGTCGACGACGGCATCCTGACCTGCCACTGGCACCACGCCCGGTTCGAGCTCTCTTGCGGGGACACGTTCGATCCGTGGGCCGACGACGTCCAAACGTACCCGACCGAGGTCCGCGACGGCATCGTCTACGTCGACCCGAATCCCCCGCTCGAAACTTCGCCGGCCGAACACTGGGCCGACAGGCTGGAGACGGGTCTCGAGGAGAACCTGCGCCTGGTGACCGCCAAGTCGACTATCGGCCTGCTGGACGCGGGGGTCGACTACGCCGAACCGATGGCGACGACGCTCGAGTTCGCCACCCGCTACCGGGACATGGGCTGGTCCTCTGGCGCGACCATTCTCGGCTGCATGGCGAACGTGATGGACGACCTCGCACCCGAGGACCGAAAGCGGGCGCTCTACACCGGCGTTCGCCACGTCGCGAGCGACTGTGCGGGCGAACCACCGAAGTTCGACCAGCCCTCGTTCTCGACGGGCGAGGTATCTCTCGAGCGCCTCAAAGACTGGTTCCGCGAGTGCGTCGAGGTCCGGGACGCCGATGGCGCCGAGCGCTGTCTGCGGACGGCCGTCGCGGCCGGCCACGCCGAAGCCGAGGTCGCGGAGATCGTCTTCGCCGCGGTGACCGATCACCCCTACCTCACGACAGGCCACGTGCTGGACTTCGCCAACACGGCCTTCGAGTCCCTCGAGCACGTTGGCTGGGACCTCGCGGGGGACGTCCTCGCGTCGCTGGTCGAGCCGTTGGTGACCGCCAGCCGAAGCGATGAATCGTCGTCGTGGCGACAGCCAGTCGACCTCGTGGCCCTGCTGGAAGAGGTCTACGGCGGCGACGTGAGCGAGACGAGCGGGCTCGAGGCGCTGGCTGCGGAGGGAGCGGAGGCTCGCGAGGCGGGCGAGTGGGAAGCGCCAGCCAATCTCCAGACGACGCTGCTCGGCGACGATCCCGAAGCCATCGTCGACGCGCTGGCCGAGGCGGTCGCCGACGGCGCGACGACCGAGGACCTCGCGGCGGTCGTCACCCAGGCGGCCACGACGCGGGTCGCCCAGTTCGGCGTCGCCAACGAGTTCTCCGACTGGAACACGGTCCACCACACGTTCACCTACGCCAACGCAGTTCACCAGACGACCCGCCGAACCGACGCCGTCGAACTGTACCGCGGCGTGTTCGACGCGGCAATGAGCGTCTACCTCGACCGGTTCCTCAACACGCCGCCCGCGCCGGTGCCGGAGCCGGGGAACAACGAGAGCGGACGAGAGCCGGACGCGATCCTCGAGGCGCTCCTCGAAACGTTCGACCGCGAGGGCGAGGTCAACGAGGCGGGCCGACTCGTTGCCGAGTTCTTCGACTGCGGCGGCGACCCCGACGACCTGAAGGAGACACTCGGCCGCGGGCTCCTCCGAGAGGACGCCGGCTTCCACACGCTCCAGAACGTCGAGGCGGCGTTCCAACAGTTCGACCTGCTCGCGGGGGAGGGAGCGGCCGATGCAGGGGCCGGCGACCCATCCGTCGACGAGCGTACGCGACGGATGCCCCTGCTCGCGACGGCGCGGTACATGGGCGCCCACTTCCCGACGAACCGCGAGGCCGAACAGACGTTCCGAATCGCCTCGCGGCTGAATCGTGGGGAGGCGATCCACGAGGCCTAAGATCGACTCGAGGCCGGACCTGTCCCTGATCCCGACGCTCGCACGGGAACGCAGAGATCGACCCCCTTTTGGTCCCCACGCCCCTCTCTCGGGGCGTGGAGTGTCACGTCTACTACGAGGGCGACGACGACCCGAAGAAGTGTACGGCCCGGCGCCTTGAGCGCTTCGACCGGGCGATCCTCCATCGCTCGATGCGGGCCGTCCCCTACGGCGTCGTGCTCAACCCCCACGCCGAGCGGGCGCTTTCACCGACAGACGCCGACGACGCCCTCGACACGCTCGTGGCGCTCGACTGCTCCTGGGAGTCCGCTGAGCAGGCCGCGTTCTCGATGTCGGGCGTCCACCGGGCACTTCCCTTCCTGGTCGCCGCCAATCCCGTCAACTACGGCCGGCCGTTCCGGCTGACGACCGTGGAGGCGCTCGCCGCGGCGCTCCGCATCTTCGGTCACGCCGAGGCCGCCGCCGACCTCCTCGAGCCGTTTCGCTGGGGTGAGACGTTCCTGACGCTCAACGAGGAGCCGCTGCGGCGGTACGCCGGGTGTGCGGACTCGAGCGAGGTGGTCGCCGTACAGGACGAGTATCTGGCGGACGAGGACACGTGAGTCGATTTCTATCCCGAATCCGTCAGCTCTCGCTCGAGCCTCGACGCCCGACGGGCACCAGCAACAGGACGCCGACCCCGCAGAGAACCAGCGGCGGGATGGCGACGATGCCGAACGCGATACTGTCCTGGCTGGCGAGCAGCGCGCCGACGCCGAGCCCCGAGAGGAGGAAGCCGACGCCCATCGCCTGGAGGCTCCGGTGGACCAGCGTCGCTCGCATCGAAGTCGCCCTGTCGTCGCTCACGTCCGGCGAAACGGCCGAACCGGTTGTAAGCGCACCGTTCGACGGCTCGAACTCCGTGGTCGTGGTGCCAAAAATGGATCACAGCCGTTATATGGCCCTCCGGCTAACGACCGGTATGGCCAGTTTCGACGCCGCGGAAAAACGGACGCTCGAGAAGATGATCTGTATGCGCTGTAACGCCCGCAACTCCCAGCGAGCGACGCGCTGTCGTAAGTGCGGCTACAAGAACCTCCGCCCTAAGGCGAAGGAAGCCCGCGCGGCCTGATCGACTCGGTCCCGTTTCTCTCCACTCGAGGCCGTTCGTATCACGATAGCGACGGCAGAATCTCTTCAATCTCGGTGCAGTGCCGACGCAGCGACTCCACTTCGTCCCGAGCCCACTTCGCCCTTCCAGTCCACCAGGCGGGCCTGTAGTCTGCCCTTCCCCGTTGAGCGAACGCGACGCGTTCGCGATGCTCGGAAACGCGCGCGTTTCCGTCGGGCAACTCTCGCATCGCTCGAGCCGCACCCTCGGCCGTGACGTGCTGGTCGTTTTTTACGTCGTGAAACGAGAAACGAACATCGACTGAGGGAGCACCGGCGTTACTACTCGTCGGGATATTTCGGCTCTCGCTTCTCCGCTCGCTCGAGCGCCGTCTCGATTACGTCTTTGACGTCGCCGTGGAACACCTCGCCGTGCCCCGCATAGAGGTGCTCGACGCCCTCAGGAAGCCGATCGAGCAGGTGCTGGAGGCTTTCGATGAGCGTCTCCCGGGACTGTCCTGGCATGTCGGTCCGTCCGAAACTGCCGTAGTCGAACGCGCCGTCGTCGTGGACGATGACGTCGCCGCTGAACAGGGTCGTCGCCGAGACCAGCGAGACGTGGTCGTCGGCGTGGCCCGGCGTGTACACCACTTCGAAGTCCTCGTCGCCGATCCGAACCGTCTCGCCGGCCTCGAGCGCCTCGGTCCGGAGCGGGTGATCCGCGTAGGCGTAGACCGCCGGGTCGAACGCGTCGACGACGGCCTCGATTTCGGCCACGTGGTCGCCGTGCTGGTGGGTCAGGACGACGGCCTCGAGGTCGTCGGTGTGTTCGCGGATCACGTCGACGACGCCGTCCATCGCGCCCGCATCGACGAGCGTGGTCCGCCCACCGGTGACCAGGAACGCGTTGCAGGTGAACGTGTCGGCCTCCTCCGTGACGTGGTGTACCTCCATATCCATACGAACGACTCCATGCCGACGGACAAAAACGCTGGCCTCGAAGCGACTCGTCAGTCGAGCGTCGACAATCCGTTGCCTGGCGAGAGGGCTGCCGACTCGAGCAGGAGCGATGGGACCGTCGGTATCGTTCGATACGCTCGAAATGGGTTCTCATCGCCACTATCTGCTCTCGTGACCGATCAACTGCTGATTGATTAGGTCGGTCGCTTAAGTACTACCGCCCCCCACGTGATGATATGACAACGGTTCGATTCGAGAATGGCAGGGACACGATACGAAACTGGGACGACGTATTCGAAGCCCTCTCGGCCGAACCGCGACGTCGGCTCGTCGTCTCGCTCATGGATGCCCCACGAGACGAGACGATTCCGCTCCCGGAGCGAGCGATCAATCCGGACGCCCCTGCCGACCCCGACGTGCTCCGGACGGAGCTCTTCCACCGTCATCTGCCACTCCTTTCCGATCTGGGGTTCGTCGAGTGGGAGCCGGACCCGTTCGTCGCCTCCCGCGGTCCGCGGTTCGAGGAGGTGGCCGCGGTATTCGAGGCGCTCCACTCCCACGCCGCCGAACTCCCCGAGTCGCTGGTCCTGGGCTGTCGTCGACTGGAGCGGGAACGGGAACGAGAGATGTCGGTCAGCGACTGACGCGCTCGGATCGCCGAACGTACCGTTCTGGTGCCAGTATCCTTATTTGGCTTCGGCCTGTAGTTTACTCCATATGGGGTTCGGAAGCTACGACGAGTCCGAACAACGAGACGTCGAAGCGGATTTTGACGAGGACGGCGCGGTGGAATCGGACGAAACCAACCACCAGGGGAGTATCGAGTTCGAAAACGGCGCCTCGAGCGAGGAACTGCTCGACCGGCTCAAGGACATCAAAGACTGTAACTAGCGCGTCAGTTCACAGGACGGGACCGCGATGAATCTGAAACCCGGGACGCGAGCGCTCGGTGTCGCCGAGTCGTACCGACCCGGGGCCGACGAGAGCACGCTCGCCGGGGCAGTCGTCCGCGCCGACCGCGTGCTCGACGGCGCGATTTTCGACCGGTGTACCGTCGGCGGCCTCGACGCGACCGAGGCGATCGTCTCGCTCGTCACCGGTCTCGAGCGCCCTGACGTTCGCACCTGTTTCGTCGGCGCGGTCGCTCCCGCCTGGTACAACCTGCTCGACCTCGAGGCAATCCACGACCGGACGGGCGTTCCCGTCGTCGCGGTCACCTTCGAGGAGAGCGAAGGCCTCGAGTCGGGGCTCCGCGAGGCGTTTTCCGGCGAGGCGCTCAAGACGCGCCTCGAGCGGTATTGGTCGCTCCCGCCGAGGCGATCGGTTCGTCTCGAGAGCGAGAAGGGTTCGGACGAGACAGGTTCGAACAGGGTGGAGACCGTCTACGTTCGCGTAGTCGGCCTCAAGGCAGACCAGGCTGCGTCGCTCGTCCAGGTGTTCACGCCGGAAGGTGGCCGCCCGGAGCCGATTCGCGTCGCACGAACGCTGGCGCGAGCGGGCGATGCGTCCCTTCACGACCGGGGCGGTCACGAGTAGTCGTCGATCACCATTTGTCCGTCGTGCGTCGTGTATAGACGCCGTCGTGTAGAAACGACTTTACCTCCTTCGGGCAATTTTCCCACCATGCAACTCGGCACCGGGCTGTTCACGTGCCAGCAGCGGCCGGACGACGACCGCTCGATGAGCGAGCTCTACGACGAGATCCTCGAGCTTGGCCGGGCCATCGACGACGCCGGCCTCGACAGCGCGTGGGTCTCGGAACACCACTTCGCCGAGGACGGCTACCTCTCGGCGACGATGCCTACCCTGGGTGCGCTCGCCGCCGCGACCGAGGACGTCGAGATCGGAACCTGCATCGCCCTCGCGCCGCTCTACGACGGCGTGCGCCTCGCGGAAGACGCCGCGACCGTCGACCTGCTCTCGGGCGGGCAGATGACCCTCGGACTCGCCATCGGCTCCAATCCCCGGGAGTTCGACGCCTTCGGCGTCCCCCGCGAGGAACGGGTCGAGCGCCTGGCCGACCAGGTCGACCTGTGTCGGGCCGCCTGGTCCGAAGGCCCGCTCGAGTACGACGCGCAATTTCACGACGTCTCCCCCGACGTGACCGTCACGCCGAAACCGGACGGCGACGTGCCGATCATGCTCGGCGGAAAGGCCAAGCCGGCCGTCAGGCGGGCCGCGCGCACCGCCGACGCCTGGTGTGCGCCCTCGTCGCTCTCGCTTCGGGGCCTCGAGAAGCGCGTCGAGGACATTCGAAACGTACGCGAGGAGGAAGGCTTAGACGACGACTTCGGCATCTACGTCATCAAGCACGGCTTCGTCGGCGATTCCCGCGAGGAGGCCTGGGAGACCATGCGAGACGGCTACCTCTACATCCAGCGACGCTACGCCGAGATTTTCTCGGGCGAACCCGTCGAGGAACTCCCCGCAGAGCGCAAGCAAGAACTGAAGGAGCAGGCGATTTTCGGCACGCCCGAGCAGGTCACCGAGGAACTCGAGACCCATCGGGAGGTACTGGGCGACGACGTCCACGTGATTTTCCGGACGTACCACCCGGGCACCGACACCGAGGCCATGCGCGAGTGCATCTATCGGCTGGGCGAGGAAGTCGCGCCCGAACTCCGCTGACGCCTTTCTGGACGCTTCTGGCGCGGTTTCTGTAGATCCTGATCGTGTTCCTTGCGGTAACTGTTTCTCGCGGTCACTGTTCCTCGGTATTCCTCGGATCTGTGAGTGGCTGACTCGAGCGTCTAGAAATCCGGAAGGTCCTCCGGGGGCTCGTACTCGGCTTCCCAGTCTATGTAGTCGTCCTTGAGGATCTCACAGACCAGTTGCCCGAACTCCGTGAGTTCGGCGTTGATCGAGGAGACGGTCCCCCAGGAGTCGAGTTCCGGGTGATACTCCTGCTCCTGCCAGTCCTCGGGAATGCCCGGCGCGTGGTAGCCGACGCGATCGGCGAAGTCGTCCCAGAAGAAGTCGAACTGTGAGAACAGGCCGAGGTCGGTCGCGATCTCGAACGCTCGTGGCTCGAGGTCGGCGTCTTCGCGCCAGGCGTCGAAAGCCTCCTCCCAGGCGCCCTCCTCGAGGAACGTCTGGAGTTCCTCGCGGCGGTAGTCGATGTCGTCGGGTTCGCCGACGACGGTCGCGTCCTCGTACTCGTTGGGGTCGACGTAGGTGAGTTCGGGCGGATTCGGGGGCTCGACCTCGAGTGTCATGTTCGGTGGTACGGCCGGGGCGTGAATAAGGATTGGTACGTCCGTCTCACGCCGATCAACTCAAATACCGCGATCCGAAGGCTCAACACCATCGCGTGCCAGGTGCCGGCCATGACGCGCTACGAGGCGGTGATCCTCGACGTCGACGGAACCCTCGTCCGCGGCGACCGACTGCTGCCGGGCGCTGCCACGGGCATCCGAGCGATCGACGACGCCGGCTGCGACCGCCTGCTGTTCTCGAACAACCCGACCCGCGGGGCGGCCCACTACGAGGAGCGACTGTCGGCGCACGACCTCGCCGTCGACCCGCGTCGCGTGCTCACGTCCGGGACCGTCGCCGCCGAGTTCCTCGCGGACACGCACCCGGAAGCGTCCGTATTCGTCGTCGGGGAGTCGCGACTCGAGGCCCTGCTCGAGGCGGCCTCGCTCGCCGTGACCGACGACCCGCGGGAGGCGGCCGTCGTCCTCGGCTCGATCGACCGCGACCTTACCTACGACGACCTCGGCCGCGCGCTGACGGCACTCGAGTGCGCCGACGCGTTCTACGGGACGGACCCGGACGTGACGATTCCGACAGACGGGGGGATGGTTCCCGGATCCGGAACGATCATCGCCGCGATGGAAGCGGTTGCGGAGCGTGAGGTCGACGGCATCCTCGGCAAGCCCTCGAAAACCGCGGCCGATGCCGCGTTCGAGCGCCTGGGCCTCGAGGGGGGCCCGGAGCGAACCCTCGTCGTCGGCGACCGGTTGAATACGGACATCGAACTCGGCGCACGGGCCGGCACGGACACCGCGCTCGTGACGACTGGCGTGGCGAGTCGCGCCGATGTTGCGGCCGCCGACCTCGAGCCGACGTACGTCCTCGATTCGCTGGCCGAACTCGAGGACGTGCTCGGCTGACCCGGACCGTGCTATCGCCCCACAAACCTGCCATAGTTTCTTGAGCCGACCGGCACAGTCACACCTATGGACGATCAGGAGTTCGTCACGCCACCGCCACTCGAGCGAGGCAGTCAGATTGCGGTCGCCGCCCCGGCGTCGAATCCCGCACTCGAGGTGCCTCACGTCTACGAACTGGGACTTGAGCGCCTGCGAACCGTCTTCGACCTCGAACCGGTCGAGTACCCGACCACGGAGATGGGCCGGGAGGAACTATACGAAAACCCCAAAGCGCGAGCGAGAGACGTGATGGACGCCTTCGCGGATCCCGACATCGACGGGGTGATCGCCGTCATCGGCGGCAACGATCAGATTCGAATGCTCTCTCACCTCGACCCGGACGTCCTCCGCGAGAACCCCACGCGGTTCTACGGCTACAGCGACAACACCAACCTCGCGACGTACCTGTGGAACCTCGGAATCGTCTCGTTTTACGGTCCCGCCGTGATGGTCGAACTGGCGATGGACGGCGAGATGTTCGATCACACCGTCGCGTACGCCGAGCGAGCGTTCTTCGAGGACTCGATCGGGGCGCTCGAGCCGGCCCAGCGGTTCACCGACCAGCCCGGCAACTGGGCCGATCCCGAGGCCCTCGAGACGCCCCGGGACACCGAGGTCAGTCCCGGCTGGCACTGGTCGGGCGGGACCGACGCCGTCTCCGGACGGGTCTGGGGCGGCTGTCTCGAGATCATCGACCAGCAGTTCCTCGCGGACCGGTATTTGCCCGAGGACGACGCCTTCGAGGGGACGGTACTCGCCCTCGAGACCTCCGAGGAAGTCCCCGACCCCGACTGGGTCGCCGGCGTGCTGCGCGCATTGGGTGAACGCGGTCTGCTCAAGCGGTTCTCGGGGGTCCTCGTCGGTCGACCGGCGACGCGGTCCCACCGGCAGGATCGGCCGGCGGAGTGGCGCGAAACCTACCGGGAGCAACAGCGCGAGGTCGTCGCGGACGTCCTCGCGGAGTACAACCCCGACGTGCCGGTGGTGCAGGGACTCGAGTTCGGGCACGCGTGGCCGACCGTTCCCATCCCGATCGGCGGACAGGTCGAGATCGATCCCGCCGAAAAGGCGATTCGGTTTCCGTAGGCTCGAGACGGGGGCGGGGAGGGAGGCGAACTCGAGTTCGACGAATCGTCCTAGACCGTCAGGGCCACCGAAGTTCCCCGACACCGAACGGCTCCAGTCGAGGGAGCCCCGCCGCGATTCGCCGCCTCGAGCACGACCGGGTTGGCTCGAGGGCCTCCGGCAGGGGATCGCACATGGCTTCCGGCGCCGGATCCGTCGCCTCCTCGGCGAGCATCCGGACGGCGGCGGTCGTCACGATCGGCGTCTCGAGTGCCCGTTCTTGCATCCATGCCGAGACGAGGTGTGCCCGGACCGGCGCGGGGACGACGATGGGGTTCCGCCCGATCGCGTCGCCCACTTGCTTCACGAGTTCCGCGACCGTCAGTTCCTCTGGACCCGTGACGGCGACCGTCGTCTCCGAGAGCCGATCCTCGACGGTCGAGGCCACCAACACGTCGACGAGGTCCTCGATCGCCACGGGACGAATCCGGCGCTCGCCGAGCCCGACCCGCGGAAACACCGGAACGGTCGCGAGCGAGCGGGCGATTCCCCACAGCATCCGATCCCCCGGCCCGTAGACCACGCCGGGTTTGACGACCGTGTGCTCGAGTCCCGACCGGCGGACGATCCGTTCGGCTTTCCACTTCGATTCGTGGTACGCCCACCCGCAGTCCGGACGTGCGCGCAGGTAGCTCGTGAGGAGGAGTTTCGAGACGCCCGCGTCGGCCGCCGCCTCGACGACGGCTCTCGTCCCGTCGACGTGGACGGTTTCGTACGTCTGTGTCTCGCGCTCGTAGTTGATCCCCGCGAGATGTGCCACGACGTTGCAGTCGACGAACGCCTCGCGTAGCGCCCGCCGGTCGGTCACGGCGGCTGGGACGAATTCGACGTTTTCACGCTCGAGCAGGTCGGCGTTGCGCTCGTTGATCCCTCGAGCGATCAGTACGAGGTCGTGCCCGTCGTCGCCGAGACGCCGGGCCAGGTGCGACCCCACGAACCCGGTGCCACCCGTGATCGCGATTCTCATCGTCGGGGCTGACGGTGCTCGACGGGTTAGTAGCGTCGGTCGTGGTCCGTCGGTGGGGCGCCGGGGTGGTCCGATACTGGCCCTCCCAACGTGGACGCTGCTCGTGTCACCGTGCGCTCAGCGATCGCCAGTATCGTACTCGAGCGCCTCCTGATGCAACTGCTCGCCGCGCTCGGACTCGATCGTCAGGTCCGGAACCAGCGTCGGCTTGCCGTCGTCGTCGACGGCGACGAACGTGAAGACCGACTCGGTCGTCTTCTCCCGTTCGCCCGTCCGGAGGTCCTCGCGGTAGGTCCGGAGTCGCGTCTTTATGCTCGTCCGACCGGACTCGAAGACGTACGCCGAGATGAACGCCACGTCGCCGACCTGGATCGGTCGCTCGAAGTTCATCCGGTCGACGCGGGCCGTGACGCAGGTCTCGCCCGAAAACCGCATCGCCGACATCGCCCCGATCTCGTCCATCCAGAGCATGACGTTCCCCCCGTGGGCCGTCTCGAGGTTGTTCGAGTGATTCGGCTGGACCATCTCGCGGTTTTCGATCAGCGTCTCGAGGAGCGCGGTCATCGCTGCTGGCTTCTCCGCCCGGGAATCAGTCTCTTTCGGATCGGTCTCGATCACCCACGCCTCGAGCACCAGCACTTATGACGGTCGCGTACGGACTCGAGACGAACGCACAGATGCGCGCTCGAGACAGCGGTAGAGGTAGAAATAGAGACAGATACAGAACCCTACGCCGATGGCTTGGGGTTCCCGGACAGTTACTCGTCGGCGGCCTCGTTCTCGCCGCCGCGCTCGGCCTCGCGTGGCTCGCCGCGCGGTCGATCGACGGCCTGACGTTCCGTCTGGCAGGGGTCGCCGTGCTCGGCCTCGTCCTCCCGGCGTTGCTCCTCGAGGTGGCCGCGCTGACCGGTACTCGTCGACGACGGTGATCAGGAACAGTCGCGTCTGGAACCGGCATCGTTCGCGTTCTGTTCGAGGAACATTTCGTTACCCTTCGATACTGGTAAAAGCCGTGAGCGAGTTACCCCGACAATGAGCGATGCAGGTGACGCGACCGTTCCGGACACGCCCGAGCCGCCGGAACGAGACCGTGGCTCGATTTACGTTCTCGGGACGGCCCACGTCTCCCAGCGGAGCGTCGACGACGTCCACGAGACGATCGACCGCGAGGACCCCGACGTCGTCGCCGTCGAACTCGACGAGGGGCGCTACCGCCAGATGCAGGGCGGCACGCCCGATGACATCGAAGCGAAGGACCTCCTGAGCGGCAACACCGTCTTCCAGTTTCTGGCCTACTGGATGCTCTCGTACGTTCAGTCGCGACTCGGCGAACAGTTCGACGTCGAACCCGGCGCCGACATGAAGGCGGCCATCGAGGCGGCCGAGCGAAACGGCCACGGCGTTGCCCTCGTCGACCGGGACATTCAGGTAACGATCCAGCGGTTCTGGGCGCGACTCACCGCCACCGAGAAGTTCAAGATGGTCGGCGGACTCGCCCTCGGGGTCACTGACCCTCGGACGCTTTCGGTCGCCTTCGGTGGGGTGTTCGGCCTCGCCCTGGGGCTCCTCTTTGGAACCCTATTTGCCACCACGGCCGGCCTCGAGAGCGCACTCGGCCTCGGAATTACGAATCCGACGATGCTCCAGTACGTGGGCGCGCTCGGCATCGGGCTGATCGGCGGGCTCTTCGTCGGGTTGCTCTTTCTCCCGTCGCTCGAGCACGCAGACGAGTACACCGGTCGCTTGCTCAGCGGCTCTTCGCTCCGGGTAGTTACGGGTGCCGTACTCGGCGTCGTCGGAATGGGGGCACTCGTCGCCACCGAGACGTACGTCGGCCCGTTCGACGCCAGCGCGCTCGAGGCGGCCGGGGACTTCGCTATTCGTGGCATCGTCAGCGGACTCGTCGGACTCGGGATCGGGGTCGCCATTGGTGCGGCCGTCGGTCTCTTGCTCGATGCGCTCACGTCGGACGTCGAGAACATCGAGGAAATCGACATCGAGGAGATGACCGACGGGGACGTCGTCGCCGCCATGATGGAGGAGTTCCGCCGGTTCAGTCCGAGCGGAGCCAACGCACTGATCGACGAGCGAGACGCCTTCATCGCCCACAAACTCCACACGCTCAGGGGGCAGGGCTACGACGTCGTCGCCGTCGTCGGCGCCGGCCACAAAGCCGGCATCGAACGCTACCTCGCGGCACCCGAAACCCTGCCGGCTATGGAGTCGATCACGGGAACGGCATCCAGTCGCCGGTTCTCGATCTTCAAGGTCATCGGCTACCTCGTGATGGTCGCGTTCGTCGGCTTCTTCTTCCTCCTGTTGATGGCCGGCGTCCGGGACGTCTTCCTGCTCAAGGTGTTCCTCGCGTGGTTCCTGTTCAACGGCATCTTCGCGTTCACGCTGGCTCGCCTGGCCGGTGCACGCTGGACCAGCGCCGGCGTCGGCGGCGCCATCGCCTGGCTCACGAGCATCAACCCGCTGCTGGCTCCCGGCTGGTTCGCCGGGTACGTCGAACTCCGGTACCGCCCGGTGAACGTCATGGACATCAGGACGCTCAACACCATCATCGGCGACACGTCGAAACCCATCACGGAATCCATCGAGGAGATGTTCGAGGTGCCGCTGTTCCGACTCATCATGATCGTCGCGCTGACGAACGTCGGGAGCATGATCGCGACGTTCCTCTTCCCGCTCGTCGTCTTGCCGTGGCTGGCCGGCGGCGAACTCGGCGGGGTTGACGCGCTGATGAACGAACTCATCAGGGGCGCACAGAACAGCCTCGAGTTGATCTACGAGGTCCTCTCGTGAGCTACGAACGACCCTCCCCGCTCACCTTCACTGATCGGGAACTGTTTGACCTGGCGCTCGCTTGGATCGTCCTGAGCGTCGCGTTCGCCCTCCTGCTCGCCCCCGTCCACCTCGGACTGGCGTCGCCGGGCCACTTCGCGATGATGATCGCGCTGAGCTTCGTCACCGTCGGCGTCGCGTTCTTGCTCCACGAACTCGCTCACAAGGTCGTCGCGGTTCGCTTCGGTCAGGTCGCGGCGTTTCGAGCCGACTACCAGATGCTCTTTCTGGCGATCATGAGCGCGCTGATCGGCTTCCTTTTCGCCGCGCCGGGTGCCGTCTACCACCGGGGGCGGATCACCTATCGCGAGAACGGGCTGATCTCGGTCGCCGGCCCAGTGACGAACCTGATCCTCGCCGGGTTCTTCTTTCCGGTACTCGTCGGGACACGGGTACTCGAGGGGCCGGCGCTGCTCCAGCAAGTCGGGCACATGGGCGTCGTGATCAACCTGTTCCTGGCCGCATTCAACATGATCCCCTTCGGGCCGCTCGACGGCAAGTCCGTCCTCGAGTGGAGCAAGCCCGTCTTCGCGGTGACGTTCGCGACGTGTGCCGGCCTGCTCGCGCTGTTTTACCTCGAGTTCGGCCTCCCGTTCTGACGATCCGTTCTTGTAAGCTAAAACGTCGATTTTAGCCTTCATCGACTTTTTCACCCCTGTTTTCGTACGAACGGGTATGAACAGGCGAGCGATACTGGCCGCACTCGGTGCCACGACGGCGGCCGCGGCGGGCTGTCTGGCCGACGAAGCCAGGCCCTCGAATGTGGACGACAGAAACGGCGCTGAAAACGGTGGGAACGGTGGCAACGATGAAATTGACGGCGGTGGCGGGGACGAGAGCCGCGTCCTCGAGGCGTTCGACGGCGAGCCGACCCGGCCCGAGTGTGACATTGACCCGGAGACGGTCGAGGTAGAGTACGGGGATGACCGCGAAGAGCACGAGACGGCCGAAACGATCCCCTACCCCGTCATGCCGGAAGGATTCGATGAAGAGGCGGTGATCGACTACCTCATCGCGTTCGACGAAGCGTACCTCACCCACAACCTGCTGTGTGCCCGGTCCGGCTCGGATCGAATCCTCCGGATCGGTCACAGCGTTCGAGAACGCGAGACCTTCGACTGGCACGAGGGAGCCACGACCGTCTTCTTGCTGCGTGCGGCCGGCGCGACAGCGGGTGTCTCCGATGACGGAGCGGTCTGGGAGAGCGATATCGGATTCAGCGCGGTCGTCTACGTCATTGACAGTGGCGGTGTCGCGAGAGTCGACTACCTGGACGCGGGTGCTGCCCTTGACCCGGACGAGCGCGAGGCCACGGCTCCGGACCCGCTCGAGGATGGAATACTGGTGGCGACGTTCGAGGGTAAAGTGACGTTCTGAGCACTCGAGGGCCGTCCGTCGGGCTGGAACGGTCGACGGCCGCGAACGACCATGCGGTTTGATGGCCGGGACACCCCTATTTGTACTCGAGCCATGCCCGATACCGATCACACGATCAGCTACGAGGACAGCAAACTCTACGAATTCACCCCCGACCTCGAGCCAGCGATCACCGTCGAGTCGGGCGATAGCCTGACCGTCGAGACGGCCGACAGCCTCGAGGGCGCGATCCAGGACGACTCGGACGTCCTCGAGGCGGTCCCCGAGGAGGTGAACGCGGCGACCGGTCCCATCGCGGTCGACGGGGCGACACCCGGCGACGTCTTGCGAGTCGAAATCGAGGAGATTCGCATCGCGGAGGACGCGGGCCGGGTCGTTACCATCGACGGCTTCGGGTTGCTCGACGGCCACGATAACGTCGAGTCGCCGCGGTCGAAGATGACGCCGGTCGACGACGGCACCCTCGCCTTCGCGGACCTCGAGGTCCCGCTCGCGCCGGTGATCGGCACGATCGGCGTCGCCACCGCCGAGGACGGCTACAGTACGCTCGTGCCCCACGACCACGGCGGCAACCTCGACACGACCGACGTCACGGCCGGCAACGCGGTCTACTTCCCCGTCTTCCAGGAGGGCGCGATGCTCGCGATGGGCGACTGCAAGGCCGCGATGGCCGACGGCGAGATGTGCGGGACGGGTTCAGAGATTGCCACAGAGATCAACGTCACCCTCGAGGTCGTCTCCGACCCCGCGACGAGCCTCGAGCGCCCGCTGATCGAGACGAGCGACGCCTGGAAGCCCCTCGCGAGCGCCGAGACGCTCGAGGCGGCCTGCGAACTCGTGAACCAGGACGCCATCGCCTTGCTCGCCGCCGAACACGACTTCGACGACACCGAGGCGTACATGTTCTCGAGTCTGGTCGGCGGCCTCGAGATCAGCCAGGTCGTCGACCCGCTGGTCACGGTTCGGAACGCGATCCCGAAGGCCTACCTCTCGAGTCCGTTTTGATCGGGTAGCGAATCGAGCGGCTGGCGGTCCACTGTCGCTGCCGTTGCGTGTTCCGTCGATATTGTCTAAATGGGACTCCTGTCGGTGCATCTGCATGGTTAGGCGCAGTCCTCACCTCGATACTCGAGAAGGGACTGGTACGATGTCGAAGACACGACCGATGGTCCGTAATCGAGAGGTAGCGTATCGGGTACTCGCGAATCCGCGACAGCGACGGCTCCTCACTACACTTGCGGAACGAGGACGGGACAGCGTCGACGGTCTCGTCGAGGCGGTCACGAGACGAGAGTGCCTGCCGGACGACGACGCCGAGGACCGTCGACGCGTTCGACGAGACGTTCACGTTTCGCTCGTCCACGTGCATCTGCCGATGGTAGCGGATCACGGCCTCATCGAGTACGACAGGGACGAGGGCGACGTTGCATTACTCGACGGATCGGGATCCGCCGCGTTCGAGGGCGTCCTCGAACTGGCTGTCAGTGAGGCCTGACCTCGAGCGGCTAGGTCGAACCGTCGAACGCGACGCTGCTGAACGCGACGCCCCCACGTCACATCGCTGAACGCGACACCGCCACCCACAATACCACCGAACGCGACGCTGCCGAACGCCACATCGCGGCTCGCCGTAGCGTCCGTCGCCCGCCCACTCCGACGCTGGACCGGTGACCTTTTGCCCTCGCCCCGTGCTCTCTCGAGCATGACCAACGAGGCGAACGAGGCGGGGGGTGGTTCCGGCGCTGGCGACGGAGACGACAGTAATGGCGAGCCAGAGGAACTCACCTACGCCGAGACGGGCGTCGACGTCGACGCCAGCGAGGACGCCACGGCCGCGCTCCTCGAGGCGTTCGGGAGCGGCATAACGACCGAGTACGCCGGCCTGCTCGACATCGGCGACCGCTACCTCGCGCTGGCGACCGACGGGGTCGGCACAAAACTCCTCGTCGCCGAGGCCATTGAGGACTTCTCGACCATCGGCATCGACTGCATCGCGATGAACGTCAACGACCTCGTCGCCGCGGGCGTCGAACCGGTCGCGTTCGTCGACTACCTCGCGGTCGACGAACCCGACGACGACCTCACCGCCGAAATCGGCGAGGGACTCGCCGTCGGCCTCGAGGAAGCGAACCTCACGCTCCTGGGCGGGGAAACCGCGGTCATGCCCGAGGTCGTCAGCGGCTTCGACCTGGCCGGAACCTGTGCTGGCCTCGCGCTCAAAGACGAGATTCTCGATGAAGATGCCGAAGCGGGCGACGTCCTCGTCGGCTTCCCCTCGAACGGCATCCATTCGAACGGCCTCACGCTCGCTCGCGAGGCCGTCACCCGGAACCACGACTACGGTGACACCTTTCCGCTGGACCCCGAGGTCACCATCGGCGAGGAACTGCTTCGACCAACCCGGCTGTACACGCACTTGCTCGAGCCGATGCGTCGCCACGACGTCCGGGCTGCCGCACACGTCACGGGCGGCGGTTGGACGAACCTGCTCCGAATGGGCGAGAATCGCTACGTGATCGAAGGTCCCCTGCCGATTCAGCCGATCTTCGAGTTCGTCGCCGAGGAGGGGAACGTCGCCGACGAGGAGATGCACCGCACCTTCAACATG
Source organism: Natronosalvus rutilus (assembly GCF_024204665.1). Lineage (NCBI taxonomy): Archaea > Methanobacteriati > Methanobacteriota > Halobacteria > Halobacteriales > Natrialbaceae > Natronosalvus > Natronosalvus rutilus. Next base: position 3,739,704 of record NZ_CP100355.1, on the reverse strand, counting down.
GGCACTGGCTTCGTGGTTGCTCTGGACGAGTCGGACGCCGAGGCGCTCGCCGACGAGACCGATGGCGAGATCATCGGTCGCGTCGAGGAGGGCGACACGGTCGAGATTCGCGGCCTCTCGCTGTCCTGAGCGTCTCGCCTCGATTTCTCGCCCCTGTACCCACACCTCGAGACCTGCCACCGTACTCGCGCCTCGAGTTCTCGCCCCTGGATCCGCGCTTCGACCGTTCGCCTCCGTACTCACGCCTCGAGCCACCTACATCCCCGGCGGCGGCCCCTTTCCCGAATCGTCCTCGAGTTCGACGTCGAGACCCATCGACTTCCGCTTCTCTTCGAGGGCCTTGACCTTCCGGTAGTAGTAGGCGACGCCGGCGCCGCCGGCAGCGGCGACCACGAGGACGACGCCGGCGAAGATGAAGACGTCCCGCCCCAGATAGTACCGGATCGAGAGCGAGCTATCGACGTGTTCCCACCGGAGGTGCTCCTGGTCGTCGACGACCTCCCGTTCGTGTCCGCCCGGGTTCACCGACCCGAAGAGGTAGTTCGTCGATCGATAGCCCGGAGGGAGGATGACCTCGTAGGAGCCCTCGACGTAAGCCGGCAGGTAGAACCGCCCCTGGTTCGCGGGGCCGGTAATTGCCAGCGTCCCATTGCCGTCCGGAACCCGGATGTCGGTACTCGAGCGGTCCTGATCGACCTCGAGTTCGGACCCCGTGAGTTCGGTACCGTTCGGGTACCAGTAGCGGACGGCCCGAACCTCGAGTGGCTCCTCGCGGTAGAGCGTCGACCGGTACAGCGACAGGTCTTCGGTGTCGTTCAGGTCGTAGACCGCGCGGAACTCTCCGTCGCTGATGAACGATCCGCTCTCGACCTCGATGGCGACGTCCGCCTCGCGGTCCCGGAGGTCGTCGTACGACTGGGACTCATCGAGGGCCTCGTCGGAGATGCCGCCAAAGAGCATCGTACACCCGGCGGTCGTCGCGAGTAGGGCGACGGCGAGCGTTGCGAGGACGAGGCGACGGTTGACCGTTCTCATGGCTGGCGGTCAGGGAACGACGCAGCGCAACTCCGCCGGCAGGTACGAGCCGATGCTCGAGAGTAGCCCTGGCGGGTCGGTGTCGTCCGTACAGATGACGCTCTGCTCGAGCAGCCCCAGTCGTTCGATCGTGACGTAGTCCTGAGCGTGGCCGGCGCGATTGAGCGTCGCCCGGACCTCCGCGCGGGTCGCACTGTTGACGTTCAGGCGGCCGGTCCCGCGCGTCCACTCGAAGAGGCGGTCGCGTTCGGCGTCGGTCAGCCGTGATCCGTCCGCCTCGTCCGGTCGGTAGACGAACTGCAGTGGCAGGTGCTGGACCAGGCCGAAGCGCTCTCTGACCTGTGCGGGCGATCCCGGCCCCAGACCCAGCTGGTCGGCGGGGATTCGAACCCCGGTCTCGGTTCCGACGTCCAGGACGAACCCGTCGTCGTCCCACGATTCGAGCGTGCCAACGTAGGTTTCCCCGGCCTCGAGATCGGGGACGATTTCGCCCCACTCCTCGCGGAGGACGTTGCGCGCGACGACGGCGTCCTCGCCCTCGATCGTGACGGAGGGGAAGTCGTCGTGTCGGACGCCGATCTCGAACTCGACGTCGAGTTCGCCGATCTCGTTGTCGACCAGTGATCGCAGGGAATCGAGCGCCCGCTGGTGGGCGTCGCCGTCGACGTACAGTTTGGTTGCGAGGACGACCATCAGGCGGTGGATTCGACGTTGAGTTCGTCCTCGAGGGCGTCGAGGCGGTCGTCCATCGCGCGGACGAGTCGGCTGTTGTCCATCGATTCGACGGGCGAGCCACACTCTGGGCACTCGAAACCGAAGTCCATCGCTTCGCCGAACTCGAAGCGAATCGAACAGATCTCACAGAGGTAGAACTCGTGGTTCTGCTCGTACTCCCGACGGTCGAGGAGGGCGTCGTAGAGCCGGTAGAGTTCCTCCTCGAGGTTCTCCGGGATGTTCTCGTACTCGAACGTCCAGAGGTAGGTGAGCCAGCCGGAATCCTCGTCGCGGAGGCGGCGATAGGTGGCGAGGTCGTTCTCGTACAGGATGAACAGCGCCCGTCGCACATCGTTTAGTTCGAGGTCCAGCGTCTCGGCGAGTTCCTCGTCGGTCACCTCTCCGTCCGGCGGCGCTGCCGCGACGGGCATCCCCTTGGGACCGACGAGCTCGTGTAAGTACTTCTGGATAACCGGGTCCTCGAGCAGGTCCTCAAAAGCCATTACCCCGTAATAATCGCATGCGGCCATTAAGTCTTGTTACTCGGTGCGCCGGGTGCGACGCTGCGGAGCGTGTCGGCGTCGAAATGCGAGTCCGTGCCGCTCGAGTGTGGTTGTCCTCGTTTGGGGCTGCCCGTCTGCCGACTCTCACTCCTCGTCGGCCGAAACGACCCGCTTGCCCGTCTCCATCGGAACCACGCGCCGATCCGCACCCTCCCACTCCCGCTCGAGTTCGCGGCCCTCGAACAGACGATCGAGGAAGACGGCCAGCCCCGCGACCTCGGAGTGTGGCTGGTTCGTCACGCCGACGTTCCAGTCGGCCTCCTCGTAGACGTCGAACGGTACCTTCTCCGCGCCGACGACGATCAGGAGCGGGTCGCCGTCCTCGTGGTGGGCCCTTCGAACGGCGTCCTCGACGTCCTGGACGCGCTCGCCATACATCGTGAGGTGGACGACTTTTCCCTCCCATCCGCGGACGACTCCCTGGGTGGAATCGGTTAACTCGACTGCGAACGGCCCGCCGAAACGTTCGGTGATGTCCGCGACCGTCTCGAGGGACTGGCCGGCGTTGTCTGGGAGGAGGACGCGGTCGGCGCCCAGTGCCCGGGCTGTCAGGCCGACGTGGGTCGTCATCCGCTCGTCTCGCCCGGGTCGGTGGCCGAGCCGGAGGACAGCGACCTCGGGGTCGCGACGCTCGTTCATACGAACGCGTAGCTGGCTGGGGCATATGTGCGTTCGGATCCGCAACCGCTTTGGCACAGACTGCTCGTGGACGCTGCCCGAGAGACGATTCCGGCGGTAGCTTTTTGCTCACACCGGGACACACACCGGCATGCACTCGACGGGACCGCTGGCGGCGCAGGGTGACTCACGATGAAGCCAGGAGCGTGGCTCGAGACCGCCCGCGAGGAGCGGTGGGGAATGCTGGTCGACTTGCTGTTCGCGATCATCTGGGTAACGATCGTCGAACTCCTCTTCAGCGTCCTCGAGGGACCGACGTGGGCGTACTACGCGCTCATGCTCGCTGGGATCGTCGCTTACTTCGCGTTCGTCTGGAACCTCGAACTGGCTCGCGAGTGGTACGGCTCCGGCGAGAAGCGGTGAACGCAGGATTCTCGAGATCGTCGCCAAACGCGAACCTGGGGGTCGTCACCAACCACGAGACTGCTGCTGGCTGCTACTGAGCGATCGAAACGCGAAAATCGTGAGCGGTAGTGAGTCGACCGTTACTCCTCGACCGACTTCCGGGCGTCGACGACGAGCACCGGAACGGTCGTCGACCGCAGGGTTCGTTCGGTGACGCTACCCAGCAGGGCGCGCCTGACGCCGGAGCGGCCGTGGCTGCCCATGACGACGAGGTCGATGTCGTTGTCCTCGACGTAGTCGGCGATCAGGGCGTGCGGCCGGCCGCCCGAGTAGTGTTCGACCACCGAGAGACCTTTCGCTTCGGCCAGGTCGCGAACGTACCCGGTCGCGGCTTCTGCCTTCTCGCGAAGCTCGGTCATGCCCTGGAAGTCGCCCTGCCTGAGGCGGTCGACCTGTTCCGTCCCAAGCCCGTAGGCGACCGCGTCAGTGTCGACGACGTACAGCGCGTGTACCTCCGCGCCGTACTTCTCCGCGTGGTCGAGTGCGTGCTCGACCGCTACTTCCGCCACGCTGCTACCGTCCGTCGGGATGAGTATGCGTTCGTACATTGGTCAGTCGTCCGCAGGGGTGGGTCCGTTTCCGTTCCGTTCCCTGACGACGTCGGCCGCCGTCTTGTCTTTGGGCATCGGATCTGGGCTGTGACACTGCCGGACCATCTGCTTGGTCTGGAGAGGTGGTTCGGGCGTCACCAGCGACACGATGATCGTGACGGCGAAGACGACTGGCACGCCGATCAGACCCGAGCCGATGGCAGGCATCCAGGTCGCGATGAACTCGTTCCCCAGGGGGGTGATCTGGAAGTGCCCCTCGTTGAACATCGGGATGAGCCAGAGGATCAGCCCGGTGGACATCCCGGCGAGCGCGCCCTGACGGTTCGTCTTCTCCCACCAGAGACCGAGGAAGAACATCGGGAACAGCACGGTGGCCGCCAGCGAGAACGCGAACGAGACCAGTGCGGCGATTGGGGCCGACGGGTCGAGCGAGAACAGGATCGTCAGCACACCGAGAGCGATGATGCTCAGTCGGCCGACGAGGACCTGCTGGCGCTGGGTCGCGTCGGGGTTGATGATGTTCGCGTAGATGTCGTGGGAGATCGCCGACGAGCCGGCGATGAACAGTCCGGCGACCGTCGCGACCGCCGCGGCGATGCCGCCTGCCGCGACGAAGCCGACGAGCCAGGTGGGCAGGCCGGCCAGCTGCGTCGCCAGCACGACGATGACGTCACCGGCCTCGGTGCTCATGCCCGGGTCACCGTATGCCGGCTGGACCTCGCTGCTGTAGAGGTCGGTCCCGAACGCCGCGTACGCTGGTGCCGAGAGGTACAGCAGACTGATGAAGAACAGTCCCCAGGTGCACGACCAGCGGGCCGTTCGCTCGTTCTCGACCGTGTAGAAGCGAACGAGGACGTGCGGGAGCCCGCAGGTCCCGAAGATCAGGCTGAACGCCGTCGCGATCCAGACGTAGTAACTCTGGTTCACGAACGGCTCGGAGAACTCGCTGCTGAGTTCGCTGATCAACATTCCGTACTCGAGCTGAGGGAGGAATGTCGAGTAGCCCGCCGCCCAACCGGTCACCAGCAGCCCGATCAGGAACGCGCCGATGAGGATGACGTACTGGAGGACCATCGTTTTGGTCGCCCCGAGCATTCCCGACAGCGAGAGGTACGCGATCGTGATGACCATGAAGATTACCATCATCGCCTGGTAACCGCTCAATCCCGGGATTCCGGGATCGCCGAGGATGTACAGGCCGACCAGCCCCATTCCGCGGGCCTGCCCGAGCGCGTAGACGAATCCGATGAGGAACGTCGTGACTGCCGCGATGGCACGGGCGGCGTCGGAATTGAATCGATCGCCGATGAAGTCCGGTGCGGTGTACTTCCCGAATCGGCGCATCTGAGCGGCCAGGAAGATGAGCAACACGAAGTAGCCGGCGGTCCAGCCGACGACGAACGCCAGGCCGTAAATCCCAGACAGCGCGATTAGGGAGGCCATCCCGAGATACGACGCCGCCGACATCCAGTTGGAGCCGATGGCCATGCCGTTCTCGACGTTGCCGATCGAGCGACCGGCGACCCACATGTCCGCCGTATCTGCCACCTTGTAGAAGACGCCTGCCGCTAGGAACAGCCCCATCATCGCGATGACGATGATCGCCGGGAGCAACTTGAACCCGATGTTCAGCCCTTCGGGAAGCAACTCCTGGTCAGACTGTAGTACGACGCCTGCATCCCCAAGCAGCGAGAGCGCTGCCAACGCGAGGCCGTTCATCGATCGACACCCCCGTCGGTTGCCGTCGCCTCCGAACTGGTGTCGGTGCGCCCTGTCTCCGTCGCCTGTATCTGCTCGATTCCGTACTTCTCGTCTATACTGTCGCGCTTACGCACGTACCAGACCGACAACAGTAGTGCGCCGCCCGGACCGCCAATTGCGATCAGGAAGTAGTGAAGCGGAAACCCTAGCCCCGGCATCGTTGTCGTCATCAGGTCCGGCGCCAGCCGCGTCGCGGTGATCGGTCCGAATACGATCACCGCCCAGAGGAAGAATCCCGTCAGGATGACCCTGTTGTGATCCCGCATGAACGGGGTTCCCGGCTTCAGCAGGTTAATCTCGACGTCCAGGTAGTCGATCTCTTTCTCTCGTTCGACGTCCGAACGGCCGCCATCGGTCGCGACGGTCCGTTCTTCGCTCTTCGATTCGTGAGTGGTATTGTCTGGCATTGTATCGTCCGTGTATCGTGTGCTGTGAGTGTGGTCTCGATAAGCGGTGATCTGCCCAGGCCCCTCCTCAGTCGTCCCCAACCTGGGCAGCGATGTCCTCGACGACCTCCGGGTTTCGGAGGGTCGAGGTGTTGCCGAGTTCGTTCCCCGAGGCGATGTCCTCGAGCAACCGGCGCATGATCTTGCCCGAGCGCGTCTTGGGGAGTTCGGGTGTGACGATCACTTCTTCGGGCCGGGCGATGGGTCCGATGGCATCCTCTACCCCCTCAACGATACGCGACTCGAGGCTGTCGTCGTCCGTGTAGCCGTCTTCGGGGATGACGTAGGCGTAGACGGCTTCGCCTTTGATGTCGTGGTCGCCGCCGACGACGGCAGCTTCGGCGACGCCCTCGACGCCGACGATGGCGCTCTCAATTTCCATCGTGCCCAGACGGTGGCCGGAGACGTTGATGACGTCGTCGACGCGCCCGAGGATGGTGATGTAGCCGTCCTCGTCGATTTTCGCGCCGTCTTCGGGGAAGTACACCCACTCGTCGCTCTCCTCATCCGAATACTCCTGCCAGTACTCGGAGAGGAAGCGCTCGTCGTTGTTGTACAGCGTGCGCAGCATCCCGGGCCACGGGTTATTGACGGTGAGATAGCCGGCGTTCCCCGCCTCAACCTGATCGCCGCTGGCGTCGACGATTCTGGCGTCGATGCCGGGCAACGGCGGCCCGGCCGATCCGGGTTTCATCTCACCGACGCCAGGGAGCGTGGTGATCATCATCCCGCCCGTCTCCGTTTGCCACCAGGTGTCGATGATGGGACACTCGCCGTCGCCGATGTGGTCGTAGTACCACTGCCAGGCGCGGGGGTTGATCGGCTCTCCGACCGTCCCCAAAAGACGCAGACTCGAGAGGTCGTGCTGATCGGGGTACTGCTTGCCCCACTTCATGAACGCCCGAATCGCCGTCGGGGCAGTGTAGAAGATGTCGACGTCGTTCTTCTCGACGAGTTCCCACAGCCGGTCTTTCTCAGGGTAGTCGGGCGTCCCCTCGTACATGACGGTGGTCGTACCCAGCGCGAGCGGACCGTAGACGATGTAGGAGTGGCCAGTGATCCAGCCGATGTCGGCCGCACACCAGTAGGTGTCCTCGGGTTTGACGTCCAAAACGGCGTGAGAGGTCCAGGCGGCATACGAGAGGTAGCCACCCGTGGTGTGTTTCACCCCCTTGGGCTGGCCGGTGGTGCCCGAGGTGTACATCAGGAACAGCATGTCCTCGGCCTCCCTCGAGACCGGCTCGACCGTCTCGCCTTCGTGAGCCTCGACGAGTTCGTCGTAGTCGCGCTGGTTCTCACTCAGCGAGTGCGAGTGATCGTCACCGAGGCGGTCGACGACCACCGTCTCGACGTCGTGATCGACGCCCTCGAGTCCCTCGTTGGCCTTCGAGAGGTGGTCGAGGCCGTCACCGCGGCGGTAGTAGCCGTCGCAGGTGACGAGGTACTCGCTGTCGGCGGCGTTCATCCGCGTCGCGAGGGCATCGGCGGAGAAGCCGGCGAAGACGACGCTATGCGGCGCCCCGATGCGGGCACACGCGAGCATCGCAATCGGTAACTCGGGAATCATCGGCAGGTAGAGGGTGACGACGTCGTCCTCCTCGACGCCCAACTCTCGCAACGAGGCGGCAAAGGCCTCGACCTCGTACAGCAGGTCGCTGTAGGTGTACGTTCGGGTCTCCCCAAGTTCACCCTCCCACTTGATCGCCGCCCGATTCTTCGCGCCCTCCTCGACGTGGCGGTCGAGGCAGTTGTACGACGCGTTGAGCTCGCCGCCGGTGAACCATCGATAGAACGGCGCGTCGTCGTCCTCGAGTACGGTGTCGTACTCCTGGTTCCAGGAGAGCAGGTCCGCAGCGCGCTCCCAGCACTCCGGCCAGTTCTCCTCGAACTCCTCGTAAATCCCCGGATCGCTTACGTTCGCTTGCTCGACGAACGATGCCGGCGGCTCGTAGGTCTCCCCCTCGGCCAACCGCGCCTCGAGTGCAGGTTCTTCCTGTGCCATGTTACACTACAGCAATACGAGATAAAGGGGGTAAATACCGACTCTAGGTGAGCAAAACCACGTCGGGTGGGAAGCTCGAGTAATCAGTCGAATGAGGTTAATTTGATGATTATTTGGGATGTTTGGGGATGGAATATATTCTGGATGCAACCCGAACGTGTTCGAGCCGAGTCTCTCCAACTTCAGGCCAGCGTGTGGGTGGCGAGCGACTCGCCGTATCTAGATAGTTAGGGACGGTCGTCGAAGAACGTCCGCAGCAGTTCGTGCTGTCCTTTCCTGAGGTGGTTGTGCAGAGTGGGCGAAGAGACGTCCATCGCGTCGGCAATCTCCTCGGCCGTACTCTCGCGCGGCCAGTCGTAGTACCCGCCGAAGTACGCCGCTCGAAGCGCGGCCTCCTGGCGGTCGGTGAGTCGCTCTTCCAGGCCCGTTCGGAACGCGCGGGCCGTCTGGACGGAGCGCTCGACCTGGCGCTTCCCGACGAGTTCCGACGCGGGAAACGCCGCACGCAGGCCGTCGACGACGGTTCTGACGTCGGTATCGCTCGCACACTCGGCCGTGATCGTCGTCGTCCCGTCCCGGGTCACCGACTCGAGCACGGTCACGCCGTACTCCATCAGCGTGAGCGCCGGCGAGGAACCCTCGACGACGAACTCGAGGCGGCTGCCGTCCGCGTAGGTATCGATCACCCGGCACTCTCGAATGCCGGCGTCCGATTCGGCGTGTTCGAAGACGGCTGCCGGGGTGGCGTCGGTGACGTGGACGTAGTATAACTGGGTATGATCGTCGATGGGGACGAGCGAGTCGAGTTCGAACCGACAGTCGAGTCGAGCGCTGGCGTCGACGAAGAACGACGCCGCGTCCCGGCAGGCGAACTCGAGCTCGACCACCGCGTCGGAGAGCAGGAGGTTACGACGTCGGACGGCCGCGATGGTGTGACCGACCTGGGAACCGAGGGTCTCGAGCCAGGTCCGTTCCCGTTCGCCGACCGTCTCGCGGGCCGTTCCGAGGAGTAGCGTGCCGTAGACGGTGTCGCCGTAACGGACGGAAACCGCCAGGAGCGTCCCGTCGAAGTCGTCGGTCGAGACGTTCGTGCGGACGCTTCCGTCGGCCAGGTCTCCGTGGTCCACGTCGGTGGCTTCTTCGAAGGCCGCCTGCAGGTGCTCGATCACCGCGTCCTCGAGGCCGCTCGCGGCGTACCACTCTCGGCGGGTTCTCGAGGCGGTCGTTCGGTTGATCCAGGCGAGTTCGTACGGCCCTTCGTCGACGAGCGCGCGACAGACCTCGGTTTCGACGGCCTCGTGCGTCGAGGCCTCGAGCAGCGCGGCTGTGACCGCTCGAGCGGGTTCGAACCGGTGGTCAGGGCTCGAATCCTGGCACGCGAGAACGACGAACCCCCGGCTCCCGTCGGCGTCGAGGGGGACGATCGTTTCGAGTACGTGCGTCCGTGACCCGTCAGCTCGGCAGCGCCACCCGTCGGCATCGACTCCGTGTTCGTCGCGCGCGGTCTCGAGCAGCCGATCGGGAACGCCCTCGTCGAGGGCCGCGTCCGGAAAGAGGATTTCGACGTGCGAGCCGATCACGTCCTCTGCCGCGTACTTGAAGAGGGCGGCCGCTCCCTCGCTCCAGCGGTCGATGCGTCCGTCGGAATCGAGGTGAAACCAGGCGTATCGGTCGGACCGCTCAAGTACTTCCTGCAGCGCGTCGTCCGTCGAGTTCCCGGTCGGTTCGCTCGCTCGCTCCTGTACCGGTCGACCGCCGTTCGAGAGGGCCGAGGGGACCGACGAACCATCCGGCGTGCGCCCCGTTTCGAGCGGCTCGAACGCCCGAACCAGCTCGTCGCGCGTCGGGTTGGGGAGGTAGGGCTCGAGCGCCTCGAAACTCTGCCAGCCACCGGCGGCTTTGACGGCTCGCGGGTTGCGTGTTTCGCGAAGCGCACGTTCCGCGAAAAAGCGGCGCAGATCGCTCGAGGAGACGGTCTCGAGCGCCGAATCGTCGAACCGCTCGCTCGCCCGGGAACTCACCTCGGTGACGAGCATCTGGACGCGACGCGGCGTGACGGGAACGAGACGGTCATCGTCGCCGATACCGTTGCCGTGGGCGTACTGGCGAAGTGCTCGTTCGACCCGTGTTGGGAGGTAGGCGACTCGGGCGGGGTCGTCGACCGACTCCCTCGAGGCGGGGACGGCGAGCCCGTATCGTGGTGGGTCGGCGCGAAGTTGCCGGACGCAACTCGGCGTCAATCGCACGACCTCCGCCGGTCGGAGGCCGACGTCGCCGCATAGCCGGACGACGAGGGCCTCGCGGTGAGTTTCGGCGGCGTTCAACAGCGCCTCATACCGAGTCGCTGTCAGCACCGTCGATCCACCATCGGTCATGTTTCGTGTTCTCGAGTAACGCGAATATAAGTATGTCCTTCTTTCGCCGTTACCACCATTGTACGTCGTTATCGCTGGAGTGGATGTCGTTCCCATCGAGGCGACCTCGTTGTCGCTCGAGTCGGTTGTAGACGACTAGAATCCGTATGTACCGTCGATATTCGTCTTTTCAGAAATAGCGAAATACTACTGGTCACGAACCGCCGACTGGATCTCTCCGACGATCTCCGGATTCCGTAACGCGCTCGTATCACCCAGCGGTTCGTCGTTCGTCACGTCCTCGAGGAGGCGGCGCATAATCTTGCCCGATCGGGTCTTGGGCAACTCGGGCGTGAACACGACGGTTTCGGGCCGGGCGATAGGGCCAATCTCGGTCTCGACGGCCTCGATAATCCGTCGCTCGAGGGCGTCGCCGTCGTCGGTGGCCCCTTCGGTACTCACGTAGGCGTAGACGTCGCCACCGTTGGACCCGCCGACGACGGCCGCCTCCGCGATGCCCTCGACGCCGGCGATGGCGGACTCGAGTTCCATCGTGCTGACCTGGTGGCCGGCGATGTTGAGTACGTCGTCGACGCGCCCGAGGATCGTGAGGTAACCGTCCTCGTCCGCCCGGGCCGCATCGCCGCTGGCGTAGCGCCACTCGCCGGCGTCGGGGTCGGAAAACTGCCGCCAGTACTCTGCGACGTACCGCTCGTCGTCGTCGTAGAGCGTTTCGGCCATCCCCGGCCACGGACGCTCGAGCGTCAGGTAGCCCGTTTCTCCGGGGTCAACCGCGGTGGCGTCGCTGTCGAGCAGGTCGACCTGGATGCCCGGCAACGGCGGCCCCGCGGACCCGGGCTTCATCTCGTCGACGCCCGGCACCGTCGAAATCGCGATGCCGCCGGTCTCGGTCTGCCACCAGGTGTCGACGATGGGGCACTCGCCGCCGCCGACGTGCTCGCGATACCAGTGCCAGGCGCGGGGGTTGATCGGTTCGCCGACGCTCCCGAGCAGGCGCAGGCTCGAGAGGTCGTGGCGTTCAGGGTACTGTTTCCCCCACTTCATGAACGCGCGGACGGCCGTCGGCGCCGTGTAGAAGACGTCGACGGCCATCCGCTCGACGATCTCCCAGAGCCGGTCGCGGTCGGGGTAGTCGGGCGTCCCCTCGTACATCACGGTGGTCGTGCCCAGCGCGAGCGGACCGTAGACGATGTAGGAGTGACCGGTAATCCAGCCGATGTCCGCCGCACACCAGTAGGTGTCCTCGGGTTTGATGTCGAGGACGGTACGGGCGGTCCAGGCCGCGTAGGCCAGGTAGCCGCCGGTGGAGTGGACGACGCCTTTCGGTTCGCCAGTCGTGCCCGACGTGTACATCAGGAAGAGCATGTCGTCGGCGTCTCGCGAGACCGGTTCCACGGTTTCCTGGGAGTGGGCCTCGAGCAACGCCTCGTAATCGTACTCGTTCGAGCCGAGGACGTGGGGGAGTTCGTCCCCGAGGCGGTCGACGACGACGGTCGTGACGTTCGCGTCGACCGAGAGGACGGCGTTGTCGGCCTTGCTCTTCTGGTTGAACGCGTCGCCGCGACGGTAGTAGCCGTCGCAGGTGAGCAGGTACTCGCTGTCGGCGGCGTCCATCCGGGTCGCGAGCGCGGCCGCCGACAGCCCGGCGAAGACGACCGAGTGGGGGGCGCCGATTCGGGCACAGGCGAGCATCGTGATCGGGAGTTCGGGGATCATCGGGAGGTAGATCGTCACGACGTCGTCCTCCTGGACGCCCAGTTCGCGCAGGGCCGCCGCACACTCGTTCACTTCGACGTAGAGTTCCCGGTAGGTGAACGTCCGACGCTCGCCGTCTTTTCCCTCCCAGCGAATCGCCGCGTGGTTCTTCCGGCCGGACTCGAGGTGGCGATCGAGGCAGTTGTACGAGGCGTTGAGCGTTCCGCCGGGGAACCAGCGATAGAAGGGCGGGTTCTCGTCGTCGAGGACGGTCGCGTAGGGGTCGTCCCACTCGAGCAGCTCGCCAGCCCGGTCCCAGCACTCGGGCCACGTCCGCTCGAAGGTGTCCGTGAGGTCCTCGTCGACGTTCGCCTGTTCGACGAAGGACGCCGGTGGCGATTGGCTCGACTCGTCGTTCGAGGCCCCGTCGCTCGGAACCTCGTCTCTGTCTCCCATTCTAGGTGAATCTGATGGAAGTGATACGAATAAGCGTTCTGTCGGCGGCGAACGAGAGAGTGCTGACCGGTGTCAGCCTGTCGGGCGCTCGCGGGGGAAAGGCGGCGGGGCGGAGGAGGAGGAGGGGAGAGGATCAGAACAGGTTGGCCTGTTGATAGACCGACAGCCCCTCGCTCGTGATCTCGTACGGTTTCTTCTCCCGGGAGTGGTTCGCGTCCCGGATCTTCTGAATCTCGATCGCCAGCCGCGTCTCCCGGAAGTCATCCGGGCGCACGTACTGTAGGACGAACACGGCGTCAGTGAGGTACTCGACGATTCCGTACCGGGAGGCGTACGGCGAGGTTTCCGACACCTCGCTCGTCAGCATCGCCGTGACGCCCGCCTCTTTGAGACTGCGCGTGAAGTCGTAGATTTCGTTGCGGCGCTTCGCTCGGTCCTCGTACATCATCTCGAGCAGCGAGACGGAGTCGAGGACGAGCCGCGACGCGCCGAAGTCCTCGATGAGTCGGGGCAGGTCGTTGCGGATCGACGTGAGGCTATTCGCCATCTCGATCGGATCGACGCCGACGACCGCGAGCTGGCCCGTCTCGACGTACTCCTCGAACGGGTAGCCCTTCTCGGTGGCGCTGTTGATCACCCGTTCGCGGCTCTCCTCGAGCGTGATGAACACAGCGTTCTCACTGTTCTTGAGGCCGTAGTGGAGGAACTGGAGGCCGAACGTGGTCTTGCCGGTGCCGGCGGGCCCCATCGCGACCATGAGCGTGCGTTCGGGGACGCCGCCCTGGATCATTCGATCGAGGCCGTCGATTCCCAGGTCGATCCGCGGTAACTCGCTGTCGACGTCCGCTTCGAAGTCGGTTTCCTCTGGCCCGCCGAGGTCAAAGTCGAGGTCGTCGAAGCCGTCCGGCCTTGCCAGGGTGTCCCTCGGAGGCGTCGTTTCGGCGCCGACGTCCGGCATCTCGACGTTGTCGAGGGCGCTGCCGAAGTCCTCGTCGAACAGCGAGGTCGAAGAGCTGTCCGTGTCCTTGCTACCCTGGTTTTCCGCGGCGTCGACATCGTCTTCTGCTCGGTCGTCGCCTCTCTCTTCCGCTCGTTCGCCATCCCCATCTTTCGCCAGATTGTCACCCCTCTCTTCCTCGCCGTCGTCGGTCTCATTTTCGCGTTCCTCGAGGGCGCGCTCGAACCAGTCGTCCTCGAGGTCCTCACCCATCGTAACCACTCCGCAGGGGGGTTCGCATTCGGGGATGAGAGTCGGCAGGGTGGACCATGGTATCGTCGCGTTCGGGCGGTGAAGTTCGTTTCCGGGGAAACGCCCCAGAACGATGAATGTTGTTGCCGTCCCAGGCCCGACTGGACTGGATAAGGTGGGTTTTTGCCCGCGGAGGCGTTACCCGGCAGGTATGGGAGTCGACGTCGGCATTGTCGCTCAGCGAGGGAACGACCGGGCACAGCGACTCGCGGCCTCGCTCATCCGGACCGTCCACGACCACGGCGGCCACGCCCTCGTCGACGAGGCAACCGGACGGGCGATCGACGCGGATTCCGTCCCACTCGAGGCGATGAACGACTGCGCGTTCGTCGTCAGCATCGGCGGCGACGGGACGTTCCTCTTCACGGCCCGCGAGACCGGTGGCGCCCCCCTGGTCGGCGTCAACCTCGGCGAGGTCGGCTTTCTGAACGCCATCTCTCCTGCCGATGCCGTCGAGACGGTCGAGACCTTGCTCGAGGAAGTCCACGAAACCGGATCGATCACCGGCCGCTCCGTCGCTCGCCTGACGGCCACCGGAGACGGCTGGACGCTCGCACCGGCGCTCAACGAGGTCGTCGTCCACGGCCCGAAGCGGGGTCCGGCAGGCGGGGTCGACGTCGAGGTCGCGATCGACGGCGAAACCTACACCTCGAGCCGGGCCGACGGCGTCCTCGTCTCGACGGCGACCGGTTCGACGGCCTACAACCTGAGTGAGGGCGGCCCGCTGGTCCGACCGACCGTCGACGCGTTCGTCGTCACGCAGATGTGTGCGACCGAGGCGATGCCCCCGCTGGTCGTCGGCACTGAGAGCGAAATCACCCTCACTGCTTCCGGCGCCGATGCGGCCTGGGCGATCAGCGACGGGCGTAATCGACAGCCACTGGACCTGCCTGAGACGGTGACGATCCGGGCCGCCGACGATCCGATCACGCTGGCGGGGCCGTCGGTGAACTTCTTCGACGCGCTCGAGAAACTCGAGTGAGCGCGGACTACCGTCTGCTGACTTCCGCTCCGTCCTCGCTTTCGACCAGCCGCTCGAGGTGTTCGGGCGGAACCGCACCCTGGGCGGCGTAGCCGTCGTAGACGAACGTCGGGACACCGCGCACGCCGGCTCGGCCTGCCTCCGAAAACAGTTCCTCGAGGCGCGATCGGAGGCTCTCGTCTTCATCCTCTTCGCCATCGAGCGTCTTCCGAACGACGTCGAGGACGCCGGCCTCGTCGGCGATTTCGAGCAGGACGTCGCGGTCGCCGATGTCGCGGCCGTCCTGCCAGAGGGCGTCGTAGATCGCGACGTCGAACGCCTCCCAGCGCTCGGGCGCGGCGGACGCGACGGCCAGCGAGGCGAGCTGAGCGTCGTAGGAGTCGACCTCGACGGCGAGGTCCTGGACCATCTCGACGTCGTAGCGCTCCTGGAGTCTGCGGACGTTCTCCCTGGCCTGCTCGAAGTACTCGTCGTCCTTGCCGTCGTCGACGTCGTGATCGATCGAGCCGTCGGGGTTTCGCTTCCCGCGTCGGAGGTCGAACGGGTGCCAGTCGATGGCGAGCGGTTCCTCCCGGGACTCCCGGTAGCGCTCGAGGGACTGGCGCCCGAGGTAACAGAACGGGCAGACGTAGTCCGCGTAGAGAGTGATTGTGTCCGGACCGTCGCCGTCACTCGCTCCGGAGTCGTTCGATTCGAGGCCGCGCTCGTCGTCGGTCGAGATCGACTGGTCGGTGGTCATCGTGCGTCGTAGGGTCGCCGTCCACAAAAGGGCCGTCCTGCTCGAAGCCGTTGCCGGTATCACTCGTCGTGGAACTCGTCGCCCGCGCCGTCGACGCCGTCGGTTTCGTCGTCACTCGTTGCGTCCGCTTTCGCTCCCTCGCCCTCCGCTTCGTCTACGTCGACGGATTCCGTCACGCCCGTCGGCAGGTTCGGATCGCGGTATGGTGCCCGCCCGTAGGCCGGGAGCTCCGCCTCGAGCTGTCCCTTGAGTACGCGGCGAAGTCGGTTGAGACTCGTCGTATCGAGCCCGTGGTGGGCCGCGAGGCGTTCAAACGTCGGGTCGTCGGTGATGTCGTGGGCGCGGTACTGGCCGAATAGTTCCTCCATTCGCTCGGGTGAGAGGTCGCTCACGTCGACGTCGTCGAGGCCGAAGTACGCGCGCCGGTCCACGTCGACGACGTGACGGATCACCACCAGCGCGACCGTCGCGATGGCGCGCTGGCTCCCGAATGCGGTGAGGTCGATCTCGTCCATGACGCCCAGCGCCAGATCTCGCTGCCACGGCGTCAACTCGAGGGCGTTACAGAACGCCTGGGTCGTTCGCAACCGGTCGAGACGGTGGGCGCGTTCGGCGTAGCCGGGGGTCGCGGGGTGCTGCTCGTCGTGGAGTCGACGGACGCTCGACGAGAGGTCCGTCTCGGGCGAGTCGGGCCGGCCGATGACGGTCGCGCTCGGCGTGATGACGCCCCACTGGCGAACGGTGGCGTCGCGCTGGTGAGCGGCCCGCGAGAGCGACCCCGAGCCGGGACGGTTTTCGATTTCCCGCTCGCCGTCGTCGCCACTCGGTCGCTCGAGCCTCGCTCCCTGCGGCACGCCGTTCGGACTCATCCTCGTGCGTGGATGGAACGTAGACGGTGAAAAACCCTCGCTCGCGTTCTCCTCGATTGATAGGTTCGCACTTTGGACGCGGAACCGTCGCTACCGAGAGTGGAACGTCGGCGCCGCCAAAATGCCCTTCATAGCTCCACCTTGTGACGAGAGGTACTTAAAGGAATTCGCGTATCAACGAACCGTTGCTCGGCTCGCTTCGCCGCTTCGATCAGCCGCTCGAGACCGTCTCACGCTCGAGATTCGACGTAGCTGTTCTCTCGAGGGTCGACCTACGCCGACCGCTCGAGGCTTGCTCCCAGGTCGTAGAGCACGTCGAAGAACGACGGGAACGAGACGTCGACGTGTTCGCCACCTGCGATGCGCGTCTCGCCCTCCGCCTGGAGGGCCGCGACGGCCAGCGACATGACGATCCGGTGGTCGCCCCGGCCGTCAACTGCCGCGCCCTCGAGCGAGGAATCGTCGCCGTGAACGGTCAGGGAATCGCGTTCCTCCGTCGTCCGCACGCCCATCTTTCCCAACTCTTCGGCCATCGCGCTCACGCGGTCGGTCTCCTTGTAACGGACGTGTTCGGCGTTCGTGATATGGGTGTCACCCTCGGCGACGGCGCCCAGGACCGCAATCGTCGGCAGCAGGTCGGGGGTGTCCGCGACCGACACCTCGACGCCCTCGAGGTCGCTTCGGGAGACCTCGAGGACCCCCTCCTCGCGGTCCCAGGCCACGTCGGCACCCATGCATTCGAGGGCCTCGAGGATGGCGCTGTCGCCCTGTGCGCTCGGATAGACGCCGCGGACGCGGACGCTTTCGTCGCCGGCGACGGCGCCCGCGGCCGCCAGGTACGAAATCGAGGAGAAGTCGCCGGGGACGTGGTACGAACCGCCCGCGGCCTGGTAGGACTGCCCGCCGTCGACGGCGAAGCCGTCGTCCGTGTGCCGGGCGGCGACGCCGAAGTCCTCGAGGACCTCAAGGGTGACGTCGACGTAGGGCGCCGACTTGAGTTCCGTCTCGAGGGCAATCTCGAGGCCGTCCTCGAGCAGGCCGCCGGCCATCAGCAGGGCCGACACGTACTGGGAGGAGACGTCGCCGGGGATCGAGACACGGTTTCCGGAAACGGGACCAGTCACGACCAGCGGCGCCTGACCGTTCCCGCGCGTGCTGAACGCCTGGCCGCCGAGGTCATCGATCGCCTCGAGCAGCGGTCCCTGCGGGCGCGAGCGGAGCGATTCGTCGCCCGTGAGGACGGTCGTGCCGTCGGCCACCGCCGCGGTCGCGGTGACCAGGCGCATCGTTGTGCCGCTGTTGGCGCAGTCGATCACGTTTTCCGGGACTGCGGGCCGACCGTCGAACCCAGATACTTCGAGGCGGTCGTCGCCCGCCCGCAGGACGTCCCCGCCGAATGCCTCGACGGCGCGTGCAGTCGCCTTCGTGTCGGCCGACCAGAGCGGGTCGTGGACGGTCGCCTCGTCGGCGTAGCCCGCGGCCAGAATGGCCCGGTGAGTGTAACTCTTCGACGGCGGGGCGCGAGCGGTCCCGCGAACGCTCGAGGGCGAGAGAGTGACGTGCATGGTCGTCGTGTGGCGGACCGAGCATAATACGGTACCGATGGGCTGGATATTTGCACGCGTCCCGCAAGTCTTATGTATAGATTAGTACATTGATGTACGATAATGGAAACCACTGGCGACCTCGCGGCCTCCGTCCGGTCGATTCTCGAGTCGGCCGGCGAACGCGGCGGAGCCGACGCGGTTCTCGACGTCGACCCGCGCTCGGTTGAACGCGCGCTCGAGCGGGCCGAAGCCGACGGACGGGTGCCGATCATCGCGGAAGTAAAACCGACGAGCCCCACGAGCGACGGGGTTCGGAACGACGACCCGGCTACCCTCGCCCAGGAGATGGTCGCGGGCGGGGCGACGGCCATCTCCGTCCTCACCGAACCGACTCACTTCGGCGGCTCCGCTGACGCCCTTCGAGACGTTCGAGCGGCCGTCGACGTCCCCGTGCTCCGCAAGGATTTCGTCCTCGAGGAAGCCCATCTCGACCTCGTGGAGGCCGATCTCGTGCTCCTGATCGCCCGCTTCGTCGACGACCTCGCGGGACTGCTCGCTGCCGCGCGGGATCGAGGTTTTCAGGTCCTCGTGGAGGTCCACGATCGGGCGGAACTCGAGACGGCCCTCGAGGCGGGCGCCGAGGTCATTGGCGTGAACAACCGTGACCTGGCTCGCCTCGAGGTCGACCTCGAAACCTTCGAGTCGGTCGCGCCCCACGTCCCTGACGACGTGACGCTGATCGCAGAGAGCGGCATCTCGACGCCGGCGGACGTTCGGCGAATGCGCGAGGCGGGCGCCGACGCCCTCCTGGTCGGGAGCGCGATCATGGATCACGCGGGCGAGACGGACGGCGACGTGCGTGCGAACACCCGGCGGCTGACGACGGCGGAGACTGATACGACATGACCGAGTTAGAGACAAGCGACGACGGCACCGAGCGCACTCCATCCGCGCGCGAGAACGAAACCGAACACGAGGGGGACGATCGATCTCTCGAGGACGGTACCTTCGGCCGCTTCGGCGGCCAGTACGTCCCCGAGGCGCTGATGCCCGCCCTCGAGGAACTCGAGGACGCCTACCAGCGGTACGTCCTCGCGAACGAGGACGGCTTCATGGACGAGTTCCGCCGACGGCTCCGGGACTTCGGGGGACGACCGACGCCGCTCCAACGGGCCGACCGACTCAGCGAGCGCTATGGCCGCGACGTGTACCTCAAGCGCGAGGACCTGGTCCACGGCGGCGCGCACAAACTGAACAACGCGCTCGGGCAGGTCCTGCTCGCGAAGTACATGGGCAAAGAGCGAATCATCGCCGAGACCGGCGCAGGCCAGCACGGGACCGCGACCGCGATGGCCGCCGCCCACCTGGACATGCCCTGCGAAATCTACATGGGTCGGACGGACGTGAACCGCCAGCGACCCAACGTCTTCCGGATGCGGATCAACGGCGCGGAGGTGAACCCGGTCGATGCGGGCCGCGGAACGCTCAAGGAGGCCATCTCGGAGACGATGCGCGACTGGTCTCAGACGGTCGAGAACACCCACTACGTCATCGGCTCGGTCGTCGGCCCCCACCCGTTCCCGGCGATGGTCCGGGACTTTCAATCGGTAATCTCCGAGGAAGCGCGCGAGCAGTGTCTCGAGCAGATCGGCTCGCTGCCGGATTCGGTGCTCGCCTGCGCGGGCGGCGGGTCGAACACGATAGGTGCGTTTCACCACTTTACCGCCGATGAATCCGTGTCGCTCTACGCCGTCGAAGCCGGCGGCTCCTCCCTCGAGGTCGACGAGGACGCGGGGGTCGCGCCCAACTCCGCGACGCTCTCGACGGGCACCGAGGGCGTCCTCCACGGCGCGCGAACGCACCTCCTGCAGGACTCCCACGGCCAGATCATGGAATCCCACAGCGTCTCCGCCGGCCTCGACTACGCCGGCGTCGGCCCCGAACTCGCCCACCTCGTCGAGTCGGGTCGAGTCACGCCCGTCACCGTCGACGACGACGCCGCGCTCGAGGCCTTCCACCGCCTCTCGACCGAGGAGGGGATCATCCCAGCACTCGAGACGGCCCACGCGTTCGGTTTCCTCCACGAAGCGGCCGGCCGCGACGACGCCGACGAGGTGCTGGGCGATTCGGTCGTCGTCACCGTCTCCGGTCGCGGCGACAAGGACCTCGAGACGGTGATCGAGGAGACGGAAAAACGAGGGCTCGAGGCCGCGCCCGACCTGTCGGTCTTCGCGAGCGAGGGGGGCCTGCGATGAGCGACCGCATCGACGCGGCGTTCGCCGGCGGCCCCGCGTTCGTCCCGTACCTTGCGGCGGGCGATCCGACCTACGAGGCCTCCCTCGAGTACGTCGAGGCCCTGGATCGGGGCGGCGCGGACGTAATCGAACTCGGCCTGCCGTTCTCGGAACCGATCGCGGAGGGGCCGACGATCCAGGAGGCCGTCGTTCGCGCACTCGAAGGCGGGATGACGCCCGAGCGCTTCTTCGCGTTCGTCGAGGACCTCGAGGTCGAGGCGCCGCTGGTGTGTATGACGTATTACAACCTGATTTACCAATTTGGCGAAGAGCAGGGCCCTCGCCCCTTCGTCGAACGCGCTGCCGAGGCCGGCCTCGAGGGCTTCGTCGTCCCCAACTTACCGGCAGAGGAGGCCGACCCGCTGCGCGACGCGTGCGACGAGTTCGGCCTCGACCTGATCTTCATCGTCGCGCCCACCACCCGCGGCGAGCGCCTCGAACGCATGCGCGAGCGCGTCTCGGGGTACGTCTACGTCCAGGCGCGACTCGGAACGACCGGCGCGCGCGAGGACGTCTCCGATCATACCAACGCGAGCCTCGAGCGACTGGCCGACTGGGACGTCCCGAAGGCGGTCGGCTTCGGCATTAAGACCGGTGACCACGCCGAACGCATCGTCGCCTCGGGGGCCGATGGGGTCATCGTCGGGAGCGCCCTGGTGGACATTGTCGCCGAGGGCCACGAGAACGACGAACCGACCGCCGAGACCGCGGCCCGCCTCGAAGCGAAGGCTCGCGAACTCGCCGAGGGCGCCGCCCGCGGCGCGAACCCGGAAAACGTACCGCAACCAGAACAGCCATAACCACCAGTTTGCTACACATTCGCAATATGACTTTGACAGCCGGACTCGACGCACGACTCGACCGCATCGGAACAGACAGGCGGTACGTCATCGTTCCGATGGACCACGGGATCACCCTCGGCCCCGTAACGGGCCTGAAAGACATCGAATCGACCATCGACGCGGTCACGCGCGGCGGCGCCGACGCCGTCTTGACCCAGCGCGGCATCGCCCCGCGCGTCCACTCGAGCAAGAACGACGCGGGCTACATCGTCCACCTCAACGCCTCGACGACCATCGGGCCGGACGAAAACGACAAGCGCCTCACGGGGACCGTCGAGGACGCGATCCGGGCCGGCGCCGACGCCGTTTCCTTTCACATCAACGTCGGTTCGACCCACGAGCCCGGCCAGCTCGAGGACCTCTCCAAACTGACCAGCGCGGCCGACCGCTTTGGCATCCCGGTCCTCGCGATGGCCTACGCGCGCGGCCCCGACGTCGCGGGCGACGACCCCGAGGCGCTCGGCCACGCCGTCCGTCTCGCCGAGGAGGTCGGCGCCGATATCGTAAAAACCGGCTACAGCGGCGACGCCGACAGCTTCGAACACGTCGTCGAGGCCACTCGGCTTCCGGTCGTCATCGCCGGCGGTTCCCGCGGTACCGACCGCCAGACCCTCGAGATGGTTCGCGGAGCCGTGGACGCCGGCGGTGCTGGCGTCTCGATGGGTCGATCGATCTTCCAGCACGAGGACCCCGAGGGGATCGCCCGTGCCGTCGCCGCCGTGGTCCACGAGGACCGGGACGTCGACGAGGCGCTCGAACTCGGCGGACTGGCGCTCGAGGTCTGAGCAGACGACGAGGCGCTCGAACTCGGCGGACTGGCGCTCGAGGTCTGCGTGATCCGCGACGCTGATCGCCACGAACGTATTCGGGTCGTATTGGCTCATCGACCGATGGGATTAAAGGCTCCTTCTTCGAATTTCCACGCGAATGGTTCGGGATCCACTCACCTCGGACGTCGCCCCCTCGGCCGAGGACATCTGCGCCGCCCTGGACGATCCCGATAGCCGTGAAATCATCCGCCACCTCGACGAACCCATGACAGCCGCAGAACTCAACGCCCGCTGTGACATCCCACAGTCGACGCTGTACCGAAAACTCGAGTCGCTGACCGAAGCGACCCTGCTCGAAGAGTCGACCGAGATTCGACGCGACGGCCACCACGCGAGCAAGTACGGGGTCGCCTTCTCCGAAATCACGCTCGTACTTGAGGACGACAACACCCTGGGCGCCAGAATCGAGCGCCCGCCGCGGACGGCCGACGAGCGTCTGGCCGACCTCTGGTCGGAAGTCCGCGAGGAACTATAGCTATGAGTCCGCACGCACCCGGCGACGTGACCGTGATGATCGCGTTGACGATCGTCAAGACGCTGATCCTGGTCGTCGGCGGGACCATCACGTATCTGACGCTCAAGGCCTATCGGCGAACCAGACGACGCGAACTCGGCCTGCTCGCGGTCGGATTCGGCGTCGTGACGCTCGGGTTCGTCCTCGCCGGCGTGCTCTTCGAAGTGCTCGAGGTGGCGCTGCCTGTGGGTATTTTGATCGAGAGTCTGCTCGTGCTCGGGGGCTTTCTGGTGATCGCGTACTCGCTGTACGTGGATTGACCGCGGATGCGAACGGTGGAGGTGTGGGGGACGTCGATGGACTCGGCGGCGCTGGGATCGAACGGAGTCGATCCAGCAAGGCTCGAGGACGGTGAAACGTGCGTTTTAGCTTCCGTCACTATTATGCATTGATACATTCAATCCGGTACATGAACCGACGAACGATGGTCGCCGCCCTTGGCGGGGCGGTCGCCGCGGTCGCTGGCTGTCTGGACGAGTCTTCGACGGGCGAATCCAGCGAAAATCCGGGAGATGGTACCGACGGTGAGGACTCCCGAACGATCAACGCCGAGTCGGTTGCCGGCCACTTCGGCGGGCAGGTGGAGCGTCCCGAGTGCACGAAAGAATCGGAAACCGTCGAACTCGAACGCGACGACGAGAACCGCGAGTACGAAACCGTGGCGACGATTCCGTACCCCGGCCCCCCGGAGTCGTTCGACGACGACGCGCTCTTCGACTACGTCGCGAATTTCGAAGAAGCCTACCTTACGAACGACGTTCTGTGTGAATGGGACGCGTATTACGTTTTCGACGTCTCAAACAGCGTGGAGGCACAGCTTCTCCTCGAGTGGGACGATGAGATCACGGTGATGTTTTGTCGCCGCATCGGGGGTTCGATCAACGGAGCCGACGAAGACGGCAGCGAGTGGATAGTAGACGGCGGGCCCACCGGAGTGACCTACGCCGTCGACGAAACGGGGATGGCCAGGATTTCCGCAGGGACCTCCGACGTCGAGGAGTACGAGGCCGACGGTCCCGGTCCCCTCGAAGAGGGCGAACTGGTCGCGGCCTTCGAGTGACGGCGCCGGACCCTGTCCTTGCCCCGTACCACTTCAAAAACTATCGCGTAGTCGTCGCACGTCTCGACCGCAGCGGCCGCTCGAGTCGTCGATCAGGGAAACGAAAGGTGAGAAGAGACGTCGGGAACAAAGAGTAATAAACGAATTCGAGTCCTATCGACCGCCGGCGTAGAGAATCGGACCGATCAGCACCAGCACGATGCCGATCAGTCGGAAGGCGATCATGCCGTCGGTCAGGCTCGTCGGCACCAGCAGGAATAGCGCACCCAGCGCGGCGAGGTTGATACCCATGATCTTCATCGACTTCAGCGGGAGCGTCCCGAGGATCGCTAATACGAGCAACCCGATGAGGGCGTGGCCCATGTGGATGGGGCGCAGCAGGTTGTCGATCGTCTGGAGAGGTACCTCGATCATTCGTGTACGTATCTCCCCACGATTCGGCCTTTAATACTTCGATTGTGTCTCCAGGGCCTCTTCGAGGCACTCGATGGGCGTCTGCGGGCGGGCGCGTCGCCCCTGGCCCGCCGCTAACTGAGTGCGACAGGAGGCACCGGGGGCGACGACTCGGTCCCCTGGGCTCTCGTCGACCTGATCGTACAGGATCCGTCCGATTGCCGCACTCATCGAGGCGTGTTCGGCCTCGTAGCCGAAACTGCCGGCCATCCCGCAACAGCCCGAGTCGAGCGGGTCGACGCGGTAGCCTGCTCGCCGGAGGACCCCGACGGCGTGGTGGTCCTTCCGGGTCGCTTTCTGGTGGCAGTGGCCGTGGTAGGTCAGCGTCTCGTTCCCCGACACGAACGAGAGGTCCTCGTCCAGGTCGAACGCGTCGAGGTACTCACAGACCCCGTAGGTCGCCTGCGAGAGGGAACGGGCGTCCTCGCCGAGGAGGTCGAGGTAATCCGACTGGAACATGACGGCGTCGGAGGGCTCGAGGACGACCACGTCCCAGCCATCCTCGAGTGCGGGTTCGAGCGTCTCCACGTTCTCCTGGGCGGTCGCCTTCGCCTGCTCGAGAAACCCCTTCGAGAACGCGGGGCGGCCCGTATCGCCCAGGTCGTCCGGCACCGCGACGTGGACGCCGGCAGCCTCGAGGACTCGCACGGCGGCTTTCCCCGCCTCGGGGTTGTTGTAGGTCGTGAACGTGTCCGGGTAGACGACTGCCTTCCGCGTCGCTCCCGACAGCGGCCGCAAGGTGCCGCTACGATCCTGGAACCAGTTGGTGAACGTCCGCCGGTGGAACCGAGGCAGGGGTTTGTCGGCGCTGATGCCGGCGACGGCCTCCATCACCCGCCGTGCACCGGGGAGCTTCGGTCCGAGGTTCGACAGCGGAGCCAGTCGGGAGCCCCACCGTGAGAGGTCGTGGACGTTCGCGAACAGGCGGTCGCGCAGGCTCGCGCCGTCTCTTTGGTGGTGCTCGTGGGTCACCTCGGCTTTGAGCTTCGCCATGTCGACCTCGCTGGGGCAGTCGATCGCACAGCCCTTGCAGCCGATACAGAGGTCGAGGACTTCGTCGAGGAACTCGTCGGTGAAGGCCTCGCCGGGCTCGAGGTCGCCACTCATCGCCTGCCGAAGCGCGTTCGCCCGCCCGCGCGTGCTGGTGATCTCCTCGCGGCTGGCCCGGTAGGTCGGACACATCACGCCGCCGGTCGTCGACTGGTCGCCGCGACAGCCGCCACAGCCGTGACAGAGTTCGACCATGCCCTGGAAGCCGTTGTCGACGTCCCACTCGAGCTTGGGTTCGAAATCGGCGTCGAAGGCGTATCCGGGGCCGAAGCGGTGGTTCTCGGTCATCGCCGTGGGGTCGTCCTCGCGGAAGACGACCTGGCCGGGGTTCAGGAGCCAGTCGGGGTCGAACGCCGTCTTCAGCCGCTCGAAGGTCTCCCAGAGCTCGTCGCCGTACAGTTTGCGGTTCCACTGCGTGCGCGCGCGGCCGTCGCCGTGTTCGCCCGAGACCGACCCGTCGTACTCGACGACCAGGTCCGTCGCGGCGTCGGCGATGGACTCCATATTCTCGACTCCGGCGCCAGTTTTGGTGTTCACGAGCGGCCGGATGTGGAGGACGCCGGGGCCGGCGTGGGCGTAGAAACTCGCGTAGGTGTCGTGGTCTTCCAGCACCTCCTGGAAGTCGGCGACGAACGCGGCGAGGTGTTCGGGCGGGATGGCGGTGTCTTCGATGAACGCGACGTGTTTCTCGTCGGTCGTCCGCGAGAGCAAGATCGGGAGGCCTGACTTGCGGAGCTTCCAGACGTTCGACCTGGTGGCCTCGTCGTAGGCCTCGAGGGCGTCGAACGCGCGGACGTCAGCCTCCAGGTCGGGCCGTTTGCCGGCGGGGT
This sequence comes from Natronosalvus rutilus, assembly GCF_024204665.1. Lineage (NCBI taxonomy): Archaea > Methanobacteriati > Methanobacteriota > Halobacteria > Halobacteriales > Natrialbaceae > Natronosalvus > Natronosalvus rutilus. The sequence goes on along the minus strand of NZ_CP100355.1, from coordinate 3,713,764 downwards.
CGGCTTCGACGGCCGTCGCGACGGCCGGACAGCGGTCGGCGAGCAGGTTCGCCACCTTTCGTTTCCCGTCGGCGTCGTCCTCGGCGTAGAACTCCACGAGGAGGACTGCACCCGTGCCCTCCGGAAGCATCTCGGTCACCTCGACGAACTCCGCGGTCCCGCGCGCGAGGTCGATCAACACGTCGTCGACCAGTTCGACCGCGGCGGGGTCGTGTGCGACGATGGGTTCGACATCGGCGACCGCCTCGAGCACGCTGTCGTAGGTCAGTAGGGCCATGCTCTTGGTCTCGGGAATCGGCTCGAGGGCGACGGTGGCCTCGGTGACGATGGCGAGCGTGCCCTCGCTGCCACAGAGGAGTTTCGCGAGGTTGATCGTCCCACCGTCGGCGTCGCGTTCGCCGGCCTCCCGAATCGATCCCCGGGCGTCCTCGAGCAGCCAGTCCAGGTTGTACCCCGAGACGTTTCGCTTGAGGTCGGGGTACCGATCGGCGATACGCTCGCCTTCCTCCTCGAGAATCCGCTCGACTTCGGCGTAAATTTGCGACTCGAGGTCGTCGCCGTCGGCGAGGTCGGAGAGGTCCGCGAGAGCGACCTCGCCGAAGCGGGTGACGGTGCCGTCGGCGAGGACGACTTCCACCTCCTCGACGTAGGCGTCGGTCTTACCGTACTGCAGGGAGTGGGCCCCCGTCGAGTTGTTTCCGATGGCGCCCCCGAGGGCGCTCTTGTCGCCCCAGGCAGGGTCGGGCGCGAACTTCAGGTCGTGGGGGGCGACGGCCTCGTTGAGCCGCCCGAGCGTGATTCCGGGCTGGGCGGTCGCGCGCCGAGCGTCGAGGTCGACCTCGAGGAGGGCGTCCATGTCGGTCGTGAAGTCGAGGACGACGGCCTCGTTGACGCTCTGGCCGGCGAGGCTGGTCCCACCGCCGCGGGGGAGGACGGGAATCTCGCGGCGAGCGCAGTAGTCCATCACGGCGGCGACGTCGGCCGTCGAGGTCGGGAAGACGACGGCGATGGGCGTCATCTCGTAGATGCTCGCGTCGGTCGCGTAGAGGGAGCGGGAGTACGAGTCGGCGCGGACGTCGCCCTCGACGACGCGCGCGATGTCCTCGACGAGCGCGGGGCGGTCGACGTCGTCGCTCCGGTAGTCGTAGGTCGCTCGAGAGTCGGCGGCGGGGTCGACGCCGCGCTCGGTAGCCATACCCCTCTGTTTGCCGTCGATCGTATAAAGCGTCGGGCATGCGGCGAGATGGTGCGTCGGCGTCCATCCTCCCAAAACCGCCGACACGCCGACCCATCGCCCTCGCCACACCGCCGCTGTCGCCGCTCGTCTCGAGTCGGAGCGTTTCTATACTGCTCTCGTCCACACTCGAGTATGCGAGACGTCTGCATCGTCGGCGGTGGCGTCGCCGGTCTCTCGGCGGCCATCTACACCGCCCGCAACGGACTGGACACCCTCGTGATCGACGGGGGCGAATCGATCCTGGCGCGCAACGCCAATCTCGAGAATTACCCTGGGTTCCCCGACGGCGTCGACGCCCGCCGGTACCTCGCGCTCGTTCGCGAGCACGCCGGAAACGCTGGCGCCGAGTTCGAACTCGGGTACGTCACGAGTGTCGAGCAACGCGATTCCCAGACACCTGAAGCGGGATTCGTCCTCGAGACCGACGGTGGCGAACCGCTCGAGGCACGCCGGGTGATCGCCGCCTCCTGGGCCGACAGCGATTACCTCACGCCCCTCGACGTCGGTCGCGAACAGCGCGGGAGCAAGTACGTGGTGAGCGTCGACGAGGCGGGTCGGACGGCCGTCGACGGCGTCTACGCCGCGGGGCGACTCGCGGGTGAACCGCACCAGGCGATAGTCGCCGCCGGCCACGGCGCGAAGGTCGGCCTCGCCGCGATTCACGACTCTGGCGTTCCGTTCTATCACGACTGGGTCGCCCCTGAGGGCTACTTCACGGGCCGCGATCGGGACGTGCCGCCAGCCTGCGAGGAGATCGACGAGGCGGAGCGACGCGAGCGGGACGAGACGGCGAGGAAACGGATGCTCGAGGCGTTTGCGGAGCCACTCGAGGCCGAGCCGACGATGCACCCGAGCGTCGCCCGCGACTGATTCGTCCGCGCACCGCAAAGACCGTCGGCCATCGTCGGTGCCCGACAACGATCCATACGCATTTTACACCTCCCGCCGAAGATCAATCGAGAATGCTCGAGGGAGTCAACGTCGCGCTCGGGGTTTCGGGGTCGATCGCGGCCGTCAAGACGGTCGAACTTGCTCACGAGTTGCGCCGGCAGGGGGCGACCGTCCGCGCGGTGATGACCGACAGCGCCCGAGGAATCGTCCACCCATGGGCGCTCGAGTTCGCAACCGAGCGCGATGTCGTCACCGAGATCACGGGCGGGGTGGAACACGTTGCCCTCTGTGGGAGCGACGGCTGGGCCGACATCCTCTTGCTCGCGCCGGCCACGGCCAACACCGTAGGCAAGATCGCCGGTGCGGTCGACGACACTCCGGTCACGACCTGCGCCACGACAGCCCTCGGTGCCGGCGTGCCGGTCGTCGTCGCCCCGGCCATGCACGAACCGATGTACGACCACCCGGGCGTCCTCGAGGCCATCGAGCGCGTCGAGTCCTGGGGCGTCGACTTCGTCGACCCGCGCGTCGAGGAGGGGAAGGCCAAGATTGCCACCGAGGAAGCCATCGTCTGTGCGGTCGCGCGGGCCGCGAGCGACCGGCCCCTCGAGGGGCGTTACGTCGTCGTCACCAGCGGCGCGACCAGCGAGCCGATCGACCCCGTTCGCGTGCTGACGAATCGCTCCTCGGGGAAGATGGGTCGAGCTGTCGCCCGCGCGTGTTACGTCCTCGGAGCCGACGTGACACTGATCCACGACGGCGACGACGTCCCATACGCCGACGTACGGACCGTCGAAAGCGCAGCGGAGATGCTCGAGGTGACGCTCGAGGCCTGTGGCGAGGCGGACGCTCTCGTCTCGGCCGCCGCCGTCGGCGACTACACCGTCGACGCCAGCGAGGCGAAACTCCGCTCCGGCCAGGAGCTGACCCTCGACCTCGAGCCGACGCCGAAACTCATCGATCAGGTGCGCGAAGCTCGACCTGATCTGCCCATCGTCGCGTTTAAGGCCGAGACGAGTGGCGAGGACGAGGCGATGATCGACGCCGCACGAGCGGTGCTGGAGCGCGTCGACGCGGCCTTCGTCGTCGCCAACGACGCGAGCGTCATGGGCGGTGACCGGACTCGAGCGCTCCTCGTCCACGCCGAGGACGTCGCGCAGTTTTCGGGTGCGAAGGCCGATCTGGCGGACGAAATCGCTCGATCGCTGGCTGTCGTCGTCGGTTGATGGATGGGACGACTTCGATCGGCGTCATCCTCCGCCGCTCGACTGATCTTTTCAACCGGCAAACCTGTCGTCGAAAGCGACCGTCACGAGAATTATATACGTGGCGTTCATGCCGTCAATCGATGACGATCTCTCCCCCCAAGGCTGGTGTCGCGAGGTGACGATGAAGATGGACCGACCCGGCCGGCCGAACCCGCTCTCGAAGGGTGAAATTTTCGAAGTCCTCCGCAACCAGCGACGGCGCTACGTCCTTCAGTTTTTGAAACAGGACGACCGACCAGTCGAACTCGGCGACCTCGCCCAGCAGGTCGCCGCCTGGGAGTACGAGACGACCCTCGAGGGCGTCACCCCGGAGCAACGAAAGCGCGTCTACACGACGCTCCAGCAGACGCACCTCCCGAAGATGGACACCGCCGGCATCCTTCGATTCGACTCCGACGACGGGGTCATCGAACCGACCGATAGGACCAGTGATCTCAACGTCTACCTCGAGATCGTCCCCGGCAGGGAGTTCGCCTGGCGCGAACTGTACCTCTCGCTGGGCGCAATCGGCTGTGCGCTCGTGGCCGCGCTCTGGCTCGGAATCTACCCGCTCACGATGTTGTCGGAACTCGCCTGGGCGGGCCTCCTCTCGGTGACGATCACCGCCACGGCGGCCGCTCACATCTACTACGAACGGAACATGCGCGTCGGCCACGGCGACGAGCCCCCGGAGCTGAGTTACGGACGGTAGCGAGGGAATCGGCGGCCGCGTGGCTGTACCGGGTACGACGCCCGTTTCGAGGGTGTCTCGAGGCGCGGCGCGTATCGTCACCTTTTACTCGATATCTCCCGCATCCACGACATGGATCAGTTGAAACGGTCGCTCCTCGAGGCCCCCATCATCGAGAAGAACGGCTATCACTACTTCGTCCACCCCATCAGCGACGGCGTCCCCAAACTCGAGCCCTCCCTCCTCCGCGAAATCGTCATCCGAATCACGCGCAAGGCCGACCTGGAGGACGTCGATCGGATCGTCACCCCGGCCGCGATGGGCATCCACATCTCGACAGCAGTCTCGCTCATGACCGACATTCCACTGACCGTCATCCGCAAGCGCGAGTACGGCCTCGAGGGCGAGGTCTCGATCTCCCAGAAGACCGGTTACTCGGAGAACGAGATGTTTATCAATGACGTGTACGAGGGCGAGCGCGTGCTCGTGCTCGACGACGTCCTCTCGACCGGCGGCACGCTTGCAGCCGTCCTCGGCGCGCTCGACGAAATCGGGGCCGAGGTCGCCGATACCGTCGCCGTCATCAAGAAAGAAGGCGGCGAGAACAAGGTCGCGGACGCGGGCTACGACGTGAAGACGCTGATCAACGTCGACGTCGTCGACGGCGAGGTCGTCATCGTGGACGAAGACGGCGACGATTGAGGCCGCACTCGAGTGGCAGTTGACGGGTGACGAGTAACGAATACCTGAACCGACCACCAGCCGTCGCGGCCGCTCGCGTCGTCGGCCGGGACCCAAGCACTTCTCGACGTCGAACGCGCGCTCGTCCCGACCTCTCACGAGAGCCGTTTTCACGTTTCTCCCGACTCACATTGCCGATATCTCGATTCGCGTCGCTCGAGAAATCGGTCGAAATCCCGTTGGAACCCCGTTGGAAAACTATTGGAAAAACGCTGGAAACCGCCGGGAAACCGCTATAAAACCAGTTCCGAGCCCGTGTCAGTCGCTCGAGTGAGCCGGCGTTTCGACGGCGGTTTCCGCCTCAGCGAGGTGGCAGGCCGCCCGGTGGTCGGACGTAACGTGAACCTCTGCCGGCGTCTCCTGACGACAGACGGTCTCGAACTCTTCGCGAAGGAGCGACGCCGCTGCCTCGAGGTCTCCGTCGTAAACGGAGCGTATCGATCGCTCGAGGACGTCCTCGGCCCGCTCGTCCGGGAGCGGGGCCGGAATCGAGAACTCCGTGCGAAGTCGCGATTCGAACGCCTCGAACGGGACCTCGTTCGGCTCGTCGTACGCGTCTTCCTCCGTGACGACGCTCTCGCGGATCGATTGGGCGTCGAGTGATCCGTCCTGGACGCGATACTTGTAGTCCACGAAGTGTCGCCAGGTCTCCTGATCGAAGTCGTAGGCGTCGGGCTGGATCACCTCGGGACAGCGGGTGTGGAACCGACACCCCTTCGGCGGGTTCGACGGGCTCGGGACGTCCCCCGACAGCGAGACCTCGTCGCGGCTCAGGTGCGGGTCGGGAACCGGGATCGAGGAGATCAACGCCCGCGTGTAGGGGTGCTGTGGATCGTTGAAAATCTCCTCGGTCGGCCCCTCCTCGACGATCTGGCCGAGGTACATCACGCCGACGCGGTCACAGATTTCCCGGATGACGCCGAGGTTGTGGCTGATGATCAAGATCCCCAGTCCAAACTCCCTCTGGAGTTCCTCCATGATCGAGAGGATCTCCGCCTGGATCGAGACGTCCAGTGCCGACACCGGCTCGTCGGCGACGAGAAGGTCGGGATTGACCGACAGCGCCCGGGCGAGCGCGATTCGCTGCTTCTGGCCACCGCTGAACTCGTGAGGGTACCGATCCGCGTCCGATGCCTGCAACCCGACCCTGACGAGGAGCTGTTCGACGATCCGTCGTCGCCGCTGTCGGTCGTCCATCCCATTGACGAGCAACGGTTCGGCCACCGATTCACCGATCGACATCCGCGGGTCGAAACTCGAGTCCGGGTCCTGGAAGATCATCTGGGCGCGCCGACGGAAGCGCTTCATATCCCGCTTTCCGAACTCGGTGACGTCTTCTCCGTCGAAGAGGACCTGCCCGCCCGTCGCCTCCTCGAGCTGGAGGATGGTGGTCGCGGCCGTCGACTTGCCACAGCCGGACTCGCCGACCAGGCCGACCGTCTGTCCGCGCTCGACGGTGATGTCGATCCCGTCGACCGCACGGACGCGCCCGACCTCGCGCTTGAGAACCCCCTTCGTGATGGGGTAGTGTTTCTCGAGGTCGCGCACCTCGAGGAGCGGGTTCGAACCCGGGGCGTTCATCGACGATCACCTCCGGTGCCCGAAACCGGCCGTGAACGCGTCGCGTTCGCGCCGTTCTGGGGACGCTCTTCGAGGACGACCGACTCGTCGTAGCCGTCGTGATAGTAGAGACAGGAGACGGTATGCTCGCCGGTCGTCGCGGGCACGAGGTCCGGTTGATCCCCGACGGTACAGTCGTCAATCGCGTAGGGGCAACGGTCGGCAAACCGACAGCCGTCGGGCGGATTCAGGACACTCGGAAGCGTCCCGCCGATCGGTTCGATCGTTCCACTGCTGCCCGGGAGGCACTTGAGCAGGGCCCGCGTGTAGGGGTGAGCCGGGTTGTCGAAGAGATCGTAGACGCCGGCTCGTTCCATGACTTTCCCGGCATACATGACGATGACGCGGTCGGCGACCTCGGCGACGACGCCGAGGTCGTGCGTAACGAAGATGATCGACATGTCGAACTCCTCCTGGAGGTCCATCAGCAAGTCGAGAATTTGCGATTCGATGGTGACGTCAAGCGCCGTCGTCGGTTCGTCGGCGATCAGGAGGTCGGGTTCACACGCGAGCGCCATCGCGATGATCACTCGCTGTTTCATCCCGCCGCTGAACTCGTGCGGATAGTCGTCGATGCGAGCCGCCGCTTCCGGAATGCCGACCTCGTCGAGCAGTTCGATCGATCGTTCGCGGGCGGCCGTCTTCGAGAGGTCCTGGTGCGTGTTGATCGCTTCGCGTATCTGGGCGCCGACAGTGTACACTGGATTGAGCGCACTCTGTGGGTTTTGGAAGATGTGGCTGATCCGCCCGCCTCGAACCTGGCGAATCTCCTTGTCCGACATCGCCGTCACGTCCTGGCCGTCGAAGATGATCTCCCCACTGGCGATCTCTCCGGGCGGCATCTTGAGGATTCGAGTGATCGATTCGGTGGTTACGGACTTCCCGCTCCCGCTTTCGCCGACGATACAGACTGTTTCGCCGCGCTTGACGTCGAAGCTGACGCCGTCGACGGCGTGAACTGTGCCTTCGTCGGTGTGAAACACCGTGTGCAGGTCGCGAACGGAGAGTAGTGGATCGTCAGTCATTGTTCTGTCTCGTGTCGTGGGTCGAGTGCGTCTCGAAGCGCGTCACCGAGGAAGTTGAACGACAGCACGGTGAAGAACAGGAAAATTCCTGGAATCGTCGCGATCCACCACGCGTCGTCGAGGTTCCCTCGGCCCGCAGCGATGATCCGACCCCACGACCAGACGTCGGGGTCGCCGAACCCGAGGAACGCAATGATCGCTTCGGTCAGGATCATCCCGGGGATCAACAGGGTCGCGGCCGTGATGATCGTGTTCGAGACGTTCGGCAGGATGTGTCGCCGGATGATGTACGCCCGGCTCGCGCCGGCCGCCTCCGCGGCGCTGATGTACTCTTCCTCGCTTCGCTGGAGCGCTTCACTCCTGATTAGCCGGGCCGTCCCGCCCCAGCCGGTGAACGCGAGGATGATGATGAGCAGAAACAGGCTTCCACCGTAGATGTAGATCAGCAGGATGATCAGGAAGAACGTCGGGAACGTCATCAGCAGGTCGACGAACCGCATCAGCAGGGCGTCGGCCCAGCCGCCCATAAAGGCCGCCGTGGCACCGACGATGGCTGCCAGCACGACGCTGAACAGCGTCGCGATGAGTCCGACCTGGAAGCTCACTTCGGCCCCGGCGACGACGATCTCGAGGATGTCTTCGCCGGTCCGGTGGGTGCCGAAGGGGTGGGCCCAGGTGCCCCCGAAGAACACTGGTGGTGCGAGCAAGTTCCCCCACTCCGGTTCTGGTTGACCGATGATACGCGGACCGATGGCGCCGACGAGGAAGATGCCCGTGAGGAAGTACAGGCTCAAGACGGCAGCGGTATTCTGCCTGAATTTCTTCCAGTAGTACATCGTCATCCGCTTGTTCTCCCACAGCGGTGCCACGACGAACCAGAACACGGCGACGAGCGTCATCAGGAACAGCCAGTCGACGTTGCCCGGATTGAGCGATAGCTGGAACAGTCCCAGGTCGACGTCGATGATCGGAAGCCGTTCCGGGATGAAGAAGTAATCGTACAGCCAGAGCAATCCGACCAGCAGGAGCGATCCGTACGTTCCGATCGTTCGACGGTCCAGTCTGAACCGCCCCTGGTCGTACTCCTCCCAGTCGATGGACGTGACCTCGAGTGCGTCGGATGTGGACGTATCAGTTGCCATCAGTTTCTCGCCTCGTAGCTAATTCGTGGATCGAGCACGGTGTACAGGATGTCCTGGAGCAGGTTCGCGAGAATCGCCAGGATCACCGGAACCAGTGTCGTTGCCAGGACCAGCGGTGTATCCATCCGAATCAACGCGTTGTAGCTGACCAGTCCCAGTCCAGGTATGCCGAAGATCACCTCGACGATGTACGCCGTCGAGAAGATGATCCCGACGAAGTCGGCCACCAGGATTGTGATCAACACCGGCGTCGCCGGACGGAAGATGTGGTGGTACATGATCCGCCACTCGCTGACGCCCTTCGCCCGAGCGCTCTTGACCCACTCCGCGTTGACGTACTCGAGCGTCTCCGCCCGTGCGTATCGCATCTCGGAAGCGACCGCTGCAGTCGTGAGGACGAAGATGGGCATGATGAGGTACTTCACGTGCTCGAGCGACCAGAACGCCATGCTGCTATCAGGTGAGTAACTGGTCGGCAACCACTGTAACATTACCCCGAAGACGAGGATAAGCATGATCGACAGCCAGAAGTTCGGCACGCTGATGCCAAAGAACGCGAAGAACGTCGCGGCGTAGTCCGACTTGGTATACTGGTGCGTCGAGGAGTAAATTCCGACGGCGAAACCGACCACGACGGCGATGATCGTCGACGGGATGACGACGAGCGCCGAGTACACCCAGGAGTTGCTGATAACCCCCATGACGTCGGTGTCGTAGGTGTACGAATCACCCCAGTCGAGCGTGTACATGGAGACCATGAAATCGACGTACTGCTCCCTCAGTGGTCGATCTTCACCTCGCGTTTGTTCGTAGGTCTCGATTGCGTCCTCCGGATTGTCCCCCTCTTGGGCGGCTTCCCAGGCGACCGTACTCGTCGCCGGGTTCGGCGAGGCCGTGAGAAAGCCGAACGTGACGCTCATGATGATAAACGACGCCAGAAGCGCCCAGGCCAGTCGACGACCGATGTACCACGTCATACTCATCTTGACCACCCCCCCGAGCGATGTCCGAGCGTACCGCAGTGATTGTCTTTCCTAACGTACATGATCGATATTTGCATTAATTGAGTGGTGCGATATGTGTTCTTCGATGTGTATGTGCACGATCAAAAAGGATAGCCGATGCGCAGAAACCCCGTCCAGCGGCGAACCGGGACGGACGGCGTCGATACCGTCGCTGGGAGCGGCTATCCGTTAGTGGTCCCGCAGCTCAGTTGTGCGGGTCGTCGGTCATCCACCAGGAGTACTGCTTGTACCCCCAGGACGGGGACGGGTCCTCCGTGAAGACGACCTCGTCCTGATAGCCGTAGATGTCGTCCTGGAAGTGAATGAAGTTGACCGGGAGGTCGCGGCTCAGGATGCCGAACACTTCGGCGAAGATTTCCTGTTGTTCCTCCTCGTCGGTCGCGGTTGCCCCTTCCTGGATCATCGAACCGAGGTCCTCCTCGGGGACGTAGCCGTAGAAGTTCGTCCCGGAACTGGCCGTCCAGAACGCGGCGATCGATCCCGGCGAGCGCGGGTAGGTGTTGAAACCGATGCCCCACATCAGGTCCCACTCGCGGGCGCTCGACAGCGCCTGCGGGTCTTCCGCTTCGGGGTCGTTGAATATCCCCTGCGGCTCGCCGTCCTCGGCCACCATCGCGTACTGCTCGAGCATCGTGTTGAACGGAACACCGTTCGAGTCGACGTCGATGCCGAGGCCTCCGAGCGCATCCGCGATGTATCGGGCGGAGTCCTCGGTGAGCGAGGCACCGTTTGAGTAGACGAACGACAGCACGACCTGGTTCCCGTCGGCGTCGACGAGCGTGTCGCCGTCGTAACTGTAGTCGTCGCTCAGGTTCTCCTCGAGCAGCGACCGGGCTTCGTCCACGTTGTAGCTGTCTCCGACGCCAACGGGCTCGACCTGATCGTCGTTGTAGAAGTCGGAATACTCCGGCTGGAACGTCTGGGCCGGCTTCGCGAACCCACGGTAGATGTCGTTGGCGACCGTCTCCTTGTCGATGGCCATCGCGAGGGCACGTCGAACCTCGCGTTTGCGAAGTTCTTCCCAGCCGTTCGCGCGCTGGTTGTACGCGAGGATGCTACAGTACGGCGTCGCAGATTCGACGATCGTGTAGTCGTCTTCGCCCTGATAGTTCTGGACCTGGTCGGCAGGGATGGTTATCGAGGAGAGCCCGCCCGTCTCGAACTCCGCGAGTCGGGTGCTCTCCTCCTCGAGGATGTTGATCGTGTACTGTTCGAAGTACGGGGCGTCCTCCCAGTCCTCGTCGTCGCCGCGCTTGTAGTAGTCCTCGTTTCGAACGGCGACGAAGCGGTCCTCGATGTCGCGGCTCTCGAACGTATACGGTCCGAGGTTCCCCGTGTACTGCAGCTGCTGGACGGCGTCGGAACCGTTGAGTTCCTCGCCAGCGTTCTCGTTTCCATCCTGATAGTCCTGGAAGTACGGCTCGACGAGCGCCTTCGGCAGGATGTACGTCCCCCAGAACGTCGGCTGCCGAACGAACAGCGGGTCCGGGTCGGCAATTTCGACCTCGAGGGTCGTGTCATCGACTGCCGTGACGCTCTCGACGTCGTCCCAGTTCGACTGGTTGACGTGTGCTGTCCAGTTATCTTCGTTCTGGGCGATGTTCTCGACGTGGAACACCCAGTCTTCGGTCGTCATCTGGCCGTAGTCACCACCCCATTGGAGGTTGTCGCGGAGGTGGAAGGTCCACGTCTGGTTGTCCTCAGTCTCGTAGTCCTCGAACCAGTAGCCGTAGAACTCGTCGTTCTCGTCGAGGCCGTACGGGCCGTCGAGCAGGGGCGCTAACCGTGCGGACGACGTCGTGTCGTTGATTCGAAGCGGGTTCAGTTCCTGGGCCTCGGACGCGGAGGGTGAGATCCAGTTTGGCTGGATTTCTCGATTGCTTACGTCGGCCTGATCGTCGATGTCGTCGCTGACATCGTCATCGTCGCCGTTGCCGTTGCCGTTACCGCTAGTATTCCCGTTGCCGTTGCCGTTATCGTCACCGCTCATACAGCCTGCAAGTCCAGCAGCACCAGCAGCACCTGCAAGCAGTAGCACCTCCCGGCGATGGGCGCCGGGTGCCTTCAAGTCTTTATGAGGCATAGTAAGAGTACAGATACTAATTACATAAATAGATTCCGACTGTTTCCTTCGTTGACTATTTCTCAATCATAGTTGTGAATTTAGTCCGACTCATTGGACAAGCGTCCATTCCTCATGAACATTACTTTTGATACATGTTGGAAACTGACGTGGTATTGGCTTTCAATCAAATGGCTAACGTTGCCGGTTCACAAATTCTCGACCGGAAGCGATTCACTGGTTTTTCACTCTCTAAAAATACAGTTACTACCCGCCGTATCTTCGCCGTCAACTCACCTGTACCCGAAGAATTCCACCTCACGTCGTGACGGCTTCGCTCGAAATTGGGCCGCCTCCAGGTGGCTTTCTGAACGAAGCGAGACATGGTCGACGCGAAGATGGCTCGCCGCCCTCTCGCTATCGTCACTCGTTTGCGTTACTCGCTACCCTGTTGCTCACGATCGGATCAAGTCGAAACGTGGAGAGAGAATTGAACCTCAATCGCGACGAAGTCGTTCCCTTGATCAAACTACTTGTGTTATTTCCGCCGCTCGCGAATTTGCTCGCGACAAAACATAGCGGGAGGTAGATTTGAACTACCGATCTGCGGGTTATGAGCCCGCCGGAATCTCCTGGCTATCCCATCCCGCTGGCTCATGATAACCCGGTACGATAGTTAAGGGTTGTGATTCGGACGCCCTGTGTGGGTTTCTATCGCCCGACTCGAGTCGGGAGGCTACTGCCAATCCTTCGAGATTACCACACGGTTCTTCGCGAGCGCGAACGGACGCGAGTTGTCCACTGTGACAGAAACCAGTCCGACAATCAGCTAGACGACATCGTGAATGTCACCAGGACCCACGTGTGGAGCCGTACGAGACGTCGAACGGTGACGTCGCTCGATTCGAGTGAGACGACCGCGATGCAGCCGATCGCTATCACCATACGACACTATCTGCACACTGCGCCACTCGTAACTATGCACCATTACGCACGGGCGAAGGAGGACTCAGATCGGTAGCGAAACTGACGGCGTCTATAGCCACACAATCGAAGCGGTGACGGAGTCAGTGTGTCTCTGTCGCTCGAGTTCAACTGCTCAGACGAACAGGTCGCCTTTCGGCTCGAGAACCGTAATCTCGCTCGCGTCCGCGCGGATGACCTCGAGCCAGTGGGGGGTGAAGTTGCGGCGCTGGAAGTCCTCGTATTCGCCTTCCTCGCCGACGGTGCACCAGAGCTGGACCCGATCGGGTCCGTGCCACTCGCCGTTGCGACTGATGCCGAAACACACCAGTTCCTCCCCGTCGTGTTCGACGACCGCGCCCTTTCGAATGCCGGGGTCCCCGTGGATGATGAGCCGCTTCATGCCCGGCGGTTCGCACGATGGGGAATTAAGCGCTTCGAAGCACCCCCTGGCTCTCGTCCCGCGACGTCTCGATTGGCGTCGGCTGGCCGCGAGACGAGTACGGTGCGTCGACGGCGAACCAAACGGGTTTTAAACGGGGCTCTCTTAGCCCACTCCAAGTGAGTTAACCCATGCAGATGCCACGCCGTTTCAATACGTACTGCCCGTACTGCAAATCCCACCACCAACACGAGGTTGAGAAGGTCCGAACCGGCCGCCAGACCGGCATGAAGCAGGTGGCCGACCGACAGCGCGCCCGCCAGCTTTCGTCCATCGGGAACTCCGGGAAGTTCTCGAAGGTACCCAGCGGCGACAAGCCGACGAAGAAGACCGACCTCAAGTACCGATGCAACGAGTGCGGCAAGGCCCACCTCCGCGAGGGATGGCGCGCCGGCCGACTCGAGTTCCAGGAGTGATTTCGATGGCAGGAAGCTACTACCGCGTCCGTTGCAGTGACTGTGAGAACGAACAGATCGTCTTCGGCAAGGCATCCTCGGAGGTCGCCTGCGCCGTCTGTGGGACCACGCTCGCCGTCCCCACCGGCGGGAAGGCCGAGATCGATCACGAAATCCTCGAAACCGTCGAGTCACGATGAAGTACAGCGGCTGGCCCGAACCGGGCGAACTCGTCGTCGGCAAAATCGACGAGATCGAGGACTTCGGCGTCTTCGTCGACCTCGAGGAGTACCAGGACAAGCGCGGCCTGATCCACATCTCGGAGGTCGCCAGCGGCTGGATCAAGAACGTGCGCGATCACGTTCGCGAGGGCCAGATCGCCGTCTGCAAGGTCCTCGACGTCGACGAGTCCCACGAGCAGATCGACCTCTCGCTCAAGGACGTCAACGACCACCAGCGCTCCGACAAGATCCAGGAGTGGAAAAACGAGCAGAAGGCCGACAACTGGATGGAAATCGCCTTCGGCGAGGACATCGCCGACGAGGAGTACATCGGCATCGCCAACGAACTCCTCGGCGCCTACGGCACGCTCTACGACGGGTTCAAACAGGCGGCCATCCACGGCGACGAGGCCCTCGAGGACACCGACCTCGACGACGACGAGCGCGACGCCATCGTGGAGACGGCCCGCGAGAACGTCTCGGTGCCGTACGTCAACGTCACCGGCTACGTCGACCTCGAGAACCCCTCTCCGAGCGGCGTCGACGGGATTCGATCCGCGCTCGAGGCCGCCGAGGGGAACGGCGAAATCCCCGATGGTGTCGAACTCGACGTGACCTACGTCGGGGCCCCCGAGTACCGGATCAAGGTTCGCGCGCCGAACTACAAGACCGCCGAGAGCGTCCTCGAGGCCAGCGCCGAGCGAGCGATCGGCGCGATCGAAGTCGAGGGCGGAGAGGGCGAATACCACCGCGAGCGCCGAACTGACGACGAGTAGCCGTTTTCGTTTTTCGACGATGAAATCCGACATCCGCATCTGTTCGGCGTGGGAGGACGTTCACGACCGACCAGTCTATACACTGTCCGATTCCTGTCCCGACTGTGGCGCCGACGCCGTCAACAGCGCGCCCGCGCCGTTCGATCCCGAGGACCGACACGGCGAGTACCGACGTGCTCTTAAACGTCGCGTCCGCTGATACGGTATGGACGAACTCGATATCGAGGCGGTCGCCGAGACGACACTCGACGAACCGGTGTTGATCGAGGGACTTCCCGGCGTCGGCCACGTCGGGAAACTCGTCGCCGACCACCTGCTCGAGGAACTCGAGGCCGAGAGTACTCTCGTTCGGCGGATCTACTCCCAGGAGTTCCCGCCACAGGTGACGGTCGAAGACGGCGTCACCAGTCTGACCTGCGCGGAGGTCCACGCGGTGACGCCCGAGGAGGGCCGAGACGTGCTCGTCCTGACGGGCGATCACCAGGCCCAGACCAACGCGGGCCACTACGTCCTCACGGACGCGTTTCTCGACGTCGCCGAGGAGTTCGACGCGACGGAGCTGTACGCCCTCGGCGGCGTCCCGACGGGCGAACTCATCGACGAGTACGCCGTCCTCGGTGCGGTCACCGACGAGTCCCTGATCGAACCGCTCGAGGACGTCGGCGTCGAGTTCCGCGAGGACGAACCCGCGGGTGGCATCGTCGGCGTCTCCGGGCTGTTGCTCGGCCTCGGGGAACGCCGCGGGTTCGAGGCGACGTGTCTCATGGGCGAGACCAGCGGCTACCTCGTCGACCCCAAGAGCGCTCGCGCCGTCCTCGAGGTGCTCGAGGCGCGACTCGGGTTCGACGTCGACTACGACCCCTTGGACGAGCGCGCCGACGAGATGGAGGAGGTCATCGGCAAGATCCAGGAGATGGAACAGCAACAGCAGGCGATGGACGTCCCGAACGACGACGACCTGCGGTACTTCGGCTGAGGCCCTAGGTCCTCTCCGCCCACGCCCTGGCTGCGGTACTTCGGCTGAGACTCTCTCCGTCACGCCGTCCTGTGCCGGAATCGTCCCCGTCGCGTCTGCCTCGCTGACGCCGCCGTCCGGGCCGCTTCCGACACTCGTGAGCGAGTGGTTCTTTATCCTCCGGCGACTACGGTGGCCCGTGCCAACGAACGTCCTCGAGGCGATCCCGCCGGCGATTCTGTGGGGGCTCGTCCTCGGCGGAATTTTCACCGGGATCGCCGCGACGCTCTTCGTCGTCGGCGAGCGGTTGTTCCCGAGTCGCGTCGCCACCAGCGAGAACACGTACTCGAGTGAGCGACGACGCCGCGGCGAGATTCGGACGTATCTGCAGGCGATCGACGAACGCTACCTCGAGGAGTGGGAACTCGAGGACGCGGGGGAGACGGTGGCGTTCTATTTGCCCGACCGTGACGTTGCCGTTACCTTCGACGCGGAGGCGTTCGTTCGGCTCCAGGCGCACACCGACACGCACCTCATCCTGGCCGAACACGAGATGCCCGGCATTCACCTGGCTGATCGACTCCCGTTCGAGGTGCCGCCGCTCGAGCGCGAGCACGAGTACGGGACGGTTACCGTCGAGGACCGCCTGAAGCGGGCCTACGAGGCCCTCGGCGTTTCGACGACGGCGGACGCGGAGGCGATCCGCGAGGCCTACCGCGAGCGGGTCAAAGCCGTTCACCCCGACCACGGCGGCGACGAGGAATCGTTCCAGCGGGTCCAGGAGGCGTATGCGACGGTGCGAGAACACGCCGACTAGTGCTGTCCTAACGACGACTGAAAGCGTACTAACGCCCCGGTTTCGTGCCGACGACTTCCTCACCCCTCGAGCACTTCGTAGGCCACGTCGCCGTCTCTGAGCACGTCGGTGACGCGCCCGACGGCGTCGGTGGTGGCGACGACGGCGGTGTCGAGGCCGCGTTCGGCGGCGTCGGCGGCGACGGTCCCGACGGCGAACGTGGTCGCCGGTTCGACGTCGGCCTCGCGGAGAGCCACGATGGCTTCGACGCCCGTCGCCAGCACCAGGTCAGCCTCGGCACAGCCGTCCGCGATGGCCTCAAGGGTCGCCGACTGGCTGCCGCCTGCTCGGACTGGCGGGACCTGCCAGACCGTCACGGAACCGGGCTCGAGGTCGATGACGCCCTCGAAACTCGTGACGCCGACGTCCGATCCGGCGGCGGCGTCGGTGGTCGCGACGCCGGTTGCGGGGCCGGCCTCGCCAGGGGCCGCGTGGAGGAGGCCATCTTCGACGGTGAGCGAGACGGGATCGCCGGCCTCGAGGTCGGCACTCGCGATGGCGGCGTCCTCGCCCATGGCGCCGAGGACGTCCTCGGTGACGTGATCGGCGAACCGGCGGACGTCGCCGGCGGCCTGGAAGAGCCAGTCGACGCCCTCGTTCGTGACGCGGTAACGAGAGCGCCCCTCCTTCTCGACGAAGCCGTCCTCGACGAGGTCGCGGATGTACTCGCTGACGGCCTGGCTGGTGACGCCGACTTCCTCGGCGATCTCGCCCTGGCTGACGGCCGGTTGTCGTTCGGCGATCTCGACGAGGATTCGAAACCGCGTCGCGGCGCGTTTGTTGTCGAGAACGTCGACCATATGTCCGCTTCTCACGACACGGCCAAAAATGGCGCGGTCTCTCAGGCGCTCGTTTCTGCGGGTGGGATCTGGCCTCAGGTACTGCGGTTGTGTCCGACCGACACACAGCGTCAGGTTGATAGCGCTCGAGTCCATCAATTCGCGTGACAATGTCCTCCCCGCCCGTATCGGTCCTGTCAGCGGCCGTAGGGTCGTTCGGCGCCACCGACGCGCTGGCGTGGGTCGCAATCGGCGCCTTCGTTCTCGCACTGCTCCTCCAGTGGCAGTCTCGCGAAGCGGCTGCCCGCTACCTGGCCGCCGGCGCCTGGGTCGTCTTCGGCGTCTTCTGGCTGACGATGGTCCCCTACTACTACGGCGAGGCCCAGAGCCCGATCCAGACGGTGTTGAGCCTCGCTGCCCTCCCGCTGTGTGCGTACACGGGATATCTCCTGTTACAGGGCCGAACGTCTCTGCTCTTGCTCACGAAGGCAGTCGCCATCATGGGGATCATCTATCTCCCCGTCGAAACGATTCCGTTCGCCAGGACCTGGCTGATCGAGACGACGGCCGCCCAGACCCACTACGGCATGGAACTGCTTGGCCATAGCCCAGGCCTCAACGAAGGTGCGAACGGCTACGAGAGTCGCTTCGACTTCGACCCCGACGAGACGGTGACGGGGCGGACGACCTACATCGTCCTCGCGTGTACCGGCATCGGCAGTATGGCAATCTTCGGCGGGTTGATCGCCGCCGTGAAGGCGCCGCTCCGGCGAAAGGCCACCGCGTTCGCACTCGCCATCGGCGTCATCTGGTTCCTGAACCTGATCCGGAACGTCTTCATCGGCCTCGCTTCGCCATTCGGCTGGTTCCAGTACGATCCGCTGATCTACATTACGACGACGTACATGGGATCGCCCGCCGACCGGACGTCGTTCCTCGTCGCCCACAACTTCGTCGCTCAGTCGCTGTCGATCGTCGCCCTCGTCGGGATCACGTACCTCGTGATCCGTATTCTCCCGGAGGTCATGGAACCGCTCGAGGAGGCGCTGTTCGTACTCACCGGGACCGAGTACGACCTCGCCGACGCCCTCGGCAAGCCCGACCCCGCGGGCGAGCAGCTCACGCACTCGAACGACGATTGAGGCGATGGCCGGCACTTTTCCCGACTCCGCTCGAGTGGACGTCCCCGTCGAGTTCCTCGAGCGCGCCGTCTTCGTCCCGGGAGCCAACGCGCTCGTCCTCTCGGACCTCCACGTCGGGAAGGCAGCGGCTTCTCGAGTCGAGGCACCGATCGACGACGGCAGCGACGTGATCGACCGCCTCGAGCGCCTGCTCGGGTGCGTCGACGCCGAAACGGTCGTCGTCGCTGGCGACCTCTTGCACTCGTTTTCGACCGTGCCCCGTGGGGCCGACTGGACCGTCACCCGCCTTGAGCGGATCGTTGCCGATGCGGGCGCCGAGTTCGTAGTCACCCCCGGAAATCACGACGGGATGCTCGAGGCAGTCTACGACGGACACGCTCCCGACGCGTACATGCTGGCCGATGGCGAGACGCTGGTTTGTCACGGGCACGAGCAACCTGACCTGGAGCGAGTGTATGCGGAATCCGAGACGGAATTCGAGAACTACGAGGGCTCGAACCTCGAGCGAGTCGTCGTCGGCCACGACCACCCCGCGCTCTCGGTCGGCGGGCGAAAGCTCCCCTGCTTTCTCTACGCGCGCGACGCCTGGCGCGGACTCGACGTGCTGATGCTCCCGGCGTTCACCCGGAGCGCGTCGGGCGTGACGATCAACCGGGCCCGAGGAATCGACTTGCAGTCGCCCATGGTTCGGTCGCTCGAGCCGTTCCACCCCGTGATTCGCGACGATAGTGCCGGCGAAACGCGCTGGTTCCCGCCGATCGAGGCGTGTCGGCACCTGCTGTAGCGAGTCGATGATGCTCAGGACTCGATGTCTACTCGAACCGCGAGCGCGGCCCGTCGTCCGCTCTCGAGCGCCCCCTGGATCGACGACCACCTGGTGTACTCGCCGGCCAGGTAGCAGGCTCCCTCGGGTGCTCGCGGTCCCGGCAGGCTCTCGTGGATTCCCGGCGGCTGGGCGAACTGCGCGAAGGGGATCCGTTCAGTGTGGACCGTCTCGAGGTCGTCGAAGCGACGGTCGGGGTACCACGACTCGAGGGCCCGTTGGGTTCGATCGGCGAGCGTCTCGTCGTCGGGTTCGGGATGACCGAGGTAGGTCGCGCTCAGCAGTGTCGAGCCGTCGGGGGCGTAGGCGGGTGCGACCGCGCTGTGGGGAACGACGTGGTTCGGTCCCGAACCCCCGTCGGCGTTGAGGAGCAACCGTCTGCCGATCTCGAGGTCCGTCCACCCAGGGAGCGTGTAGTACTGGGTGACACAGCCCTTGGCGGTCGTGGGAATCGACTCGACGCCCGTCAGTTCTCGAGCGGTCGGCGGATCCGTCGCGACGACCACCGCGTCGGCCTCGACGATTTTGTCGCCGGTGTTCCCCACGGTCTCGAGCGTGCAGGTAACCTCGTCGTCTCCGGTATCGATTTCGGTCACGGTGACACCCGTTTCGATCACTACTCCCTCGGACTCGGCACTCGCGGCGAGCTGGGACGGAATCCGGCCCATTCCCTTAGCGGGAACTGCGATCGATCCCACTGCGAGGGCCCGGAAGGTGTACTCGAAGATTCGCTTCGAGGTCGAGAGGCTTCGATCGAGGGTGATTCCGCCGTAGAACGGGGCGGCGAAGTTGTCGATGAACCGATCCGAGAACCCCTGGTCCCGCAGGTACTGACCGATGGTCGCGTCGGGCCCCTCGAAAATTCGGTCGGGATCTCGCCCGGCGAACTGGTGGCGGAGTCGGAAGATCCCCAGTTTGTCTGTGAGCGCGACGTCGGAGTTACACAGTGTCTCGGGTAATCCTTCGGGGTCGCGAAACGGGTCCGAAAGCGCCGATCGACGGCCGTCTCGAGCGATGACCGCGCCGGGGGCGAACTCGCGAAGGTCCAGGGCGGGCAGGTCGAGTTCCGCACGGACGGCGGGGTAGGCGGTAAAGAGCACCTGGAAGCCGCGGTCGAGTCGGTAGCCGTCGCGTTCAGTCGTTCGAACGCGACCGCCGACATCGTCGCGGCGCTCGTACAGCGTCACGTCGAAGCCGTCTCTCGCAAGCGTTCGCGCCGTGACGAGGCCGGCGAGGCCGCCGCCGACGACCGTCACCGACGCCGTTCGTGTCATACGGAATCGTTCGGGGGCGAGATACTAAGTCGTCGTCCCTACGGTAAAGGGCCGACCCTCGGAGACCGCACTCAAGGCGATGAACAGGGATTTGGTCTCGCCGTCACAAGGGCCGGTATGGACACCACGGACGCGTTCGTCGGCCTCGAGTGCATCGGCTGTGGGGCGTCGTTCGACGCCGAAACCGGCACCCACCGCTGTCCCGACTGCGACGGCGTTCTCGACCCGGCCTACGACTACGACGCGGTCGACCTCGACCGGGAGACCCTCGAGGCTCGCCCGTTCGACTCGATGTGGCGCTACGAGGAACTGCTCCCCTTCACCCGGGCGTCGGCGGTGACGATGGACGAGGGCGCGACGCCGCTGGTCGAGTGTGAAAAACTCGCCGACGAACTCGGTGTCGGGCGCGTCCTGATCAAGGACGAGGGTCGGAACCCGACGGGGACGTTCAAGGACCGCGGTCAGACGCTCGCGATGACGGCCGCGAACCAGCACGGCGCGAGCGACGTCGCGCTGGCGTCGGCGGGCAACGCCGGCCAGGCCGCCGCGGCCTACGCCGGCCGCGCCGACATCGATTCCCATGTGTTCCTCCCGTCTCGAGCGGGCTTCACGACCAAGGCGATGGTGAACGTCCACGGCGGCGACATGACCGTCGTCGGCGGGCGAATCGGCGACGCGGGCGCGGCCTACGCCGACGCGATGGCCGAGCACGACGACTGGTACTCTGTGAAGACGTTCGTGACGCCCTACCGCCACGAGGGCAAGAAGACGATGCTGTACGAGATCGTCGAGCAACTCGAGTGGGCGGTCCCCGACGCCATCGTCTACCCGACCGGCGGCGGCGTCGGCCTCGTGGGAATGTACAAGGCGGCCGAGGAGTTCCGCGACCTGGGGCTCATCGACGACGTACCGGCGCTGTACGCCGCCCAGGCGACGGGCTGTCAGCCGATCGTCGAGGCGTTCGAGGACGGCCGGGAGCGGCACGACCCCGTCGAGTACCCCGACACCATCTGCGGCGGCATCGAGATCCCCGACCCCGGCGCCAGCCCGTGGATCCTGGAGGCCCTGCGCGAGAGCGGCGGCGGTGCGGTCGCGACTGACGACGACGATATCCTCGAGGCGGCCGTCGCCGTCGCGAAGGGCGAGGGCCTCGAGATGGCGCCGACCTGTGCGGCGGCGGCCAGCGGAGCCTGGGAGCTGGGCGAGCGTGGAGCGTTCGACGACGACGCGACGGTCGTAATCCTCAACACGGGGGCCGGAAACAAGGACGCCGACGTGCTGCGCAGTCACCTGATGGGCCAGGGCGTCTGAACGTCGCTCGAGGGCTGGTGATGCTCGATGAGAGGGAAATGGCCCTCTTCGAAACCACGGTTTCCAGACGGAGAGTTTCGCTCAGGACGTCTCGACTAGCGCCTCGTACTGCGCCCCCGTCTGTTTCAACGTCTCCGTCGAGTACAGGCACTCGTGGGTGACCGGCAGGTATTCCCCGGCGAGTTCGTCGATTTTGGCATCCACCGCCGACTGATCCCGCCCGTGGATCATCGTGAACAGGTTGTAGGGCCACTCGAGGTCGGGCCGCCGTGGTCGGTGGTAACACAGCGTCACGTAGGGGAGCGAACCGGCGCGCTCGCCCCACTCGTCCAGCCGGTCGTCGGGGATGTCCCAGACGACCATGCAATTGGCGTCGAAGCCGGTGACGACGTGGTTGACGATGCAGCCGATCCGCTTGATGCAGCCCTCGTCCTGCAGCCGTTCGACCGCTTCGAGCACCTCCTCGACGGGGACCTCGCGTTCGAGGTCGGTCTCGAGTTCGGCTGCGATATCACCGTAGGGCGTCCTCGAGAGCGGGAACCCGTCCTGGATCGCGAGCAAGAGCGCGGCGTCGAACGCCGAGAGGTCGCCCGCGGCGTCCTCGCTGATACGAGTGGCGGTGGCGTCGGTGCCGTCCTCGAGGCTCTCGCGTGCGAAACTGTCGGCGTTTACCACGGGAAACTCGAGGTCGATGTAGTAGTCCGTTAGCATCGGGAGCACTAACACAGTGCAGCCGGTTCGCTCCTCGATCTCCTCCAGGATGCGGTCCCGCGTCTCCCGAGAGCCGGCGGTGACGACGAACCACATGTTCCACTCGTGCTCGCGGGCGTAGTTGTGGTTGACCTGTCGATAGCCGTTGATCACCTCGGCAATTTCGTCGAACCGATCCTCGGGCGCCTTGACGGCTGCGAGCGTCGAGGAGCCGATCACGGGTGGGTTGAGGACGGCGCCGAAACGACGGAAGATGCCCGCCTCGCGCAGGCGTCGGACGCGCTCGAGGGTCTCGTCCTCGCTGATCTCCAGGGCGTCGCCGACGACGCGGAAGGGGCGCTCGGCGATCGGAAACCCGCTCTGGTAGCCGTCGATGATCGCGGCGTCCGTCTCGTCGATCGTCTCGCGCCAGTCGTCCGCGGCCGATCGAGTGGAACTCATTGGTCGGAGTAGGGACGACCCACACCTATCGCTTTCGGGTCTCTCGAGCGCGGAGTTTCATGCCCTCGGGGGAGGGTCCTCCGAACCAGTCCCGCGGTCGAGCGAGTCACCCTGGCCACACGGGAATTATCCCTTCGGAGCGCGAATACGATGTATGTCTCGCATCGAAGTCGCCGAACTCGAGGAGGCCGAACGGACATCCGTGCTCGGCACCGGCGGTACGGGCGTGCTGTCGTTTTCGACCGAGGGCGACGAACCGCCACGCACCGTCCCAGTCTCGTACGGATACGACCCCGTCCAGTCGACCTTTTACTTCCGGCTGGCGACCTCACCGGAGCACCCGCCCGAGACGTTCGACGGACACGCCGTCTCGTTCGTCACCTACGACGCCAACGACGAGTGGTGGAGCGTGGTTGCCAAGGGTCGCCTCGAGGACATCGAACGCGACGACGTCGGCACCGACGCTCTCGAGGGCCTCGAGCGCGTCGAGATTCCGCTAATCGATATCTTCGGGAGCCATCCTCGAGAGATCGACTTCGCGTTCTGTCGCCTCGAGCCGACGGCGTTCACGGGTCGTCGGGAGTCGAGCACGGCGCCGTGAGCAGTTTCGGGTCGTTCGCCGCCGGCGTTTCCGTTCGGTGACGATTCCGCTTCGACCGGACCAAACGGGAGGTTTTTCCCCGACCCATCCCAACCTCGAGCCATGGCCCAGGCTACCCAGGACTTCGGCGAGTGGCCGCTGAAGCGCCTGATGACCGAAATCGTCGGCTCCGGACCCAAATCCGCCGACGACATGACCCGCGAGCAGGCTCGAGAGGCGTTCCGGCGGATTCTCGCCGACGAACCCGACCCGACCACGCTGGGGGCGTTCTGGCTGGCGAATCGCTGGAAGAAGAACACGCCCGAGGAGCTGGCGGCCTTCACCGACGTCATGCGCGAGGAGAGCGTCGTGACGGCCGAACCCGACTGCGCCCCCGTCGACTGCGGAGCGAACTACGACGGCAAGCACACCACGGCCGTGCTCGGCGTGGCCGCTGGCATCGTCGCCGCCGCCGCGGGAACCCCGGTCGTGACCCACTCCGGCGACCGCGTCCCCACCCAGAAGGCGACGGCGTACAAGCACGTCCTCGACAAACTTGGCGTCCGGACGGACCTCGAGTCCGACGAGTCGGCCGACATGGTCGACGAGACCGGCTTCGGCTTCTACTACCAGCCAGCCTTCAACCCCGGCGTCCACGCGCTGTACGACCGTCGCGATCAGATGGGCGTTCGAACGTTCGTCAACACCATCGAGACCGTCGCCAACCCGGCCAACGCCGACGTCCACCTCGGCTCGTTCTACCACCTGGCGTTCGCGAAGAAGACGTGCGACCTGGTCGCCGAGAGCGAGGCGCTCGAGTTCTCCCGCGTCGTCATGTTCCAGGGAATGGAGGGCTACGACGACATCCGCCCCGGGTACACGAAAGTCGCCGACTGGCGAGCCGGCGAGTTCGACGACTTCGAAATCGAAACCGCCGAGTACGGCATGGAGATGGAGAACGACGACCTCGCCGTCGACGACGTCGACGCCGACTCCGCGGCGATCACCGAGGCGGTCCTCGCTGGCGAGCGTGACGACCACTTCGCCGACGCCGTCGCGCTCAACGCCGCGTTCCGGATGTTCGCCCGCGACGACGTGGACGGCCTTGAGGACGGCCTCGAGCGCGCCCGCGCGGTCATCGACGACGGGAGCGCGGCGGCCGTGCTCGAGGAGTTGCGCGCGTTCTGAATTCTAGTAACCTGTTTCGGCCTCGACGGCGTCAATCACTCGCTGAACGAGGTCGTCGTCGATCCAGAAGCCTACCTCGCGAAGCGACGCAAGCGCGGTCTCGATCGAGAGGCGGTCGCTTCGTGCGGCTCGAATCAGCAACCCCACGACACCGGTCACGCGAAGGTCGTGGCGACGGGCTACCTGACGTCCGTCGCGTTCATCGATCAGCACGAGATCAGCTTCCCGATCGATTGCGAGTGCGAGTGCCTCCGATTCGCCCCGGTCGAGTTCGGCTCGAAACTCTCTGACCAGATCGGTCCGCCTGGCCGACTCGACGGTGACGAACGACGATTCGAGGACCGTCTCGAGTTGTTCACGTTTTCGCTGTCCAACCAGCAGTTCGTCGCGTACAGCAGATGGGATCGTGATCGCCTCGAACTGTCGACGGAGACACGCCGTTCGATCGATGAGCTCCAGATTGAGAATCGGCGAAGTATCTGCGACGACGACCTCACTCGAGGCCATACGAAAGATCCTCTTCGAGTTCGGCGTCGGTGTAGTGGCGCTCGACGCCGCGATCGCCGAGCAGGGCGGCAAAGTCGTCCGGCGAGCGTCCGGCGAGTTCTCTCGCTTTGCCGAACGAGAGCGCGCCCGTCCGCGCGGTCGTCGATGATGGGCGCGCGGCGGCCGTGCTCGAGGAGTTGTGCGCGTTCTGACCTCCCGTGGATCGACGGGACTACGCGCGAATACTGCGCGCCCGTCGCCTCGAGACCACCACTGTTTTCACCACGCCCCTCGTCGGCCGTGGTATGGCAAATCCAACAGCGACGCTTCACACGAGCGAGGGCGACATCACCGTCGAACTGTTCGAAGAGCGAGCGCCCCGAACGGTCGGGAACTTCATCGGCCTCGCGACGGGCGAGCGCGAGTGGACCGATCCGGAGACCGACGAGCGCGTCACCGACGAACCGCTGTACGACGACGTGCCGTTCCACCGCGTCATCGAGGGGTTCATGATCCAGGGCGGCGACCCGACCGGCACCGGTCGCGGCGGCCCCGGCTACACCTTCGACGACGAGTTCCACGACGACCTCACCCACGACGGCCCCGGCACCCTCTCGATGGCCAACGCCGGGCCGAACACGAACGGCTCGCAGTTCTTCATCACCCTCGACGCGACGCCACACCTCGACGGTCGCCACTCGGTCTTCGGCGAAGTGACCGACGGGATGGATGTCGTTCGCGAGATCGGTTCCGTGGAAACCGACGGGAACGACAAACCAAAACGCGACATCGTTCTCGAGTCGGTGTCCGTCGACCGCTAAATTCGGTTTCCACATCGGGCACCCGTGCCGCCACTGGACACCGAGCGGCGCCGGGCACCGAGCGACACCGAACAGCACCGGACAACCGTAACGCGAAAGACCGTCCCCTCCCGAGGTGACGATATGAGCGACGCACCCGACGAGACCGCTGAAACCGATGGGACCGATGGACGGCCTCGCCCCAGCGACGTCGGCTCGAGCGACGGGCCGCCAATCGAGGACAAGCCCTACAAGATCATCTTCGAGGCGAACAAGTGCTTCGGCGCGGGCAAGTGCGCCGAGGTAAGCGACAACTGGGAGATGGACCTCCAGACGAGTCTCGCGCGGCCGAATTCGTACTTCATCGGCGAGGACGACCTCGAGGACAACGTCCGCGCCGCAGAGATCTGCCCGGCGAAGAAAGACCAGGGCTGTATCCACGTGATCGATCGCCGGACGGACGAAGAGATTGCGCCGGATCCACACGGCGACGGCACGCTGAGCGTCGACTGGTAGCACCGCGGAACCGTCCTGCGGTGACGACAAGGTCCATATGCGTTCGAATCGAAGGATGACGCGTGCGACCTGTTCGTCTCCTGCTTTTGATGCTCGTCGTCGTCGTGCTCGTTACCGGCGGTTGTCTCGATTTCGAGACATCGACGGGCCCTCGAGACGTCGATGGTGGAGGCGGTGACGACGGCGGCGAACTCGACGACGGCGACGATCACTCCAACGATGACGAATCGGAGCGGAAGGCGGGCACACTCGAGATCCACCACATCGACGTCGGACAGGCCGACGCGACCCTGCTGATCGAGCCCTCGGGGGAGACGATGCTCGTCGACAGCGGTGACTGGCGGGACGACGGCGAGCAGGTCATCGCCTACCTCGAGGAGCAGGGAATCGACCGCGTCGACCACCTCGTGGCGACCCACGCCCACGCCGACCACATCGGCGGCCACGCCGCGGTGATCGAGCACTTCGAGACGAACGGTGACGGCGTCGGCGCCATCTACGACTCCGGCGTCGTCTCGACGAGCGGGACCTACGAGCGCTACCTGGACGCCGTCGAGGAACACGACGTCGACCTCTTTCAGGTTCGGGAAGGGGACGCCGTCGACTTCGGTGAGGCGGAAATCGAGTTCTACAACCCGCCGGCCGAGGGTCCGGACGACGGCGACGGACTTAACGACAATAGCGTCGTCCTGACAGTGACCTACGGCGACGTCTCCTACCTGACGACCGGCGACGCCGAGCGCTCGGTCGAGTCGCGTCTGGTCGAGCGCCACGGTGACGACCTCGAAGCGGAGATTTACCAGACGGGTCACCACGGGTCGTCGACCAGTTCGTCGTCGGCGTTTCTCGACGTGGTCGGTCCCGACGTGACGGTCGTCTCGGCTCCCCTCGAGAGCCAGTACGGTCACCCACACGACGAGGTGCTCGCGGCGTTCGGCGAGCGCGGAATCGAGACCTACTGGACGGGCGTTCACGGACACGTGGTCGTCACCACGGACGGCGAGTCGGTCGTGGTCCAGGCGCAGCGTTCAGGTCCAACGGATGGGTACGTTCTCCTCGAGGAGTTCTCGAGCGAGGAGGAAGCGACCGAGGAAACGAGGGAAACCGAGCGATTACCGCGACGCGTAAGCGGATTCCCGACGGAGGCGGTAGCACTGCCATGACCACCTCTACTGTCACCGCCGTGCTCGACCGCATCATCGACGATTCGGTTGCCGTAGTGCTGCTCGAGTCCGAGTCCGAGGCCGGCGACGAAGGCGAAGGTGAATACGTAGACGATGACGACGAGCACGGCGAAGACGAAATCAAACGCCGACAGCTCGAACTCGACCTCGAGTCACTCCCCGAGGACGGTCGCCACGAGGGGGCCGTCTTCGAGGTCGTTCTCGGGGACGGAGCAGTACGCGAGATGCGGTATCGGCCGGACGAGGAGGCCGACCGTCGCGATCGACTGCGGGATCGCTTCGACCGGCTCTCCGATCGGCTCCCGGATCGGGACTAACTATCAAAAATCGCCTCGTTCGACACTCGTCTCTACTTTTTCACACGTCTCTGCCTGGAAGGCTCCTGGCTTCGATACACGATCTCACTAACCACGTCTCGGCCACGCGACTTCGCTGACCACGTCCCAGCCGATACTTTCACGTACCGGACACACCCATACCCGGTAATGATCGACCGACCCGTCAGGAGGCGGAGAACGCATGCCGACTAAGGTCGCTCGTCTGCTCGAGACCTACGACCTCGAAAGCCTCGGACTCGAACTCGAGCAGCGCTGGCTCGGAAAGGGATACGAACGGGAGAGCCTTCGCACGCTGGCCACGCGATTCAACGAACGTCTCCTCGGCGAACGGATGGCTCGCGCCGGTCTGTCGCCACTCGACGGCGAAGTCGAGAACACGTACCGACTTCTCACCGACGACGACGTGAGCGCCGGAATGCGAACCCAGGCCGAACGCGAACTCGAGCGAGCCGGCATCGACGTCGACGCGCTTCGCCGGGAGTTCGTCTCCCACCAGGCGATTCACACCTACCTGACGAGCGACCGGGAACTCGAAGGGCCCTCGAGCCAGACGAGTCCGGGGGACCGTCTCGAGCGGGATGCGGCGTCCATCCAGCGACTCTCGAGTCGGTTGACCGCGGTCACGGAGGACACCGTGAAGCGATATCGGGAGACGGACCTCCTCGAGAGCGGTTCCGTGTCGGTGCTCGTCGACGTGAACGTCCTCTGTGAGGAGTGCGGGGAGCAGTACGACGTCGCGACGTTCCTCGAGCGCGGCGGCTGTCGCTGTCGCGAGTGATCGACCGGTTCTGTCACGTGTGGTCGACCGGCCCCTCCGAGTGACCAGGACCCAGAGCCAACGACCGCTGGTCGCCCGACGCGGGCGATAGACGATGGCATATAAATACGTGGTGCCCCAAGTGGGGCCAATGAGCGCAGGCGAGACGACTGGACAGCCACGAGTGTCCGTCGAAAACATCGGCGGAATCGACTCGACGACGGTAGAACTGACGACTGGCGTGAACGTCCTCACGGGGCGAAACGCGACGAACCGAACCTCCTTCCTTCGATCCATCATGGGCGCACTCGGAAGCGACCGCGTCTCCCTCAAGGCGGACGCCGACCACGGCTCGGTGACGCTCGAGCTCGAGGGCGAAACGTACGAGCGCCACTTCGAACGGCGAGAAGGGGGGATCGTTAGTTCGGGCGATCCCTATCTCGAGGACCCGACGCTGGCGAACCTCTTCGCGTTCCTGCTCGAGTCGAACACCGCGCGCCAGGCCGTCAGCCAGCAGGATGACCTCCGCGAGGTCATCATGCGGCCGGTCGACGTCGAGGAGATCGAGGCCGAAATCTCCCAGGCCGAAGCGGACAAACGACGCCTCGACGACGAAATCGACCGTCTCACGTCGCTCAAATCGTCGCTTCCCTCGCTCGAGGAACGTCGCCAGTCGCTCCGAAAGGAGATCGAGGAAACGGAGGCCGAACTCGAGGAACGACGCGCGGACCTCGAGGCCTCGCGCGCGGACGAATCCGAGACCGACGACGACGAACTCGAGGCCAAACTCGACGAACTCCAGTCGGCGCGCAACGACCTGGAGGACGTCCAGTTCCAGCGCGAGACCGAACAACAGAGCATCGAGACCCTCGAGTCCGAACTCGAGGAGATGCAGGACGAACTCGAGGAGCTTCCCGACGGCTTCGAAACGGATCCCGACGCGCTCGAGCAGGAACTCGAGACGCTTCGCGACCAGCGGTCGACGCTCGATTCGAGTACGAACCAGTTGCAGAGCATCATCCAGTTCAACGAGGAGATGCTCGAGGGGACGAACCAGCGGATCACGCAGGCGTTACAGGGCGAACAGTCCGAGACCGACGGTGGTGCGGTGACCGAACAGTTGCTCGAGGACGACACGGCCATCTGCTGGACGTGCGGGTCCACGGTCGAAACCGACCAGATCGAGTCGACGATCGAGCGCCTTCGCTCCCTCCGGCAGGAGCACGTCCAGGAACGCAACGAACTCCGGCGCCAGATCGACGACCGGAAGGCGACGTTGCGGGAGGCACGGGAGACGAACCAGCGCCGACAGACGCTGACGCAGCGAATCGAGAGCACGGAGAACGAACTCGAGCAACGCCGCGACCGGCTCGAGACGCTCGACGAGCGCGAGGCCGAACTTCAGGAGGGGATCGACGACCTGGAGACGACGGTCGACGAACTCGAGGAAGAGAGCGAGAGCGAAACGCTCGATCACCAGAAGGAGGTGACCGAACTCGAGTTCCAGGTCGGCCGCCTGGAGGACGACCTCGCAGACGTCGAGGACGAAATCGAGGAAGCCGAGACCGAGATCGGTCGCATCGACGATCTGCGAGCACAGCGAGAGCAAGCATCCGAGCGACTCACCGACCTCCGGACCCGGATCGATCGCATCGAGCGGGAGTCGGTCGAGGCGTTCAACGAGCACATGGCCTCGGTACTCGACGTCCTCGAGTACGAGAACCTCGAGCGCATCTGGATCGAACGGACCGAACAGACGGTCAAGGAGGGACGGCGGCGCGTCGACCGTCCGGTCTTCGAGTTACACATCGTCCGCCAGGCCGACGACGGGCGGACCTACGAGGACACGATCGATCACCTGAGCGAGAGCGAGCGAGAAGTGACGGGGCTCGTGTTCGCGCTGGCTGGCTACCTGGTCCACGAGGTGTACGACGAGGTGCCGTTCATGCTGTTGGACTCACTCGAGGCCATCGACTCGAATCGGATCGCCCGACTCGTCGGTTACTTCAGCGAGTACGCGGAGACGCTCGTGACGGCGTTGCTTCCGGAGGATGCGGCCGCCCTGGACGAAGAGTACACGCGGATCACGTCGATCTAGCTTTTCCGGGGTGCTAGTTCGAAACCGCGCTCCAACGGACGTCGCGTCCGATTAGTATCCGGACTAGTGTCGTCGACGGTGGTCGGTCGTGGCTCGAGCGTTACACGGATAGGTGTGTAACGTACGGGCTGGAAAGTACCGCCCTCCTCGAGACGACGTGACCGACCTCTCTAGCACCGTTCATAGCTACTTTCCTGACACGTGCCGAACTGCTGCCGATGGCACTGGTAGGCGGTTCGGGATCGAAGCCAAACCTCGCGAGTGGCTGAACGAGAGGCGGAGAGCCCTCGACAGCAGAGAGGCTCGGTGAACGCCGACATCGAATTCGTCCACCTCCGCTACCGATTCGGACGCGACGAGGGGGTCTCAAGAGACGAGTACCAGCACCGGATTCGACGACGCGATTCGTGTCCCGCTACCGCTGTCCGCCGTCGTCGACCCGCACCGTACTCGCGCTCGAGCGACCACTGGCTTTTTGCCGATTGCCTCGGTGGAGTCGAGTATGACACTCGATCCGGTTCACTTCGACGGCATCGCGCGACTCGCGCGACGGATCGATCACGGGGCCGACGAGCGCGACCATCGAGCGCTCGCCGAGACGGTCTGGGCGGACTTTCTCGACCCGCTGATCGACGGCGACGGCCGATTCGTCCTCGAGCCGCTCGACACCGTCTCGAAGCACCTCGTCGACCGGGAAGCCATCGCCCTCTGTGACCAGCCGTTCGCGACCGAACACGGACTGGACGCCGGGACGATCAACCCAACGGTGTTCAAGAACGGCCTCGTGATCGACATCGCTCAGGCGGCGATGAGCGCGACGCCCTCCTCGCTCGACCTCCACCGCTCGCGGACGATGATCGCGACGGTCCACTCGAGCGATCAGACGGCCCACGTCGACGAGACGTGGGATGAATTCGACGACGACTACAGCCGCTCGCGGGCGATCAAGGTCCAGCAGCGACTGCCGCGGTTCGCCGAGGGCATCGTCCACGCGCTGGCGCTCTACCTCGCTGAGAGCGAACACGCCCGCGATCACGCCGAGGACGTCTCGGACCTGCTGATCCTCGACGGCCCACTCTACCCGCGAGGGCTCCTCCGGTGGTCGGATCAGCACCCCGACCTCGCGACCTTCCTCGAGGAGAACGCCCGCCCGAAACAGGTCGTCCAGAACTACGTTCGACTGGTCGAGACGTTCCTCGAGCGGGACGTCCCGCTCGTCGGCTTCGTCAAGAACCCGGCGACGCGGGCGATCACGCGCGCGGTCCAGTCGAAGGACATCGAGGCGCCGTGGGGCGACGACGGAACGTTCTTCACCCGGATCCTCGAGCGCGGCGAGTACGTCTCGGACGTCGACGGGGAGCGCTGGGAACGCGACACCGAGAGCCTGACCTACACGGGCTGGTTCCGTTCACGGGGTGGCGTCGACAGGCCCCTCTCGCCCGAGGGCGACGCACTCGGCGTCGACCGGAAACTCGACCTGGAGACCTATGAGGTGACGTTCTTCGTGATCTACGATCCGCGGGACGACCTGGTCTATCGGGTGGAAGCGCCGTACGGAGTCGTTCGCGACGAGGAGCGCCGGGAACGACTCACCCGGCAGTTGCTCCAGGACGTAGCCGTCGCGGGCGGGCCGCCACAGACCATCGAGAAGGCCGACGAACTCGCCAGGATCAGCGCGTCCGAGAAACGCTCGCTTCGGGAGGCGCTCGAGACGCAGTTCGAGACGGTCGAGCGGCGAACGTACGACGACAAGCGGTGGGGCGAGGAGTTCGCCTGAGGTCAGGTTGCGTCCCGTTCGAGCACGTCGGCGGCGTCGAGTTCGTCCTTCTCGATCTCGAGGTCGACGGCCTCGCGGTCGACGCCGATGCGGGCGAACTGGGTCTGGATGTGCTCGGTCGCGGCCTCGAGCGCCTGTTCGCGGGTGTCGAATCCGCGCGGCATCGGCGATTCGAAGGCGATGTGTACCTCGCGGCCGTCGATGAGTTGCGCGGTGCCGCCGCTATCGACCTCGTAGAACTCGTCACAGATCCAGACGTATGGAGCGCCTTCGTCTGGCGCGC
This sequence comes from Natronosalvus rutilus, assembly GCF_024204665.1. NCBI lineage: Archaea > Methanobacteriati > Methanobacteriota > Halobacteria > Halobacteriales > Natrialbaceae > Natronosalvus > Natronosalvus rutilus. Next base: position 3,680,987 of record NZ_CP100355.1, on the reverse strand, counting down.
CACGGAACGAGGGCGACTGCTCACCGCGCTCGTACAGCGTCCCGGTGAGCTCGGTCCCGCCGGCTCGGCCGCGTATGAGGAGCATACGAAACAGTAGGGTATCGAAACGGAAAAACCGGATGGTTGCAAGATGGCCTCGAGCGGCCGTCTCGAGGAAAGATTCGGAAAATCAGTAGCGTCTCCGACTCGTGACAACCGGGGAACTATGTTAGGTTACTTTCGCCTAGACGGGGTCGTTCGGACTCGAGTGGCGGGTTCGGTGTCGCTTTGACGACGACTTTTATCAGATATATATATAATTATATATATACTGCCTATACTATACTAATTATAGTAATGGCTTGGGTTTGGCGCTCGAATCTGTCAGTACGCGTCCATCGCTCTCCGAAGTCCTCCCGACGTCGAGTGAGATGTCGTGACGGAACTTAGAAAGGTATTAGTTACCCGTTTCGAAGGTTGCATCCATGGCAAAACACTCACGGGAAAAGAATTGTTCGTCGTCCGTATCCGATTCCTCGGTCGACCGAAGCCGCCGTCGCTTTCTCGGGGCGACTGCCGGTGCCTCGCTCGCCGCTCTGGTTCCCGCCAGTGCGAGCGTCGCGGCGAGCGGCGAGACGGTGACGATCGTCCACGACACGCACTTCCACGGGCGGTTTCGCAACGCACAGGAGTATGACCTCAACATCGCTCGCTACTACACCGTCGTCGAGGACGTTCTGGACGACACCGAGAACTCGCTCTTCCTGGGCAACGGCGACGACATCGCTCCCTCGATGCTCGGCCTTGAGTACGAGGGCGAGCACATGATCGAGGCGCTCAACTACATGGACGTCGACGCGGTTGGCGTCGGCAACCACGAGTACGACTTCGGGGCCGACGTTGCGACGACGCGCTTCGAGGAGAGCGGGTTCCCGTGGCTCGTCGCGAACCTGCTCGACGACACTGGTGCCCCGGTCCCGGGGACCGAGCGCTGGACCACGCTCGAGGCGGGCGGGCTTACGGTCGGCGTCTTCGGCCTGGTCTCGACGAACTTCCACTCGCTGACGGACTACCCAGCGGAGTGGCAGGTACTCGGCTACGTGGAAGGTGCCCAGGAGGCCGTCGACGCCCTGCGAGCGGACGGGGCCGACGTCGTCGTCTGTGCCTCTCACGTCAGCACGGGCGTCCACGACACGCTGGCCGCGGAGGTCGACGGACTGGACGCCATCGTCGGGTCGCACTCGGGCATCGCGTACGACGAACCCGAAATCGTCGACGGGACGGTCGTCAGCGAGTTCGGCGACGAGTTCGCCCACGTCGGGTCGATCACGCTCGACGCCGACGGCGACCTCGTCGACTGGCGTCGGGTCGACCTGATCCCCGAGAACTGGAGTCCGACCGACGCGGTCGACGAGTACGAGCAGATCACGGCCCGCGAGACGGCCGACATCGAGGAAGATCCCACGCTCGTGGACCTGACCGAAAAATGGCAGGGCGAACTCGACGAGCGCCTCGGCCAGCCGTTCTTCGAGAGCGAGACGGACCTCAACGGCACGTTCGACAACTACGCGGTCGAAACCGGCTTCGGCAACCTCATCACCGACGCGATGGCGACCATCGGCGACACCGCCGACGTCGAGGTCGACGTCGCCGTCCAGAACGGCGGCGGCATTCGGGGCGGCTACTACGAGGCCGGGCCGATCACCGGCGCACAGGTCATGGAGACGCTCCCGTTCCCGAACGAAATCGAGGTCGTCGAGCTCACCGGTCAGCAACTCGTCGACTATCTCGAAGGAGCGATTCGCCCGCACCCGAGCGAAGACTACGGCACGCAGCCGGCGATCCAGGTCTCGGGCGTCTCCTACGAGTGGTGGGGCCACGACGACGAGACGTGGATCGACAACGTGTTCGTCGGCGGCGAGCCGGTCGATCCGGAGGAGACCTACTACATGGCGAACAACGACTATGTCGTCGGCAACGACGATATCCTGAGCCAAGCCGAGACTGTCCTCGAGTCGGGCCAGTTCCAGGGGCCCTACGTGCTCGACGTGCTCGAGGAGTGGGGTACCGTGGCTCCAGAGCGCGAGAACCGGATGATCCGCGTCGACGAGGACGTCGGTGCGGGGTCGGTCGCACGGGAAGACGGCAAAATCACGATCACCGCCCCCTTCCCGGAGAGCGGCACCGCCGTCGTCGAGGACTCCTTCCGGGCCGTGATCCGCACCGGCGATGACCTCGCGGTCGAGTCCGTCGCCGAGGGCGACGATACCGTCGAAGTCGTCTTCGACGCCGAGGCGCTGTGCGAACTCGTCTCGAGCGTCGAGAATCCCGTCCTGCGGGTCTTCGGCGGCTACGATCCGGACGAGGAGTACTGGGGCTATGGCTTCGAGTTGCCCACCTCGAGCGGCTACGACTACTTCAAATTGAAGTCGAGTGTCGACGCGGCGGCCGTGCTCGAGTCCGGCGAAGGTGCGGACGATGACGACGGCCAGAACGGTGACGGTGGAGACGGCGACGGTGAGGATCAGAACGGCGACCAGGACGACGGCGAGAACCAGGACGGCGACGACGAGGATACCGACGTAAGCAGCGAAAAGGAGGAGGACGGTATGCCCGGATTCGGTCCGTTAGCCGCTCTTGCCGGCGGCGCAGGCGGGACCTACCTCTACTCCCGCGTTCGCGGCGCGGACGACGAGGAATCTGACCGGGCCTGAAGGACAAACCGTAAATCGCTCTCCGCCTAAGTTCCCTACAGATGCGCGGAACGTCCCCGCTTACGCGACGCCGCCTCCTCCAGCGAGCAACTGCCGGGGCCGGCACACTCGCCATCGCCGGCTGTCTCGAGCGCGGTGAGGACGACACCCCGGAATCGAACGGAGACGCCGAGCCGAACGGGTCGAACGACACCAACGACTCCGACGACCTGCTCGCGTTCCCCGAAATCGAGGACCCGCCGGACGCGGTGTACCGCCCGACCCACCGCGAGCGGATGCGGATGCTCGAGCCCGTCGACGCCGGCGACCACCGCGTCGCCGGGATGGTCACCTACCCGCACCCGTTCTGGCTCGTCGACGGGAGCGGCGTCAAGAAGGTCGAACCCGACCGCGACGACGTCCACCTGATGGTCACCGCCTGGGACCGCGAGACCGAACAGGTGGTTCCCGTCGACTCGAGTCCCGTTCTCGAGCTCTCCCAGGACGGCGAGTTCGTCCGCGAGGTTCGCCCGTGGCTCATGCTCTCCCAGCAGATGGGCTTTCACTTCGGGGACAACCTCTCCCTCGAGGGCGACGGCACCTATCGCGTCGAGGGCCGATTGAGCCCGGTCTCGATCCGAAAAACTGGCGCGTTCGCGGACCGACTCGAGGAGCGCGTCTCGTTCGAATTCGCGTTCGACTTCGACGACGACCTTCGCCGACTCGCGACCGAGGTCGAGTACTTCCCCAAGGACGAGTGGGGCGAGCGCGGAGCGCTCGAGCCGATGGGCCACGGAGACGGCGGAAGCGACGGTGCCGATCGCGAAGGTGGGGACGGCGACTCCGATCACGACAATTCCGGATCCGATCACGACAGCCACGCCATCCCGTACTCGAGCGCACCGCCGGCGAGAGACCTCCCGGGGTCTCGTCAGGAACCGCTCGAGAGCGGCGACGCCGTCTTCGAGATCACAACCTTCGAACCGGGTTCCAGGTTTGTCAACGCTGATCCCGAAGCGGGCGGCGACGACCACTACCTCGCGGTCTCCCCGCGGACCCCCTACAACCACTGCGTCCTCCCGCTGATGGGCCTTGAGGCGACCGTCGACGGCGACTCCAGGCGACTGACCGAAACCCTCGACCACGAACTCGGTCTCCACTATGGGACGGCGCTGGCGACCGATCCGAACGAGGCGACCCTCGAACTCGAGGTGCAAACGCCACCACAGGTCTCGAGACACCGGGGCTACGAGACGGCCTTCCTCGAGATGCCGTCGGCGTCGACAGTGATTTCGCTATGACCGGACGACGGCTCCTCGTCGCGACGCTCGCGCTGGCACTGGTGACGTCTACCGTCGCACTGGCCGGTTTCGGGGTCGGGACGGTTACCGCCGGCGACGCCGTCGCCACCATATCGCCGACGCCCTACGAGGTCGAGGCCCAACCCGGTGAGGAGATCGAGATCGACGTCATCATGCGCAGCCAGGGCGCTCACGGCGAGGGCGTCACCTCCTACGAGCTGATCGCCCAGTACCACCCCGACTACCTCGAAGTCACGGACGTCGAGGCAGGCGACTGGCTCGAGCAGGGCGAGGAATCCGAGATCAGCGAGGAACAGGTAATTGCTAACGAGGCCGGAACGGCAATCCTCGAGCAGCGGCGTGATCCCGTGGCTGGCGGGGCGACGGGGCAGGCTCGCGTCGCCACGATCACGATAGAGGTCGCGGCGGACGCGCCGGCGGCACAGACGACGCTCTCCTTTGGCAACTCCGAAGTCTACCTCGAGCGCGAGTTCCCGCTCGCAGTTCACGACCGGGAGGTGACGATTTCGATCGACGGTGGGGAGGAACCGCACGAGCCGTTCGATCATCCCGATCCGCATGATCGTGACGCGCTCGAGGCGATGGCAAACGAGTCTGCCGACGACTCGGATCGATCCGGAACTGGGGACGATACGGACTCGAGCGACTCCAGTGACGACGCAGACGAGAACACCTCGGGATCGGCGAACGAATCGGGCAGCGACGAGCCCCGCGAAGCGGACGACGCTGATTCGGTACCCGGGTTCACGGCCGTCTCTCTGCTCGTGGCGCTCCTCGCGCTCGCTGGGTTCCGGCGCGTTCTGGATGGAGAACGGTAGCAGCGTCTCGAGTCGTGTCGCGAATCCTTCGAACGGTCGTCGAGTCGATTGGCTCGAGCAGCCATCGACACGAATGTTAGAACGAGCACCGACGTAGATTCTCCGAACAGTCCTCGATCAGCGATTCCACGCGGCCGCGTCCGGATCGACCAGTCGCTCGCCACGGTCGAGTTCGGCGATTCGATCCAGTTCGTCGTCGCTCAACGAGAGGTCGAGCGCCGCGTAGTTCTCCTCGACGTGGTCGCCGGTCGCCTTCGGGATGGGAACCACGCCCTCGCGGGCGTAATGCCACGCGAGCGTCACCTGGACGGGTGTGGCGTCGTGGGCGTCGGCGATCGACTCGAGCGTGTCGTTCCCGGCGACGTCGCCCTTTGCGATCGGGCAGTAGGCAACGGTCGTCACGTCATGCTCGCGTCCGTACTCGACCAGGTCGTCCTGCTGGAGGAACGGGTGCAGTTCGACCTGGTTGGCCACGATTGGCGACTCGAGGATCTCGTGGGCCTCCTCGAGCAACTCGACGGTGAAGTTGCTCACGCCGACGTTTCGCGTCCATCCCCGGTCGCGGACCTCGTCCATCGCGGGTAGTGTCTCCTCGGGGTCGTAGGCGTCGGTCGGCCAGTGGACGTACAGCAGGTCGACCGTATCGACGCCGAGCCGGTCGAGGCTCTCCTCGGTCGTCTCGAGGACGTCGTCGTGGGCGAGGTTCGAGGGGTGGATTTTCGTCGCCAGGAACACGTCCTCGCGGTCGACGTCGCTTCGCTCGAGCGCGGCCCCGACTGCGGCCTCGTTGTCGTACATCTGGGCGGTGTCGACGTGGCGGTAGCCGGCCTCGAGCGCTCGCGCGACGCTCTCGGTGCAGGTCGCTCCCTCGTGACCCGACGTTCCGAAGCCGGGTTGTGGAACGGGTGTCTCGCTCATACGGGACCGCACGAGCGCCGAGTACTCGAGTGTCGGGGAAGCGGCAAGTGGTCTGCGGGGAGTCTCGATTTGGTCTCGATGGGATCTTGATCAGGTCTCTAGCGTAATCCTGATCGGGTCTCGACCGGGTTTCAATCGGGCCTCGAGCACCCGTCGTGGCCCTTCTCCAGTTTATATACGATCGGGCGGCCAGACCGCCCATGGCTCGACAGCCCACTCGAACTCGCCGCACCGTACTCGGAGCGATCGCTGGCCTCGCCATGGGTGCCAGTGCGGGAAGCGTTAGCGGGAGCGACGACGAGAGCCCGTCACAGGACGGGCCCGCCGACGTTCCAGCGTTGCGAACTCAGTCAACGGCTCTCACCTCGAGCTCGGGGCTCCCGTTCGAAACGTTCGTCGCGACCGTCGACCGAATCGTCGACGGCGAACACGTCGTCATCCTGCTCGAGGAGGACGGGCGAACCGTCGATCAGCTCGTCGTTCCCCGCGATCGTCTCCCGACCGTCGAGGAGCGCGATCGACTCGTCGTACTCGTTCGCGACGGGGACCTCGCCGCGGCCTGGCCGCTTCCCGAGCGTCTCGATCCTCACTCGAGGGAGTAACCACGGGCGCTAATTTCACCGGGACTCGATAGGGCGTCTCGAGTGAATCGACTCGCCGACTGCTCGTCGTCACCTGAGCCGAACGGGTGCTGCGCCCGAGAGACGGATCGAGGGATCGAGACGTCACTCCTCCTGCTCGACGCCGTCACTCTCGTCGCTGCCATCGACATCGCCCTCGTCGCCCGCCTGCGACGCGTCCGGGTCGGTCTCGTCCTGACGCATTGCGTCGCCCGTGTCGGCTTCGCCCTCGCTGTCTTCGTCAGCGTCGGCTACGCTCGAGTCGTCCTCACTCGAGTCGTCGCCGTCCAGGGCACCGGGTCTCGGTCCACCGGTTTCGGGGTCGACCTCGCTATCGATCGACATCGTCGGTTGTGCCTGTTCGGCCGACGGGCCGGTCGCCTCGCTCACTTCATCCGCGACTGCGGTATCCGAGAGGTCGGCCTCCTCAGCGTCGTCCTCGTCCAGCCGTGGATCGGCCTCTGACGGCGCCTCTTCGGCCGATTCGTCGTCGACGGCCGGCTCGAGCGAGGACGTCTCGTCGTCTTGCCAGTCGAACTCGTCGCTCGAGGCATCGAGCCCGGTTTCGCGACCCTGGTCCTCTCGCTGTGCTGCCGCGTGAGCCTCGTCCGACGTGGATTTATCCGTCTCCTCGGTACCCGCGCGGCGTCGCTTGACGCCGGTACCGACGGCCGCTATGCCGATGGCGGCCGGAATGATGCCGCGTACCCGACCCCGTCGAATCGATCGGAGCCCTCGCCAGAGGACCAGGGCGCCAGTCGCCATCGCGAGCGACCCGTCGCTCGCACCCCGTTTGGCCAGCGACAGCGCCCGATCAATCGTCGACCCGCCTTCGAGCGGCGCGTCCGACTCGAGCGCTCGTTCGGTCAGATCGCCCGTCTGATTCCCGCCGTCTCCTGTGTCGACCATTGGATCGGGAGCTACACCGTCGACGCAAGTGAATCTTAGCCCGGCATACCAATCCATACTCGATGCCGTCGCTCGCCGGCCGACGATTGGTGGGAACGGCGCCCGATACCGGAGACGTGACCACCGAAACGACACACTTCGAGCGTGCTCGCGAGCACCTTCGACGCGCGAGCGACGCCGCCGACCGAACCGTCCAGGAGCAGGCCGATTCGATTCAGGAAGGGCTAGACGAGGAACTCGAGGGCCACCGCACACAGGACGAACCCGGCCCGAAGACAGACCGGATTGCCGAACTCATCGAAACACTCGACGGCCTCGAGTCCGAGGCGTCGGGTGAGGCCGGCGAGCGGATCGCTCGTGCCCGGGAGGCCTGCATCGAGTATCAGAAACCAGTGGCGCAGGACGACGACGAGACGTAGCACCTGGGGCGCAATCGCCACTCCCGACCTCGACGACCTCACGCTGAACGTCTTCACCCGCGATCCGCACAGATGCCGACGAAGTTCCGCAGGATCTGGAGCCCAGTCTCGCCACTCTTCTCCGGGTGGAACTGGGTGCCGAAGACGTTGTCCGCCTCGTTCGCGACGATTGAGGGGAACCGCCGTTCGTAGTCGGTAGTCGCGACCGTCGCCGACTCGTCGTTGGGGACGGCGTAGTAGGAGTGGACGAAGTAGGCGTAGCGCCCGTCGACGCCCTCGATGAGCGGGTGTTCTCGTTCGACGGCGAGTTCGTTCCAGCCCATGTGGGGGATCTTTTGCCCTTCGGCGAAGCGGACGTTGGTTCCCGGGATCAGGTCCAGGCCACTGACGGCCGACTCGCCGTCGGTCTCGCCCTCCTCGCTCGAGGTCAGGAGCATCTGCATGCCGAGACAGATCCCGAAGAGCGGCTGGCCGCGGTCAGCGACCGCCAGCAGGTCCTCCCGGAGCGGATCGGCGTTCTCGACGCCCTCGCGGAACGCGCCGACGCCCGGGAGGACGACGCCGTCGGCGTCCTCGAAGTCGGCCGGGTCGTCGGTGATTTCGACGGCGGCGCCTGCCCGCTCGAGGCCGCGCGTGACGCTCCGGAGGTTTCCCAGGCCGTAGTCGACGATGGCGACGTCGGCGAGGGTCTCCTCGCTCTCCGCCGGGGACGATAGCGTGCTCTTGGTCATACGTACGGGTCGGCGACGAGCGAGCAAGTGCGTTGCCCTTCGAGAAAGAATCCCCTCCCGGAGTCGGCTTATTTCGCGAGCGACTCGGCCATCCGCTTGGGGAAGCCCTTCAGCAGTTCCCACAGTCCCATTGGCTCCTCTTCGGCGCGGATGTAGGACCGAACGCGCTGGCTGAACATCTCGACGGAGATGATCAGTACCAGGATGACGAGGATGGTCGCCATCATGTTCGTGTACTCGAACAGGCGCTGCTGGACGGCGAGCGTGTAGCCAATCCCACCGCCGCCGATGATCCCCAGGCTGACCGCGATTCGGATGTTGATCTCCAGAATGTAGAGCGTCCACGCGATGAACGGCGTGGTTACCTGCGAGAGCATTCCGAAGACGATCACCTGGACGCGGCCCGCACCGGTCGTCTGAATCGCCTCGATCGGTCCCGATTCGATTTCCTCCAGTTCGTCCGTGAACAGGCGACCCAGGTTCCCGATCGTGTCGGTGGCGATCGCGAGCGTTGCGGTAAACGGTGTCACGCCGCCAAGCGGGACGTAAATCAGCGCCCAGACGAGCGCTGGAATGGCCCGAATCGAGGACATGATCCCCCGGAAGAGGAAGTTGAACGGGAACGGCGTGACGCGGCCCGAGCCAAGGACGCTGAACAGCAGCGCGAGCGGGAAGCCCATAATCGTCCCGGCAAAGCCCATTGCGAGGGTGATCCCCGCCTGCCCGAAGAGGTTCCGATCGACGATGAACTCCCAGTACTGGCCCACGTCGAGAACCGGAACGCCATTGACATTCGTGACCGGGAAGTACTGCTCGAGCGCCCCGATGAACTGCGGCCCGTAGCGAATGTACTGGGCGACGGTCATCTCGACAGCGATCAGCGCCCGGTAGAAGAGCGCCATGACAACCAGAAAGAGGAGTCCGCCAATTACGGCCCGGATTCGACGTGCACGTCGAATCTCCTTGTAGCGTTGCTTTACCTCCGGCGAGAACGTTTGTTGGCTCACTGTGCGGTCGCCTCCGTTTCGTCGCTAATGAGATCACCCAAATCGGTTCCGTCGGTCGAGGGCGAATCGTAGATTCGGTCGATCACGTCGAGGTCGAAGTCTTCGGCGTAGCCGTCGAAGACGACTTCGCCATGTTTCAGGCCGATGAATCTCTCGCCGAACTGGCGGGCGAGGTTCACCTGATGCAAGCTTACGACGGTCGTCAACTGTCGATTCTCCGCCGCTCGCAGTAGATACGTCATCACTTTCTGTGCGCTGCCGGGGTCGAGGCTGGCGACCGGTTCGTCGGCGAGTAACGTCATCGGCTTCTGTACCAGCGCTCGGGCGATCCCGACGCGCTGTTGCTGGCCGCCGCTCATCTGGTTCGCTCGCTGGCCCGCCTCGTCGAGCAGTCCGACGGTCTCGAGGGCTCGTAGCGCCTCGAGTTTCTCTTTGCGGTCGTGAGACTGGAGCACACTCTCGAGCACGCCGCTTCGCTGTAACGTTCCGGTGAGCGCGTTCGAGTAGGCGCTCATCTGCCCGATGATGTTGTGCTGCTGGAAGATCATCGCGATCTCAGGGTGCGGTTCCGTGATGTCGGTATCGTTTATCGTGATCGTCCCGGACGTGGGCTTCGTCAGCCCGTTCATACAACGCAGAAGGGTAGATTTCCCCGATCCGGACGCTCCGAGTACCACGACGAACTCGCCCTGTGGGACCTCGAACGAGACGTCTTTCAACGCCTGCGTATCGCCAAATCGTTTGCTCACCCCCTCGACACTGATATATGACATTGAATGGTGTTGTAGAGTATACCGTAAGAATCGTTTGGATTGGTCCGAGCGTTACTCGCCGGCGAGGTCGGCGAACTCGAGGCCGAGTGCGTCCATAACGTTCTTGATCGGGTCGTAGTCCTCGATCGATCCTTCCTCCACGCCGGTGAACCACAGTTGCTCCTCGGAGTCCTCGTCGATGAGATCCTCCTCGGTCGCGTTCAGCAACGCCTCCTCGATGTCGCCTTTCAGCGAGGAGTCCCAGTTCGAACGGGCGACGATCGGCGCTCGCGGAATGGGGTCGGATTCGGAGAGGAGTCGCATTTCCTCGTCCGCGCTTCCGACGCTGTCGGCCTCGGCCGAGATCTCCAGGAATTGATCCGAGAACTGGTCCTCCGGGATGTGCGGCGCGAGCACGAACGCGCCTGCGCCGGCGGCCATGACTTCGTCCTGCTGGAGGAGTTCGTCACGGGCGGTCGAGTGATCCGAGTGACGCGTGTTGAAGTCTTCCGGGCTGCCGTCGGGCGCGTCACCGACGTCGAGTCCGGCTTCCGAGAGCATGTACAGTGGGAAGAGGCTCCCGGAGACCGAGAGCGGGTCGCTGAGCGACACGTCGGTGCCCTCGAGGTCGGCCAGTTCTTCGATTCCGCTGTCCGGTGTCGTCGCGATCAGCGAGAAGTACTGTTCTGCACCGTAGGCGATGCGGACACCGAGGACGTCCATAGAGTCGGGTGCCGCGATCACGCCCGTCGGCGAGATGTCTGCGATTTCGGCCTGATCGTTCCGAATCGCGTCGACCGTCGCCGTGTAACTGCTGGTCTCGGTCGCGTCGATCGTGGCCCCGGTCTCGTCCTCGAGGTAGTTGAACAGCGGTTCGTACTGTTTCATCATGTCGACGTCACCCTCGGCGGGGTTCAGCACCATCCGAACCTCGTCGTCGTCGCCACCGTCGCCCGAGAGGTCTCCCAGACAACCTGCCAGCCCCGCTGTCGCAGTCACACCTGCACCTTTGAGGAACGTTCGCCGCTTGTTTGTCCACCGTGTCTGATCGGACATGGATGACACTATGAACGCCACCATTTAGGAGTTTCTATGTCGCCTACATACTCATCCATCGGTATCCCATTAGAGCCGTGCTTTGTACACAAACACGCCGAGTTTATCCGCTATTTTGCCCCCTTTGAACTATTATTAAACAAACGAACACTGAAAAATTCCGTCGGTTTTCTGTGGTGCTTGCTCGAGCGAAATGTGATCTTCCCGAACGAAATACGAGTTTTTCACGCATATGTGAATCACCGATCAAGCCTCGAGGGAGAACGAGAGAGAACGCGACCGTCAGCAACCACTGGTCGAAACGGCTAGTCGAACCCGTCGAGTCGTGCTTGCCCGCTCCCCTCGCCACCACCGTCGAGTCCCGCCAACTCGGCTGCCGTCTCGAGCGTCTCTGCGAACGTATCGGTCTGGCTCCGGTCGTACAGCGTCGCGGCCGGGTGGAGACAGATCAGGACGCGTCTCGCGGTGTCGCCGATGCGGGCGTCCTCGACGGTTCCGGCTTCCTTCGTCACCGCGACCGACCGTTCGAGCAAGTGCTCGCTCGGCACCTTCCCGAGCGTGACGATCACCTCTGGGTCGAGTCGGACGATTTCGGTCTCGAGGTAGCCCCGACAGTTTGCGAGTTCCGCCTTCTTGGGATCGCGGTTCTCGGGTGGCCGACAGCGCACGCAGTTCGTGATGCGGACGTCCTCGCGGAGGAGGCCCACGTCCCGGAGGTGGTCGTCGAGAACCGATCCGCTCCTGCCGACGAAGGGCTCCCCTTCGCGGTCCTCGGTCGCGCCGGGCCCCTCCCCGACGAACAGGAGGTCGGCGTCCTCGGGTCCGGCTCCGTTGACAATCTGACTCCGCGACTCGACCAGGTCGCCACAGCGCGTACAGCCCGTCACCTCGAGGCCATCCATGTGTTCGGCGTCTTGCTCGGGGTCAGTCGACAGTTCACCGTCGGCGTCACCGTCGTCCGCGGTCATACGCTTCGCTCGGAGAGCCACCTACTAGAACCCTTCCACGCGCGTTCAAAAATCAAAGGCGAGCTGGCTCTACCGCGAAACCGACTCGAGGCGTTCGCCCTCCAGCTCCTCGAGGCACCGCTCGAGCGGAGCGAGCGCCTCGTCGGCGATCGTGTACGGGTCAGTCTCGCCCGTCCGGACCGCCTCCGCGAGCGCGTCGACGCTGCCGGCGCGCTCGAGTTCGCCCTGGAGCAGGTCGTGGACGTCCTCCCGGAGCAGGGTTCGGATCTCCTCGCCGTAGCGTCGACGGGTGCGCTCGGCGAGGGTCCCGGAGCGCTCGAGGTAGTGGCGGTGGTGTTCCAGGTCGTCGATCAGGTCGTCGACGCCGGTTCCGTCGGTGGCGACGGTTTCGACGACGGGTGGGACCCAGGTCTCGGGTTCGGCTGACTCGTCTGGTTGGGCTGGTTCGTCTGGTTCCCCCTCACCGCCGTCCTCGCTCGAGTGAGGACTCGAGCCACTCTCGCTCATCGCGTCCATACCGTGGTGGCCGCCTCCCGAACTCGAAAAGCCGCTGCTCCCGTCGCCCAGTTCGATCATCTCGAGGAGTTCCTGGACCGTCCGGTCGGCACCTGGCCGATCGGCCTTGTTCACGACGAAGACGTCGGCGATCTCGAGGATGCCGGCCTTGAGCGTCTGGATGGAGTCGCCGGAGCCTGGCGGGACGAGCACGGCGACGGTGTCCGCGGTCCGGACGATGTCGATTTCGTTTTGCCCGGCGCCAACGGTCTCGATGATGATTCGGTCCTTGCCGAAGGCATCCATCGCCTTGACGGCGTCAGCGGTCGCCGTCGAGAGCCCGCCGAGGGTTCCCCGGGCGCTCATCGAGCGCACGAAGACGTCCATGTCGCCGACCGTCGAGGCCATGCGGATGCGGTCACCCAGTACGGCCCCGCCGGTGAAAGGCGAGGAGGGGTCGATGGCGATCACGCCGACGGTCTCGCCGCGCTCCCGGTAGGTCTCGGCCAGTTTGTCGACCAGCGTGGACTTGCCAGCGCCCGGACTGCCCGTGATGCCGACGATTTCGGCGTTGCCGGTGTGGGCGTACAGGTCGGAAACCAGTTCACGGTAGCCCGGCGCCCGGTTTTCGATCTTCGAGATGACGCGCGCGAGCGCCCGGTGTTTTCCGGCCAGGAGGTCCTCGAGCAGGTCGTCGTCGCCGCTCATCGCTCGGGGGCGTTCTCGCGGACGAACTCGACGGTCTCCTCGATCGACGTGCCAGGTCCGAAGACGGCGGCGACGCCTTCCGCTCGCAGGGCCGCCTTGTCCTCCTCGGGGATCACGCCCCCGACCAGGACGAGGGTGTCCTCGGCGGCGTCGTACTCCTCGAGGCCGTCCATGATCTTCGGGACCAGCGTCTTGTGGGCTCCCGAGAGGATCGAGATGCCGAGGACGTCGACGTCCTCCTGGACGGCCGCCTGGACGATCTCGGCGGGCGCCTTGTGCAGTCCGGAGTAGATGACCTCGAAGCCGGCGTCGCGGAACGCTCGAGCGATGACGTGGGCCCCGCGGTCGTGGCCGTCGAGGCCGACCTTCGCCACGAGACACCGGATCGATCGCGTTTCCTGTTCGCTCATGCCCGTTCCTTTTCCGCCGGTCGGTTTGACTCTAACGGAAGTTCGTGGGGTTCGTGCGCCAATCGACGCGCACAAATCGCCGGCGCACGACTCACCGTCAATGACTGATCTCGCGACCGACCTCCCGTTCACCGTCGACGTCCCGATCCGCTATCGCGACCTCGACACCTTCAGCCACGTCAACAACGCCGTCTACGTCACCTACCTCGAGTCGGCCCGAGCCGCGTACCTCGAGGCCGTCGCCGACCTCGCCGTCGAGGACTACGGGTTTGTCGTCGCCAACCTCGAGATTACCTACGAGCGCTCGATCACGATGGGCCAGGACGTCGTCGTCGCGACGGGAACCACCGAACTGGGCACCTCGAGCTGGACGATGAGTTACGAAATATACGCCGACGAGACCCGCGCGGCGACCGCGGAGACGACGCTCGTGTGCGTCGACGTCGAGACGCGATCGTCGATTCCGATGCCGGACTCGTTGCGTCAGCGGATCGTCGAGTACGAGGGGCTCGAGGAATAACGGTTCGTTCGAACGATGGGGCGTCGGGTCACTCGATTCGCCCGCCAGTCAGCCGAACCACACCGCCAGCATGGGTCTCGTGGGCGACCGCGCTCGCCCGCGCCCGGAGCCGGTCGTGGGCGTCTCGCACCTTTCGATCGAGCTGGCCGGAGAGGTCCCGGTCGTAGCGAAGCCGCGTCGTCGGCGGCGTCGACAGGGCGACGACGCCCCGGAAGAGCGCGTTGACGGGCGGCGCGTACCAGCGCTCGCTCCGACCGGCGTTGACGAGGACGAGGTGGCCCCCGGGCGCGAGCGCGTCACACCACTGGTCGACTGCCCGCGCCGGCTCGGCGAGCATGCCGACGACGAAGGTGGCGAGAATTGCATCGACCCCGTCCTCGTCGGGAATCGGCGGCTGCGTCGCGTCCGCCCGGACGACGTGGACGTTGTCGTACTCGGCCGTCGCTACGCGCGCTCGCTCGAGGACGCCCCGGGTGAAGTCGAGCCCGATCACGGTGCCCTCGGGACCGACCTGCTCGCGCAGGTACGGCAGGTTGGCGCCGGTTCCACAGCCCATCTCGACCACGGTGTCGCCTGGCTCGAGTCGGCAGGCGAGGGCGGCCTGGCGTCTGAGGGTGACGATACCGGGCGTTCGCGTGGCCAGCAGGTCGTACAGGCGCGCCCAGCGGCCGTAGAACGCCTGGGCGTCTTCGGTCATAGCAGCTCGCGGATCGTCCTCGCGACCGCCTCCGCGTCCGGACCCAGCACGTAGGTGAGGGGTTCGATGCCTTCGCCGCCGGTCTGGTAGAGGACGGTCGCCGTCGGGGTGTCCTCGACGGCCGCCCCGACGCTCGAGGCGACGTCGCCCGATTCGTCGAACTCCGCGAGGTCGTGGCCGCGCTCGGCCAACTCGTCGAGGAGCGCGGGATCGTACCGGACGTTCACGGCGGCCGCCGCGTCGCTGCCGTGGCGTCGCGCGGCGAGGAGTACCGTGGCCACGTGTTCGGAGACGCCGAACTCGGGCTCTCCAGGGACCGTCGCTCGCCCCTTGACGTCGAAGATGCGCCCGGGGACGCCGGCTACGTCGTCGACGTCCTCGGCGTCGGGGACGCAGGCGACGAGGTTCGACCCCACCGCCGGGATCAGCCCGGCGAAGCCGCTCGCGTTCTCGAGGATGCGCAGCCCGCGTCGGAGCGAGGACCGAACCCGCTCGCTCGAGCGGACAGCACTCTCGGGGTCGTGAACGCGAAAGCTCGCGTCGTGTTCGGCCAGCTGCGGGACGGACGTCTCGTGGAGCGTCGCCAGCAGGTCGCCGGGACTCTCGAGGTCGCGCACGAGCACCTCGATCTCGACGAGCGCCTGGACCGGCGACATATCGCCGCTCGAGAGCCCCTCGCCGAGTCGAGTCACGAGTTCCTGGACGCGGTCGTCGTCGGCGATGCGATCGTTCGTGGCGACGTCGCCGTGGGCGTACTTCGAGACGGCGCTCTGGCTGATGCCGAGCACCTCGGCGACCTCGCTCTGGGTCAATCCCCGCTCGCGAAGCTCTCCCGCGAGCTGTGAGCGGATCGTCGGCAGGAACTCCTCGACGACGATCTCTTCGACGAATTTCATCTGCCCGGACGTAGGGGACCGCGTACAATAACTGTGGGGATCGTCCTGGCCGTCACTCCCCGCGGCTCGCGGCACCCGTCGCTCGAGGCGCGCGGTTCGGTCTACTCCTCGCGACGGTCGAGTTGGTCGCCGCCGAACTCGTCGTCGCGCTGGATCCGGGAGGCCTGCGGGCCGTCCTGGTCCTGGTACTTCGAACCACGCTCGCTCCCGTAGGGCCGATCGGCCGGCGTCTTCAGCTCCGTGAAGGTGAGCTGTGAGATCCGCATTCCCGGCGAGAGGGCGACGGGGGCACTTCCGAGATTCGACAGCTCGAGGGTGATCTGGCCTCGATACCCCGGGTCGCACAGACCTGCGGTCGCGTGGACGACCACGGCAAGCCGCCCCAGCGAAGAGCGGCCCTCGACGTGAGCGATCAGGTCCGCCGGAATCTCGACGCGCTCGTGGGTCGTCCCCAGCACGAAGTCGCCGGGGTGGAGGATGAAGTCCTCGCCGTCCTCGACGACGGTCTCGGTGACGTAGTCGTCGACCTCGCGCTCCTCGTTCGGGTGGATGCAGGGGATGTTCGTGCGCTGAAACTCGAGGAATCGACTCCCCAGCCGAAGGTCGACGCTCGCCGGCTGGATCTGCAGGTCGTAGTCGTCGATCGGTTCGACCACGAGGTCGCCCGCCTCGAGTCGGTCGAGGATGTCCGCGTCCGAGAGGATCATGTACGGGGACTCGCGTGCGGCGTGGTAAATGGTTCGGATCCGCGGGCGCTTTCGTGGCTAGGCTGGTGGTGGCGACAATGGCCAGAACCGCGTCTATCCCTCGGCTGACGCCTCAGTCGTCTGCGAGCGCCTCGTCGATCGCCCCGACAATCGCCGCCGTGTCAGGCTCGACTCGGTCGCCGTCGACGACGATCCAGGGCGTTCCCTCGATGCCGAGCTCCATCCCGTGAGCACGCTCGGCCTCGAGGCCGTCCCGGTAGGTCACGCTCTCGGCGTCCGCCCGAACCTGCTCTGCGTCGAAGCCGAAGTCGCTCGCGACCTGTTCGATGAGGTCGTAGGAGTACCCGTCATCCCAGTGGTTGAAGATTTCGCCAGTGAACTCGAAGAACGCCTCGTTGCCCTCCTGATCCTGGACCGAGCGGGCTGCGCTCGCGACGGCGTAGGACCACTCATCCTGGACGGGGATGGGAAAGTCCCGGTGTTCGTAGCGAATCTGTTCCCCGTCGACGTACGCGTCCTTGATGTCCGGGAACATCTCCGTGTGGTAGATGGCGCAGTGGCCACAGCCGAAGTCCTCGAAGACGGTGACCGTAACGTCTGCGTCCGGGTCGCCGATGACGGGTATCTCGAGAAGGTCGTCCTCGTCGACGCCGGAGTCAGACCCGTCGCCGTTGCCGTTGCCATTTCCCTTCTCGTCGCCGTCGCCGTTTCCGTTCCCGTCGCCCTCCGCATCACCGCCACCGAGACAGCCAGCGCCGGCGACCGCCGATCCGGCGGCGAGTGCGGCGAAGCGTCGTCGCGTCACGTTCATGGTCCATCGTATCGAGTCCGCGCGCAAATAGGTGTCGCAGTCGCCATCCTGTAGCTCGAGCGTAACCGCGGGCGTTTTACCGGTCGTCCACCTCGTCGTCTGCATGAAACAGGCCATCGTCGCCCGAACGGACATCGGCATGGGAACGGGAAAACTCGCCGCACAGGTGGCACACGCCTCGCTGTCGGCCTACGAGAAAGCCGACGACCGGTCGCGTCGGCGCTGGAAGAACGGCGGCCAGAAGAAGATCGTCCTCAAAGGATCGGGCGAGCGCGAACTTCACGAACTCGCGGCCATCGCCGACCAGGAGGGGCTGCCGAACGCGATCGTCCGCGACGCGGGCCACACCCAGCTCGAGCCCGGAACGGTGACGACGCTGGCCGTTGGCCCTGGCGACGAGGAGCTGGTCGACCGGGTGACGGGCGAGCTGTCGCTGTTCTGATCGACCGGTCCATCTCGCGGTGGGACCCCCAGGACGCCCGTCCGAAGGCGCGCTCGAGTGCGCCCAAGTTCGCCGCCTCGAGAACGCCTTTCACGCTCGAGGCCGTTCGTTCACCTATGAGTGGAACGCCGACCCCAAACTCCGGCGACGACCCGCACGGCGACCAACCCGTCGAGCGCGCCGGTGCTAACCTCGAGGACGCCAACGCCGCGATGATCCTCGTCCACGGTCGCGGCGCCCGCGCCTCGGGCATGCTCGAGATGGCCGCCCAGTTCGACCGCGACGACGTGGCCTACCTCGCGCCCCAGGCCGTCCGCGGGACCTGGTATCCCCAGTCGTTTCTCGCCCCGATCGAGGCCAACGAGCCGTACCTGACCTCGGCGCTCGACCTGCTCGAGTCGACGCTCGAGACCGCGAACGAGTCGTTCCCGGCCGAGCGGACGATCCTGGCCGGCTTCTCACAGGGGGGCTGTCTCGCCAGTGAGTTCGCCGCCCGGAACGCCCGCGACTACGGCGGGGTCGTCGCCTTCTCCGGCGGGCTGATCGGCCCCGAGGGAACCCCACGGGAGTACGACGGCTCGCTCGAGGGCACGCCCGCGTTCTTCGGGTGTAGCGACCAGGACCCCCACATCCCGCTCGAGCGGGTGCACGAGTCCGTCGAGGTCTACGAAGGGCTCGGAGCCGACGTCACCGAACGAATTTACGAGGGGATGGGCCACACGATCATCGAGGACGAACTCGAGGTCGTCCGTGATATTGTCGACGACGCGGCCGACCAGTAGCCCGAGAAGGCGCTACTGTGGCGTTCGAAGCAGCGGCCATACGGTGATGCCAAGCGACCGTACGCACTATACCCTTTGTAGTGAAACCTGAATGCCGACTCGAGCGGGCCGTCCTCCCTCCGCCAGCGGCGCTCGGAACAGCGGTTTCCGCACGCGGCCTGAAACCGATCGCCCGCCGCGGGTTCGCTCGTTCACCGCCAATCGTTTCGATATCCGCACGCGGTCGGCAAATATGCCGTATAAAACGAAATAAATGCGAAATTAGCGGTCTTTATTCCGATTTTATTATGAATCTGGCGGCAGTCTTAGATAGATCTGAAGCCAATTACGCGTGTGACCGAAAACCATGTCTAACGTCAGCGAACGAAATCTGACATCCCGTACCATCGAGGGAGTGGAAGCGCTGGTTAGCACGGAATCCGGCGAGGTTTTTATCGACGTGCCAGCCGCGAATCCGCGCTACATCCGCGTCGAGGAGGGCGACGTGATTCAGGAAGGAGACGCCCGCTCGCGAACGGAAGAAGAACTCGCATCCGACTCCCTTAGAAAATGGACGGTAGATACGATCGGACCGGAGACAGTCATCGGGACGGATCGAGAGACGGACGAACGGCGCGAATGGGATCGGGAGTCGCTCGAACAGAAACTCGCGATCGGCAGCCTCTCCACCAACCTCACCGATTTCGAACGAGTAAACGTCGGGGGATCCCGTCCGGCGGACCGGGACGATCGACGGTCGGACGAGCAACTCGTGACCGTGACCGCATACGGGAATGACGGCCGAAAATTCACTCAATCGTACCGTCACATCGACGTCGATGAGGGCGGCGACGAACGCCGCCTTGAGTTGGCCAAATCGGAGAAACGGATCGAGGGTTTCGAAGACGATCTGCGAAAGGAGTTCAACGAAGCGGTTGAGCTCGCGCTGCGAAACGAAGGGTACGCGGTCTGACCGCCGTTTTGTTCGACTCGGCGTTCTCAGCGACCGTCGATTCTCGCTATCGCGATAGCTCACGGATCAGCGGGCAGTACGCGTCAGGATTGATCAGACTTGATTGACCCGGGTGGAGTGGGTAAGTTTCAGCCATCCTCCGGACGGCACGTATGCTCGTGACGTAGCATTGCTTCACCTCGGGTATCGAAGAATCCGTCTGGACCATCTCAGTCAGTTCGTCTCAGTGCGCTGTGGTGAGTGTCCTCGTTTCTCCGCCCTCGTTTTGAATACGGAGTTCCGCTTGCCGGGGCGTCTCGTCGACACGAACGGTGATGACGAACGAATAATTGGTTTCCTCCTGTCCACCTCCTCCGAGTCTGTAGTCACAGCCGTACGCCAGAAGCTCCTGGTCGGTGGGTCTGGTAACGCCGAGGAACTCGACGTTGTCAGTGGTGATGTGTTCGGTTGCCTCCCAGACGAGAATCGCGTGCTCGTCGAACGATACGCCCTCGAAGAGTGCGTCGACGTCTCCGTGTTCCCGCTGTCCAGGATCGATTCTCGGCGCTATCTGGTCGTGTTCGGTAACGAGGGTAAGCGGCGCGTGTTGCTCACGAAGGAAATGAAACCTGGTCTGGGTAACGTTGTGGCTCACCTGGTCGGCTTCGTCGGGGGCGTGCGAACAGGCGCGACGGCGGATCTCCTCGTCGGACTCGTCGAGACACCCGACGATAGCACTCGAGGCGGACAGTCCCACGCCAGCGAGGAGGGAACGTCTGTTCATTACAGTGAAATAATCTACGCTGTTTAAATACGTTCTCCTGAACGAAAGCGCAATTCGAGTAGCGGCAGTCGCTATCTTTGTCCAGCGTATCGAGCGGCTTTCAGCAACGTCTCCAGGTCGGGACTATCACCGGTTCTCGTTTCCCAGCCCCCGGACTCACTCCACGGACACTGGCGCCTCGAGCGCGGCACTCTCGTACAGCGCGTCGATCACGTGCATGTTCGCGACCGCTTCGTCGCCGTCGGTTCGCGGCCGGGTCCCCGTCTCGATGCAGCGGGCGAAGTGCTCGACCTCGAGTCGGTACTGGTCGACCGGTTCAAACGTCTCGACGCCGTGCTCACCGTCAATCTCGTACTCGAGTTCGAGGGCGCCGTCGGGCACGTCGAAGGCGTCGTCGACCTCGAGCCAGCCGTTCGTCGCCTCGACGCGGTAGCGCTGGTGTTTCGGCGTGTCGAACCCGGAGGCGATTCGCGCCGTCGCCCCGTCGTCGTACTCGAGGACGCCGGTGAGGGCGGTGTCGACGCCCGCCTCTCGCGAGTCGTGGGCGTGAGCGTAAACGCGGTCGGGTTCGCCGAGGAACTGTCGAGCGGCCGAGATGGGATAACAGCCGACGTCCATGAGCGACCCACCAGCGAGGTTCGGATTCAGCCGGACGTCGTCGGGGTCGCCGCGCAGGGAGAAGGTGAACGACGCGGCGACCGAGCGCACGTCCTTGAGCGCCTCCCGCGCGAGTTCAATCGCCCGCTCGGTTCGCGGGTGGTAGCGGTACATGAACGCCTCCATCAGGACGACGTCCCGGTCGTCACAGTGGGCGACGACCTCGCGCGCTTCGTCGGCATCGACGGCGAGCGGTTTCTCACACAGGACGTGGAGCCCCGCATCGGCCGCGCGCTTCGTCCACTCGCCGTGGAGTGCGTTGGGCAGGGGGACGTAGACTGCGTCCAGGTCCGAATCGCCGAGCAGGTCGTCGTACGAGCCGCACGACCGCGGGATACCGTACTCCTCGGCGACCGACTCGGCCCGTTCGGCGTCGCGGGAGGCGATGGCGCCGACGCGGTGCTCGCTCGAGTCGATCGCCGGCAGCAGCGCCTTCTGCGCGATTCCGGCCGTCGACAGCACGCCAAATTCCATACGCGAATCGCCGCCGGGAAGGCGCAAAAAGCCAGCGGATGCGGTGACGAACGGAAGGGTCACGGATACTGATCGGATCTTCGAGATAGTACTCGAAAGCGAGAATCCACCGAGATGGAGTTAATGACTGGGTTTCATCGGCCGCTCTGGTGTCGCTCTTCGTTCCCCAAAATCGACCTCGAAATGGCGATTGATCCGATGGGGCTAGCGTTTTCCGACAGCGGCACTCGGAAAGTAATCTACCTCTCCGTTCAATCCTCATCCGAACACCGTCTAGGAAGTCCAACAATTATTTATGGAACGGTTCTGGAATTCACTTATGGGACGAAAGAACTTTAATTATGCAGGCGTTCTCGAGCGCGGTCTTGCATTGCTCCTCGATGGTCTCATTACGTTCATGCTCCTGCTTGCAGTCTTACTCCCACTGATATTCGTCTTCCAGCCCGAATCCCCGGAATCGGCTGAAGCGCTGGCAGGTTTCGTCGGGATCGTTGGAAGTGCCGTGTACTACGTGGGGACTGAAGCAAAGTGGGGTGCAACAGGCGGAAAGATGGTTATTGGTTTGCGAGTAGTCAACCGACACGGCGAGCGGTGTTCACCTGGAGAGGCCGTCATACGGAATATCACGAAGCTCCTCGGCTCAGGGACGCTTTTGGCGGTCATCGTTGCTATCCTCCTCATTGTCTCGTCGGAGGACAACCAGCGTCTCGGGGATATGATGGCCAACACGATGGTCGTTCGAAACTAACTGACAGAGGTCGCACGAAACGCTCCGCCTCACCGTTCAATTCTCTTCCGAACACCGCTAGGACACGAGACCGAATCACTATGTCACCGTGCCCGGTAGGCTCCGCCATGAACGTCTACCGCACTCGAGCCGGCCTGTTCCACCAGTTCCGGGACGTCTTGCAGTTCTACTATCCCGCGATGATCGACACCGTGGTGGGCGGGTACGCCGCTCAGGTCGACGAGCGGGACGGCTACGTCTACGACGCGCGGACGAGACACCTCGTGGCCGCGGCCCGCGGCGTCCACAACTTCAGCCTGGGCGTCCTCGAGAATGGACCCGACTGGTGTCGCTACGCCGCCGAACACGGCCTCCAGTTCCTGTCGAGCGTCCACTGGGACGACGAGCGCGAGGGGTACGACTGGCAGCTCGACTGTCGCGAGCCGACCGACCGCACCCGTTACTGTTACGGGCACGCGTTCGTCCTGCTCGCCGGGGCGCGGGCCCACGAGGCCGGCATCCCCGGTGGCCGCGCGGAACTCGAGCGCGCGTTCGACGTGCTCGAGGAGCGATTCTACGAGACCGAACACGGGTTGTACGCCGACCGAGCAACGCCCGACTGGGACTCGCTCTCGCCCTACCGCGGCCAGAACGCGAACATGCACGCCTGCGAGGCGCTGCTCGCGGCCTACGAGGCGACCGACGAGGAGCGGTTCCTCGAGCGGGCGTACACCGTCGCCGATCGGTTCACCCGCGAGGTGACGAGTGCGACCGACGGTCTGCTCTGGGAGCACTACACAGAGGAGTGGGAACCGGATCTCGCGTACAACGAGGATCAGCCGGCCCACCAGTTCCGGCCCCCCGGCTACCAGCCGGGGCACCACGCCGAGTGGGCGAAGTTGCTCGCGCTGCTCGCCGACCATCGATCGGAGGGCTGGCTCCTCGAGCGTGCCCGAGAACTGTTCGACGCTGCCGTCGACTTCGGCTGGGACGACGAGCACGGCGGGCTCTACTACACGGTCCAGGACGACGGCGAGCCGATTGTCGCGGACAAGTACGGTTGGGTGCACATCGAGGCCATCGGCGCGAGCGCGTTGCTGAGCCGGTTCGACGACGCCTACGCCGAGTGGTACGATCGCCTCTGGGCGTACTCGCGCGAGCACCTGATCAATCCGAAGTACGGCAACTGGTACGCTCGACTCACGCGCGCCCACGAGCGCGACGGTCCGAACCGTGGGCCGGCGGTCGAACCGGGCTACCACCCGCTGACGAACTGCTGGCTCGCGATGCGGGCGCTCGAGGACGAGCCGCCGGCGTTCGGTACCAGTTGAAGGCCCGACTACTGCCGACCCGCGGCATACCCGCGGCCGATCCGCCGACTCGAGACGAGCACCGCGTAGGCGCCGATCAGAGTGCCGGCGACGAGGGCGACACCGTCGCGAGAGACCAGCGCGCTCGAGAGCGCGAGTCCGACGAGCAAAAGCGTGATCCCCGAGGCCCAGCCGACGAAGTACGCGCCGTGACTGGCGACCGAGACGATATCTGCGAACCCGGCGCGCAGCGATCCGGTTCGCCCGTAGTTCGCGAGGGCGATCGGCAGGAGGTAGGCGGCGATACCGAGAATCGCGAGTACCGCCGTCGAGCCCACGAGGACGGCGAACGTCCCGCCACCGGTCGGCACCTCGCCTGACTCGGTGAGCAATCGAACCGTCGAGAGCGCGATCACGAGGGGGATCGCCCCGTAGGCGATCGTGATTCCGACGGCGCCTAGCGCCTGGCGAAGAACGGTGCGCTCGAGAAACGGCGGTGGGTCGCGTTCGGAACCGAGAACGAGCACCGAAACGACGTACCCGAGGAGCGCCACGAGCGGGAGAACGGGGACGACCAGCACGTGGACGAGGACGCAGAGCCAGGCGGCGACCAGGGACGTCTCGGCGTGGTCGCCGCGGAACGGATACGCGAGCGCATCGTCCATGCTCGTCAGTCCCGTTCGCCGGGCTTTACCTCTTCCGAGAGCCGACGGACGTCCACTGCGTCCGGTCGTACCCCCCGCGAAACGGACATCTGCAAAATAAACTCACTATCGAGTGAAAGATACACACATTTATTAACCTGTTTAGCACAGTTCCCGCTAGCATGGGAGACCATAACGGAGTTACCCGCCGACGGTATCTGTTGACGACCGGGGCAATCGGTACCGCTGCCCTCGCCGGTTGTGCGGACGATGAGGAGGGTAATGGAAACGGGAACGCGACTGGGAACGGGAATGGGAACGGGAACGGTGGTGGCGACGGCGACCTCGAGATCGTCCACTGGTGGACCGCCGGCGGCGAACAGGAAGCGTTCAACGCACTCGTCGACGGGTACGAGGAGAACACGGACTTCACCGCTGGCCCCAACCCGGCTCCTGGCGGCGCTGGCTCGGGGATCGACCAGACGATCCAGGCTCGCGTGATCGACGAAGAGCCACCGGGAACGTTCCAGATCTGGCCTGGCGAGGCGCTCAGGACGTACACGGAAGCCGACGCGCTCGAGCCGGTCGGCGAACTGTACGAAGACGGCGCCCAGGACGCCTACCTCGACAGCGTCGTGGAGGCGGCCACCATCGACGGCGACGTCGTCTCGGTCCCGATCAACATCCACCGACTGAACAACGTCTTCTACAACGTCGAGGTGCTCGACGACGCCGGCGTCGACGTCGAGAGCATCGACGGCCCCGAGGGGCTACTCGAGGCGTTCGAGACGGTCGATAGCGCGGGGTACGTCGGCATGGCCCAGCAGACCCAGGAGCCATGGGGCACCCTCCAGCTGTGGGAGGTCGTCTTCACCGGCCAGCACGGCGTCGACACGTTCCAGCAGTTCCTCGACGGCAACGCGTCCGACCTCGAGAGCGAAATCAACGACTCGCTGTCGCTGGTCGCCGACTACAGCGAGTACTTCAACGAAGACGCAGGTACGGTCTCGTGGGACGAGGCCAACAACGCCGTGATCACCGGCGACGCGGCGTTCCACCACAACGGCGACTGGGCGGCCGGCGAGTACCAGACCGCGGAGGACTTCGAGTACGGCGAAGGCTGGGACTACGCCGCCTTCCCCGGCACCGAGGGCGTCTACACGCTCGTGATGGACTCGTTCGTCATGCCGGCGAACAACCCCACCCCGGACGCGACCGAGGCGTGGATCGAGTACTGTTCGACGGCCGACGCCCAGGAGCGGTTCAACCCCCCGAAGGGTTCGATCCCGCCGCGAACCGACGTGCCGACCGACGAGTTCCCGCCGTTCCTGCAGGACCAGATGTCGGCCTTCCAGGACTCCGACGAGCAGGTCACGTCGATTGCTCACGGGAGCGGGCTCCAGCCAGCCCAGGCGAGTGAGGTTCAGGAGGCGTTCGCGGTCTTCACCGACAACTGGGACCCGGACGAGACGACCCAGGAACTGATCGACATCTTCTGAGAACTCACTGAATCTAGTTCATGGACTTTGACATACGTCGAACACTGACGCGTCTCGCTCGCGGGCGTCGTGAAGCGGCGGATTCCGAGGAGGAACGAACCGACGAGCGACCCGTCCGAACCGACGGCGGCGCCTCGAGCACGAGTACAAGCGCGAGCGGGCGCACCAGTCGCTGGACCCGACTCCGTCACAGCGAGGCGGTCCAGGCGATCCCGTTCTGGCTCCCGCCGGCGCTACTGATGGGCCTGTTCGTCTACGGGGCGATCAGCTGGAACCTGCTCATCTCGCTTACCGACTGGAGCAGTCTGCTCCAGCCCGATTACACGGACCTGTCGCTCGATATGTACCGCCAGATGCCGGACGATAAATCGTTCAGGGCAGCGTTCCGGAACACGGTCGTCCTGCTGGTCGCGTTTACGGGCGTTTCACTCGCGATCGGGCTCGTTCTGGCGATTCTCGTCGACCAGAACATCCGATTCGAGAACACGTTCCGGACGATTTACCTGCTGCCGATGGCGCTGTCGTTCGTCGTCACGGCCATCTTCTGGGCGTGGATGTACAACCCAACGACGGGGACGATCAACGTCGTCCTCCGGGGGCTCGGGCTCGATTTCCTCACGAGAAACTGGATCGGCAACCCGGACACCAGGCTCGCGGCGATCATCTTCGCGCTGACCTGGCAGTTCAGCGGCTACGCGATGGTCGTCTACCTGGCCGGGCTTCGCGCGATTCCGGACGCCCACTACGAGGCGGCGAAAGTCGACGGAGCCAGCACGTTCCGCATGTACTTGCGCGTCATCGTCCCCCAGTTGAGCGCGGCGACGACGTCCGCGGCAGTCGTGTTGATGGTGTTCGCGCTGAAAGCGTTCGACTTCATCTACGTCATGTTCGGGGACAATCCCGGTCGATCCGCGGACATCCTCGCAGTGATGATGTTCCGGGTGGCCTTCTCACGGACTCAGTGGGCGTACGGCGCGGCCGTTGCGACCGTCCTCTTCCTGCTAGCGCTGACGGTCGTCGGTCCGTACCTGTATCTGCAGTATAAACGAGGTGATCTGTAATGGCACTCGTCGAATCCGAAACGGCCGACGAAACGCCCGACGGAACGCTCGAGCGCCTCGACACCCAGCGAATCGCGCTCTACGTGGTCCTGGTCGGCTTGATCGCGTTCTACCTCTCACCGCTGTGGGGCGGGATGACGACCGCGTTCAAGACCGACGCCGGTTTCGTCCAGACGACGCCGCTGATCCCGCCAACTCCCGAGTGGTTCACTCTCGCGCCGTGGCAGGAGGCGTTCGGCCGATTGCAGGGCGGACTCCTCAACAGCGTCACGTTCGTCGTTCCGGCGACGGTCCTGTCGGCGCTGTTCGGCAGCCTCGCCGCGTACGGCCTGACGAAGCTCTCCTGGCGCGGCCAGGTCGGCGTCCTCGTAATCTTCCTCGCGGGGGTCTTCCTGCCGTATCAGTCCGTACTGGTGCCGCTCCGGCAGTTCTGGTCGATGGTCGGTCTCGCCGACCTGCTCTCGTTTGCGCCCTTCCTCGCCGAGCGGGTGGACCTGATCGAACTGACGATCACGCACACCGCCTACGGAATTCCGATCTGTACGATCCTGTTTCGATCGTACTACAAGGGGATGGACGACGATATGATCGAAGCGGCGAAGATCGACGGTGCGAACGCGTTCGGTATCTACAAGCGGATCGTCTTCCCGCTGTCGCTGCCAATGTTCGCGGTGACGCTCATCTACCAGTTCACCCAGGTCTGGAACGACCTGCTGTTCGCGCTCGTCCTCGTCAGTTCGCGCTCGAACTACGTCGTTACCCAATCGTTGAACGAACTGCAGGGATCGCTGGCCCAGGAGTACAACATTCAGATGGCCGGCGCGTTCATCGCCGCGTTGCCGACGATTCTCATCTACGTGATCTTCGGCCGCCAGTTCGCCCAGGGAATCACGGGTGCATCGTAACCGACTACACCAACCACACTAACCAATGGCCAACCTCACACTCGACAACGTAACGAAACGCTTCGACGACGGCGACGACCAGATCGTCGCGGTCGACGACGTCTCGATCGACATCGACGACGGCGAGTTCCTCGTCCTCGTCGGCCCATCCGGCTGCGGGAAATCCACCACGCTCCGGATGATCGCCGGCCTCGAGACCGTCTCCGACGGCACGATTTCGATCGACGGCGAACGGATCAACCACGTCCCGGCCCAGCAGCGGGACATCGCGATGGTGTTCCAGAGCTACGCGCTGTACCCGCACATGACCGTCCGGGAGAACATGCGCTTCGGCCTCGAGGAGTCCACGGACCTCGACAAGACGGCGATGAACGCCGCCGTCGAGGAGACCGCGGAACTGCTCGAGATTGCCGACCTGCTCGATCGTAAACCCAGCGAACTCTCCGGCGGGCAGCAACAGCGCGTCGCGCTGGGCCGAGCGATCGTTCGCGATCCCGCCGTCTTCCTGATGGACGAACCGCTCTCGAATCTCGACGCCAAACTTCGGTCGGGGATGCGCATGGAACTCCAGCGCCTGCAGAACGACCTGGGCGTGACGACCGTCTACGTCACCCACGACCAGACCGAGGCGATGACGATGGGTGATCGAATCGCCATCCTGGACGACGGAAAACTCCAGCAGGTCGCGACGCCCCTCGAGTGCTATCACCGTCCGAAGAATCTCTTCGTCGCGGGCTTCATCGGGGAGCCGGCGATGAACTTCTTCGACGTGACGCTCGAGGAGGATCGACTCCTTCTAGAGGGCACCTCCCTCGAGTACCCACTCTCGTCGACGGTCCGCGAGGACCTCGGCGATACGACCGACCTCATCCTCGGAATTCGTCCGGAGGACGTCGAACTGCTCGAGTCGGGCGGCAGCGTTCACGACTTCCCGGTCGAGGTCGACGTCGTCGAGCCGATGGGCAACGAGAACAACCTGCTGGCGACGTTCGCGGAGACCGACCTGTCGATCAACGCGATCACCGAGGGGATGCGCCTCATGCGCGACGGCGAGCGGTACGCGGCGCGGCTCCCGGAGTCGGCGATTCACCTGTTCGATCGCTCGAGCGGGCAGGCGCTGCACAATCGTCAGATCGAGGACGAAGACGAGTTGCTCGAACCGCGGATCTGACCCGCTCGCCGCATCGACACGGATTTTCTAGTCAGACGTCGCTCCCCGAGCCCAGCACCGTTCGCACGTCCTGCGGATCGATCAACCCACTGGCGAAGGCGAGTCCGGCCCAGACGGCCACGCCGACGGCGATGCTCGCGAACAGCATGCCCAGGCTCGAGATGAAGGGCGCGAGGACGACGACCAGCAGCCCCATGACGCCGGTGATAGCGACGATTTTCCCGACCGTCGCCGCGAGTTCCTCGAGGCACAAGGAGAGTTCGGCGTGGACGACGTAGAGGTTCACGCCGACGTAAATCGAGTGGGTGGCGACCGTCGCGATGGCTGCGCCGACGACGCCGATGGTCGGGATCAGGACGACGTTGAGCCCGAAGTTGGCGAGGGCGGTTCCGCCTTTGGCCATCGCTCGAGCGCGAGCGCGTCCGAGGTAATCTAAGCTGTCGCTCGTGAGGTTCGTAATCGCCTGCAGGACGACGAAGACACAGAGCACCTGCAACACGGGGATGGCGCCGGCGTAGTCGCCGCCAAAGACGAGGGTCACGAACGGCTCGGCGACGATGGCCAGGCCGACGGCCGCGGGGACGTAGAGCAACAGCGTGTTCGTCAGCGCCGTCTCGTAGAGCGTTCGGGCGTACTCGATGTCGCCAGCGGCCTTCTGTTCGCCGAAGTTGGGCGAGATGGTGAACCCGAGGGAATCCGCTGGCGCGAGGACGAAATCGACGACCTGCTTCGCGAGGGTGTAGAAGGCGACGGCTACCGGGTTGAGGAAGAACCCAACGAGGACGATGTCGATCTGTTTGTCGATGACGTTCGCCCCCCGGGTCGCAGTGAGGGGTACGCTGTACTCGAGCACCCGGCGGGGGAGCCCCGGTTCGAACGACGACGCTCGCTCGAAGGCGCGATAACACTGGAGGTAGAGGACGGTAATCCCGAAGACGGCGGCGATGGCGTAGCCAACGACGTAGCCGAAGAAGGCCCCGAGCGCGCCGAAGCCGGCGACGACGAACGCGACGGCGAACAGGAGCCGCGAGACGCCGCCGATCGCCTGGACGGCGGCGCTGTACCCGAGCATGTTGAACCCCTGGAAAGTGATGATAGCGAGGCCGTGGAACGACATGGCCAGGACGTAGACGGCCCCGGCAGCGAGAAACGGCGCGACGGCCCCGTCGCCGAGTACCGCGGCGATCCGATCGTGGCCAAAGAGCAGGATGACCGAGACGACCGCGATGCAGAGCACCTGCACGGCGACGGTCAACTCGAGGACGCGAGGAATCTGGCCGGGGGCCTTCTCCCGATACTCGGCGAGGTAGCGCGCGGCGGACTTCCCGAGGCCACCGCCGGCGATCAACTGGACGACGCTCAGCACGCCGATCGCCCAGAACAGCGTGCCGTAGCCGTCGGGATCGAGGAGGAATCGCGCCAGAACGACCATCAGCACCGCGCTCGAGCCCATGTAGATCGCTCGAGCGACGAGCATAGCCTTGAAGCCGCGTACGATGTGATTCAGCGTGCGTGAACTCATTGTATGAAAGTCGTGATAGTGGATGGAGACGATGTGTGGGTCGTGACAGTGGGTGGGAGACGATATATGGGTCGTGACAGCGGGCAGACGGCGGCATCGCGAGGCGGCCGTCGTCCGTGCGACTGGTCGATTCTGGTTTGTGGCGGTCGACGGCCACCGACACGAGGCGGCCCAGCGGTCGACAGTCGGCGTCGAACCCACCGGTCGCTCGAGTCCAATGCCTGAATAGTGGTTTGTAATGCGGTCCGTTCGACCTCGAACGAACGGGCTACCGACGGCAGGTTCGAGAACGCCTTTGGCCGTCAGTGGGTGGGCTCAAAACCGACGTACGAACTCGAGCAGTGGCCAGTAAGCAGACCCTACGCGGCGACGCCGACGAGCGCGACGACTGTCCGGTGACTGATCGTCGCGAGAACCCGAGAGGATCGATTACTCGATGTCAATGTCGCCAGGACGGACGTCGTCGAGCGAAACCCCCGATGGCCGAATCACGTTCGTCTTCGGATCGTACTCGAGCACGTACATATCGGCCATCTTGGGGAGGTGATGGTGGTGGAGGGTAGTCGCAACGCGGTCGGCGCCCCCCTCGTCGGGTGTGTTGACTCCATCCTCGCGAGCTGCAATACCGGCGGCCAGCTCCTCGAGATCGACTGGCGTAGTCGTTCCGGCGAGAATGTCGAGCACCAGCCGTCGTCTGTCGTCGGCAAGCAATCGATGGCGATCGCTCGTGGTGAGATCAATTGAGCGCGCACGTTCGTCCATCATATTTGGCTGTGACATTGATTCGCTCCGGCCGGCCAGCAGCGCAGTTTGCCAGCACTTGTAGGGCTGACGGTACCGACGGCTGTAAGGTCACACTATAAGTGATTAGGTCTCCGCACCGGGGGCGCGAGTGGCGTCTCTCTTCTCGAGGTGAACGTTACAGTCGGAATCACCACTCCCCGCAGTTGGTTGCCGGTGACGAGGGAGACTCCATCGACGGAACATTGATGCACGTCACGCTGGTAACCGGTTGCATGCAGCCGGAGCCGCTGACCGACAGCCTTCGCGAGACGCTCGCCGTCTTCGACGGGTCGGACGAGCCGTGGACGACCCCCGAGGTCGCTGCGGTGCTCGATCTCGGTCGGCGAAGTACGTACGCCAGACTCGAACGGCTCGTGGAGCGAGACTGCCTCGAGACGAAGAAGGTCGGTGCGAATGCCCGTGTGTGGTGGCGGCCGACGCGGACGTCTGCCACCGACGAGACGCTCACCGACTGGCCGAGCGATAGCCCTGACGCGATCGAGACGCTCCTCGAATCGGTCGAGGAGACCGCCGTCTTCGCCCTCAGCGTCGACGGTGCGGTCCGGTTCTGGACGTCGGGCGCCGAGCGCACTTTCGGATACGAACCCGACGCGATCATCGGCGAGCATCTCTCGGTACTCCACACCGACGACGACCGCGAGGCGGGCGTTCCGGACCGTCACCTGAAGCGGACGTCCGAACGCGGCTTGATTCGGGACGAGGGGTGGCGCGTCTGTGCGGACGGGTCGCGATTCTGGGCGGCCGTCAAACTCGAGGCCGTTCGGGACGACGGTTCGCTCCGGGGGTACGCGGCGGTCGTCCACGACATTACCGACCGCCGCAAGCGCGAACGAGAGCTGCGCCAGGAGCGTGACCTCACGGAGCGGCTCCTCGAGACGGCGCCGGTCGGCCTCGCGGTCGCTCAAGCGGATGGGACGGTCGAACGGATCAACACTCGAGCGAGAAACCACCTCGACGTCGAGACCACCGAGGTCTCGAGACTCACCGTCGACGACTTCGACGTCGCAGGCCTCGACGGCAATCCGCTTACGGCCACGGACAATCCGGTATCGCGGGCGGTCGAGACCGGCGAATCGGTTTCTGATCGTCTCGTGACGCGCGAGGGCTCGGATGGAACGCGGCGGTGGATTTCGGTCACGGCTACGCCACTGCTCGAAGAAGGGATCGTTGAACGGGTCGTGATCGCCGGGCGGGACGTCTCGCGTCTCAGACGAAAGCAACGCCAGCTCGAGCGCCAGCACGAGGAGTTGCGAACCGAACTCGACGAGGTGTTCGAACGGATTAGCGACGGGTTCATGGCGGTCGACGAGCGGTGGGAGTTGACCTACCTCAACGACACTGCGGCAGCCATGTTCGACCGGAACGAGGAGGGCCTCCTCGGCGAACCGATATGGGAGGCGCTCCCCGGCCTCTCCGGGACCGACTTCGAAGTCGCCTACCGCGAGGCGATGGAAACGCAGGAACCGACCGTCGTTGATGCCTATTATCCGCCATTCGATGCCTGGTACCGCGACGTCGCCTACCCGTCCGAATCGGGACTGTCGATCTACTTCCAGGACATCACGGAGCGAAAGGAGGCCGAAACGGCGCTCCGTGACAGCGAAGAACGCCTCCGTCTCGCGCTCGAGGCTGGCGAACTGGGCGCCTGGGAACTCGACCTGCAGACCGAAGCCTCCCCCGAGCGGTCGCCTCGCCACGACCGCATCTTCGGCTACGAGGACCCCGTCGACGATTGGAGCTTCGAGCGTTTCCTCGAGCACGTTCACCCGGCCGACCGCGACCGCGTCGAACGACAGTTCGAGGCCGCGTTCGAGAGCGGCGAGTGGTCGTTCGAGTGTCGCATCCTCGGTGCGGACGGCGAACTGCGCTGGATCAGGGCTCGCGGCGAGTTTTTCTTCGAGGACGGCGACCCGGTTCGCGCGGTCGGCGTCGTCGCCGACGTCACGGATCGAAAGGAGCGCGAGCGGGAACTCGAGCAGTACGAACGCGCCGTCGAAACGATCGACGATGGCGTCTACATCCTCGACGACGACCACCGGGTCAAGATGGTGAACGACGGGTTCTTGTCGATGACGGGGTACGACCGGGGGAAACTCGTCGGAGAACCCGCCGAAACCGTCTTCAGTCCGGAGTCCGTCGACCTGGCGGACGAGAAACAGACCGAACTGGAGTCGGGCGATCGGGAGTTCGCCGTCCTCGAGGAGGTTATCCACCGGGCCGATGGCACCTCGATAGACGTCGAGAGCCGATTCGAGGTGTTCGAGTTCGACGACGGGTCGACCGGACGCGTGGGGACCGTTCGAGACATCAGCGAGCGCGTCGAACGCGAACGGGAACTCGAGGAAGTGCGCCGTCGCTACCGGACGCTCGTCGACCACTTCCCCAACGGTGCAGTCGCCCTCGTCGACGAGGACCTCCGCTACGTCACCTTCGGCGGGACGCCAGAAGGAACGACGGACGTGACCAGAGGCGCCCTCGAAGGCGATCTGCTCGAGGACGCACTTCCCGAGCAGATCGCCGAGGTCGTCGTCCCCCGCTACGAGGCCGCACTCGAGGGCGAAGGCGCCACGTTCGAGGAGACGGTAGACGACCGCGTCTATCAGTTTTTCTTCGCGCCCGTTCGAGACGCCGACGGCGACGTGTTCGCTGCCATGGGAATGTCCCAGGACATCACGGAGCGAAAGCGCCACGAGAATCGGCTCGAGGCGCTGTACGAATCCTCGCGCAGGTTCCTCACCGCCGACACGGCGTCGGCCATTGGTAAAACTCTGACTGAAACGGCCCAGGAGGTCCTCGATCTCCCCGGTATCGTGGTCTACGACTACGACGACGACCGCAACCGACTCGTTCCTGGTGGTTCCTCCGCCGAATCCGGGTTCATGCGTGACGACTTTCCGGTCGTTTCGCTCGACGAGAGGAGCCTCACGGGTCACGTGTTCGATTGCGGCGAGAACCGCTATTACGAGAACGTCCTCGAGTCGCCGTTCCTGCAGGTATCACCCGAGGAAACCGAGATGCGCGCCGGTCTCTTCGTCCCGCTTGGATCGGAGGGGGTGCTCATCGCCGGCTCGCGAGAGGTCGACGGGCTCGATGCGAGCACTCGTCGGCTGGTGGCGTTACTGGCGACAAACGCCGAGGCGGCCTACGAGCGGGTGAACAACGAACGCGCGCTCAAGCGCCAACACGAGCAACTCGCGGCCCTGAACAGCCTCAACGAGGTCGTCAGGGAGATCACCGACGCCGTCATCGACCAATCCACGCGCGAAGAGATCGAGGCGACGGTCTGTGAGCACCTCGCCGAATCCGACTCGTATCTGTTCGCTTGGATCGGCGACGTCGACACCACTCAGACGGTGAACCTGCGGACCGAAGCCGGCGTCGACGGGTACCTCGACGGCGTCACGATCACCGTCGATGCCGACGACGACCGGAGCGAGGGGCCCACCGGTCGGGCCCTCCGAACGGGCGAGATCCAGACGACGCAGGACATCGATACCGACGCTCGCTACGACCCCTGGCGTGACCGCGTCGAGCCCTACGGTTTCCGATCGTCAGCGGTCGTCCCGATCGTTCACGAGGGAACGGTGTACGGCGTCCTGAACGTCTACGCGGAACGAGCGAATGCGTTCGAGGGCCAGGAGTGCGCGCTGATCGGCCAACTCGGCGAAATCGTCGGACACGCGATTGCCGCTGCCGATCGGAAACAGGCCCTCATGAGCGACGAACTCGTCGAACTCGAGTTCCGGATTCAGGACATCTTCGCGACGGTCGAGGCACCCGTCGAGACGGCGGGAACGATCACGCTCGACCAGGCGGTTCAGATCGAAGACGACGAGTACCTCGTCTACGGCACCGCGACGCCGGACGCAGTCGACGGCGTGGCCGGCCTCACCGAAGCCATCCCCCACTGGAAGGACGTAACCTTCCGCTCGGCGGGCTCTCCGACGGGATTCGTGCTCCGCTTGTCTAGCCCACCGGTGCTCTCGGTGGTCGCCTCCCTCGGCGGTGTCGTCGAACGGGTCGTCATCGAAGACGGCGACTATCGGATGACAATCCACCTCGCCCCGACCGTCGACGTGCGACGGGTGATCGACGCCGTCGAGGCGTCCTACCCGAACGTCGAAATGGTCAGAAGGAGACAGATTACCCGACCTCACGACGACCCGCAGCGTATCCAGCGCCAGCTCGTCGCGGACCTCACCGACCGACAGCGCGCCGCCCTGAACGCCGCCTATCACGCGGGCTACTTCGAGTGGCCGCGCGAATCGTCGGGCGAAGACGTCGCGGCGTCGCTGGACGTGGCGCCCCCGACTTTCCATCAGCACCTCCGAAAGGCCGAACGGAAAGTGCTCGATTCGCTGTTCTCGAACGAGGTGCAGGCCGAAGGGTAACCGACCTCGAGAGGAGTGTGGAGCCGCGAGCGGGTCGATGGGTTCGAGTGAAACAGCGGCCGGTTGCCGGAATACTCGGCGGCCAACCACCGGAATACACGACCGCCCGTCGCTGGTATACACGACGACTGCGCTCGAGCCAGAACGAGAGTCAGAACCAGAGCAAGAACGAGAACGAAAACACGGACTTGATCAGAGATACGACGCGTCCCAGCGCGTCGCCTTCCGCCGATTGTCACAGCTGTTACAGATGATCCGTCCCATCGAATCCATCGCATTGTCCAGCGAGTCACAGTTGCCACAGAACCAGCCGTATCGCTTGCTCGCCGTCTCGTTCGCATACACCGTGTAGAAGGGTGCCTTCGATCCGCGCGCCGGTTCCCCGTAGCTCACGTAGCGCGTCTGCCCGTCGTCATCGATCGTCTCGAGCGCGCGCCAGGTGTCGTCGTCGTGGTCGCTCTCGACGTAGACGTTCTCGGTGTGGGTCTCGTCCCCGACCTCGAGTTCGCGGGAGCCAACTCGATCGAACCCGTGGGTGGCGTAGAACTCGTTGCCGACTTCGTTCGCTTCCAGGACGACGCCCTGAATCTGTTCCGCCCCGGCGTCGAGGAGGGCCTCGCGCGTGCGAGCCAGCAGCCGCGGGCCGATTCCGCTCCCG
Source organism: Natronosalvus rutilus (assembly GCF_024204665.1). Classification (NCBI taxonomy): domain Archaea; kingdom Methanobacteriati; phylum Methanobacteriota; class Halobacteria; order Halobacteriales; family Natrialbaceae; genus Natronosalvus; species Natronosalvus rutilus. Next base: position 3,644,789 of record NZ_CP100355.1, on the reverse strand, counting down.
CGGTGGTCCGGATCGACGTGAATCCACTCGATGCGCCCGACGCTGTGATTCTCGCCGACGAGTTCGCTCTGGGAGAACCCCACGGTCTCGCCGTCGTCCTCCGCGACGACGTACACCTCGTGTTCGCGTTCGACCGCGTCCTCGAGGTCGTCGCCGTACCAGTTCCCGACGGCCTCGTCGATAGTTTCGTCGTCCAGAAAGTGGGTGTAGGACTCGGCGAGCGAGTGCTGTGCGACCGACCGGATTATGTCGCTGTCCGCGGACGTGGCTTCGCGTAGGTCCATACCCGCCGCTACCACGGCCTCCTAGAAAACTTCTTGCTCGAGTGACGGCGCGCGAAGGTGTTGGAGAGCGGTCCGACACTAGGAATTTGGAGATCGGTTCGTCAATAGACGCGATCGCCGCGGGCCGAAGTAGGTCACACCAGTTATACCGATCCCCCTCTTCTTGCCGACTATGAGCGAGGATCGCGCCGACTCGAGTTCGGCCGACGGCGGGCCCGGCGAGGACGTGTTCACCTACAACGGTGGACGCGTCGACCCGGGTGAGTCGGCGAACATTCGATACGGAATCAGCGAGACATACCTCGGCGATCCGGTCCGCATCCCCGTGACGGTCATCAACGGCACCCACCCGGGACCGACGGTCTTCCTGTCGGCGGCGGCCCACGGCGACGAACTGAACGGCATCGAGGTCGTCCGCGAGGTGGCCCACGATTGGAACCACGCCGACCTCCACGGGACGCTGATCTGTCTCCCCGTGATGAACGTCCCGGGCTTCCTGGCCCAGGAGCGGTACCTGCCGATCTACGACCGGGACCTGAACCGGTCGTTTCCCGGCCGGGAGGACAGCACCAGCGCGCGGCGGATGGCTCACCGGATTTTCACAAATTTCATCGAGCCCTGCGACCTCGGAATCGACTTTCACACGTCAACCCGCGGCCGAACGAACATGCTCCACGTGCGGGCGAATATCGACGACGCCGACGTCGAACGGCTCGCGAAGGCGTTCAGTTCCAACGTCATCATCGCCGGGCAGGGGCCGTCCGGCACCCTCCGCCGGGAGGCGACCGACGCCGGGGTCCCGACGATCACCGTCGAGATGGGGGAGGCTCACCGCTTCCAGCGACAGCTCATCGACCGGTCGCTCACGGGCGTCGCGAGCGTGCTCGCGGAGTTCGGTCTCCACCCCGACTCTTCGGTCCACTGGCCCGGCTGGCGCGTAATCATCGACGACGCGGGCGAGAAGACCTGGCTCCGGGCCGACGCCGGCGGCATCGTCGACATGAAACACTCGAGCGGCGACCTTGTCCGGGAAGGGGAGACGATCTGTGCGATCACCAACCCGTTCAAGGAAGAAGACGTCATCGTCACGGTCGAAGCGCCGTTCACGGGCCTGCTCGTGGGCGTCCTCGAGAATCCAGTGGTTTACCCCGGCAATCCGCTGTGTCACCTCGTCAAACTAGACGACACCATCTTGCACGCCCTCGAGCGCGAAATCGAACGACAGGACCCATTCTTAGAGACCCTCGAGTAGCCGCTGCTCGGGCGCACCCGAACGTATTCGGTTTCTCGAGCGCACCCGAACGTATTCGGCCCCTCGATCGAACCGGCGCGAATGGCGCCAGACGACCCGCCGCTCGCGGCGGGCGACACGGCAGGATAAAAGTAACTTCTATAGCCCCACAGTCCAACCCTCGAGATGAGCGCATGAGTCAGTCTTACAATCGCGGCCTCATCGAGGACTTCGGTCGCTGGAAGGAGTTCTCGGCTGGGATGTGGGCGTGGATCTTCCACAAGTTCACCGGGTGGATCCTGATCGGCTACCTGTTTACCCACATCGCGGTGTTGAGTAGCGCCATTTCGGGAGAACAAGCGTACAACAACACCCTCCAGGGACTCGAAGCACTGTTCCTCGTCCGATTGCTCGAGGTCGGCCTGCTGGCGGTCGCCGTCTTCCACATCCTCAACGGGATCCGCCTGCTGATGGTCGACCTGGGCGTCGGCCTCGAGGCCCAGGACAAGACGTTCTACCTTTCCTTGCTCCTCACGGGCGCGATTACGGTCGCGAGCGTCCCGACGTTCATGACGGAGGTGGGCTTCTAATGGCGGAACGCTACTCTTCCTTCGCGCCGGGCGGGACCGCGTGGTTCCTCCAGCGCGTCACGGCGGCGTTCCTGATCGTCGTGTTAGCCTTTCACTTCTTCCTCTTGCACTTCGTCAACCACGCCTGGGAGATTGAGTTCGCCGGCACCCAACAGCGCATGGAGAACGTCGGCTACTTCCTCACGATGGTCCTGTTCCTGATCACGGCCACGTTCCACGGCGTCAACGGCGTCTACAACGCGCTGGTCAATCAAGGACTGACCGGCACGTCGAAGAAGGTCGTCCTCGCGATCCTCGTGATCGCCGGGGGCGCACTGATCGCCCAGGGAATCTGGGTCGCACTCGTCATGCAGGGGTTCATGTAACATGAGTACGCAACAGCAAGAACAACAGAGCGAACCGGACGAACCGGAGACACAGGAGGTACCGGCCGACCAGGAGATGAGCGGCCTGACCTCGCCACAACAACAGCGACTCCAGCGCAAGGATTCTGCGCGAGTCGACCGCGAACGGGCTGCCGAGACCGAGGACTTCGAGGAGGACTCCGTCCACCTCAAGGTGTTCCGGTACGACCCCGAAGTCGAGGCCAAGCAGGAACCGCGCTTCGACGACTTTCACGTCCCCTTCACGAAGGGGATGACCGTCCTCGACGCGCTCATTTACGCGCGCGACGAGTTCGACTCCTCGCTCACGTTCCGCCACTCCTGTCGCCAGGCGGTCTGTGGTTCCGACGCCTTCTTCGTCAACGGCCGCCAGCGCCTCGGGTGTAAGACGCAGATCTCGGCGCTCGAGCAGCCGGTTCGCGTCGAACCCCTCCCTCACCAGGAGGTCGTCAAGGACCTGGTCGTCGAGATGGAGCACTTCTACGAGCAGATGCACGCCGTCGAGCCGTACTTCCAGCAGGAGGACCTGCCCGACGGCGACCTCGAGGAGCAACGCCAGACTCGCGAGAACCGCGAAAAGATCAAGATGTCCAGCCGGTGCATCTGGTGTGCAGCGTGTATGTCCTCGTGTAACATCGCCGCCGGCGACAACCAGTACCTCGGTCCCGCGGCCATCAACAAGGCCTACAAGTTCGCGATGGACGACCGCGAGGACGAGGAGATCAAGGAGCACCGACTGCGCATCCTCGAGCAGGAACACGGCGTCTGGCGCTGTCAGACCCAGTTCTCCTGTACGGTGGTGTGCCCGAAGGACATCCCGCTCACCGAGCACATTCAGGAGCTCAAGCGTGAAGCGGTCAAGAAGAACCTGAAGTTCTGGTAACCGAAATCATGTACGAACACGACGTCATCGTAGTCGGCGCCGGCGGTGCCGGCCTCCGAGCGGCGGTCGCAGCGCACGAGGCGGGAGCAGACGTGGCCATGGTCACGAAACTCCACCCGGTCCGCAGCCACACCGGAGCGGCCGAAGGTGGCATCAACGCGGCCCTTCGGGAGGGTGACGACTGGGAACTCCACGCCTACGACACCATGAAGGGGTCGGACTACCTGGGCGACGCCCCGGCCATCGAGACCCTCGCCAAAGACGCCCCCGAGGACACGATCAAACTCGAGCACTGGGGGATGCCCTTCTCCCGCGAGGACGACGGCACGGTCTCCCAGCGGCCGTTCGGCGGCCTCTCGTTCCCGCGAACGACCTACGCGGGCGCCGAGACCGGCCACCACCTGCTCCACACGATGTACGAGCAGGTCGTCAAGCGCGGCATCCAGGTCTACGACGAGTGGTTCGTGATGAACCTCGCCGTCAGCGACGAACCCGACCCGAACGACCGGACTTGCCACGGCGTCGTCGCCTACGACGTTCAGTCCGGCGAGATCCAGGGCTTCAAGGCCCGCCAGGGCGTCGTCCTCGCGACCGGCGGCCCCGGCCAGGCGTTCGATCACACCACCAACGCCGTCTCCTGTACGGGTGACGGCCAGGCGATCGCCTACCGCGCGGGCGTCCCGCTCGAGGACATGGAGTTCGTCCAGTTCCACCCGACGACGCTCCCGAGCACGGGCGTCCTCATCTCCGAGGGGGTCCGCGGCGAGGGCGGTATCCTATACAACGAGGACGGCGAGCGATTCATGTTCGAACACGGCTACGCGAACAACGCCGGCGAACTCGCGAGCCGCGACGTCGTCTCCCGCGCCGAGTTGACCGAGGTCAACGAGGGCCGTGGCGTCAACGACGAGTACGTCCACCTCGACATGCGTCACCTCGGCGAGGAGCGCATCCTCGACCGCCTCGAGAACATTCTGCACCTGGCTGAGGACTTCGAGGGCGTCGACGGCCTCGTCGAACCGATGCCGGTCAAGCCCGGTCAGCACTACGAGATGGGCGGCATCGAGACCGACGAGAACGGCCAGACGTGCATCGACGGCCTCTACGCCGCCGGCGAGTGCGCCTGCGTCTCCGTTCACGGTGCGAACCGCCTGGGCGGGAACGCGCTGCCCGAACTCATCGTCTTCGGCAAGCGCGCGGGCGCCCACGCCGCCGGCGCGGACCTCGGCGAAGCCGAGATCCAGACCGGTTACGGCGACGACGTCGAGGACGAGACCGACGCCGACCTCCCCGTGACGCCCGGCGAGGCGGGGCTCGATCCCGCCGGTGCCAGCGAGAGCGAGGACGTCGCCGCCGACGGCTCCGGCCAGGTGACCGACGCCGACGGCCTCCTCGAGCGAGCCGTCGAGGTCGAACGCGACCGCGTCGCGCACCTGATGGGACGCGACGACGGCGTCAAACACGCCGACATCCGCGCGAAACTGCAGAAGGCGATGACTCGGGACGTGAACGTCTTCCGCGAAGAAGAGGGCCTCAAACGCGCCCTGAAGGCGATCAAGGAGTGTCGCGAACTGTACCAGGACGTCTACGTGGAGGATCCTTCGCGAACGTTCAACACGGACCTGCAGATGACCTACGAGACGCGCAACTTGATCGACGTCGCCGAGACGATCGCGCTGGGCGCGCTCGTGCGCAACGAGTTCCGCGGCGCCCACTGGCGCCTCGAGAACCAGGTCCGCGACGACGAGAACTGGCTCAAGCACACGCTGATCTCCTGGAACGGCGGCAAGCCGTCGATCTGGTACCGGCCCACGATCCTCGAGGGCGAGGACAAGACCTACGAGCCGAAGGTTCGCAGTTACTGATCGGCTTTCGACTCGCCTCTGCGGTTATACCCTTCTCGCTCGACGACGGTATCCAGGACGCTATCGAAACCGGGGATTTGCACTCGACTTCGACCTCGGCTTCGACTCCGACCTGCTGCTACGGACTCGGTGCTCCCGTTTCCGGTTCTGGCCGCTCGCCCAGCGTGACGCTAACCGTCTCCTCCTCTCCGCCGCTACGCACGGTGAGCGATATCTCGTCCCCGGGTTCCGTCTGGGAGACGAGGTAGCCAACGAGTTCTTCGCCGCTCCTGATCGGCTGATCGTCGATCGCGACGATCACGTCGCCGCCGACGGGGACGACGGTCCCGTTGACCGTCTCGCCCTCAGTGGTTCCCTCAAGTACCTCGGCCGCAGGTCCGTCGGGAACCGTCTGGTGAACGTAGGCGCCGGTAGTCGACTCGAGGTCGTTCGCCGCCGCCAGTGACGGGGAGACGTCGACGGTCGACACGCCGAGGTACGGGTGGGCGTACTCGCCGGTCTCGATCAGGGATGGGGCGACCCGCTCGAGCAGATGAGCGCCGATAGCAAAGCCGATGTTTTCCCCGCCCCCGGCCCGGTTGACGCCGACGACCTCGCCGTCGCAGGTGATGAGCGGACCGCCGCTGTTACCCGGGTTGATCGGTGCGTCGGTCTGGATCGCGTTCGGGATGGTAAAGCCTTGCCGGAGCGGCATCGATCGATTGACTGCGCTGACGATTCCCTCGGTGATCGTCCCCTCGAGGCCGAACGGGCTACCGAACGCGGCGACGCGTTCACCCGGGGGCGGGAGTTCAGACGCGACGGGTAGCACCTCTGCCGACTTGGGGGGACTGGAGACGGCGACGACCGCGAGATCGCTGTAAACGTCCGTACCGACGACCTCGCCGTCGCGAGACTCGCCGTATTCGAACTCGACGGTCACGTTGGTCTGGTCCGTGACGACGTGCTGGTTCGTCACGACGTAGATCGTCTCGTTTCCGTCGGCCGTGGCGTTCGATTCGGCGTAGACGAACCCGGATCCGAGTCCGCCACCGCCGCCACCTCCGGGGGCCTCACCGTCGGTCGCGTTCGCCGGTCGAACCTGGACCTGGACGATTCCGGGCGTCGTCTCCTCGTACAGCGAGACGTAGTCGCAGGTCGCCTCCGATTCGTTCCGTTCGTCCTGGACCTCCAGTGGGAGTGCTGCGGCGGCGTCAGCATCCCTCTCTGAATCTGAGATGCGTTCGCTCGTCAGTCCACTCGTGGGGGCCGCGAATGCGATGAGCGCCGTCACCACGACGAGTGCTACGACGACGCTTCGTACGGTAGATAGCATACCGGTGAGGATACAGGGGGACGAATAAACCGACACGACCGTTTCACCGGAACGGTACCTTCACGATCAATTTCGCCGGACGGATCTCCGAAGTCGAAGCAGGGAACGTGCTAACCGGTCATTTCGACGGTGTGCTTTCGCGGAAATTTAACGGCGCTGAATCACCCATTGCGCCCTCCTCCCGCGGTAATTGGGACTTGTGGTGACCGAACGCTCGACGAAGACGCTAGCGATGACGGGCTCGAGGGTGGGGTGGGGGGGGGGGGGCGACGGGCCGAAGGTTCACCGCTACCGATCTGTTTCGTTCTGTTTTTCCTCGAGGCGGTCGCCCTGGTCACCGGTCGCTGGATCGGTACCGTCGGCATCCGGTTTCGCGCGGCGTGCAACTCGAGCTAGCCGAGAATTATCGCCACGTCGCCCTCGATATCGGTGGGTCACGCGACGATCATCGAACGGTACTGATAACTTCACACCGGCCAGTATACGGGTCATGGATGAGACGCCGGCAACCGAGAGGGCGCTCCATCTCGCGTCCTGGGAGGATCGTTTCTGGGCGTGGCTGATCGACGTACTCATCGTAGGTGCGGCCCTCTCCGGTCTGGGCGAAGCGGTCGGGACGCTCTCGCTCGTCACCGGCGACCTGTCGTTTTCGCCCTCGTTTCTCGGCGTCAACGGCCTCGGAATCTGGCTCTACTGGACCGCCCTCGAGGGGTACAACGGTCAGTCAGCCGGCAAGCTCGTAATGAACATCGCGGTCACCGACGAGCGTGGCGACCCGATCGACTACCCCACGGCGGCGCTCGAGAGCTTTGGCAAGGCGTTCTTGCTCCCGCTCGACGCGCTGATCGGCTGGATCGCCATGGAGGGCGAGTACGTGCGGCTGTTCAACAGGTTGTCCTCGACGATCGTCGTCGAGGCTCCCAAGGAAGACGAACCCGCGGGCGTGACGTACGTTCCGCCCGAGTGATCCGAGACGCGACCGGCCCAGGTGAGTCGAGGCGCGACCGTCGCCATCCCGACGCGATTTTGCCCCTCGAGCACCAGCGGTAGCGTATGAGTGGCGTCCGTTTCGTCGAGCGCAGTCGTGGACTCGAGGTCGAGCGCGAGTACGGAGACGAGTGCGGAATCCGCGGATCGGCTAACCGGGTGCGACCATGAGTGGCCCGCGCCGACGACCGCGCCAAACCGGCGACGTGTCGGGCGGTCGCCGCCTCAAACTCGGATTTTTACTGCTCGTCGCCCTCTCGGGGGCCACGATGGCATTTCAGGGTGGTGCGTCGCTTCCGGTCGTCGCCCTCGCGACCCTCATCGGTGGGCTGGCGGGCGGCGCGCTGCTGTGGTACGTGTCCTGGATTACGCGGTGAACTCGAGGCTCTCAGTTCAGGACTGCCGGCAATTCACCACGAGTCACCACGGCTCGCCAGACGCCAGGTCGATCTCGCTGTCCCCTTTCTCCGACGGACAGATGTCGGCGAGGACGCACGCCTCGCAGTCGGCCGACCGGGCCGAACACACCGCGCGCCCGTGATCGATGCAGAGGTGGGTGAACTGCTGCCAGTATCCGTCGGGAACGATCGCCATCAGATCCTGCTCGATTCGCTCGGGGTACTCCTCCTCGGTCAGCCCGAGTCGTCGCGAGAGTCGCTGGACGTGGGTGTCGACGACGATCCCCTCAACCACGTCGTGCCCGTGCTGGAGGACGACGTTCGCCGTCTTGCGACCGACGCCGGGGAGATCCGTAAGTTCGGCCATCGTGTCGGGGACCTCACCGTCGTGTTCGTCGACGATTTTCTCACAGGCGGTACGGATGTACTTTGCCTTGTTGTTGTAGTACGTAATCGAACTGAGAGCGTCGGCGAGTTCCTCCTGGGGCGCGTTCGCGTAGTCCTCCGGTGTCTCGTATGTCGCGAAGAGTTCCTTCGTCTCCTGGTTGACGCGCTCGTCGGTACACTGCGCCGAGAGGATCACCGCGATCAGCAACTCGAGGCGGTTCGAGTACCGAAGTGAGATAGTCGAGTCGGGGTACTCGTGCTCGAGGCGGTCGACCACCTCGGCGGCCTGCTCCTGGCGAGTCTCGAGAGGGGTTCCCATCGCCTGGGAGTTTCGAGAGCGACCATTTCAGGCGTTCGGTTCCGCGATGACGAGTTGCAGAAATGCAAACTGAGGGACACTCTTATCATCCTCCACTTCGAGTCTCTCGAAAAGGCTCCGGGGGGAGTCCACCAGGTGAGCGGGCCACCTGGCACGCGACAGACGGGGAAACTCAGGTCATGACCGAAGCAAACGAACCACTCACGATTCCGGACGAACCGTACGACAGATTCGGCGACGACTTGCTCGACGCCCTGCTCGCCCAGCTCAGCACGGACGAGGGCGGGGCCAGGCGGGATGCGCTCAGGCGGGCCCTGAACATCGATACCGCCACCAGCAACGAGGTCCGCCTCGAGCACGTCGAGTCGTCGCTGACCGAACTCGAAGCGTACACCGACGCCATGCGCGAGTTCTTCGACGAGAATGGGACCGCCGATGACGTCCTCGAAGCGGTCCAGGACGGTCTCGAGGCAGCCAGAACGGACCTCGAGGCGCTCGAGTCCAACGTCACCGACCTCGGGGCGTCGGACGAGGTACTCGAGGAGCGCGTCGACGGACTCGAGGAGACGCTCGAGCGCCTCGACTCCCGCCTCGAGTACGTCGGGACGGAGACGGCGGAACTCCGTGGCGACTTCGAGGCCGCGCGGGACTCGCTCGAGGATTCGGTCGCCGAGATCGGTGCGACCACCGACACCCTCGCCGACGGCCTCGAGGCCCAGTTCGAGACCGTCCAGAACCTCGATGCGCGTCAGGAGGATCTGACGGACCGACTCGACTCGATCGCCGCCCAGCGGGAGGCCGACCGCACGGCGCTCGAGGCACGGATCGACGAGCGGGCGGACGAACTCGAGGAGCGAATCGACGCCGTCGAACGGCACGTCGACGATCGGCTGGCGTCGCTGCGCGAGGACCTCTTCGCGGAACTCGAGTCGGTGGACGCCTCGCTGACCGAGGACGTCGAGGAACTCGAAACGCACGTGAGCGACCTCGAGAAATCCGTCGACGATTCGATCGCCGACGTGCGGACGGCCGTCGCGGACGACCTCGACTCACTCGAGTCCGACCTCGGAACGTTCGAGACGGCGACCGACGAGCGGATCGACGACCTGCGGTGCGCGCTCGAGACCGACCTCGACGACCTCGAGGGACGGGTCGACGAACTCGAGGCGACGGCGGCCGAGGCCGAGGAGTGGCGCCAGTCGTTACAGCACGCGTTTCAGTGAGCGAGGCGTCGGTCGGGACGGCTACGAACGAGCGCACTCGGCGACCACACCGATGCCGTGACCTTTAAGCGGTCGTCACACACCTGTGGGGGTATGAAAGCGACGGCGATGGCCCACCCCATCCAGGGCCTGATCAAGTACCACGGGATGCGCGACGACATCGAGCGACTCCCGTATCACGACAGCATCAGCGTCTGCACCGCCCCGAGTCACACCCGCACCACCGTCGAGTTCTCGATGGACTACGACGAGGACGTCTACGTCGTCGACGGCGAGGAACTCGAGGGACGGGGCTTCGAGCGTCTCGAAGCCGTCGTCGACAAGGCCCGCAATATGTCAGACGCGGCTCACACCGTCTACCCGGTTCGCATCGAGAGCGAGAACAGTTTCCCCTCCAACGTCGGCCTCGGCTCGTCGTCGTCGGGCTTCGCGGCCGCGGCCCGTGCCCTCGCGGAGGCCGCCGAGCTCGACGCCTCCCTGCAAGATATCTCGACCATCGCCCGCGTGGGTTCGGCCTCGGCCGCCCGGTCGGTGACGGGGGCGTTCTCCCAACTTTATACCGGGATGAACGACGAGGACTGTCGCTCTCGGCGCGTCCCGAGCAACCTCCACGAGGATCTGAAGATCGTCGTCGGGCTCGTCCCCTACCACAAGGAGACCGAGGATGCCCACGACGAGGCCGCCGACAGCCACATGTTCCAGGCGCGAAACGCCCACATCCACGGCCAGATCGCGAAGATGCGCGACGCGCTCCGAAACGACGACTTCGACCAGGCGTTCGAACTGGCCGAACACGACTCGCTTAGCCTCGCGGCGACGACGATGACCGGACCCGAGGGCTGGGTCTACTGGCAACCGGCCACCCTCGCCATCTTCAACACCGTCCGCGAACTCCGCGAGGAGGAAGGCATCCCGGCGTACTTCTCGACTGATACCGGCGCGAGCGTCTACGTCAACACCACTGAGGAACACGCCGAAACCGTCGAGGAGGCCATCGCCCAGACCGGCGTCACGACCACCACGTGGGACGTCGGCGGCCCCTCGCGGCTGCTCGAGGACGAAGACGACCACTTGTTCTAGAAACCAACCTTCTACACCCACCTTTTGCGCTGCGATCTAACGCGCTGACGCCAGCGTAGCTGGCGCACAGCGCGTCGTCCCTCGGCAAAAGCTGGACCAAAAGCACTCCTCGCCCCCGCTGGTCGCTCGTCGGCCCGCTCGCGGTGAACATCGGTGTACCGCCTGCCCTTCCCCGAGTCGCGAGAAGTCGCCGCTACGACGACTTCTCGCTCCCGGCCGTTCGTCTTTGTGACTAAATCACACGTGGTTCTCGCTCTCGCTCACAATTGCTCGAGATTGTTCGAAAACACCGGCGTCGCCACTCGTCTCCTCGAATTGAGCGACGAACTGTTACGGGTATGCGCTGCTATCGCGGCATCTCAACAAAATGGGGTGGTCTGATCGATCACGCTCGGGTGGTTCCGAACGACACCGCTCGGAGCGCCGCCCCCGTGAACAGGAGGACGATGAACGCGATGGCCAGCCACATGCCGACCTGCGTTCCGAGCGCCCCAGCGATGACCCCGAGCAGATCGACACCGAACGCTTGCCCGAGCGCAAACAGCACGATCGTCAGGCCGACGACGGCAACCGCCGTCTGCAACGCCGTCGAAGCGGCCCAGGCCCCCGCAGCGCTCTCGTCGCGACGCTCCGCGGGTGGTCGCTCCTCACGAGCAGTCGTGTCGGATCGATCGGCAGTGCGGTCTCGAGTCATCGGTCTAGTACCCCATCTGAGGCCACAAGACGGCTATACGTCAACGCTCACCCGGCAGGCGCATGCCGTACTTTATCTGGCGGGCAGAAATCGCCGACAAGCCAATCCGGGATTACCGGAAGAAAAGCGCGATTACGCCGCTCGAACGACTCACGTCCACTTGTCCAGTCCAGTCTGTGTGACGCTCTCCTCGATCCGTTCGAAACCGCGTTCGACTTCACCAGCGTCGACGCTCCACTCGTCGACCACGTAGGCGCGGGCCGCCTCGAGATCCGGGTCCAGGCTCGTGTCGAACTCGTAGTCGTCGGTGACGTCCGGGTCCCGGAAGAGCTGTCGAACCCGGTCGCCGTACTCGACGTGGTCGCCGCGGGCCTCGAGGACGCTCCAGAGGTCGCCGTGTTCGGCGATCTCTTTCAGGGCCGTCTTCGGGCCAATTCCGTTCACGCCCTTGTTGAAGTCCGTCCCGATCAGGATAGCCGCGTCGATGAGCTGTTCCTGCGTCAGGTCGTGTTTCGCGAGGGTCGCCTCGAGGCCCATCAACTCCGGATCGCCCTTGCTAGTCAGCTGTCGAAGCGTGTAGGGGGCGCCGAAGAGGAGCGCGTCGTAGTCCTCCGAGCCGACGTAGTCGGCGTCCCCGCGGCGGGCCATGTGCGCCGCCTGCGCCTCGCCCTCCGCGGGCGCCTCGACGATGGGCACGTCGAGCAACCGGAGCAGTTCGCGACTCGTCTCCTGGATCGTCGACGTCAGCCGCTGGGTTCGGGACTCGAGTTGGGCGATGGCGACCGTGTCACCCTCCTCGCGGGCGCGCTCGAGTTGGGCTTCGTAGGTTTCGCGCTGGTCGCGCCGGGATTCAATCTCGTTGGCTTTCAGTTCCGAGGGGCCGCCGTCGAAGACCATCACGGGGACGATGTCGTGTTCGAAGAACTTCGGCAGGCCCTGGACGATGCCGATCAGGTTCGCGACTTCGGTGCCGTCGGCGGTCGTGTACTTCCCGCTCGCGGTCCACTTGACGGTCGTCGTCAGGTACCGGTAGAGCCAGTTGTGGGCGTCGACGGCGACGACGCCCTCGACGTCCGAGAACGGAATCGACTCGATGACGGCGATGTCCCGGAGTGCTGCGTTTCCCATTGGGTGTTCTTGGAAGGAGAGGGATTTGAAACGTTCCCTCTTGATTTCGTCTGCCGACTTTCGTCCATCGTCCTCAGCAGGGACGAACGGATCTCCTCTCGGCTCACCCACGCTACGGCGAATCGATCCGCGAGGGCGGCCCCTCCTCGAGTCGGTGCTCTAGGAACGCGCGTTCGCCCTCGGAGAGGTCGCGCTCGAGGAAGCGTTCGAGGCCCCGGCGATATGTCTCCGTGGTCGCCCGCGTCGGGTGCTCGAGGACGAGTTCCGCGATGCCGGTAGTCTCGCCGGTGAACCCGAAGTCGGCCTTCCAGAGGGCGTCGTAGGCGTAGGGGTTGTTGACGGCGATCCGAAGGTGATCGTAGCCTCGCTCGAGGGCCGCGTCGCGGACGAAGGCGACGAGTTTCGGGCCAAGCCCCCGGCCGCGGTAGGCGCGGTCGACGGTTACGTACCGGAGCCAGAGCGACGAGGCGTCGGTCCGATCCTCGTTGAACGCGACGGCGGCGAGGACGTCGGTCGCGTAGGGCAGGTCGGCGCGTTCGCTCGAGTCGAGGTCGGCCAATTCGATCCCTGCGTCGGCGTCCTCGGACTCGTCGTCGCCTGCTCGAGTGCGCGCGACCGCTTTCCCGGTCGACGACATCACGAACTTGCCCGCGTAGCTGAACCGCTCGTGGTGAAGCCTGAGCGTGGGCCCGTCGGGCGGCCAGCCGAGCAGTTCGAGGGCGACCTGCGGTTCCTCGGGCATTGCGTACAATTCGCACGCCTCGCGGAAAAACCCGCGTGTTCGGTGAATCGAACGCTTCGCTCGAGCGTCGTCTCGTTCCGGATCGGGGGCGGGCGCAAGTTGTGAGTGGTCCGTGATCGTCGAGTTGGGCCCGACTTCAACGACGGGCGGTCGCCAGCCGTTCGCTTTTGCCGTCCTCTGTGCTAGCACACGCCATGAGTGCAAACACAGACACGACCAGCGGGTTCGGCGTCGGCGGGCGCATCGGTTGGCCCATCGGTGGCGCGATTGGCGGTGCTGTCGGCGCCGCCGCGTTCGGCCTGCTCGTCTGGTTCTTCAGCCCCGACGTCATCGAGGCGACGATACCGACGGCGTACGGCCTCGAGGCGGCTGGCGCGACCGGCTGGGCAATTCAGATTGCACACGGGGCCGTCCTCGGCCTGGTCTTCGCGTTCGTCGTGACTCGTCAGGCCGTTCTGGGGCTGCTCCGGACGGACGTCGAGACGGACGCGATCGCTCGAACCGGCCTGACGGGTCGCTTCGTCGCTGCGGGACTCGTCTTCGGCTTTGCCGTGTGGGCCATCCTCCCGATGCTCATCCTCCCCGTCTGGCTGAACGCCGTCGGAGCCGGCGAAACCACGCAGTTCTCCGCGCTCGCGACCAACGGCCTCGTCGGGCACCTCCTGTTCGGGACGGTCCTCGGTGCCGTGTTCGCGTTGCTGGTCGACGTGACCAATCGCACGTCGCAAGACGTGCTCGAGGAGTGATCTCGGCCGCTTACGACGCCGGCTCGAGGGTTACGGACTTCGTCTCGTAGTCCTCGACGAACGCGCCCTCCCCGCCGAGGGTGACGGTGCGGTTGTCGCCGTCCTCCCCCTCGCCCTCGTCCCCGTCGCCTCCCCCACCATCGGCGGCTTCGATCTCGACGATCAGCGCGTTCTCGACCGCGAACGTGTCCCTGGTCGGCTCGAGGAGGCTCTGTCTGACCCCGACGAGTCGCCCCTCGACGGTGGCATAGTCGTCCGTCCGAACGGGACGGGCCTCGGCGCTGATGGCGATCTCGCGGCCGTCCTCGAGGTGGAGCGTCGACTGCAAGACGGCGTGGCGGAAGTCAGTGTACGTTCGCGGGAGGTCGTCCGGGTTCGTGACGTACACCTGCTCGGCCATCGGCCAGTAGTTCCCGAAGAACGAGCCGACGATGATCGGCACGAGCTGGGCCTGCGAGATGGCGATCCCCTGCGTGCCCGCGTTCGAACGAACGAGCATCTCGTTCGGGGCGAACAGGCCGAGACGGCGCTCGGCGGTCACGATGAGCGGCGCGTTCTCTCCCCAGACTCTGACGACGCTCGCGATGCCCTCGAAGCGCTCGGCGGGGAGGGTGTCGTCGCCGGTCACGAGCAGGATGACCAGGACGCCGCGGTCGACCGTCTCCCGCAGTTCGTCTTCGACTTCCTCGAGCAGTGAGGCGGGGATCGAGAGGGTCACCTCCTCGGTGGCGCGCTCGAGCAGTCCTCTGATCCGCTTCATGATGGTCGTTCGGGTCTTGATGACCTCGAACTCCCGTTCCTGTTCGGAGACGTTGCCGTACCGGGTGGTGAGTTCGGGCTGGAGCGACTCGAGGTCGCTCGTGAGCGCTGCAACGACCTCCTCCGGCGGGTTCGCCCGGATCGTCGTCGGAACGACGTGGTCGATCACGTCGACGAAGCCCCGTTCGTCGAGCTTCTCGCTGACGCTGTAGACGTAGCGCTTCGAGACGCCCGCGTCCTCGGCTACCGTGCTCGCTTTCGCCTCCCCGTGCTCGAGAATAGTAAGATACGTGTCGATTTCCTTCTCCGACAAGCCCAGCTGCCGGAGGTTGTCCGCGACCGTCTCGTCGTCCATACGGACTGTTGGTCAGTCGGGTACAATGAGTGTTCTGCTCGGCGGTAGAGCGAACGAGGGTAGGAGGGGTGAGGGCCGGCCCGCAGCGCTTACGCCGTCTCGAGGACGACCACGTCGTCCACCGTAACCATCGTCTCGCTACCGTCGGTCTCGCAGTCGACGGAGTTCCCAGTGACGAGGTCGGTCGGATCGACCGCTGCGTCGAACGTGATCGTCGCAGGTACCTCGCCGAAATTCAGGGCCACGACGACGCGCTGGTCCTCGTGGTCCCGAGCGAACGCGACGGCCGCGTCGGTGTCGGCGTCGTACGCGAGGTCTCGAAGTGCCCCGCGGGAGAGCGCGGGTTCGGATCGGCGGGCGGCCACGAGCCGTCGGTGGAACGCCGTGGACTCGCCGTCGCCCTCCCAGGGCATCAGTTGACGGTAGCCGGTCGCCCCCCGCTCCTGGCCGTAGTAGAGCATGGGGACGCCGGGGAGCGTGAGGACCGCCGCGGCGGCCGCGCGCTGGGCGTGTGGGCCGCAGGTCTCGAGGTAGCGATCCTCGTCGTGGTTCTCGATGTAACGCATGTGGAGCGACCAGTCGGGGAACCCTTCACGATCCGGTGCCCGAGCGGCCTCGAGGATCGATTCGGCGGGCGCCTCGTCGTTTCCGACGTCGACCAGCGTCCAGTAGAGGGTGGTGTCGTAGTGAACGTCGAACTCGGCCTCGGCGTACGCCGGATCGCGGGGAATCGTCTCGTCGAGTAAGAGGAACTCGGGGTCCCGACCTTCGAGCCGGTCGTGGACCTCCTTCCAGAAGCCGTGAGGGACGCCCCAGGCGACGTCACACCGGTAGCCGTCGACCACGTCGGCCCACTCGTCGACGACGTCGAGCATGTACCGTCGAACCGCGAGCGAGTCGTAGTTGACGTTCGGGATGTTCCGCCAGTTGAAGTAGTACTGGGCGACCTCGGTGCCCCGGTCGGGGAGGTACCGTCGCGGGGGACCGTACTCGTCTCGGCCCTTCTCGAGGTCGTGCTCGGTGAGGTGGCTCTCCTCGAACGGCTCCCAGACGTACCAGTCGGCGTAGTCGTCGACCCCGGCGGCGCTCAGGTCGAAGTTCGCGTGCTCGCGGGCGGTGTGGTTGATCACGAGGTCGAAGACGACCCGAATGCCGGACTCGTGACAGCGCTCGACGAACGACTCGAACGCGTCTCGAGAGCCCAGATCCGAGGCCGTGTCGAAGTAGTCCGTCGTGTGGTAGCCGTGGGTCGTCGGGCTCTCGAGGACCGGTGTGAGCCAGACGCAGTCGACGCCCAGCGACTCGAGGTAGGGGACGCGACGTTCGAACGACTCGAACGTCCCCTCGTCGGTGAACGACCGAACGAACACTTCGTAGACGACGGCGTCGCGAATCCACGCCGGGGGGTCGTTCACGCGGTCGACAGACCCGTCAGGCGAGACGGCGACGCAGTCCGCGACGCTGTGACGTTCGCCGACGGCGACGGCGTGGACGCGAACCGGGTCGTCCACGGACTCGAGGGCCCGAAGCGGAAGACGGGCCTCGTGGCCGTCGACCTCGAGCACGCCGTCGTCCAGACCGTCCCGGTCGTCGACCAGGAACTCGACGGCCAGTTCGTCGTCCGTGAACTCGCTGCCGTCGCCGGTCGTCGCCTCGGCGCCGATCACGACTGCGTCATCCTCGACGCGGCCGTCGAGGCGAATCCGTGGGCGGGCGGGACCCGGAACCGTCGTCTCGGTCCAGACGTCGTGTTCGCTGCCCTCGCCGAGGACGAACCCATGGCGATGGTCGCCCGGCGGCAGTTCGACGTCGAACACGTAGGTGCCGTCCTCGAGCCTGGGCCGGTCGCGGCCGGCGAGGTGTTCGTTGAACGGCCCGATGACCGACACGTCCCCCGGGTTGTGGTCAGGGAGTTCGTCGCGCTCGAGTTCGAAGGTCGTCTCGCGACGAACGCCGGGAAACGCCCGGATGCGCTGGACGGCGGTGCCGTCGGGCCCGGCGCACTCGAACCGGTAGGTGCCGGGCACGTCGGGTTCGGCGTGCCCAACCGCGGTTTCGGGCGCTTCGAGGTCGCTCCCGTCCGGCTTCTCGAGGACACGCCACCGGTAGGTAGCTTTCGGATCGGGATCACGGGGGGCGAGTTCGACGGACTCGCCGACGGCGACGAAACGGGGTGGTCCGGGGTGTCGCATACCTACGCCATTTGAGGCCCCGCTCTTACGCCTTTGGTCTCCGGCCGATATCCGGCCGTCTCCGACCCGCCACGCCATGAACAACTGTGAACTAATTTTACAACATACTTTTGTACCCACCGTTCGTGATCAGAGTCAATGACGCTACGCGCCGCGCTCGACGACTACAAGCGACACCAAGGGTCCCCGACCGTGTTCCCCGGCGAGCGCCGGACCACGAGCGGCCGTTTCTCTGGACTGGCCGGCCGAACCGTCCACGTCGGCCGAGATGGAACGCTACGAGATTTCTCCTATCCGCTCACTGGCTGCTACGGGATCGACCGCTCCCGGTTCGGCGTCCGGGTCGACGGCGAGGTCCGGTGGCTCGACGAACTCGAGACGACGTCCCAGTCGTACGTCGACGATACGGCGCTGGTCGAGACGACCTTCGCCGGCGACGGTCTCGAACTCGAACTCGAGCGCCTGGATCTCACCCTCGATGAGTTGCACGTGACCCACGTCACGGTCGCCGAGGGGAGCGCCGACGCGCTCGCGGCGTTCGTCTCGTTCGCGCCAGGGGGGCGCGACGACCGGATCGGACAACTCGTCTACGACGATCCGGGCGTCGTCGAGGTGTATCATCGAGCGGAACACGACTTCCTGACGAGCGAACCCCGCTTCGAGACGGTCGGCGGCCAGCTACCCGAACGCCTGGCGGACGTCCTTGACGACGAACCCGCCGTTTACCCCAACAGCGAGGAGACGGGCCAGTACGAGGACGGCCGGCTCGGCGGGTACGTACTCGGTTTCGTGCCGTTCGAGGACGGGAGCGCGACGGTCGTCAGCCGCCTCACCGACACCCCCGACTCGTCGGCCGTCGCCGACGACCTCGTCGAACGAACTGCCGCACTCGCCGACGCCGAACCGATCCGGGAAGCGGCGCCCACGATTTCCGCCAGCCGAGAGGGGAGCGCTGACATCGGGATCGGGACGGCAGGCCCCGAGCGAACGACCGTCGTCGACGACCTCCGCGTTCTCGGCGTCCTCTCGAGCGAGCGCGGCAGTCGCATGGCCGGCCCCGACTTCGACCCCCACTACGAGTACTCCGGGGGCTATGGCTACACCTGGTTCCGCGACGACGCCGAAATCGCCCGCTTCCTCCTCGAGAGCGCGGACGCCCTCGAGCTGGACATCGAGACCATCCACGAACACAGCGCGGCCTTCTACGCCGACGTCCAGCTCGAGGACGGCACCTGGCCCCACCGGGTCTGGCCGGACGACGGCTCGCTCGCGCCCGGCTGGGCGAACGATCATATCGGCGGCGACGGCATCGACTACCAGGCCGATCAGACCGCCAGCGTCCTCTCGTACCTCGCGGCGTACGCGGGGACGAGCGACGAGCGGGTTCGCGAGGTCGAACCCGTGATCGAACGAGGACTCGAGGGCCTCGACGGCACCCTCGCCGAGGACGGCCTGCCGGTCGCCTGCCAGAACGCCTGGGAGAACATGGCCGGCCGATTTACCCACACCGCCGCGACGTTCCTTCACGCCTACGCCGCCGTCGCGGCAGCCCCGATCGACGAGGAGCTGCGAGCACACGCCCACGAACAGGCGCGAGCCGTCTACCGCGGCCTCGATCGACTCTGGGACGACGACCGCGGCATCTACGCCCTCCGCGAACGCGACGGCGACCTCGACTCCCGGCTGGACTCGAGCACGTTCGCGCTCGTCGACGCCCACGCGACCTACGACGCGCTCGAGTCGGTCGACGACCAGCGCCGTGAACGCCTGCGCCTGCACGTCGACGCGATGCTGGACGGGCTCGCTCGGGAAACCGACGCCGTCTCTGGGCTGATCCGCTTCGAGGGCGACGACTGGCGCACTCGCACGCAAGCGGACGAGAAGATCTGGACCGTCTCGACGGCCTGGGGAGCCAACGCCGCCGTCTCACTCGCTCGACTCCTCGAAAACGACGCGTACCTCGAGCGCGCTCGCGACCTCCTCGCGGAGCTGTTCCCCGGAGGGAGTCTCTGCCTCGAGTCGGGCTACCTGCCTGAGCAGGTCTTCGACGACGGCACTCCCGACAGTGCGACGCCGCTCGGGTGGCCCCACGCGCTTCGGCTGGCGACGGTCGCACAGCTGTGCGAGCTCGGCGAACCGGTTCGGCCGGAGCACTCGACGCCGGTCTCGAACTGACGGTAACGACGCCCGGGCGTGCTCGCCTCGATACCTTTTTTCTTCGGGCTGTCCAACCGTGATCGAACTGAGACTCGATGCGCGAACCAAAGTCGATCCGCGTCCGCCCGTCCGCAACGTCGGTGAACCCGTCGCCGACCAGATCCTTCGCGACCGGGGTCGATCGGTCGTGAACGGGTTCGTCCTCGCCGGGACGAGTTCCGGTGTAGGCAAGACCGTCGCGACGCTCGCGACGACCCGGGCCCTCGAGGACGCCGGCTACGACGTCCAACCCGCGAAAGTGGGCCCGGACTTCATCGATCCGAGCCACCACGAGGCCGTAGCGGGTCGCCCCTCGAGAACGCTCGACCCTTGGCTCGAGGGCGTCGAGGGGGCGCGCCGAAATTACCACCGTGGCGAGGGCGACGTCTGCGTCGTCGAGGGGATGATGGGGCTGTACGACGGCGACGCCTCGAGTACGGCGATGCTCGCCGAAGCGCTGGACCTCCCCGTCGTCCTCGTGGTCGACGCCGCTGCCGGGATGGAGAGCGTGGCTGCGACGGCGCTCGGGTTTCGTCGCTACGCCGAGATCGCCGACCGCGACGTCGAGGTGGCCGGAATCGTCGCCCAGCGCGCTCACGGCGGCCGTCACGAGGACGGAATCAGAAACGCGCTCCCGGAGGACCTGACGTACTTCGGCCGCGTCTCGCCGCATCCGGACCTCGAGATCCCCGACCGTCACCTCGGGTTACACACCGGGGAGGAGGCGCCGCTCGAAGCGGATGCGCTGCGGACAGCCGCCGACCTCGACGTCGATCGATTGGTTTCGATCGCCCGCTCACCCCCGAAACCGCGGTCGGTCGACGACTCCGCCGGTCGGTTCGACGCTTGTATCGCGGTCGCGTCTGACCGGGCGTTCTGCTTTCGGTATCCGGCGACGATCGAACGGCTGCGCGAACGCGCTGCCGTCCGAACGTTTTCCCCCGTGGCGGGCGACCCGGTTCCCGACTGCGACGGCATCTACCTCCCCGGCGGGTATCCGGAACTACACGCCGCCGACCTGTCCGCCGGGGGCACACTCGCGGAACTCGAGGCACGGGCGAGCGAGGGAGTACCGGTGTTCGGCGAGTGCGGTGGGCTGATGGCGATGGCGGAGTCGTTGACGACGGTCGACGGCGAGCGCCACCGAATGGCCGGGATATTGCCGGCGGACGTGACGATGTGTGAGCGTTACCAAGCGCTCGAGCACGTCGAACTCGCGGCCACGCGCGACGGACTGACCGCCCGGGCCGGCGAAACCCTCCGCGGCCACGAGTTTCACTACTCCCGGGCGGACGCGGCCACCGACGCGCGGTTCGCCTTCGAGGTGCGACGCGGCGAGGGGATCACCGGCGACGCCGACGGCCTACTCGAGTACGCGTCCCTCGGGACGTACGCTCACGTCCATCCCGAGAGCGGCGCGTTCGACCGCTTTCTCGAGGCGGTCGCGGCGAACGGCGGCGGCTACAGCCGCTGAGGCCCCTGATCTCTGCGGACACTCGAGCCGTCAGTTCGGTGATCGGAGAGGCCGTAAACGTCGGGAATCAGGCATTTTCGAGCATCTGAGAGAACGCATCTGGTTCGGGAACGGGAAACGCCACCATTTTGCGCCCGCCAGCCGAGCGAGTCGGTAATGCGTCGGACTGTACCACCGAACGGTACGAACGTGGCCGTCGGACGATCATGGGTTCGTGCCGCCCCGTTCTCGAGGGGATCGAACACGAATGACTGAAACCGTTCTCATCGCCGGCACCGCGAGCCACGTCGGAAAGAGTACGCTCGCGGCCGGACTCTGTTGGCTCCTGGCTCGACGGGGCGTCTCCGTGGCCCCGTTCAAGGCCCAGAACATGAGCAACAACGCGCGAGTAGCACTCGCGCCCGACGGAACGTGGGGCGAGATCGGGGTGTCCCAGTACGTCCAGTCGCGGGCGGCCGGTGTCGTTCCGACGACCGACGTCAACCCCGTCCTGCTAAAACCGAGAGGAAGTGGCGAGAGTCAGCTGATCGTTCACGGCGAGGCGGTCGCGAACGTCAGTGCCGGTGGGTACTACGACGACCACTGGCCGGTCGCTCGACGCGCCGCCGAGGAGTCCCACGCACGTCTCGCGGCGGATCACGACGTAATCGTCGCGGAAGGAGCCGGAAGCATTGCCGAAATCAACCTCCACGATCGGGACCTTGCCAACGTCGAAACCGCGCGATTTGCCGACGCCGACATCGTGATCGCCGTCGACATCGAACGCGGCGGCGCGTTCGCCAGCCTGTACGGGACGCTCGAGTTCGTGCCGGACGACCTTCGGGAACGGGTCGCTGGCGCGATCATCACCAAATTTCGGGGTGATCCATCGCTCCTGGCGTCCGGCATCGAGGAACTCGAGGCCCGGACCGGCGTTCCGATACTCGGGGTGGTCCCTCACGACGACCCCGGACTGCCCGCAGAGGACAGTGTCTCCGTCCCCGACCTGAACGCGAACGAGTCGCGTATCGTCGGCGACGACTGCGTTCCCGCTGATCGATCGGTGACGATAGCGGTTCCCCGACTCCCTCGGATCTCGAACTTCACCGACCTCGAGCCGCTAGCCCGGGAGCCGGGCGTTCGCGTGGAGTACGTACCGCTCGAGGACGAGCTGACCGACGCCGATGCGGTGATCGTTCCGGGTTCGAAGAACACCGTCGACGATCTGGGGGCGCTCGTCGACGCCGGATTTGACGACCACCTCCGCGCCTTCGAGGGGCCGATAGTGGGCCTGTGCGGCGGGTATCAACTGCTCGGCGAGCGCCTCGAGAACGCCGGCATAGAGAGCACGCGGGATGTCGACACGGTCGAGGGGATTGGACTCCTGCCGGTCGAAACGCGATTTTCACCTGAAAAGCGCGTCGAGCGCGTCTCGCGGTCGGTAACCGTCGGCGGACCGTTCGACACCGCGGGGACCGTCACCGGCTACGAGATCCGGATGGGACGCACCACGCTCACGGCACCGGCTTCCCAACCGTTCGGACCGGAGAGCTGTGCCTCGGGGCTGGTAGTCGGAACCTACCTGCACGGCCTGTTCGAAAACGACCCCGTTCGCGAGGCGTTCCTCGAGTCGGTGTTCGCGTTGGCGAGCGTGCCTCGGCCGCGTTGCCGGGTCGACGACGAGGGGTCGCCGTACGACCGAGCGGCGTCGCTGCTCGAGACGCACGTCGACCTCGGACCGGTCGGATTCTGATCGACGACGCTGAAGGCGAACCGTTCGACCTCACTGCGGAAACCGGGCGAGTGGCCGGAAAAATCAAGTTCAGGCTTCCGGGGCCGCCGGCTCACGTCGCTGGGGGTGGAGCAACGATTCGCCGGTGTCCCGGTCGAAGAGTCGGATCTTCGATTCGTCGAACGTGATCTCGATGGTCTCGCCCACGGCGGGCTTGACGTCGGCGTTGACGCGAGCGATGAAGTCGTCGTGGATGTCGAGGTAGAGGTAGTTGTCACTGCCGATCGGCTCGAGGACGTCGACCGTCGTCTGGATCCCGTCCGAACCGGGGTCGGCCGTATAGACGTCTTCCGGGCGGATACCGAGGGTGACCGGCTGTCCGTCCTCGACGTCGATGTCGGCGGCGTACTCGGGCGACAGCGAGTAGCGGAAGTCCTCGCCGTCGGTGAGGACGAGCGAATTGCCGGACGTGCGGGCGACGACCTCGAGGAAGTTCATCGACGGCGAACCGACGAAGCCGCCGACGAATTCATTCGCAGGTTTATCGTAGACGTGGGTCGGCGCGCCGACTTGCTGGAGTTCGCCGTCGTTGAGGATGACGATTTTGTCACCCATGGTCATCGCCTCCTCCTGGTCGTGGGTGACGTAGACGGAGGTGATGCCGAGTTCGTCCTGGAGGCGCTGGATTTCGGCGCGCATCGTGGTCCGGAGCTTCGCGTCGAGGTTCGACAGCGGCTCGTCGAACAGGAACAGTTTCGGCTCGCGGACGATCGCTCGCCCGAGGGCGACGCGCTGTTTCTGGCCGCCGGAGAGTTCGTCGGGTTTCTGGTCGAGGAGTTCCTCGATGTCCATCATCTCGGCTGCCCACTGGACCTTCTCCGTTCGCTCGGCTTTCGAGAGGTCCGTACTCATCCGCAGGCCGAAGGCCATGTTCTGGAAGACCGTCTTGTGTGGGTAGAGCGCGTAGTTCTGGAACACCATCGCGATGTCCCGGTTCCGGGCGCTCTGGTTCGTGATCTCTTCGTCGCCGAGGAAGATCGGCCCGGTCGTCGGCTTCTCGAGGCCGGCGATCATACGCAGCGTCGTCGTTTTCCCACACCCCGACGGCCCGACGACGGTGACGAACTCGCCGTCCTCGACCTCGAGACTCAGATCGTCGACGGCGACGATCTCTCCGCGGTCGTACTCCTTTCGGAGGTTCTCGACTCTCAGACTCGCCATTTCCTAGGTGTGAGTGAATCGCACATATAATTCTTTTCCTCGATTTCGAACGAGTGATGCACTATTTCGTAGTACTTTTAACCGTGGCTGCGTGATATTCGCTATCGTATTCCAGTGGCTGCTGGCAGTTTCGGCCGGGATTCCGCCTCACCATTCCTCGAGAGTCCCCACGAGGAGGCCGTCCGTCGTCCGACGACGTGTGCGAGCAGCCAGAACCGAGACACCCTATGACGACACCGAATTCGATCCACGACGACTCGAATCGATTTCCCACCGTGAGCTGGGCGAGCGGCGAAACGTACGGGCTCGAGACGCCCCAAGACTACGACACCGACGATCCGACGCGCGTCTGGTGCACCCTGACCGACGGAGCGATCACCGAACCGCGGTTCCCGCGCGTGGACGTGATGAACCTGCGAACGCTGTCGTTCGTCGTCACCGACGGCGACGGCTACGTGGCGCGAACGAGTCGACCGACCCAGCGCGCGACCGATACGCTCGAGCGCACCGTGACGCCGACGGCCGACGACGCGCTCGTCTACGAGCACCGGTTTCGTGAGACGGAGGCGGGCCGTGACTGGACGCTGACCGTCGAAACCGCCGTCGATACCGAGAACGAGGCGCTGTGCTGTTCGATCGCGTTCGACGCGGCCGACGCTCCCACCGAGTACGACATTTACGTCGTCGGCCAGCCGACGCCATCCGCACGAGGCGTCCACACCCGCGCCGAACGCCGAGGCAAGACCGGCGACTACGGACTCGTCGCCTCCGACACCGGCGGCGGGTCGACCGTCATTCACGACCAGGACGGCGAGCCCTACCACGTTGCGCTGGCACTCGAGGCCGCGAACGGGTTCGACTGGGCGGCGGTCCGCGAGGGCGGGGAGAACGGGATGGAGCCGCTCGAGGGGGACGCCGGCGCCGCGGTTTCGGGCGAGGGAATCGTCTCGCTCGGCGCTCGCGTCGGGAGTGGCGTTTCTGCCCTCGAGACCGAAGTCGCACTCGGATTCGCGACCGAGGCGGATACGGACGCGGCACGGGCGGAAACGAGGCGAGCGCTCGAGGGCGGCTTCGAGACGATTCGCGAGGACTACGTCGACTCCTGGCGGTCGTACCTCACGGACCTGAACGTCCCCGCGAGCGTCGCCGGCGATCCGGACCGGCGCGTCCAGTACGACTTCGCGGCGATGGTCCTCAAGGCCGTCGAGGACAAGACGTTCGTCGGCGCGGGCCTCGCGTCTCCCTCGGTCCCCTGGGGAACCGGTGTCGAGGCCACCGAAGCGGCGGACTACGGCTACAACTTCGTCTGGTCGCGAGACCTCTACCAGGTCTCGACCGCCTTCGAGGCGATGGGCGACGTCGAGAGCGCGATCGACGCCACGGAGTACCTCTTTCGCTACCAGCTCGAGGACGACGGTTTCCTCCCGCAGAACACCTACCTTGAGGGGACCACGCGATGGGGCGGCGAGCAACTGGACAACGTCTCGTTCCCGGTCGTCATGGCCTACCAGTTCGCGAACCGCCACGGCTACGGGCTCGAGGCGGCGAGTTACGATTACGAGGACGTGCGGACCATTGCGGAGTACGTCCTGCGAAGCGGACCCGACAGCGAACAGGAGCGCTGGGAGGAGGAGGCGGGCTACTCCCCGAGTACGATCGCCGCCGAGATCGCGGGGCTCGTCTGTGCGGCCTGGTTCGCCGACCGCGCGGGCGCGGACGAGGACGCCATCCGTTGTCTCGCGGTCGCCGACGACTGGTCGCGCGGCGTCGAGGAGTGGTGTGCCACGACGACAGGCACCGACGAGCACGACGCACCCTACTACGTTCGCGTGAGCGCTGACGGTCGACCCGACGAGCCGAGCGAGCGGACCCTCGCCAACGGCGGACCGACGCTCGACGAACGCGACATCGTCGACGCGGGCTTTCTCGAGTTGGTGCGACTCGGAATCGTCCCCTGGGACGACGAGGTCGTCCGCAACTCGCTTGCCGTCGTCGACGAGACGATCCACGTCGACACGCCCCACGGGTCCGCGTGGTACCGGTACAACGGCGACGGCTACGGCGAACAGACCGCCGACGGACCGGACGGCGCGGGCGCGCCATGGTCGCTCACGCACGCGGGCAAGGGTCGACTGTGGCCCATCTTCACGGGTGAACGCGGGGAGTACGAACTGCTCGCCGACGAGACCGACGCCGACCTCGAGCCGTCGGCCCTCCTGGAGACGATGACCGGCTTCGCCAACAGCGGGCGAATGCTCCCGGAACAGGTCTGGGACAGCGAAGACCCGACCGAGTTCGGCTGGACGTTCGGCAGCGGAACCGCGGCTGCGACGCCCCTGGCGTGGAGTTGCGCCCAGTACGTTCGCCTCGCTCACTCCATCGACGCCGGACGCCCGGTTGAGACGCCCGAAATCGTCGCGGACTTCTTCCGCGGGCGAGGTCGTGGTCGCACCTCGAGCGAGCCAACGAGCCCGACGCTCGAGCTCGAGGCCGATGGCGAGACTGTGTCGGGCACCACTGACGGCGACTACGTCGTCGCCCAGACGGACGCAGGAGTCGAGACGATAGCGGTCACGGACGGGCGTTTCTCGCTCGAGAAGGGCGATGCATCGTCACCGATACGTGTCGTCGCCGTCAACGTTGGGGAGGTCGTCTGGGACCTCGAGACGACGACTGTAGTCCTTCGATTGAAACGGGACGTTCCGTAACCACGAGTGTGGTTGGCATCCGCATCCAAAGGACTAAATAGGTGAAGTTATAATTCATCACGTATTCACCATGACAATGGATAGGAGGACGCTGGTGAAGTACCTCGCGGGTGCCTCGGCGGCAGGTGCCCTGGCAGGATGTATCAGTACCGAAGATCCCAGCGGCAACGGTGATGGGAACGGGGACGGCAATGGGAACGGCAACGAAACCGGCAACGGCAACGGCGAGTACGAGGAGGACGAGGACTGGCCGACTGTCGAACCCGAGGGTGTCTCCGGCGAGGCCGAACTCTGGCACGACCTCAGCGAAGGCGAGCAGGACTCCTTCGACTCGTACATTGAGGAGTTCAACGGCAGCTACGACATCACGATCAGTCCGAACGCGGTGTCGGAACTCGAGGATCAGACGACGGCGACGATCCCCGCCGGCGACGGGCCCGAACTGTTCGTCTGGGCCCACGACTGGGTCGGGAAGTACCACGAGAACGGCTTCCTGAGCGACCAGAGCGACAACCTGAACATCGATCCCGAGGAGTACTTCGGGGACAACGCGAACTCGGCGCGCTACGACGGTGCGACCCTCGGCCTGCCCTTCGCGGCCGAAACCGTCGCTCTCGTCTACAACAAGGAGTACGTCGACGAGGCGCCCGAGACGTTCGAGGAAGTGCTCGAGATCGCCGAGGAGCACCACGCCCCCGAGAACAACACCTACGGGTTCACCTGGCCGATGGACGCCTACCACGTCAGCGCGTTCCCGCACGGCTTCGGTGGCTACTACTACGACGAGGAATCCGGCGAACTCGGTCTCACGAACGACGAAACCATCGCCGGCTTCCAGTACGTCATCGACAACGTCTGGGACTACATGCCGGCCGACCCCGGCGGAGAGGCCCAGCAGTCAGTGTTCATCGAGGGGAACTCGCCGTTCCTCATCACCGGTCCGTGGAACCTCGGAAACTTCGACGATAACGACCTCGACTACGGTATCGCGCCGTGGCCCGAAGTCGAGGGCAACGAGCCCAGCCCATTCACGGGCGTCCAGCTGTTCTACTTCGCCGCCGCGATGGACGAAGACCAGGAGCGAGCCGACTCGGCAATCGGCTTCGCGGAGTGGTACACGACCAACACGAGCCTGATCGCCGAACAGGCGGACAAACACGGGTTCATCCCGGTCCACAACGCCTTCGCCGACGACGGCGAGGAATCCAGCGAACTGTCCGAAAACCTGCAGGGCTTCTCCGCGGCCGTCAGCCAGGGCAACCCGATGCCGACGGCAGCGGACTTCCAGGCCGTCTGGGAACCGCTCGAGACCGAGTGGTTCGAGGCCCTCAACGGCAACAAGTCCGTCGAGGACGCGATGGCCGCCGCCGAGAGTCAAATTCAGGACGCCTGGAACTGAACGTCTGACCACCAATGAGCCTTTCTTCAGTCGGAGCGCGCTCACGGGACGGGTACCGTGCGGTAGTACCGGAGTCGATGCAGGAGTGGATCAGTGACAACAGCGCGTTGCTCCTGGTCTTGCCGGGCCTGTTTTTCTTCTCGCTATTCATGTTCTTCCCGCTCCTGTTTACGATCTACCTGTCCTTTACCGACGCCGAACCGGCGACCGTCTTCCAGGACGGACCCGGCGGATTAACCGGCTTCTTCGGCCTGCGTGGGGTGGAGAACTTCGTCGGATTGGAAAATTACGTCGCGGTGCTGTCCGACCCTGCCTTCTGGAACTCCCTCGGCATTACGTGGCTGTTCGTCGCCGTGAGCGTGACGCTCAAAGTGGCGTTCGGACTGTTCCTCGCGATGCTCGTAACGAGCGACCGCGTTCGCGGGAAGCGGTACCTGCGGTCGATCATCATCATCCCGTGGGCGCTCCCGCCGATTTTCACGATTACGATCTGGAAGGGCGTATTCAGTTCGGCCCGGTTCGGACTGGCGAACCAGGCGGTCATGGCACTGGGGTACGGAACCCAGTCGTGGTTCAACGACCGGTGGCTCGCGTTCGGAACCTACCTTCTGACCGAGATGTGGCTGGCGTACCCGTTCATGGTCATCATCACCGTGAGCGCGCTCCAGGCCGTCCCGGACGACTTGCTCGACGCCGCGAAGGTCGACGGCGCCGGCTTCGTTCACCGGTTCCTGAACGTGACCGTGCCGTCGATCAAGCGACCCGTGATGTTCGCGGCAATCTTGACCGCCGCGGCGTCGTTCACACAGTTCCTCATCCCGTACGTGTTCAACCGGGGTGGGCCGGGTCGTGCGAACGAACTCATCATCCTGTACGGCTACCGCGAGGCGTTCACGTTCGACGCCTACGGGGCCGGGGCCGCGATCATGATGACTGCCGTCGTCTTCATTGGCATCTTCATGCTCGCCGCGGTCTGGAAGGGACAGCTGGCGGAGGGGGTGAACTAACCATGACGATGTTCGAAAGCATTCGCCGAAAACTCGCGGGCGACGTACGTACGGCAATCGACAAGCCGGCCGAATTCCGGGCCGACGTGGAGTACACGATCCAGGGAGTCAGGCGGGGAACGATCTCGCCGCGGGACGTACTGATTCCCGCCGTTTCGACGCTCGCGACGCTCGCGTTCGTCTTCGTGCTGCTGCTCCCCATCTACTGGGTGCTCATGATCGCCCTGCAGGGGGAAGGCGCGACGCTCTACTCGACCGATAGCGCCGGCCTGATCCCCGAGCAATTCAGCCTGGACGCGTTCGTCTGGGTCGTCGGCGATCTGTACATTCCCGGGGCGATCTTTCGGATCGCCGTTCCCTTCACCGACATAGTGTACTACTTCGAGTGGCCACGAATCGTCTTCCTCGACGCGAGCAACTACGTCGATTCGACGTCGGACTTCCCCAGGTACTTCTGGAACAGCCTGTTCATCGGCGTCGCTACCGTCGTGATCGCCATGTCGCTCATCGTCCCGGCCGCCTACGCGTTCTCCCGCCGGGAGTTCGCCGGCCGGATGAAGCTGCTCTACGGCTACATTCTGTTCACCCAGATCGGCGGCGGTCTCGGCATCGCGGCGCTGATCGCCCTGTACACAATCTTCTCGAGTACCGGGCTCACCAACAACAAACTCGTGCTGGCGGTCTACTACGCGGCGATGGCCGTGCCATTCAACACCTGGCTGTTGAAGACGTACATGGACTCGATCCCGGTCTCTTACGAGGAGGCAGCGATCATGGACGGGGCGTCCCCGTTCCGTGTCGCCTGGGAGATCGTCCTGCCGCTGGCGAAGCCGGGGCTGGCGACGATTTTCATCTTCATCTTCCTCACCGGATGGATGGAGTTCATCGTCGCCCAGCTGGTTTTGCGCCCCGAGAACTACACGCTCCCCGTCGGACTGTTCAGCCTGGTCGACACCTACACGGTGCCGTGGGGCCGGTTCTCGGCGTTCGCGCTGGTTTACGCCTCGCCCATCGTCTTCGTCTACATGTTCGCCCAGCGCTACATCGAGAGCGGGCTC
The DNA here is from genome assembly GCF_024204665.1 of Natronosalvus rutilus. Taxonomy (NCBI): domain Archaea; kingdom Methanobacteriati; phylum Methanobacteriota; class Halobacteria; order Halobacteriales; family Natrialbaceae; genus Natronosalvus; species Natronosalvus rutilus. The sequence goes on along the minus strand of NZ_CP100355.1, from coordinate 3,614,454 downwards.
TCCTTCGGCGGCGTCTCGGGGTAGCCCGGCCTCGAGCGACATTCTCCAGTTTTACGTCCTATAGCGTCCTCAATTTTCACGTCTCATAGCGGTCTCCAGTTTCCTCGTCCCATAGCAGGATGCTCGCGCGAGCGTCACGTTAATGACCCGCTCGCGCGAGCGGGTTCCGACACTGTCACGATTCGCGTCGCGGGACAGACCCGCTCCGGATTGCCGAACGCGTCCGAATCGGTTGCTCGAGTCCCGGCGAGCCTCGAGACGACTACCGCCATCGAGTGGCGATTGCAAGTGAAGCGACTACGCACGTTCCGGTGAAATGGATGACTATGACCCAGTTCGGATACACCCTCTCGAGCGAGGAACAGGGCCCCGACCGACTCGTCGATCTCGCGGTCGCTGCCGAGGAGGCCGGCTTCGACTTCGTTTCCATCTCGGATCACTTCCACCCCTGGATTAGCGCCCAGGGCGAGTCCCCGTTCGTCTGGAGCACGCTCGGCGCGATCGCCCGGGAAACCGAGGAGATCGAAATCGGCGTGGGCGTCACCTGCCCCATCGTCCGCATCCATCCGGTCAACGTCGCCCAGGCCGTTGCAACGGTCCAGGAGCTGGCCGACGGCCGGTTCACCTTCGGGGTCGGAACCGGCGAGAACCTGAACGAACACGTCGTCGGCGAGCGCTGGCCCGAGCACTCGGTTCGCCTCGAGATGCTCGACGAGGCCATCCACGTCATGCGCGAACTCTGGACGGGCGAGCCGATCAGTTTCCACGGGGAGCACTTCACGGTCGAGGACGCGAGGCTCTACACCGTGCCCGACGAGGGCCCCGACGTCGTCGTCTCGGCGTTCGGTCCGAAATCCGCCAGGATGGCCGCCGCAGAAGGTGACGGTCTCTGGACCGTCGGCCCGCAGGAGGAGGTCATCGAGGCCTACGAGGACGCCGGCGGGGACGGACCGACCTACACCCAGCTCGACGTCTGCTACGCCGACAGCGAGAAGGAGGCGATCGACACGGTGTACGAAATGTGGCCGAACGGCGCGCTCCCGGGCGAGTTGAGCCAGGCGCTTCCGAGTCCGGCCCACTTCGAGCAGGCGACCCAGATGGTCGAGAAGGAGGACATCGCAGAAGGGTCGACGGTGACCGACCCCGACCCCAACGCGCACGTCGACTCGCTCGAGGAGGCGGTCGACGCCGGGTTCGACCACGTCTACGTCCACCAGATCGGTGACGAGGAAGAGCGCGCAATCGAGTTCTACGCGGAGACGGTGCTGCCGGAAGTCAGGTAGACTTGAGGCCGGGGCGCGTTCGATGCGGACGGTTGCTCCCTCGAGTCGCCTCGGCCGTCTCGGCTGATGTTCCCGTCACCGGGCCCCTTCGGCCGCGTCCGCTCCGGCGCTAGTCGGCGTTCGGCTCCCGGCGTAGGCTACGTACCCGGCGAGCAGCGCCGTCAGGGCACCCGAGACGATGGTACTCCAGTAGGCGCCACCGGAATCGGTCCCGTACGCGAGCACGAACGGCGAGAGTAACAGCCACAGTCCCAGGATCGTCACGAGTGACGTCGCGGGCGTACTCGAGGGGTGGGCCGTCTGAATCCGGTAGTAGTTGTAGCCGGCGAGCAGGAAAATCGACGCGCCTACGAGCACGTTGTTCCAGATGGCCGTCTCCGCCGCCTCGTAGACGAACGGCGAGACCGCGATCCAGAGGCCGATCAGCGAGACGAAGCCGCTGAGCCACTTCTGGCCGCTCGCGTCCCCTCGCGCCCCCGTTCGCGTCGTTCGGTCGTCGGCTGTTGCGTCCGTCGAACCGCGTGGTGAGTCGCTCATGATGGTCCTCGAGTCGGCTCCGAGCAGGACGCTCAAAAAGGCGGCCGACCGTTCGACCCGCTGGCTCGCGGCCTCGAGGGCCCGCGCTGCTGGCTGTGACTGCCACACGAGTCGACGATCGGCGGTCTGGACGACTAACCCGGGATTATCGGCGACTCGAGGTGCCACGAAAACGGAAGGCTCGATGTGGATAGTCGGCTCGAGCGCGTCGGGATCGATAACGGTTGGTTACCTGCCCGCTCCGGGATTACGCGATGACGACGAGCGCGTCGACCAGAATCGCCACGAGGACGGCCCCGAGGAACGCGTTCGAGGCGTGGAACGCGCGGAACGCGGCCCGTTCGGTCTGCTCGAAATGGAGGTCGACGGCGAACCAGAGGAAGAGACCGCCGAAGCACACGACGGTGACGGAGTAGAGCGCACCGAGATCCGTGAGCCAGACGAGTGCGACCGCGCCGACGAGCGTCGCTCCGATGTAGTAGAGGATATGCTTTCGCGTGACGGTTTCGCCCCGGACGACGGGCATCATCGGGAAGCCGCCGCGGGCGTAGTCGTCCTGGTAGGCCAGCGCGAGGTTGTAGAAGTGCGCGGGCGTCCAGAGGAAGATCAGGCCCGCCAGTGCCAGGGCGGGGACGCCGATTTCGTTCGTGACGGCGGCCCAGCCGATGAGCGCCGGGAGTGCGCCGGCGACTCCGCCGATGACCGTGTTCTGGACGGTGTTCGGTTTGAGCAATAGCGTGTAGACGACGCTGTAAAAGAGGATGGCCACGAGGCCGAGGGCGGCTGCCAGCGCGTTGATCGACAGGAAGACCGTCATCGACGCAGCTGTGAGGAACAGCCCGAACAGCAGGGCGTTCCGAACCGGAACCAGGTCGGTCGCCAGCGGGCGGTCGGCCGTCCTGGACATCTGCTTGTCGATGTCGCGCTCGAGGACGTGGTTGAACGTTCCCGAGGCGCCGATGGCGAGGACGCCACCGCCGAGGGTCGCGACGATGGTCGGGGCCTCGAGGTCCGGCCCAGCGGCCAGCGCCATGCCGGCAGCGGCAACCAGACAGAGCAGCCACATGAGCCGCGGCTTCATCATCTTGAAATAGGCGTAGGCGGTGAGCCGGGCTCTGGCGAATCCACCGTCGGGAAGCTGTCGGGGCGAGGCGTCACTGGTGTCGATCGGTTCCGGCGGCTCCATTCGGTCGTCGCTCGAGCCGGTGGTGACCTCAAGGTCCCACGCGAGGGCGAGGACGACGAACGCGAAGATAGCGACGCCGATGGTGAGGTGCAATCCGGGGATCAGCGCCTGTGGTCCCATCGTCGCCGTGGCGGCGCCGACGGCGACCTGAACCGGGTACAGGGCGACGGCGGCGTACAGGGCGTAACGGACGCGCCGGGTGGCGTCGCCGATTGCGGCCACGAGGGTCGTACCGATCAGGAGGAGGCCGACGAGGACGGCGGCGATGCGGTGGCCCCACGCGATCGCGAGTTCGGTCTGGCTCAGCGGGTCCGTGGGTGGAGCACATACCGGCCAGGACGTGCACGCGGTGACGGCGTTCGTCAGCGACGTGGTCGCGCCGACGATCACCAGGAGGTAGACGCCGACGGCGGTCGCTGCCAGCAATCCGGCAAACCGCGAGCGCGTCTCGATCGGACGAGGGAACGGCGGCGATGACACGAGTCTCTAGAGGAGGGTTCGTCTCCGCGTATTTAGGGGTCCCGCTTTTTCTGCCCGCCCGTCCATCATTCGCACCCGCTCAAGCGGGTGCCTCCGCTCGGCCGTCCGATTCGTCACTCGGGTGTCTGCCCACCCACCGCGACGACCGTGCGTTCGGCGAACGGTACTCGATATCGGGGCGCCTTTGCCCCTCGAGATGCCCCATCGAGACACGTATGCGCGCTCGACGAATCCCTCGACCCTCGAGACCCGCAGCAACCGGAGAACCACCCCGAACGGAGGCCGGACATTGATGAACGTCCTCGCCATCGTCGGCGTGGCGCTAGTGGTCAGCGGCGTCGTTGGGATTCAGATGGCGCCGCGAATGGTCGACGCACAGGCCGAACGCGGGGTCGGGGCGGCAGCCTCGGCCGGCGTCTCGAGGGACGACCGAATTCGCGTGATGAAGGGGTCGGGAGTGGTGATTACGCTCGTCGGCTTCGGACTGGTCCTCCTGGGCGTTTCCTGAGCTCACCGCAGACAGGCCGCCACGACCTCGAGCATCGACTCGCCCTTGACCTCCTCGGCGAACAGTGGCACTCGCCGCACGTCGGTCGCGCGAAAGAGGTCCTGGGCCTCCATCAGCGCGTTCTGCTGGACGTCCCAGCGACGCTGGCAGAACGCGCAGGAGTCGAGGTCAGGCTGCAGAAACTCGCCCTCGACGTCGTCGGTGATCTCAGCCAGTGGTTCCATCACACGATTGACGACGACCGTGCCGACCGGTATGTCGAACTCGTTCAACTGGGCACGCAGGCGCTTCGACTCGAGGACGCTCATCTCCTCGGGGACCATGACGATCCGGAAGTCGGTTCGCTCGGGGTCCTGGAGTACGGCCCGGAGACGTTCGATGCGCTCCCGGAGGATCTCGAGGTCCTGGAGGTCGTTTTCGTCTGCCTCGCCGGCGCCGCCGAACATTCCCTTGATCCCGTCGACCATGCTCCCGACGCGCTGGCGGAAGCTGATGATCCGGCCCATCATGGTGTCCATGATCTCCGGCAACTGGAGCAACCGGAGGGTGTGACCAGTGGGCGCGGTGTCGACCACTACGCGGTCGAACCGATCGTCGTCGAGGTACTCGAGGAGGGTCTGCATCGCGGCGGCCTCGTCGGCGCCGGGCATCGTTCCCCCGAAGAGCATGTCCATCGGCGTGTCCTCACCCATGAACTGACCGAGGCCGCCAAGCGCGTCGGGACCGCCCTCAGCCATAAATTCTGCCTGGCCCTCCTCTAAGGCCGCGTCGGGGTCGATCTCGGCGGCGAACAGTGGGATATCCTCGCGGAGGCGCTCGGGTCGGGTTCCAATCTCGGTCTCGAACGTATCGGAGAGGGAGTGGGCGGGGTCGGTCGAGACGACGAGCGTCGCGGTCCCGCGTTTCGCGCTATCGAGTGCCGTTGCGGCGGCCATGGTCGTCTTGCCGACGCCGCCTTTCCCGCCGTAGAGGACATATGCAGGGCCGTCGACGGGTTCGTCGGATGGCTCGACGTCGATGGTCCGTCGGTCTGTGTCCGCGCTCGCGTCCACATCCTCGTCGGCCCCGTCGTCGACCGATTCCGTCGGTGTCACTTCGATCGTGTTGTCCTCGTCTCCGGCCGCGTCGGTCTCGTCGACGGGATCGACATCGAGTCCGCTCATGCTCAAGGCTATCGGACGAAGCCACGAGTACTCGTCGGTTGCGAGCGCTCGAGTCGAGTAGCGAGTAGCGAGTAGCGAATAGTAAATAAGCAGCGATCAGCCGAAGTACTCGGCCAGCCGATCGGCCGCCTCCTCGAGTCGCGGCGTCACGAGCGCGAACCGGAGCCAGTCCTCGCGAGCTGTGCCGAATGCCTCCCCTGGCATCCCGGCGACGCCGGCCTCGTCGATCAGGCGCTCGACGTTCGCCAGGGTGCCCGGATACCCCTCGAACCTGGCCAGGACGTAGAACGCACCGTCCGGGCGGGTGTACTCGGCACCGGCCGCCTCGAGCGCCGCGGTGAAGGTGTCGACGCGCTCGCGGAGCAGTTCGCGATTGGCCTCGTAGTACTCCGGGCCGGTCTCCCGGAGCGCCTGGAGGACGGCGTACTGGGCCGGGGCACTTCCGGCGACGTTCACTAGCATGTGGCGGCTCTTTGCATCGTCGACGAGATGGAGCGGGAAGATGGCGTAGCCGACGCGAAAGCCCGTGATCGCCAGGGACTTCGAGAACGCGTTGGTGATGATCCGGTGGTCGGAGGCGACCCCGAGCGCGCTCGAGAACGTTCCGGAGAGGTCGTAGTGATCGTACACCTCGTCGGCGACGAGGATCGCGTCGTTCTCCTCGGCGATGGCGACGAGTTCGCGAACCGTGGACTCGGGGTAGACCGCGCCGGTGGGATTGTTCGGGGTGTTGACGACGATGGCGGCCGTCTCCTCGCTCGCCGCCTCGCGAACCGCCGAGGGCTCGAGTTGGCCGTCCTCGGCCGCTTCGACGTAGCGGGGCTCGCCGCCGAGCATCGTCGTCTTGCCCGGGTAGTACGAGTAGACGGGATCGGTCAGGATCACCTCGGACCCCGCGTCGCGCTCGAGCGCCCGGGCCATCGCCAGGTAGTTCGCCTCGCCAGCCCCGTTCGTGACGACGACCTGCTCGAGGCCGACGCCGCGGCGGGTCGCGATCTCCTCGCGGAGGCTTCGAAGGCCCTCGCTGGGCGGGTACTGGAAGTACTCGCTCTCGAGGTCGGCGTACTCGTGAAGGCCGTCCCTGAGTGCTTCAGGCGGCTCCCAGTCGGGGTTGCCGCTGACCATGTCGATGACGTCCCGATCGGCCTCGGCGGCGTAGCCCATGACGTGAAAGAAGAGGGGCGTTTCGTACTCCATGTGCGCTCGTGCGCCGTCGGAGATGGTGATTCTTTCGTCACGCGGTTCCGACGACCAGCCGGGCCGATGCCCTAGAACCATTTCCTTCGAGTGCGTGTGTTGTGTCATGCCTCCGCTGGATGACACGCCCGACGGAACTGACCCCGAGGCGCTCGTGCGACGCTACTACGACCGCGTCGACGCCGACGACGTCGAGGGACTGCTCGAACTCTTCTCGGAGACGATTACCTACGAACGCCCCGGACAGGACCCGATCGAGGGCCGGGCGGACCTTCGGGCGTTCTACGAGCGGGACCGCCCGCTCGAGGATGGGGAGCACAGCCTCGAGGCCGTGATCGTGGACGGTGAGGGTGGCGGTGATGGCGATGGTAACGACGACGACGGCAATCGGGTAGCCGTTCGTGGCCGATTCTCGGGCGTCCAGAACGGCGAGTCGGTTTCGTTCGGCTTCGCCGATTTCCACGACATAAACGAAGACGGCGTGATCGAGAACCGCTGGACGTACACGGATCGCGACACGGTCTGAGGAGGAGTGAAAGCCGATCTCGTGTGAACAGTCTTCTTCTCGACGGAACTACGTGCTGAGAGCGGTCCGTCAACCCCACGATTCACGGCGGTGGCTCCCGTCGGAGGAGACATGAGCAACGCCAACGTCGATTCGGACCGACCTGCCGAATCGTCACCCACGGATCCAGCCACCCGCACCGATTCGGCGTCTGGAGCGGTACAGTTCGAAGCGCCGCTCGACCTCGTTTCCGGGGTGGGGGAACGACTCCGCGAGCGCGGTGACACCCTCGCCGTCGCCGAGTCCTGCACGGGGGGCCTCCTCGGGGGCGCGATCACGGCGGTTCCCGGTTCGAGCGACTACTTCGACAGCGGCCACGTCGTCTACGCCTACGACGCCAAGCGCCGCCACCTCGGCGTCTCCCGTGAGTCGCTGGACGAACACGGGGCCGTCTCCGAACCCGTCGCCCTCGAGATGGCTCGCGGGGTGCGCGACGTCACGGACGCCACGTGGGGACTCTCGATCACGGGCGTCGCCGGTCCGAGCGGCGGGACCGCGGAGACGCCGGTCGGGACGGTCTACGTCGGGGTCGCCTACGCTGGCCCCTGGGGGACCGAAACTTCGTTCGCGATGGCGACGCGACATCAGTTCGACGGCGACCGCCACGACGTTCGCATGCAGACGGTTCGAACCGCTCTCGAGCGGTTGCAGGCAGTGCTCGAGTCCGAATCCGACTCCGAGTTCGAATCGACCTCGTGATTCCACTATATTTTCGATACTAATACGGTATATTTTCTATACCAAATGCGAATCGCCTGGCGATATGGGTGGTACCTCGAGCGAACGGTGACGAAAACGCCTGAACGGAGAAGAAAACGTCTGGCATACCTCATAGCGAGCCGTCTGGCGACCGGCCGACCACGAGGTCGGTTCTGGCCCCCTGACCGTCACGAAGACAGGCTTTTCTCCCTCGGCTACACAGACCGAGTCGATGAACAAGAAAGGACACGTGCTCAACGCCGCCCTCCTGGGAATCGGGCTGGCGTACCTCCTCGAGCCAGCCGGGGACGAGACGACCTTCGCGACGGTGCTCGAAGTGGGCGTGCCCGTCACACTCGGGGCGCTGTTCCCGGACGTGGACACGGCGTTCGGGAGACACCGCAAGACGCTGCACAACCTGCCCATCCTGGTGGGGTTCGCCGCCTTTCCGTTCTACTTCGGCAACCTCGAGTGGGTCTGGCTCGGCATCCTGACTCACTACGTGCTCGACGTCGCCGGCAGCAAGCGCGGTATCGCCCTGTTCTACCCGGTCTGGAAGAGGGAGTTCGGTCTCCCCGTCGGCGTCGCCGTCACGAGCCGGCAGGCGGACCTGGTGACCGTTCTCGTCACGGCCGGCGAACTGCTGATCGCCGCGGCCGTCATCTACCGGGCGGACGTCTGGGCGAGCGAGACGGCACGCGCGATGCTCGGGCTATAGTCGGCTCGCGGAAACTCGACGACGACGCGCATGTATGCACGGACGCGCATATTCTCCCTCTCGAAATCACGGATGCGAGCACGAACACGGGGGATTTTTATCGTCCTGGCCCGGTAGGTTCAGCCATGACTGATGGGCGGGGCGAGACACCCCGGCGAACAGGGATGACCGAGAAGTGCGGCGTCGTCGGCGTTGCACTCGCGGACCGCGACGTCGCGCGGCCGCTCTACTACGGACTCTACGCGCTCCAGCACCGCGGACAGGAGTCCGCCGGCATCGTCACCCACGACGGCTTCCAGCAACACAGCCACGTCGAACTTGGACTCGTCGGCGACGCCTTCGACGAGGGCGACCTCGAGTCGCTCGCGGGCGCGGCCGGGATTGGTCACGTTCGCTATCCCACCGCCGGAAGCATCGACACCTCCTGCGCCCAACCGTTCTCGGTCTCGTTCAAATCGGGCTCGCTCGGACTCAGCCACAACGGCAACCTCGTCAACGCCGACGAGATTCGAGACGACCTCGCCGCGCTCGGCCACGCCTTCACCTCCGACGGCGACACGGAGGTGATCGCCCACGACCTCGCGCGCAACCTGCTCGAGGAGGACCTGATCCGGGCCGTCAAGCGGACGATGCAGCGGATTCACGGCTCGTACTCGCTGACGATCATGCACGACGAGACCGTGATGGGCGTCCGCGATCCGCAGGGGAATCGGCCGCTCTGTCTCGGCAAACTCGAGGACGGCTACGTGCTGGCCTCCGAATCCGCGGCGATCGACACCCTCGGCGGCGAGTTCGTCCGCGACATTCGACCCGGGGAACTCGTCGTCCTCGAGGAGGACGGTTCCGGGTTCGACTCCTACCAGCTCGTCGAGGCCGAGGCGACCGCTCACTGTTTCTTCGAACACGTCTACTTCGCCCGCCCGGATTCACAGATCGACGGCACGCTGGTCTACGAGGCCCGTCGCAGACTCGGGCGCAAACTCTGGGAGGAAAGCGGCGTCGAGACCGACGTCGTCATGCCGGTTCCCGACTCCGGGCGCGCGTTCGCCTCGGGGTACGCCGACGCCGCCGACGAGACGACCGCCCAGGGAGAGCCCCGGGAGGAGGACGACGACGGCGTCGAGTTCGCGGAGGGCCTGATGAAGAACCGCTACGTCGGCCGGACGTTCATCATGCCGACCCAGGACGAGCGCGAGCGCGCCGTGCGACTCAAACTCAACCCGATCACCTCGACGGTCGAGGGCAAGACCGTCACCCTCATCGACGACTCCATCGTCCGCGGGACGACTTCGAACCAGCTCGTCGAACTCCTCAAGAACTCCGGGGCGGCGGAGGTCCACATGCGCATCGGTGCACCGCCGATCGTCGCCCCCTGTTACATGGGGATCAACATGGCGACCCGCAAGGAACTCATCGCCTCGGACAAGACGATCCCCGAAATCGGCGACGAGATCGGTGCCGACAGCCTCGCGTACCTCTCGCCAGACGCCGTCGCCGAGGTGCTTGAGACCGACCGGGACGACCTTTGTCTGGGCTGTGTCACCGGCGAGTACCCCTACGACATCGACGGTGAAGCGACCGACCGCGACGTAACTCGCCCGCAAATTGGGCAGGCGACCGTCGATGCGGACGACTGAACGGGCGATTCTGCACTCGAGTCGATCTGGTGTGCTCGTTCGTCGGTCAGTAGATCACGTGCAACAACACGTAGACGACGACGCCGAGGCTGAACGAGACGAGCCAGAGTGCCGCGGCGATTCGCCCGACTCGCGCGTGAGCGGTCTTCCGAAGCTCCGGCACGCTGTGACTCGCGGCGAGCAAGAGGACGTAGTACAGCAGGGGAATGCAAACGATCGCCAGTAAGATGTGGATCGCCAGGACGGGCAGATAGACGTACAGTCGGATCGCGTCCGGACCCGGAAACGGCTGGGAACCGCCGAGGACGACTAGTCGGTACAGGTACAGGACGAGAAAGGTCGCGAACAGCACGGCCGAGGTCGCCATCAGCAGGCGGTGGCGGTCGACGTTTCCGCGTCTGATCGCGCGCCACCCCGTCGTGATCGTCACGATGGCGGTCAGGCTCAGGAGGACGTTCACCGTGGGAATCGCCTCGAGTAGCCAGGCGGGCGGCCTGGGAACGGCCGTCTGTGGAATCACGCCGCCAGCGGCGCCGAACACGAGCGCCAGGGAAACGAGCGAGAGCAGGGCCGTCAGGTGGGGAACGCGGCCTCGAGTGACTGCAGTCATCATTCGAAATCTGGTCCGAATCCCCAAATCGCTACCGTTCGCACGCTGTCGTCGGGACGCACGGCTGGCGACGCGCGATATCGATCACAGGCCGAGACACACGCGCAGGCTACTCGCCCAGTGCCGCAATCTCGTCTTCGAGCCACTCGCGGAACCACTTCACGCGCTTGAGTCGACGGTGGGCGATTCCGTCGGCGGTGTCGCTCCGGACGCGCGAGGCGGCGTCGAGTCCGCGCTCGAGGACCCGATCGACCATCTCGTCGGCGTCCATGTGCGTCCGCGCCTCGTAGCCCATGCGCAACAACATCAGCGCCGTCCCGTTGGCGCCGATCTTGTCGAGCAGGTCGGCCTCGATCACACACTGGCTCTCCATCGAGAGGTCGGTCACGTCGCCCTGGTAGGAGTGGTACTCGATGGCGCGAGTGACCTGGGCGATGAACGACTCCGGGTACTCGCTCTGGGCCTCGAGGTACTCGCGGGCGACGCGAGCGCCGGCCTCGGCGTGGAGTTCCTGGTCGGTCTCGAGTTTGGCGACGTCGTGAAACAGCGCGGCCACGCGCGTGACGTCGACATCGGCCCCTTCCTTCTCAGCGATCTCGGTCGCCAGATCGACGACGTTGAGGATGTGATTGTGGCGGTACTCGGCGGAGTGCCAGGGGTACCACCGCATCCGGCCGCCTTCGTCTTCTTTCTCGACGCTAGCGGCGAGGTACTCGAAGACGAACTGTTTCATGGCCTCGAACTCGGCGTCGGTGACCGTGGTCTCGGTTATCTCGACACCCACGATAGATCCCTCCGCAATATACGAACGATAGTCATTACACGAACATTAGAGTGATTCACTCTTTAGCCTTTGGTTCGGGGCGATGGACAGACGTTGGGTTTTGTCACGATCGACGACACTCGCCAGCTTATATTTCCCTCGAGCCCCTGGGCTCGCGTATGACCGACCTCCTGTATCTCGAGGACTCGAACGTCCGAACGTTCGACGCCACCGTCGAGCGGATCCTCGAGGACGGCCGCGTCGTCCTCGATCGAACACACTTCTACCCCGAAGGTGGGGGTCAGCCGGCGGACACGGGGACCCTCCGCGTCGATTCCGACGGAGAGGCGTTCGAGTGGCCCGTCGCTGACGTCCAGAAACGCGATACGGTGTACCACGTCCTGGATCTCGAGGCGGGCACAGATTCGACGGACGGGCCAATCGCGGACGTCCTCGAGCCCGGAACGACCGTAACCGGCGAACTCGACTGGGATCGACGGTACGCACATATGCGCTATCATACGGCCCAGCACCTCCTCTCGGCGTACCTGCTGGAGGCCTACGACGCGCCGACGACGGGCAACCAGCTCTACGCCGACCGGGCCCGACTCGACTGCGCGTACGAGCGCTTCCAGGACGACGACCTCGCGACGATCGAGGCGGCCGTCAACGACCTGATCCACGACGGCCTTCCCGTTCGCTGGTACGAATTCGAGCGCGACGTCGCCGAAGCCGAACTGGACCTCGAACGTACGCGAATCGATCTCCTGCCCGACAGTATCACGGAGATCCGGATCGTCGAAATAGGTGACGCGGACGACCCCTTCGACCGGGTCGCGTGCGCCGGCACGCACGTCCAGTCAACCGCGGACCTCGGTACGCTCGAGATCACCGGCCGCGAAACTGCCGGGAGCGGGGAGGAACGCGTCAGGTTTCGGCTCCTCGAGTAGCACCCAAATATTTTTGGCGCAATTATTGAGAGGGAGAGGGTCCCGGTAATAGTTATGTCAACCGTGCGAACCCCATCGGTGGAGGCGGTCTTCGAGGCGCTTTCGGACGCCCGGCGACGGTACGTGCTGTCGCTGCTGCTGACCCGTCCGCGGGTGGGCGTCGAGGAACTCTGCGACGAGGTCGTCGGCTGGGAGCGAGCGGGGGCCGACGGCGCCGTCGTGCGAGACTCGATGATCACCGTTTCGCTGGTGCACAATCATTTACCGAAACTCGACGACCTGGGTCTGGTCGACTACGACGCCGAGAACGGATGCGTCGCTCAAGCTGACGTCGACCTCGAGACGCGGCGCATCGTCGAGCGAGCGATCGAACTCGACGAGTCGGTACCGGTGGCACCCGCCTCGCCGGTCAGCAGCGATTACCGCCCGGAGTCGTCGCTCGCGCTCGACGACGAGTGATCGCTCGAGCGGGTGCGAGCGTGACCGCGAGCGACGGTATTCGTAACTATATCCGCGCCGTCACTCGCGTCCCTCAGTCTTCGTAACTGCCTCCGCGCCACCGATCGCCTATTCTTCAGTATCCGTATTCACGTCCGCACCGGTCGCGTCCGCCTCAGCGTCCGCATCAGGACCATCGACCGTATCCGCCTCAGCGTTCACATTCGCGTAAACCGCGCCGTGGTCGGCGCAAAACGCCGTCCCTGATAGCTGAGCCCGAACGACACCCTCGTGGGTGTGAGCGTTGTACAGCCGACAGGTCGGCTCCGCACAGAACGGCTCGCCAGTCTCGAGGTAGTGGGCGGCCTGGAGAACGAACCCGCAAATCGCGTCGGTCGTTCGGGGGTCGTCCTCGAGGAGGAACTTGTCCGCGACGTCGCGCTCGAGAATCTCTCTCGGCGGCACGTCGCCCGAAACGAGCGCTCGTCGCTGTTGTTCCTGGTAGTACGATTTGGGTTTGGCCGGCGCCTCGTACAGTCCAGGAACCGAGACGAGCGCCGGCTGACCGGGAACCGTCACCCGCTTGTGCCAGCGTCCGTCGTGGTCACCCCACGTCGCGAGTGCTCGGTCGAGGAGGACGACGTGGGCCCACTTGAGTCCTCGCTCATCGGCCGGCAGTTCCCGGTTGAGCGCGCGAGCGATCTGCGCGCCGTCGTAGAGCACGCCGCCTTCCCGCTCGGGATGCTCGAGGGCGCGCTTCTCGTAGCGAACGGTTCCAAGCATCGTGTTCCCCGTCTCTCGTTTGCGCGGCCCTCGAATTCGGGCGGCCGCGAACCGCTCCGCCAGTTCGTCGCCCCGAACGTCGTCCAGAAACCGTTCCCGTACCGTTATCGACGCCTCGAGTCGCGGCTCGAGCCATGCGGCGACGGCGTCGGCGTCGACGACGGTGGTCGGTGCGCGATAGATGGCGACGTGGTCGACCATGGTACGACGTAGTGGTACCATCGAGTGTAATCATTGCGGTCGACCCTCGAGTGGACTGAGATACGAATCAGATCGCGTCGCTCACTCCAAAAACAGCGGCCCCGGCACCTGCTCGAGTTCCGCGTCCTCCCACGTGTGTTCAGGCCGCCAGTCGAGTTCCCGCCTCGCCTTCTCGGTGCTGAACGCCGACTGGTTCCCCTCGAGAGCACAGGAGTCGGGTAGGTCACCAAAGACCGTCTCGATCACCTCGGCGGTCGGGCGGTCGAGGAAGTTGTTCTCGGCCGCCGCGAGGTACACATCATGGCTTCCGTGGCCGTGGCCCTCGCGGTCGGCCTCGGGGTCCGCCTCGAGCACCGCTCGAACGATCGAGACGACGTCGCGAACGTCCACGTACGACCAGAAGTTGCCGTTCGGGTCCGCCGTCTCCGGATCGAACGTCTCTCGGCCCCGGGCCGTCTGCTGGCTCCCCGGATACGTGATCCAGGAGGGCCGGATCGAGGTCACCGAGATACCGTATTTGAGGGCGGTCGCCGCGGCGAGGTCTTCGCCGACGAGTTTCGACGTGGCGTAGGGATCCTCCGGGCGCAGCGGGTGATCCTCGTCGATCGGGAAGTACTCGGGAAGCCACGGTTCCTCGGCGAAGACCGACCCGTAGATACTCTCGCTCGAGGCCCAGACGACGTCCGCGCCGATTCGGCCCGCGGCTTCGAAGACGTGGTAGGTGCTCTCGACGTTCGTCAGGAAGGTCTCGGTGCCGGGGGTGATCTCGTTGCGTGGAATCGCCGCGAAATGGACCACGGCGTCGGGTTCGTACGTCTGGACGAGTTCCCACGTCTGGCCCTGCTCCCTGAGATCGGCCTCGAGGAAGGTGACGCTCTCGCGGGCCCGGGGCGGACGCTCGAGGTCGACGCCGACGACCTCGTGGTCGTCTCGCGCGAGGTCCTCGACGATCCAGCTACCAGCGCCGCCGGTCGCGCCGGTGACGATGACGGTCATATCGATCGTTTCTCGAGCGGCCCCTAAATGCTGTAGCTTTCGGCGTCGATCACCGACTCCGGAACGAGGCGGTGACCAACCGTCTCAGTCGTCCGCGGGAACTCGACTCGTCAGTTCTACCGGGTCAGCGTCGACCTCGAGTTCATCGAGGGCGACCTGGGCGGCGCGCTTGCCGGAGACGAGCATAGCGCCGAAGGTGGGGCCCATGCGCGGCAGGCCGTAGGCGGTCGCGGTTGCCATACCCGTCGCGATGAGTCCGTCGTGGACGAGGCCGGTGTGTTCGACGACGGCGTCCTCGCTCTTGCCGACCCACATTGAGTCGTGGCCGGGCGAGTCGTGACCGGGGGCGCCGTAGGTGTCGCCGTCGGTCTGATCCATCACCGTGCCGCGCTCGCGAGCGTCCCGAATGCCGGGCGCATCGAGGACGCCGCGCTCGTCCAGTTTGGTGATCGCCATCGCGTCGTGGCCCGTCGCGTCGATCACCAGGTCCGCCTCGACGGCGATGGGGTCGACGCAGGTAATCTCGCGGGGCAGGGCGTGGACCGGCGTCCAGTTCATCACGATGCCGGCGACGCGGTGGTCCTCGCGGATGACGATGTCCGTGAACTCCGTCATGTTCTGCATCTTCGCGCCCGCGTCGCAGGCGGCCTTGATCAGTGCGGAGCAGGCGTGGGGGCCGTTGGCGACGTACAGCCCCTCGGTGTCGGCCGCCGGCTTGTACTCGACGTCCAGTTCCTCGAGCACCCGCTGTGCGGGAGAGCGGACGGTGACCTTGTTCATCAGGAAGCCACCGAGCCAGAAGCCGCCGCCGAGGTAGTTGTTCTTCTCGACGACCATCGTCTTCACGCCGCGCTCGGCGAGTTCCTTCGCGGCGGTCAATCCGGAGGGGCCGCCGCCGACGATGATGACGTCCGAATCGGAGAAGTCCATGAACTCCTCGGTCCACTCCTGTCCAATCGCTCGGGTTACGTCTGCTTCGCCAACGTCGCTGAACGGTTCGAACTCGCCCATATTCACAAGTGGTACGACCAGGTAGTAAAACGTATCGAATCCGCTCGATCGTACACCGGTCGCCGCAAAGCCGCTCGTTCTGCTCGAGACGCCCGATGACCGAGCGGTCGGCGTCGTTCACTCGACGCGGCCGTTCCCGAAGGCTGAAGAGTCGACCGGTCGAACTGGTAGCTGACTCGCGTATGAAACGCCGCGCGCTCCTCGCGTCGACCGCCTTCGCCTCGCTGTCCCTCTCAGGGTGTCTCGACCTCCTGACGGACAGCGGCGAGGACATCCTCGAGCCGACAGATCTGGTGGTCGTCTGGTCGGACCTCCTCCGGGAGAACCCCTGGACCGACGAGGAGCGCGTCTCCGTCTGGGGGCTCGTCCGCAACGAGGGGGAACGAGAACCGACCTACGTCGAGATCCGGGCGACGTTCTTCGACGCTGACGGCGAGGAACTCGACACCGTCATCGAACTCATCGACGACACGACGGAGGGTACCGACTGGCCGTTCGAAGTGGAGTTCCCCCATTTCGGTGAGGCAGCCAGAGAGGTCGCCAGCTACGAACTCGAGCCAGCGACGAGCGTCTGAGCGAGTCGGTATCTGCTCCAGGTGCCGACTCGAGCCCAACCACAACCAGCAGTCGACTCAATACAGGACTCTCGAGGCTATGACCGAACACGACACTGGACTGTCCACGCTGGCGAAACAGGGGAGTATCACGTTCGTCGGGAACGTGCTCAACGGCGTCCTCGCATTCGCCATCGTGATGTTGATGACGCGGTTCGTCAGCCCCTCTGTCTACGGCCTATGGGTGCTCGCGACGTCGGTCATCCTCTTCATGCAGGTGTTCGCGAACCTCGGATTGCCGCTGGCGATCGATTACTTCGTCCCGCAGTACCTCGAGGCGGACGAACCCGGGAAAGCCAAGGGCGTCATCGTGCAAGTGACGGCGACCGTCCTGGTCACGTCGTCGCTGGTTGCGCTCGCGCTCGCGATGACGGCCGATACGTTCGGCGTCTTCTTCCGAGAGCCCTCGCTCGAGGTCGCGCTCTTGTTGCTGGCGGTGACGATTCCGATGCTCGCGATGTACAACGTCCTGCTCAAATCCTTCTACAGCATCAAGAAGCTCCAGTACCGGGTCGTGATGCGCGACATCGTGCGCCCGGTGGTTCGGTTCGTCGTCACCGCGGTACTCCTCCTGGCCGGCTTCGGGTTGCTCGGACTCGCAGGTGGCTACGTGGTCGGGCTCTTCGTGTGCATCGTGGTCGGTGCCCTCCTCTTTACCTACCGCGCCTGGGAGATCATGTCGGCGACGTTCGAACCCGTCGCGCCGGGTCCGATGATCCGGTACTCGGTGCCACTGGCCATGACGAGCGTCGTCTTCGTCCTGATGGGCCACGTCGATTACTTCATCCTCGGCTACTTCCTCGACTCGGGCGAGGTCGGCATCTACCGCGTCGGCTACATGCTCGGTTCCGGGTTGATGATCATCTTCAACTCCCTCTCGCCCGTGTTCAAACCGCTCATCGCCGAAACGCGAGACGACACCGCTCTCGTCCAGGAGCGCTTTCGCGTCGCCGCTCGCTGGATCGCGGGCATAACCCTCCCGTTCGCGATCATCATCTCCCTCGGTGCGGAGGCGTTTCTCTCCGTGATGTACACGCCCCAGTACGGCGAAGCCAGCGCCGTCGTCGCGCTCCTCGCGATGACATTCCTGTTCAACGTCACCTTCGGTGGTCCCGATGGCACCCTCCTGCAGGGGATGGGCTACTCCCGCATCGTCTTCGCCAACACCCTCGCGCTCTTTGGCACCAACCTCGTCGTCTCGTTCCTCCTCGTCCCGATCTACGGTATCAACGGGGCTGCCATCGGGTCTGCGTCCGCGCTCGTGGTCGTCGGCCTCCTGACACTGGGCGAACTCCACGTCGTCGACGGCATCCACCCCTTCACTCGAGACTTCGCCACCGTCGTTTTCGCGGGGATCCCGGCCGCCCTCGCCGGGCTTCCGATCGTCCTCCTCGTCGATTCGCACCTCGTCATCGTCGCCACGCTCCCGCTCGTGGTTCTCATTGTGTACGTGGCAACCCTCGTCGTTACGGATGCGTTCACGGACAAGGACGTTCAACTCGCCAACGAGTTCGGGTTCAATCTCCGGTCGTGGCTACCGAGGCGGGGCGGACAGTGACGCGTAGCGACCGTGAACGCTCGAACCGATCCGTCTCGAGCCATTGATTTAGGCCAGCGACTCCGAGCCACCGGCTCGAGCCACTACTTTGGTCGCCGACCCGAGCCACCACGAGTACCAGCGTGACCGGACGGCAGACCGTCCTCGAGAGTGCATTCGCTCGAAACCCAGCGGGACTCGGAAAAAGATGCGACGAGAGGGCGTTCAGTTGTTCTCGGCGTAGTGGGTTCGCACGCGCCGGCCGGCCGGGATGAGCGCCCAGAACGTGACCGCGCCCAGGATACCGAAGTAGAACGCCGCTTCCTTGACGACCAGTGCCAGCGTCGTGTACGTACCGGGGTCTTCGGGGTTCGGTCCAACGAGCTGGGTGTCGTAGAACGACGGCGTGTTGTACCAGCCGGCGAACGTCATCCACACCAGTATTCCGAGGGACAGGATCACGAAGCCCTTGACGAATTCGTCAGCCATTGTGTGACCCTTCGTCGGCGTCGTCTTTAGCGTTTCCCATTCCCGCCGTTCGAAACCGGGTCGAGAACGCGTAGGCGCCCGCCCCGCACGCGATCAGCGCAACGCCGAGCAACGCCAGCCCGATGCTCACGTCCGAGGCTGCCGCCTGCGCTCGATCGGTCGCGACGTCGAGCACGACGAACCCGCCAAGAATGCCGATTACCGCGAGAAGCGTCGAGAAGACGGTGATCGTCTTGTACAACCGCATGGGAACGACGATCTCGCGCTGGCCCGAGGCGCCGACTCGAGGTCCCTCTTTGGCGTTTTCCTCTCGCTCGCTCTTGCTCTTGTCCCCGCTCCCGTCCTCGAGGCCACCTTCGCGCTGTCCCGTCCGTACCTCTTCCGCCGGCGGGTCCGACCCCGATTCTGAGCCGCTCATAGCCGGGCTACGTGGCGACGGAAAATGAGTACTGCGACTTCACTCGGCGTTACGTCTCGAGTCGGCGGCTCGACTGGATACTGGATGGGCAACACGCGGCTGGTTGGACAACACACCGAACGACGTAAATAAAAGCCCGTACGCGACGACCTACCGCGGCGGTCGTAATCGGTAGTACCGCTTGTTGAGGTTGTACATGTACCCCTCCCGCATCGTCTTCAACACCGCGTAGGTGAGGATGGCACCGATGACGGGCAGGAAGAACGCCATGTCGAACGTGATGTGGACGTCCCAGGGGAACATGGCCTCGATCGGCAGGAGCGACAGCGTGAAGGCGAAGATGACGCCGCCGACGCCGATCGACGCCCAGAACGGCTCCTCGACGGGCCGTCGGGCGCTCCCCTTGTTCAGGAACGGAAGGATCGCGATTGCGCCGAAGACGGCGCCGTTCGCCAGCACGCCGTAGAGCTGGTCGGACATGATCTTCTCGCCCCCGGCGAGCGCCAGTTCGGGGTTCAGCGACTCGAGGTGCAACAGGCCGAACGACCAGTAGAGGTACCAGTCGGGCAGGATGACTGACGGCGTTTCGGCCGGGTTCGCTGGACTCTCGATCGTTGGCGGCAACAGCGCCGCGAGGAACAGCAACATACCGACGAAGAAACTCGCGAGTGCGAGGTTTCGGATCGTCTCGTGCGGCCAGGCTGGGAAGCCGAGCACGTCGCGCTCGATGTAACTCGACTCCTGGCGGAGGTCCTGGTCTTCCCGGCGGGCCCGCTCGAAGTACTCGTAGGTGAGTCGCGAGAGCCCGGTCGTTCGCTCTTTACGTTCGCTCCAGGTCGGCACCTCGTCGTCGGGGGCGACGATGCCGGTGCCGCTTCCGTCGGTTCGGACGTCGTTGTTTGCGTCGGTGTCTGTATCAGTCATGGTGGATCAGTGTGGTTCGGCGATGCCCTGCATCCAGACGATGCCGATGTGAAGCGCGATGAGCGCCGTGACGACGAACGGCAACACGAACACGTGCAGGATGTACATCCGTTGGAGCGTCGGTTGTCCCAGGCTGAGACCACCGAACAACAGGTTCGCGGCCCACTCGCCGACGATGGGGACCGAAATTGCCATCTCGACGCCGATCTGTCCCGCCCAGAACGCGAGCTGGTTCCAGGGCAGGAGGTAGCCGGTGTACCCGAAGAGCACGGTCAGTGCTAAGAGTACGACGCCGAGCAGCCAGTTGACCTCTCGGGGTTCCTTGTAGGCGCCCGTGAAGTAGACGCGAAGCATGTGCAAGAAGACCGCGGCTACCATCACCTGGGCCGCCCAGCGGTGGATGCTCCGGAGCATGAACCCGAAGTTGAGATCCGCCATGATCGACTCGATCGTCTGGTAGGCAACCGGCGTCTCGCCGGCCGTCGACGGAGAGTAGTAAAAGCCCAGTAGCGCACCGCTCAGTGCGGCGACGATGTACGCGAGTAACGAGAACGAACCTAGTGCGTAGAGCGGATACCAGTACCAGAACTTGTTGTCCAGGTTGTACTGCTCGGTGTGGCTCTTTGGCATCTGGAGGTTGATCTTGTAGTACATGTCCTCCAGCAACTCGAGGTAGTCGACGAGCCGGAGCCGTCGGTCGAGCCAGATCAGCATCGTCAGGTAGGACTTCTCGATGAGCGAGAGGTCCTTCTCGGCGAGCCACGCGCCGTGGTCGTGTTCGTCCTTGCGCTCCAGGCTCATTCGTCATCACCCGCCGGTCGCGGGAGCGCCACGAACTGCTGTTCGGTGATGTTGAAGGGTTTGTAGACGGAGTTGTGGCAGTTGCAGTAGATTTCGTTCGCGGCGCCGAACGCCGCTGCGTCGTCGAGCGTTCGGTAACCCGGCGCACAGCAGAAGTGCGTACACTTGTTGACGTAGCCGAGGTAACGACCGCCGTCTTCGTCCTGGGGGCAGGACGCTTCGACCCACTCGCGGGTGGAGTCGTTCATCTCCTCGACGTTTAGCTGGTCCGTCTTGATCACCAGAATGGGAACGGTCTGTTCCGGGGGAACGTTCTGTGATCGCCAGGTTCCCGTCGCGGGTTTGCCCTGGCCCGGTTCGCCGATGTCGTTGGTCCACTCGTCGTAGTCCTCGAAGTGTTCGGTGAGCATCGGGTCGCCGTTCTCGACGTCCGACATCCAGTCGTAGGAGCCGGCGTCGTAGCGAAGGACCTGATCCTCGCCATCGGCGTCGGGTTTGATCCCGCCGAACGTCTGGACGCCGCAGTACTGGTACCACTCGGTCGTGTACTCGACGCCGCCGAGTTCGGTGCTCGCCTCGACGACCTCCGTCCCGTCGTCGCGGACCTGCGTTTCCGGTTCGGGCCAGATCCCGAGTAACTGTCCATCGTCGTCGATCTCGATGGGAATCTGTGGAAGTCCGCGGGGGGCCGGACCGGCGGTTCGTTCCGCGCCGAAGTAGTTGACGAATCCGCCGCCGCCGCTCGTGGGGGCGGTCGCGCTGGAGACGGCGACTGCGCCGGTCGTCAGCACGCCGGCGAGCGCGGAGCCACCGACGACGCCCTTGACGAAGCGGCGACGGTCGGATTCGACTGGATATTTGTCGTCGTTAGCCATTGTTATCGTTTGTAGTAGGGGTAGATTGCGCGTTTGATCGTGTCCCATGCACCGGCGTCGCCGGCAAGCGACTGCCCTTCGACGTCCGATTCGCGGACGTAGAGGTCTTCCCACTTGCGACGGCGCTTCTTGACGATCATCACGTCGGGCAGGAACTCCTTGCGGTACAGCAGGAGGATGAACCCGAGGTTGAGGAAGATCGCCGACAGCAAGAAGCCGAGAAGCGTGTTCCCGACACCAGCGTCGAGTCCGGCGACCCCCCAGTTCGCCGAGAGGCCGTACACGAACAGCGAGACGAAGATGATCTGGACGAACGTCAACAGGACGATCGCGATTGCCGCGGCTGTACTCTCGCGCGCCGGTTCGTAGCGGTGAATGTCGCCGTACGTACTTCCTGACGATGACATGGTTATTTCCTCCCTGGGCTGCTGGTGTTGGCCGATTCACCGTACTTCAGCAGGTAGAACGTGAACGTGAGGGCGATGAATATCGCGAAGAACGACGCGACGCCGACGAAGTGCTTCTGGATCGGGACGCCGAGTTCGTGGATGTCGACGTCGGCGGTCGCCGCGCCTCCACCACCCGCGTCCGAGGTCACTTCGATGGAGCCCGTCATTCCAATACTGACGTGGGGATCACAGACGTACTCGTAGGTTCCCTCGGTCTCGAACGTGTGTTCGTAGGTCCCTTCGGCCTGGAGGTCCGTCTGGCCTTCCCAGTTCGCGCCCTCGGGCTGACTTCCGGGGTTGACGTTGTGCTGGTTGGAGCCGACCCACTCCCAGGTGACCGTAGTGCCGGGCTCGATGGTCAACTCCGCGGGAACGAACTCGTTGTCGTCGACTTCGACGGTTTCGCTGCCGCCGCCTCCGCCGCCACCGCCGGCTGACTCGTTGCCACCGCCACCGGACGACTCGTTACCGCCTCCGCCGGCTTCGGTGTCGTTTCCGCCGCCACCGTCGCCTGTTTCGGTGTCGTTACCGTTCTCCTCTTCCTGGGCTACGACGGGTGTCGCAGCAGTGGCGGCTACGGCACCCCCAGACACGCCGCTGGCCGCTACTATAAACTCCCGCCTCTTCATACAATGTGGACTCAGGAACGTGTTCGCTTAAACCCACCGATGCAGCCGCTGGCCGTGCCCCGCGGTATCGTGGGGTTACTCCTCGAGCGGCGACCGATTTCGGGGCGGTGCGTCGCGCTCGAAGGCCTCGTCGTCGATGGGGAGAAACGAGGGTCGATCCCCGGAGCCGATCGTTCGCAGACGCGACTCGTACGCTTCGGTCCGGAATCGATCCGAGAGTCGGGCGTTCGCCACCATCAAGAACAGCACGAGCGAGATGACGACGAGTACGACGCCCACGACGCCGAGGACGAGCTGAGACTGGATGCCTTGAACCAGCCAGATTCCGATCGCGACGACCCCGATGACGAGCTGTGCAATCGCTAGCAACTGGAGCATCCAGTTGCCGAGTTCGCTGTGTTCGCCTGCGAGGTCGGCGGGCTCGGGGAGGTGCCAATCGGCGGGTGGTTCCTCGACGTCGTAGCTCTCCATCGAGCACAGGGCGACCGTGGGTTTGACGTCGCGAACGACCGTTCCGCGACCCTCGACGGTCCCGTCCGGGAAGATAATCGCGTAATCGGTGTCGGAATAGGCCACGAGACTTCGTCGGCCGTCGACGACGGCGTACTCGAGCATCGCGAACACCTCCCGGTAGGCGATCCGGGTTTTGAGTTCCCGCTCGACGCGCTCAAGGAGTTCGTCGCCGGTGATCCAGGTGTCCGCGTCGAAGGCGACGTCCCACTCCTCCGGGCTTATCTCGGCCATGTCGGCCTCGCTGAAGTCCTCGAAGTCGTACTTCGCCTCGACCTGTCGGCGGAGATCCTCGACGGACTGGTCGTCGTCTCCCGTCGCCGCAGGGTCGGCCGACGGCTCGGTCGTTCGGCCGGCGGACGGTTCGTCCGAAGCGTCGGTCATCGTTCGACGATGGGACCCGTAGCCGCATAAGCGCCGCGACGTTCGCTGACAGCAATGGTGGTGCCGCCGAATCATCTCTGACCGGGGTGAGAGCGGGGACGTGGTATCAGGCAACACCAATACGTACGTGGCCGTGATACCGTCGGCTAGCAATGAGCGTCACGCTGGAGTTTACCGTCGAGAACGACCAGTTCACCCTCGGGCAGGTGCTGTCCGGGCCGCCGTCGATGCGCATCGAACTCGAGCGGATCGTGCCCACGGGAACCTCCGCAATGCCGTTTCTGTGGGTGTCAGGTGAGGACTACGCCTCGTTCGAGGAGAAAGTCGTCTCGCACCGCTTCGTCGAGGACATCATCGCCATCGACCGCGTCGAGAACGCGGTTCTGTACCGCGTCACGTGGCACGACGATCACACCGACCTGATCCGGGGGATCACGGACGCACAGGGGACGGTATTACAGGCTTTCAGCAACGGCGGCTGGGAGTTCCACGTTCGATTCCCGGACCACGACAAACTCTCACAGTTTCACAACTACACCACCGACAGCGGCATCTCTATCCACATTAACCGAACCTACACGGTCACCGAGCGAACGGAGAGCGTCCATCAGTTCGGCCTCTCCGACGAGCAACGCGAAGCCCTCGTCCTCGGACTCCGTCGCGGCTACTTCGACACGCCGAGCGAGGCGAGCTTGGACGAACTCGCGAACGAACTCGGCATCTCCCAGCAGGCCGTCTCCAATCGCGTTCGTCGGGGCACGAAACAGGTGCTCAGTGAGATATTACTCTCGACTGCAGCCGACTTCGACTGAGCCCCGTCTTAAGAGGGTTGTCTCAACAATAATGACTCCTTTCTCCATGGATCAAATACGCCAAACTAGGCCATGTCGAGACCAACCCTCGAGGACGAGTTCGACCCCGAGACGATCGACGATCTGCAATCCATACTCTCGAACGGGTACACCCGTGGAGTGGTAGACTACTTCCACCGCTGCACCGACGACGTCGCCTCGCTCGACGATCTCGCCGACTACATTGTCGACGGCCAGTTCGACTGCGCGGCGGAATCGTCGCGAGATGCCCAGATCTACCTGCACCACGCCGGACTTCCGAAATTAGCCAACGTCGGTCTCCTCGAGTACGACGAGCGGAGCAATCACGTCAGACGGCGGGACCATCCAGTGCTCGAGGCATCCAGGGCGTTCCACGAGTCCACCGAGTGCGACGAAAACGCCGGCGTGGCATGACGGCGTTTCCGCCCCGCAAGGCGGTCCGACGCGACCCCGATTGCCGTCCGCGAGGTGGAGGCCGTGTCCCCGTCGCGTTCTAAGGCGAGAACCGCGAGTACGTCCAATTTACGGAGGGGGACTCTCCGATTTCCTCGAGGTACGGTCTCCCTCCCCGTTCGGAAACGTTCCACGTCTCGCATCTGGCCATGTTTCCGTTCCGTGTCCAGTAACGTTTCACGTTCCACGTCCAGTAGCGTTTCACGTTCCACGTCCAGTGGCGTTTCACGTTCTGCGTCGGGCGACGTTCACGTACCGCGTCAAGTTGCATTTCACGTCCGGTGAACACCCGTTTCGTTCACGAAGATCCGGATCGACCTCACTCTCGAGGGTCCTCGAACCCGAGAAGCCACTAACCCGGCGGCGCCTCCGAACGCTTTCGCTTCGTTTATTCGTTCACCCTCCCGACACCCAGTATGGTCTCTGAGCTGGCGACGGCCACCGTCGCGCTCGTGATGGTCACAGCCAGTTTTCCCTTCTATCTCTACGGCGCCTGGATCATGATCGACACGGAAATCGTCACCTGGGACGTCCTGGTCTACCACCTGAAGGTCATCGCCGTGGGCCTGACTTTGAACACGATTCCCGTCCTCCTCTGGATGGCACCGCGGGTGCTCGAGCAGATAAGCGGTCTGGCGGCCGTGCACGCGTTCTTTGGGCTTCAGGCGTACGCGATGTTACTCGTCGCGCTGACCGGGATCGTTCGCATACTCCAGGTCAAACTCACCCACGACCTCTACGGCGACCCCGGACAAGACATTGACCTCGACGACCTCCACGAGCACATGGGCGCCTGGCGACGGCGACTCCGGGTGGGCGTCTTCGGCTACGTGTTCTTCTGGCTGCTGGCGTACCTGCTCGGAGTGGTTCGCTATCTCCTCCGATACGAAGTGTTCCGGTGACCAGGGCGGCGCGTACTCAGATTTCGTCGACGATCGACGCGAAGTCGTCGGTATCGAGAATTTCCATCGTCTCGCAGTCCAGTCCGTGGCGGTGGAGGGTCAGTGCCGACGTAAACGCCTTCTCGTGGTCCGGTGCCTCGAAGATGACCAGAAAGTCGTGACTCCCGAGGACGGCGTAGGATTCCTTGAGCTCGGCGTCGTGTTCCTCGAGTTCCGACCGCACCTCGCCCCAGATGGACGCGAGTTCCTGTGCGTTCTGCACGTCGCGGTCGCCGACGTCGACGAACGATGCGTAGAGCGGCATGTGTCCGACCACTTTCCCATGGAAGAAAATCGTTTGGCAGGCAGGTGCCACCGCGACTACCCAGTCGAACGTCGTCCAGGACGTACCTTTTTTCACAGCGCTCGGCCAACGGTCGGCCATGAGAAACGCGAAGATCGTCTGTACCCTGGGGCCGGCGACGAACAGTCGCTCGGCTATCCGGGAGCTCTCGGAGACGGGGATGGCCGTTGCCCGGTTGAACGCCAGCCACGGATCGCTCGAGGATCGCGCAGAGTTGATCGACCGGGTTCGACGCGTCGACGAGGCGACACCGAACCCCGTCGCTGTGATGCTCGACACGAAGGGGCCGGAGATTCGGACGGCGCCGCTCCCCGGCGGGGAGACGGTGACCCTCGAGACCGGGAGCGAGGTTCGGTTCGTCGAAGGGACGAACGCCTCCGCCGAGGAAGTCGGCCTGTCCGTGCCGCTCACCAGCGTCGAACCCGGCGACCGCATCCTGCTGGACGACGGGTTGATCGAGACGACCGTCACCGGGGTCGACGGGGAGGCGGTCCTCGCCCGCGTCGAGACCGGCGGCGAACTCGGCGGGCGAAGGGGAGTCAACCTGCCTGGCGTTGCCCTCGACCTCGACGTCGTCACCGAGAAGGATCGGCGCGACCTCGAGCTGGCCGCCGAGAAGGAAGTCGACTTCGTCGCGGCGAGTTTCGTCCGCGACGCCGACGACGTCTACGAGGTCAGCGAGACTCTCGAGTCTTTCGGGGCCGAGATTCCGATCATCTCGAAGATCGAACGCGCGGGAGCGGTCGAGAATCTCGACGAGATCATCGAGGCCTCTTACGGGATCATGGTCGCTCGCGGGGACCTTGGCGTCGAGTGTCCGATGGAGGACGTCCCGATGATCCAGAAGCGAATCATCCGGAAGGCCAGGGAGGCGGGACGGCCGGTCATCACGGCGACGGAGATGCTCGACTCGATGGTCCACTCCCGCCGGCCGACGCGGGCGGAGGCCTCCGACGTGGCGAACGCGGTCCTCGACGGGACCGACGCGGTCATGCTCTCGGCCGAAACCGCCGTCGGCGACCACCCGACGGCCGTCGTCGAGGCCATGGACAGCATCATCCGCCAGGTCGAGCGCTCGGGGGAGTACGCCGAACTGCTCGAGCAGCGCGTGCCGACCGCCGGCGAGGCCCGGACGGACGCGCTGGCCCGCTCGGCGCGATACCTGGCGCGTGACATCGGTGCCGACGCCGTCGTCGCGGCGACCGAATCCGGCTACACGGCGCTGAAGACGGCGAAGTACCGGCCCGGCGTCCCCGTGGTCGCCTCGACGCCGAGCCACCGCGTCCGGCGCCAACTCGCCCTCTCCTGGGGCGTGACGCCCCTCTACGCTAGCGTCTCGGACCAGGGGGCCGACGCCGTCGTCTCACGGGCGGTTCAGTCGGCGCTCGACGCCGGGGTAGCCGAAAGCGGCGACACCGTCGTCGTCCTCTGTGGCATGATGACCGAACTCGAGGGCGCGAATACGACGAACATGATGAAGGTCCACGTCGCCGCGGACGCCCTCGAGACGGGCCGCGTGGTCGTCGCCGGTCGCGCGACGGGACCGATCGCCCGCGTCACGGACGGCGACCTCGAGGCGATACCCGACGGCGCGATCATCGCTCTCTCTGCGGACTTCGACGCCGAGTTCACCGGTGACGTCGGGAAGATCGGCGGCATCGTCGACGCCAGACCCGGCATGACGGGGTATCCGGCACTCATCGCGCGCGAGACGGGCGTTCCGATGGTGAGCGACGCCGACGTCACCCACCTCGAGGACGGGCGGACGGTGACGATCGACGGCGAGCGCGGCGTCGTCTACGATGGCGACGTTCGCGGTCGACCGTCGCGGGACTAGGTCGGATCGACGTTCGGGACGACGAAGCGTCGAACCGCGGCTTTTTGCCTGCAGCGACCGAAGACGGGGTATGGACGACAGGGAATCGGATCGCGGCTCGGACCGAACGAGCGACCGGACCGAGCGCGCGCAGGCCGAACCCGATGGACTCGAGCGACGAAGCGATGGCGACGCTGAAGAACACGAAGGCGACGGCGACGCCGAAAACGAAGACGCCTGGGGCCGCATTCCAATCTCAGACCCAACATCGCGGCGCCAGCGAGCCGAGGACGACGACCCCGCCGCCCCCGGCGATCCGTCCGCTTCCGAACCCGAGCCGAACAGTCAGCCGGTCCGATCGGGCGATCCGTCCCTCGAGGGTGCCGTCTTCGTTCTGCTCGGGGCGATCGCCATGGTGCTCGTGATGGTGAGACTCGGCTCGATCTTCGCCATCTGAGTGGCCGGCCGCGGTAAACCTTTAATCGGACTGAGACCTAACCCTCACGCATGGTCGAATTCCTCGTCGACAATCTCCCCGTGGTGCTCCTGGCGGCCGGGCTCGGATTGATGGTGCTCGAGGCGATCTCACCGGGCGCACACCTCATCGTCATCGGCGTCGCCCTCGCCGGCGCGGGGCTCGTCGGGATGCTTCTCCCCCTGACGCTCAGCCCGTTCATCCTCGTCGCGTTGACGCTGGTCATCGGCGTGATCGCGACCTACGTCTATCGCGAGTTCGACTTCTACGGCGGGAAGGGAACGGCCCAGACCCGCGACTCGGATTCGCTCGCGGGGTCGACCGGTTACGTCACCAAGACGGTCACGAACCGGAGCGGCGAGGTCAAACTCGAGGACGGCGGGTTCGCCCCGTATTACTCCGCGCGATCACACGACGGGACCATCGAGGAGGGCGAGGAGATCATCGTCCTGGACCCCGGCGGCGGGAACGTCTTGACCGTGGCGTCGCTCGAGGCCCTCGAGACCGACAGCATCGACCGGGAACTGGCCCGGGAAGCCAGGCGGGCGGACGCCGAAAACGCCTCGTCTCGAGATACCGTCTCCGAGACGGAAGGGTCGGGCTGAGAGAAATGTTAGCGAAATAAGGGAACGCTTTTAATCCCACCGACATAAGTTCCGCCTATGGTTCCGGAGCTGATACTCGCACAAGCGGCAACGGTTGGGCTCTTCATCGGCGCCCTCCTCCTGATCGTGGTCCTCGCGGCGCTCCTGAGTGCCATCGAGATCGTCAACGCGTACGAAAAGCGCGCGCTGACGGTCTTCGGGGAATACCGAAAACTGCTCGAGCCCGGTATCAACGTGATTCCGCCGTTCGTCTCCCAGACGTACACGTTCGACATGCGCACCCAGACGCTCGACGTCCCCCGTCAGGAGGCGATCACGCGGGACAACTCGCCGGTGACCGCCGACGCCGTCGTCTACATCCGCGTGATGGACGCCAAGAAGGCGTTCCTCGAGGTCGACAACTACAAGACTGCCGTCTCGAACCTCGCCCAGACTACCCTGCGGGCCGTGCTGGGTGACATGGAACTCGACGAGACGCTGAACAAGCGCCAGGCGATCAACGCGCGCATCCGGACGGAACTCGACGAACCCACCGACGAGTGGGGGATCCGCGTCGAGAGCGTCGAGGTCCGCGAGGTCAACCCCTCGAAGGACGTCCAGCGCGCGATGGAACAACAGACTTCCGCGGAGCGGAAACGCCGTGCCATGATCCTCGAGGCGCAGGGTGAACGCCGGAGCGCCGTCGAGAAGGCCGAAGGTGACAAACAGAGCCAGATCATCCGCGCACAGGGTGAAAAGCAGAGTCAGATCCTCGAGGCCCAGGGTGACTCCATTTCGACGGTCCTTCGTGCCCGCTCGGCCGAATCGATGGGCGAGCGCGCCGTCATCGACAAGGGGCTGGAGACGCTCGCGGAGATCGGCCAGAGCGATTCGACGACGTTCGTCCTGCCACAGGAACTGTCCTCGATGGTCGGCCGCTACGGCAAGCACCTCACCGGCAGCGACGTGAAAGCCGACGGCGAGAGCCTCGATAGCCTCGAGTTCGACGAGGAGACGCGCGAACTCATCGGCCTCGACGACATCGCCGAGATCATCGGCGAGATCGACCAGGAAGCCGAGATGGACCTCGAGGCGATGGAACAGCAGGCCCAGGCGATCAAAGAAGGGAAGGACACCGGGACGATCGCGGAGACCGAGACCGAGGAGAGCATCGGCGGAATCGACAAGGACTTCGACTCCTCGAGCGAGGAGCCGACTTCGCCGGAAAACGACTGACCCGAGGGATCCGCCTCACCCGGTGGCGGTCGCGAGTCAGTGTGGCTACCGCCTGATTTTCTCTACACGCGGTGGAGCGAAACGCGTTTTACCCTCCGTCGCTTTTCGAACGATACGCAGCACATGACAGGGTCCGATGGGGTCGACGAGAAGAAACGAGCCACGCTCCGGCGGTTCGCCGCCGTCGGCGCGGCCTCGCCGCTCACGCGCTTTTCGGAGTCAGCCGCCGCCGACACGGGCGAGAGCGACGCCCGAGACGCCATCGTCGGCTACCTCTCGACGACCCCCGGCGCACACTTCTCGAAGGTCAGAGACGATCTCCAGCTCGGAACCGGTGAGACTCAGCACCACCTGCGCCGACTCGAGGACCTCGACCTCGTCGAATCCTACAGCGACGGCGACTATAAGCGGTTCGTCCCCGCCGCCCGGTTCGACGGCTTCGAGAAGAACGCCCTCGGGTATCTCCGGCGAGCGACCCCGCGAGGCATGCTCGTCGAACTCCTCTCGAATCCGGACGCGACGGCGAGCGACCTGGCGGCCGCCCTCGAGGTGTCCCCACCGACGGTGAGCAAGTACGCGGGCGAACTCGAGGAAGCCGGCTTGCTCTCTCGGGAAGACGGATACGCGGTCGAACGACCCGAAACCGTCCTGTTGTTGCTCGTTCGGTACGCCGATTCGTTCGGCGAGCGAGCGGTGACACTGGCGCGGGACGCGGACGCGTTGATCAGGTACGATGGGTAGCCCGGTCGGAGCTATGACTCGAGGGTCGGTATCGGCGGGTCAGTTTCGGTTTCGGTTTCGATCTTCGGTTTTCGATTTCGAGAGGCAGTCAATCCAACGAGTAGCACCGCTATCGAGTGCGTTCACTGAAATGCAGGCGTATGGGACGAAAACCGATCTACCGGTAGAACCCGGTTACAGAAGTACTTTCCAGGTCGTACTCGAGGAGTAGCCCCACTTCTCGATTTCGATGTCGTAATCGCCGTCCTGGATCGCTGTGATGTTCGCGCCAACTTCCTTCGCGGTCATCCCGAGTTCTTCGCCGATCAGCCGGGACTTGAAGTAGGTCTTGGTCGTGGCGCGTTCGCGGAGGTACCGCAGGATGCGGGTTTGTTTGCTCGTGAGGTCGGCGGCGACTGCTGTGCTCATACTGCACTCGAGGTCAGGCGCCGACTTAGGGGGTTTGGTACACCCGGCTAACCCGCCGCAGTCTCTTGGTTATTAGGACGTCGACCCGGCGCCTCCCCGACCCGGTGGTCGCTCTTGGTACGGCCGGTTAATACGTTCTTTTACGCGACGATCACTGGTAATTGAACGATACCCGCGTTCGCGAACGGGGGCGTCGATCGTCGAGTTAGTCGGTAAACGATTCAAACAGACCGAGACGACGCGAGCGACGGGTAATCGTGGCTTATCCGACTACTCGTAGTACGGCGTCACGAATGGACCCGCAGCGCAAGAGACGGCGGCCGCGAGCGCCGCCGTTCGGTCGGTCAACCCGTCGGTGAGCGCACCGGCGGCGCCCTCGGTTTCGGCGATGTCGGTCGTTCCCAGCAGGTCGTCCATCACGGGTCCGAGTTCGGCGCCCTGCTCGAGGCGTTCGGCGACGACGGTCGGGAGGCGAAGGCTGGGCCCACTCCCGAGGCCGTTCCGCTCGCCATCCGTGACGGCCGCCCACATGATCAGGTACAGGCCGTCGGTACCGTCGATTCGGGCGACGCCACCCTCCAGGCCGACACCCCAGTCGGCGTCGGATCGTTCGAGGGCGCGCCTCGCTCGCGTTTTCGCGCCGGTGACGGTTTCGTGCTGGCCGGTCGGCTGTTCGGCTACGCCGGAGTCGACGGCGACCCCGACGACTGACGGGTCGTACCGCTCGAGAGCGCGTTCGGTAGCCTGGACTTTGACCGGGTTCGTGCTGCCCACGGCGACGTGCATCGATTCGAGGGTAGCGGCGGGAACCTAAAGGCGTGTCCGAAACCGTGCGAGTGGGCCGCACGCACATATTTTAATGTTTGGATTGATAATGCCATTCCCGACGAATAACCAGGTTTCGCGTACTCTCGGCATATGTTTTCGAAATGTTTATATACAACACCTCTGAACCCAGTAGGTAACGAATCCGTCCGAGCTTTTCCGATTTCGTTCGGCCGGGGAGAGTTATCATCGTATGACCAACGCACGACTATCCGCTAGAGCCCGACGCACTGAAACCGAAACCGAAACCGAAACCGAATCCGAGGACGTCGCAGACAGCGACCTCGCCTGTCCGGAGTGTACCGGCCAGCTGGTCGTCGACGACGAACACGGCGAGACCATCTGTGAGGACTGTGGCCTCGTCGTCGAGGAAGATTCCGTCGACCGCGGCCCGGAGTGGCGCGCGTTCGACTCCGCCGAGAAGAACAAGAAGTCCCGCGTCGGCGCGCCCACGACGAACACGATGCACGATAAGGGGCTCTCGACCAACATCGACTGGCGAAACAAGGACGCCTACGGCAACTCCCTGGGCAGCCGTCAGCGCGAGAAGATGCAGCGCCTGCGCAAGTGGAACGAGCGCTTCCGCACTCGCGACAGCAAGGAGCGCAACCTCAAGCAGGCCCTCGGCGAGATCGACCGCATGGCCAGCGCGCTCGGCCTCCCGAACAACGTTCGCGAGACCGCCAGCGTCATCTACCGGCGAGCGCTCAACGAGGACCTCCTGCCCGGTCGATCCATCGAAGGCGTCTCCACCTCCTGCGTCTACGCCGCCGCGCGCCAGGCTGGCGTCCCACGCAGTCTCGACGAGATCGCCGACGTCAGCCGCGTCGAGAAGAACGAAATCGCGCGCACCTACCGCTACGTCGTCCGCGAACTCGGCCTCGAGGTCCAGCCGGCTGACCCCGAGAGCTACGTCCCCCGCTTCGCCTCGGGGCTCGAACTGTCCGACGAGGCCGAGCACCGGGCCCGCAGCCTCCTGCGAAACGCCAAGGAGAAGGGCGTCCACAGCGGCAAGTCGCCGGTCGGCCTCGCAGCCGCTGCGGTGTACGCCGCCGCCCTGTTGACCAACGAGAAGACCACCCAGGCTGCCGTCAGCGACGTCGCCGACATCTCCGAGGTCACGATCCGTAACCGCTACCACGAGTTGCTCGAGGCCGAGGAGACGCTGGGTCTGGCCTGATCCCGGTTCCGTTTCTCCCGTCTCTCGTCTCCCAGCTATCTCCTCTCGTTTCACTCGACGCGCGAACATCGCCGTCGACGCGTCTTTTTTCACCGCTGCCCTCGAGCGAGGCACATGGACGTGAACAGGGACGGGAACAGAGACGAGAACAGGAACCTGTCGTTCGAGACGTTCACGCTCGCCGCCTCGACGGCCGATTTGAGCGAAGAGCCGGCCGCTCGAGGTCGTGCCGATTGCCTCGAGTTTCGGATGGACCTCGCCGACGCGCCGCTCGCAGCACTCGAGTCGTACGGCGGCGAGTTACCGATCCTGGCGACGAATCGAGCGGCCTGGGAAGGCGGCGAAGCCGACGACGAGGGGCGACTCGAGGCGCTCGCCGAAGCCACCGCCGTCGATGCCGTGGGAGCGGTCGACGTCGAACTCGAGTCGATCCTCGCAGGCGACGCGGAGGACGTGCTCGAGGCGGCTCGCGAGCGCGGCGTCGCCGTCGTCGCCTCGGCGCACGATTTCGAGGGGACACCGCCACGCTCAGAGCTGGTTCGAACGCTCACCGAGGCGGGGAAGTACGCCGACGTGGCGAAGCTGGCGGTAACGGCGGAGACGAACGCCGACGCGCTGGCGTTGCTCTCGGCGACCGAACAGCTGACGGCGCACGGGGATTCAGTGGCGACGATGGCGATGGGCGAGGTCGGCCGACACACCCGGGCCGTGGCGCCGGTGTACGGCTCGAAGATTGGGTACGCGCCGGTCGACTCCGAGCGGGCGACTGCGCCGGGCCAGTACGACCTCGAGACGCTCTCTCGGCTGGTTTCGGCACTCGAGTCGCTGGATTGACGCCGCGTCGGCGGCGGTGGCGGGAACGGGCCCGGGCCCGAGATCCCCGATTCACGCCTGAAACCTCGAGCGAAACCGGAATGTTAACGGAGTCGACACCGAACGCACACACGAATGACGCTGGTTCGTGCCCTCGTCGCCGCCGCGTGTTCGCTTCTGTTTCCCGGGGTTGGCCACGCCGTTCTCCGCGAGTGGGTGCGTGCGCTCTTCTTCTCGGGGCTGTTCGTCACGGCCATCGCGCTCTCGTTCTCGGCGGACCAGCTCGCCGCGATGTCGTCGCTCGAGGGAACCTGGACGGTCGTGACCGAGGAGACTAGCGCAGTCGATCGGTTCGTGCTCGCGTCGATCGCCCTCTTCACAGCGACTGACGCGCTCTTTCGCGGACTCGGGGCGATCGGCCGCGACGACACCGAGGGGCCGACCTGTCCTCACTGCGGCCGCCCGCTCGATACGGACCTCGAGTTCTGTCACTGGTGTACGACTCGTCTCGAGGCCGTGGAGCCGGATTCGACGTCGTAGTTCGAGTCGAGTCGGCTACCGGTTACTTCTCGATGATGCTCTCCTCGACGGCCTCCCCGAAGTGTCGCGCCGTGTCCTCGTAGTAGAGGAGGAGTTCGTCACCCGCCGAGATGTCGGTCACCGCCCGGCGCCCGTCCCTGGTCGCCACCTTGATCGTCTCGGCGTTCTGGAGGAGCGTCTCGATACGGTCGCCGGAACCGGTCTCGAGGGCGACCCGGAACATCGGGCGCTTCTCGATTTTGACCCGACCCACGATTACCTCGCGGGTGTGGCCGCTCGTGTCGACGACCTGAACCTCGTCACCGCTGGTGAGTTCCGAGAGGTACTTCGTGCCGCCGTCGGGCGTCCGGACGTAGGCGTGGACGGCGCCCGCGTTGACCCGGAACGGGCGGGAGGCGACGTACGGCGACTCGGCGGTCTCGGCGTGGACGAACACGAGGCCGCGGGCCATCGACCCGACGAGCATCCCCTCGTCGTGCTCGAACAGGTTCCCGGTGTCGACACAGACCCGGTCGGCCGAGCCAACGGGTTCGATTTCGACGACGGTGCCCCACTCCAGGTCGAGCGATTCGCGTTCGGATTCGTCTCGAACCTCGACGGTTCGGCGGATTTCGTCGGGATCGTCCGAATCGAGCAGGACGGCGTCGGCGCCGTGCTCGAGGGTCTCGAACGCGGTTTTGGCCTCCGCGGCACCCGTTACACCTGCGACGAGGGTCGTCTCGTCGCCGATCCGGGCGATCAGGTTCTCGAGGGGGATGATTGTCCAGTCGTCGCCGATGACGATGGTGTACTCCGCGGTCTCGGCGGCGGCTTCCGCAAACGACTCGTACTCCTTCCCGAGGATGCGGACGTAGGCTCCCTGGTCGACGGCGCCGTTTCGACGCAGCGTCGAGAGGTCGGCCGACCCCGAGAAGTCGTTGGGGAGGTCGATCGTGCCGTCGCCCTCGCCGTCCTTGCCGGTGACGTAGGCGTCCGGTCGTGCCTCTTGCTCCTGATTTTCGGCATCGTCGATCAACGTCACGTCGCCGTCGGTTCGGAAGGCGGCGACCGAGACGTCGCCCAGTTCGCGCACGCGGGCGACGTCGTCCTCGTCGACCAGTACCCAGTCGGCGCCGGCCTCGAGGGCGGCGGTGATCCGTCTTCGGCGGACGTCCCAGTCGCCGACGGTGGCGTCGGCTTTCACCCAGACTGCTCTCGTCATGGCTCCACCCTCGAAGGGAACTGGCTTCAACGTGGCGGATTCGTCAGTGCTCGCCTTCGTTCGCTGGCACGGTGATCGATGGCCGACTGTCGCGCTCGAGACGGCCTATTTGGACGCTTCGGATTCCAAGGTAAGTAAATATAGTACCGATAGTTACGATGGTAATGACACTATCGTAGATATCGATAAGATACGGTGGAAACGAGACGTAGGTATGCTGTGGAATACCGAATCGGTGCCCACGGACGACTCGACCGTCGAACGCATCAGCCGGGACCTGGGGTGTGCCGGCGTCGCCGAGGACGCTCGAACCGTCGTCGTCCGCGCCGAAGCGGTACTCGGGTACCAGTACGATCGCAAGGTGCTGACCGTCGCCGCGCTTCGACTGCTCACCCGCCGCAGCCGGGGTTCGCGTTCGTCCCTCGAGCGGGCGGCCGCCTGCGACGCGTTCGCGATGGACCCCGAAGCGGTCGCCGAGGCCGAAGCCGCCCTCGCGGCGACCCTCCAGTCTCCCGCTGACGAAACCGACATTCGCGCCCTCCGGCGGACGGTCATCACCTTCCAGGAACTCCTCGCCGCGGTCGAGGCCGGTCGGTCGTGTGCCCCGTACCGGCCCGGCTCGGACCTGGTCGGGCTCGATCCCGCGCTGGCGAGGCTCCTCGAGCAGCCCTTCGACGAACTCGACGCCGACGCTCTCGAACGCCACCTCGAGCGACTCGAGGCGGACCTCGAGATGGCGCGGCTGGGTGTCGAGCTGTACGCGTTGCTCGAGGGTGAGTCAGGATCGGTGGACGATGAGAGCGGCTAGCGAGACGAGCCGAACGTCAGGGGAAGGTACCGCCTTCCTCGAACGCATTGACGACCCGCTGCATAGCGACGACGTAGGCCGCCGTCCGGAAGTTCTCGAGGTCGTTCGCCTCGTATGCGCTCGTCAACTCGTCGAAGGCGTTGACGATCATCGTCTCGAGTTCGTCGTTGACGCGCTCCTCGGACCAGTAGAATCG
Organism: Natronosalvus rutilus; assembly: GCF_024204665.1. NCBI lineage: Archaea > Methanobacteriati > Methanobacteriota > Halobacteria > Halobacteriales > Natrialbaceae > Natronosalvus > Natronosalvus rutilus. Next base: position 3,577,745 of record NZ_CP100355.1, on the reverse strand, counting down.
CTGGCGGTTCTGCACCCACTCGAAGTACGAGACGGTGACGCCGCCGGCGTTCGCGAGGATGTCGGGGATGACGTAGACGTCGCGCTCGGCCAGCACGTCGTCGGCCCCTGGCGTCAGCGGTCCGTTCGCGGCTTCGACGATCAGGTCGGCCTCGACGTCGTGGGCGAGGTCCTCGTCGATCGCGTTCTCGAGGGCGGCCGGGATCAACACGTCGACCTCGAGCGTGAGCAGATCCTCGTTCGAGAACGATTCGTCGGCGCCCTCGTACCCGCTGACCGTTCCGGTCTCGTTCTTGAACGTCTTGACGGCCGCCGTGTCGAAGCCGTCCTCGGCGTAGATCGCCCCGCTCGAGTCCGAGACGGCGACGACGCTCGCTCCGAGCTCTTCGAGCAGGTTCGCGGCGATCCAGCCGGCGTTGCCGTAGCCCTGTACCGCCACGGTGGCGCCCTCGATGTCCCGACCGAGGTAGTCGTAGGCCTCACGGGTCGCGAGCATCGTCGAGCGCCCCGTCGCCTCGACGCGGCCCTCGCTGCCGCCCGACTCGAGCGCTTTTCCGGTGATCACGCCCGGTTCGGTCGTGTTCTCGAGGGTCTCGTAGGTGTCCTTGATCCAGTTCATCTCGCGCTGGCCGGTGTTCACGTCGGGTGCGGGAATGTCCCGGTCCTCGCCGATGAACGGGCGCAATTCCGTCGCGAACGCACGCGTGATCCGCTCGAGTTCGCTCTCTGAGTAGTCGGCGGGGTCGATGACGATGCCCCCCTTCCCGCCGCCGTAGGGGATGTTGACGACGGCGCATTTGTAGGCCATCCACCCCGAGAGCGCCTTCACCTCGTCGCGGGTGACGCCCGGGTGATAGCGGATGCCGCCCTTGTATGGCCCGCGGTCGCCGTTGAACTGCGACCGGAACGCTTTGAATCGCTCGAGCGTGCCGTCGTCGAGTTCTACAGTGAGGTTCGTCTCGAGCACCCGTTCGGGATGTTTGAGGCGGTCGAGAACGTCGTCACCGATCTCGAGATGGGCTGCGGCGTCGTCGATCTGCGACTGGAGGCTCTCGAATGGATTCGCGGACTCGGTCATACGATCACATTCTGAGGAAGCCGGTAAAAGCGCGTCGACAAGGGTGAATATTAGACGAGAAGACTGTACTCGTCATCGATACACGAACGCTGCCTCGACGGACGGCACCTGCAGCACCTGCACGTACACCCGAGACGGGATCACGCGCCGCCGTCGAAATCGGCCGCTGCCTCCGCACGCTCGAGGATCCGCTCGGCCTGGGCGATTAGCGGGGCGTCGATCATCTGCCCGTCGACCTCGAAGACTCCTCGACCGTCCGCGTCGGCCTCGCGTTTCCCCTCCAGGACGGCCTCGGCCCACTCGACCTCTGCGGATTCGGGGGTGAACGCCTCGTTGATCGGCCCGACCTGTGCCGGGTGGATCGCCATCTTCCCGTCGTACCCCAACTGAATGGCGAACTCGGTTTCCTCGACCAGGCCGCCCTCGTCGCCGAAGTCGGTGTAGACGGTGTCGATGGCGTCGACGCCGTTGGCCGCTGCGGCGATCACCACGCGCTCGCGAGCGTAGAGCACCTCGAGCCCCTCGTCGGTCCGCGTCGCGCCGATGTCCGCCGAGAGGTCCTCGGCGCCGAAGACGAGGGCGTCGGTCGCCGCCGTCGCAGCGACGTCGGGTGCGTTCAGGACGCCGCCGGCAGTTTCGATCAGCGCCAGGATCGGTGCGGAGGCGTCGTGCGTGTCCAGTACGCCCGCCAGCTGGTCGACGTCCGCCGCCGACTCGACTTTCGGTTGCATGATGGCGTCAAGCCGAAGTTCTTCACCCGCGTCGCCCCCGAGGATTGCCTCGAGGTCGGCTCGCGCCTCATCCGGCGCGGCGTTGACCCGCACGCACACCTCGCAGTCGGGATCGAAGTCCGGATCGGTGAGCACCTCGCGAACGATCGTTCGCGCCTCGGCGGTCCGGGCGGGTGAGACGGCGTCTTCGAGATCGAAGACGAGGACGTCGGCGCCGGCGGTCGGCGCGTTGCGTAGCATCTCGGGCCGATCACCGGGCGTGAACAGGACGCTTCGACGTGTCATATCTATCGTTTCGAAGAGAAGAAACGTGAATCTGCGGATCCGGTCAGGGCCAGAGGCCGCGAGCGTCGTGGGCCTCGGCGATCCGCTTGAGGGAGACGATGTACGCGGCGTCGCGCCAGGTGACGTCGCGAGCTTCGTACTCCGTTCGCACGGCGTTCCAGGCCTGGAGCATTTCCGTCTCGAGTTCGTCGTGGACGCGCTCGAGCGACCAGGCACGCCGATTCGTATTTTGGAGCCACTCGAAGTACGAGACGGTGACACCGCCGGCGTTCGCGAGGATGTCGGGGACCACCGGAATCTCGCGTTGCTCGAAGACCGAGTCCGCTCGCGAGGTGGTCGGCCCGTTGGCACCCTCGACGATCATGTCTGCCTGGACGTCGTTGGCGTTGTCTGCCGTCAGGACGTTACCGATCGCCGCGGGAATCAGGACGTCGACGTCCAGCTCGAGCAACTCGGCGTTGGTGAGCTGCTCGGGGGCGTCGTATCCCGAGACCATCCCCGGGCGAGCGTCGTGGTCCTCGACGTCGTTAGTGTCGAGCCCGTCGGGGTCGTAAATCGCGCCGTCGACGTCGCTGACGGCGACGACGCTGGCACCGTGGTCGTCGAGGTAGCGGGCGGCGTAGGCACCGACGCTCCCGAAGCCCTGGACGGCGACGGTCGTGTCCGTGATGTCCCAGCCGTAGTGTTCGATGGCCTTCTCGGCGATGATCCCGACGCTCCGTCCGGGTGCTTCCTCGCGTCCTTCGCTGCCGCCCACGGCGGGCGGCTTCCCGGTGACGATTCCGGGCTGCGTCTCGCCTTCTTGCATCGAGTAGGCGTCCATGAACCACGCCATCATCTGCGGGTTCGTGCCCATGTCCGGCGCGGGGATGTCCTTCATCGGTCCGATGACGGGGCGCAGTTCTTCCGCCAGGCGTCGCGTGAGTCGCTCTTCTTCCGTCTCGCTCAGGTCCTTGGGATCGACGACGATGCCACCTTTGGCGCCGCCGAAGGGGAGATTCATGACGCCGCACTTCCAGGTCATCCACATCGAGAGCGCGACACACTCCTCCTCGGAGACGTCCGGATGGTACCGGATGCCGCCCTTGTAGGGGCCGCGAACGTCGTCGTGGTGGGCCCGGTAGCCAGTGAGGATCTCGGTCGTTCCGCTGTCGCGCTTGAGCGGAATCGCCACCTGGTAGACCGAGTCGGGGTGCCGGAGCCGCTCGATGATGCCGTCGTCGACGTCGAGGTGTGCAGCGGCACGCTCGAGTTGCGCGCGAGCGGTTTCGACGGCTGACTCTGCCTCGGGTTCGCGTTCTGGTTCTGACGTGGATTCAGCGGTTACCATGGTATCTCTGGGAACGGACACGGTCCGTCACGGACGGTGTCTAGACCAACCCGTCGACGACCTCGTCGAGAGGAGACGGGCGCGTCGACGCATTCGTTCGGATTTCCCGAGGCCGACGCTTAATCCTTGCTATTATTCCTCGGATTGGGCAATACTTGCACCCCGATGGGGGCCACGGCTACGGCGTCGGGCAGGGATCGATCGGTGTCATTTTACTCGCCCCCGTCGACGCTCGAGACGATGACCGGCCTGTACTACGAGGAGTTCGAGGTGGGCGAGACGATCGAACACCAGCGCCGACGGACGATTTCCGAAGGCGACAACCAGCGATTCTGCGACATGACGATGAACCAGCAGCCGTTGCACCTCGACGAGACCTTCGCCCAGGAGACCCAGTTCGGCGAACGACTGGTCAACGGTATCTACACGCTGGCGCTGGCCGTCGGCATCTCGATTCCCGAGACCACGGACGGCACGATCGTCGCGAACCTGAACTACGACGACGTCGAGCACCCGACGCCGGTGTTTCACGGGGACACGATCCGCGTCCAGTCGACGGTGACCGACAAACGCGAGACCAGCGACAGCGAGCGCGGCGTCGTCACGATGGCCGTCGAGGTGTTCAACCAGGACGACGAGCTCGTCTGTTCGTTCTCCCGAACTGTCCTCTCGCTCAAGCGCAAGTTCGCGGAGACGGACGCTGATTCGGACGACTGAACTAAAACTGGAGCGGCCGCTCGAGTTCGGTTCGATTCAGTTCGCGAGTCGTCTAGCCAATTTGCGAGTCGTCCATCGGCCGTCGGCCGACGTCGGCCCCGCTGTCGCGATCACTCCTCGGAGACGGTAGATGGCTGCGGACGTTCACGTTCTCGCTCGTCCTCCGGCGCCGGCGTCCATCGCCGCGGCTCCCCCTGCGGGCGCATCGTGGGGTGGTCCTGGAAGTCGCGCTCCTCGTCTGCGTCCTCGCGGTCGTCGTTGCCTCGCCGATGGCCGTACTGGCGGCGCTCGACCGCTCGAGTGCGCCGCGTCGTGTCCCAGTCCTCGAAGAGGCCGTAGTCGGTCATCGTCTCCATGCCGGCGATTGCGGCGGACAGTTTGATGCCCACGAGCGGAATTTCCGCGACGGAGACGATTACGTCGGCGCGCACGACCGCGCCGTCGCGCAGGAGCACGTCGAGGACGTCGACCAGCGCGTCGTCGTCTCGGTCGGGTTTCATCGTTGGCGATCACCCGTCTCGGTGCTCGTTTTCGTCTCCGTGCTCGTACTCCGATCACCACTCGCGGCAGCGTCCATCTCCTCTCCGAGCGTGGGCGCGAACGAGTATGGCGGCCACGGCCCGGTGAACCGGACCTCGAGCCCCGGTTTCTCGGCGACGTCGTCGAGTACCGAACCGACCGTCTCCTCCTCGCTCTCCCGGGCGAGGACGGTCAGCCGACAGAGCCGCGTTCCGTCTGCCGGTTTTCCAGCCCTGCCGGAACCGCTGGAGAGACTCACCGATGGCTGGCGCTCAAGCACCTGTACCTCCCGCGTACACGACTCGAGCGACTGGCGCAGGGACTCCCGTATAGACGCTCGCCGGTCGCGCCGGAGGTCCCTGATCCGCTGATCGAACTGCTTCTCGAGGAGGAACGCGCGTCCCTCCGAGGCCCCCTCTCGCTCTTCGGCCAGCGACGCGAGTTCGTCGTCGCGCTCGACCAGCATCTCCTCGTCGGGCGGATCGGTCTCGACGACCTCGATCCGGTACTCCGCGTGGCTGGCGAGATCCGCGAGCGCCGCCTCGAGCGGGGTCCGCTGGTCGGCGAGCCACCCGCGGACGGCGTCGTCGTCGCCCCGGACGATGGTGTCGAACTGGAACGGCAGGGGCGTACCGAACTGCTGGCTCGCCCGATCGATGACTGTCTGGTGGCGGACCAGCCAGCGCTTGACCTGCGCGATGTCGGCCGAGTCGTACAGCGAGTCACACGCGTGAACGACTGCGGCGAGGGTCAGGTTCCCGTCTCCGTCCCTGTCCCCATCTTCGCGATCGAGCGCGACGACCGACACGGGTTCGTCGTCGATCCCCCCGACGTCCAGATCGGCCTCGCCGTCGGCCTCGAGCGTGACGATGCAGTAGACGTACCGTCCCTCGGCGAAGTCGGGGGTCTCGTCGGCGTCCGAAACGGGTTCGGCGTCGCGACCTGCCGGGTCGTCACGGTTCGCGTCCCGTTCCTGGGCCGTGGCCTCGCGCGGTTCACGTCCCACCGTCGTCACCTCCGAGGACGGCGTGGCCCGTCTCGACGTTCGTCGGATCGTCCTCGAGTTGCCTGATCGCGTCGCTGACCAGGCCGTCGAGATCGTTCCGGAGGTCGGCGACGCCCTCCTTGATCCCCTCGTCGGCTTTCAGCTGCTCGAGTTCGGCCTCGATGGACGCGAGCTGGCGCCCCAGACGGTCGACCTCCTCGTCGGTGAGATCCGGGGACTCCATCCGCCGGATCGCCTCCCGTTCGAGCGCCTCGACGAGGAGTTCCACGACGGCGATGACGAGGGTCAATAGCCCCTGGCGGGCGTTGCCGTCCTCGCCGACGTCGATCGTGGTCACGTGTTCTCGCCTCCGTCGGTTTCGGCTTCAGGTGCGTCGTCTTCGCGTTCGGTTTCATCAGCCGACCCGTCCGCACTCGAGTTCTCGGTATCGTCGTCCGATTCGTCCTCACTCGAGTCGTCCGCGTCCGAACGTTCCATCTGGTCGTCCTCGCTAGTCACATTCACACCGTGAACTGGTGCGACGGGTGGGATCAGCCGCCGATCCTCCTCCGCGAGTTCCGGTTCGCCCGCGGCCTCCGCCACGCGGCGCATGTCCGTCCCCTCGGGGAACTCGAGGCCGTACTTCGCGGCCGTCTCGAAGGAGGCGATGGCGGCGCGAAGCTGGATACCGAGTAGCTGGGTATCGCCGATGGAGACGGCGATGTCGGCGTTGATCACGATCCCCTTGTCGAGCAGCATCTCGACGACGTCCGCGAGGTCGGCCTGCTGACGGCTTGGCTGAACGGCGTCGACCATCAGCGCTCACCCCGCTGGCGTTTCCGTTCGATCTCGAATCGTCTGCCGTAGATCCGCCGTCGGGCGGGTGCCGTCGACAGCTTGACCTGCTGGGGAACCGTCGAGTAGCGGCTGTCGCTTCCGAGGTCCGCCCGGGCGACCGGCATGGTCGACGCCGCGGTCGGGTTCCGAGACGTGGTCCCGCGGTCCTGGCGGCGCATTCGTTCCCGGTTGAACTCGTAGAGCTTCTCGAACTGCTCGTGGGTCTCGAGCAGCGTCCAGCGAACGCCGTCGATGGCCTCCATCGCGGCCTGCTGGATCGAAACCTGCACGTACTCGGGGTCCTCGAGTACGTCGACGTCGAGGGCGTCCATGGTTTCCTCGGCGCTGACGTCGAGTTGGTCCTCAAGGAGGTCGTCATCGTCATCGTCGCCATCGTCGTCCGTTACCGTCGACGCCGCCGCGCCGACGGCCGAATCCTCCTCGCTCACGTCCTCGAGGGTGTCTGTAAGATCGTCACCCTCCCTGAGCACGTCGGTCACGTCGGTCGCGCCCCACGCCTCGAGCAGGTTGAGCGCGTCGAGCAAGGCGGTCACGTTGACCGCGTCGGCGATTTCTCCCGACTGCAGCGCATCCGGGATCTCGCCGACGTCGATCGCGTCGAGCAACTCGCCTGGCTCGACGACCTCGGCCAGGTCTTCGAGGTCCATCGCCTCGATGAACTCGGCGAGGGCCGTCGTCACGTCCTCGAGCGCGTGGAGGTTCTGCCGCACGTCCTCGAGCACGTCGTCGTCGAGTTCGCCGAGTGCGTCGACGTCGGCGAGGTCGTCCTCGAGGGCGTCGAGTGCGGCGCTGCCGGTTTCGACGACCGACTCGAGGTCGTCGGCCTCGATGTCGATTTCGTCACCTACTTCGTTCGTTTCACTCATCGGTCTCACCGTCCACGGGGTCGGGGGCGTCTACCCGGGTCACCCGCACCGTAAGGATGCCGTTGTTCACCGTCGCGTCGGCCTCCGTTTCCGGCCACGGCAGACTCACGCGCGACAGCTCGTGGCCGTCGTCGTCGGCCAGGACGAGGTCGTCGTCGTCGAACCCGACGCGGACCCGATCTTCCCCGACTGCCGAGACGTCGGCCACGACCTCGAGTTCCGTCCCGTATCGTCGCTTCGCGACGTCGATCGACGGGATCGCGTCGCGTCGAGCGCGCTCGGGCGAGCGCTCGTCGTGCAATCCGCGACGCCGATTTCGACGAGCGTCGTCACCGGCGGGTTCGATCGAGCTGAACGTCAGGTCGACGTCGGTGTCGAACCTGAAACGGCTACCGTCGTCGCGTCGGGTCGAGTCGCCGAAGGGCGCGTTTCCGTACGCGCCGCCGAATCCGGTCCCGCTCTCGGCGCCCGACTCGAGGAGCCGAAAGAGCCGCGACAGGAGCTGTCCGCCCGGCCTGGCCTCGAATCCGGACTCCGACTGGTGCCGACTGGAGGACGGGGGCGATGGACGACGCTCGTCTCCGTGTTCATTGGACTGATCCGCTCGCTCGTTCGGTTGGTTGCCGGGTTCGTCGGCCTCGTCGTCTCCCGCAGCCGATTCCTGATCGGACGACTGGCTCGAGTCGGACATCTGATTGTCGTCGCCGTCGTTCGGTGGCGTCTCGGGTGATTCTTCGGATGGTTCTTCAGACGGTTCCTCGGGTGGTTCCTCGGGCGGGCCGTCGGGTGAATCTGGGGGATCTGGTGGTTCGTCAGTCATTGGTTCGGACCTCCACGCGTCCGCTCGTGAGTTCCTCGTGGACCTCGCGAGCGAGTTCGAGTTCGGCTTCGATTTCGTCTCTGCGCTCCTCGTACTCGGCTTTCGACCGTTCGCCGAGTTCGTAGAGGAGTCGGTTTTCCTTGCGCTCGTTCTCGAGGGCCTCGATGTCGTACAGTTCGTTGATCGCCATCGTGTGCAACGTGTTGACGAGGCCGACGAACGGGCGGACGAGCAGGTCGTCAACGATGATCGCCATCATCGCTGGGCCCCGATCTTGACGTCGACGAAACTGTACGGCGCGAACGGCCCCGAGTACCGGATCATCACGTCCTCGAGGTCGGCCTCGAGTTCGCCGACGGCGGTGTCGAACGCCTCGCGCTCCGACCGGTCGACGAGATAGGAGCGGTTGAGTATAAGCCGATCACTGAACTCCCCGCTATCGACGCTGCTCGTGGCCAGTGGCTCGAGTTCGTCGCTCACCCGCTCGACGATCGTCTCGTCATCGACGGTCGCGTCCTGCTCGCGAACGACCTTCAGGCCGAGTTCGACCCTGTTGTCGATGTCGTGAAGCGTTCGTCTGAACGCGCCGCGGCCACCGCGGAGGACGTTCTTCAGCGCGCGCTCGCTTTCGAAGACCATACCGAATCGCATCGGAACGATCGTTCGGCCGCCGTTCTCGGTCAACAGCGCGCGGAGCACCGCGTCGTGGCGTTTCGCGTCCTCGTCGGTCTCCTCGGGATCGGTCACGTCGATCGGCGACGCCAGCGCGGCAAGTCGACCGTGGGATACCGGGTACAACTCGGTTGCCCCAGCAACGCCCGCCCCCTCCACGGGCAGCGTCTCTCGGTCCGAATCGTCGTCTTCCTCGAGCGAGATCGCGTTGGCGTCGCTCGAGGCGACGATCCCGTACACGTAGTGGTAACTCGAGTCAGCCACCGTGCCACCTCGCGGATCGTCGCCGGTCCCGGTGACCGCGACTAATCACTCGCGGACGGTTCCACCGGCCGTCTACGTCTGTGGTCGTCTGTCGTTGTGTATGCATACGTCTCACCCTCCAAATGCAGCGGCGACTGTGGCCGCCGCTCACTCACTGAGTGGTTCGAGCGGGCCGTGCGTTACCATGCTGCTTGCAGATGCAGCCTAGCCTCGTCGACGTCGTTTCGTCCCGCCTCTGCCACTCGAAGGACGAGAAGACCGAGAACGAACCCGCCTCTGGCATCTTCGTAATCTCCCACGACGCCGGCGTATCGATCCTTCCCGGAATCCTTAATGGACCGTCCGGCAATACTTACGCTCATGTACGACGATGCGGATCTCGAGACGATCCAGGATGCCGAATCCGAGTGGGAATCGGAGACGCTCGAGCCCGTGGTTGAACGCTTCGGGGAGCGCAAGGACCGGTTCGCGACGGTCTCGAACCTCGAGGTCGACCGACTGTACACCCCCGACGACGTCTCGGACCTGGACTACCTCGAGGATCTGGGCTTTCCCGGCGAGGAACCCTACACGCGAGGGCCGTACCCGACGATGTACCGCGGCCGGACGTGGACGATGCGTCAGTTCGCCGGGTTCGGGACCGTCGAAGAGACCAACGAGCGCTTTCACTACCTGATCGACCAGGGTCAGACCGGCCTCTCGACGGCGTTCGACATGCCGACGCTGATGGGGCTCGACTCGGACGACCCGATGAGCGACGGCGAGGTCGGCAGAGAAGGCGTCGCCGTGGACACATTGCGGGACATGGAGGTGCTGTTCGACGGCATCGACGTCGGCGAGGTCTCGACGAGTTTCACGATCAACCCCTCCGCGCCCGTCATCTACGCGATGTACGTCGCGCTGGCCGACCAGCAGGGCGTGCCCCGCGACCAGGTCCGGGGCACCCTCCAGAACGACATGTTCAAGGAGTTCATCGCTCAGAAGGAGTGGGTCATCCCGCCCGAACCCGCCCTCGACCTCGTGACCGACGTCGTCGAGTTCAGCACCGAGGAGACCCCGAAGTTCCACCCCATCTCGGTCTCGGGCTACCACATCCGCGAGGCCGGGTCGACGGCCGTTCAGGAACTCGCCTTCACGCTGGCGGACGGCTTCGGCTACGTCGAGGACGCGATGGACCGCGGGCTCGAAGTCGACGAGTTCGCGCCGCGTCTCTCGTTTTTCTTCAATTGCCACAACTCCTTCTTCGAGGAGATCGCCAAGTTCCGCGCCGCGCGGCGAATCTACGCCCGCGTGATGGACGAGTGGTACGACGCCGAGCGCGCCGAATCCAAACGGCTGAAGTTCCACACCCAGACCGCCGGCCAGTCGCTGACCGCCCAGCAGCCGATCAACAACGTCGCTCGCGTCACCGTCCAGGCCCTCGCCGGGGTGCTGGGAGGCACCCAGAGCCTCCACACCAACAGCTTCGACGAGGCGCTCGCCCTGCCCAGCGAGAAGGCTGTCAGGGTCGCTCTCCGGACCCAGCAGATTATCGCCGAGGAGTCCGGCGCCGCCGATATCGTCGACCCGCTCGGCGGTTCGTTCGCCGTCGAATCCCTGACCAACGAGGTCGAGGAGCAGGCGATGGAATACATCAAGCACATCCGCGACCTCGGCGACGGTTCCGTGCGAGACGGCATCCTCCAGGGCATCGACGACGGCTACTTCCTCCGGGAGATTCAGGAGGCCTCCTACGAGTACCAGGAGCGCGTCGAGCGCGAAGAGGAGGTCGTCGTCGGCGTCAACAAGTTCACTATCGAGGAGGACACCAGCCCCGAGATCCTCCACGTGGACGAGGCCGCCCAGGAAACCCAGCTCGAGCGCCTCGAGCGGACGAAAGCCGAGCGCGACGACGCGGCCGTCGAGGCCGCCCTCGAGGACCTGAAGGAGGCCATCGGGAGCGACGAGAACACGATGCCGGCCATCGTCGACGCCGTCAAGGCGTACGCGACGATGGGCGAGATCATGCAGGTGTTCGAGGACCACTACGGGGCCTACACCGAACAGATCGGGCTGGCCTGAGCGAGGCTCGAGTCGTCCTGCTGTGGCCCGTCCTCACGGCGCTCGTCTACGTTGTCAGCATGCTTATCGCCCTCGCCGTCGCCGGCGCACTAAGGTGGGCGATGTTCCAGCGCTATCGATAGCCAGGATCAGCCCTCGTGGAGCGTCACCTCGAGTCCACCGTCCTCGACGTCGACGGTCATCATCGTCGCCTTCTCGGCAGGGTCGGCCCCCGTCACCGAGCCCGGGTTGAGCAGCCGAATCCCCTCGTGGACGCGGTCTTCGACCCTGTGGGAATGACCGCCGATGCCGACGACCCCCTCCCCGTTCCACGCGCGGGTCCGGGCTCGAGCGGTGTCCGCGATGGCGTTCGCCCAGTCCTCGTCGGTCATGACCATCCCGTCGTGACCGTAGACGGACGCCTCGACCGGGTTCAGCGTGCCGTGGGTGACGACGAAGGTTACGTCCTCGAGGGTCACGTCCGCCACCGCTGGCAACTCGAGGTCGGCCGGATCGGCATTGCCGTGGACGGCGGTCAGGTCCGCGGCGAGGTCGCGAATATTCGCGAGCGCTTCGTGGGTCTCGAAGTCGCCGGCGTGAATCGTGTGGTCCGCGCCGGCGATGCGCTCGCGGAAGTCGTCCGGGATGGCGTCCGCTCGCTCGGGAATGTGCGTATCGGAAATGACGGCGAGTCGCATACCTGTCGTGCGGTGGGCGGCCAAAAAATAGTTCTGGTCGCTCGAGTCAGGGGACGCGAAACGTCGGGAACCACTCCCCCTGATCGGAATCCCCTCTCTCGGAATTCTCGGATCGGTGACCGACCAGGGTTACCAGACGCTCGCCGTCGACCTCCCGCTCGGCGTAGTACCGGATCTCGAGCCTCGAGCAGGCCTCGAGGAGTTCGTTCGGTTCGAAGCGGTAGCGGTTTCCGGGGCCGCCGCCGTCCGCGTCGTCCAGGTAGTGTTCGTAAACGAGGACGCCACCGGGGGCGAGCGACTCGAGAATCGCGGGCAGGCGGTCGCGGGCGTCGAAGAAACTGATCGTGACCAGGTCGTAGGCGTTCGCGCGAAACCCGTAGCTATCCACGTCGGCCAGGATCCAGTTGATCGCCAGCGCCCGCTCGAGCAACCGCTCGCGATCCTGTTCCCGCTCTCGGGCCCGCGAGAGCACGGCGCTCGAGATGTCGATGGCGTCGACCGTCCACCCGCACTCGGCGAGGAATCGAGCGTTTCGCCCGCCGCCAGTGGCGACGTCGAGCGCCCGACCCGCAGGCAGGTCGTCCGCGAGGGCCTCGAGAACGGCCGACGGATCGCCGGGCGAGCGGTAGGTCGAGTCCTCGTAGCGGTCGTTCCAGCGTCGTCGTTCCTCGTCGGTCACACCTCATTCTTCGAGTCGCTCGAGCAAGAAGGTCCGGTCACAACGGACGGCGCCACCTCAGGCGTCGAAATCGTCGATGGTCGGGCGCTCGACGTCGCCGGGGAACGAATCCACGGGCGCCTGGACCTCGTCGCCCGAGGCCATTTCCTTGACCGTAATCTCGTCGTTTTCGAGGTCGCGCTCGCCGACGATGACCGTCGTCTCAGCGTTGATCGAGTCGGCGTACCCCAGTTGGGCGCCGAAGGAGCGCCCAGCGACGTCGCTCTCGACGACGTGGCCCCGGTTTCTGAGTTCGCGAGCGATCCGCGAGGCCTCCGAGCGGGTGTCGCCCACCGAGAGAATGTAGTAGTCTGTCGTCACCTCCTCGGCGGGCCAGACGCCGGCGCGCTGCATGAGCAGCGGCAGGGTCGCGTGGCCGGGGGCGACGCCGACCGCGGGCGTCGGCTGGCCGTCGAAGGACTCGATCAGGTCGTCGTAGCGCCCGCCGCCGAAGATCGACCGCGAGACGTCCCCCGCGGAGTCGAAGCACTCGAAGACGACGCCCGTGTAGTAATCGAGCCCGCGAGCCGTCTCGAGCGAGATGGTGCAGTACTCACGGGCGCCGAAGTCCTCGGCTGCCGCGAGCACATCCTGCAGGTTCTCGACGGCCGCCGTGACGCGCTCGGTGTCGGCGAACTCGACGACCGCCTCGAGGTCGCCCCCGGCGATCAGGTCGGCGACGTCTTCGGCGTCTCCCCGGTCGAGGCCGGCGTCGGCGAGCAGCCCGTGGTACTCGGCGCGCTCGAGTTTGTCCGACTTGTCGACGGCCCTGATGGCCGCTTCGACGTCGACGTCGTCGCCGTAGGTCTCGAAGATGCCGCCGAGGATGTCGCGGTGGGAGACGCGGAACTCGAAGTGCTCGCTCGTCAGGCCGAGACCGGTGAGCGCGTCGGCCGCCCACGCCAGGATCTCGGCGTCGGCTTCCGGTTCCGAGGAGCCAAAGATGTCGACGTTGGTCTGGTAGAACTCACGCTGGCGGCCCTGCTGGACCTGTTCGTAGCGCCAGAATGGGCGCGTCGAGAACCACTTGATCGGCTTCGAGAGTTCCTGTTGCTTGGCGACGACCATCCGGGCGACCGTCGGCGTCAGTTCCGGGGTGAGGGTGACGTGGCGGCCGCCCTGGTCCTCGAAGGCGTACAATTCGTCGACGATGTCGTCGCCGCTCTTGTCCGTCCACATTTCGGCGCGCTCGAGTGCCGGCGTGCCAATCTCACGAAAGCCGTAGCGATGCGCCGTCTCCTCGAGGGTGTCGATCGCCTGGCGGCGAGCGGCCATCTCGCCGGGGTAGAAGTCGCGAAAGCCCTTGATGCGGTCGTACATGGAATGTGGTTCACGGACGGGACACTTCTACTCTTTCGTTCGACGCGGCCGCTCGGACTCGAGGGAACGACGAAGCGGCGAGAATGACGAGTCAGTGGTCTACCGGCGATTCGGCGTCCACTCCTCGCAGGCGTCCATGTCGTCCATCGTCTCGTCGAAGCGCCCGCAGTAGGGCGTCATCCCGTTCGACGTCCGGACGTACTGGAAATGCTGGCAGTTCCCGCAGTAGCGATCGGTCGGATCGGCGGCCGCCGGCCCGTCGACGATGACGGCATCCGATTCGGTGGCGTCCGCCGAGGGCCCGTCGTCGAGCGGTGATCGAATGTCCTGCGTGGTCGACCCACCGTCGCTGGCCGCCGGGGACGGGTTTCCGGGCGACGGCCCGCCGCTCTCGGCGTTCGTGTTCGTCTGCGTATCGACCTCGCCGTCGGGCGTTCCACCGAGGAAGCCGATACCGCCCAGGCCGCCCTTCGAGGACTCGACCTCGACGACCTTCGTCTGGTTTCGGCGGGTGACGTTCATCTCGAGCATGCCGCCGGGATCGTTTCGCGTCTTGAAGTTGACGACGCCGGTGAACAGACACCACATCGCGGTGAAGAGGCCGAAGAGGTAGACGACGGACACCTGGAGCGTGAGGTTCTGGCCGTGGTTGCGCCAGTGGTCCGGGTAAGCGTACGAGAAGAAGACGACGCCGAGCAGGCAGATGGTCGTGCCGATCACGGCGGCGGCCTGCACGCGACGACTCGCCGGGAGGACGGCGAAGACCCCCAACAGCGCCAGTGGAACGCCGGTTCCGGCGAGCACCCCCGCCCACAGAACCGGACCGTACTGGTCGGCGAACATGCTCGCGAACGTCGAGGTCGTCGCGACGACGACAGCGACGACCGAGAGCAGCGCCCCGACGGCGACGAGTGCCGTTCCGGCGTACAGCCGCCGGTGGCTCGTTCCCGTTCCGGGCCCGTCGTAGACGTCCGTCAGGCTTGTCATGTCCGCCCAATGGGGCTCATTCCACAAAACGATACGTCAGACGTATGTAAAATACCAGAGATGATTTCGGCTCGAGGAGCGACGCTATCGCGTCGTCTCGCGTGACGACCCGAGGAGCGATTCCGACGCGTCGGTTCGTGCGACGACGGCGCTGACTCGAGCGACTCAAGTCACACGAGCGAACGCTCGCCTGCAGTGCCGCCGATGGTGGTCCCCCGGAAACGAAAGCTTGAATCGACGGGCTCGCGAACGCTCGCGTATGAGTGACGAGGAAGAAGATTCGACGCCTGCCGTCGAGCTCGGTGAGCACACGCCTGTCGAGGGAGCCCCCCTCGCACGCGTGACTTCTCGCCTGCACTGGCCTATCCAGAAGAGCGAAATCGACCGACTCGAGGGCCAGAGCGAGATCCGAACGCCCGACGGTCCCCGAACTATTTCGAGCGTCCTCGAGGACGTCGACGAGACGTACTTCGAGCGCCACCAGGAGTTCGCGGAACACGTCCGCGACGTCGTCGGAACCGGACCGGTCGCGACGGCGGACTCGGGCACGACGGCGGACTCGAGCGCGTCGACCGCCGACGAACCGGCCTCGAGCGAGTAACGAATCGTGGAACAGGTGGACGAATCGGGCCCTCGCCGGTGGGTGCGCGAACACCTCGGTGACCGATCCTGGGTTCAGAAGTCGTTGATCGCGGGTGCAGTTCTGACGATCGTCTGGATGACTGGCGTCCCGGAGTCCATCGGCCGACGGGCGATCTTCGACTCGGTCGTCTTGATCGGCGGGCCGCTCGCGCTCGGCTACACCCACGGGCGCCACATCGGCTGGCACGTCGACCGCGTCGCGATCCGTAACGCCGTGTTGCTCGCAATGTTCGTCCTCCCGATCTACCTCGTCGGCTCGACGCTCCCCACGATCCGCGCGTACTACCCGATGTGGGAAACGTCGCTCGCGATGGGCGAGTTTCTCCCCCACGCTATCCAGCTGTTTACGCTCGCCCTCGCCGCCGAGACCTACTACCGGGGGCTGCTCTGCGTCGGCGTCAAGGAAATCGGCATCGTGGCCGTGTTCATCAGCCCCGTCGTCTACATGATCCACCACGCCGCGAAGCCACCGATCGAGTTCCTGCTCTCGGGACCGACGGACGTCCTCTTCGGCGCCGTCGACTACCACTCGAACTCGATCCTGCCCTCGGTCGTCGCCCACGGTGCTGGACTGGTGCTCCTGGACTGGCTGGTCCTCCGGGAGCCGCTGTTCGACCCCACGGAACTGCTCGAGTCCCTCCAGTGGCTCCCGATCCCGCTGTAAATCGTCACCACTGGCCCCGCTGAAAGTGAAGACTTATGGGACTGTCACGTTAGAACTCGCTATGGATATTCGAGCCGGGTTCTTCGTACTCTCGCTGTTGATCCTCGGCTACATTGCCGCGCTGATGGTTCTTCCTATCTTTCCGTACGTGATGGCTGCCTGTCTGCTCGCGTTCGTCCTCTTCCCCGTCCAGCGCCGTCTCGAGAAACGACTCGAACCGACGCGGCTCGGGAATCGCTATGGGACGAAACTCGTCGCCCTGGCGTTGACCGTCGTCGCCGTCGTCACCGCCGTCGTGCCGCTGCTACTCTTCTCGGTGATCCTCTTTCAAACCGTGTTCTCGTTTCTCCGTGGCCTGGACGGCCGCAACCTGCTCGAGGGGGCCCGCACGACGGCCGAAGACTTCGGCCTCGACCCACAGACGGTAGCCGCCCTCGAGGAACAGGCGCTCACCGGCGTCGAAACCGACGTCCTCACTCGCGTCATCAACCTCCTGCTGGACGAATCCGTTCGCCTGCTCAACTCCGGCCTCGAGATGGGCGTCGGTATGGTCGTCCTCGTCTTCTTGCTCTACTACTTCTTGGTTGACGGCGACCGATTCGTCGACTGGGTCGGCGCCATCGCCCCGCTCGACCCCGTCGTCCGGGACGAACTGTTCGAGGAAATCCGGGTCGTCACCTGGGCAGTCATCCGCAGTCACGTCCTGGTCGCGCTCGTCCAGGGTGCCCTCGGCGGCCTCGGTCTCTGGGTCGCCGGCATCTCCAACGTCGCCTTCTGGACGCTGGTCATGATCGTCGCCGCCTTCCTGCCGGCCATCGGCGTCTGGCTCGTCTGGGGGCCGGCCGCCGGCTACCTCCTCGCCAGCGGCGAAACCGGCGCCGGACTCCTCTTGCTCGCCTACGGCGCCGCGGTCCTCTCGGTCGTCGACAACTACCTGCGCGCCATCTTCGTCGACCGTCAGTCGGGGGTCCACCCCGCGGTCGTCCTCGTCGGCGTCATCGGCGGGCTCTACCTGCTCGGGATCATGGGCCTGTTCCTCGGTCCGGTCCTCCTCGCGGTGTTCAAGGCCGGTCTCAACGTCTTCGGGGAGGCCTACGGCAACCTCGAGCCGCGACCCACGCTCGCGGAGGAACCCGCCCAGGCTCCGACGAGGCTCGAGATGTCCGCCGCGAAGGTCGCTGGCGAGGAGCCGGCGGGCGAGACGGATTAACACCCACCTTTTGCGCTGCGCTCGTATCGCGTCGACGCCAGCAATGCTGGCGTACGACGTGCTGTCGCTCGGCAAAAGGTGGACCAAAAGCACTCCTCCTTCCCCTTCGCTAACTTCGTTCGCTTCGGGTCAGTCGTCGGCCCGCTCGCTCACTTTGTTCGCTCCCGGTTCGATCGAGGTGAAACTAACCGCCGGATGGAACTACTCGAGTCTCGCTTCACTCACCCGAATCCGCCCACGGGTCCCCTCCCACTCGGTCTCGTACTCGAGATCCAGTCGTCGATCCATATGCGGGCCGTCCATGACCAACGTCTCGAACTCGCCGCCTTCACCGAGGATGTGAACGCCGTACTCCTCGTTGAGCGCCTCGAGTTCCTCCAGCGCATCGTAATCGAGCGTCCGACCCAGCCACGACTCGTCCAGGCCCGCCGCCGCCACCTGGACGATCACGATCTCGAACCCGGCCTCGAGCATCGATTCGGCCAGTTCACGGGGGTCCTCTCGCCAGAGCGGCGCGAACAGGTCACACTCGAGTCGCTCGCACATCGCCTCGATGCGACTGGTCTGGAACTCGCTCTCGACGGCGCCTGCGGTGACCCCGGCGAGCCCGCCATCGCCCTCGAGGTCGTCCGCGAGATCGGCGAGCGCCGCCTCGAGTGGCTCGAGTTCGTCGTTACCCTGTGTGCTCGAGTCCGCCGCCGACTCGGCGTCGAACGAGTCGGGTTCGACGTCGATCAGCGGAATCCCGATACTCTCCGCGACCAGCGCCGTCAGGCGCGTCTCGGGGACGTGATACATGTAGGAGTCGCCAGTCGGGTGGACCGTCAGGAGCCACTCGACGGGAAGCCCCCGCTCGAGTGCCCGGTACACCGCCCACGCGGAATCCTTGCCGCCCGAAAAGAGGCCGACCCAGGCGCCCGTCGAACCGTCGGCGTCGTCCGGTGGTGTCATACTCGATGGTTCGACTCGAGAGTCATAGGGATGGCGAGTCGGGTCACTCGCGGTCACGCTGGTTATCGGTGTCCGTGTCGGCTCCGGTTTCGGTGTCCGTATCGTCGTCGGTTCTAGTGTCGACGTAGACATTGGCGCCGGTTTCGTCCTCCGTCTTCGGCTTCGGGTCGACGGGGTCGTCGCCGTCGACCGTCGACCTCTCTTTGTCTCGAGACCGTGCGGATTTCGACCCGCCGTCGGTCAATTCCGCGTCTGCCAATCGCGACGGCTCTTCTTCCGCCGCTGACTCGTCGCTATCGGCGTACTCGTTTTCAGCGGCGGAGTCGGCAATACGCGAGACGGTAAAGACGCCGACGAAGCTGAGCAGAATAGCCAGGCCGACGAAGAGCGCCAGCCGTTGACCCGGCGTGAGGGCGAAACTGCCGATTCCCTGTTGGTTGATCCGGATCGAGGGGATGACCAGCGGATCGGTCCATCCCTGTTGCTCAAGGAAGAAGCCGCTGAACCCGCGGACGACCAGCCCGACGGAGACCACGAGAGACGGCAGGTGGAGGTACGAACTGCGAAGAGGACCGTCGTCGATCAGTTCGTCGAACAGCCGACCCAGGCTGGCGGTGAGCCCCGCGGCAGCCAACCAGGGGACGCTGTCGAAGACGAAGCGCATCGTCGGGACGAGTACCCCCTGCGTGTCCTCGAGGGTTGAGACGCCGAGCGCGCCGACGAAGAGACCCACCAGAGTCAGCCCGATGGCGACGACGTAGGTGACGACTGAGACCTGTCCGGAGTACAGCGACTCCCGGAGTCGTTTCGCCGTCCTGGTCAGCCGTTCGTCGATGCTGAAGCCCTTGTACAGGAGGAACAATCCGATGACGGCCGTAATCGTGGCTGCTCCGACCGCCGGGGTGAACGCACTGGCGAGAATCGGGAAGACGAGCAGGGTCAATCCGAGGGGGACCAGTATGGTCTGGCGAAGCTCTTCGTCGGCCAGGAACTGCTTGAGCAAGTAATACGTCGATTCGATGTCCCTGGCCTGTCGAACGACCACCCGATCGACGGCGTCGACCTGCAGTCGACTCTCGACGATGGGGACGAGTCGCTCGTCCTCGGCACTGTCGATGACGACGACCGCGGAGTCCGGTTCGTACTCGGTCATTAGGTCGTCCAGCTGGCGGGCGACCGCCCGGTCGGCCGAGACCATCGACTCGCGGTCCCCCGAAACTACCGCGACGACCGTCTCCTCGTCGTCGTCGCGGAGGCTCTGGGCGACCCGCAGGGACTCGAGCAACGTGTTCACTCCGGAGTCCTCGGGGTCGGCGAGGCCGACGTCGGTCACCAGCGCGCGGACGGCTTCCCACCCCACGATTGGCGTCCGAAGGCCGGTCCGTCGACCGACGTCGTCGGTTCGGTCGAGACAGACCACCAGCGTTGTCACGGGTTCTGTTGCATTCTCTGCGACGATAAAACCACTCACTCGTTTGGCGGGTCGAACGGCCATCGGGCCGCGTATCCGAGTTCGTCGGCCCTACCGCCGGTCGTACAGCCCCTCGAACCGACGGTAGCACCCCCTTGGATCAGGTCCGGAGCCGAAATCCGCGTTCGTGAGCGGCTCCAGAGAGTCCGGCCCCGAACGCGTACGCCAGCGACCGGGCACCCACGCCCACGCGAGCCATCAACGGTCTTTCGGGCTCGAACGCCTCGACGACGACGTCGTCATCTCCGATCCCGAGCCGATCGGCCACGGCCTCCTCGACGTCCTCGCGTGTGCCGAGAGCGTCTACCAGCCCGATGTCGAAGGCATCGGCTCCGAGGTAGACGCGGGCTTCGGTCTCCCTGACCAGTTCGGGATCGAGCCCCCGGCCGTCGCTGACTCGCTCGACGAACGACTCGTAGTAGCCGTCGACGATCCCTTGGAGGTACTCACGCTCGTGGTCCTCGAGGGTCTTCAGGGGAATCCCGGCGTCCTTGTACGCACCTGCGGTGAATTGCTCGTAGGACAGTCCCACCCGATCCACCAGTTCGGCGGCGTTGACCCGCGAACCGACGACGCCGATAGAGCCGACGATACTGGCGTCTCGGGCCCAGAGCTCGTCGCAGCCGCTGGCGATCCAGTAGCCGCCGCTGGCACAGAGGTCGGTCGCGTACGCGATCGTCGGGCCGTCGAAGCGTTCGGCCGCGAGTTTGATGTCGTCGCTCGGGAGGACCTGTCCGCCAGGCGTGTTGAGTTTCACGAGCAGGGCGTCGACGTTCCCGTCTTCGTCCGCCCGCTCGATCTGGTCGACGACGTCGTCCGCCAGGGTCGAGCCAGGACTGCTGAGGCCGGATCTGCCGCCATCACGCGTGATCGGCCCCTCGACGGCGACCTCGGCGACGTTGTACGCCGGAAACACGGATCTGGCGATATTACTCGCGAACCGGAACCCGACCAGCGTCGCCGCGAGCGCGAGCACGACACCGAAAACGTCCGCGACCGTCGTCGGAACGACGACGAACAGGCCGACGCCGGCAGCGGCGACGGTCGCGGTTCCCAGCAGAACGATTCCCAGCCGAACGACGGTGTGGCTCCCCTTCATCGGTACTCACTCACATCCGAGTCCACCCGCTGGTGGGTTAATGCTTGACCACGTTCGGCAGTGGGCGCACTCGAGCGTCTCGCGAATACTGTTGTCGCACAGCCGTCGCTCGCGGTCGAAAAACGAAGAAAATCTCGAGAGAGAACCGTTGGACTTAGAGCAGGCCGGTCTTCTGGAGCTTCATCAGGTCCTCGGTGTCGAGCGTCTCGCCCTCCTTGAACTTCTGATAAATCTCCTCGGCTTCTTCCTTGGCTTCCTCCTTCTTTTTGTCGCGAGCGGACTGGCGCTGTTTCTCCTCTTTCTTGTCCATCTCGCGCAGGCGCTTCTGGACGCGGACGAAGTCCTCGTGGTGGCGGTCGGCGGCCTCCTGGGCCTCGACGAAGGACTCGTGCATCTCGTCGGCCTCGTCGCGGATGTCGTCGGCCTCGCGGTAGGCCTCGATCATCTGGTTGTGGTGCTCCTGGGCCTTGTCGGCCAGCTCGGTCACCTTCTGGTGGTGCTGGGAGGCCTCGGAACGGACCTCTTCGGCTTCCTCGACGAGTTCCTCGAGTCCGTCGTTGTCATCGAGTTTGTCCTTTCGCTCGGCGTACTCCTCGCGCTTTCCCTCGATCTTCTCGATGAGTTCGCGCTCCTCTTCGGTCGAGAGCACCTCGGTCTGCTGTTTGAACTCGAGCTGTTCGATTTCGGACTCGAGCTGCTCGAGGTCCTTGCCCTCGTCGAGTTCCATGTCGGACTTGAGCGTCTCGACTTTGTCGAAGAGCTTGTTGGCCTCAGCGTTGAGCTCGTTGCGACTCTCCTTGTGCTCCTGGACTTTCTCGTTGAGCTCGTCGCGCTTCTCGCGGTGTTCCTGGGCCTCGTCGACCTTCTCGCGAGTCTTCGCGTTGAGGTCGTCGCGCTTTCCGGCGCGTTCGGAGGCCATCTGGTTCAGCTCGTTTCGTCGGTCCCGGAGCTGTCCGGCTTTCTTGATGAGCTGTCCTTTGGAGTCGTTCTCGAGATTTTCGTCAGTAAGGTCGATGTTTTTCGATTCGTCTACCATGTGTAGTTACCTTCGGTGCCATACCCGCACCGGCCGGCGCAATCGCTCGTGACTCGCGAAAACCCAGTGATAAGATTTCCTGTCATCGATCATCGAGCGATACGCGCCCCGGTGGCGTTCTGGTACCCGATACTACTGGTGCGTACCATTTAAATGTACCGGTCCACTCGACTGTGAAAATCGTTACCAGGGAACCCGATACGGTGTGTAATCCACTCGCACAGTCGAACGAGTGACTTATAAACCGTACCGGTTCTCGACCGTCCGGTTCGGCAACTCGAGTAACAGGACGACGGCGTCGGCGTCCGGCGAGACGTCGACGGTTCCGGCCGAGGCACAACCCGTCGCGTTGACGGTCACCGACGTCTCGCCCGACCGTTCGCCCGCCCGCCAGGAAACCGTCGTCTCGAGCAGTTCGGGCCCGTCGTTGACGACGGTCACGCCGGCCTCCCCGCCACCGACCGGCACCGCGTCGAGCACCGCCTGCACCGGCTCGTAGGCGGACGCGAGCGCCTCGAACGCCGGCTTCGGCTCGCCGTCGACGGTCAGCACGCCCGTGCCGCCGCCCGGCGCGCTATCGCGAAGGCTCGAGGCGACGAGCAGGCTGCTCTCGTGACGACGGAGGGCTTCCGCGACCGTCCGCATCGTCCTGGACTGCTCCGCAAGAGAGTCCTCGGGGCTCGCCGCTCGTCGCTCGAGCAACGTGGCGTCGACCCCCGTCACTGCCGCCGGATCGACGTCGTCGGTGAGCGACGCGCTGCCGAACGCGCCGACGAACCGCCCGAGGGACGGGTATCGGTCGAGGAGCCACTCGACGTCGGTCGCCTCGAGGTAGCGCCAGCCCGGGTAGAGCGTCGTCGCGGTGGCGTCGAGCCCCGGCGCTCCCGTCAGGGGAACGGTCGCGACCGAGTCGGGTATCGAGTCGGCCACCTCGAACGCCCCGCGCTCGTCGACGCCGGCACGCCAGGCCCGCCAGCGAAATGCCGGGCGGGCCCGCCAGCCGCTCCCGAGCGGGTCCGCGAACGGGTCGATCGGTTCGTTCCGAACCCCGACGAGGCCGAGACTCGGGTGCGAGCCGTAGTGCTCGAGGAGCACCTCGGCCAGCTCCGTCGCGCGGTCAACCTCGAATTCGGGGTCGGCCCCGGTGATCGGCAGGTCCTGCCAAACGAGCACCCCGGCCTCGTCGCAGGCGTCGTAGAACTCGGGACGCGGAACGTGGCCTCGCGCGCGGACGAGATTCGCATTGCAGTCGACGGCACGCTGGACGTCCTCGAGGGGGTCTCCGCCGGGGAGTCGAGCGACCCCGCGAGCGCGAATCGGTCGGTCGTTGACGAGCAGTTCGTCGTCGGTGCGCTCGACCGTCCGGAGCCCGACCGTCCGTTCGGTCGCGTCCTCGTCGAGTTTCGCCCGCACCGTGTAGCGGTGCTGGTCCCCGTATCCCCGCGGCCACCACAGCGACGGGTCCCGGACCTCGAGCGTCTTCGAGACCGCGACTCGCTCGCCGGGGTCGCCGTCGACGCGGACGCGGTCCATCGTCCCGCCGCCGCGAAACCCCTCGGGGCGGAGCGAGAGCGTGATCGAATCGTCGAGCGGTTTCTCGCCGACGTCGACGACGAGCTCGACGTCGATGTGGGCGGTCTCGCCCTCGAGTCGAGGCGTCACCGACAACTCGTCGATGAACGTCTGCGGGCGCACCTGCACCGCCGCCCCCCACCAGATCCCCGGCAGGCCGAGTTCGGGCGGTACCTCGTCGGTATTGTAGACGCCGCCAGCGGTTCGCGCCGTCGCGAACTCGAGGTGGAGTTCGGTTTCGGATTCCGGCTCGAACTCGAGTCTCGTCGGGACGAAGTACGGCGCTCCTGGGTCGATTTCTCGATCGATACCGTCGATCCGGATCGACTCGAGACCCGAGGCGCCGTGAAGGGCGAGCAACGTGCGATCGTCGGGCGTCGTTCGGGGATCGGCAATCGTCGTTCGATACGCGAGGCGCTCGTCGGCCGAACGAGCTGCCTCCGCGAACCCGCCCGGTCGACCGGGGACCGAAACGGGCGTCCACCGATCGACGGTCGGTGGCCCGTCGTCCGAACGCGATTCGACGACGCCAGCCATCCACTTGCCAGCCATTACCACTGTTCACTGAACGGGTACCTGATAGGTGTTGCGACGGTTCAGGCCGGGGTCACCACTGCGCTCGTCGATAGTTTGTGGGGCCAGTCCTCGAGCAAACACGCGAATCGGATTCAGCCGACTTAAGAGGGATGGCGTCGTCGACTCGAGGTAGGTGGCCACACGCAATGTCCGATCTACCGGACGACTTCAAGTGCACGATCACGAACTGGGAGTACATCTACAGCCTCTGTCGGGACGTCAGCGACGACGTTCGCCGCGACGCGTTCGAACCGGACGTCATCGTCGCGCTGGCCCGCGGGGGCTGGTTCGCGGGTCGCTGTATCTGTGACTTTCTCGGACTCGACGACCTGACGAGCCTGAAGATGGAACACTACGTCGGCACCGCCGAGAAGTCCGGCGAGCCGACTATCCGGTACCCGATGCCCGAAGGGAGCGTCGAGGACAAGGACGTCCTCATCATCGACGACATCGCCGACACCGGCGGCTCGATCAGGCGCGCCCAGGAGTACGTCGAGGACCGCGGCGCCGGCGAGGTCCGGACGGCGACCCTCCAGCTGCTCCAGACCAGCGAGTTCGACCCCGACTACGTCGGCGAGCGCCTCGAGGAGTGGGCCTGGGTCGTCTACCCGTGGAACTTCATCGAGGACATGGTCGACCTCGTTTCGGGCGTCATGGAGAAGGCCGGCCAGGAGTCGTTCACGAAGGCGGACGTCCGTCACTACCTCAAGGAGTATCACGACGTCGACCGGATCGGCATGGAAATTGCCCAGCCCAACCGACTGACCGAGGTGCTGACCGAGATGGAGCGACGGGAGGTCCTCGAGATGACGGCCCCGGGCGAGTGGGCGCTCGCCGAGTAGGCGCTCGTCACTATCGTTTCGACGTTCCGTTTCACGAGGCCTCGAGGAACCGGTCCCCCTCTCCCGTGGGGCCTATACTCGCCTTTTCGGTGCCGCCAATTGGGACGCCACCGGAACTCATTTCTGCGGCCGATTCGAGCGAGTACGTGACGGACCGATGACCACTCCGCTCGGCGTGCTCGCGATTGCGGCGTTCACGGGCCTGTACGGACTCGTGTGGCTCGTCTACTGGTTGGCCAGCCTCGGCCAGCCAACCGTGTTGACCGGGGTCGCCCCGCTGATCGCGCTGGGGGCGTTCGCGCTTGCGGTCGGCCTCTGCCAGCGACGAACGACCGCCTGGGCGCTCACGCTCGCGCTGTATGGTTTCGGACTCCTCTGGACGACGGCGCAACTGCTGGGCGGCGCGAATCGCTTCGTCGCCCTGCTGGTCGCGGTCCTAATCCTGGGATACCTGGTGGGTCGGCGGGACCTGTTCCTCGAGTCGGCCTCGAGCGAGGTCGACGCCTGAGGTCGATCGTCGAGAACGGGCACGACGACGGCGCTCGAGGACGCGTCCGTTCGTCGTAATCGTAAGACTGTCGTCGATCGTCAGTCGTCGTCGCAGCGGCCGTCGCTCAGTCGTTTACCGAGGACGCGCTCGCCGGTTCTGGCCCCGCCTGCTCGGGTTCGTCCGCGCCCTCGCCCTCGTCATCGACGATTGACCCCTTCCAGGTGCCGCGGGTGAAGTAGGCGATGGCAGCGAGCGCGCCGACGACGTCGCCGGCGACAACGCCGATCCAGATGCCCGTCGTTCCCCAGCCGGCGACGAAGATGAGGTAGTAGGCCACCGGAACCCGGGCGATCCAGAGGGTGACGACCGAGAAGACGAGCGCCGTCTTGGTGTTCCCGGCCCCGCGAAACGCGCCGAGGAGGACCTGCAGGACGCCCATGAAGACGAACATCGAGGCGGCGATTCTGAGGTACGTACTGCCGTGGGCGATCGTTTCGGCCGCCCCCTCCTCTCCGGACGTCATGAACACGCCGACGATCGGTTCCGGGGCGACGAACGCAATCGCTCCCGCCGTGAACATGATCGCGGCGACGACACCGGAGGCGACCCAGGTCGCCCGGCCGGCGCGGTCGGGCTTTCCCGCGCCCAGGTTCTGACCGACGATCGTATCGGTCGCCTGTCCCATCCCCATCGCCGGGAGGAAGGCAAGCGAGATGAGTCGGTTGCCGAGGCCGTAGGCCGCGACGACGGCCATGGGGAACGTCGCCACCATCGCCGTCATCGCGATCATCGCGAGCGAACTCATCGACTGCTCGAGCGCTGTGGGGACGCCCAGTCGCGTGATCTTCGAGACGTACTCGCGCTGTGGCACGAGGTGGCCGGCCTCGATCTTCGGGCCGACGTCCGTTCCAAACAGGACGTAGAGACCGATGGCAGTCGCCACGGCCCGCGAGAAGACCGTCGCGACGGCCGCTCCCTCGATCCCGAGGGCGGGAAACGGCCCGACGCCGAAGATGAGCAGCGGGTCAAGCACGAGGTTGATGACGACACTGACGGCCATCACGCGCATCGGGGCCCGCGTGTTCCCGTAGCCGCGCATGAGCGAGGTGAAGATGAAGAAGCCGAACAGGAACGGCGACCCGAGGAAGAAAATGCGCATGTAGTTGGCTGCCAGGGGGATCACGACGGCCTTCGTCTCTGGATCTGCTGGAAGCAAGGCGAGCATCGGATCGGTCACGAAGTAGCCGAGCACGCCGAGCACGATCGCGACGATCGAGATGAACGAGAGCGTCTGTCCGGCGATCAGTCCGCCCTTGCCGCTCCCGGCGCCCGTGTGCTGAGCGATGAGGATCGCCCCCGCCGCGGTGAAACCGCCGCCGATCGAGATCAGGAAGAAGATCAGCGGGAAAGCCAGGCTCAGTGCGCCGACCGATTCGGGCGACAGCGCGCCTAACCAGAAGGTGTCGCCGATGTTGTAGGCGACCTGCAGCAACTGGATGACCATGAGCGGCCACGCGAGCCGAAACATGGGCCGGAGGAGCGGGCCGTCGGTGAGGTCGCTACTGTTCGCGGTCGTCGCGGTCGTTCCCGGGGAGTCGGTGTCGGTCGTCTTGCTCTCGCTCGCACTCGAGTTCGCGTTCGTACTCGCGGTCACGCTCGCGTCCGTACCTGCCGTCTCCTCGAGGGGCTCGGTGCCGGAATCGTCCTCGGGAGGCATTACGAATCGAAATAGTTCTCAGGATACTTGAACTCTCGTACGACGTGATAGCGTGTCGCATCGCCCTATCGTCTCGAGCGAGCGGCAGTCGATGGTGAGCTGGGCCGCACAGATTCCACACCGTTTAGGAACCTCCCCGTCGACGTCGAGGTATGACCATCGGCGTCATCGGCGGAAGCGGTATCTACGAAGCACTGCCACTCGAGAACGTCTCTACGGAGTCGGTGACGACGCCCTACGGCGAACCGAGCGACGATCTGACGATCGGTGAACTCGCCGGGCAGGAGGTCGTCTTCCTCCCGCGTCACGGCGAGGACCACCAGCACACTCCCACCGAAGCGAGTTACCAGGCGAACATCTACGCGCTCAAGGACGCAGGCGTCGACCGCGTCATCTCGACGAACGCCGTCGGCAGCCTGCGCGAAGACCTACCCCCGCAGTCGCTCGTGATCCCGGACCAGATCTTCGACCGAACGAAACACCGAACGCCGACGTTCTTCGGCGACGGGATGGTCGTCCACATGGGCTTCGCCGATCCGTACTGTCCGGCGATGGTCGATCACCTCGCGACCGCCGCCGAGGAAGCGGCCGAGACCACCGTCCAGGAGGGCGGCACCTACGTCTGCATCGAGGGACCCCAGTACTCGACCAGAGCCGAGAGCGAGTTCTACCGCGACC
This sequence comes from Natronosalvus rutilus, assembly GCF_024204665.1. Classification (NCBI taxonomy): domain Archaea; kingdom Methanobacteriati; phylum Methanobacteriota; class Halobacteria; order Halobacteriales; family Natrialbaceae; genus Natronosalvus; species Natronosalvus rutilus. The sequence goes on along the minus strand of NZ_CP100355.1, from coordinate 3,549,910 downwards.
AGGGCTGGGACGTCGTCGGCATGACCACCATCCCGGAGGCCAAACTCGCCCGCGAGGCCGAGATGAGTTACGCCACGGTGACCGGAATCACCGACTACGACGTCTGGAAACAGGACAACGAGGTCACCCTCGAGGAGGTCCTCGAGAACGCGGCGGCCAACCAGGAGTCGATCAATGCGGTGATCGAGCAGGCGGTTCGGACGATGCCCGAGGACTTCGAGAGCGAGGCCTGGTCAGCGCTCGAGGGCACGATCAACACGCCCGTCGAATCGATTCCCGCGGAGACCCGCGAGCGCGTCGAGTTGCTGGCGGGGCAGTACCTCGAGTAGCCGGCCTCCCAGCGCGCGTCAGTCGTCGAATTCTCGAGCCAGTTCGCCACGCCCGCTCGATTCGTTCGTCTCCCGAGCACTCGACTCGAGCGCTGCGCTGCTCGCCTCGCGCTCGAGGCACTCCGGACAGTAGACGTTCTCGCCCCACTCGGGGACGGTGACGGTGGTGCCGAAGAGAACCTGCCGGGTCGCGTACCGGCGCCGCTCGCCGCCTGCCGCGTCGGCGCTGCACTCGTCGCAGACGCTCGCTTCGTCGGTCACCCGCTCGCTCGAAACCTCGCGGCGTTTGCCGATGACGTAGATAGGATGGGTCGAGGCCGCCGCGGCCTGCCAGCAGAGCACCAGCCCGAGAAAGAACAGGAGCGCGCCCAGCCACCAGTAGCCGAGCCACGTCGGGACGAAAAACAGCGAGATCAGGAGCCAGCCCCACAGCAGAACGAATCCGAGGTTGTCGGCCAGCCGCCGGACCCGTCGGTCGAGGCTCGTCGGGCGCTCAGGCATCATCCTCGAGGGCGCGCTCGAGTTCGCGCTTCGCACTGGTGTCGTTTGTTCGGACGCGCCCGACCTCCGAACTTTGGTCGACGCCTGGACCGCCACCCGGCCGGGCGCACTCGAGGCAGTAGTCGTTGATTCCCCACTCGAGGGTGTGCAGCGGGACGCCGAAGATGACGAACTGCCGGGTGTATCGCCGCCGGAGACCCTGGTGGCAGGTGGTGCCACAGCCGGCACAGTGCTTGCGGGGGCCGTCGAAGGTGTCCTCGTCGACGCGGTGTTCGACGCCGAAGGTGTGAGCGGGGTAGAGCGGAATCCCGCGGGAGGTCCAGAGGACGAAGAGACCGATGAAGAAGTTCGCCCAGCCGAGTAGCATGGCCCAGCCGGTCTGGAAGACGGCTACCGGCTAGAGTAGCAGGAAAACGAGTGCCACGATCGGGAAGAGCTTTCGCAGGAGGGCGAACGCGCCGAGGCGGGCGCGAAAGAGCACGTCGTCGGGTCGCGACATCTGCACACCTGTACGTTCTTCAACACCTAAGGTGTTCTGATCGATTCTCGAGTCCGGCGCTCGCTCAGTGACGTCGTGGGTCGTCGCTCACACCCCAGAGCACCCGGTAGGCGACGTAGCCGACCAGCAGAGCGAACGCGAACATCGCGACGGTCTCGGTGAACCAGACGATCGCGTAGAGCGCTCGAGTGAGCGTCCGCACGAGGACGTACCCGCCGTAGAGGGCGACGACCACGACCAGTCCGCCGAGAGCAGCCTGCACGCGTTCCATACGCTCAGTGTGGGTGGCCACTACAAAAATTGGGGAGTCAGCGCGACTCGAGCGGTACGACGTTCCACGTATCGCGCGTCGTTCAATCCGCGACCGCTTCCTCGACCTCGGCCTCTGGCGTCACGGGTGCGATCCAGAGGTCGCTGAAGAGTTCGTCCTGCTCGAGCACCAGCCGTCCACGGTGGGCCAGAAACAGCAACGCAAGGTAGGTCATCACCCGCGTCCCGCCGACGTGGTCGATCTCGGCGTAGAGCACCTCGTCGCGCCCCTTCTCGTAGTGGGCCTCGAGTTCGGCCTCGACGTCGTCGATGACGGCCTCGATGTCCTCCTCGTGGGCCGTGTGGGTCACGTCGTCTGCCGTCGGCTCGTCGTCCACCCGGAAGTCGTCCCCCGAGTGGTAGCTCAGCTCCTGCATCCCGCGACCGTATCCGTGCGGGGAACCACTCGTGTCGTAACTCCGGGAGGACTTCCACCAGGTGCCGCGCTCGGCGTCCCGGAGCTCTCGGACCAACTCGTCCAGCGTCTCGGGCTTCCCGCGGGCGTGCTTGCGCTCGAGGCGTCGATCCATCTCGGCCTCGAGGCTTTCGATGGGGTCGAAGCCAGGTGCCGCGTCCTCCATCGCCGCCTCGTCGGCGAAGGGGGCTTCCCACGGCGGGAGTTCCTCCTCTTCGGGCTGGTCGGGGGCGAACAGTTCGTCGCTCTTCATCCGGAGGAGGACACTCGCGTAGAACAGCGCCCGACCCGACGTTCGAAGGTCTGCATCGTCGAGCACCTCGAGGAACTTGTCGGTGACGGCGACGATGTCGATGTCCCAGGGGTCGATCTCGCCGTCTTTGGCGAGCTGGACGAGGAGTTCGACGGGTTCGACTTCGTCGTCCTCGTCTTCGTTCCTGGCCTCGCCGCCTCCGCCGTCACCTGCCGTCTCGAGGTCGTCTTTGCTGTCGTCCGAGCCAGTGATCTCGCTCTCGTCGAACGCGAGGACCGAGTCCCCGGCTCTCGAGTTCCTGGCAGACCCCGGCCGTTCGCGGTCCTCGTGACCGGCGATCTGCAGCGGGATGTCGTCCTCGCCGTCGCCGTCAGTCATCCGCCGGGACCTCCTCGCCGTCCCCGTCGCCGCTCAGGTCGATCCCCGTCACGGCCGAGACGTTATCTTGCTGCATCGTGACCCCGATAGCTCGCTCGGACCGATCGAGCATCGCCGAGCGGTGAGAGACGACGACGAACTGGGCCCGACCCGCGAGTTCGTCGACCATCTGACCGACGCGCTCGGCGTTGACCGCGTCGAGGAACGCGTCGACCTCGTCGAGGGCGTAGAACGGCGCCGGGTTGTGGCGCTGGATGGCGAAAATAAACGCCAGGGCGGTCAGGGACTTTTCACCGCCGGACATCGCGTCCAGGCGCTGGATGGGCTTGTCGCCAGGTTGGGCCTTCATCGTCAGGCCACCCTCGAACGGGTCCACCTCGTCCTCGAGGTGGAGCGTCCCCGTCCCCTCCGAGAGCTTCTCGAAGATGTCGGTGAAGTGCTCGGCGATGGCGTCGTAGGCGTCCATGAACGTCCGTTTCTTCTGGGTTTCGTACTGTTCGATCCGCTCGCGGATGCCCTCCGCTTCCTCGACCAACGTCTCCCGTCCCTCCTCGAGGTCGTCGAGGTCCGAGCGCACGTCGTCGTACTCGTCGATCGCCAGCATGTTCACCGGTTCGAGCGCTTCCATGTCGGCCTCGAGCAACTCGACCATCTCGACGACGGTGTCGTGGTCGGGAACGTCTTCGGGATCGTACTCGCCGACTTCCTCCTCGAGGGCGTCGATCTCCCACTCGAGGGCGCCGGCGCGCTCGCGGGCGGACTCGAGTTTGCTCTCGACGGCGTTGACCCGGTCTTGCTGCTGGTCGCGTGCCGTGCGGGCCTCCGAGACGGCCTCTTTGACCTCCGATCGTTCGCCTTTGAGTTCGGCTAACTCGTCCTCGAGTTCCGCGACGGCCTCGCGTTTGTCCTCGAGTTCCCCGCGTTTGTCCTCGATGGCGTCTTCGCAGTCGTCGATCGTCGACTCGAGTTCGGCCTTGCGGTTCTGGGCCGTTTCGATGTCGTCGTGAAGGTCCTCGATGGCGTCCTCGGCGTACTGCTTCTCGAGGCCGAGTTCGTTGAGCTTCGTGTCGAGGGTGTCCATCCGCTCTTCCCGCTCGTCGATTTCGCCCCCGAGGTCCTCGATCTGGGCGGTGAGCTCGGGAATTTTCGAGTCGGCGAGTTCGGTCTCGAGGTCGTCGATGTCGGCCTGAATGTCGTCGATCTCTCCCGTGGTGGCCTCAATCTCGTCGGCGATCTCGGTCATCCGCTCGTCGACGGACTCCCGGTCGTCCTCGAGGTCCTCGAGTTTCGTCTCGAGGTCTTCGACGTCACCCTCGATACGCGCTCGTTTTTCGTCTAACTTCTCGAGTTCGGCCTCGATCGAGCGCACCTCGTCGGCGGCGTCGGTCTGGCGGTCGCGGGCGTCGTCGAGGCGCTCCTCGACCCCCCGGAGGTCGCTCCGGACAGACTGTTTTTCGTCCTGTAACTGGGCGATCTGGGTGGCGACGCGCTCGATCTGGCCCTTCCCGCCGCTGGTGAACGAGTATCTGGATCCCTTCCGGGAGCCACCGGTCATCGCCCCGCTCTTCTCGACGAGGTCGCCGTCGAGGGTGACCATGCGGTAGTCGCCCATGTACGCCCGGGCGGTCTCGATGTCCTCGACGACGAGGGTATCCCCGAGGACGTACGAGAAGATGCCCGCGTACTGGTCGTCGAAGTCGACCAGGTTGTACGCGAAGTCGACGACCCCCGGATCTGAGGGCGCGTTCGGTAGCCCTCGAGAGCGCATCTTCGTGATCGGGAGAAACGTGGCTCGCCCGGCGTTTCGCGACTTGAGGTACTCGATACACTGCTGGCCGATCACGTCGTCGTCGACGACCACGTTCGCTAGCCGACCGCCGGCCGCGGTTTCGCAGGCGACGGCGTACTCGCCGCTCACGCTGCCCAGCTCCGCGACAGGGCCGTGGACGCCGTCGATGGCCGCGTTCTGAATCGTCGTCACCGCTCGACCGAACGACGAGTCGCCGCTTTCGCCAGCGTTGGCCTCGAGTTCGGCGTACTCGGCCTGTTTGGCCTGTAACTCGTCGTCGATCTCCTCGAGTTTCGCCTGCAGTTCGCGCTTCTCGTCACGCAGGTCCTCGACGACGCCAGTGATGTTCTCGCGGTTGGCCTCGGCCTTTTGGAGTTCGCGTTCGAGGTCCTTGCGCTGGGTCTCGATCTCGGGAATCGACTCCTGGAGAGCCTCGATCTCGGCCTCGGTTTCGCTCACCTCGTTCGAGCGACGGCGGGCCTCGTCGAGCAGGCGGTCCTGCTCGCGCTGGAGGTCGTTCTTTTCGGTCTTCGCGGCCTCGAGGGCGTCCTTTCGCTCCCGGAGTTCGGCTTTGACCTCGTCGTACTCCGTGTCGACGTCGTCGATTTCGGTCTCGAGGCGCTCGACCTCGCTCTCGCGCTCCTGCACTTCGGACGTGAGCGAGGCCTTCTCGAGTTTGTACTCGCGCATCTCGTCCTCGAGGTCGGCGACCTGTTCCTGTTTGCGATCGATCTGGACGAACGCCTCTCGCCGAGTGGATTCGGCCTCATCGATCCGATCGGTCGTCGCCTCGATACGGTCCTCGAGGCGGGAGATGTCGCCCTTGACGGACTCGATCTCGCTCTTGATCCGCAACTGTTCGTCCTCACCCTTGCGCTCGATTTCGGCGTTGAGGTCCTCGAGGTCCTCCTCGAGCCTGAGCACCGTCCCCTGGCGTTCGTCGAGTTCGCGCTGGAGGTCCTCGAGGTCGGCCTCGAGGCCGTCGATCTTCTCCTCGACGCCCGCGAGTTCCTCGCGCTTGTCCTCGAGTTCGCTCGCCTTGAGATACCCCTCGTACTCGTCCTTCTCCTCGCGAAGTCGCCGATAGCGAAGCGCCGTCTGGCGCTCGTCCTCGAGTTGGGCGAGCCGGTCGCGTTTTTCGCCGATGCGCAACTCGGCCTCGTCGATACGTTCTTGCACGATCTCGAGTTCGCCGAAGGCGTCCTCTTTCTTGGCGTCGAACTCGGCGACGCCGGCGATCTCGTCGATGATCTGGCGCCGGTTGTACGGCGTCATGTTGATGATCTCGGTGACGTCGCCCTGCATGACGACGTTGTAGCCCTCGGGGGTGACGCCGGCCTGGGCGAGCAGGTCCTGGATGTCCGAGAGGTTGACCGAGCGGTCGTTGAGGTAGTAGTAGGAGTAGTAGTTGTCCTCGGTGCGCTTGATCCGTCGACGGATGCGGATCTCCTCGCAGTCGCCGACGTCGTCGCTGCCGGCGGCGTTGACGACCTGCGAGCGCGTCAGCGTCTCGTCGCTATTGTCGAGGATGACCTCGACGATGGCCTCGCGTGGACTGGCGGATTCCTCGTCCCCGTCGTGGCCCGGGTTGTAGATCAGGTCGGTGAGTTTCTCGGCTCTGATCCCGCGGGTGCGAGCCAGGCCGAGCGCGAAGAGGACGGCGTCGATGATGTTCGACTTGCCGGAGCCGTTCGGGCCCGTGACGACGGTGAAGTCCTCGTAGAAAGGGATCTTCGTTTTCCGGCCGAAACTCTTGAAATTGTCCAGGACGAGCGCCTTGATGTGCATTCGAGATCTCCGTAGAGCGGGCGTCGACCGCCGACGCGAGTCGGACGAGTCGACGAGTTATGCGACAATAATGTCGTCGGTACCTGAGTCTTCTGGTTCGCCCTCGAGCGCTTCCTCTTCATCCTCGACGCCGTCGGCTTCCGCGGCCGCCTCGGCGACGTCGTTCTGGGCGGCCTCCGGCGTCTCGTCGCCCTCGACCTCGGCGTCGGCCGACTGGCGTCGCTCCGGGACGCGCGTCGGGATTTCGGTATCCAACTCGGCCTCGAGCACGCGGATGCGTTCTTTCGATTCGACGAGTTCTTCGGTCAGTCCCTCCACGGTGGACTCGAGTTCCTTCACGGTCGCCTCGAGTCGCTCGACGCGGTTTTTCGGCATACCTACTAGGGACTGTTCTCGCTACTTAAACGTACGTCAGACACGTATATTGTGGCTGACAGAAAATCCGCTCGAGGATCAGTACAGGCCGACTGCCTCGATCTGCTCCTGATATCGGTTGCGAATTGTCACCTCGGTCACCTGGGCGACGTTGGCGACCTCCCGCTGGGTCTTCTTCTCGTTACAGAGCAGCGAGGCGGCGTAGATGGCCGCGGCAGCGTAGCCCGTCGGCGATTTCCCGGAGAGGAGCCCCTTCTCGGCGGTGACGTCGATGATCTCGTTGGCCTTCGCCTGGACCTCCTCGGACAACTCGAGTTCGGAACAGAACCGGGGGACGTACTTCTTCGGATCGACGGGCTCCATGCCCAGGCCGAGTTCCTGGGCCACGTAGCGGTAGGTACGACCGATCTCCTTACGGTCGACCCGCGAGACGGCGGCGACCTCCTCGAGGCTCCGCGGAATACCCTCGATTCGGCAGGCGGCGTACAGCGCCGAGGTGGCAACGCCCTCGATCGAACGCCCCCGGATGAGGTCCTCCTGGAGTGCCCGGCGATAGAGCATGCAGGCGACTTCGCGGACGGACCGTGGAATGCCGAGCGCCGAGGACATCCGGTCGATTTCGGAGAGGGCGAACTGCAGGTTGCGTTCGCCGGCGTCCTTGGTCCGGATGCGCTCTTGCCACTTGCGCAGGCGGTGCATCTGGCTGCGCTTTTCCGAGGAGAGCGAGCGGCCGTAGGCGTCTTTGTCCTTCCAGTCGATGGCCGTCGTCAGCCCCTTGTCGTGCATCGTCTGGGTCGTCGGTGCGCCGACACGCGATTTGCTGTCGCGCTCGGCTGCGTTGAACGCCCGCCACTCCGGCCCGCGGTCGATCCGGGATTCCTCGACGATCAGCCCGCACCGCTCGCAACTGATTTCGCTCCCCCCGTCGCTCGTGACCAGCGATTCGGACTCACACTCCGGACACTGTTTGACCGTCGACTGGGTCGAGTCCGTTTCTTTCGTCGCCGACGTCGCGGATTGCTCTCGTTCGCGGGTGGGGCGTATCATCGGATACCTCCCTGAATGCGACGGGGAGGGTTAAGCCCTCTGTTCGACACTCTGACAGTTACTCACCACTATTCGCTCGTTTCCGCTCTCGAACTGTGGCCGTCGACGGCCCCTCGAGCCAACCGCCCTCGTGGTTCAAACGATACACGGTGGAACTGACGGATTCGCCGAATTGACCCCGCAGAACCCCGTCTCCCAGTGACTGGGAACGCGAGCCAGGCTTAGGTCCGTGTCGTCCGAAGCGAACGTATGGTCTCCGCCATCGATCAGCACCGACGACCCTCGTCCCCGACGACGTTTACGGATCGCGCGGAGCGACCGATCACCGTCGATGCCTACGCTGGTGGCCCCGAACCAGTGGTTGAGATGTACACGCACTTCGACGACGAATCGCGGTCACAGGGACTCCCACCGCGGGGCGAGCCCAGGATACGCGAGTGGATCGACGGACTCCTGGACGAGGGGCTCCACGTCGTCGCACGCCATCGAGGCGACGTGGTCGGTCACGCCGTCCTGGTCCCGTTCGACGACCGAGCCGAGCTGGCGATCTTCGTCCGGCCGGCGTACCAGTCGGCGGGGATCGGTACGCAACTCATCGGTCGTTTGCTCGAGTACGGTCGGGAAAACGGCGTGAGTCACGTCTGGCTGACCGTCGACCGGAACAATCGCATCGCGATGAACCTCTACCAGTCAGCCGGCTTCGAGACGACGGCGCGCAACCGCGGCGACTACGAGATGGAACGGTACCTGTGAACGCGGGACGCACGAACCCGGCCCGCCCCACTGCGGAACCACCCTCGAGTACGCTCGAGGTGCGTCCAGGCATAAGCTCGAGATAACGGTAGTCGCTCGAGGACACGACGACAGACTCGCTCGAGTCGGCATAAGAAGTCGCCGAATGAAGAGTGCGTCCGCGATGGGACTCCCGAATATCGCAGCGACCTCGTCTACAGGTTCGTCGTCGCCTCAAGCGCGATGTCGATCGCTCGAGCGACGTTGTTTTTGGCCTTCTCGGGCAGTTCGTCGTCCTCGGTGTCGGTTCCCTTCTGGGTGCCCTTCACGAGGTTCCCGTCGACGGTGCAGATGGCGCCGGCGCGGAGACCCTTGCGTCGCGCGAGGGTGAACACAGCCGCGGCTTCCATCTCGACCGAGAGCAGGCCGGCGGCCTCCCAGTTCTCGACGTACTCGTCCGTCTCGGCGTAGTAGGCGTCGTCGCTGGCGATGGGGCCGACGTGGACGTCCTCGCCGTTTTCCTCCGCACCGTCGACCAGCGCCGAGAGGACCTCGTAGTCCGGAACGGCCGGGTACTCCACGTCCTCGTAGCGCTTCGAGGTCCCCTCGTTCTTGGCGGCGCCGGTCGCGACGATCATGTCGCCAATCTCGATCTCTCGCTGGAGGGCGCCGGTCGTCCCGACGCGGACGAACGTCTCGACGCCGACGTTTGACAGTTCCTCGAGGGCGATCGCGGCGGAGGGACAGCCGATGCCGGTCGAACAGATGGTTAGCTCGCGGCCGTCGTAAACGGCGTTGACGACTTTGTACTCGCGGTTCTGAGCGATCGTCTCGGATTCATCGCAGTGGCTCGCGATGCGGTCGACGCGTCCCGGGTCGCCTGGAATCAGCGCGATGTCGTGGACGTCACCGTCGTCGACGAGCAGGTGCGGTTGGGTTGCCATGAACGGCGATTCTCGGACCGGCCGCAAAAAGGTCGCGTTCCGTCCGGCGGAAGTCGATCGGTTCGTGGCCGGCACTCGACGCCGACGACCATCGCTGCTCGGTGCTCGTTAGTACCCGCGACTCGAGGGTCGTGCTCTCATCCGGTTCGCGAGCAGCCGCTCCCCCGTTCTGTCTTGCTGGCTGCTCGGTCTCCTTGCTCGCTGTCGCTGCTCGCTATCGCCGCCCGCCGTATCGCCAATCCGATTCGTCGCCCGGTGTCCCGCGGTGGGATTTGGCGTGGGCGTGAGCGGAGGCGTGGTTACGACGTGATCTCCCGTGGCTCGTCGTCGGCCGTCACGTGAATGCACGTCGGCGTGATGACGACCAGTCCATCAGGAAGGTCGATCGTGATCCGTCCGTCTTTACGAGGCGTACCGTCGTGCCTGTCGGCGAACAGTGCGTCGAGTGCCTCCGGGTCGACGTACTCGTACAGCTGTGTCGACGACGAAAGTACCTCTTCGCCCCTGTACATCGCAATTGCGGACGCCGTGGCCACGCTCAGTGGCTCGGCGTCGTCCCGCTCGTACCGGACGTGATGTCGTGCCCCAGTCCCCCGGGAGCGAACGGCCCCTGCTGTTCGTTCGTTCATGTCTATCAGGTATACGTCTCCGTGACGCTAGTCGAGTTGCCAACGACCAGTGGCATATAGGTACCGTCAGACACCACTGGCTGCAATAGTTTGGTATCAAAGAACGTGGTAAAAAGTGACACGAAATCAGCGAGTGTGGTCGCCATCGAGTACCGCCTCGACTGCACTAACCGTCGGCGCACACCGTGCCCCCTCGACGCTCGCCGCGAGCGCGCCACAGGCGTTCGCGAACTCGAGGATCCGTTCGACGTCGTCGGTCTCGAGGTACATCGCGAGAAAGCCGGCCGCGAACGCGTCGCCGGCACCCGTCGTGTCGACGGCTTCGATGTCGAACCCGGGATGGTGAATCGACCCTCCAGGCGTGTGGACTTCGGCCCCGTCGCCGCCGTACTTGACGACCAGGATGCGGTCGCTGAAGTCCGACGTGGGGTAGGTCTCTTCGATCATCGACTCGACCTCCCGGTCGTTCGCAAAGATCACGTCCGCGTGGGCCAGTGCCTCGTCGTAGTCGCGTTCGGCCAGCCGTCGCCCGGGGTCGACGCTGACGGTCACGCCGGCGTCGCTGGCGAGACTGGCGAGGCGGCCGGCCGTATCGGGACGCTGGCTCGTCAGGTGGACGTGATCGGCGCGATTGACGCGATCCGGGTCCAGATCGGACGGCCGGACGGCCTCGTTGACCCCGTCGTTCCCGAGGACGGCCACCTCGCCCTCGTCGTCGACCAGAATGTACTTGACCGCGGTGTCGGCGCCCTCGATGATTCGAACGCCGTCGAGGTCGACGCCCGCGGCCTCGAGTTCGCGCCTGGCCAGCAGGCCGTTGTCGTCGTCGCCGACGCTTCCGACGAGCCCGGCTTCGACCTCGAGGGTGGCAAGCGCGGCGGCGACGTTCGCGGCGCTCCCGCCGCCGGACTGGCGTTGTGAGTGGATGGCGGCTTCGCCGTCGGGTTCGGGGAAGCGGTCGACGCGGAGGGTGACGTCCCAGTTGACGTGACCGGCGGTAAGTACGGTGACCATTCGACGATGGCGGAGAGACGAGAGCCGGTCAAAAAACGTTGTCGTCTCCTCTCGATGTGCGAGCAGTTGGCGGGTTTTCTCGATAACTCGGGTAGTCGGCGGGCTCTTCACACTACTCGAGCAGTTGTCGGGTTCTCTCAGTTACTCGAGCGATCGTCGGACTCTTCTCACTACTCGAGTCAACCCGCTCTCACGCCCCCACGCCCACGGCAAACAGGAGGATATTGTGGACGCCGGGGCCGAGCCCCACGGCCGCGATCAACCCGAGGACGATCCGGGCCTGTCGCGGCTCCTCGCGAACGTACTCCTCGAACAGCGAGACGATGATCAGCGCGAGGACGACCTTCACGAGGACGAACAGCCAGCCACCGCCGATGTACCCCGCCGTCGGGAGCATCTCACCCACCTCGAGGATGAACGCCGAGGCGGGTACGTCCTCGGTGACGCCGAGGACGTCGTAGCCGATCGCCGTCGACACGCCGTCGAGGGCGTGGGCGAAGACAACCAGTGCGCCGGTCACCCCCGTCACGGCCGCGACGTCGGTCCGCCAGAGGCTGAGGGCCACCCAGGCGATGGCGGCGACGACGCCGGTGACGACGACGGTGATCACCGGCCAGAAGGGTTCGAAGGTTCCCATCTGCCAGCCAATTAAGACGGTAAACGTAGCGAAGACGACGGCGAAGCCGGTCCCGACGATGCCGACGAAGCGTTCGATCGATCGTTGGAGGCCGGCGGCGTACAGAAAGCTCCCGGCGATCCAGGTCAAGCCGGCGACCGCCGCCGTCGTTACGTACACCGTCGGGGCGCTGAACAGCGCCTCGAGGCTCGCGGGAAATTGCTCGAGCTGGTACAGGACATACAGCGTCGACCCCAGCATCATCCACGGGACGAACGCCATCACCGTTTCGTCGGTCACCGGCGGCGCCAGCACCCACAGGAGCGCCACGGTTCCCAGAAGCACCACCGCCAGCGGTACCACCACGTACCACGGCGGCAAGACGAATCCCTCGGGTACTACCATAGCACTACTGGGACAGACCAACGTGAAACAATTTCCGGTTATCGACGACGTTCGGCCGTAGCGCGGCCTCAGACCGCCCAGGGATCGGTCGTCGTCTCGCCGAAGAGGTCGCGCATGAGCATCACGATGCTCTCGGGCGGGTACTGTCCGTGCTCGGTGACGATGGCGTCGACGTGACGGGGCGGGGTCACGTCGAATGCCGGGTTCTCGACGGTGAGGCCGTCGTCGGGTACGTCGCCGTCGGCCGCGACGTCCGCGTAGGCCGTCTCCTCGAGCACCTCCCGTTCGTCGCGCATCTCGATCTCGACGGTGTGGCCCGTCATCGTGTCGGGGTGGAGTTTGATCGACTGGGCGGCGACCATCACGGGAACGCCGCGCTCGCGGGCGTTGACGGCCAGGCCGCTGGTGCCGATTTTGTTGATGACGCTGCCGTCGGCGGCGATGCTGTCGGCCCCGACGAGCACGTGGTCGGCCTCGTCCAGATACCGCCTGGCGGCGTTGTCGACGATTAGCGTGACGGGGACGCCCATCGAGCGCAACTCGCTCGCGGTGATGTGCCCCTGGAGGCGTGGCCGGGTCTCCTTAACGATCGCCTCGATCTCCTTGCCGTCCTCGATGGCCGCCTCGACGCAGGCGAGCGCGTCCGTCGAGTGGCAGTGAGTCATGACGACGTCGCCGTCGCGAAGTCGGTTTGCGCCGACCTCGCCGAGGGTCTCCTGGGCCTGCTCGAGGTCCTCCCGGAAGGCCTCCGCGCGAGCGACCGTCGACTCGCGCATGGCCTCGACGGTTTCGCCCTCGACCCCGCGGAGGACGTACCGCAGAGCGTTTGGCAGACTCACCGCAGTCGGTCTGGTCTCGTACAGCGCCGAGGCCGCGGCCTCGAGTTCCTCGCGGAATGCCTCCGACGAGTCCGCCTCGGAGCGCTGGGCCTGGGCGGCGAGGGCGGCCGCCGCGGCGTCGGCGATGGTCGCCGCGCCGCGAACCTCCATGTCGGCGATGTCGGTGGCCGTCTCCTCGACGACGGGGGCGATGTCGGGCGTTTCGTTGGGCATATCCGCTCGTTCACCCTCGGAGGTGAAAAGTCCGCGGGCGCGTTCGACGAGCCAAACTTAGGCCGACCAAAACGTATTTAGGTTTAGGCTCACCTAACACCTGGTAATGGACGTTCCCGTGCAGCACGACTCGGAATCCACCCTCGAGCGCTCCGACAGTGCAGACACCGACTGCCTCGTGACGTGTCACGAAACCCGCCCTGGCAAGGCCGTCTTCACCGAGTGGAACAACACCGACGCCTGGATCGCGACCGACCTGACCGTCGACCTCGAGCCCTGAGCCGGTCTTAACGGCGCCCGGAACCATTCTCGCACCAACCCGCCGCCTGCGACTCGCGGCCATCGGGTGACGAACCGCGCGTCGATTCCGCCACGGATTCCAGTTCCTTCACTCTCCAGTCGTCTGGTATTTCCCAAACACGCACTCCAAAGAGAACATCACGAGTCCCATCGTGAGTGCCTGAACGAGGAGGAACTCGTCACTCAACGTGATTCCGACCACGAGAACGCCGCCACCTGCCGACGTCCCCAGCAAGGCTGCATACCCTACGCGAGAGAGTCCCTTCGCCCACTCGTCGATGCGCCTGTAGAGGCGAGTTACGGCGTTCACATTAACGATACGGATACTCCGAAGGAAATATGTTGCGCAAGTGACGAACGTCATCGATCCACCCCAGTTCCAGGTACCGTGTTTGACCCACGAAACCGTCTTCCGGCCCGCCGATAGCACGTGCGGTTCGCAGTGCGAACTCTCGTATCGAAAACGGAGTCTATTCGGTCCCCCGCGGCCGACGACCCACCGTGATCGCCATCGTCGAGAGTCGTGCCGACCGCGCCTCGAGTCACATCTGCTCGCACCTTCGCGAGCTGGGTGACTGGGAGGAACGCGTCGACCCGGAGACGCCCGACGCCGAGGGCGGCGGCACCTACTATCGCACCGACGGCGCCGAGTTGCGGTCGTTCGACGCCCTCCACCTGGACCTCGAGCGCCCCGTCGACGCTTTCGACGCCGACCCCGAACCTGACCTGCTCGTCTTCGCCTCGCGCCACTCCGGGAACACCGGCCCGCTGCTGACGGCCCACTCCACCGGCAACTTCGGCCCTGCGGAGTTTGGCGGCGAGTCGGACGCCGTCGCCGAGGCGGCTCCGAACGCTCTCGCCGAACTCCTCGAGGCGTTCGACCGCTACGCGCCCGAAGGGTACGACACCGGCCTCGAGTGCACCCACCACGGGCCGACCGATGTCGACTGTCCCTCGCTGTTCGCGGAACTGGGAAGCGACGACGCGCAGTGGGACGACCCGGAGGGTGCCCGTGCCGTCGCGAAGGCGATTCTCGAGTTGCGGGACGTCGCCTCGCACCGGCGACGGACCTTCGTCGGCTTCGGCGGCAATCACTACGTCCCTCGGTTCGAACGGATCGTCCGCGAGACCCCCTGGCGCGTCGGCCACGTCGCCGCCGACTGGGCGCTCGAGGCGATGGGCGACCCGACCGACCACCGCGAGGTGATCGAGGCGGCGTTCGCCGCGAGCGACGCCGACCGCGCCGTCGTCGATGGCGAGTGGCCCGGCCTCGAGGTCACGATCGAGGACCTCGGCTACCGCGTCGTGAGCGAAACCTGGCTTCGGGAGGTCGGAGACCGACCTCTGGACCTCGTCGACGCCGTCGAGTCTCGGCTCGGGACCGTCGACGACGGCGTCCGGTTCGGTTCCCGTCACACAGCCGACTTCGCGGTCGCCGACCTGCCTACGGAACTGCTCGAGGCCGCGGAAGCCGTCGACGCAGAGGCCGTTCGAGTTGCCCTCGAGTCCACTGCAGTCGCGTTCGAGACGCGAAACGGCGGGAGCCGAGTCGGGGGACGAGCCGCCTTCCCAACTACCGGCCCAGGTGGTGAGGACCCGCTCGAGTCCATCGTTCGGACGGCCGCAGCGGTGCTCGAGGACCGCTACGAGACCGTCGAGTTCAACGAGCGAGCAGTGGTCGTCCGCGAGGTCGCCTTCGACCCGGCGCTCGCTCGCGAGGCGGGCGTCCAGGAAGGCCCGAAGTTCGGACGACTGTCAGCGGGTGAAGACGTGACCGTCGACGGGACGACCGTCCGGGCCGAGGACGTGTCTCGAGAACGGAGCAAATCGTTCCCGTGGAACCGTCTCGAGGACGAGAAGTAACGATCGATTACGAAATTTCTGCTGTCGATACGTCGGTGATACTTCGACCACCTGTAAGAATCCATTACTATGTCTGACGTCTGACTGACGCGTGGGGGAAAGATAATAATACTCCATCTTCTAGAACGGAACAAGAATGGACTCAATTGTCGAAAATGCCATCGACGAGGCCGAGGAGGACGCCACCGAGGGCGTCCCCGGGGCCGAGGAACCCCACCAGGGCGGGGCCGACGCTGGCGCGAACTCCGGAACGATGACCGACGACGAACTGCTCGACGTGCTCGACGACCTCCAGACGAACATTACGGTCGTCGGCTGCGGCGGTGCGGGCGGCAACACCGTCGATCGGATGAACGAGGAGGGCATCCACGGCGCGAAACTGGTCGCCGCCAATACCGATGTCCAGCATCTCGTCGAGATTGAGGCCGACACCAAGATCCTGATGGGCGAGCAGAAGACCTCCGGCCGCGGTGCCGGCTCGCTCCCACAGGTTGGCGAGGAGGCCGCCCTCGAGAGCCAGCAGGACATCTACGACGCCATCGACGGCGCCGACATGGTGTTCGTCACCGCCGGTCTCGGCGGCGGCACCGGTACCGGCTCCGCCCCCGTGGTCGCGAAGGCGGCCCGCGAATCCGGCGCGCTGACGATTTCGATCGTCACGACGCCCTTCACCGCGGAGGGCGAGGTTCGACGGACCAACGCCGAGGCCGGCCTCGAGCGTCTGCGGGACGTCTCCGACACCGTCATCGTCGTTCCGAACGACCGACTGCTCGACTCGGTCGGTAAACTGCCCGTCCGTCAGGCGTTCAAGGTCAGCGACGAGGTCCTGATGCGCTCGGTCAAAGGCATCACCGAACTCATCACCAAACCCGGCCTGGTCAACCTCGACTTTGCCGACGTTCGCACCGTAATGGAGCGCGGCGGCGTCGCCATGATCGGTCTCGGCGAGTCCGACTCCGAGGCGAAAGCCGAGGACTCCGTGAAGACCGCCCTCCGCTCGCCCCTGCTCGACGTCGACATCTCCGGCGCGAACTCCGCACTCGTCAACGTCACCGGTGGCAACGACATGTCCATCGAGGAGGCCGAGGGCGTCGTCGAAGAGATCTACGACCGGATCGACCCCGACGCCCGCATCATCTGGGGGACCTCGATCGACGAGACCCTCGAGGGATCGATGCGTACCATGATCGTCGTCACCGGCGTCGAATCGCCACAGATCTACGGCCGGCCGGACGGCGAGGCCGTCCAGCCCGAGGGCGACGACATCGACTTCGTCGACTGAATCGCTGATTTTCCCGCGTTTCGTTCACGTCCAGCAGTCGATTTGAGGGACGCCGATCCCACTCTCTGAGATTCTCGAGCCGCGATCGGGCAGACACTCGCGCTTTTCGGTCGTTTCGTCCCCGCTCTTCGCTCACACCGTACCGTTCTCACCCCCCGTTCACGTCGTGAATTCGTCTCACCGAGTGAGTACAATACCGTCGGACGCCAACGATCGGTCGATGCAATTACGCGCGAATCGCGGCCTCTCGAGGCGACGACTGCTTCGGACTGCGGGCGTCACCGCGGCCCTCGTTCTCGGCGGCTGTCTCGACGACGTACCGATCGGGGACGTAGAAGCCGACGAGGACGGTGACGACGGCGGCGACAGCGACGGAACCGATAGCGGAACTGACTCGAGCGATCGCTCACAGACCGGTGATCCGGGCGACGCGTCCTGGAACCCCTTCGAGTTCGACCGCCCGATCACCTACACCTACGAGACCTACTCGGCCGACGAGGGTGCGGGAACGCTCGTCTGGGACGTCACCGACGTGACTGACGAGGAGGCCACGGTCACGCTCGAGTACGAAACAGCAGAAACTCAGTTCGAGACGACCGTCAGCGGGACGAAGGAGGACCTCCAGAGCGACCTGATCCTCACGCCAGCGGGCACGTTCGTCCTCGCGACGCTCTTCTCGCCCACGATGGGGTACTACGAGGGGCGCACGCTCTCGGTCGGGGACGAGTGGTCGTACTCCTCGCCGGACGGCTCGATGCGATTCGCGATCATCGAGCGGCGGACGTACGCGGGCGTCGAGTGCTACGCTTCCGTCACGGAGGTCGACGGGCGAACCGTCCACGAGGGGTGTTTCGCACCGGACCTCGGACTGGCGCCGTACACCGTCTACTACGACGAGAACGGCGAGCGGTCCTTCGAGCTGGCGCTAGTCTCAGTCGATACGTAGTGGTCTGGGAGGAAGGCTCGAGTCGCTTGTGGAGACAATTCAGACGAGGCGGTCCGCATCTTCCCGATAGAGCTCGAACAACTGTTCTCCCCATGCGTACGCGTCTTCGTTATCGGTGTCGACGAACACCTCGAGGAGCCCCGTCTCGTCGTCGTACCCTCCGATTCCGACCCGGTCGTCGAACAGCGCGAGGCCGAACGGGACCTCCTCGCGGACCCAGAGCGTGAAGTTGTCCCGGTCGAACGCGTCGGTTGCAAGATCGGTGTACTCGGTCGCCAGCCGTTCGACGACCGCCTGGTCGTAGACGAGTTCGACTGGCAATCCGTCCGCGATACGGTCGTAGACGTCCTCGACGTACGTGGGCGAAACCGACGTCGTGTCGATGCCGCGGATCGAGGAGGTGGCCTCGAGCAATTCGATGAACCGATTCAGCGGGCGGTACGGATCGTGGGGTTCGACGGTGGTGACGGTCGCGTCGTCGAACCACGCGAAGTCGATCGGTTCCGATGACGCGGCGGCCGTGACCACGTCGTACAGTGGAGCCAGTCGGTGCGTCTCGGCGACCGTCGATCGGTAAGTCGCGGTGGCTCGTCCCAGCGCCTTGCCGAACGGGGTCAGCGCGTAGCCTTGAGCCGTCCGCTCGATCCAGTTCTTCTCTCGAAAGGACGTGAGAATCCGATGGGCAGTCGCCGGCGAAACCTCGAGCGCTGCGGCAAGTTCAGGTTTCTCGAGGGGTTCGTCGGCCAGCACGTCGAAAACGTCGTGCCGCCGGATCAGTTCGACGAGCACGTCCTCGGTGTTCGCTTCGACCGAACGAGCATCCATTAGTAGTATATCATATTCATGGTATAAAGTCTTTTCAGGGAGTGAAATCCAATCAGGAGGTGAGTATAGATAATTCACCCTTCGCACGTATCGTATGCAACGACTGTTGGGGGGAGTGATAGCAGTGCTGGTCGTACTTTCGACCATTGCCACGGGGCCTACGGCACTCGCATTGACTGGTGACGGTGACTCGTATTCGGACGAGTCGAGGCCAGTGATAATTGAGCAATTCGATCGGACTGATCTTGCGACCAGCCAGATAGGGCGAGTAGAATCGACAGTCGAAACCGTCGATGGGAACGCCATCTTCGGCGGGAACGATGGCGAAATAGCGTCGCTCGGGACCTCGGCAATTGTCGACCACGTCGACTCTGTATCGATACTCGACGCTGGCGACTGGGGAACCGACGGCCGAGATTCGGGTCGCTCTGGACACAACCCGAACGCATCTGGGCCGACGACCGACCCCGATGCCCGCTGGGTGTACGAGTTCACGGACGACGTCATCGATATCCCGGTTGTCGTCGCAGCCGGCCACGTGTACGTCCCGGGGGAAGACAGCCTTCGAGCGATCGACAACGACACCGGTGAGGAAGTCTGGAACGTGAGCGAACCCAGCATCAGGTCGGTGACGGCCACTCAGGATGTGGTGGTCACCACCGCGACCAGTTATTCGGATGGCGACTGGATCCGTGGCTACCACGCGACCAACGGCACCGAACGCTGGAACGTATCTAACTTCGAAGCCGACGCGACAGTCGCCTTCGACGGAACATTTTACGCTACCCGGGGAGAGTACCTCTACGCCTACGATCTCCAGACGGGCGAACAACTGTGGTCTGTCGACGTCAACGAGGACGTTACCGGCAGCCTGTCGGCAGCCGGCGGGATGATCTACGCGACAGGCCAGGTGAACGATCGTGACTACGCCGTTTACGCACTGAGCGCAAGCGACGGCAGCGAGGAATGGCGCTTCGAGATGGAAGGGGAGCTATCGATGCAACCGACGGTAGCCGATGACTCGGTGTTCGTCGGTACTGGAGACGAAACCTACGATCCGAAGTTCTACAAACTGAATGCCACCGACGGGCACGTTGAGTGGATATTCGACGTCAACACTCAGCCGCGGGGTACAGCGGTCGCCGACGGGTACGTCTACCTCGCAGCGGGCAACACCATTCACGCACTCGACGAGACCACAGGTCAACGGGAGTGGCTACACCGCTTCGCAGGGAGTATCGAATATGGGCTGCACTACGAGGGCATGCACACACGTTCGCCCGCGGTCGCGGACGGAACCGTCTATGCCGTCAACGACCGAGGTTTCCTCGTCGGCCTCGACGGCGCGACCGGAACCGAGCTGTGGGAATACCGCCTCGAGGGGTGGGCGATGACCCCCGCCGTCGCCGACGACCGGCTCTACGTTCACGTCATCGATACCGAAGACACGAACACCGACTACTCGCGCGTCTACGCCCTCGAGGAACCGCCGTTCCAGTTCTCCGACTTCGCGCTCTCCGCGACCAAAGTCGAACCGGGTGAGTCGTTTACGGCGACGGTCAACGTGACTAACGTCGACGACGAGACCCGGACCTACGACTCCTCTCTGATGGCCGACCCGCCACTGAACGCGGACTGGCGAGCGATCGATCGGACGAACGGGACGCTCGCTCCCGGCGAGTCACGCGAACTCACCTTCGTCGGCACGGTATATTCCTCTGGATCGTGGGACATCTCCGTGAAGCGGCCACTCGAGAGCGATCCCACGGTCGATCCAGTGACCATCGCGGTCGAGACGCCTGTGCAGAGCGACAACTGGCCGTCCGTCGGCTTTGATAGCGGACGAACGGGCGACAACCCCGACACCGTCGGGCCGATGCGAAACGCCCAGGAGGCCTGGAACCTCACGTACTTCGACGATGACGCGCGGCCGGTAATCGCGAACGGGAGCGTGTTCGTCGTCCAGGAACAGAGGCTGTACTCTCCGTCGAGAACCGTCTACACGCTGGCCGCCTACGACGAGGCGACCGGCACGCTCGAGTGGGAGTTCAACGTCTCGGCACGCGATCGGGCAGCCGCCGGATCGGCGACCGTCGATGGGGACACGGTGTACCTATTCACGCGGCCGATGAACTTCGACGGGGAGGGCCCGGCCGTCCACGACAACTCGCTGTTCGCGCTGAATCGCTCGGACGGGACCGAGGAGTGGAGTCGTGACTTCACGCTGAACAAGACGCTCGGTACCGTCGATCAGGGGCCCGTCATCGCCGACGGACAGGTGTACGTTGCAGGCGGCATCCCGGAAGATTCGTACGGCGACTCGAACGCGTCACTGATCGCCTTCGACGCCGACACTGGGGCGACGAGCTGGGACTACCAGGTGAAGGCCGACAGGGAGTCGGAGCTCTTCTACTACGCGACGGCGGCAGACGGGATGGTCGTCGTGACGCTCGCGGACGAGGACTACGACAGTAGCACCGGTTCGACGTACGACGACCGTCTCGTCGTCCTGAACGCGGCGGGTGGTCACGAGTGGTCGACTAGCGGACTGATGATCGACGTCCAGGAGCCCCCGGTGATCCGAAACGGGACGGTCTACGTGATCTCGGAGGATCACCAGCAGGACGGCGATCCTATCGAGGTGCTCCACGCGTTCGACCTCTCGGACGGAACCGAGCGCTGGTCGTTCAGCCCGACCTATCGTGCGGACGAGGCCAACGGCTGGAGGCTCGACAGTCCGACCGTCACCGACGACGGAATCTTCGTCAGCCAGCGGATCGACGTCCCGACTACCACTAGCAGTATCGGCCACCTCTACCGGCTGGATCCCACGTCGGGCGACGTCGTCTGGAACCGGTCCACCCCGCTCCTGAGCACGCAGTTCGCGGTCGGCGGGCTGCTCTACGCCGGCGACGCCGATGGGGACTACACCTTCGTCTACGACGCTGAGACAGGCGAGACGTACACCGAGACCGACTTCTACTCCCGAGGGCGCGGCACCGCGCAGGTGGTGGCCAACGGGACGATGATCACCTACGCCGAATCGACCTCGGCGAACGACTTCCGGGTCGTCCGCGAGGGCGGTCTCATCGAGTACACCGAGCTCACGGTCGACTCGTACGAAATCGGCGAGGGCGAGAACGTCACCGTCACCGCGACGGCGACCAATCACGGCGCGTACACCCGGAACTACGACGTCGAGCTCGACGTTGCGCCGGACAATCACGGCGATCGCCACTTCTGGAACTACGCTACCCGTAGGGGGACGCTCGCTCCCGGAGAGAGCACGACGATCACCTGGACGGTGCGCCTTGACGTTCGTGACGACTTCGTGTTCTTCCTCGTGCCCCTCAACGATGGGGACGGCAACGAGGACGACGACGTCGGCGCGATGAATCTGCACAAGTACGACCGCGCCGGCACCCAGACGGTCCACGTCGGCGACGCCGACGACGGCACCGTCTTCAACCTCGGCGGGCCGCGCGACCTCGAGCCAGACGTCGACTCCTGGCCGAAGGAGAGCTTCGATGCCGGGAACACCGGCAACTACACGGGGACCGGCGCGCCGACCGCTGTCGGCGACGACACCGTGTTCTGGGCTGTGAACCACTCCTCCGAGTGGACTAGCGGTCCGACGCTGGCCGAGGACACCGTCTTCGCCGGCGGGTACGACGGCGGCGACGAAGCGATTTACGCCTTCAATGCGACCGACGGCTCATTGCGCTGGGAGTACCCGACCGAGCGTGACGTCGAGGTCGCACCGACCTACGCGGGCAGCTACCTCTACACCGCCGATGGAAGCGGTCGCGTCTACCAGTTTGATGCGACGACCGGCGAGCGTCTCTGGACCTACACAGAACTGCGGGACGTCGGCGGCATCACTGTCGTGGACGACGTCGCCTACGTCGCCGGGGACGTGTACGTTGACGGCGGATACTCCGGCACCCTACACGCCCTGAACGCGACCACGCGGGAGGTCCTGTGGACGTTCACCCGCTCGAGTTCTAGCTACGGGATGGGTGTCACGCCCGCAGTCGAGAACGGCACTGTCTACGTCACGAGCGACGACGGGTACATCTACGCGCTGGACGCGGCAACCGGCGGCGTCGAGTGGAGCGAACCGGTCGCCGGCTCCGGATCGAGCCTTCACTCACCAGTCGTCGAAGATGGAGTCGTCTACGTCGACGACACCACGTGGGACAGCACTGACGCGAACCTCTACGCACTCGACGCGACGGACGGCAGCACCATCTGGAACACGCCCGCGAACGTCGACGGGTACACGGGCGCCTCGCCCGCGCTGGCGAACGACACGCTGTTCTTCACCGCCGACGGGGCCGTCCGGGCGGTCGACGCGACGGTCGGATCGACCGGCGGCGACCTGCTGTGGAGCACGCAGCTCTGCTCGGCCGCCAGGTACTCGCCAGTCCACGCGGACGGGGTCGTGTACGTGCCGACGACCGACAGCGCCATCCGGGCGTACGACGCCGATACCGGCGATTTGGTGTGGCGATACGACGCGTACGGTGAACACTCGTTCACGCCGGCCGTCGTCGACGGTCAGCTCTACTCGACCGGCCTGGAAAACGACGATTACACCCACTCGCTCGTCGCCCTCGCGGGCGGAACGACCGCAGAACCGAAATCGAGCTTCGAGTACTCCGGACTGACGGTCTCCAGCACGAACGTCTCCGCCGGCGAATCGGTCACCGTCTCCGCGACCGTCGAGAACCTCGGCGACGTCGACTGCGGGTACGCCGCCGACCTGACCGTCGACGGGAGCGTCGCGGACACCGCCACCGGCACCATAAGTCCCGGCTACTACGGACGAGAGACCGTGGAATTCACGCACACGTTTTCGGCGTCCGGAACGTACGACGTCACGATCGCGGACCTGCCGCCGGTCGCGGTGACCGCGACCGAACCCGAACCCGACGTCGAGGTCACGCCGGGCAGCTGGGACTACGGCACCGTCGACGACGGCGAGTGGGTCCAGAAGGACTTCCTGGTGAAGAACGTCGGCACGGCCGATCTCGACTGGTCGGACTCCGTCCTCGCCGGCCCGGACGCCGACGAGTTCTCGATCACCTACGACCAGTCAGACTCGTACGTTTCCCTCTCGCCGGGCAACTCCGGCTGGGTCACGGTCTCCACCGCACCGACGACCCCCGGTACGAAGACGGCCACCCTGCAGATTCGAAGCGACGATCCCGACGAACCGCGCTTCAACGTCTCGCTGACGGCCAAGGTCGTCGGTGAGCCGGAGGTCGACGTCTCGCCGACCGGCCACGACTTCGGCGACGTCGAGGTCGGATCGAACGCGACGACGACCGTTGTCGTCTCGAACGTCGGGGGTGGACCGCTCGCCTTCGACGGCGCGCAGCTCACCGGCGGCGATGCGGGCGCCTACGCCGTCACGTCCGGCGGCGGGGCGACGACGATCGGGGCCGGTGATTCCCACGCCGTCGCCGTCGAGTTCGCGCCGGCGGCAACCGGCCAAGCGGACGCGACCCTCGAACTCTCGACGGACGACACCGACGAGCCGACGGTGAACGTGGCGCTTTCGGGAACCGGAACCGACACGGTGCAGAATCGGGCGCCGATCGCCGTCGACGACCATTACACGACGTTCGAGGGACAAGCACTCACCGTCGACGCGCCGGGACGGCTCGCGAACGACTTCGACCCCGAGGGGGACGACATCACCACGACCAACACCGGCAGCCCCGACAACGGGACGGTCTCCGGCGTGGTCGACGGGAGCTTCACGTACACGCCCGATCCCGGGTTCACGGGAACAGACAGCTTCCGGTACCTCATCCGCGACGAACACGGCGCGTACTCCTCGTACGGGACCGTCACGGTCGAGGTCGTGGACGGAAACCGGGCGCCGGTCGCCGTCGACGACCACTACTCCGTCTACGAGGGAGAGACGCTCACCGTAAGCGCCCCCGGCCGACTGGAAAACGACTATGATCCCGATGGCGACGACATCACCACGACCAACACCGCCAGCCCAGGAAACGGCACGGTCACCGGCGTCGTCGACGGGAGCTTCACCTACACGCCCGATCCTGGGTTCGTCGGCACTGACAGCTTCCAGTACCTGATGCGTGACGAACAGGGTGCGTACTCCTCGTACGGGACCGTCACCGTCGAGGTACTCCCCGATCCCAACCAGGCGCCGGTCGCCGTCGACGACCACTACTCGATCGCGAAGGGCAAGAATCTGACCGTCAGCGCGCCGGGACGGCTCGCGAACGACTACGATCCCGACGGGGACGACATCACCACGACGAACACCGGGAGTCCCAGTCACGGCACGGTCACTGGCGTGGTCGACGGGAGCTTCACTTACAGGCCCGATCCGGACTTCGCGGGAACCGACTCGTTCGACTACATCATCCGCGACGAACACGGGACGTACTCCTCGTACGGGACCGTCACCGTCGAGGTCGTCGACGGTAACCGGGCGCCGATCGCCGTCGACGACCACTACTCGATCGCGAAGGGAGAGAATCTGACCGTCAGCGCGCCCGGTCGCCTCGCGAACGACTACGATCCCGACGGGGACGCTATCACCACGACCAACACCGGGAGCCCAGGAAACGGCACGGTCACCGGCGTGGTCGACGGAAGCTTCACCTACAGACCGGATCCCGGGTTCGTCGGCACCGACAGCTTCCAGTACCTGATGCGTGACGAACATGGGACGTCCTCCTCGTACGGGACCGTCACCGTCGAAGTCTTCGACACGAACGCGACGGCGCCGGTCGCCGTCGACGACCACTACACGACACTCGAGGGACAGGCACTCACGGTCGACGCCCCCGGGCGGCTCGCCAACGACTACGACCCCGAGGGGGACGACATCACCACGACCAACACCGCCAGCCCCGACAACGGCACGGTCAGCGGCGTGGTGGACGGAAGCTTCACCTACACGCCCGATCCCGGGTTCGTCGGCACCGACAGCTTCCAGTACCTCATCCGAGACGAACACGGCACGTACTCCTCGTACGGGACCGTCACCGTCGAGGTACTCCCCGACCCCAACCAGGCACCGATCGCCGTCGACGACTACTACTCGATCGCGAAGGGCGAGAATCTGACAATCGACGCGCCGGGACGGTTGGCCAACGACTACGACCCCGACGGGGACGACATCACTACGACCAACACGGGAAGTCCCACCCACGGCACGGTCAGCGGCGTGGTGGATGGGAGCTTCACCTACATCCCGGACCCCGGGTTCGTGGGTACCGATAGCTTCGACTACCTCATCCGGGACGAACACGGCGCGTACTCCTCGTACGGGACCGTCACGGTCGAGGTCGTGGACGGAAACCGGGCGCCGGTCGCCGTCGACGACCACTACTCGATGGTCCAGGGAGAGACGCTCACCGTCGACGCGCCAGGGCGGCTCGCCAACGACCGCGATCCGGACGGGGACGTGATCACCACGACGAACACCGGGAGCCCCGACAACGGCACGGTCACCGGCGTCGTCGACGGGAGCTTCACCTACACGCCCGATCCTGGGTTCGTCGGCACTGACAGCTTCGTCTACCTGATGCGGGACGAACACGGCGCGTACTCCTCGTACGGGACCGTCACCGTCGAGGTGGTGCCGGACCCCAACCGGGCGCCGGTCGCCGTCCCGGACCACTACGCAGTGCTCCAGGGTGGGGTACTCGATGTTGCCGCGCCCGGTCGTCTCGCCAACGACTACGATCTCGACGGTGACGTGATCACCACGACGAACACCGGCAGTCCCGCCCACGGCACGGTCTCCGGCGTGGTCGACGGGAGCTTCACCTACACGCCCGACCCCGGATTCGTCGGCGTCGACAGTTTCGGCTACCTCATCCGCGACGAACACGGAACCTACTCCGACTACTCGACGGTGACGGTCACCGTCGTCGACGCCTCTATCACCGTCGGCGCGGAGATCTCGGTAACGCCGAGTACGCTCGCCTTCGGGACGACGCCGGTGGGAAGCACCCGGACGAAGACGATCACCGTCGCCAACGTAGGCGACCGGAATCTGACGCTCTCGGACGTGACGCTCGCCGGACCCGAGGCGGACGCCTACGCGATCACGGCCGGAAACGAGACGGCCACACTCGGCTACGGCGAAACCGAGGTTTTCACGGTCGCGTACGCACCGACTGAACTCGAGACGGCGAACGCCACCGTGACGATCCACTCCGACGACCCGGGCGAGACGACAGTCGACGTGTCGCTCGTCGGCTCCGGCTACGACGACGACGCGCCGACCGTCCACGCGATCGACGTCGCGAGTTCGTCACGTGACGGAGCGACGGTCTACGCGAACGGCACGACCGACATCGACGTCTCGGTGAACGTCACCGACACGCTCGGATCGGTCCAGTACGTCCGGATCGAACTGGACGCGCGGGCCTCGCCAGCCCGGCGGACCGAGACCGCGCTGTTCGACGCGACCAGCGGTAACTGGACCGCGTCGTTCGACCCGGGCGCGATCGCCGCCGACGGCCGGTACGGCGTCTCCGTCGTGGCGGTCGACGACAGCGGCAACCGCGCGACGGTCGCGGCGACAGACGAGGTCATCGTCGATCGAACCGCACCTCAGCTCGCCGCTATTGTCGACCGGGTGGACGCGACCAGCGGCAACGTCACCGTCGACGCGAGCGAACCGCTCCGGGACGGCACGCTGTCGGTCGTGGTCGAACAGCCCGACGGAACGAACGAGACGGTCGCCATGACTGGATCGGACGACGCCTGGACCGGGACCTTCGCACTGCCCGAAGACGGCCAGTACAACGTCACCGCGACCGCGCTGGATCTCACGGGGAATCGCGCGACCGACGAAGCGACCGCCCAGTTCCAGACCGGAGATACGGACGGGAACAACACCATCCTGTTGAAGATGGTGCCGTCGGGGCTGTTCGTCGAGTTCACGACGGACCAGCCCGTGACTGACACGTTCGTCACGATGACGGAAAGCACGACACCACTCAAGCCGCTGGATTCCGACCAGTTGGGCGTGAACTTCCTGAACGCGGCGCTCGAAAACCGCCTCGCCGGCAACCTCAGCCACGCCGTCGTCGGCATCCCGGTCGACCAGGCGCTTCTCGGGCCGGGGACCGGCGTCGACGACGTGACCATCCGGCACTTCGACGACGACAACAAAACGTGGTCCGCTGTCCCGACCACCGTCGAGAACGTCACCCTTCCCGATGGAACGACCGGCGACTACTGGGTGGCGAACGTGACGCACTTCTCGACGTACGGCGCGATCACGACGGACGCGACGCCTCCCGGCGTCACCGAGACGAACCCGACTGACGGGCACGAGTTTGCGGCCGGCACTGCGTCCACGACGCTCCGGATGGAGTTCGAAGACGTGGGAACCGGCGTGGATGCGAGCGAAACCGTGGTCATCTTCGACGACACGCTCGTCACGTTCGACGACGCCACGACGATCACGAGCGAATACGTTGAGTATCGGGTGACGGGACTAGTGGACGGCTCGAGTCACGAACTCGAGTTGTTTGTCACAGACGCGGCGGGCAACGGACGTACGGAGACGATCACGTTCACGGTCGCGACGCCGTCTGGGGGAGAAGATGATGGCACCGACAGCGACGACGATGACAGCTCCAGCGACGATGGCGACGACAACTCTGAGGACGACGACCGATCCGACGGCGAAGATCTCAGCCCGGGAAGCGCCAACATTGTCGTCACCGACCTCGAGATCCAGCCGAGTAACGTCCGTTCCGGCGAAACCGTGACTGTGTTAGTCTCCCTCGAGAACGTTGGCGACGCTACCGGGGATCACGTCGCCGAATTGCGGGTCAACGGCACGGTCGTCTTCGAAGAGTCTGTCACCGTTTCCGCCGGCGGCTCTGAGACGGTGACGGCGACCCATACGTTCGAGAAGGCGGGTACCTACACTCTATCGGCTGGCGATCAGCGAGCGACCCTCGAGGTGTCTGACGACGAGACCGAGACGGACGAAGAACCGGACGGTTCCGACGGCCAAGACGATCAGGGCGATAGTTCCGCTGAGGACGACGCTGACGATGTGGACGACACCGACGGGACGGACGACCGATCCAACGATTCAGACGGCCAGGACGACCAATCCGACGGCCGCGACTCTGCCGACGAGGCCGATGGGGACGATCGTGTGGGCGAGGACGACCGATCGGACGACAAACCGAACGACGGATCCGGAGACGAAGCCGACGACACGATCCCCGGATTCGGGATCTCGGCGACGTTCGCCGCGCTGCTTGTAACACTCCTGGTCTCGTCTCGTTTCGTCGCCCTCGAGAAACGCCGATAGCGATAACCGGGCGGTTCAAACTCCCTCTCTCTCGAGGAAGGGTCTCTTCGGAACGATCTTCTTGAAGTGCCGTCGTAGGACGGATGGGCAATCGAACTGAAATTATAGGTCAGGAATCTGGTGTCTGTCGTCGTCCTATCGATCAGTCGTCGGCAGATGCTGTACTCCCGTCTGCGTTCGAGTCGATATCAGCCTCGATGCTCGGCGGATACTTCCCACGCTCGAGTCGCAGATCCGACTGTGGTCGAGCCATGCAGGTCAGCGCGTAGTTCTCGGCTTCCTCCTCGGTCAACCCGCGAGCCGCCGGCTGGGTGACCTCGCCCTCGAGGACCTCCGCCGAGCACGCCAGACACATCCCGACGCGGCAGGAGTACTCCTGGGCAATCCCTTCCTCGAGACAGCGGCTGAGAATCGTCTGCGTGTCGGAGCAGGTGATCGTCTCGCCCGTGCCGACGAATTCGACGGTGTACTCGGTCATACTGGCCGGTACGAAAGACCGTACTAAAACTCTTTATCCCTCTTTGTCGTTTTCCTCCCGACAGAATTGCAGATGGCGACACTCCGGAGCGGTCACCGGCGCACGAAAAACGTTTTCTTACCCCAGTGTGGAGAGTCGAGTTATGAGCAGCATGGAGCAGTCGGCCGCGACGACGGGCCAGCGCGAGCAGTCGCCGGACGTAATCGTCGTCGGCGCCGGCACGGCAGGGTGTTACGCCGCCGCAACCGTCGCGAAGGCGGGCTACGAGGTCGTCGTCCTCGAGCGAAAGTCCGAGGAAGAAGCCGGACACATCGCCTGTGGCGACGCGCTGAAGGGCGCGGACGCGTTCCCCGAGGCGATCCCCAAGTCCCAGCTCGAGCCGGCGTTCACCAACACCGACGTCACCCACGGTCGCTTCGAGATTCCGCAGGAGAACACCGTCCTCGAGATTCCGGTCCCCGGCGAACTCGCGGTCGTCGACCGCTGGGAGTACGGGCGTCGGGTCATCGAGGGGGCGAAGAACGCGGGCGCGACGTTCCACTACGACACCGTCGTCCAGGACGTGGTACAGGACGACGACGGCCGGGTCACGGGCGTCCGAGCGATGTCCCGCGGCGATCCCTACACCTACGAGGCCGACCTCGTCGTCGACGGGGCCGGGTCGCTCTCGCTCCTTCAGGACAAGGTCGACTTCTCGAACTCGACGTTCGACACCAACGTCACCTACTCGCAGTTCTGTTCGGCCTACCGGGAAATCGTCCACGTCGAGGAGCCGGTCGAGTGGAGCGACGCCCTCGTGTTCAAACCGACCGAGCGTGCCGCGGGCTACCTCTGGTACTTCCCGCGGACGGACACTGAGATCAACGCCGGCCTGGGCTTCCAGATGACCGAACAGCCGATGAAACTCGTCGAGGACCTCAAGCGCGACCTCCGGGACCGACCGGAGTTCGCTGGCGCCCGCGTTGAGGACAAACTCGGCGCCGCGCTCCCCACCCGACGGCCCTACGACTCCGCGGTGCACCCCGGCTTTATGGCCGTGGGCGACGCCGCGGGGCACGTCAACCCCACCACCGGCGGCGGCATCGCGGGCGCCGCCTACGCCGGGAAGTACGCCGGCGAGCAGGCGATCGAGGCGATCGAGGACGGCGACGTCAGCGAGCACGCCCTCTGGGAGTACAACGAGCGCGTGATGGACCACTACGGCGCCCGCTACGCCGCCCTCGACGTCTACAACATCCTCTCGACGGCCGTCGACGTCGACGACCTCATGGGCCTGCTCGCGGCGATGCCCGGCGACAAGCTCGCCGAGGCGCTCTACTCGGGCAGTACGGACATCGGTATGAAACTCAAGCTCGAGGCGCTGGTCAAGAGCCGCGGCCACTGGGGGACAATCTTGAACCTCTACCGGACGAAACGGCGGGCCGACGAGGTGCTCGAGCAGTATGAGGGGTACCCCTCGAGACCCGACGCGCTCCCGAACTGGCAGCGCCAGCGCGACGACCTGATGGAGACGGTGTACGAAACGACAGGTGCGGATCCGAAGTACTAACACCGACCTTTTGCGCTGCGGTCTTGCGCGTTCGCGAGAGCAAGACTGTCGCGAACGCACTGTCCCTCGGCAAAAGCTCGACCAAAAGCACTCGTCCTTCCCCTACGGGTCAGTCGTCGGCCCGCTCACTCGCTTCGCTCGCTCGCGGTGGGCGTCGGTGTGGCGCCTGCCCTCCCCCGAAAAGCGCGTCTCTCGCCGTCGCTCGAGCCGCGCTCCCGGCCACTCGCTTAGCATTTCTGGTGACTCGAGTGACAGGGCGCAGGTTCGAGTTGGGTGCGCCTCAAATGAACCCGAGCAGGTCGAGGAGTTTGTCGAGATACCAGCCGTAGCGGTCATCGTCGTCATCTTCGTCGGCGTCGTCCTCGCTCTCGACCCCGTTCTGTCCCTCGTCTTTTGTCATCGGCTGACAATTCACGTCAGAATAGAATAGTCTGTGGGCGTACGGACGGGGGCGAGACCACGCCTGTAACGCGTTCAGAGACTTGATGTGGTTCGGCGCTCGGGTCTCAGGGAAGCCGTTCGATCGGCGACTCGGGTGGCCGAGGGGTTCACACACCGTCAGTAACCGACGCCGTCGTCATCGTCGCTATCTGAGTCATCCGTGTCGTCAGTCTCATCCGAGTTACCGTCGTCGCCAGAGCCACCACTGTCGTCCGGCCGCATCGGCGTTCCGTCGGGCTTGAGGACCCACCAGACGTCGTTGACGCCCTGGCCATTCGCGTCGCCCGGCTCCTCGTCAGAGGCGAAGTAGTACAGCGGCCAGCCGTTAGCGGCCACCTGTGTTTCCCCGTCGTCCCGCTCGAACGTGGTCAGCGTCGCGGCGACCCCGTCGCCGGCGGTGGGCTCTCCCTCGACCGTCAGCGGCGGCCACGCCTCGGCACAGCCGTCGTAGCAGGTACTCTCCATTTCGCCCTGGGTATCCTGGTCGAAGTTGTACAAAGTCAGTCCCTGCGGCCCGACGAGAACGTCGCCGTGGTCAGGGTGGGGTCTGACGCGAACCGTCGCGCCGGATTCGCCTTCGTCGTCGGTCTCGTTATCGTTCTCACTCTCGTTCTCGCTCTCACTTTCGCTATCGTCGTCACCCGACTCGTCGCTATCGTCTATCTGCGTCCCGTCGTCCGTCGAATCTTCGCTCCCACCGTCCGATTCCTCGTCACCGAGACAGCCGGCGATGGCGACACTCGAGCCGACGGCGAGCAGGACTGTTCGTCGTGGTATCGACATACCACAACCGACGCCGATATGATAGATGAGGATTTTCCGAACTTCGTCCAAAATTCGTCCCCAATCGCCCCGTTACGACCTCGTGTCCAAACACCTCGTCACGACCACGTGATGCGAACGAGGAACGCCAGGGCGACCGTCTCGAGACCGCAGAGGAGCACCATCCCGACCTGGACGTCCGTTCCCGCGTTGACGAACCACCCGATGTACCCCTCGTGGAGGCGGTAGAAGTACAGCCAGACCCCGTTCTGGACGAGGAGCAACGATGCGAACACGAGCAACCCGAGGGTGTGACTCGCGCCGTGTCGACGGTATCCCTGCACCCAGACCCAGCCCAGAGCCACCAGTAGCACGACGTTCACCGCCGCGGCGACCCAGGCGATCGTGAACAGGGTGCTCATCTATCCCCACCTTTCCAGTCGACGGTTATCTGTGTTGTCCAAAATTGATCCATGATTACGATTACCTCGCCTCTGAGTCCGAATCGACCGCTTCGAGAACGGTTTCGACGGTGTCCCAGTTCGACCGCACCTGGTCGGTGAACAGGTAGACGGCCGCGTAGTCGTCGTCGGTTCGGCGGACGACGTTGTTCTCCATCAGGACGTCCAGGTGATGTCGAATCGTCGTGTAGTCCAGCTCGAGTTCGGTCGCGAGCTGGTTGGCGTTCCGCGGTCGCTCCTCGAGTGCCCTGAGGATCCGGACGCGCGTCGGACCCCCGCGGGAACTCGCGAGGACGTACCACAGAACGTCTTCCATCGCTCTCCCGTTCTCACACGAGGGTTGTAAAATCGCTGGTCGCTGGAAGTCTCTGACGCGTTCACCCAGTCGTTCAGGGCCGCTCGAGGCTCACCCGTTCGATCGTCCCCGTCAGGACGTCGACGCCGTGACGCAGACTCGCCTCGTCGACGTCGAACGTCGAGGTGTGGTGGCCGCCGGGGTGATCCGTGCCGACGCCGACGTAACACGCCAGCCCGCCGTGTTGCTGGACCTCCCGCATCAGGAAGGTGGCGTCCTCGCTCCCGCCGAGTTTGTCGCGCTCGAGGACCCGCTCGACGCCGTCGGTCGCGCTCGCCACCTCCGCGACGACGTCGGCGAGTTCCGCATCGCTCGTCGCGCTCGGTGCCTCGGCACCGAGTTCGACCTCGAGGTCGCAGTCGTGCATCTCGGCTGCGGACCTGAGCACCCGCGTGCCCTTCTCGCGCATGTACTCCATGAGTTCGGTCGTCTCGCCGCGCACCTCCGCGACCAGGCGGGCCTCCTCGGCGATGATGTTCGCCGCGGAGCCACCTTCGATGACGCCGGCGTTGACCCGCGTCTCCCCGTCTGAGTGGCGCGGAATCGCGTACAGGTTCTGGACGGCCGTCGCGAGCGCCTGATTCGCGTTGCGCCCTTCCTCCGGACGAGCGCCCGCGTGGGCCGGTTCGCCGTAGAACGTCGCCTCGAGGTGGGAAACGGCGAGGAAGCCGTCGATGCCGGCGACGATTTCGCCGGTCGGGTGGTCGAGGCCGACGTGCATCGCCAGCAGGTAGTCGACGTCCGCGAGGTGGTCGCTCTTCGCCATCGCCTTCCCACCGCCGATGACCTCCTCGGCGGGCTGGAAGAACACCTTTAGCGTTCCCTGAAAGTCGCTGTCCGCGATGGCGTCGATGACGCCGATGCCGACGGTCGCGTGGGAGTCGTGCCCGCAGGCGTGCATGGCCTCGTGTTCGGACCGGAACCCTTCGGCTGCGGGTTCGTGATCTTCGCCATCGGCTTCGATCCGTGGGAGGCCGTCGATGTCGACCCGGAGGCCGACCGTCGGGCTCTCGCCTTTCTCGAGGACCGCGACGGCGCCCGTGTAGCCGCCTTCGAGCGAGGCCAGAACGTCGGGGTCGACGTCGTACTTGCGGGCCTGTTCGTACCAGGCGTCGATCTCGCTATCCTCGGGTAGCGCCAGGCGATGGTCGCCGTTGATGGCTTCGGGGCCCACGTACAGGTCCAGGTCGGCCTCGAGGCTCTCGAGGGCCTCGACGATTCGCGCGGTGGTGTAAAATTCCCGCCAGGCGGGTTCGGGTTTTCGGTGGAGGTCTCGACGGAGCGAGACGAGTTCGTCGTCGTGCACACGGCTTCCTTCTCGGGAACGGAAAAAGAATTGATGAAAGCGGCGATGTGCGTGTGAGTCAGAGTCAGAGCGACGGCGAGACCGCGACGAATCCCATCGGAACCGGCGAAGACGACGCTTAGCTCCGGCCCTGACCGACGCCCCGAACCTGCTCGACTTCGGCCTCGATGTGAACCGAATCGGGGAAATTCTGCGAGGCGATATTCCGGGCGAGGTTGTCGTGGCCGTGAATCTCGAGTTCGCGGGTGAAGACGGTGTACGTCCACGCGGAGAAGCGGCGGTCGTCGTCCGCGTGGAGTCGGCGGTGCTGTGGAACGGTGTACTTTTCCGGCGGATGGGAGTGTGGCCCCTTCAGCGCGGCTCCTTTCTTCTCGGCGGTCGCCTTGATGTCCTCGACGATGCCGTCCAGGGCGGCTCGGTCCCCACTCTGGAGTCTGAGACGGGTGACGAAGGTCATAGTTGTATTGTGCCCTAATCCACGACGGGGACAGAAAAAGGTGCTGAGTCGCGTTCACCGGATACGAACAGTCCGATATTCTCTTAACGTCCGGCCTGCTATTTCTGGCAATGGCAGTCGAAGCTACGAGCGCAGGCGCGATCCTCTTCCGCGACACGCGGGGCCGGCGCGAGTATCTTCTACTCAAGAGCCGCCCGGGCGACTGGGAGTTTCCGAAGGGCGGTGTCGAGGGAGAGGAAGAACTACAGCAGACGGCGATCCGCGAAATCAAGGAAGAGGCAGGTATCGAACAGTTCAGACTACTCGACGGCTTCCGCGAGGACTACGACTACGTCTTCGAGGCGAATGGGAAGACGATCCACAAGACCGTCCACCTCTTCGTCGCGAAGTCGTTCGAAGCGAGTGCGGAACTCTCGAGGGAACACCGGGACCTCCAGTGGCGTGACTACGAGCAGGCGGTCAACACGGTCACCCAGGACGGGCCCCGCGAGATCCTAGAGCAGGCCCACGTCTATCTCGACGACCTCGAGGAGGACGGCGAGATTTAGGTCTCGCCGAGACGCCATCGAGAGCTGGTTCCGGAGAGCGGTCGCGCCGTCTCCGAAAATCGTTCAGCACTCAGAGAGTCGTTCAGCATCGAGTTCGTCCGGGATCCCGGTGTCTGCCAGTCACGGCTCGAGTAACGAGCGTTTTTGATCCTCGGCCCCCAACGACGGCCGTGAACCGGGCCGGGACCGAGAGTGAGAGCGAGTTCCACTTCGAACTGCGAACTTGCCGCTGGGCCGAACGCGAGTGGCCACTCGACTCGAGCGACGCCGCCATCCTGGTCGCCCGGCAACTCGGCACCAAGCGGCGTCGCTGGGACACCATCGTCCTAGAGTGCGACCCCGACGCGCTCCGTCATCGGGCGAAGTTCGGCGAAAAACGCCTCGACGGGGATCTGCTCCACGTCGTCCGAAACGCGCCCGAGGAGTGGACGTACTACCGCGACTGCCTCCCCGACCCCGGCTATCCATGGCGCTACGTCCGCGAGTCGATCCACGAGGCCGACGACCGCGGCGTTCTCGAGACCCGCCGGAACGGCAACCGCATCGAGATACGACGCAAGTGGCCCTACCGCGAGTGGGTCCGCCGGATCGTCGCCATCGAGAACAAGCCGGACCTGGACGCGAGCGCCGCACGCGCCCTGCGCCCGCAACTCGAGTACGACGTGGCGATGGCACTGGCCGATGAAGTGTGGGTGGCCACGCGAAAAACGGGCGAACGGATCGAACCGGCCCTGCTCGAACGCCTGCCGGTCGAGGCGGGCATCCTGACCCTCGATCCCGACTCGCTCGAAAGTGAGGTCGCGTGGTATCCCCGGCGCCTCGACGTCGACGGGCCGGGAACGCGCATCCTGGAGCGACCCGCGGGCGGTCCGCGAGACGCGTCGCCGGCGCAGTTCGAGTACGTCGATCCCGAAGTCAAGGCGCGAAAACGACTCGAGATTGCCGAACGCGCGTACGAACGCGGCTGGCGGTCGTTCGCCGACACGATGCGCCCCGACTGCCGCCACTTCGAGTTGCGCTCGGCGGGCCAGTTTCTGCCGTGGTGTGCAGCGAAGGGCTGCTGTCAGACGGCGGCGGAGTGTAGCAGTCGCTGTTCGCACGTCGAGCCTGAACCGCCCGCGTGGCGGACCCGTGGCTGGCCCATCGAGGGGGGTCCCGGCAAACGATCGAAGACACTGCTCGAGGAGCGGCGACGACGGCGGCGCCCTGGGCTGTGAGTCATCGTGTGTGGCCTGGATTCGGATAGCCCTCGAGTTACTCGATCGGCGTCGCTGCTCGAGATTCAGGTTAATACCGTTGCCGGCTCAGAAAGGGTTTCGTTCGACACCACTACGGTCGTGGTGAACGGACCGACGCTGCGTCGAACTCCCCGAGAAGGTACGCTCGCCCGCGATCGGTAATCCGATACCGCATCGCGTCGGAAACGACCAGTCCGGCGTCCTCGAGCGTCTCGAGTCGCTTGTCGACGTAGTCGAGGCGGAGCGCGATTCCGAGGTCGTTCAGTTCGTCTCGAACGTCTCGAGGGCGGCACCGTTCGGCCATACAGAGCAACTCGAGCATTCGCTCGTCGTTCTTCGACATCCACTCGCCCTGCTTCCTGACGGCGATCGTCATGGGCCGACCACCGTCCGACGAGCCGGCGTCCGCGTCAGTTCGTGGAAGTGTTCGTCACAGAGACACGGGACGTCGCCGTCCTCGAGTACGCTCGTCGAGACCAGCGACTGATCCCGGGTCTCTATCTGGGAGAGATATCGAGGGAGGGAGATCTGGCCGTCGCGTCGACAGAGTTCGCACTCGTTGCCGTCTCGGCGGTTCGCGTACTGGAGCGTCTTGCCGAACTCGTCTTTCTCACAGTTCATACACAGCCGACCGATTTCTGCGCCGCTGTATAGATCGATCGCAGCCCTGTTGTACCCTGCCTCATTCCCACATATCACACAATTCATACATGATCCCTGTTTCACTCTCCGGGAAATCGAGTTAAGCACCAATTTCACTTAAAGGAGGCCAGCGAGGCGAAATTGAACGGACGTGCGCGTTCACAGAGGTGAGTGTGTGTACGGGATTGACCCACACCCTTCTGCCGATCTCGAGTCGTGAGACGAGCGGTTCGAGTCCAAACAATTACATGTATGGTTTATGGTGGTGTATCGGTTCTCGCGGTGGAGATGGCTACGAAGTCCACTAAGTCGGGCGATTTCCCGGCATCCGTCCAGTAGAAAGTTCGGTTCAACATCCCAACGTGTGTCGATTTGAAGATTTTATATACGCCTCCGTTTCGTGTGCTCGTCTCACATCCATCAGACTGTCTGAATAGTGAACGGTCGACTCGCTTCCTCGCACCGCAAACCTCGACAATAGATCGTTACCTTTGGTGAAACGTGTTTTTCGTGGCGGACGACTGCCCGATCGAGAACGAATTCGCCGGCACCGAACGACCTCGATGCTCGAGCGTTCTACAGCCCGAGTTCGCGGCCGATCACGAGGTGCTGAATCTCGCTCGTACCCTCGCCGATCTCCATCAGTTTCGCGTCGCGGTAGAAGCGCTGGGGTGCGAAGTCCGTCGTGTAGCCGTAGCCGCCCAGCACCTGGACGGCGTCCTCGGCGACCTTCCGGGCCGCCTCGCTGGCGTCGAGTTTGGCGAGGGCCGACTCCTTCGTCACCGACTGCCCGTTGTCGTACCGACAGGCGGCCTTGTGAGCCAACAGCCGGGCACGCTCGGTCTTGCGGTGCATGTCCACGAGTTTGTCCCGGATCGCGTCGAACTTACAGATCGGTTTGCCGAATTGCTCGCGCTCTTTGCTGTAGGCGTGGGCGTGCTCGTAGGCACCCTGGGCGAGCCCCGTCGAGATGGCCGCGATGGAGATTCGGCCGCCGTCGAGGGTCTTCTTCGTCTGGTTCCAGCCCTCACCGACCTCCCCCAGGAGCCGATCCTCGGGGACGCGAACGTCGTCGAGGGAGATCTCGCAAGTGGGGGAGGCGTTGAGCCCCATCTTGTCCCACACCGTCGTCACCTCGAAGCCGTCGTCCGTCTCGGGGTCGACGATGAACGTCGAGATGCCATCGTAGCCCGCCTCGGGGTCGGTGACGGCCTTCACGAGCACCGAGCCCGCGACGTTTGCGTTCGTGATGAACTGTTTGGTGCCGTTGAGCACCCACTCGTCGCCCTCTTTTACGGCTCGAGTGTCCATGTCCGACGCGTCTGAGCCACTCCCGGGTTCGGTGAGCGCCCAGCCACCGAGGTACTCGCCTTCGGCGAGCGGGCGGAGCCAGCGCTCTTTTTGCTCCTCAGTGCCGAACAGCTCGAGCGGCTTCGAGGCGAGCGAGGTGTGGGCAACGTAGGAGAGCGCGACCGAGCCCGACACCCGGCCGAGTTCCTCGGCGACCACGGCGTACATCAGCGTGTCGCCGCCGAGGCCGCCGTACTCCTCGGAGATGGGGACGCCCATCACGTCGAGTTCGCCGAGCTGGGCGAAGATTTCCTCGGGGAACCGGTGTTCGTCCTCGATCTCCTGGGCGATCGGCTCGATTTCCTCCTCGCAGAACTCCCGGACGGTGTCCCGGATCATCCGGTGCTCGTCGGGCAGATCGAACTCCATGCGCAATACTTGCCGACCGGTGAAATAAACGCTCCGAAGACCAGCCGGTCGGCGGATGTCAGGGGTTACCAGCCGCGATCCTGATCCTGGTCCCGATCCTCGTCGTCGTCACTTCCGCTGTCGAATCGCCAGCCGTCGTCGTCGCCGTTCGCATCGTCGTCCCAGGCACTCGAGTCGTTCCAATCGTCGCCGTCGGATCCGCCACTCGAGCCGGAGCCGGGGCCGACGGGCCCGCCCGTCCGAACCGCGTTTCGCCGCTCCGGGATCAGATCGAGGTCCGGGCTCGTGTCGCCGAGCAGGAGGAAGCCGTAGTACCGGAAGTACGAATCGATGGGGACGCGGAGCAAAAGCGCGGCCAGGAAGATACAGAGGAGGCCGACGATTCCGACCAGGACCGCGAGGTAGATGGCCGGGCCGCCGACGACGACGAAGATTGCCCCGACGACCACGAACGGAATCGCGACGACCACGGCGACGATGGCGGCCAGGATCCCGTAGCCGAAGCTCACCACGAGCTGCAAGATCCACACGAGGATCACGTAGACCGCGTACTCCGCCAGGTTCGAGCGGAGCGTCGGCAGGAACCGACTCCAGGCGGCGAGCACCCCGCGGTCCTCGAGCACCATGATCTGGGTGACGAAGATCGTGGTGAAGCGGTTGACGAGTGCGTACGCGAGCCCCAGGACGATCGCGCCGAAGACGTACAGGGCGCCGAGGGCGGCGAGGCCCGCCGAGAACTCGGTCACGCTCGCCACCACATACACGATTGGGACGACGAGGGGAACGAGCAGCGCGAGCAACAACGCGAGACGAAAGCCGAACAGTCGCAGGCCGTCCCCGAGGTGGCTCCGTGTGTACCGCCTGACCTCGACGGCCTCCGTCCGGAGCGATTCGATGAAGACGAACTCCATGATCGACCCCACCAGCACGTAGAGGAGCCAGAGGAGGAACAGACCGACGACGAGGGCAGCGACGGCGTACAGCACCGTCTCGAACAGAGGACCGTCGGTGACCTGCGACTCGTACTCGGCCTCGAGGTCCGCGAGGGAGTCGATGTCGGTGCCAGTCGCCCCCTCCGGCGCGGTGTCCGTGCCGGTCGAGGGTGCTCCCGGTCCACCGAAGGTAGCCCCACCGATGAAAAAGAGGATCAGGGCCAATTTGAGCCACGTGCCGGCGTCGATCGGCGTCAGTCGGTCCCGCGTGACGTCGATTGCGTCGCCGAGGTCGTCGATTGCGTACATGGTTTTCTGGAGCTACGTGTTGGGACTGTAAAATAGTGCCGTCATCGAGGCGGCATAATCCGGTCTCACAGCGAACTGAGAGTGGTGGACGGGCAAGGGACGTGTGTTTGGCCCTCTCACGATCGCATCGGCGTCGTTTCGGTCGGCGATCCCGCTTGCACCCGGCCCGCCCGAAGCAGTCGCCGTGGTAGCCTCCTTCGCCTCGAGCGGTCTACGTGCGCCACCGACGATACGGCCCCCGAGTCCGGTCTCGGCGGAGCGGTCGTCGAGTGCTGGCGCGGGCCCGGGCCAGGCCACCCGAATCCGGCAATGGACCGCCGGGGCCGGGAGGCATTTATGACCGTCGCGTCTGTACCACCGGTATGGACATCCGCCAGCTCGCTCGCGGTACGGTCGAGTGGGATCGACTCGAGCGAGTCGTCCGAACCCTGGCGGACCGATACGACCTCGAGGACGTTCGCGTCGACTTCTTCGAGGCCGACAACTGGCTCTCGACGCCGTGCGTACTCGACGACGAGTACTTCGTCAAAATCGTCTCGCGACAGAACGCCCTCGTCCACGGACTGCTGACCACCGGGCGCAACGTCGGCGCGTTCTCCTCGGGAACGGAGGGCTTTTTCGACCGATTCGAGACACCCCGCGAGATGGTCGAACACGAGTTCGAGGCGACCCGGCGAATGCGCGAGATCGGTCTCAACGCGCCGCGTCCGATCGACGCCTTCGAGGTGAACGGCCTCGGCGTCCTCGTCCTCGAGTACCTCCCCGACTTTCGAACGCTCGACGAACTCACGGACGACGAGTTCCGCGACGTCTCCTCGACGCTCTTCGAGATGCTCCGGACGCTCCACGACCACGGACTCGCCCACGGCGACCTCCGGGCGGAGAACGTCCTCCTGCTCGAGGGGGACCTCTACTTCATCGACGCGACGAGCGTGAACGAGGGCCGGGTTCGCGAGACGAGGGCGTACGACCTCGCGTGTGCGCTCGCGATGCTCGAGCCGCGAATCGGGGCTCGAGCGGCCGTCTCCGCGGCCGCGGGCGTTTACGACGCGGAGACGCTGCTGTCGGCGCGGTCCTTCCTCGACTTCGTCAGGTTGCGCCCGGATCACGAGTTCGACTCGACGCAGTTGCGAAGCGAAGTCGAGAAGGTCGCCGACATCGGCTATCCCGGTGATAGCTGACGATCCGTCCTGGCAGGGTTCCGCCGCCCGGGATTTGTTTTAGCCGGATTCCGCTGCTCGAGAGCCGTCGGTGAGCGACCACCAAGTACCAACCACCCGAAGTCGGCGGCCTCGACGCACACTCGATCGCCCGCCTCGAGTAGCAGGCTTTTTCATACCGCTCGGCGAAAATATTGCCGAACATGAGTCAAGACGATCCTTCGCAGACGTACGGCCACTACGTCGGTGGCGAGTGGACCGACGGGGCCGGCGACGACACCTTCGAGAGTCAGAACCCGGCGACGGGCGAGACGCTCGCCGAGTTCCACCGCGGAACCGAGGCCGATGTCGACGCCGCGCTCAAGGCCGCCGACGAGGCGTTTGACGAGTGGCGGGAACTCTCCTACATCGACCGCGCGGAGTACCTCTGGGACATCTACCACGAAATGCGCGACCGGACCGACGAACTCGCCGAGATCGTCACGAAAGAGTGCGGCAAGGAAATCTCCGAGGGGCGTGCAGACGTCGTCGAGGCCTACCACATGGTCGAGTGGGCCGCGGGCAACGCTCGTCACCCGCACGGGGACGTCGTCCCGAGCGAAGTCGGCGCGAAGGACGCCTACATGCGCCGCAAGCCGCGGGGCGTCATCGGTTGCATCACCCCGTGGAACTTCCCGGTCGCCATCCCGTTCTGGCACATGGCCATCGCGCTGGTCGAAGGCAACACCGTCGTCTGGAAGCCCGCCGAGCAGACGCCGTGGTGCGGCCAGATCATCGCCGAGATGATGGAAGACGCCGGCGTCCCCGAGGGCGTCTTCAACATGGTGCAGGGCTTCGGCGACGCCGGGGCCTCGATCGTCGACGACTCCCGGGTCGACACCGTCCTCTTTACTGGCTCCGCCGAGGTCGGCCACGAGATCGCCGGCAAGGTCGGCGGCGAACCCGGCAAACTCGCGGCCTGCGAGATGGGCGGGAAGAACGGCATCGTCATCACCGAAAACGCCGACCTCGACATTGCCGTCCACTCGGCGGTCATGTCGAGTTTCAAGACCACCGGCCAGCGCTGCGTCTCGAGTGAGCGCCTGATCGTCCACGAGGAGGTCTACGACGAGTTCAAGGAGCGCTACGTCGAACTCGCAGAGAGCGTCGCCGTCGGCGACCCGCTCGACGAGAACACGTTCATGGGCCCGGCGATCGAACCGGAGCACGTCGAGAAGATCCACAAACACAACGAGTTGGCGGAGAAGGAGGGCGCCGAGGTCCTGGTCGACCGCGCCGACCTCGAGGCCGACGAGATTCCCGACGGTCACGAGGACGGGAACTGGGTCGGCCCGTTCGTCTACGAGATCGAGTACGACACTGACCTGCGCTGTCTGAAAGAGGAGTGTTTCGGTCCCCACGTCGCCCTGCTGAAGTACTCGGGTGACATCGAGGAGGCCGTCGAGATCCACAACGACACGCCCTACGGACTTGCGGGCGCGATCATCTCCGAGGACTACCGGCAGATCAACTACTTCCGCGACCGCGCCGAAATCGGGCTGGCGTACGCCAACCTACCGTGTATCGGTGCGGAGGTCCAGCTCCCCTTCGGTGGCGTGAAGAAATCCGGAAACGGCTACCCCTCCGCTCGCGAGGCTATCGAGGCCGTCACCGAGCGCACTGCCTGGACGCTGAACAACTCGAAAGAGATCCAGATGGCCCAGGGGCTCTCGGCGGACATCACGACCCAGGACGACTAGGCTGTTCCAGACCTGAATGCTGGACGAAACCGGATTCGAGTACCGGTTTCTCGGCAGGCGACGCCCTGGAGAGCACTAGCGGTTCATCTGACCGAACGAAAGCGTCGAACTGACGGCCCCCTTCTATTCTCACCCACGAATCGGTAGGGAATGAGCCGTCGTACCCCTTCTCGAGGTCGGTTTCGGGTCCTGCGCGCGTTCCAGTATTATTTACGTGTCTCGTTTACGTGTCCGACCGAGAACGTCACGTGTGGCGGGGAAATCGCTTATTGCGTGTCGTCTGTAATATCCGCGTGTTAACAGGCCACGCGATCCCTGGCGTCCACAGAACAACCTGGTGAATAACGGTCGAACACTGATCCACGCTCGCACACGATGCCGGTGAATACATGCCCGAAGACGAACCCGCGATAGACGAGGAAGACTACGTCGAAACGGCACCGCTACTGGCCAGCGATTCGTTCTATCGAGCCCTCGTCGAACGCCCCCGTCGACGCGTGCTCTACTACCTGCTCGAGCGCGAGGAGTGTTCGGTCGACGAACTGGCGGACGTCCTCGCCGGGTGGGAGACGACGACCGAAACGATGGTCGCTCCCGACCGACGTCGCCAGCACGAACTCTCGCTGGTCCACAGGCACCTCCCCCTGCTCTCGGAGGCCGGGCTGGTAGCGTACGATAGCGAGAGCGGGGAGATCTCGCTCGTGACCGTTCCGGAGCCGGCGAAGGCGCTCGTCCGTCGCGCGATCGAAGTCGAGACCGCGTAGTCGTCGGAATGCCACCGTCGCACCTCGAGCGACCGGTTTCGGAACCCACCACCACTACATCGACGGCCCATGCTCGATACCTACATCGAAGCGGTCGAAGAAGGGCGTAAGTGGCTCACTGTCTACAGCCACGCTGACTCGACGGATCTTTCGGACCGACTCGCCGCGCGAAACGCGACGGTCATCACCCGGCGGCTGCCGCCTCGCGGGCCGCCGCCGTTCGTCACCATTCACGACGGACCGACCTTCGTCGGTGCGGTCAGCCTCGAAACCCTAGAGGAACTGCTCGCGCCGCCGGTAATTCGCCCGACGGATCGGACGGGCCTGTCCGAGGGGTACCGCGCACTCCTCGAGGTGCTTGAGGAGACGCTGTTTACCGCCCTCGATCGCCGACAGCTGCTGGCGACCAGCCGCGAAATCGAGGACCGGGCCTTCCGAGTCGGCCGTGGAACGGTTCGCGTCGGCTTCCAGCGGCTGTCGGCCTTCGAACAGCAGGTGCCGCTTTACCGACGACTCGGCGAGGAAACCGACCTCGACATTCACGTCTACGGCCGCCCGGACTGGGAGCCGCCGTTGCTCGAGAACGTACGCTACCACCGGGACGAAGAAGGCGTCCTCGAACCGTTCTGGTGTCTGGCGTACGACGGCG
The DNA here is from genome assembly GCF_024204665.1 of Natronosalvus rutilus. Taxonomy (NCBI): domain Archaea; kingdom Methanobacteriati; phylum Methanobacteriota; class Halobacteria; order Halobacteriales; family Natrialbaceae; genus Natronosalvus; species Natronosalvus rutilus. The sequence goes on along the minus strand of NZ_CP100355.1, from coordinate 3,505,774 downwards.
GCGAGGACCCGATGCAGGCGTGTGCGCTCGTGGCCCGCGAACGCGAGTCGGGGTTCCTCGGGTTCTGGACGTACGATCCCGACCTGGTCGGGGAAATTCTGGAGGCACTCGAGTCGATCGGATGAGTTTGAAGTCCGCTCACCGAAAGTCTGCTCGAGGTGTGGTTCACGGTCGCCTGCACGAATAGCTTTAGCCTCACTCGTCGTTCGTTCACGAAGACGACCGGCAACGCGTCTCCCGACCATGGACCACATCGACTACGCTTACACCTTCGGGATGGATGCGGACGCACTCGAGGCGCGACTCCGGGAAACCGAAACAGGCGTGCTCGCACTCTCGAGGGGGAACGAAAGCTACGCGTTTCCAGTGGCTCATCACTACGACGGCGAAGCCCTCTACTTCCGTCTCGGGGTAACCGAAGGGAGCGAGAAACGGGCGTTTCTGGAAGCGACCGAGACGGCGTGTTACGTCGTTTACGGGACGAAGACGACCGACAACCCGCGAGAGATCGACTCCTGGAGCGTCCTCGTTACCGGCCAACTTAGCGAGGTCCCGGCGTCGGAACGCGACCGGTTCGATACGGCGCAGATCAACCGGAACTTCTCGCCCATACGTGTGTTCGACGAAGCGATCGACGAGATCGAGATTACGATCGTCGAACTCGAAATCGACGCGATAACCGGACGGGCGACCGGGAACGGTTGACGGAGCGCCGTTCTCGAGAGAAGTATGGAAGATGAACTATCGTATCAGTAGTTACTATGATATCTATACTAAAATCCGTGCCTCGAGTGGTCATCGAGCCCGTACTCACTCGAGGACGTTCCACGTCTGGCGCGATCACGCAATACCCTCGCGACGTCTTTCGATCGTGGCCGACAGCAGGCGAACTCGAGCGATCCAGTGTGAGAACCGGCGATTCGCAGAACTTTTGCTCGAGACCGAGAAACGGGTCGGTATGACTGCACCCTGGGCGGACTGGAACCACATCCTCAAACTCGACCCCGACAAGGACTTGCCCGAGGGCGTGACCTACGGCGACCTCTGTGCGACCGGCACCGACGCCATCGAGGTCGGCGGGACGATGGGGATGACCGAAGAGAACATGACGGCCGTCATCGAGGCCTGCGCCGAGCACGACGTGCCGCTCTACCAGGAGCCCTCGAACCCGAGCGTCGTCGTCGAGAACGACGGCCTCGAGGGCTACCTCATCCCAACCGTGTTCAACGCCGGGTCGCCATTCTGGATCACCGGCGCCCACAAGGAGTGGGTCCGCCTGGAGGGCGACCTCGAGTGGGATCGAACGTACATGGAGGCCTACATCGTCATGAACCCCGAGGCGGACGTGGCGACGCTGACGGAGGCCGACTGCGACCTCGCAGCGGACGACGTGGCCGCCTACGCCACCATCGCCGAGCAGATGTTCGGCCAGGAGATCGTCTACGTCGAGTACTCGGGCACCTACGGCGAGGAGTCGGTCGTCGAGGCGGCCGCGGAGAGCCTCAAGGAGTCGGCGCTGTTCTACGGCGGCGGCATCCACGACTACGATTCGGCACACCGGATGGCCACCCACGCGGACGTGATCGTCGTCGGCAACCTCGCACACGACGAGGGCGTGGACGCGGTTCGCGAGACGGTGAAAGCGGCTAACGACGCCTGATCGGCGGACGGCGATCGCCCTCGAGTCCATCCGCTCTCGACCTCGCGCGACGCCTGGACGATAAAAGGTAACCCGTCAGCCTTCCTAACTACCGTATGGCCCCATCGACACACTCGACCGACCGCAGACGACCGCCCGGCCCCGACGGCCTCCCCTACGTCGGGACACAGCTCTCCTTCCTCCGTCGACCCTACGAGTTCATGACCGAGACGGCCCGCGAGTACGGGGACATCGTCTCCTGGGACGACCCCATCGGCCCCGTCTACCAGCTCAACCACCCCGACTACATCGAGCACGTCCTGGTCGCGAACAACCAGCACTACGTCAAGGGAAGCCTGTTCCAGAACACCCTCCGACCGATCACCGGCAACGGAATCCTCAACAGCGAGGGCGCGGTCTGGCGACGCAACCGTCACCTCCTCCAGCCGGCGTTTCACCCGGACCGGATCCGGGAGTACGCGACGATGATGACCGACATCGGCCTCGAGACGACCGATTTCTGGACCGACGGCGAGACAGTCCCGTTCCACGAGGAGATGTCGACGCTCACGCTCAGGATCGTCGCTCGGGCGCTCTTCGGCGTCGGCATCGACGAACGTCTCGGCGTCGTCTCCTCGGCACTCGACGACTTCATGCTGGCCTCCGAGACCCTCTCACACTACATCCTGCCGCCGGGAATCCCGACGCCCTCGAGACGGCGGATCGAGCGCGCACGCGAGCGCCTCGATTCGCTGATCTACGACCTCATCGACGAACGGCGGGCGAACGCGACCGAGAGCGACGTCATCTCGAAACTGCTCAAGGTGGAGACCGAGGGCGGCGACCGACTCTCGGACGAGCAGATCCGCGACGAGGTGACGACCCTCCTGCTCGCGGGCCACGAGACGACCGCGCTCTCGCTGACCTTCACGGCGTACTTACTCTCGACTCACCCCACCGTGGAGCGACGGCTGGTCGAGGAACTCGGGACCGTCCTGGAGGGCGAACCGCCGACGATGGCCGATCTCGAGGACCTGACCTACACCGAGCGCGTCGTCGAGGAGTCGATGCGGCTGTACCCGCCGGTCCCGAGTATCGTCCGCGAGGCGGTCAAGCCGGACCTGGTCGGCGGCTACGAGATTCCGCCGGGGGCGACCGTCCAGATGCACCAGTGGGTCGTTCACCGGGACCCGCGGTGGTACGACGATCCGCTGGCGTTCCGACCCGACCGCTGGACTGACGAGATGCGATCTGCGTTACCGAAACTGGCCTACTTCCCGTTCTCCGCCGGACCACGGCGCTGTATCGGCGATCGATTTGCGATGCTCGAAGCGCGGCTCGTATTGGCGACGATCTATCAGCGCCACCATCTCGAGCTGGTTCCCGGCACAGAACTAGACCTGATGGCGACGATCACGGCGCGGCCCAGGAAAGAGATCCCGATGACGATTCGGGAGCGGTAGCCCACCTGGGGTCCGCTGGCGGCGCGTTAGGCGTCCTCGTCCCAGTACTCGACCTCGTCCTCGAGCCGGTAGTAGCCGTGGACCGACCGTTCGTCGCGCCCGCCGGGCGGCGAGCCGGCGTAGACGCCGATCTTTCCCATTTCTGGATAGACCGTCACGTCCGGCTCGTTCATCGTCGAGAATAGCAGGTACCGGAGCGGTTCGTCGCCGTCGTTGACGATCCGATGGCCGCCCGCTCCGCTCGCCGGAAACGCCGTGAAGTCGCCGGTCTCGAGCGGAACGGGCCCGTCTTCACACCGGAGCGTCCCTTCGCCGTCCAGGACGAACAGCGCCTCCTCGTTGCCGGTGTGGTAGTGGTACGGCCACGAGCGCTCGCCCGCCGGGAGTTCGTAGAGGCTACAGCCGAGGTCGGTGGCGTCGGCGGCTTCCGAGAGCTGTTTCCGTCGGAATCGTGCGTCGCCACGGTCGTACTCGGTCCACTCGAGGTCGGATTCGTTGATCGTTGGCATACAGTGTCTTCCGGTACGAGCGGGAGTGTCAAAAATGAGAACGGGCAGAGTCTCGTTTCCGACTCGAGCACGAAAGATTGCGCTTAAGTCCCGGCTACGAGAATCGGTGGGTATGCAGGACCGAACCTACACGGCAGACGCCGAGCCAGGCGACCACGTGACGGTCGCCGGCTGGGTCCACGAGGTACGCGACCTCGGCGGAATCGCCTTCCTGATCCTCCGGGACACCTCGGGCAAGATCCAGGTTAAGTTCGAGAAGGACGAGATGAACGAGGACCTCGTCGAGACCGGCCTCGACGTCGCCCGCGAGAGCGTCATCAGCGTCACCGGCGAGGTCGCCGAGGAACCCCGCGCGCCAACGGGCGTCGAGATTACCCCCGAGAACCTCGAGGTCGTCGCACCCGCCGACCCACAGCTCCCGCTCGATCCCTCCGAGAAGGTCGACGCGGAGCTCTCGACGCGACTCGACAACCGAACGCTCGACCTCCGCAAGGACGACGTGCAGGCAATTTTCGAGATCCGCGCCGAGATTCTGCGGGCCGCCCGCGAGCACTTCCGCGAGGTCGGCTGTACGGAGATCACGACGCCGAAGATCGTCGCCACCGGGACCGAGGGCGGCACCGAACTCTTCCCCATCACGTACTTCGGCGAGGAGGCGTTCATGAACCAGAGCCCGCAGCTGTTCAAACAGCTGATGGCCGGCTCCAACCTCGAGCGCGTCTTCGAGATCGGGCCGATCTTCCGTGCCGAGGAGCACAACACGCCCCGGCACCTCAACGAGGCGACCTCGATCGACTTCGAGGGGGCCTTTTGCGACCACACCGACGCGATGGACGTTGTCGAGGGCGTCGTCAAGGCGGCCTACGAGGCCGTCTCGGCGAACTGTGCCGACCAGCTCGAGGCGCTGGACCTCGCCGACGAGTTCGACCTGCCGGAGGGCGACTTCCCGCGACTCACCTACGAGGAGGCCATCGAGCGGATCAACGCGACGGGCGAACTCGACGAGCAGCTGGTCTGGGGCGACGACCTCCCGACCGAGGGCGAGAAGGCCCTGGGGGCGGACGTCGGCGGCCACTACTTTATCACCGACTGGCCCAGCGAGATCAAGCCGTTCTACATCATGGACCACGAGGACGACGAACAGCTCTCGACCGGGTTCGACCTGATGCACCCCGACATGGAGCTGGTATCGGGTGGTCAGCGCGAGCACCGCTACGAGGAACTCGTCGCCGGATTCGAACAGCAGGGCCTCGACCCCGACCAGTTCGAGTACTACACGAAGATGTTCAAGTACGGCATGCCGCCCCACGCCGGGTTCGGCCTCGGTGGCGAGCGCCTGGTCATGACGATGCTGGGGCTCGAGAACATTCGAGAGGCTGTGCTGTTCCCACGAGACCGACAGCGACTCTCGCCATAGGCGAGGTCGAAGTCCGGCGAGTGGGTGTTCGCAGGATCAAAGATCCTGCGTTATTCCCACGAGACCGGCAGCGTCTGTCGCCGTAGGACGAAGACCTGGGAGCCAGCGAGACGAGCGAAGCGACGTCTCGCCGGACCGACAGCGGCTGAGCCCGTACGGGCTCGCCGAAGTCAGTCGAGCGGTACTTTGCATATCGAGATTGTCACCGTCCACCGCTACGAGCGAGGTGTCTCGACGCGCGCGAGATCGTGACTTCTCCTCTCAGAAATTGGCCCATCCTCTCAGGATTCGGTCCTCGAGGCTTCGTCTCCGGCGTTTCGAGCAGGAACTGGAACCGGTCACTGCCGCTCGAGCACAGTCCCACCTTCTCCGACGGCAACTGCCCGGCCAGCACCGATCGCGACACCGTAGAGGGGGCCGCTCGCGCCGGTCACGACGTGCTCCCAGTCGGCCGTGAGGTCGGGACGATCGTAGACGCCGCCCTGATCGTTGATCGCCACGAGGTGGCTCCCTGCTCGAGCGATGGCCGTGATCGCGTCGTCGCCGACGCGGTCGGGCGTCCACGTGGACGGGGGCTCCTCGTATCGGTAGACGAAGCCGGCGTCGGTGCTCGCGTGGCATGCTGTTTCCTCTCCCTCGCCCTCACCGTTGCCCGCCACGACGTCGGTCAACGTCCCCTCCGATCCGTCGATGCCGATCGCGTCGAACGTGCGGCCGCCGTCGTCGGTCCGAAACACGCCGTCGTTGGTGTCACAGCAGAACCCGGTCTCGGCGTCGCGCAAAGTCACGCCGGACAGGCTCGAGCCGCTGCCGGGCGTGACGGGTTCAGCCCACGCGAGGTCGCCGTCCCGGTATCGGCCCCTGACGACCGCTCCCGACCCGGTGATCAGGAGGACGGTCTCGTCGCCGGTCGCGCCCGCAGCGGCCAGGCCGGTCAAGTTGTCGGTCCGGTCGTCCGGGGCGGAGAAGTCCGTGTGGCGCCCGGTTGCCATCTCGAGGCGGGCGACCGCGCCGCCGTCGCCGGCGATCCAGGCTACGCCGCCGTCGTCCGTCACGTCGACGCCGTAGAGGTCCTGATCCTGGCCGGCGGGACCGTGCTCGAGGACTGCTTCCCACCCGTCGTCGGTGGCCAGGAGGACCGTGCCGCCGGTTCCGACAGCGACGGCGCCCGTGCCGACGGCGACGTCGCAGAGGGTGGCGTCTGTCGGGCTGTCGACGGTGGTCCAGTTTGCCTTCTCGGGACGGCTCGAGGTGCCATCGGCGTCAGTGTCTGCGTTGCTGTCCGTATCGGCGTCAGTATCCACAGCGCTGTTCATGTCGGTGTCAGTGTCCGAATCGGCATCTGCGTTCGTGTACTCGTCAGCGTCCGAACTGGCACCGGTAGACGTCCCCGTCCCCGAGTTCGTTTCAACCGCCCGTGTCGACTGTGTGTTTCCGCCGCTCGAGCCCGGTTCGGGCCGGTCGGCACGCGGGTCGGTTTTCGCCCTCGATCGAGACACCTCGTCGTCAGTCGCGGTCACGGCCCCGGATCGGCGTCCGCGAGCGACGTAGAGCGCAATCGGTGGAACGACATAACTGGCGAGCGCCAGGACGGCGAACCCGCGGTAGTAGATGGTCAGTGTACCGAAGGCGGTCAATCCGGCCGTCGCGACGGCGTGGACCCAGGTCTTCGTATACCGTCTGAAGAACGCGCCAAAATTGTCGGTCTTCGTGTTCGTGACCATCGTGAGGGGTGGCTGGACGGGTCGCCCGGTTCGAGGTTCGGAGCTCGAGGTACGAATGTCAGGCTCGGTCGCGGCGACGTTTCCCCCGGAAGCGAGGCGACTCACCCAGTCGTCGTACCGGTACTGGGCGCTCGGGACGGAAAAGCCACGCCCATGTGTTTGCCGGAACGGCCCCTGTTGGGCAGAATCTTCAACGTTATATCCGCCGGGCCGAAACGACGACCGTATGCGCGAGGAGGCGACGGCGTTCGTTCCCGGCCACATCACCGGGTTTTTCAGCGCCCACCCGGACGACGACCCGACGAAAGCCGGCTCTCGAGGCGCGGGGCTGACGCTGACCGACGGCGTCGACGTGACGGTGACGCGGGCCGACGAACCAGCCATCTCCCTCGAGGGCGAGCGCGTCGACATCGACCCCGTCTACACGGTACTCGAGACGCTCGAGGCGCCGGCACGAGTCGACGTCGAGGCCTCGCTCCCGCTCGGATCCGGATTCGGCATCTCCGGGGCGACGGCACTGGGTGCGGCGCTGGCCGCCAATCACGTTTTCGATCGACGCCTCTCGTACAACGAACTGGTGACGCTCGCCCACGGTGCGGAGGTCCAGGCCGGGACTGGACTCGGCGACGTCGTCGCCCAGGCCCACGGAGGGATTCCAATTCGGCTCGAACCGGGCGCGCCAGCCCACAACGTTCTGGACGCGATCCCCGCACGGGCACGCGTAGAATACCTCTCGTTCGGTGGGCTGTCGACGGCTGACGTCATTACGGGCGACACGGAGGTACTGTCGGCGGCCGGGCAAGAGGCGCTCTCGCTGGTCGTCGACGAACCGACGCTCACGTCGTTCATCTACGCCTCTCGCCGGTTCGCCCGCGAGGCAGGATTGCTCACCGACGAGGTACGGGACGTGCTCGAGGCCGTCGCGGACGTCGAGGGCCAGGCGTCGATGGCGATGCTCGGCAATACGGTGTTCGCGCTCGGCACGGGTCTGTCGGATGCGGGCTACGAGCCGTCGGTGTGTGGGACCCACTCGGCCGGTGCCGTGTTGAAGTGACGGAGCTCGGTCACTGAAGGCGTCTCGAGGTGGGGTTACGTTCTCTGGTCTTATCTCGAGAGGGATTCCGTTCATCGATACCGTCTCGAGCCTCGGGTACGTCGCCCATCGGAGCCAAATCGCCTTTCGCTGGAACGGCCGAGAGAAGCGACACCTGCTTAAGTATCAGTTCGAGTTATCAGTTTCCCGGTACTGCCGCCGGTGCTCGAGGCCGTGATCGACGGGACTCGCCCGGTCGAACCGCATCGTTCGTGCGGTCGCGTCGTTCGACGATGCGGTTCCGACCGCGACGTCTGTGGCGTCTCCGGTCGCCGTGACGGCCCCGACCGAATCGGTGACCAACTGGTTTCGAACCGTCTAGGGCCGCGTCGTCCGCCGGTTTCCGAATATGTAATTCTAATTATTGGTAGCCAGAAGTTTATTATGGTTGAGTGTGGTGATGCACTCGAGTTTCAGAATGTCGTCTCTCAGTGACTTTCACCAAAATTTGTTTCGACTGTACGAACACTACGTCGGCGAGCCGGATTCGACGAAGGACGTGTACGGATTCTGGGTGTTCATCGCCGGCTATCTCATCGGGGCCGTGGGCGTCGTCGTTTTCGTCATCGGCTACGCGGGCGAGGAATCGTTCCTCCAGTTCAGGATTTCCGGCGTATCGGCCGCGACGGGGCTCGCGCTCTGCCTCTTCGGCATCGTCCTCCTGTTACCCGTCCGGAGACGGGGGATACAGGCCAGCGTCGTCGGACTGATCGTCGCCCTCGCCGGCGCCGTTTCCTTCGGAGTCGTCTACCCCACCCACTGGTACGATCACGGCGCCGAACTGACGGTCGAGGTCGTCGCGCTCTACGCGACCGGCGTCGCGATCATCGCCGGCGTAACCGCGCTCGTCCCCATCGTCACCGGTCGAAAGGGGATGTTCGTCGCGGAAGAAGGCGCGACCGAGGAGCCCCCGATTATGACCGGGGACTCCCTCGAGGGCGCCCAGTTCGCCGTCTTCCGCGACGAGGAAGGCGACTGGAAGTGGCACGTGCTCCACCTCGAGGCGCTCGCCGAGAGCGTGACCAGCGCGGTCACCCGTCCGGAGACGGAGTCGGGCATCGAGAACGTCAAGTCCCAGATCGGGTCGGCGGGCCTGATGGAGCTGACGACCTCGGCGTTTCGCCTCCACGAGGACCGCGAGGGAACCTGGCAGTGGACGCTGGCCCGAGACGACGGGAGCGTCGTGGGGACCTGCGCGAGCGAGTTCGACCGACGCGACGACGCCGAACAGTCGGTGAGTTTCCTCAAGGACCGCGGCCCGGGCGCGGACGTGATCGAGATCGAGGGGGCAGCCTTCACCTACACCGAACGGCGCGACCAGTGGTACTGGCAATTGCTCGACGACGACCGGCGCCCGCTGGCCGAGAGCGAGGAGGGCTACGCATCGATGGACCGGGCCGAGGCGGCCGCCCAGACGTTCGCCGAGCGGTTCGACCGGGCGCGACTGCTCGACGTCGACCACGTCGGCGTCGAACTCCTCGAGGAGGCCGACGGCTGGACCTGGCGGTTCGTCGACGAGGCCGACGAGGAACTGGCCCGGGCGACGACCGACTTCGAGACCAGGCGCGCCGCGGAGGACAGCGTCGAGGCGCTCCTCTCGGAACTCGAGTCGGCGTCGGTGACCGTCGCGAGCGACCCGACCTACGAGTGCTACGAGACCGAGGCCGAAGACGGCTGGAACTGGCGACTGGTCGACGAGAACGAACACGTCGTTGCCCGCAACCCATCGACCCACGGAAGCGAATCGGCGACCACCGAGGAGACCACCGCGTTCGCCGGCCACGCGACGGCCGCGTCCGTAGTGGAGATCGACGACGCCGAGTACGAGATCTATCCCTCCCACCGGATGGCCGCCGCGGACGGCGGCGAACTGAAACCCGTCGACGCAGACGACGCTGACGGCGTCGACGTCACCGACGGCATCGACGACGCCGAGGCGAACGACGAATCGACCGGTACCGACGAGCCGGCAGTGACTCAGGACTGGCACTGGCGCCTCGTCACGGAGGATCGGGAAGTCATCGCGGCCAGCACCGAGGCCCACCTCGGCGAGGACGCTGCCGAGGACGCCATCGAACGCGTCCGCCAGCAGGCCAGCGAGGCCGATCTCATCGAGTTCGAGAACGCCGCGTTCCAGGTCTACGAGGCCGATTCCGGCGAGTGGCGCTGGCGGCTGATCGACGAGGACGGCAACGTGCTCGCCGACTCCGGCGAGGAACACACCTCCCGCGGGGACGCCGCGGAGGCCATGATGACGCTCAAAGAGCAGGCGCCCGAGGCCGAGCTCCTCGAGATCGATACGGCTGCCTTCGAAATCTTCACCGAGGACGGCGAGTGGGGCTGGCGGCTGATCGACGAGGCCGGCAAGATGGTCGCGGAGGATCCGGCCAGCCACCCGACGCGGGCGGCGGCCAAAGAAGCCATGGAACGCCTGCTCGCCCACCTCGACTCGAGCATCCGGACCATGGACGACGCCATCTTCCAGACCTACGCCGACCAGGACTGGCAGTGGCGATTCGTGCTTCCATCGGGCGAAACCGTCGCCGTGTCCGCCGAAGAGACCTCGACCCGCGACGAACTCGAGCGCGCCATCGACGACGTCCGCGAGACGGCGGCGAACGGCCAGCCCACGACGATCGGCGACGTCTCCGTCCAGCTGTACGGGAGCGGGAGCGGCGAGTGGCGCTGGCGGCTCCTCGACCGCGAGCGGACGACCGTCACCGACGCCACCCGGACGTACGACTCGCGGGGTCGCGTGATGTCCGCCGTCAAGGGTCTGAAAGCACGAGCGGCCGACGCGCCGATCTTCACCATCGACACGGCGGCCATCCGGCTGACCGACGACGGCGGCTGGGCCTGGGAACTCATCGACTCCGACCGGGAGGTACTCGCGAGCGCCGTTGAAACCGAGCGCACCAAGGCGGACGCGATGGCTGTCGTCGACGAGGTCAGGCGACGGGCACCCATCGCCGGTCGCGTCGACTTCGACGTCGCCTCCTTCGAACTGTTCGCCGACGAGGACGGACGGTGGCGCTGGCGGCTGATCGACGAGAACGGACGCACCGTCGCGGTCGGGTCGGAGGGCCACGCCTCGAGCGAGTCCGCCCAGGCGGCACTCGAGGACGTCCGCGGGCTGATCGCGAACGCGAGCATCCTCGAGATCGACAGCGTCTCCTTCGAACTCCACCGCGCGGAGGACGGCTGGGTCTGGCGGCTGATCGACACCTACGGCGACGTGCTGGCCGAGAGCACCCAGAGCTACGAGCACCGGACCGATGCCCGCGAGGCGATGATGGCGGTGAAATCGCACGCACCCGAAGGCTGGATCACGTTCACCGAGTGATCGCCGGTCGTTGACGCGGATTTAGTTTTACTGGCGAACTCGTCGTCCGGAGCGTTCGGTTCGCTCGAGGGAAACGCGTCCCTCAGCCGAGATCGAAATCGAGTACGAAACCGAGAACGAGTCTCTCGAGCGCAAAACCGAGAGCGAGAACGAACAATAGCTTACGGTTCGATCACGAGTTTCCCGAACACACTGTCTTCCATCACGGCACGCTGGGCCTCGCCGGCCTCCTCGAGTCCGTACGTCTCGGCGATCTCGATCGACAGGTTGTCCGTCTCGAGGAGGTGCGCGACCCCGCGAAGTGGCACGCGGAGGTCGGGCGTATTGAACATGCTCATGAACTGGTAGTTGACGTCCTTCGAACGGGCAGCGCCGTCGTTCGTGAAGCCGGGGTCGGGGCTGTTTTCGCCGATGCCGACCACCCGCGCTCCGGTCGCCGCCACGTCGGCGTCGAACTGGAGGTAGTCGTCGAGGCGGTGGTCGAGAATCGCGTCGACGCCGCCGTCGCTGGCCTCGAGGACGGCATCGGCAAGGTCCTCCCGACCGTAATCGAGGACCGTCTCGGCGCCGAGGTCGGCCAGGGCGTCGTGGTAGTCGGGGCTCGCAGTCGTGAGGACGCGGGCGCTCACCGCGGCAGCGATCTGGACGGCGGCGTGGCCGACGCCGCCGGAGCCGCCGTGGACGAGGCAGTAGTCGGCGGGGTCGAGGGCAGCGTGGTCGATCAGTGCCCGCCAGGCGGTAACGGTGGCGACGCCGGCTGCGCCCGCCTGCGTGGCGTCGACGCCGTCGGGCAGGTGAACGACCCGATCGGTCGGAATCGTGGCGTACTCGGCGTAGCTCCCTTGGGCCGTCGCGTTGCCGATCCCGGTCCCGAAGACCCGGTCGCCCGGTTCGAAGCCCTCGACGGCGTCGCCGGTCTCGACGACGGTTCCCGAGACGTCCACGCCGGGCGTAAACGGCAGGGAAACTGGCTCGTAGGACCCGTCCCGGAAGTAGGTGTCGACGGGGTTGATGCCCGCTGCGGCGACCTCGAGGAGGAGTTCGTCGCTCCCCGGGTCGGGGCGGTCGGCGTCGACTACTTCGAGGACGTCCGGTCCACCGTGGGTTTCGAGTTGTACGGCGCGCATGTGCCTCGAGACGGCGCAGGGCGGCATAAATGGTGGCCTCCGTTCACCGTTCGCCCGGTCTGGGCCGGCGTCCGTGGCGGTATCGGTCCCACTCGAGACCCGCAATCGCGTCGTTTTTGTCCGACCCACTCGAGGTGACCGGTGTGAGCGACCACGAGACCGTCCCGGCGGAGGTCGAAGACGAGTCGGAGATCCCCGCAGATCACCCCCGGTACACCGACCTGGTGACCCGGCACCGAATCGAACGCGGCGTCGAGAAGGGCATCACCCACCTCCAGGGGATGCACGCCGAGGGCCGCGGAAGCGCGTTCGACTACCTCCTGGGCGAGGAGACGACCCCGAGCGCCGACGACGCCGAACGAGCGGCCGCAGCCCACCTCCTGCTGGCCGACCGACCAGTGCTCTCGATCAACGGCAACGTCGCCGCGCTCGTCCCCGCCGAGATGGTCGCGCTCGCCGACGCCGTCGACGCCGATCTCGAGGTCAACCTCTTCAACCGGACGCCCGAACGCATCGACGCCATCGCCAGCCACCTCCGCAAGCACGGCGCCGAGGACGTCAAGGGGATCGAGGCGGACGCCCTCATCCCGGGTCTCGAGCACGAGCGCGCGAAGGTCGACGCCGACGGGATCTACGCGGCCGACGTGGTCCTCGTCCCGCTCGAGGACGGGGACCGGGCGGAAGCGCTCGAGGCGATGGGGAAGACGGAGATCGTCATCGACCTGAACCCGCTCTCGCGATCTCCGCGCGTGGCGGACGTCCCGATCGTGGACAACATCGTCCGGGCGGTGCCGAATATCACCGCCCACGCGCGGGAGCTGGCCGACGCCGACGAGGCGACACTCGAGGCCATCGTCACCAACTTCGACGCGCAAGCGGCGCTCGAGGCCGCCGAAGCGCGGATCCGGAGCGGTTTCTGAGGAGAGACGGGGAAGGGGTTCTTAACGAGGTGCCGAGAGCCGTTTCTGAGCGAGGTACCGGGAACATTCTCTGAGCGAGATGCCGAGAACGGTCTCTGAACGAGGCACTGGGAGCCGTGCGATATTCGAGTACTCTCCGGCTACTCGAAGCGGACCTACCGAGAACGGGGAACCGCGAAACCAGGCGCTCGTCGATGGCGAATCGAGGGAAGAATCGGCACGCAGTTACCGATTCCAGGACGGGGTTACGGCTTACCAGGCGACCGAGTCCCAAAACGGGCTGAGCAGGAAGAACAGCGACTGGTAGGCGATGTACGCGAGGGCGACAGCCGAGGCGGCCATCGCAGCCTTGGGCCGCTCGAATGCCAGCTCCTGGCGGGCTTCGACCAGACGCGCCTCGAACTCGAAGAAGTCTGCGATGAGCAGGGTGATGGCGAGCGAGGTGAAGATGATCCCGGGGTGGAGGTCGACCGTGATGTAGTAGAACCCACCGAGGACGATCAGGAACGACGAGACGTCGAGGATAATCGGCCTCGAGACGGCTTCGGGACCGTCGTCCCGGGCGGCGGAGACGGTTCGATGGTGGGCGAGCACGCGAACGAACAGATTCGCGACGACGAGCCCGAGCAGAACGAACTCGATGAGCATGACGCCGCCGACGACCTCCTCGGCGAGGACGTCGACCGGGCCGAGCAGCGCTGGTGATAACATACTCGAAACACGGTGGTTCGTGCATTAGAATTTTTCCAATGTCGTGCGCGGCCGCTCGAGAGCGCTCGAGTGGCGAAAACGGTCGGTGTGAGGTCGCTACGGAAGGTTTGGCAGGATAGGTGCCGTCAGAACCAATGTGTGGTAGCCGTTCGGCCTTCGGAGCCAACTGGCCCACCGATTCTCGCGAGACCTCGAGTGACCCTCGAACGAATTCCCATTCGCTGCCTCTCGAACGATCCTCAATTCACCGTCCGTCGAACGGCCCGCGACTCACCGGCGTCTCGAGACAGGCGAGCGCGCGTTCGGGATCGGCCTGGATCGAGACAGACGCACCGACGCTGATCGTCTCGAGACAGCGGTCGTCGACGCAGAGCAAGACGTCGACCTCGTCACGCTCAACGGCGAGCGTGAGATCGTCGTCGGGCACCACCCAGTGGCGCGTCCGGGTCGTGAACGGGGCGATCGGGACCACCGAGAGGGCGTCCACGGCCGCCGACAGCGAGGGGCCGGAGGCGGCGGCCGCGTAGGCGTGGCTCCCGGCCGGCGTCGCCGCGACCACGCCATCCGCGCGGAACGCCGCGAGCGTGCTCCCGCGGCTGTGGACGCTGTACTCCGAGATCTGGGCCGGTTCGTCGGTGACGAGCGAGACGTCGAAGACGGCCCTCGAGACGACCGAATCGTCGGCGACGACCGAGACCAGTGGATGGCGCGTAATCGTCGCGTCGCCGCGACCGAGGGCGTCGATGGCCTCCTGGAGGTCGGTCAGGGCGACCGGAGCGACCCCGGCGCTGGTCGACACGGGGAGGATCGGCGCGTCGACGGCGTTCTCGAGCCTGGCGAGCGACGACAGCGCGCGGTCACCGACCGCGACGACGAGGTCCGGAGCGGCGTCGCGAACCTCGTCTGGCGTACCGGTGACGATCTCGAAATCGCCGTCGAGCGCGGTGAGTGCGTCTTCGAGTGCCTCCTTGCGTTCGCTAGCCCCTGCACCTGCGTTCTCGTCCGTCGCTCCGTCCCCACTAGCGAGCGTGCCGGAGCCGGCCGTTCGAGTCGAATCACCCGTCACGTCGTCGGCGACGATCCCGATTCGGGGCGCGTCGCCCAGCGTCAACCCGTCCTCGTCCATACGACTCTGTTCCCGGTGATCGACCAAAAACGTGCGGTTCCGAGCGCCGCCGCCGCACTCGCCGCCGTCCCCGTCGCTGAGTGTGTCGGTGGTCACACCACCGCTGTCGTCACTCGTCGTAGGGCCAGTCGCCGGTGATCCGCATTCCCTCGGCGAGGTCCTCGGCCTCGAGTCGCTCGACGATCTCGTCGGTCGACTTCGGCTCGGTGGTCACGTCGTCGCTCGCGAGCCTGACGACGTACTCGGTGAGGAGGATGGCCTGTTCGAGGAGGTCGCGCTTCTCGAGTTTCTCGAACGTGTCGGCGAAGGTGTGGCCCCAGCCGCGACCGACCTCGTCGGACGTGCTCATCACGTGGGTGCCGGGGACGCCCCACCGAACGAACGGCCAGTGGTCGCTGTGGGGCCCCAGCTTGGGGATGGTCTCGATAGGATGGCCAAAGCGGTCTGACACCTCGTCGGCGACGTCCTCGAGGGCGTCGAAGCCGTGAGTCGTCAGCGAGAGCGTCCGCCCGCGGACTACGCCGTCATTGTTGACGATAGCCTTGATCCGATCGCGATCGGCAGTGTCGGCGTGGTGTGCTGAGCCGACGAGGCCGACCTCCTCGGCGCCGTAGGCGACGAACTCGACGCGCGTCTCGAGGTCGTCCTCGCGGGCGGCGAGGGCGTTCGCGAGTTCGACCATCATCGCGGTGCCGGCGCCGTTGTCCAGGGCTCCTTCCGCGATGTCGTGGGCGTCGACGTGGCTCGTGACGAGCACGCGCTCGTCGGTCTCGGGACCGAGTTCGGCGTGGACGTTCTGGCTGTCGGCGTCCTCGATTGTCGCCTCGACGGCGACCTCGATCTCCTCGCCGTCGAACCGCCGGGCCAGCCTGGCGCCAACCTCGCTCGAGACGCCGACGGCCGGAATCTCGCCGACGGGGTTTTCGGGCGTCCCGACGCTTCCCGTGGGTGGAAGACACCCCTCGACGTGGTTGCGGTAGACGAATCCGGCCGCCCCGTTCTCGACCGCGTGGTAGTATTTCTCCCGCCGGTGGACGTATCGATCGTAGTAGTCCGGGATGTCGCTTCGAACCATAACGACCGTGCCCTCGAGGTCTACGTCCTCGAACTGCTCAGGGAGGCCGTACTCGAGGTCGACCAGCGGGGCCGTCGCCGACGCCGAGGGGCTGCGGGGAAGCGCGATGCACTCGAGTTCCAGGTCGCCCGCTCGAATTGCACTCGAGTCGCGTTCCCAGCCCTGGATCGCGAAAGATTCGAGTCTTGCGTTCCGGGCGCCAGCGGCTTCCAGCGCGTCGCGCGTCAGTTCCGCCGCCTCGCGTTCGCCCGGCGAACCGGTCATACGGTTGCCGACGTCGACGAGGGCCTCGAGGTGGTTCCAGCCGCGATCACTGGTGAATACGTCGCCGATCCACGTGGACATGTGCCGGAGTAGGTCGGCCTGATAGCCTAACTGTTAGGGATCCGGCCGTCGGGAACGAGCCGGGGTCGACGGATCGTCAAAAATTGCCCGAATCTACGGACAATTCTCGACGAATCGTTGTAGTGGTTTAAGTAGCGATGAATCATCTTCACCATATTGGGGTAATGCCCATCATTTATTAGCTAGTACGGCATCTTACCCGATAGACCGTTGGAATCTACTATGGCCAGTCACGTCGATGAAATCGTTCGTGTGTTGCCGGAACTCGAAGCCGATGCCGACGAGGACGAGGGCCCGCAGTACCCCCTCACCCACTCCGAGGAGACGCTCCTCGAACTCTACGAGACACAGGTACTCGCCCGAACATTCGACGAGAAAGCGATCAGTCTCCACCGCCAGGGACGGATCGGCACTTATGCCCCCATGCAGGGCCAGGAGGCTGCCCAGATTGGCGCCGCGATGGCGCTTCGCGACGAGGACTACCTCTTTCCGACCTACCGCGATCACGCGATGTATCTCTCGCGTGGCCTCCCGCTCTCGGAGGTCATCCGTCACCTGATGGGGCGAGGGAACTACGTCGACCGCCAGGACGAGGCGGACCTCCGGACGTTCCCGATCACCATCCCCATCGCAACCCAGCTCCCACACGCTGTCGGCATGGGCATGGCCTCGAATCTCAAGGGCGACGACGTCGTCTCGATGGCCAGCCTGGGCGACGGCGCCACGAGCGAGGGCGACTTCCACGAGGCCCTCAACTTCGCGGGCGTCTTCGAGGCGCCGACCGTCTTCTTCTGTCAGAACAACGGCTACGCCATCTCGGTGCCACGGGAGCGCCAGACGGCGAGTGCCACCATCGCCCAGAAGGCCGACGCGTACGGCATCGAGGGCGTTCGCGTCGACGGCAACGACGTCCTGGCCGTCTACGACGTCGTGAACGAGGCCCTCGAGCGTGCGCGGAACGGCGGCGGCGCGACCCTCATCGAGGCCGTCACCTACCGTCGCGGACCGCACACGACCACCGACGACCCCGACGTCTACCGGGACGAGGACGAAGCCGACGAGTGGACCGACCCTCTCGAGCGCACCCGCGAGTACCTCGAGTCGACCGTCGGCTGGTCCGACGAGGACGAGCAGGCCGTTCGCGAGCGGGCCGAGGAGCGTGTCCAGTCGGCAGTCGAGACGGCCGAATCCGAGTCCGACCCCGACGCCGAGACGATGTTCGACCACGTGTACGCGGGCGAGCACCCCCGCTACGCCCGTCAGCGACGACAGCTTCCCGACGACCCGTCGCTCGGACACTGAGCCGGTTCCGGGCCGTTTTCCGGCGTGTCGCCGTTCGTCGCTGTCGCCAATCCTCGAGCGTTTTTCCGAAATCGCGACGCGCCTATCGATTCGACCCCGCAGTATCGTCAGCGGCACTCGAGCCTTCGCACTGTTCCGCTTTCCCGATAATTATTAGCGCGGCACGCCCACGCTCTGGCATGGAGATCGATCTGTCACCACTCACGGACTTCCTCGTTGCCGAGGAACTCGACGCCTACCTCATCGACGACGACGCGACCGATTCCGACCAGCGCTACGTCTCCGGATTCTCGGCGCCCGACGCCTACCAGACGCTCGTCACCCCCGACGGCGAGATCCACCTGCTCGTCTCGGGCCTCGAGTACGGCCGGGCCGTCAAGGAGTCGGGAGCCGACACCGTCACCCGGCACGCGACGTACGACTCCCAGGAACTCATCGCCGAGCACGGCCGCTACGAGGGATTCCTTCGCGTCCTGGAGCAGTTCCTCGAGGATCGGGGGGTCGCCTCGGTCGCCGTCCCGCGCAGCTTTCCAACCGGGACGGCCGACGGCCTCCGCGACCGCGGCCTCGAGGTGACCGTCGAGTCCGACGGAATCGTCGGCGAGCTTCGCTCGGTCAAACACGACGAGGAGATCGAGCACGTCCACCGCACGCAGCGAGCGAACCAGGCGGCGATGGCCGTCGCCGAGAGCCTGATCGCCGGGGCCGACGTCGAGGACGGCGTCCTCCACCACGAGGGCGAACCGCTGACCAGCGAGCGCGTCACCGAGGAGATCGAGGTCGCGCTCCTGCGAAACGGCTGTTCGCTCGACGAGACCATCGTCGCGTGCGGCGAACACGGCGCCGACCCCCACGACCGCGGGAGCGGCCCGCTCGAGGCGAACGAGTTGATCGTGATCGACATCTTCCCGCGCGACAAGGAGACGAAGTACTTCGGCGACATGACCAGGACGTTCTGTCGGGGCGACCCGACCGACGAGATGCGGCGTCGCTACGAGGTCACCCACGAGGCCTTCGAGGCCGGCCTCGAGGCGATCGAACCCGGCGCGACCGGCGCGGTCGTCCACGACGCCGTCTGCGACGTCATCGAGGACGCCGGCTACGCCACCTTTCGGAGCGATCCCGGCACCGAGACGGGATTCATCCACAGCACCGGCCACGGTGTCGGCCTCGACATCCACGAATCGCCGAGTCTCTCGCCGTCGGGCGAGGAACTCGAGGTCGGCCACGTCGTCACGGTCGAACCCGGCATCTACGACCCTGCGGTCGGCGGCGTTCGTATCGAGGACCTCGTCGTCGTCATCGAGGACGGCTACGAGAACCTCACCGACTATCCGATCGACCTCGAGCCGTCGGTTCGCGCTGAACCGAGCGAGTGGGCACAGGCCGAATCAACCGAGTGAGGTGGTGCGCGCCGACCCAGCCAAGTAAGTCGGTGCGTGCCGAACCGACTCGAGCGAATCGATCGCGCCCCGCACCGACTCGAGCGACGGGGCGCCGCCGCCCACCGAACCGTTTTTGCGCCGGCGACGGGTAGCGGTCCCCAATGGAGGTTCTGATCGTCGGCGCCGGCGCGATGGGAACGTGGTTCGGGGAAGCGATAGCCGACGATCCGTCCGTCGACGCGACGCTGGCGTTCGCCGACGTCGACGAGAATGCCGCCGAGCGGGCCGCCGAAACCGTGGGCGGCACCACCGCCGACCTGGATGGAACGACGACCTACGACGCCGTCTGCGTAGCCGTCCCCATGGGTCGCGTCGAGGAAGCGGTCGAGCGCCACGCGAGGCGGGCCGAACGCGCCGTCCTCGACGTCACCGGGGTGATGGCGACCCCGATCGAGGCGATGGCGGCCCACGCCGACAACCTCGAGCAAGCGAGTCTCCACCCGCTGTTCGCCCCCGAGCGCGCGCCAGGGTCGATCGCGACGGTTCGCGCCCGAGAGGGGCCGGTCACCGACTCGCTGCTGTCGGCGCTCGAGTCGGCGGGCAACCGACTCGTCGAGACCACGCCCGAGGAACACGACCGGGCGATGGAGTCCGTCCAGGCGGCGGCTCACGCCGCGGTCCTGTCGTTCGCGCTCGCGGCCGAACGCGTCCCCGAGGGGTTCCAGACGCCGATTTACGACGACCTCGAGCGACTCGCGACCTACGTCACCGGGGGTAGCCCTCGCGTGTACGCGGACGTCCAGCGAACGTTCGACGGGGCCGACGCCGTCGCCGAGGCCGCTCGAGCGATCGCCGACGCCAACGACGAGGCGTTCGAGGCGCTGTACGACGAGGCGGCGGACCAATGGAGTGCTCGAGACCGACCCGACGATGGTGAAACGGACATCACGGACGACGGCGAAACGAGCGTCCAAAACACCGCCGAGAATGCGAACGGAGGTGAGCGCGAGTGACCGACCAGCGCGAAGCCATCCGGTCGAACGCGAAGTACCTGCGCCAGGTCCGGCCGATCGATCCCGAGGAGATCAGCAGCTACGTTGAGGGCGAACCACACCCGGCCGTCGTCGCCCAGATCCTCCGCGAGGAGGCCTTAGATCTCGGCCTCGTCGAGCGCGAGGACGGGACGTTCGCCCCCGTGAGCGACGAACCGGTGCCGCCGCGGTCGGCGGCCACCAGCGACCCCGTTCATCGACTGCCCGAGCGGTACGTCACCCGTCTCGAGGAGGACCTAGTCGACCGCTACGGCGTGGACTGGCACGAGGGCCCCTCGGGTTCGCTCCTCCGGTCGACGATCCGGCGCATGAAGTCCCAGTACCTCGAGCGACGGTCGGTCTCCTACGACGAGGACGTCGCCGCCGGCTACGCCATCTACCACCTGCCGGCCTACTACGCGGCGATCCAGTACGCCCTGGACGACCTCGCCGAACGAGGGCTGCTCGAGCGACGGTTGCGCGTGCTCGACGTCGGGGCCGGCGTCGGCGGCCCCGCGCTGGGACTGTTCGAGTTCCTCCCCGACGATTCGCTGGTGGACTACCACGCCGTCGAACCGGGTGAGGGCGCCGACGTGCTCGAGGCGTTGCTCGAGGAGACGGGGCAAAACGTCCACGCGACGATCCATCGGACGACCGTCGAGGCATTCGATCCGGGGTCCCTGGACGATAGTCGCGACTCCGAC
Source organism: Natronosalvus rutilus (assembly GCF_024204665.1). Taxonomy (NCBI): domain Archaea; kingdom Methanobacteriati; phylum Methanobacteriota; class Halobacteria; order Halobacteriales; family Natrialbaceae; genus Natronosalvus; species Natronosalvus rutilus. The sequence goes on along the minus strand of NZ_CP100355.1, from coordinate 3,484,860 downwards.
GCAGACGACGCGGACGACGCGGACCCCGCGTTCGACCTCGTGCTCGCCTGTAACGTCCTCAGCGAACTCGAGGACCCCGAAGCCGTCCTTCGACGGACGCTCGAGTGGCTCGCACCCGATGGCTCGCTAGTGGCGATGGCGCCCGCCGACAAGAACGCCAGCATCGAACTCCGGGAACTCGAGCGAACCCTCGAGGCCGACGGCGTCACCGTCTACGGACCGACCGTTCGGCTGTGGGGCGGCGAATCGCCTACGGATCGGGGCTGGTCGTTCGACGTCCACCCGGACCTCGAGGTGCCGTCGTTCCAGCGAAAGCTCGACCAGGCTGGGAAGGGCGCCGACCCCGGCGAGTTCGTCAACGTCGACGTCCAGTTCTCCTATTCGATTCTCCGGCGGGACGGAACCCGACGGATCGCTATCGGGCTCGAGGGGAGCGGGCGGGCGAAGATGGCCGAGATGGAACGCCACGTCACGAACCGAATCGACCTGACGGCCGCGAAACTCAGCCACTCCCTGAGCGAGGCCCGTGGAGGGGACGGCGGTGGCCGAGGGCGCGATGCAGATGGCCGGAAACCGAACCCGATTTTCAAGATCAGCGACGGCAGCGAGGCCGTCGACCACTACGCCGTCGTGACGAACGAGACCGCGCTTAATCGGCCCCTGCTCGAGGCCGAGTATGGTGACGTACTCGCGTTCGAGAACGTGCTCGTCCTCTGGAACGACGACGAGGGCGCGTACAACCTCGTCGTCGACGAGGAGACGATCGTCGATCGGATCGGGTGAATCAGTCGAATCAGTTGAACTGGCTGAATCGGCTGACAGGGTCGAACCGAGAGGCCCAACGTTCCCCAAACGGAGCACTTTTCGACCACGACGCCAACGGATGGGTATGAGCGAGCGCGAGCGCGGGCGCAACCGAGATCGAGACTGGGATCGGGATCGGGACGACGACGGCCTCGAGATCCTGCTGACGAACGACGACGGGATCGACAGCCCCGGCCTCCGGGCGCTGTACGATGAACTCTCCGCCCTCGGAACCGTGACGACGGTCTCTCCAGCCACCGACCAGAGCGCGATCGGCCGCGCCCTCTCGAACGACGTCGACGTCGAGGAACACGACCTCGGCTACGCCGTCCACGGCACGCCCGCCGACTGCGTCGTCGCCGGCCTCTCGGAACTCTGCCCGACCGACCCCGACCTCGTCGTATCAGGGTGTAACGAGGGCGCCAACCTCGGCGAGTACGTCCTCGGGCGCTCGGGCACCGTCAGCGCCGCCGTCGAGGCCGCGTTCTTCGACGTACCCGCAATCGCCACGTCGATGTACATCCCTACCGGCGACCTCGCGTTCACCGACGTCGAGACGACCACCGAGGACTACGTCCTCGCCGCCGACGCGACCCGTTACCTCGCCGAGCGCGCCCTCGAGTCCGGCGTCTTCGAGACGGCCGCGTACCTCAACGTCAACGCGCCGATGCCCGACGGCGCGACCGAGAGCGTCGACCTCGCCCCGCTCGAGCTCACACGCCCGTCGAAACGCTACGAGATGGACGCGAGTCGCCACGAGACGGGCGTCACCCTCCACGACCGCGTCTGGGAGGACATGGACCCCGACGTCATCCCCGACCCCGAGGGGACCGACCGACGGGCCGTCGCCGAGGGTCGAATCAGCGTCTCCCCGCTGACGGCCCCGCACACGGTCGCCGACCACGACTCGCTATCGGATCTCGTGTCCTCCTACGGCCGACTCGAGGGACGTTCGCGTCCGGAGTTCTGAGATCACCTAGGGCCGCCACCACTTTCCGTATCCGGGTCGCCAGTTGTGACATGACCTCCCTCGAGATCGAGTACTGTCACCCCTGTGGCTTCCTCGACCGGGCACTCGACGTCCAGGCGGCCGTCATGCGATCGTTCGGCGGCGAACTCGAGTCGGCGACGCTCACCGTCGGCGACCACGGGGTGTTCGTCGTTTGCGTCGACGACGCGGTGGTCTTCGACGTCAGCGAGGAGTCGTTCGACGTCGACGAGATCGTCAGAGCGGTCCGGGCCGAACTGTGACGCGGGCTGATCGCCGAATTGGGGTTAGCAAAGCTGTTGGATTCGATGCAATTCTCGAGAACCGACTCGACACCGGACACATATAATACTGCGAGCACAAGAGAAAGGTAGGAGCACATCCTATCAGCGATGTCAACCGAGGCTGGTGATTACACAAATGGTATTCAATTCACTTCGAGACCGTCTTTCGTCCCTCTTCGGATCGGAGACTGCCGACGCTGAATCGGTCGACGGCCAGTCGGCTTCCGGGACGCCCTCCGATCCCGATGCGACCCCCGAGGAACCGACCACAGGACCGGCCGCTCGAGAGAACAAGGAGACGTTGAGTTACGCCGAACAGGTCGAGTACGGCGCCAGCGATCGCGAAATCGCCGACGAGGACAAAGTTCTTCGCCTCCTCGTCAAACGCGGCGGGCGCGTCGACGAAACGACCATCCTCGAGGAAACGGGATGGAAGGAATCACATCTGTCGAGAGTCGTCGAGGAGATGGAAGACGACAATCAGGTCAGTGCGATCACGGTCGGGCGAAAGCGCGTCATCTGTCGGCGCGGCTTCGAGCCCAAGGGGTACCGGTCGCACCTGAACGAGTAACTGGGGGATTTTACGGGGGTCGGGGACTTCTCGAGAGCAACCGGCGCGAGAGCTGGCTTTCCGATTTCGCGTCCAGGGCGGTATTTCAGCCGTCGTCGGGCTCGAGGGGGTGTGATGTGGCGTGGTTCTGGCGGGACGCTTCTGGCCAAATCCGTTTCACCACGTGGACCGACGCCCTTGAAACGGTAGCAGCGAAGATAGATCAGATGCGGCTACGAGATCGCCGCAGATACACGCTCGAGCGCGTCGTCTAGCTGGGATTCGTGGCGGCCGAGCATCTTTCGCATCACTTCTTCAGCAGCCATGTCTGCAACGACCCCGTCTGGGATCCAGTTCTGGTCCGTCGGCGTCCCTCGACCCTGTAGTTCCAACACGGCGAACTCGGCGATGTTAGCGTGTTCGATGTAATGGGTGGCGAGGTTCGCGTACTCCCACGCCGTCCGCGGGTCTTTGAAATCCACGAGCGATTTGCGTCTTTCGTACCCCGATTCGATTCCCGTCCGGAACGAAACCGAGTATACGTTTGCGTTTGCCCCCGTGTCGCTTTCTCGAGCGTAGTTCACCCCCTCTTTCGAAACGACGTATGTGGGGGTAACGAAGACACCTATCTCCCCATTTTTGTAGCCGTCCTCAGTATCCTCCCACGCTGCATGATGTGACACCATTTAGCGTCCACTCGGTTTCTCATCGCATAGAGTTTTTGGACTGTCAATCTACTGTCAGTGTTCTAACTGGGTTCGTGGCGTGTTGGCTCGAGGGCCCCTAAAAAGGGCTTCCTCGAGCTCGACTAGAGACGGACTAATACTCGGTCCACTATCTTCAGTTCTACACCATTATTCACCAAATATTATGTATCAAAAGGTGATTTGCTCAGATATGCCAAAACGGATCACGGATTATCGCGAGGCAGGAGAGAAGACACAGATGGCTATGGATTACTGTGCTCTGAATAAAGTCGTTCCCAGGAAATCGGATGATCCCTATCTTCCAGAATCCTGGAAAGGAATCCCATCTAGCGAGGTGAGGGAAGGGATGGAACGGGAATTCGGTACCCAGGTAGCAAGTGGGACCGGGACGTACATGTGGCAAAGGATTGGTGCAGACCACGATATCGAAGCGGCACTATCATTCCTACAGGAACGTCGTGAGGAACTCTTAGATGGTGACCTGCAAGAATTGGCTGGCTGGAAGTAGTAGCCAACATCTGGACGAAGAGTGCAATTGATTCTTAGTTCGAGTATTGTGTACGCGACCCAAGAGGAAAAGCAATTCAGGATTTAACGACCTGAAAATTCACACATGGACTTGCCGGGATTTGAACCCGGGGCCTCTCCCATGCCAAGGGAGTGATCTACCGCTGATCTACAAGCCCTCCTACGCACCTTCTGCTTTCCGGCGGGCATAGATAAACCCCTCGAATTCTCCGCAGGGACGCTACGCTGGCACATGGTTTTCGGGCGCTCGAGCCCTCCTCCATCCGACAAACCAAACCCACCCGCTCCTCGAGTTTAAATACCATGCCGAAGCCAGAGCCGGTGTATGAAACTACACTTCAGGCGGGCAATGGGCATCTACCTCCGGACGTTTCCGTTCGTCCTCCTTCGGCTGGGCATCGGGCTCGCACTCGGTATCGCATCGCTCCTCTACTTCGGCGCCATCGGCTGGATGGCCTACACGTTCGTCGACACGGGGACCATCTCGGGCTGGATCGCCATCGTGGGCTTCCTGGTCGCGCTCGCGCTATTCGTGAAGGCCTGGCGGCTCCTAGTCAGATACGTCCTCTACATGGTCAAGGCGGGACACATCGCCGTCATCGCCCACGTGATCGAAACGGGCGAGGTTCCGCCGAACCAGGTCACTTACGGGATCGAGCAGGTCAAAGCGAACTTCACCGAAGCCAGCGCCCTGTTTGCCGTCGACCAGGTCGTCTAGGGAGTGCTCGAGCAGTTCGTGGAACTCCTGGGGCGGGCCCTGGCGCTCGCAGCGACGTACATCGACGAGGCGATCGTCGCCCACCTGTTTGTCACCGAGGAGGACAACCGCTGGCAGGCCGCGGGCGACGGACTGGTGTTGTACGCCAAGACCTGGAAGTCCGTCCTGGGCTCGACGCTCCTCATCGTGGTGGGAATGTACGCGGTCACGGCGGCGCTCCTCCTGGCGCTCACGCCCCTGGCGGGTGCGTTCGGTGGCCTCTCGACGACGGTCGAGTTCGCCGGCTGGCTCGTCGTCGGGGCCATCGTGTTGACCATCTACACCGGGCTGCTCAAACCGTGGGTGAAGACCGCCGTCATCACGACGTTCCTGCTCGAGTCGCGGAATCACTCGCCGGACGCGAAGACGCGGGCGCGGATCGAAGCGCGCTCCGAGAAGTTTCGCGAGTTGCTCGGGCGGGTCGACGCGGAGGACGAAACGAAAGCACGGGACCGCCCGGCGGCCCCGGCCTGACCGGAGCACCGCCGAGTTCAGACACTGCGAGACGCAGGTCGCAACGTTTTTGCCTCCAACCGAGAAGGATGAGGTGGGAAGCGCGCGGCCGCAAATCTGACTTCGTCACCCCGCAGTTGTCGGGTGACTCGGGATTGCGGAAGTGCATCCAGCGAGAGCTGACAGTTGCAACGGTACGCCTCGCGGTCAGTGCGGTTCCTATCCTCGACCAATGGCACGAATGCACACCCGCCGCCGTGGCACGTCCGGTTCGGACAAGCCAGCGGCAGACGAACCACCGGAGTGGAGCGACGTCGACGCCGAGAAGATCGAATCTCGCGTCGTCGAACTGGCAGAGCAGGGGCACGATCCGAGTCAGATCGGCCTCAAACTTCGCGACGAGGGCGTCACGGGGACGCCGATCCCGGACGTCAAACTGGCGACCGGCAAGAAGGTCACCGAGATCCTTGAGGAGAACGACGCGAAAAGCGACCTCCCCGAGGATCTCCACAACCTGATGGAGCGAGCGATTCGACTGCGCGAGCACGTCGAAGCGAACCCCCAGGACGCCCAGAACAAGCGCGCCCTGCAGAACACCGAGTCGAAGGTTCGACGCCTCGTCTCGTACTACCGCGGGACGGAGATCGACCCCGACTTCGCGTACTCCTACGACGCGGCCGTCGAACTGCTCGAGGAGTAGATGACGATGGAAGGTCGCGCCACGGTCGATTCGTCCGCCTCGCCGGCACCGACGCTCGAGCGTCTCGAGAGTGCCGACTTCGTCCGCATTGTCACGCGGGCGGACGGCGACGGACTGGCCGCGGCCGGCCTTCTCGCCAGAACCCTCACCGACTGCGAGACGCCGTTCCAGGTGACGGTCGGCAAGACGATCGGCGATCGGACGGCGCGCCTGCAGCCGAGCGACGATCGCACGCCGGGAACGGTGTCGGTCGCGATCGGTCCGCACGACGCTGGCAGCGATACCGACACCGACGCCGACGTCGCGGACGTCGTCTCCCTCGAAACCGAGACCCGCCCGGCGACACTCGCCGCGGCCGAACTCGCCTGCGACCTCGAGGGCTCGCCCGACCCCGTGCTCACTCTCGCCGGATCGATCGCGGCCGGAATCGAACCCGGTGCCGGCGAGTCCGAGTGGGTGCTCGAATCGGCCCTCGAGAGCGGCCGACTGGAGCGACGACCCGGTGTCGGCGTTCCGACTGCGGACGTCGTCGACGGTCTCACCGCGTCGATGGGCTGTCTCGCACCCTGGTCGGGTGACGAGGGCGCCGTGGCTGACGCGCTCGAGGGGCTCGGGATCGACGTCGACGTCACCGGCGATGGTGACGACAACGATGGTAACGGCGACGCTATCGATCTGGACCCAGACTCGGACCCGGACCCAAACACCCACCGAACGATCGGCTCGGTCGTCGCCCTCGACGTCGTGAGCGACGACGACGCGAGCGAGCACGCCGCGACGGCGATCGGGCGGTTTCTCCGCCCGTACGCGATCACCGACGGCCGGCCGTTCGCCACGCTCGAGGGCTACGCTGACGTCCTCGAGGCGACGGCAGCGCTCGAGGCCGGAACCGGCGTGGCCCTCGCGATGGGCCACGAGGCCAGAAAGCCCGCGCTCGAGGCCTGGCGGACCTGTGGACGACGCGTCCACGCGGCTATCGACGACGCGTCGACGGGTCGGTACGACGGCCTGTTCGTCGTCGACGTCGGTGACGCGCCGGTCCGACCGGCGGCCCGCCTCGTGCTCGCCTACCGATCACCCGAGCCTGCAGTACTCGCGCTCGGAGACGAGGAAGCAGCGCTCGCGACGCGAGACGCCAGCGGCTTCGGGCCGACGCTCGAGGCCATCGCTCGCGACCTCGAGATCGGCGCGGTGTACGACGTGGGTCGGCGTGGTGGAACGCTGCGATACGGCGACCGCGAGCAGGACAACGAGACGGTCATCGCGGCAGTGAGGGAGCACCTATGACGGAGCCGAACGCGACGCGACGAGCGACGATTCGGGCGCGAATGGAGGCCGACTCAGCGACGATTGCGGCGGCCATCGCTCCGGACAACACGTCGGAGATGGCGACGCGACTAGAGTCGGCTGACGACGGGTCGACGGCCATCGTCACGCGAATCGAACGCGAGACGACGGGTGGGCTCCACTCGACTGTCGACGATTACGTCGTCAACCTGGATGTCGCGACGTCCGTCGCGACAGTAGCACAGCACGGACGAACGAACGACACAGATATCAACACACAATGAGCGAACGATCAGTTTCACGCGCGAAACAGGAGAAGCGGTGGTACACCGTGCTCGCCCCGGAGCAGTTCGACCGGGCGGAGCTCGGCGAGACCCCCGCCGACGAACCCGAACAGGTCTACGACCGAACCATCGAAACGACGCTCGGCGAACTCACGAACAACGCCAGCGAGAACAACACCAAGCTCACCTTCCAGGTGAACGACGTCGGTAGCGACGCCGCGTACACGGAGTTCAAAGAGCACTCGCTGGCTCGCGACTACCTGCGCTCGCTAGTCCGCCGTGGCGCCTCGAAGATTGAGGCCTACGTCACGGTCCTGACGACCGACGACTACCGCCTCCAGATCCAGCCGGTCGCCTTCACCACGAAGAAGGCCGACGCGAGCCAGGAGAAGGCCATCCGCCAGCAGATGGTCCAGATGGTCGAGGAAGCCGCTGCCGACCGGACCTTCGAGGAACTCATCGACAGCATCGTCGAGGGACGGCTCTCCTCGGCGATCTACGGCGAGTCGAAGACGATCTACCCGCTTCGACGCGTCGAGATCCAGAAGACGACGCTCGAGGCCCACCCTGAGGAAGTCGCCGAGGAGGAGGCGACCGCGGTCGACGTCGACGAAGAAGACGTCGCCGTCGACGAGTAGACTCCCTGTCGATCGATTTTTCGAGCGCTTCGGGTATAGCGGTGCGTGGGTTGAGAGGTGGGTTCTTCGAGTTCCGCGGGTTCCTCAGGTTCCTCGAGTTCTTCGGTCTCTTCGATCACTTCGATTTCCTCGAGTCTTCGATCGCTTCGAGTGCCTCAGTATTATCGAGTTTCTCGAAACGACCTCGAAAAACGCGCCGCCGAGTCGCGACTCACTCGGTGACGACGACGCGGCCGACCATGCCGCCGCCGACGTGTGGAACGCAGATGTAGTGATAAGTGCCGGGAACCTCGAACGTGTACTCGAACGTGTCACGGATGTCGATTGCGCCGCCGTGATCGTCGTGCCAGGCGTCCTCGGCCGATTCTTGATCGTCGTGGCCGCCGGTCGCGAAGTACTCGGCGCCGTCGGGCAACCTCCCCTCGATCGCGGTGATGGTGTGGATCGACTCGCTCGTGTTCTTCCAGACGACGGGTTCGCCGACGGTCGTCTCGTACTCGGCTGGGAGGAACTCGTTCCGGGTCATCCCGATGTCGTACTCGGATTCGCCGAAGACCTGCTCGCCAACGTCCCCGACGACCGTACAGCCCGCGAGCCCCGCCAGGGCCGCGCTGCCAGCCGTGGCGAGGTAAACGCGCCGGTGCATACCGGACGTTCGGACAGGCGAGACATAACCCGCTCGGTTGCTCCCGCTGTGCTGGAATCGGGCAAAACGGAAACAAGTAAGAGCGCTGCCGGTCGAACCCGGGTGTATGCTGCCCCGGTTCGTCGGCCGACTCGGAATCGCCGACGCAGTGACCATCGCCAACGCGGGCCTCGGATTCGTCGCCGTCGTCGTCGCGTTCGTCGACATTCGTCTCGCCGCCCGATTGATCCTGCTCGCGGCGATCGCCGACGGACTCGACGGCATTCTCGCGCGCCGGTACGGCGGGACGGCGGCCGGCCCCTACCTCGACTCGCTGGCGGACGTGGCCTCCTTCGCCATCGCGCCCGCCGTGCTCGCGTTCGTCGTCGTCAGCGACGGGCTCGGAATCGGCTTCGAAGCGGTGTCCGTCGAACTCGGGGTCGTTACCGCCGTCTGTGCGCTGTTCGTCGCGATGGCCGTCGCCCGCCTGGGCCTCTACACGGCCTACGACACGGCCGACGACTACACCGAGGGCATCCAGACGACGCTCGCGGCGACGATCATGGGTGCGGCGATCCTCGCGGGTTACCCAGTCGACGACCCCTGGCTCGTCCTCGCCATCACCGGCGCGTTCTGTTACCTGATGGTTTCGCGGATTCGGTACCCCGACCTGCTGGCTCGAGACGCGCTCATCATGGGCGTCGTGCACGCGATGGCCATGCTTGTCCCGAACGCCGCGGGCCGGACGTTCCCCTACGCCCTGCTCACGCTCGGCATCGCCTACATGACGCTGAGTCCGTGGTTCTACTGGCGCGAGGAAACCACTCCGCTCGAGGAACGCGCCGCTGGCGTGGAGTAGCCGACGCCGAGTTCGAACGGGTGCGAACCGATCCCCTCTCAGAATCGTGCCTCGCGTGGCACACTCCGTGGCCAGATGGAAACGCTTAGGAGCATCCTGACACGATTCTCCGGTATGAAGACGGAACTGCGTCACCGCACGTCGACGGGTCACCGGGTGGTTCCATGAGCGACGAGGAGTCCGAAACGGCCGACGAACACGAACTCACCGTCGAATCACTCCGCGAGCGCCTCGAGTCGGTCGAGGCCGCCCTCGAGGACGCCGAAACCGAGTCCGATCTCGACGAGGTCGAGGCGGCACTCACCGACCTGGAGGCGGACGTCGAAGCGGCCGACCTCGAGGAGGAAGACGAGGAAGACGAATCCCTCGAAGACGACCTCGACGCACTCGCCAGCGACCTCGAGGACGCTCGAGGCCCCTACGCCGAGGACGTCGTCGCCGAAATCGACGACGCGAAGGGCGAAATCGCCGAGACTCGATGGACCGAGCAGGGCGAGTCCGAACTGGTCGACGTCGTCGAAACCTTCGTCGCCGACGTCAACGAGGTTCTCGAGACGAACCTGACCCTCACCGACGGCAACGGCGAGGACACCGTCGCCAGGCTGACCGCCACACTCGAGAACGCCGGCGCCGCCGTCGAGGAAGCCGACCTCGATCCTGACGACGACGCCGACGACATCGCGGCCCTGCTCGAGGCCACCGAGGCGCTCACCGACGGAATCGACGGCGCTCAGGCCTGGGAGGACCTCTCGATTCGTCAGCAACTCCGCGCCCAGGGGTTCTACGACGTCCTCGAGCACGTCAAGGACTACCCGCCGGAGTGGCACGCCCTCAAGGTTCACGAGAAGCAACACAACGTCGACATGATCTTGCTGTCCCTGGAGACGTTCGACTCGGACTTCATGGAGGAACACGCCCTCGAGGCTCTCGAGCGAATGGGCCCCGAGGAAGCCCTCGAGCCCATGCTCCAGCGGGCGACCCGTCGCGACCAGGATGCAATCACCATCATCGGCAAGATCGGCGTCGCCGACGAGGAGGTCGTCGAGACGCTCGTCGACTACGTCGACAACGACTCGAACCCGCTGCTCCAGAAGGTGACGTTCAAGGCCCTGGGCGAAATCGGCGCCGAAGACGCTGTCCAGCCCCTCGCGGATCAACTCGTCGCCGAGAACGGCGAGATTCGAAGCGCCGCCGCACGCGCCCTCGGTCTGATCGGTGACACCCGAGCGATCTCTCCGCTGGCGGACGTCCTCGAAGAGGACGACGACGACACCGTCCGCGCTTCCGCCGCCTGGGCGCTCAACCGGATCGGCACCGAAGACGCCCTCGAGGCGCTCATCGAGTACGACGACGACCGCGCCTACCTCGTGCAGGCCGAAGCCGAGAAGGCGGGGCCGGCGCTCGAGCCGACAGCCTGAGACCGAGACGCGACCCCGTTCGATCCTTTTTCGCCGTCACCGTGGGACGAGAGTTTATATACGAACGCGCGGCCAGAGCCGACCGTGCGCCCCGTCCTGGTCGTCCTCCTCGTGATCGCGCTTCTCGCTACCTCGGTAGGTGCCGTCACCGTCGGAACCATTGGAACCGTCGGCACCGTCGGAACCGCCAGCGCCAGCGTCGACTCGTCGGCGAGCCACCGTCACCTCCTCGTCGACTCGAGTGACGGCCGACTCGAGATGTCCGGGGCGTTCTCGGGAGGATTCACGGGAACCCCGTCGCAGGACGTACGCGACGACAGCCGGGACTGTCCGGTTCGGGCGGCAACGGCATTTCCCGGCGATGGGCGTCTCTCCGATGCGGAAGAGACCTCCAAGAGCGAATCCCGAACTGAACTACACGTCACGGCCGTCTACCCGAACCCGACGACCCGCGGTAACGTCGGCGAGTTCTTCGTCCTTGAGGTGCCGGAACGAACTCAACTTGAGAGCTGGACGATAACCGACGGTCACACGACGGCTGCGATTCCGAACGCGACGGTCTCGGGTCCGGTCGCGCTCTCGATGGACCCCGACGAGACGGCGTCGATGACGACCCTCGAGGTGCTCGAACTCGAGGGACACCTCCGGCTGGCGGCCGACGGGGACACCCTCCGAGTACTCCAGGACGGGACGCTCGTCGACGAAGTCACCTACGACCGGGCGCGAACGGCAAGGGTCTGGTACCGGTCGGGATCGAACGCGGCTGACGTATCCACGACTCCAGGCCAGGACGCGTGGTGGCCTCGCGGCGCGACCTGCCTCCTGGTCGCCACCTACGGTGAGACGGGGGGAACCGCGTTCGTCTTGCCGGACGCACCCGACGTCGCCCGCGACCGAATAGCGGCCGCCGAGGACCGAATTAGCCTCGCCGGCTACACGTTCACGTCCCCGGAAGTCGCGACGGCGCTCGAGGACGCCCTCGAGCGCGACGTGGACGTCGAGATTCTCGTCGAGGCGGGACCCGTCGGCGGCGCCTCAGAGCGTACCGACGAACTCCTCTCCGAACTCGAGAGCCAGGGCGCCGACGTGTACGCTCTCGGCGGGTCGGGGGCACGGTACCGGTATCACCATCCCAAGTACGCACTTCAGTGTATAAAGAATACACATAATATCGGAGTTGGATATGGATACCAAACCCATGTCGCATGGGGAAAACTGTATCAGTGAGAATTTCAATCAAGTTTATTCTTCATCATACTAACTAGTAGAAGAACTTCAATAAGCTATAAAGTATTTAAAAGCCGTTGTGGTTTTACCCCTTTTCACGGGTATTCGCGCGGAGAGGCAGAGGTTGGCTAAGGGTACCGACCGACTGAAAGGCAAAATTTCGTTATAGAAGTGCAGCACCAGTCATCCAGAAGACCAAAAAGAGGGCCGTAGCAACCCACTTACTGAGTTTTATACCAAGCTTTTCTTCCACCTGATTCCGGCTTTTGGGAAATCCAATAACTCCTGCTATGCCGAGGAAGAAACCAGCAGAGGCCGGTCCAGTCGCAAGAAACAATAGCCCCAGTACGAGACCTGCCCCTCCAAAAAAGTACGCTGTTATTTTAGAGAACGATATTTTGGTTCCCTCTTTTTGCTTAATGGCTTTCTCTGCATTTGGTTCACCTTCTTGTGCTGTACCACAATCCGGACAGAACTTTGTCCCTGCCTCTATCTCTGTCCCACATGTTGAACAGAATTTATTCGATGGTGAGTTTTCTGTCTCCGATTCTTTCTCTTCAAATTTACTTTCTGTCATGTCTACAATTTCAATTGTAACAATACTATATATACTCACTGGCAGTTTAGAACGAACTCACCGATTCAGGCCAGTAGTATACCGGTGAGAGGTCAAAGCTAGATTCGAGTCATACCCCTATCAGTGAATTAACTCAATGAGACATACGGGACAAGGACCCCATTTCCCGAGTGTAAATCAACAGCTATCGTTCCGGAATAAATCAGAACCCGTGTTCACTTTTGCATATTTGCCTGGAGGATGATTACCCATTGTGTATGAAACGAGATTCCCAAGATAGGTTATATATGATGGGTTCTCATCTTGACTATAGTATGAATTCAGAGTCAAGCAATGGGCTTGATGAGTTAGAAGAGGAATACCTAGAAGAAAAAATTCTAAAAGAAAATAGATATGTTGAGGGGTATATATCTTCGATAGGCGTCCATAAAAAGCCAATCCATAGCAATTCTGTGTTGATAAAAATCACAATGCCGGGCCAAGGCGATTTCATCTTTAGCCTTGGTGCAATACATATGGAATATAATATACTTGAAAATTTGCACTACAGCCTTGGTGTTCCATTCACGGGTGACCTCCTTCCTCTTGTTAATGAATCTGTCAGCATTAAGTTCAGGGGTGACAACCCAAACGAAATAGTAGTTTTGAATGCCCCTATGTTAGAGTATTACCACGTAAAACCAGAGGACAGGATACGTGACACTATCGAAGAACAGGATATCTCTGAAATGGATACAACTATCTCGGAAGAGGTCATGAAGGCATACAACCTCAGTCAAAAATTCCATAATAATGAGGTAGTAAAAGCACCCATTCGTGCTGTAGGTGCTACAGATGATGGCGTTGTTCATTTTCGGATTGAATTAGTAAGTGGGAAGTATTTCAAATTAGAATTAGAACCTGATTTTAGGGGATATAAAGAGTTGGAAGAGTTGCATACTGATACGGGCAGTCCATTTACAGGTGAGTTGGAACCACTCAAAAATGAGATTATAGATATTAAGCCATCGTATGAAGGTGCAGGTGGTATTCATATGGGGGCTGGCACACTAATGTATCATCCGTATGCTGACAGTCCTCTTTCTAGAGGTATTGAACAGGTTGAAGAATACGCTTCATCTATTCCCGAGAAATACTTGATAGGATATGAACGGCTGAAGGTAGCGCGAACACAAAGTTCATCAAAAATCTCTCTTGTCCCTATTAATGATGTTTATCGAGAGAATGAATCACTCATTCTTAAGTTAGAAATCCATTCATATTTATCCAAAATTAAGATTCCTATCCCGGAGACCTTCGCTAACTCGAAATTTGAACGTATTGTAGAAGAAATTGGCCAAGGGTCAATTAAACAGATTGCTGGAAGTGAGTTATATTGTGTTCATGATGACAATATAAATGGTGAAAATTCTGCTAAAATAAATTCCGTATTAAAACTTAAAGACACCTTCTCTAAATGGTGGTTATTCACTTCTAGAAGGGATGCAGAACTTTCGACGGGTGAAGATTAAATACAGAATTAGCACTAACCAAAATAGGTCACGTTGGTGCCTTCCTCACAAATTTATCTATATAGTACCGCCTTAGCCCTTTCATTCCACATAGAGTGATAGCTTGAAAGACTATATTTATCCTCTTTCAAATAAATTGACTAATATTCAATGACCGACGACCGTCGTCTAACCACCGACCGTTTCTATGGAGGGACGACCCGACGTCTTCAATTACTTCAGCGATTTCTTTTGTTCGTCCAAGGCGACCCTGTAACTCGGTCAGAGGCTAAAGATTGGATTCTATCTAATACAAAAGCTACTAGCCGTGATGCGATAGACCATCACCTCGGCTTCTTGGAAGCCATCGAACTAATCAAACTGGGTGATGACGAGGTCTCCATTGATTGGCGAGGAAACCAGTACCTCGAGACATCTGCCTCCTCTGTTCTCTATGAGGCGCTTCAGTCGAACGTGAAAGGGTTCAACACGATTCTATCACAGCTGCTGGAAGGCCCTATGACAGACGAAGATATCATGCATCTTCTGAAGACCGAATTTGAGGATATCAATATGGATTCTCCGGGGGTCGCTACTCGTCACCGGGAATGGCTACAGGTCCTCGGCTATGTCGAACGGTCTGGGAACTCGGTTTCTTTAACAGAAGAGGGACGGAAGTTGGCGAATCGAGTTGAAACGATGGGGGGTATGACCCACGAAAAACGCGTTCAGAAGTTACGACGACAATTGCTGGAAACAGAGATGGATTGTGTACCTGCCGGTCTACAGGACCTCACAGAAGACATCTATCCGGCTGTGAAGGCAACGTATCCCGACCTATGTGATGACTCCTATCGATGCGACGAAGCCCATGAGAACGGCCAGAATCAACCCGAGTGGCAGCATGCAGTGAGGGACATCCAACAGCGACTTGCAGACCGGAAATGGGGGCGAATACGACGACACGATGAACTAGGGAAATGGCTGTATCTACCTCGGTTCGATGGTGGGGAGACCTACAACCGTAGTACCCTTCATGACGAGTTCGGGGGGCAACGACAACGTGGCATCTCACCTTGCCGTGATACCCTTATTGTGCTACTCTTCACGTCCTTTTCCGAGACCGATGAGGGATACAGAGACACGATAGAAGAGGATGGAACGGTAGTGTATACCGGCGAAGGCACTGAAGGTGACATGGCCTTCAACCATGGCAACAAAGCTATTAGAGACCATCGTGCGGACGATAGGGAACTACACTTATTCAGGACTCTTGGTGATGGCGATGTGGAGTATGTCGGACAATACGTTTGCACCGACTGGTTCCGGGAAGAACTCCCTGATTCGACGGGAACAACTCGGAGTGCTATTCGCTTTGAATTGGAACCAATAGAACCCATGGCAGACGTCGGCCACTCGAGGGCATCAGAGGACGATAGACCGTCTTCTCAAGCCGAGGTCGTCGATTTACCCGATGGAAACACATCAACTGAACGCCGACAGACGGTTCGAGACGACGTTGTTCGGAATGAGGTCCTCGTTCGAGAACTTAAACGATTATACAATGACCGATGCCAAGTTTGTGGTGAACGACGTCTACAGGGGCCTGACACGGCATATAGCGAGGTCCACCATCTAATGGCCCTTGGAGATGATGGACCAGATACACCGGAAAATACGGTTGTTCTATGCCCAAATCATCACATCGACCTCGAGAATGGGATGCTAACGATAGACCCTCAAACCCACGAAATATCCCATCTTTACGAATCTGAAATCGATGGTGACGAACTTTTAGTAGAAGATGGCCACGCGATTGGACCTCAATATCTTGCTTATCATAATCAAGTAATCGCGGAAGATTTCGAGTAATAAACTTCTATACGTCCCTCGTTATTACTGGCTGATGACTGGTGTTAGTTTCGCGTTTTGCTTTCAAGAGACTACCCCCCCCCCTTAAGGGGGTTTTGTGAGGATAGGGGTGATAGGGACCCATGCCTAAAGATTTCGTGGCAGAGAGCCTATATTATTTCTAAGGGTCCCTACACATCTACCGTTCCATTAATGAGTATAGAAAATAACATTATCGTCGATAAATAAGAAGGACGATATTGTGGTTAACACTATGGGATTTCGAATAGTTGGAGTTATCCTCACAGCCTTAATTGCAATTGTACCATTATGGTATCCTCGATATTCATACTTTTATCGAAACTCGATGTCTGGAATCGAATATCTTAGGGAAGTTGAACAGGAAAGACCTATCGACAAGGGCCGAGATAAATTAGAATACTTTGCAACCTTAGAAGAGGGTGAACGAGGGTTCTCGGAGTTGGCACATACAATAAGAGAACACACCCACATCTCTAAAACACCCACAAAAATTGAACTAATCCATAAAAACCCAAAATCTGGTGGAGGTACTTTAACTATTAGTGAAGAGGATGTTTTTAAAGGCGAACGGGCTATTGTTGCAGTTGAATTTGAAAATGGAGATACTGAAAAAATTATTGACTCACCGAATTTCGAGACAAAACGGGTCTTGAACTTAGTGAAACTTCGACATTGGGTGAAAACTCAAGCAGATAGAAGAAGTCACTATTGGACCACTGTTCTTGTTTTATTGTGGGGCTTTGTGTCCATATACATAATTATGTGATGAATGTGTGGTCCTCCTATTTATTCGCTGGTACAGTAGTCTTAGAAATACTCTACACCACTACAGCAATATGCGCAATAGTTATTGCTATTGGTCTAAAATATTCTAGCGTACCCTCTGCACCGGGGTCGTTCCACTTCTTTCATCCAATTTTAGTAATACACTGCAACAGATTGCTTATATACCCTTAGTCTAAGCTTCTAATAAGCAAGCAGCTGTGGAACGACCCCGGTGCATGGTGTTCTGCAGTCCACCCGAAGAACTGAACAAGAACAAAGTGTATCCAATGGAGGGTACGCGGGAGGGTCGATGTAGTGCAAACCAGTCGCCTGAGGACACCCTTGAGAGGGGGAATCAGTACTTGTCTATATGACTGGGGACAGGTTCAACGGGAATACCCTGTATCATGCACGGCGCAAAGTTGACACGTCGAGACCGCGGTGGAAACACGATAACAAATCCGTCTTGGCGAGAATGAGGCTTTGTAGGAGGTTACGGTGCTAAGTATGGGGCAACGATATCCCCGCGGACCCCGTTCACTACTTCTTGGATGGACTGTCTGGACTCAGGGTCGGACGGAAAAAGAATGGCATAACGGGTTTGACCGCGGTGAATCCCAATGGCTTGACTCAGGTTGGCATGCGCTGTATCGGCGTCAATTGGAGTGGCCATAAGGGTTGTCACGGAATCCGGTTAATCTCGGAGATTATTATTAATACCCTGAAAGGGGGAGAGTTTGTCCAGAGTCTCATCAGTCCGCACTATTCCCTCGACACTGGACCTATTTCTTCGCCCATCGGTAGTCGTTATTAGAAGATATGCCAAGACTGACTACTCCTAAGAAATCTTATCCCAAAAACCATTCGGGATGATTACCAAAAGAAAGATTCCCAATATCCAATGGCCCAATACCATTAGGATATCGATAGGTTGTGGGTTGAGATAAACCGGAAGCCAAATGTCGATAATTCCTTCAATGAGTGTCACAGTTTGGTCGTTTCCAGTTTGACCCTCTACAAGGACCCAGTTCGCATAGGTTCTGATATTCTGTGAGTAGAGGATAAGCTGCATGGCTGTGTGAACAGTTGACCCGAGAATGTAGGGGAACAAAACGAGAATACTGAAAGGATTTTTGGACGACATGTAATCTCATATAACATCATAATAAAAGACGGTTTTGGAGAATGTTTTGCTAATTCCTTTCCTCACCTGTTCGAACCTCTCGTAGTCCTACCGTAGAACATATGGTAGGTGAGTGGGATAGACTGGACATGGCCATTTCGCTAGACGAACTGGAATCTCACCTATTCAAATGTGCGGACATCATTCGAGATGCAGTTGACCCGACCGACTATAAGGAATATATTCTACCACTTGTCTACTACAAATCCACCTCCGACGAGTTCGAAAAGCAGTATGCCGAAAACGTCGAAGAGTACGGTGAGGATTTCGCCCGTCGAAAGAATCTCTATGATATCCCCGTTGTCCCTGAAGGCTATCTGTGGGACGACCTACGGTCGGTCAGCGATAACGTTGACCAAGCCCTGAACGAAGCCTTCGATGCATTAGTTGAGGAGAACCCTGAATTGAAGGGTGTTTTTCGGGCCGATTACATCGACGCTGATGCGCTGAACGACGACCGCCTCGGGAAGCTGGTCGAACATCTGAACAGATACGACCTCGACCGTGACAGTGTACCACCAGACATGCTTGGAGAGGCCTACATGGACCTCGTTCGCCACTTCGCGGAAGAAGAGGGGAAGTCCGGTGGACAGTTCTTTACGCCGCCTCACATCGTCCGTCTGTGCGTTCGTCTCGTGGATGAATTCGAAGATGGTGACACCTTCCACGACCCGACTGTGGGTTCTGGTGGGATGCTTATCGAGGCTGCAAGGTATTATCGTGAAGACCAAAATGGCGACCCCTCGAAACTGACCTTCAGTGGGCAAGAAATCAACCCCGATGTTGCTGCAATTGCGAGGATGAACTTGTCCATCCACGGGTTAACGGGTACTATCGAACGGGAGGATTCTCTATCGAATCCAGCATTCACTGACGACGACGCCAACGAACTCACACGGTTTGACCGAGTTCTCGCCAACTTCCCGTTCTCCGCAGATTGGGCTAAAGGTGAACTCCAAGACGACCCGTATAGCCGCTTTGATTGGCACAAGAAACTCCCGCGTGCCGACCGGGGTGACTACGCGTTCATCATGCATATGGCTAAGCAGTTGAAGAAGCCCGAAAAGGACGGTACTGGCGGGAAAGCGGCCATCGTCATCCCGCACGGCGTACTGTTCCGAAAGCATGAACAGCGGTATAGGAAGCCAATGCTGGAGAATGACCTGGTCGAAGCAATCATCGGCCTCCCCGAGAACCTCTTTCAGAACAACTCAATTCCGTCAGCTATCCTCGTGCTGAACACCGACAAGCCCACCGAACGTGAGACCGAAGTGCAGTTCATTCACGCCGCCGACGAAGCGTTTTATGAGGAACTCTCAAATCAGAATGAACTCACTGGCGAAGGTCTTGACCACATCGTTAAGAATTTCCGCGAGTGGACAACTGAGGAACGGGTCAGTCGGACAGTATCATTGGACGAAATTCGGGAAAATGACCACAACCTGAACATCGCGCTGTACGTTAATACGGCTGAACCCGAAGAAGACGTTGACGTGGAAGAAGAACTGGCGAAGCTACGTGAACTCCAGGCTGAACGAGACGAGATTGAAACGCGGATAGACGGCCACATGGAGGTGCTAAACTATGAGTGATGACCAGCTAACGTTAGAAGCGGTGGCAGATGATGACAGTGAGGGTGTATCGGCTACTGCCAACGTACCGCAAGCTGCGCATATAGAACACGTTGCATTCGGCGATTTACCCGAAGACTGGACTTGGGAAAAATCAGAAGACCATCTCGAATATATTCGTTCTGGCATATCTAAGTCACAAAATAAGGATGGCGATGGTATTCCAGTCTCACGTATTGAAACGATTGCTGATGGGGTGGTAAACCACGAAAAGGTAGGGTATATTGAGAATAACCAAACCTATAACAAGGACCAATTAAAGCCGGGTGATTTACTTTTCAGTAATATCAATAGTAGGGAACAAATCGGAAAAACCGCGATATATCGGGGTGAAAAACTGCTGTACCATGGTATGAATCTCCTGCGTATTCGATACACCTCGGAAGCGTTCAACCCCTTCTTTGCCTACTATGTCTATGATTCTCCGATGGCCCAAGATGTTTTCTTCCGAATGTCGAAGGCAGCTGTGGGTCAATCCAGTATCAACCAATCTCAAATGGAACGGTTTTTCTTGCCACAGCCGCCTCTTAAAGAACAGCGCGAAATTGCCGCTGTACTCTACACCGTAGACCAAGTAATTCAGAAGACCGAGGAAATCATATCGGGGTATAGGCGAGTAAAAAAAGGATTGGGTCAGAATCTGCTACAGCGCGGGGTATGTGAACATGAATTGGTAGAGACCGATTCCATATTCGGAAAGCTTCCAAAAGATTGGTCACTTGAAAGATTGGTCGATATCACGGAGATTGTTGGCCGTACAGAACCCCCAACTGGTGTAGATAAGTATTGGGGAGGTGACATCCCATGGGCAACTCCCGAAGATATTCGTTCATTGGATGGTCCAACGATTGCTGAGACTGAACAAACAGTAACTCAGGCCGCTTTGGAAGAAGTCTCGTCAAATCTTGTCCCACCTGAAAGTGTCCTTCTGACTACTAGAGCGACTGTTGGATTGTGTGCGGTGAATGAGGTAGAGGTAACAACCAGTAGGGCCTTCAAAGACTTGATTCCTGGAGAAAGACTAGACACCTGGTACCTATATTATCGTATTTCCACAATGGAAGACTATCTTAACCGTCTCGGGTGGGGGAGTACCTTTACTGAAGTGATTAAACCAGTGCTAGAAAATGTTACTATTCCTGTTCCCCCCTTAGAAGAACAGAAAGAAATTGGTGAACACCTTCGTTCTATTGACTATTGTATAACGGAGAACATCAAAGTTCAGAATCAATATAGAAATCTCAAAGAAGGACTAATGCAAGACCTCCTCGCGGGGAAAGTCAGAACAACCGACACTAACATAGAGGTGGCCGGCGAAATTGCATAGCATGGTTAGTGAACGAGGTCTGAATTACGCTATCGGAAATCTTCTCGCCGGTCCAAGCCAATGGCGAAATATGTACGCCACCGGTTCGACATTTGCTTTCGGCGTCAATATTCTATTGACGTATTTACAGATACTCCCACCAATGTATTCAGGTTCAAATTCGGAGTTGGCCTCTACGATAGGGATAGTTATCTTGGAATTTGTGAACGCGATGATACCACTGGTTGCATTGGTGTTCGATAGACCGGTAAAAGCCGTCATCACAGTCTTAGCGTATGTGTTAATTGGTCTAATCATTTGGACAGCAAACTACGAGACAGCAACAAGGGGGTTTTAATGACGATAATCCCATCCGAAAGCGGTGTTGAACTCTCGCTTCTATCGTGGCTTGACACTATTGGATGGGAAACCCACGGACAGGGTGGGAGACGAGGGGCAAACATCCTTGATGACGCTTTTGACCGGCGACGCAACGAAGTAGTCTATTGGGACCTTCTGACAGAACAGGTCATCGTACTCAATGATGAGGTGACCGAGGACAACGTCGAAAAGTTCATTTCATCATTGAAGCGCGACCTCGATGTCGAGAACTTAATGAACGGGAACCGCACGTTCCACGAACTACTCACCAAAGGCAAGACCTTCTCTGTACAGCGCGACGATGGTTCGACCGAAACAATTTACGTTGACCTGATTGACCACGAAAACCCCGGGAACAACCGGTTCCACGCCGTCAATCAGTTCTCTGTCTCTCGAGAGAAGACCATCCGTCCGGACGTGAACCTTTTCGTCAACGGGATTCCGATAGTGACGATGGAACTGAAGAGTCGGGCACAGGACAACGATTGGCATGATGCTGTCAGCGACCTGCTGGACTACGAAGACAATGTCCTACGGCTGTTCGTCCCCGGACTGTTCAACATTGCCGCCGACACAATGGAACTCCGCTACGGGGCAGTAGGTGCATCGAAGGAGTTCTACGAACCTTGGAACGACGCGCCTCCAGAATACGAGGACGACAATGAGATGATGCAGGCAATCATGGCACTGTGCAATCCCTACACCATACTTGACCTGCTGAAAAACTTCGTGTTCTACGAACGGCGTGCCGGCGGAGACGTGAAAATCGTTCCGCGCTACATGCAGTACTACGCTGTCAATGCGATTCTCCACCGCGTCCATGAGGACGTCCACAAGCGGGGTCTCATCTGGCACACTCAAGGGTCAGGCAAGTCCTTCACAATGCTATACGCGGCCCAGAATCTCCTCTCACGGGACGTAGCCCGCAACCCACAGGTGTTCATCATCGTGGACACGGACAAGCTGAACAGCCAAATGCGGGACCAGCTGGCCAACCTCTCGCTAGAACACTGGACTGAAGCCAAAAGTATCAAACATCTTCAGAAACTTATTGAGGACGGCCAAAGTGAACTCGTTCTCACGACCATCCAGAAGTTCGAGGACGTAGACCCGGACGTACAGGGGAATGACGAGGTTATCGTTATGTCCGATGAAGCCCACCGATTCATGGAAGCCGACCTCGGCAGTCGTCTTGATGCTGCGCTTCCCGACTGCTATCATTTCGGCTTCACCGGAACTCCGGTCAGAGAGGGCGAACGCTATGAGGACCGAAACACCTTCCGCGAATTTTCACCCGAAGGTGAGGACTATCTTCACCGGTACTCAGTCAAACAGGGCATCGATGACGGGCTGATTCTTCCAGTCTACTTCACGCTTCGTCACGAGATGAAGTGGGAGATTGACGAGGCTGGCCTTGACGAAGAGTTCGAACACGAGTTCCGCGGGCTAAGTACGAACGAGAAACGTGACCTCATCCGTGAAAACGTCAACGCGACTACCCTTGCAGAAATCGAACCTCGAGTAGACCGGGTTGTCGAAGAGATTGACCAACATTACGATGAACACGTTGCACCGAACGGCTGGAAGGGAATGGTCGTCACGCCAAGTCGGCGGTCGGCAGCAATGTACGGTGAACGGTTAATCGACCATCGAGGTAAGGACGACGTCGAAGTACTCTATACGGCGACCAAGGATGACCCTGACCTGATTCAGCAATTCCACACAGACCCCGAGGAACGCGACAGCATCATCAAGGCGTTCAAGCAAACTGACGAGGAAGCCGAGGAGGAGACCCCGAAACTGCTGGTCGTCCACAACATGCTACTGACGGGCTTTGACGCCCCGATTCTGAAGACGATGTATCTTGACCGCAATCTGAAAAACCACAACCTCATGCAGGCTATCGCCCGGACAAATCGACCTGCCGAAGGGAAGGAGAACGGCGAGATTGTAGACTTTCAAGGGGTATTCGAGAACATTGACGAGGCACTGGACTACGACGCCGAGACGAAAGCCTATGCTGCCCGCGATAAAGATGACCTCTACGACGACCTCGTTGACCAGTTAGAGACGGTATTGGACATCTTCGATGGGATACCGAAAAACGATACCCAAGAGGCGTCCTATGAAGCCGTCGAACGCGTTAGTACTCATCCTGAACGTCGGAGATTCAAACAGGGGTTCCGGCGGCTTCAGAACCTCTATGAGTCCGTTGCACCGGACAAGCGACTCATCAACGAAGGGATTGAACGTGACTACAAGTGGCTGAGTCGGATTCACGTCGCGTTCAAGCGGACCACTGCCGGTGACAATAGCCCCGAGGAGGACATGCGCGAGAAGACCCGCGAGATAATCAGCGAGAACGTCGAAATCACCGACATCAAGCGTGACTTCCCGACATACAAACTCGGAGAAGAGTACCTCGAAGACGTCGAGGGGCTGGATAATCCGGGTGTGAAAGCGTCACAGATTGCCCACGCTACTCGCGACCATCTTCATCCCCGAGAGAACCAGAACCCACGCTACAAACGCCTCAGTGAACGCGTCACTGACATAGTCGAACGCTGGCAGCGAGATGAGATAAGCGACCCCGAGGCTGTTGAAGCCCTGAAATCGGTCGAAGAGGGAATATTGGGTGTTGAAGAGGAAGCTGAAGAACAAGGGATGGACAATGCTGAGTTCGCTATCTATACTCATCTCACCGAAGAGACACCGGACGCAGTTGATTCCGAGGAAGAAGCCGAAGTGGTAGCAGAAGAAATCGTTTTCCAGTTCCGAGAACGTGTTGACCGTGGGTACAACGGGTGGAAGACGAACCAGCAAACCATCGCTGAAATCGAACGTATCCTTCTAGACGTGCTGGTTGTGGAATACGACCTTGGTTACCTAATCCGAGACGACGACGAATTCATAGACGCGATTCGAGACTACCTGATTCAGAACCATGGCTAAGACCCAACACCGGGAAATCAACCTGTTGGGAAACGTTATTGAGTACGAAGTACGCCGTAGTCCTGACGCCACTGAACCCCGAATTGACGTGGATATACATGGGGTCACAGTCGTGGTTCCGGAGTCTAACGGAGTGCAGCCAGCAGAGTTGCTTAGGGATAATGCAGCATGGGTTGTGGACAAGCAACGAACCTACGACACTTACCGTGAACAAGTCCCCGACCGAACTTTTGATGCCGGCGAACGATTTCCCTATCTCGGTGACGACCGAAAACTCGTCATTGAACCACGTTCAAAACATGTGGTGACCGACGATTCGATTCGTCTACGTCAGAGTGCTATTGAACAGTCGTCAGTCAAGCAGGTACTAGAGAACTTCTATCGAAGTCGGGCACGAGACTACTTTACCGACCGGGTTGACCACTACGCAGACCGTATGGGCGTAGAATACGAGAAACTCGAACTTCGTAATCAACGAACGCGCTGGGGCAGCTGTTCAACAAGTGGAACGATTAGTTTGAATTGGCGGTTAATCATGGCCCCACCCGAGGTCGTCAATTACCTTGTCGTCCATGAACTTGCGCACTTGACCGAACAACATCATGGCCGAGAGTTTTGGCAACTCGTCGGGGAATACATCCCTAACTACAAAACGAAGGCAGAGTGGCTTGAGGAGAACAGTGTAAGGCTGGTTTTCAGTGAAGAGGACCTATAACACTATCTTAGGACAAAAAAGGCGAACTCCGATTTCTCAATCTCTACCTACCACAAGCCTCAAACCTCGGGAATAAATGGGATTGTTTCATCCAGGGCTTCATCATTGGGGTCGAGATACTTCTGAGTCATTGATATGTCTGTATGCCCCATCAGTTTCTTCAGTCTGGCCAAGTCACATCCTTGCAGAACCATGTTTTCAGCGAAGCCATGACGGAAAGCATAAGCGGTTACTTTGTATCGAGGATGACCTTTAGAATCTGTGTATATCCTTTCCTGGATTCCTGCATTTTCAGCTGTTTGGCGTGTGATTTCTTGTATACGCCGAGAACTAATTGAATCGGATTTATGAGTTGGGAACAAATAATCACTTTCACCGGCTTTATAGAATCTATCTCTTTCCCCCTGTTCAATCCATTGAGTTAAATAAAACTTTAAAGAGTCACTGTATCTAACTGTTCGGTTATTTTGAGTCTTTGAAGCCCGTATACGAATTCTATTATTATCCCATAGTTCGGGTTGGGTTACGTCTTGGAGTCTTATATCGGTGATTTCACCGGGTCTACAACCGGTTTGTCCCATGACTTTGAATAACAGTTGATTTCGAAATACTGGGTCAGGAACATTCTCAACCATTAATTTCATTTCACCAAGTGACAGCGCAAAGTAGTCCTTTCTTAGTTCCTTTGACCGCTTTGTATCTCTTGAGGCATCGAACTGACCGGCGATATCAGCTTCGTGTACAGGATTATCGTACACAATTTTTCTTCTATCTATTTCACCCCTCTTCCTCGGCCCATTTTGACGCTTCTGAATGTATTCGTAATAGCTAGAAATAGAACGCACATATCTAATACAAGTGATTTCTGCTAGCCCATTTTTATTCTTAAGCCACCGGCAGAACTCTTCGATATCCAATGCATCAATTTCACGGGGGTCGGTTTCACCAAGCCATCGAGTGAAATGTCCAACAGCGGTTTTGGTGTTTGCATACGTGTTATCATTACCAGATTTCTTGGTCTCAAGGAACGAAGAAATGGTCTCGTGCATATCTATTTTTCCCTGTAAACCCGCGTCTCACCACTTATTTCAGCCTCTTGGATGAGAGGAGTGCTTTTCATAAGATAATTAATCGCATCTTGGATTTCAAGCGGGCTACAGTCAAGTATTTCTGTAAATGCGTCGAGTTCTCCACCGCGTTCAGCTTTCACAATAGTTCTTTTTTCTTCGGGCTGTTGGTCGAGTTTTAGCTTCTCTCCCTTTCCTCCATGCCATTCCTCGAATTCACGTTCAGTAGGAAGTCGAGAGAATAATTCGTTAGCCAATTTCTCTATTTCGGGGTCACTTCTGATATCAGTCTCAAGTTCACTGAGACGGGCATTAGTTGTTTGTAACGATTGGGTTAAATCGGCGACCATGTCCTTTAGTTCAGTTATTTCCTTGTGAATATCCTCTTTCCCATGTGATTCAGAATTATTGTTGATTTTGGCCATTACAGCGGAACGAACGAACCCAGAAAGGTTTCCACCTGCATTTGGGTCGTTCTTCGCAGCTTTTTCCCATTCTTCTTTAGTCTCTTTTTGCACCTCAAGATTCACTCTCGCCATAATTAGTCATTCAAAGCCTATCACCATAACCTTTGTTCATTAGTTACTCAAGATACTATGTTTCCCCATCCCAAGTACGCCGTCGTCGACGAAACGGTCCTCGTCAGCACCGAGAACTGGTCGCCGTCGGGACTCGGCGGCGCCTCGAGTCGCGGCTGGGGTGTCGTCGTCGAGAACCGTGCGTTCGCCCGCGACCTCGAGGCCGTCTTCCGAGCCGACGCGGACGGCTGGGACGTCACTTCCTGGGCTGACCACCACGAGACGGCGACGTTCGTCGAGCCCGATCCAGCTACTGTGACCTACCCGACCGTCTACGAACCGGAACCCGTAGCCCTCGAGGGAGCCGAACTCTTGCTCGCGCCGGACAACGCCGAGGGTCGGCTCCTCGAGTTGCTCGAGGGGGCCGAAGAGTCGATCGACGTCACCCAGGCCAGCATCGGCGACGACGCATCGGCCCTCGAGGCGACGATCGAGGCGGCCGAACGCGGCGTCGAAGTGCGCGTCCTCCTCGATGCCAGCTGGTACAACGAGGCGGACAATCGCCAGGTAATCGAGCGACTCGAGACGGCCGCGGCGAGGGATGACCTGCCACTCGAGGCTCGACTCGTCGAACCTGGCGAGCGATTCGAGAAGATTCACGCGAAGGGAGTGATCGTCGACGGCGACACGGTCGTTCTCGGGAGTTTGAACTGGAACTGGAACTCGCTCCGGAACAATCGCGAAGTCGTCCTGGCCCTCCACGGCGAGTCGGTCGCGTCGTACTACACGGCCGTCTTCGAGGCCGACTGGGAGGAGACGACGCCGCTTCCCGTCCCGCTCGAGTTACTCGGTGCGGTCGGCGTCGGTGTGATCGCCGCGGGCGTACTGGGCTGGCATCGGCTCGCGTTCGATGGTCGGGGTGGAGAGAGCCAGCGGAAACAAGAGGAATCGGTCGACGACGAGCGGATCTACTTCTGACTAGTTCTCGAGCGGCGCCGCACTCGAGAGCGCCTCGTCGATGTCCGCGGCAGCCATCTTCTCGACGAGGGCATCGATGACGTCTTGGCGCTTGCCCTTGACGAACTTGATCGAGCCGACGACGAGGTGGCCGCCGCCGGAAACGCCGCCACCAGGGATCTCTGCCTCGAGTTCCGAGACCATCCGGGGAATGTCGAGGCGGACGCCGTCGCTGCGCAGGACGGCGAAGTCGGGCCCGTAGCCGACCGTGATGACCGGATCGCCAGTCTCCTGGATCTTGCGGTCGTGGATCTCGCCTGTGGTCTTGCCCGGGGCGGGGTAGGTGAACCGGTGGGCGTGGTTCTCGACGTCGATCCGGTAGAGGTGGACGCCGCTGTCGAGGCGCTCGTGCTCGACGTGGTTCATGGCGGCGTTGAGCTGGCGGTCGACATCCCGGCGGGAGCGGTCGGCGAGGAACGTGACCAGGCGTCGGTGACGGTCCTCGTCGGCGTCGGAGAGTTCGAGGACGTCCTGGATCAGGTGATCGCCGGAGTTGTAGCGGAGCCAGAAGGCGGCGTAGTCGAGGGCCTCGCTGACGTCTCGCAGACGGTCTTCGTCGTAGCCGTTTTCGGCGGCGAGTTCGAGGTACTGTTCCATCGCGTCGGCCTTCGATCGATCCGAGACGCCGGCCACGGCGGGGACGTGTCGCAGGTCGTCGGTGAGGTCGGGGTCGATCATCCGGGCGAGTTCGACGCAGAGCATGCCCGTCGTGATCCGGTAGTCCTCGTCGTGAAGGTACGGGTTGACGTGGGCGTCGAGCAGGCCGCCGACGGCGTCGGGGTCGGGGTGGTGGTGGTCGATGGCGACGATAGGGATGTCGTAGTGGGCCAGCGTCTCGTAGGCGGGCACGTCCTCGGCCGTCGAGCCGTTGTCGAGCATGAGTACGAGGGGCAGTTGCTGGCCGTGTCGCTCGCGGTCCTCGAGCGCGAAGTTGAGGTCGCGCGTGGCGTCTTCCATCTCGTAGAACGGCGCCTTCGCGGGCAGGCGCTTGATCAGGTGCTGGGGCGCGTTCTCGTCCTGGTGAACCTCGGCGATGAAGTTCTCGAGGGCCAGCTGGAGGGGGACGGCCGCGCACATGCCGTCGCCGTCGGCGTGGTGACGGACGCGGATGGGTCGTCCCTCAAGGACGGTTCGCCGGAGGAGGGTCGCGACCTCCATGAGGTTCGGGCGGAGCTTCTCGAACGCGGGCCACTCGATGAGCGGGTCGACGTCGTGGGGCTGGGCGCGCTCCTCGAGGGCGGCCTCGAGTCGCTCGCGGGCCTCGGTCGCGTCCTCGCCGTCGAGTTTCGAGAGGCCGTCGACCTCGATCTGGACGCTCTCCTCACGGGTTTCGGGGGTCCCGGTGACGCGAACGATGTCGCCCACCTCGACGGAGGGATAGGCGCGAACGCCGGCCTCCTCGAAGGCGGCACAGGGGACGACGCCGTACTCGTCGGCGATGTGGAAGATCGTCGGGCCGCCGGTCTGTTTGATCTGGACGATTTCGCCCTCGAGGTGGACCTGCTCGCCGACGTTGGCCTCGAGGCGGTCGGTCCCGGTCAGGGGATAGTCGTGGGCGACGGGTTCGACCGTGTAGTCGTCCTCCTCCAGGTCGACGTCGGCCGGCTGGAAGGCCATGTCGCCGTTGTCGCGAACTTCCTCAAGTTCGACGGCGAGTTCCTGGCCGACGCTGAAGGTACCCTCCAGGACGGATTCGTGGACGAGGCCGGAGACGTTCTCCGAGAGATCGACGAAAATGCCGTATTCGACGATGCCGTTGATCGAGGCGAGATACGGGCGGTTGGGTTCGACGTCCGAAGCGGTGCAATCGGGAGCGAGATCGTAGACGACGGAAACATTTCCGTCTTTACTATCGCCGGAACCTCCGGCGGAGTCACGTGTCATCGGTGACGGTAGTTTGGTTTCGCCGCGTATAACGCTTGCCAAGGCGATCTGTGGGCGCTTTCGATGGGTACGGGCGCAGAACCCACGGCCGGTCCCGGTCCGGACCGCCGGGAACACCGACCCCGACCCCGGGCGTCGGCTTCCGGAACGTTTAGCAACGTCAGGGCCGGACGTAGGGGCATGGGTCTGCTGGACGCGCTCTTTCGCTCGAGCGACATTCTCGGCATCGCCGAGGAGACCCTCGAGTTCGCCCTCGAGTCCTCCGAGGCCGCCCACCCCGACGAGTACATGGGGTTTCTCCGGGGGACCGAGGCCACGGAACTGGGTCTCGACCGGGAGGGACTGGTCATCACCGACGTGCTGATCATCCCCGGAACCGAGTCCAACAGCGTGAGCGCGACCGTTCAGACCAGTTCGATTCCGAACGACGTGAAGGCCCTCGGCAGCGTCCACTCCCACCCCAACGGCGTGATCCGGCCGAGCCAGGCCGACCTCGAGACGTTCGGCCGGGGCAGCGTACACGTCATCATCGGCGCGCCCTACCGCCGGAACGACTGGAAGGCGTTCGACTCGCAGGGACGGCGAACGAACCTCGAGGTCATCGACGTCGACTTGCCCGACAGCGAGTCGTTCTTCGATTTCACGCAGGCGGACATCGACGAGGAGTTACGCGGATGAGCGATGCGAACGACGTAAGCGATACGAGCGCGGGGAGCACGGCAAGCACGGCGAGCGACGCAAGCGCGGCGGACGCGACGAGAAGTGACGGCAGTAACACGACTGACGGTAAGAGACTACCATGACGGATACGCGAGACACCGACCGAACGGCACGAATCCGGGGACGAGAGGGCCGATCCGACGAGACGCTCGTCGTCGCCCAGGGAACCTTCGACCTGCTTCACCCCGGCCACGTCCACTACCTCGAGCAGGCCAGGGCGATGGGCGACGAACTCGTCGTCATCGTCGCCCGGCCGACGAACGTCGACCACAAGGAGGCGCCGATCTGTGCTGCCCGGCAACGCCGGGAGCTGGTCGCTGCCCTTGAGGTGGTCGACGAGGCCATCCTCGGTGATCGCGAGGACATCTTCCGGCCAATCGAGGAACTCGACCCCGACGTGATCGCGCTGGGTCACGACCAGCACCACGACCCCGGGGCGATCGAAGCCGAACTCGAGTCCCGCGGCATCGACTGCACGGTCGAGCGTGCGTCGGGGCGAGAGCCGAAGTACAACGACGAACTGCTGTCGACAAGATTGATCGTCGAGCGGATTCTTCGACGCCGCGGGTAGCGGGATTCAGGTTACAGGGTTCGGGTTACAGGATTCGGGCAACGGCTCGAGTCAGGTCCCGAAGCGCTCGAGTCTGGGCCTCGAGCCTCGAGTTCGCGCCGACTCCGGGCGACGAGGGCGTAGATGATGGCCGTCGAAGGGAGGATGAAGACGAGCCCTTTCGCCGTCTGTGCGACGGCCATGGCCGCGATCGTTGGAAACAGCGTCTCGAGGATCCGATCGGTGAGGACGACCCACAGCCCGCTCACGACCGCGTAGATGCCGGCGATCTGTGCGGCTGTCAGCGATCGACGATTCTCGAGAACCATATTCCCGCTACGGGGATAATATCAATAAAACTATGTGTGTGGCTGAAAAACGTGGCGACTGCGCCGTCTCGAGGCCGATCAGAGGTAGCCTTCGGCCGCCAGCCGCTCGATTCCCTCCTCGAGTCGCTCCTCGCTCGCCGCGTAGGAGATGCGGGCGTACCCTGGCGTTCCGAAGGCGCTGCCGGGGACGGTCGCGACGTGGGCGTCCTCGATGGCGCCCTCACACCAGGCCTGGTCGTCGTCGTCGACGGGGAGCATCATGTAGAACGCGCCGTCCGGAACGGCCACGTCGACGCCGTGGTCCTCGAGCAAGTCGAGGACGAGGTCGCGCCGGTCCTCGAACGCTTCGACCATCTCGGTGACCGCGTCGTCGGTGTTCTCGAGGGCTTCGATCCCGGCGTACTGGACGAAGTTCGTCGCCGAGGACACCGAGTGGCTGTGGAGTTTGCTGGCCTGGTCGATCAGGTCCGTCGGTCCGGCGAAGTAGCCCAGCCGCCAGCCGGTCATCGAGTAGGCCTTCGAGAAGCCGTTGACCGTAATGGTGCGATCGGCCATCCCCTCGAGCGTCCCCAGGCTCGTGGGGTCGACGCCGTAGGTGATCTCCTTGTAGATTTCGTCGGAGATGACCGTGACGTCGTGCTCGACAGCCAGGTCGCGAACGCCCTCGAGGGCGGCGTCGGAGTAGACCGCGCCCGTGGGGTTCGACGGCGAGTTGACGATCAGCAGGTCGGTGTCGTCCGAAACGGTCTCGGCGAGGTCGTCGAGGGCTGGCTCGAGCTGGAAGTCGTACGGTGAGAGGTCGACTCGCGAGAGCGAGCCGCCGGCCATCTCGACCATCGCCTCGTAGGAGACCCAGGCGGGGTCGAGGAGGACGACCTCGTCTCCGCTCTGAACGAGGGTCTGGATAATCTCGTAGAGGGACTGTTTCGCGCCGGGCGTGACGATAATCTCGTCCGGGCCGTGATCGAGGCCGTCCGCGGCGAATTTCTCCGAGATGGCCTCGCGAAGCTCGAGGTGACCCGCGGGCGTGGTGTAGCCGGTGTGGCCGGCGTCCATCGCGTCCTTGCCGGCCTGGACGACGTTTTCGGGCGTCGGGAAGTCCGGTTCGCCGACGCTCAGGTCGACGACGTCGACGCCGTCGGCCTCGAGTTCGGTGGCGAGCGCGGAGATGGTGAGGGTTGCGGACGGTTCGACTCGGGAGACGCGGTCGGTGAATTCCATGGTCATGGCTGTGGGTTTGGCTGTGGTGGGTTTCGCTGTCCGTCAGTCGGCTGGTTCGTCTGCTGGCAGTTCCTCGACGAGGGCGAGCGCTCCATCGACGGCCTTCGCGGCATTTTCGACGCGCTCGCGGGCCTCCGCGGCGGACATGCCGGGGCCCGTGACGCCGAGGGTAACTGGGGTGTCACGCTCGAGACTGACGTCGGCCAGACGGCCAGCGGCGGCGTCGGTGATCACCTGGTCGTGGTCGGTGTCGCCGGTGATGACCGTCCCGATCACGACGACGGCGTCGACGGCCTCGAGGCGGGCGAGTCGATCGGCGGCCAGCGGCGCGTCGTAGACACCGGGGACCGACACCACGTCGTACACGTCGGCTTCGGCGGCCTCGGCGGCCTCGAGTGCGGCGTCCTCCATCCGTTCGGTGATCGGGCGATTGAACTGGGCGATCACCAGCCCGAGCGTGGTCATACTCGAGCGTAGCGTGGGCGAGTAAAAGAGGTACCGTTATCTGCGAGTTTTAGCGAGCAGATGGCTCGAGCGATTCGCAACGCGTAACCGAACGGTGCGGCGTCGAAATGGCTGTTGGCTCTCTCGAGCGGCGGGCCTGGTTGGTGGTGGCGGAGTGGTACGTCGCTGTTCGTCGGTGGCTGGTAGCCGTTAGCTGTTGTGTGGCGGTTCGTCCCGGTGATTGTCCGGGTTCTCCTGCTCGAGCGCCTCGTTCTCGCGCTCGGTCGAGCCGTGCTCGATGTCGTCTTTTCGCTCCTCTTCGGCTCGTCGACGACGGGCCTCTTTTTCCTCCTCGGTGAGTTCTTCGTCCTCGTCCGCCTCGGGATCCTCTTTGGCCAGCTCGACGTCTCGGCCGTGATCTGTCTCTTCGGACATAGGCTTCACCAGTTCGTGGTTGACGGTTCGCCCAAAAGGTCGTTGGGCTTGCAACCGCCACCGCCTCACTGCCTCCCAGCCCCACGGTCAGACGGAACGTCGTTCGAACGCAGGTAACCTATTAATATATCTCCTGTAATGTTATACTATAATTATTGAATTATTCGCTGGAACTGCCTCGAGGCGGTGGCATCTCCCATTCGACGTCGAAATCGAGCGTCTCGAGTTCCGTTGTCACATCCTCGTACTCTGCTCGCACGATGGTGAATCGATGCTGATCGGTCACCGTCCCGTCTGGCCGCGGCGAGTGCTGGCGCAGTAGTCCCTCGTGGCGGCCACCGTACTTCTCTACGTACTTCTCGATCATCCGTCGGGACGGTTCGTTGTCGGCGGCGCAGGTCGTGTAAAACGCCTCGAGGTCGTACCGCTCGAATGTCAGTTCGACGAACGCGGATGCCCGCTCGAGGCCGTACTTGCGGCCCCAGTACGCCGGTGCGAGGACGATATCCGATCCGGCACGGCGGGCGTCCCACTCGGGTTTGTAGGCCGTGGTCCCGACGATTTCGCCACCTTCGTCGTTCGATCTAAGGAGGTATCGCGCCCGCTCGCGGTCGGCCCACTGCTGTTCGGCCCGGTCGATGAACTCGGCGACCTGATCGAGTCGCTGGAGCCGGAACCACGGCATGTGTTCGGTCGCATCGGTCTGCCAGTCGTCTCGGCTCACGAACGCGTACAATTCGAACGGGTCGACAGTTTCGTGGCTGATTCGTTCGAAAATCAGTCGGTCCGTCTCGAGGCACGTGGGAAACAGCGTATGCATCGTGTTATCCGTGTATCCGTTGAATCCGAGGGGTACAAGGTGTGACGGTACCGTTCAAAACCACCGTAACGCTCAAGGGCTTTTTACGCGTAGTAGTGAGTGACTCTTTGTGCAGCGGAGTGAACCGCGGTAGTAGGCTCCCGTGGCGTTCACCGTCACAGGTGGCGGAGAATCTCACCGACAGCGACACCGATTGATAGCCTCAGCTAGAAACGAAGCCAATGAGCCAGACCCGCGCGCCGCTCCACCGGCGCCTGTGGAGCACGTATCGATCCGTCCCACTCATCTACCGCATCGCCGTCGCGTTCGTCCTCGGCACCGCTCTCGGCGCGGTCGCCGGGGAGCGAGCAGGCGTTCTCAGCCCGCTGGGGGATCTCTTCTTGCGTCTCCTCGAGATGCTCATCATCCCCATCATCGTCTTCACGCTGCTCGGCGGGATCCGCAAGCTGACGCCGTCTCGGCTGGGCAAGGTCGGTGGACTCACGGTCGGGCTCTACATCGCAACGACAACCGTCGCGGCCGTCATCGGCCTCGCGGTCGCGAACCTGTTCAACCCCGGCACCGGCGTGGAGTTGACCGGTGGCGAGGCTCGAGAGGCCGAGCCACCGACGGTCACGGAGGTCCTGCTGGGGATCGTCCCGGAGAACCCGCTCGGGGCGATGGTGGAGGGCGACATCCTCGCGACGATCTTCTTCGTGATCGTCTTCGGGCTTGCGCTGACGTCGGTCCGCGAGGCCACAAGCGACGAGTCCGTCGAGGGGGCGATCGGCGGCTTCTTCGCGTTCATCGAGGCCGGAACGCAGGCGCTGTTCAAGATCATCTGGGGCGTCCTGGAGTACGGCGTCGTCGGCGTCTTCGCGCTGATGGCTGCGTCGATCGGGACCGAGGGACTCGGTGCGATCGTGCAACTCGGCGCGCTTGTGGGCGTCATCGCGGTGGGGATCGTGATCCACATGACCGTCACCTATCTCGGCGTGATGACGATCGGGATTCTCGGACAGTCGCCGCTTGACTTCCTTAATGGGGCGAAAGATGCCATGTTGATGGCGTTCACGACCCGTTCTTCGACCGCCACCTTGCCCGTCTCGATCACGGACGCCGAAGAGAACCTGCGAATCGACGAGTCGGTGTACGGCTTCGGGTTGCCCCTCGGGGCGACGATCAATATGGACGGCGCGGCGATCCGGCAGGCGGTGACGGCCGTCTTTGCCGCTAACATGGTCGGCATCTCGCTGGGACTGGGCGAGCAGGTGCTCGTCCTCTTCACGGTGATCCTGATCAGCATCGGGACGGCTGGCGTCCCCGGGGCTGGGCTCATTATGCTCACCGTCATCCTGAACGCGCTCGGCTTGCCACTCGAGATCGTCGGCTTCGTCGCGGGCGTCGATCCGATCCTCGGTCGGATCGCGACGACGAATAACGTCACCGGCGACCTCGCGGTCTCGTCGGTCGTCGCCAAGTGGACTGGCGCGATCGACCTCGCGGACGGGGCGTGGGCCGACGCGCCTGCAGACGGCGGGCCGGAGGAGACCGTGACGACCGATTGACGGACGGGCTCGATATCGTCGAGTGTATTCGTCGATTATGCTCGTCAGGCGTTCTCCTCGAGCGTTCTTGCTAGACGTCTCCTCGAGCGTACTCGCCAAGCGTCACGTGGAACGACGACGACGCTCGCTACATGAACCCGCGATCGACCGCGTCCTCCTCGATCAGATCCTCGAGTTCCGCGTCCAGCAACTTCTCGGCGTCCTCGAACTCGTCGGACAGTCCCTCGAGTTCGTCGGGGCGGTCGTACTGATCGTAGGCCATCGGCCCGAACGCGGGGCTCTCGAGGGCGCCCATCACGTCGTCGAAGAAGTCCTGTGGCCGCGTGGGCGCGTCGGCGTGCGTTTGGACGACGGTCTCGAGGCGTCTGGCGACCGACTGGGCGTGGTCCTCGTCCTCCGGTGGGGACTGGACGGCGAACCGGCTGGGCGTCTCCTCGTCGGGGAGGTACGAGCCGATCTCGTCGTCCAGGCGGCGGGCGACTCGGCTCCCGACGCCCCTGACCTCGTAGGGATTTTTCGCGTACGTCTTCAGGACGAACAGTCCGACACGGGGGTGAGCGAGGTACATATCTTCCCCAACCCCGCGGGCCCGGTCGCCGGCGACCGCGCGCCAGCCCTCGGGGTCGACGTTCCGTTCGACGACGTCCTCGAGTACGTCCTGCCAGTCACGGATCCGCATACTCGAGGATTCGCGCCAGGAAGAAAATACGTATCGGTCGGGGCGACCCGCGCCCCGTCTGCCGCGTAAGACGACGTTTCCAGACAAACGCGGGATTGAACCGCCGTCTCGTGATCGGTTTCGGGATTGCTCGAGAACCACAAGAGCTACGAAACCCCCGTTCCGGACTCCGGTAAGAACGGATTTCGTATGCCCGCAATCGATACATTCGCGTTGACGGAACTGTTTCGAACCGCACCCGTCGAAACCGCGCTCGTCGTCGTCACACCGGTGGTCCTCGCGGTCGCCCAGCTCGCGATCGGGGTGATCACCGACGGACCGCTCCTCCCCGCTATCGGCTTCGCGATCGTCATGGGCGCGTTCGCCGCCGTCGCCGCCGGCTTTCTCGAGGCGACCCATCGACGGCGGCGACTCGAAGTCGAAGTCGAACGAGCCTCCCTCGAACCGTAACTCGGATCGAACGAATGTTCCTCGAGCCGTGTCTCGGGCTCAGAACCGCGACCGAACATCCCCGGTTACGGTTCGTGCATCTCGAGCCGAGTAGACGGTCCAGCCCGAGAGACCGACGACGAGGATGCCACCGGCGAACGTACTCCAGAATAGCGCGCCGACCATTCCGAGGGCGGGAGCCGTGACGATCAGCCAGAGGCCGAGGATGGCGACCAGAGAGGCGACGACCGGGCTTAGCGGGACGTCGTTTCGGACGCGATAGTAGTTGTATCCGGCGGCGAGTGCGATGACGAGGCCGACGAGGAGGTTGTTCGTGACCGCAGTCGTCGTCGCTCCCGCGTCGAGGAGGAGTCCCGAGAGCGCGACCCAGAGCCCCAGTCCGGCGATGATCGCGCTCAGAACCGGCGTCTGTTTCCGTCGCTCTTCGTTCGCGATCTGGGTCGACTCGTCGCGTGGGTCACGCTCCATGGTTCGATGGCTCCCGGTCGATTCGGCGTGGCGATCGGCCATGATCTCGAGCGGGGTGGGCGCTCGTCGATTCGACTGTCTCACGGTCTCGTCGGTCGGCGAGGATCGACAAAAGCCCGTTCTACCGTTACGGCCTTCTGTGGGCAACTACTCCGGTAATACGGTGTTTCCGGACCGGAAACGATCGTGGGACGACGCGAGAGCGACCGATAGCGTTTTTCCCTCCCGGGTCCGTCAGAATAGCCGTGAACGTACGCGGAACCGTCGCCGGCGAGGTGTCGATCCGAACGGTGTCGACGAGTTACGGCGAGAGCGAACTCGCGGAGGTGCCCGTTCGCGTGGAGTCGCTCGAGAGCGAGGAGACGGGTTCCGAGGCAGTAGCCAACACGGGTGTAGCGGCCGATGCAGATGAAGCGGACGACGCTTCGGCCACGGTCACGGTCACCTGCTGGGGCAAGTGGACCGAATCCGCCGAGCGCCTCGAGCCGGGGATGGAACTGCTGGTCACGAACGCCGAGGAGGGTGAGTACCAGGGGGAGACACAGTACTCGACGACGAAAGAGTCCTACGTCGTCGTTGAACCGAGCTTCCTCGTGAACGTGACGGCTATTCGCAACTGGGTCGAGTGTCCTCGACTGTACTACCTGAACAAGCTCTCGGGCGTCCCGCTCAACTACCCGGTGGTCAAGGGGACCATCGTCCACGAGGTGTTCGGCGATCTGCTCCGGGGTCGTGACCTCGAGGCCGCGATCGACGAACGGATCGACGACCGCGGCCTCGAATTGGGCCTGCTCGGCGAGTCGCCCGCAACAGTCGAGGAGGACGTCCGGAAGAACGCCGCGGCCATCGAGGGATGGCTCGAGCAGGGTCGGCTTACGGGTGGTGATGGGGCGGCTGCTGCCGCCGAAGATGGGGCGACCACTGCCGACAACTCGTCTCAATCGTTCGCCCCCGAAGCAAACGAGTGGCGCTCCGAGCAGTTGCTCATCAGCGAAACCTTCGGCATCCGTGGGCGGGCCGACGCCATCCGCCGCGGGGCTCCCGTCGAACTCAAGACCGGAAAGAACCTCCGGAAGGAACCCCGGTTCAAGGACAAGGTGCAGGCGGCCTGCTACGCCCTCCTGCTCGAGGAACACGGCGACCCCGTCGATACCGGAACTCTGCTCTACACCAAGAACTCCGCGCTCGAGCGAGACGAGGAGACCGGCGACCTCACGCCCGCGAAGGACTTCTCGATGGGGGCAGGTCTGCTGAAGTACGTCGTCCGCCTGCGAAACGAGATCGCAGCGATGGAGATGTCGGGGTCGATCCCGACTGGAAAGGAAGCGGACGCGAAGTGCGAGTACTGCTTCGAGCGCGACACCTGCATGGTCGTCTCCGGGCGCCTGGACCAGGAGTCGAAGGCCGGGTCCATCGGCCAGGCGCTCCCCGACGAGGAACTCGAGCACTTCGATCGCTTCTATCGCGCCATCGAGGAGGAACGCCGCGAGGTCCATCGGGAGTACGCCAAACTCTGGGAACAGACCGCCGAGGAGCGCGCCGACGACGACCGGGCGATCATCGACCTCGAGTTCGAAGAAATGCGCGAACTCGAGGGCGGGCGCTGGGAGTTGCGCGCACGCCAGCGCACGCCGGCGACCTCGAAGATCCGCGAGGGCGACCTGGTGCTCGCGAGCGACGGCCATCCCGTTCGCGGAGAGGCCGAACTCGCCCGCATCGAACGGCTGGACGAGGAGGTCGTCCTGACCGCCGACGAACCCGTCGCGGTGACTCGGCTGGACATCTACCCATCCGAACTCACGACCGACCGCCTGCTGACGGCGCTGCACGACGCCCTGCTGAAGGGCGACCAGCGACGGAAGGACGTACTCTTCGGTCGCGTCGATCCAGAGTTCGACGACCTCGAGGAGACGTTCGTCGACAATAACGCGGCCCAGGACGAAGCGGTGCGAAAGGCCGTCGGCGCCCGGGACTGCGCGCTGATCCACGGCCCGCCGGGGACCGGGAAGACGTACACCATCGCCCGGGCAGTCACCGAGATGGTCGAACGCGGCGAGCGCGTCCTGCTGTCGGCCTTTACCAACCGCGCCGTGGACAACGCGCTCGAGGCCGTGCTCGAGTCGTTCGACGAGGCAGACATCGACCCCAACACCGTCGTCCGGGTCGGCAGCGAGAGTGGCGTCCGTGAGGACATGCAGAGCTATCGCCTCGAGCGATCGGGCGACCCCGAGAAACGACTCGAGGAACTCCAGGGCGCGCAGGTCGTCGCGGCGACGACGGCCTCGTGCGGTTCTCGAGTGATGGCCGAGCAGTCGTTCGACGTGGCGCTAGTCGACGAGGCGGCCCAGCTCACCGAACCGGGGACGTACGCTGCCATCGAACTCGCCGACCGGTTCGTGCTCGTCGGCGATCACGAGCAGTTGCCGCCGGTCGTGCGCGCAGAGAACGACCTCTCGACCTCGCTGTTCGAACGCCTCGTCGACCTCCACCCCGACGCCGGCGTGATGCTCGATCGCCAGTACCGGATGAACCAGCGCATCCAGTCGTTCGCCTCGCGGGAGTTCTACGACGGCGCGTTGCGCCCGGCGACGGCCGAGGTGGCCGGCCGGACGCTCGACGACCTGGCGGGCGTTTCCCGCGATGCCCTCCCTGACGCCCTTCGCGACCCCGTCGCATTCGTCCCGGTCG
The DNA here is from genome assembly GCF_024204665.1 of Natronosalvus rutilus. NCBI lineage: Archaea > Methanobacteriati > Methanobacteriota > Halobacteria > Halobacteriales > Natrialbaceae > Natronosalvus > Natronosalvus rutilus. The sequence goes on along the minus strand of NZ_CP100355.1, from coordinate 3,445,021 downwards.
AGGGCGACGGCGAGCAATACACGGACGCCGTCGAGGCCGAACGAATCGTCGAGCTGATCGAGACGTACGAGCGAGCGGGACTCGACCGGAGCCAGATCGGCGTCATCGCCCCCTTCCGGGCGCAGGTCGCGACCATCTCGAACGCGGTCCCCGCCGACGTCACGGTCGACACCGTCGACCGGTTCCAGGGCTCGAGCGAGGAGGTGATCGTCATCTCCTTTACGGCGACCGGCGACCTCGAGGGGCCAATCTTCGAGGACTATCGGCGGATCAACGTCGCGCTCACCCGACCCAAGCGGGCGCTCGTGCTGGTCGGCGACCCGGCTGCACTCGAGTCGGACCCGGTCTACGCGCGGTTGCTCGAGTGGGCGCAGTGAGCCCGGTAAGCGAACGGAACTCGGTATGCAGGCGATTCATCGGTCATCGGTCGCGACGATTCGGCTCAAATCGGCGGGCGCAGACGCGTATCGAGTTCGACGCATAGGCTTGCAGTTGCAGTGCAAGCCGTGAACCCCGTTCCCGTTCCTAGTCTGGCTGTATGGCAGCACCACAACGCAGACCTGACTCATCGAGTCTCGCCGAAGTGCTCGACCGAATCCTCGACAAGGGCGTCGTTATCGACATCTGGGCGCGCGTCTCGGTCGTCGGGATCGAACTCCTGACCGTCGAGGCCCGCGTCGTTGTCGCCTCGGTCGACACGTTCCTCCATTATGCGGAGGAAATATCGAAGATAGAACGGGCGAGTTCCGAGGGCGACCTCGAGGACCTCGAGGAACTCGAAATCGAGCAGCGACCTGAATCGTCGCCGCAATCGGCGGCCGAGTGATCACCACGAATGGGCTCGGACTCCGGACGCAAACGAAAGGTTCGCGGACGGAAGATCAGGAGCGACCGATCCGTCAAGGAGCGACGGAAAGCAGAGAAACAGCGTCGTCGGGCAGCGAAGGAAAACGGCAACAGCGGTAGCGCCACCAGCACAACCGACGCCAGCACCGACGCCCTCCACTCGCCCCAGTCGGCGGCCCCGGAGCCGTTCGTCTCGACCGATGCCGTCGAGGCCCTGACGACCCGCATCGGGCGCTGGCTCGAGGCCGACCAGCCAGTCCACGTCGTCGGGCCGACCGGCTGCGGAAAGACCGCGCTGGCGCTCGAGGCGGCGGCCGAACGCGGTCGTCCGGTCGTCTGGATCGACGGCGACCAGGCGGTCGACACGGGTACCCTCGTTGGCGAGCACGCTGGTGGCGAGAGCTACGTCGAGGACGATCAGTACGTTAGCGGCGTCCACAAGCGAACCGAGGTCGTGCGTGAGCGGTGGGTCGACAACCCGCTCTCGGTGGCCGCCCGCGAGGGCGCGACGCTCGTCTACAACGAGTTCTCCCGGAGCGACCCGCTCGCCCACAACGTCCTACTATCGGTCTTCGAGGAAGGCGTCCTCGAGCGGCCCGAGAAACGCGGCGACGATCGGAAGATCGACGTCCACCCGGAGTTTCGGGCGATCCTCACCTCGAACACGGCCGAGTACGCGGGCGTCCACGAACCGCAGGACGCCCTCCTGGATCGAATGGTTGGCGTCCACGTCGACTACTACGACGCCGAGACCGAGCGCGAGATCGTCGCTGCGCACGTCGACCTGCCGGACGACCAGATCGAGCAGGTCGTCGACGCGACGCGAGCGCTTCGCGAGGAACTCGACGTCGTCGTCGGGACCCGCGTCGCTATCACGGCGGCGAAGGGACTCGCGGTATTCGGTTCCGGGAACGACGACGCCATCGACGACGAGGTACTCGTGACGGTCTTCACCGACGTCCTTGCGCCGAAGTTCGCCGGTCGCGAGGACGGGTCCGACGTCGCCACCCTCGAGGGCCGCGTCGCAGACGTCATTTGACGACGAGACTGACACCAACCACTAACTCGCTCGACGACGAAGAAAACCTATGGCCGAAGCAGAATCCGCGTCGACCGACCAGTGTAAGGCGATCACGTCCTCCGGAGAGCGGTGCTCGCGGCCCGCCCAGGAGGATGGATTCTGCCACCAGCACGGGCCGGACGACGAGACGGTCGACGAGGAGGAGGCGAGCGAGAACGCCGACGAATCGGCTGCAGAGGGATCGACTGCGGAGGACACCGACGAAGCCGACGATACCAGCGAGGACTCACAGATGAACCAACAGGAAACCACTGATCCGGACGCGGTCGACACCGACGACGTCGACCTCGAGGCCGAAACGGACGACGACCAGCTCGCGGGATTCCTCGCGATCAGACGGCGAATCGAGCGCGCCGCCGATTCGATCATCGGCCACCCGCTCGATACGATTAGCGAAATCTCGCCGACCGACGAGGGCTGGATGGCCGTCGTCGACGTGGTCGAACGGCGAGCGGTGCCCGACACCCAGGACATCCTGGGGCGGTACGAACTCACCCTCGATTCGGATGGCGCGATCCAGGGCTACCAGCGCCTCGACCGGTTCCGGCGCGGCGACACGGTCGCGTTCGACTGAGCGGACGCCCCACGAGTCTGGTGTCCTGACGGTAGCCTTGAGTGCTGCAACCCGGCCAGTAGCCTCGAGACCGGCAACTGTCGATCCCTTCGAACCCCGCCGACGCAACACTCTCCTTCCCGGCGCCCAACGTCTCGAGCGTGAGCGACTCCGACCGCGACGTGTCCGTCCAGGGCGTCGACCTCGATACCGAAACGCGTTGTGCCCACTACCGGAGTGACCGCGATGTCGTTGCCCTCCGATTCGGCTGCTGTGGAGACTTCTTCGCGTGCTACCGATGTCACGAGGCCGTGGCGGACCACGAGGCGGTCCCGTGGCCGCGCGACCGGTTCGACGAGCCTGCGGTCTACTGCGGCGTCTGTCGGTCGACCATGACGGCCCCCGAGTACCTCGAGTGCGAGCACACCTGCCCGCGCTGTGGCACGTCGTTCAACCCGGGCTGTCGACGACACGTCCATCTGTACTTCGAAGAATCCTCATAACCGTCCGAAACGCAAAAATCATCTTATGGGTAATAGATCTTCGTCTATACAATCATCGTGAACCAGTAGCCCACCCCCAGATTGAAGCCGAATCGTCCATCCGTGGGTTTTTCCCGTCTTTGGTACACTCAGCCACGACATGTGTCGACGTCGAGTCTCCTCTGTTCGTATCGACCGATAGTTGATACTCGACGTCTTCTTTGATTAACTCGTGAATAATCGCAACCGGCCAGTATGAATCCCCATCGTCAGTATCTTCACTCGAGGGATTGACCTCTGTGGTCTGTTCGAAAACCGTGGAGACCCTTCGTGTTATTTCAATATCTACGGTTTTCATTCTCCCTCTGTTATTAATCACACCAATCGCCACAGGAATTTTAGACTTGGTGAATTCGGGGCATCCCGATGCACCGCAGGCCGACCCGGATACTGCGATACCAGTAAGAAAACGTCGACTGTTCATAGTACCGATACTTTGAATTTACATTTAATCTTATTGACTACTCTTCGTAATTAGACCGCATCTTTTCGAAGCAAGTTCTGGGGTCATTAAATCGACTGACAATACTTCTCATCTGCATTTTAGCGACCGGTACCAATTAGAAGCCAACCCAGCAGGTATTTTTGCGTTCGGACGCCGCTATCGAGTATGGACTCCGCGCTTGGTCCCCCCGAATCGATGTCCGAGCGGCGCGCGGAACTCACGCCGATGATGGCCCAGTACCACGACCTCTGTGCCCGGTACGACGACGCCATCGTCCTCTTCCAGGTCGGCGACTTCTACGAGACCTTCGGCGGCGCTGCCGAGACGACCGCGCGGTTGCTCGAGCTCACGCTCACCAGCCGCGAGGACTCGACCGGCGAGTATCCCATGACCGGGATTCCCGTCGACAACGTCGCGACCTACGTCGAGGACCTGCTAGAGGCCGGCTACCGGGTCGCCATCGCCGACCAGGTCGAGGAACCGGGTGAGTCGGCGGGCGTCGTCGAACGGGCGGTGACGCGGGTGATTACGCCCGGGACGCTCACCGAGGACGAACTGCTCTCGAGCGACGACAACAACTTCGTGGCGGCGGTGGCCGTAGGCGACGGTTCCGAGGGCGCGAACGCAGACACGACCACCAGCCCGGACACGAACGCGAGCACGAACCCGGACGCAGACGTCGCCCTCGCCCTCCTGGACGTCTCGACCGGCGACTTCCTGACGACCAGCGCCAGCAGCCCCGAGCGAATCGCCGACGAGATCAGCCGCTTCGCGCCCGCCGAGGCCGTCCTTGGCCCGAACGCTCCCGACGATATCCTCCCGGAGCGGTGTATGGTCACGCCGTTCGACCCCGGGGCGTTCGCCCTCGAACGCGCCACGGACCTCCTCGAGACGTACGTCGCTCGAGCGGAGGCGCTCGTCGCGAACGACGCGGAGGTTCGCGCCTGCGGCGCCGTGCTCGCCTACGCGGAGTACGTTCGTGGGGGCGTCGAGGGGGCTGTGGACGAGGACGGTCGCGGTCACGAGGCGACGGACGACAGCGAGACGGACGACGGTGAATCGATCGAGCACGAGCGCCAGGAAGACGAAAACGTAGACGGAGGTAGAGACGGAGACGAAGACGAAAGCGACGAACCAGACCGCCCACGCCTCGAGTACCTCTCACGACTCCGTCGGTACGACCCCCGTGAGTACCTGCTACTCGACGCCGTCGCCGTCCGAAGCCTCGAACTCTTCGAACCGCGAGGCGTCCACGGTCGCAAAGAGGCCACCCTCGTCGGCGTGCTCGACGAGACGGCGAGCGCCCTCGGCGGCCGAAAACTCAGGGACTGGCTCCGGCGACCGCTGCTCGAGACCGAGCGCATCGACGGCCGCCTCGACGCCGTCGAGGAACTCTCTCGAGACCCCCGTACCCGAGAGGCGATCCAAGACGCGCTGACGGGCGTGTACGACCTCGAGCGACTCATCGGGCGCATCTCCAGGGAGCGAGCCAACGCGCGCGACCTGCGCTCGTTGCGTGACACTCTCGCAGTGGTCCCCGAAATCCGGGAGGCGCTGGCGGACGCCGAGGCCGGTCGACTGAACCGAATCCGCGAGGCGCTCGACCCGCTCGAGGACGTCCGTCGGCTGATCGACCGGGCGATCGTCACCGACCCGCCCCACGAGGTCACCGAGGGCGGTATCGTCGCCGACGGCTACGACGAGCGCCTCGATACCCTCCGGGAGACGGCCAGGGACGGCAAGCAGTGGATCGACGCGCTCGAGGACCGCGAGCGCGAGCGGACGGGCGTCGACTCGCTCAAGGTGGGATACAATTCGGTCCACGGCTACTACATCGAGGTGACGAACCCGAACCTCGAGGCCGTCCCGGCGGACTACCAGCGCCGTCAGACGCTCAAGCGCTCCGAGCGCTTCGTCACGCCCGAGTTGAAGGAACGCGAGGACGAGATCGTTGGCGCGGAGAGCCGGGCCGACCAGCGCGAGTACGACCTGTTCTGTCGGGTCCGTCGCGACGTCGGTGCGGAAGTCGAGCGCGTCCAGACGCTCGCCGACGCCCTCGGGGCACTCGACGCGCTGTGTTCCCTGGCGACCGTCGCTGCGGAGCACGATTACTGTCGGCCCGAGGTGCTCGAGCGTGGGAGCGGTGACGACGATGACGGCGGCGACAGCGACAGCGACGGCAACGCCTCCCGCATCGAAATCGAGGCCGGCCGTCACCCCGTCGTCGAACGAACCCAGGAATCGTTCGTCCCGAACGACGCACGCTTCGACGCCGAGGATCGGCTGGCGATCATCACAGGGCCCAACATGTCCGGAAAGTCGACGTACATGCGACAGGTCGCCCAGATCGTCCTGCTGGCGCAGGTAGGGAGCTTCGTGCCCGCTCGAGGCGCGACGCTCACACCGGCCGAGCGAATCTTCACCCGAGTCGGCGCCAGCGACGACATCGCGGGCGGGCGCTCGACGTTCATGGTCGAGATGGACGAACTCGCGACAATACTCCGGGAGGCCGACGAGCGGTCGCTCGTCCTCCTCGACGAGGTCGGCCGTGGCACCTCGACGAGTGACGGCCTCACCATCGCCCGCGCGATCACCGAACACCTCCACGACGAAATCGGGTCACTGACGCTCTTCGCGACCCACCACCACCCCCTGACCGAACTGGCCGACGAACTCGAGGGGGCGTTCACCCGCCACTTCGAGACGACCCAGGAGAGCGGCGACGTCACCTTCGACCACGAGATTGCTCCCGGCGCGGCCGCTGGCTCGTACGGCGTCGAGGTGGCGACGGCGGCGGGCGTTCCCGACCCGGTCGTCGAGCGCGCTCGCGCGCTGGTTGACGGCGACAGCAACGGTGGTTCCGGTGATCGGATCGACGCCCCCTCAGATTCCGCTTCGAGCCCTGTCGCGCCAGCTTCCACGTCGCCCGTGAGTTCAGACGGCGGCGACGACCCGAGCGACGTCGCGAGCGAACTCCGGGCGCTCGACCTGGCCCACCTGACCCCCGTGGAAGCACTCACCGAACTCGACCGGCTAAAGCGGTTGCTCGAGGAGTGATCAGGGGTCTACCGGTGAGGCGTACCACTGTTACGAGCGGAATGCAACCGATGATCGACAAACGAGAAGTGGCGCGATCACCGAGTCGATACGCGAAGAACCGTCAGATCGTCTCCTTTCAGTTGTCGCCGGTTTTGCCCTGCCAGGCGTACGAGCGGCGTTTGGCCGATTTGCCGAAGCCACACGACGAGCAGACGCTCTTCTTGACGTGGTAGGATTTCTCACCGCAGCGCCGGCATTTGACGTGCGTCGTCTTGTTCTTCTTTCCTTGGCTCGGGGTTCCTGCGCCAGTCATGGAGTGATCGAAACGACGTTATCGCCGCGTATAATGGTTGTGTCTTGGACCGAGGGCTCGTCGGTCGGATCCGTTTCCTGGGAGACGGCGACGTCCTCGAGGACGAGATTCATGTGCTGGTCGTAGCCGGCGAGATCGCCGACGTACTCCTCGCCGCTCTTGAGTCGAACGCTGACCCGGTCGCCGAGTGACGCTTCGAGGACGTCTAGCGGTCGTCCACTCATACACGAGAAGGCAGTTGTTGGACACTTAACCGTACCGGTCCGGCGGCTCAAGTAAAGACGTCTCCGCGGGCGACCAGACTCGAGTCGAGCGCCGTCGAAGCGACGTGGCTATTTAAGTAAGAGAAATAATTAAATACCACATACCACTGTATGGGCGGCAGGGCGACGAGTGAGGGTTTACCGCTGGGTTCTGAATATAACCAGTGCCGGAGTGCCTCTGATAACCGGCGATTGCGGCGGGTCCCCGTGCCCGGGGGACGCGCCGTGGTGCTACCTTTTGACCGACGCGCTCAGCGGCAGAGCGGTCGCGTTCGATTCACTCGTACCCGAAGGTCTCGAGCCTCGCTTCTGGCCGCTCAGCGAAGCGACTCGAGGTCGGCGTGGTCGGCGAGAAGCGCCTGCATGCGCTCGACGGTCGTCTCGTCGCGGGTCCGACCGCTGCGGACGATCTCCTCGGCCCGCTCGACGGTCGTGAGCGTGTCCGACTGGACCATCAGGACGGGGACGTGCTTCTCGGCCGCCTGGCCGAGGATCGCCCCGGACGGGCGGTGGCCGCCGGTCAGGATGAGACACTTCACGCCTCTTGCCTCGAGCGCCGCGGAGTGGATGTCCGCGCGGTCGCCACCCGTGATGACGGCGGCGTTTTTCGTTCGCCGGAAGTGCCTGAGCGCGCTGTCGGCACCCATCGCCCCGACGGAGAAGCGCTCGACGTACTCGTCGAGGCCGTTCTCGGAGAGCACGCGCCCGCCGAGTTCGTCGGCCAGGTCCTGGACGGTGACGCCGGCCAGCGTCTGGTCGCGTGGCAGGACGCCGTGGACCGGTACGCCGCGTCCCTCGAGAAAGGGCGCAACGTCGGACTCGAGCTGATCCCGGACGGAGTCGGCGACGGCGTTGAAGAGGACGCCGTCGAACTGGTCGCCGAACGCCTCCGCCGCTGCCAGCACGTCGTCGACGTCGCCCGGGGTCTCATAGGGGGCGATCACCAGTACGCGCGCGTCGACCAGCGACGCAATGTCCGCGTCGGTCAGGTCCACGATGGCCCCCTGCTCGAGTCGGCCGGCACCCTCGAGGAACATTCGGTCGCGGTCCGCCGCGAGGGCGTCGTATGCCTCCGAGACACGCTCGCGAAGTTCCTCCGGGTGTTCTCGTCCCCGAATCGCCTGCTCGATGAACGTTGGCGAGTAGACTACCGGCTCGAGGTCGTGCATCTCGGCGTCTAGGCCGAGGATTTCGCGCGCGAGCATCGGATCGGTGTCGAGGGTCTTGCCGACGTTGCTCTGGAGTCGGGTCCCCTTGGGTTTCATGTAGCCGACGTCGTCGCCGGCTTCCGCGGCGTGGTTCGCCAGCGCGAGCGTGATCGCCGTCTTGCCCGTGCTCTCCTCGAGGGAGGCGACCAGGATCGGTCGGGTGTCGTTCGTCTTCGCGTTCGCCGTGGTGTCGGTTTCGGTTTCCGTGTCTGAGTCGGTCATAGCTCCTCCGTGTCAACGGTCAGTCTGAGATCGATCGCCTGTACGCCGTCGGATCCGGCGACGAGGGGGTTCACGTCGAGTTCGAGGATTGCCGGAAAGTCGGTCACCAGCTGCGAGAGCCGCTGGATCGACTCTACGACGGCGTCAACGTCGGCCGGGTCGCGCCCCCGAGCGCCGCGCAGGAGCGGCGCCGCCTTGATCTCGTTGACCATCTCGCGGGCCTCGCTCTCGCCGATCGGTGCGACCCGGAGCGACGTGTCCTCGAGGATTTCGACGAAGATGCCGCCCAGTCCGAAGAGTAACAGGGGACCGAACTGCGGGTCCCGATTCATCCCGATGATGGTCTCGGTCGAGGCCTCGAGGTCGAGCATCTCCTGGACCTGGACGCCGATGATCGTCGCGCCTGGCTGGTAGTTTCGCGCCTTCGCGACGACGTCCTCGTAGGCGTCGTAGACCTCGTCGTCTGCCACCCCCACGCGGACGCCGCCGATGTCGGACTTGTGGCTGATGTCCGGGCTGACGATCTTGAGGACGACGTCGCCGTCGATCGACTCCGCGACCGACCGCGCGTCCGCCGGATCGTCGACGATCTCGCCCGTCGGCGTCGGAATGCCGTAGGCCTCGAGCAGTTCCATCGCCTCGACGCCGAGGCGGTTGTCCGCCCGGTCGCGGGCAGTCTCGAGGATCTCGCGGGCGCGCTCGCGGTCGACGTCGAATCTGGTGGGCTCGTCGGTCGTCGCCTCGCGAATCGAGCGATAGCGCTCGAGGGCGTCGAGTCCCGAGACGGCCCGGGCGGGGTCGAAGTAGTTGGGGATGCCGGCCTCCCGGAGGACCGCCTCCGCGTCGCGCGAGCGACTGCCGCCCATCAGGCTCGTGACGATGGGTTTCTCGTGCTCGTTTCGCTTCTCGATCACGACTTCGCTCAGGTCGTCGTACGCGAGCACGGCCGTCGGGGCACTGACGACGACGGCGCTGCCGACGTTCGGATCCGAGAGAGCGATGTCGAGCGCCGTCTCGAACCGCTCGACGTCGGCGTCGCCGATCACGTCGATCGGGTTGTAGACGTTCGCCTCCTCGGGCATCGTCTCGGCCAGTAGGTCGATCGTCTCGTCGGTGAAGCCGGCCATCGACAGCGTCGAGTCGCCGACGGCGTCGGTGGTGAGCACGCCAGGTCCGCCGGCGTTCGTGACGACGGCGACGCAGTCGGTCTCGGGCGTCGGCAGCCCAGAGAGCGCTCGCGCCCAGTCGAACAGTTCCTGGACCGACTGTGCCCGGAGGACGCCCGCCTGCTCGAGGCCGGTCTCGTAGGCGGCCTCACTGCCGGCGATGGCGCCCGTGTGCGATGAGGCCGCCTGTGCGCCTGCGCTAGTCCGACCCGACTTCACGAGCACGATCGGCGTGTCGTCGCTGACCTCGCGGGCGACCTCGACGAACTCGTCGCCGTGATCGATCCCCTCGAGGTAGCCGATGACGACGTCCGTCTCGGGGTCGTCGCCCCACTCGCGGACGAAGTCGGTCTCGTCGAGCACCGACTTGTTGCCCAGCGAGACGACGTCCCGGAAGCCGATCCCCTGTTCGTTCGCCCAGTCCAGGACGGCGGTGATGAACGCGCCCGACTGGCTCATGAACGACACCGAGCCCTCGATGGCGTTCTCGGGGCCGAATGTGGCGTTCATCCCGGTCTGTGTGTTCATAATGCCGAGGCTGTTGGGGCCAACCAGATTCAGGTCGTACGACGCGGCGAGGTCGCGTAACTCGCGCTCGCGGGCGGCGCCCTCGCCACCGGTCTCGGAGAAGCCGGCCGTGATGACGACGACGTTCTCGACGCCCACCTCGGCGCTCTCCTCGATCGCTTCGAGGACGATCGACGGTGGGACGACGATCACCGACAGGTCGACCGGCGGTGCGCTCGCGACGTCCGGGTAACTCTCGAGGCCCAACACGGACTCCCGGTTGGGGTTAACTGGGACGACGTCGCCCCGAAAGTCCGCGTGCAGATTCTCGAGAATCGCCCGTCCAACGGCGCCCTCGCGGTCGGTCGCGCCGACGACGGCAACGGTCTCGGGGGCGAATAGATCGCGTAACCTTCCCATCAAGTGTACTGTTAACCGGGAGACGAGTTAAACGTGGGGCCGTTCCCTGCGGGTGGGATTCGCCGGAAGGAGTTAGTGGGTCGAAATCGCCGCGACCGACCGACTCGAGAGCGCGATCACCAGCAGGTAGACGGCGATGGCGACGACGATGATCGAGCCCCCGGAGGGGAGCCCCTGCGAGATGGCCAGGCCGAAACCGCCGGCGATCGAGAGCTCTCCGAACAGGACCGAGAGGACCACCGTTTCCCGGAACCCGCGGGCGATCTGGGAGGCGGCCGCCACGGGGATGACGAGCATTCCGGCGACGAGGATGACGCCCAGGACCTGGATCGAGCCGACGACGACGACCGCGGTCATCACGACCAACAGCGTGTTGTACGCGGTGACGTTCAACCGCGCGACGCGGGCGGCCTGCTCGTCGAACGTGATGAACAGGAGTTGTTTGTACGTGTAGGCGACGACCGCGACGACCGCGACGCTGAGGACGGCCATCAACCGGGCGCTCGAGGCCGTGACGATCGAGAGGTCGCCGAAGAGGTAGTCCTCGATGCTGATGCCGCGCCGGCCCCGACCCCAGCTCACGACGAGCGTTCCGACGGCGAAACTGCCCGTGAGCATGATCGCGACGGGGACGTCGCCGTAGGCGTTCGTCCGCTCGGAGAGCCACTGGACGCCCAGCGCGCCTAGAATCGCGACGACGAGCGCGGCGTACATCGGCGAGCCGGCCCAGCCGACCAGCGAGGCCGCGGCGAAGCCGATGGCGACACCGGCGAAGGCCGTGTGCGCGAGCGTTTCGCCGATGAGCGCCATCTTGCGGTGGACGAGAAAGCTGCCGATGAGCGGGCCGACGACGCCTATCAGGACGCCGGTGGCCATCGACTGCCACATGAACGACCACTTGAAGACGTTCGTGCCGAGGTAGTAATCGAGCCACTGGCTGGCGATCATGAACTGCTCGTAGGCGCCGGCCGCCAGCCGATACTCCCGGAGCCAGTAGAGGACGACGAAGCCGATCATGACGGCGGCGACGAGGCCAGTGACGGCGAGGCCAACTGCCTCGAGTCCCCGGCGAAGACCGGCGTCGTGGCTCGAGGCCGGTTCGGCCGCCGTGGCAGTGTCTGTCCCTTCGGTCATTTCAGTGATCGTGGTGGACGATCTGTCCCGTCGCCCCGTAGGCCTCGGCGAGGGCATCGCTCTCGACGAACGACTCGGTGTCGCCGTGGTGGTACAGTTCCGTGTTGATACAGGCGATTCTCGAGGCGCGGTCGGTAACGACGCCGATGTCGTGCTCGATGAGGATGATCGTGATTCCCGACTCGTTGAGCGACTCGAGCAACTGGTAGAACGCGTCCCGGGACTCGGCGTCGACGCCGACGGTCGGCTCGTCCAGGGCGAGCAAATCCGCCTCGCTCGCGAGCGCACGGGCGATGAATGCCCGCTGGCGCTGTCCGCCTGACAGCTGGGTGACGCGCCGATCCGCGATGTCGGTGATGCCGACCGTCTCGAGTGCATCTTCGACGATGGCGCGGTCCTCGTCGGTCAGTCGCGCGTGGCCCGCGTGGGCGAACCGCCCCATGGTCACCGTCTCTCGGATCGTGACGGGCATCGACCCGCCCTGCTCGGTGGACTGCTGGGAGACGTAACCGATGCGCTCGCCGTCGGCGAACTGATCGACCGGTTCGCCGAAGAGGTCGATCGAACCGCTGTCGGGTTCAAGCAGGCCGAGCATGAGGTGCAAGAGCGTCGTCTTGCCGGAGCCGTTGGGCCCGATGAGCCCCAGGAACTCGCCCGCCTCGATCGTGAGCGAGACGTCGCTGACGACCGGCGTCTCGCCGTAGGCGAACGAGACGTCGCGAACGTCGACCGCGGGAGCGGGTGTCACTGTCGATCCTCCGCCCTCTGGTGAGTTAGTACTTGCACTTTCGCTCCGACGAACGCGCCCCATCACGACACCTCGAGGGCCGCCCGAAGCGACGGCAGGTTCACTTCTGTCATCTGTTCGACCCAGCCCCAGTCGCGGTCATTCCACTCGGTCAGCGTGCCACCCACCGGCGTCAGCGGCGCCGTCTCGGTCGCCTGGCTGTCATGGACGATGGTCTCGGCGAGCGGCGGTACATCGCCCTCGGGAACCTCGAACGGATCGTAGAGGATCGTGTCGATACCGCGTTCGTCGACGAGTTCGATCGTCTCGGCGATTTCGCCCGCGCTCGGCGACTCGTCGGGGGAGACCCCGACCGGGGAGTGGAGTTCGAAGCCGTAGCGGCGCTCGAGGTACCGGAACGAGTCGTGGCCGGCGAGGACGGCGACCTCGAGGTCGGCCTCGTCGACGAGCGCCCGGAGTTGCTCGTCGACCTCGGCGAGGCGCTCGGCGTACGCCTCGGCGTTGGCCTCGAAGGTGTCCGCATCGTCGGGCGCGACGTCGGCGAGCCCGTCGGCGATGGCGTGAACGACGTCCGCGGCGAGTACGGGATCGAGCCAGACGTGGGGGTCGTGGAACGCGGTCATCCCGGACCCGGCGTCGGCGGCGACCTCGACGCGGAGCGGGTCGGCGCTCGAGTCCCAGACGCGTTCGTCGTCGCGCCGGAGTTCGAAGATCACGCGCGTCTGCCCGCTCTCACGGCCACGTATTTCGATGGCGTCGCCGTGGGACTCGATCTCGAGGACGTCTGTCGATCCGTCGTCGGCGACTCGAGCCCAGAGTTGGTGGGATTCATCCGCGCCGAACGCGAGGTCCTCGCCGTCGACCTGGACGGCTGCCTCGAGTTCGATCGATCCGTCGGCGGGGACTGGCGGAACACCGCCGTCCCAGTGGTCGTCGTGCCAGGTTGCGGTTACGTCGCTCGAGGAGGTCAGTAGCTCGAACTCGTCGACGGAGAGTGACTCCGGGTCGTTGTCGTGTTCCTCCACGTGGTCGCCATCGTCGTGTTCACTCTCGTGATCATCGCCGTCGTCGTGTTCACCCTCGTGATCGTCACCGTGACTATGGTCGTCCTCGTCGTCGTGACCTCCGTCGTCACCGTCGTGTCCGTCGTCGGAAAACGAGAGGAAGTGGTCCTCGCTAATCCCCTCGAGTGCGTCGATGACGACGACGTCGGTCGAGTTCGACTCGGCCTCGAGCTGGCCAGCGATGTCCTGGGCCCAGGTGAATTCGGGACTATCGAAGTAGACGAACGCGTCGGTTTCGGCGACGGTTCGAACCAGATCACCCTCCGGGCTCCATCCGTGTCCAAGCTGGCCGGCGTCGACGGGGTTCTCGATCGATCCCGCGTCGCCGACCACCTGGTTCGTCCAGTCCCAGAGCGGGAAGAAGGCGGCGTATCCCGAGAGGTCGCTGGCATCGCCACCGTCGCCGTCGGCGCCAGGTTCGCTCAGGCACCCCGCGAGCGCGCCGACGCCGAGAGCCGATGCCCCGTGACCGAGCACGCGGCGCCGTGTCAGGTTCATATGCTCCCCCAGCGGCGTCACCGATAAAAGTGTTATTATTCCGGGTGCAATAATTATTAACCCGAGCCAGTATAGAGGGGTCGAGTTATTATCGAGACGATCCGTCGACTACCGAGACCACCTGGGCGTTCGTCAGGTCCTCGAGTTCCGTCGGATCGATCGGAAACACCGCCGAGGGCGTTCCAGCCGCCGCCCAGACCGTCTCGAACTCGAGCAGCATTTCATCGAGGTACGTCGGGACGGGCCGGTCGTGACAGAACGGCGGGACGCCACCGATCGACCAGCCCAGCCGGGACTTGATTCGCTCCGGATCGGCCATCTCGACGGTTCCGGGTGCGACGTCGACGGCCTTGGCCAGCGCGCCTTCGTCGACCCGATTCGCGCCGCTCGTCACCGCCACCACGAGGTCGCCGCCGGCGTCGAACGCCAGCGAACTCGCGATCTGGGCGACGTCACAGTCGACGGCTTCGGCGGCGTCGGCGGCGGTTTTGGTCCCCTCCGGAAACTCCTCGACGGCCGGATCGAAGCCGTACTCCTCTCGAGCCTGTGCGACGAAGGTCGCTGCACGCGGATGCATTGGCCTGAGACTCACACGCACGGGTTTAATAGGTATCGCCCACTCGGCCTCGATAAGCACCTCGGCGACTTGAGGGGACGCCGCGATCAGCGCAGTTCTGCAGACACGGAGACGGACTCGAGGCGACGGTACGCCGGCCCTGAATCCCGTTCGGGTTCGCACTTGCACTCGCACTGGTACTCGTGCTCACGCTCGCGCTCGAGGCCGAAGACGTCGAGGCGAACGACGAGTCGCCCCGGTTCGACGGTCGCCCGGAGCACCGGACCGCGACTCGTCACGGCGACGTACGGTGGAGCCGCAACCGGTCGTGCGGGCAGGGCGTACCCCGCCGATTCGACCAGGTCGACGAGGAGCGGTGGGAAGGCTCGCAGGAGTCCAGACGCCTCGATTTCGGCTCGCAAGGGGTCGACGACGGCCGTTCGTTCGGTGACGGTCTCGGCTGGCCACGCCTCGGAGACGGCGTCTGCACAGGCCTCGAGACGGCGCAGAATTCCTCCGTGCTCGTCGCGGAGCCGTCTCTCGATCGCTCGCGTCGTGGCTCGACGGCTCACGGGCGACCACCCGCTGTCGCTGTGAGTCGGGGCGTCACGAACCGGCGGCGTCCAGCCACTCCTGGACGTCGTCTCGGGTCGGGAGTGCCGTCATCGCCCCTGGCTCGGTCGTCGTTTGGGCAGCCACCGCACTGGCGAAGGCCAGGGTCTCTTCGAGTCCCCGTCCCTCGCGAAGTGAGGCAACGAGCCCGGCGACGAACGCGTCGCCCGCGCCGGTGGTGTCGACGACGTCGGCCTCGAAGCCGGGGTGCTCGAAGACGGCCTCGGGCATCGATGCTGTCGTGTCCGTGACGACCATCGCGCCCTCGCTCCCACGCGTGAGGAAGACGGTGTGGGGGCCACAGTCGAGGGCGTCGCGGGCGACGGCTTCCGGCGTCTCGCCTGCACAGCCGAGCAACTCGAGTTCCTCGACCGTCGCCTTGCAGACGTCGGTGTGAGCGAGCGCTCGCCGACCGATCCGTTCGAACGTCTCCCGGTCGGCCCACAGTTCGGGCCGGTGGTTGGGATCGAAGGAGGTCGTACAACCCAGTACCTGGGCGCGCTCGAGCAACCCGAGGGTTGCCTCCCGCGAGCGGCCACTCGAGAGGGTGACGCCGCCGGTGTGGACCCACTCGAGCGAGTCGAGGGTGTCGTCGCCGACGGTTCCGGGCTCGAGGCGCGTGTCGGCAGTCCCGTCGCGGTAGAACGAGAACGTTCGGTCGCCGGACTCGTCGTGAGTGACGAACGCGAGCGTCGTCTGTGCGTCGTGGTCGACCTCGACGTAGTCGTCGGGGAGGCCGTGATCGGCGAGGACGTCCACCAGGTAACGCCCGAAGGGGTCGTTTCCCACGCGCGTCCAGAGGGCGGGGTCGTGCTCGAGACGAGCGAGCGCGACGGCGACGTTCGCCGGCGCGCCGCCCGGCCGGCGTTCGAACTGGCCGACGGCCGAGAGCGGCCCTGGCCGGTCGGGGAGGAAGTCGACCAGCGTTTCGCCGGCGACGAGGACGGATGCGTTCATACGGGCGGATCGGTGGTCCTCGAGTATAGTGTTCCGGGTTCGAGCGTTTGTTCGGTACTCTAGCGGCAAGTGGGAAACCGGGGCCAAAAATTCGATCTCGAGTAATAATTTTCTCGAAGTCGTAAAAACTGGTTCTGACTCGAGAAGAATTATTTTCTAATGGAAAGGCTTTAAGAGGGATGACGACGTAGTCGGACGTGAGATGAGCACTCAAAAGACCGTCCGCCAGCAGGCCGACAAAGTCGAGGAGAACGCACTGCGACTCGACCAGGAGAAGGCCGAGCAGGTCGTCGACGCGCTGAACACGGAACTCGCGAACGCGTACGTGCTGTACCACCAGCTCAAGAAGCACCACTGGGTCGTCGAGGGCGCGGAGTTCCGCGACCTGCACCTCTTCTTCGAGGAGGCCTACGAGCACGCCGAGGTGGGCGCCGACCTGATCGCCGAGCGCGCACAGGCGCTGGGCGGCGTCCCGGTTTCGGGCCCCTCGAACCTCGAGGACCGAGCGACCGTCGAGTTCGAGGGCGAGGACGTCTACGACCTCCGCACGATGATGGAGAACGACCTCGAAATCTATGGGGAGATCATCGAGTCGATGCGCGATAGCATCGAACTCGCGACGAACCTCGGGGATCACGCGACTGGCCAGATCCTCCGGGAGATTCTCGTCGACGTCGAGGACGACGCCCACCACTTCGAACACTACCTCGAGGACGAGACCCTCGTGCTCGAGGACGCGACCCACTGAGGCGGTCGCGAGCCGACTTGGTGAACGATCTCGTCGACGATCACTTTCTCATCGTTTTTCGCTTCCCGTGAGCTTCGGGACTCGAGGCTCGACGCACGAATATCCCCAGGAATTCTACGTCTACGGATGAGTCGGGTTCTCGGCCGTGAACCGGGATTCACCCGCAGGCCGTCGTAGTACCGCTGACGACCTGGTTCAGACTTCGAGTACCGCTGACGTCCCGCCTCAGGCTTCGCGTAGTTCGCGCAGTTTCTCGCGACCCGGCGCGACCAACTCGTCGAGGTAGCTCGCGAGTGTCCCCTTCGCGTCCGCCGGGTGGAGTTCGCCCGACTCGAGGTCGCTCGCCAGGTCCTCGTAGCTCCCGTACTCGAGATCCCCGCCGTACTTCTCGGGTCGCTCGACGAGTACCGTTTCGAACCGGGGGAAGACGTGGTACTCGAACAGTTCGAGGACGGGGTTCTCGAGGTCGCCCTCCGGGTCGCGGGTTGGCGGACAGAACGCCGAGTTCACCTTGTCTTCGAGGTCGTCGGCTGAGTCCTCCATCGAGATGGTGACGCCCTGGCTCGAGGACATCTTGCCCTCGCCGGTGGTGAGGTCGGCGACGATGGGCGTGTGGAGGCACGGACGGGCCTCGTAGCCTAGCTCGGGGAGCTCCTCGCGCATCAGCATATGGACCTTGCGCTGGTCCATCCCGCCGACGGCGAGGTCGAGGTCGAGGTACTCGATGTCCAGCGCCTGCATCAGTGGGTAGACGACGTGGCTGACCTTGGCGGTCTCGCCCGACTGCAACTCGGCCATCGCCCGTTGGGCGCGATTCAGCGTCGTCGATAGCTCGAGTTCGTGGAGGTCCAGTACGTAGTCGTCCTCGAGCTGGTAGCTCGAGCCGTAGACGAACTCGGTCTGGGACTCGTCGAGCCCGTAAGCGAGGAACTGCGCGCGCATCTGCTCGGCGGTCTCGCGAATTTCCTCGAAGGTTCCCTTCCCGTTGAGGTAGGCATGGACGTCCGCGAGCAAGACGACGACTTCCATGCCGGCGTCCTGGAGGTCGATGAGCTTGTTCGCGGTGAGTAGGTGCCCCAGGTGCAAGACGCCGGAGGGTTCGTAGCCGACGTAGACGCGCTTGCCGGCCGGGTCGGTAGCGAGTTCGCGTACCTCCTCGTCGGTGACGACCTCGTCGACGTTCCGCGTAATCAGGTCGTAGGTGTCCATACGTGGACGGTACCGGAGCAGGGATTTATGCGTTCTTGAACGATGCGAACGCGATTCGAGACGTGCTACATTCTTTATAGTAATATCCGGGGGCTCGAGTACTTACCCTGGCGTGCTCGTTTGCCGAATACGAAGCGATATGCTCACTTGTCGAACACGAATCGAAGCGGCAACCCGATCGCGAAACAGAGCACGGCTAGGATCATCCCGACCGGTGGGATCGGCGCGATCACGAACACGATACCGAGCAGGATGAGCACCGTCGAGAGGCGAACCATACCAGCACACTCGAGCGACAGCCGTGTAGGGGTGATGCCGGCAAACGCAGCGTCCACCAGCACGAGGTCCGTCAATCGGCCGCCGTCGCGTCGGTCCCTGCACTCGCTGGCGACGACCGCCAGTAGGCCTGGGCGTACGCACCGACGAACATGCCAGCGATCCCCCAGAGGATCGCGTAGTTGCCGATACCCAGGCTGGCGTAGGCCGCGCCGGGACAGATTCCGGACAGTCCCCAGCCGACCCCGAAGATGCCGCCGCCCAGCACGACGTTCCTGTCGAGGGACTTGAGCCGCCGCCCGTAGCGAGCGCCAGTCAGTGGCGCCCGTCCGAGGGCCAGCGGCGCGCCGAAGAAGGCGAGACCGGTGACGGCGGCGCCGCCGAGCATGACGAACAGGAGCCCGAAGTCCTCGAATTGGAGGAACGAGAGGACGACCTCCGGTTTCGCCATCTCGCTCAACGCGAGGCCGACACCGAAGACGAGGCCGCCGAGGAAGACGACGGGCAAGAACAGCGGGTGCTGGTCGTGGTCCTGGACGACCTCGCCTGGATCGGCGGCGGTCACGGCGACACCCCCGCGGCCATCGCCAACTGGGCGGTCACGATCGCAACGAGGAGAAACGAGAGCACGCCGACGAACGACGTGCTCGAGGCAGAGCCGACACCGCAGACGCCGTGACCGGAGGTACACCCCTTCCCGAGACGGGTACCGACGCCGATGAGCACGCCGCCCACCAGGAGTCGCCAGGGCGCGACCGCCGTCACCCAGGCTCCGCCGCCGGTCGCGAGCGTGTAGAGCGCCGCCCCGGATACGATTCCGAGGGTGAAGACGACCCGCCAGTCTCGAGAGGCGCGATAGCGGTCGAGTCGCGAGAGCGACGAGCCGTACGAGAGCGTCGACTCGAGGAAGGTGCTCGCGCCGGGGGCGATGGCGGTCGCGAGGTAGATGGTAACGACGCCGAGGCCGACCAGGACGCCGCCGAGGGCGTAGTGATCGATCCCATTGGGGAACGGTGCGACCGGGAGGAGCGACTCGAGTGGCATTGGTGTACTCCTCGAAAGGGGGCGGCCCTAGATCAATGTTTCAGCCGCGGCATCAGTTTCACTGGTTCAGCGACGGCATCGGTCTCACTGTCTCAGCCGCGTCATCGATTTCACTGGTTCAGCCGTGACATCGTCGACCCGAACTCGTCCCGAAAACTCGCCCGTGGCCCGACCGGAGGGACGGATCGTCCTCACTCGGCGACCGTCGACGCGGTCAGCGTCTCGAGTTTGCGCGCGGTGTACCCGAAGACGTTGCGGTAGCCGTAGGGGGACAGCAAGACGGGGTAAAAGCCCTCCGAGGCGACCTGCTTCTCGCCGTCGGCAGCCGCGAACGCCGCGCCCTCCTCGACGCGCTCGAAGTTGTCGACGAACACCTCGTAGGTGTCGGCGGCCGCCTTGTCGATCCGGTCGACGAGCTGGTAGACCGGGAGGTCCCGGCGAACCGTATCGCCCGGAAGTGCCCCGACGGCGGTCAGGAACGCCCGCGTCAGGCGGTCTGCGTTCTCGGCCGCAGCGTCGCTTCCCTGCAGTCCACACTCGACCTCGACCGCGTCGGCCCCGCTGAACAGCCGCCCGCCAGCGAAGGGGCCGGTTTCGACGAGCGCCGTCACCGGCAGTTGCGGACATAGGTCCCTGGTCGTCTCGCTCAGTTCGTCGACGATGGCGAACGGGTCGGCGTGGCTCTGCGTGGAGTGCATCGAGAACGTGAGACAGCCCTCGAGTTCCGCCCCGAGTTCGTGGGCGAGTCGCCCCTCGTGGGTCTCCGCCTCTGGATGGCCCGGAAAGGCCCGATTGAGGTCCTCGTCGACGTACCTGACGCTGCGCTCGAGGGCCTCCTCGTTCGCGACGACGAGCTTCACTGGGCGTTTGACCGACGGTTCCTCTTCGATCAGCCGTTCCACGGCGCGGACGCCGCAGGGCTCGTCGCCGTGAATGGCGGCGACGACCGCGAGTTCCGGCGTCCCGGTTCCGAGCTGTACGACTCTCATCGGCCGTCCTACGCTCGTCGGCCCCAAAGGGGATTCGGTCGACGACAGTCCGCGAGACCGACCTGTTGCCGCTGGCGACAGCAGGCGAATATTCAAGACACGGCCGTCCCTGCACTCACCTATGAACGACCTCGCCGATGCGGACGCAGGCATCTACGCGTTCGAGTCGACCTACCTCGAGCGGTTCGTCCAGGTCGGGATCGCCAGCGGCCGGGTGATGTCGGTCTCGTTCCCGGATCAGCCGGACGAGAACGCCGTCGTCGGGGACCACCCCGTGCTGGATCGCTTCGCCGAGTACCTCGAGGGCCTCTCCGAGGTCGACTTCGCCGACCTCGAGGTCGCCTTGACCGTGCCGACCGACCAGCGATCAGTGCTCGAACAGGTTCGCGGGATTCCCTACGGAGAGAACGTCGACGTCGCCACGGTCGCCCGGATGGCGGGACTCGATCCCGACGACGAGGACGACACCATCCTCGTTCGAACGGCACTCGACGAGAATCCGATCCCCATCGTCTTCCCCGACCACCGCGTCCGGGACGGACCGAGCGCCGCTCCACCGCAGGTCGAACAGAAGTTGCGCTCGCTCGAGGAACTATAATCGCTGGCACCAATTTCCCCGAACCCGGCCCGGCGACGCGCACTTACAAGTGACCGTTCGTGACCGGGCCCGGTTTCGGCGCGACGACTCCCAGGGCGAGAGTAATCGGATGTGGTTACTAAATGCTCTCGAGGACACCATGCGTGGTTATTATTGCCCTTCGAGTGGAGCAACGGACTATGCTCGACGACGTCGTCTCGCGGTCGGCGCTCCAGGCTCGGAAGCGAGCCCTCGTGAAAACCCTCTGCTATCGGCTCTTCATGATCCTCATCACGACGATGGTCGCGTGGGCCGTCGTTGGGGAGGTCGGCGCGGCGCTCAACATCGGGATCGCGACGAACGTCGTGAAAACGGGGACCTACTACCTCTACGAGCGAACGTGGGACCACATCAGCTGGGGGGTCTCGGCGTCGACGTAGGCCCCGATCACGAGGCCGTCAAGACCGCGTAGACGTAGAGTCCGATCCCGACGAAGACGGCGATCGACGCGACAGAATCGATCAGGATATCCACGACGACGACCGCGACGAGCTGGGCGATTCCGCCGACGGCGAGACAGATGCCGGCTCCCCCGAGTGGGGAAAACGTCTCCCTGGCGTTAGAGAGGAGCACGGCACCGACGCCCAGTGCCACGAATCCGAATACGGCGTTCGCGGCGCGTCGAACGGCGAAGACGTCGGTGACCTCGGCGTAGAAAAACAGCGCGAAGTAGAGCACGATTCCAACGACGATGGCCCGCTGGACGGTGTCCGAAACGGACTCGAGTTGCTTCATACCCGTCCGAGGACGGCCAGGTGTTTAGATAGTCCGATTGACGCGAAGAAATGCGAGGGACGCGAGGGTGAGCACTGAACACGGACAGCCGTTGGCGCCGCCCGGAAGCATGCGAGAACCGCTGAAAACCGACGACACTAACCAGCAGATGGGCCGGCGCGCTACTCGAGAAGCACGACCGCCGACTCCGTCTCGATCATCTCGCCGTCGCCCGAGTAGGTTCGCTCGTACTCGACCTCGAAGAGGTCGGCCTCGAGTTCTTCACCGGCGACGCGGAGAACGCCTTCCTCGTCGTCGACCTCGTAATTCTCGCTCTCGATTTCCGAATCGATCTCACCGACTTTCGCCCCGTACTTCGGTCCGAGAGTCGAATAGTCGAGGTCGATCGACCCGATTTTGGTCGCGATTTCGGGCTCCTCCTCGAGCACAGTTAACTCCTGGACCTGCATCACGCTCTGGACTGCATCCTCGAAGCCCTCGAGGGGGCCGTAGACCGAAACGGACCCGAGCTCGGCGTTCAGCGGGAGCTGTTTCTCACTCTTGTAGCGGCGGAGCGCGGAGATGACCTCCATGGCGGTCTCGCCAGCCTCGAGGTCGGCCTCGTGGCCCTGGGGCTCCGGCCAGGCTTCGGTGTGGATGCTGTCGAAGTCGGCGGCCCCGGTGTCCTCGCTCCCCGCATACCTCGCCTGCCAAATTTCCTCGATGGCGTGGGGGAGGATAGGCGCCCAGAGCAGGAGGAAGGTTCGGTGGGCCGCCCACAACGTGTACTGCGTCGAGGCGCTGTCCGCGCGGGTTTTGGCGATTTCGAGGTAGTCGTCACAGAAGGTGTTCCAGAAGAACGTCCGGAGGTGGTTGCGGGCTTTGGCGAACTCGTAGTGCTCGAAGTGTTCGGTGAGGGTTTCGACCGTGTCGTCGAGTTCCGCCAGCAGCCAGCGGTCGATCGCCTCGAGGTCGGCGGGCTCCTCGGGGTCGGCGGGCGCGAGGTGGTCGACCAGTTTGGAGGCGTTCCAGAGCTTGCGCAGGAGTTTCTCGCCGGCGACGATGTCCTGGTCCTGGTAGGGGAAGTCGTCGCCGACGGCGGCGCTGGCAGCCCAGAACCGGACGGCGTCGACGGGATACTCGTCGAGGACTTCGGCAGGTTCGACGACGTTGCCGCGGGATTTGGACATTTTCTCGCGATTCTCGTCGAGGACGTGGCCGTTGATGAGCGTCGCGTCGAAGGGCACCTCGCCGGTGTGCTCGTAGCACTTGACGATAGTGTGGAACAGCCAGAACGAGATGATGTCGTGGCCCTGTGGGCGCAGGTCGAACGGGTAGAGCTCGGGGTTCGCCATGGTGAACTCTTCGGCTTCCTCGTCCCAGTCCCAGCCGGCATTGATCAGCGGCGTCAACGAGGAGGTCGCCCACGTGTCGAAGACGTCCTCTTCGGCCTCGAATTCCTCACTACTGCACTCGGGGCAGCGCTCGAGCGGCGGGTCGTCGCTCAGGGGGTCGACCGGCAGGTCTTCCTTTTCGGCGATGATCGGGTGATCGCACTCGCCGCAGTACCAGACGGGGAACGGGATGCCCGAGTCGCGCTGACGCGAGATGAGCCAGTCCCACTCGAGGCCCTCGATCCAGTGTTGGTACCTGGTAAACATCTTCTCGGGGTACCAGTCCATGGCCTCGCCGGCCTCGAGGTACTCGTCCTTGTGATCGAGGATTTCGACGTACCACTGTTTGGAGACGCGGTACTCGACGGGGGTGTCACAGCGTTCGTGGACGCCGACGTCGTGGACGATTTCGCGGCGATCCCGGAGGAAGCCAGCGTCTTCGAGGTCCTCGACGATGGCTTCTCGAGCTTCCTCGGTACTCATTCCCTCGTAATCGTCCGCAAGGTCGGTCATCGTCGCAGTCTCGTCGATGGCGACTCGCAGTGGGAGGTCGTGGACCTGGTACCACTCGATGTCGTTCTGGTCACCGAACGTACAGCACATGACGACGCCGCTGCCCTTCTCCATGTCGACGCGGTCGTCGGCGATGATCGGCACCTCGTGGCCGAAGATGGGCACCCGTGCGGTTTCGCCAACCAGATCCTGGTTCTCCTCGTCGTCGGGGTGGACGAACACGGAGACGCACGCCGGCAGCAGTTCGGGACGGGTCGTCGAGATGACGAACTCCTCGCGCGGCGGATTCTCGCCACGCATCTCGAAGGCGATGTCGTTGAAGTACGAATCCCGCTCATCGTCCTCGGTCTCGACCTGGGAGATGGCTGTCTCACACTCGGGACACCAGATTGCGGGCGCCTTCTTTCGATATTCGCGTCCTTTCTCGTAGAGGTCGATGAACGATAATTGGGAGATTCGCTGGACGCGAGGTTCGATGGTCTTGTAGGTGTGGTCCCAGTCGATCGAGGATCCCAGCGACTGCATCTTCTCGGTGAATTGTTCCTCGTACTTTGCGCAGACCTCGCGACAGAGCTGCTGGAACTCGCGGCGCTCGTAGTCCTGGTGGCGAATGTCCAGTTCCTCCTCTGTCAGGCGCTCGCTCGCGATGCCGTTGTCGTCGTAGCCGAACGGAAAGAGGACGTCGCCGTCGGCCATCCGCTGGAAGCGGGCCGCGAAGTCCTGCAGCGTCGAGCCGTAGAGGTGACCCATGTGCAGGCTCCCCGATACCGTCGGCGGCGGCGTGTCGATGGCGTAGGTGGTGTTCGGGTCCTGGCCGGGTTCACCCTCGTAGGCGTAGGTTTTTGCGTCGACCCAGCGCTGCTGCCAGCGCCGTTCGGCTTCGGCTGGGTCGTACTCGCCCTCGAGAGACGGTTCAGCGTCGATTGTGTTGTCTTCCTGTTCGGGTGTATCCATCTTCTTTCTCTTCTTGCTCATGTTGGGCGCCGGTCGGTCGTACGAGAGGTGAGTTCGTCCATTGCGTACCGGGTGTTGCTCGGTGAGTGTTGGTCGCCAGCAATATATTCGTCGAAACGGGCGATGTGGTGCTACGGGGCTCCGACGACAACTCCATTAAACGGATCGTCGAACGCGTTGGCCGTGCCCACGACTGAATCGAGCATATACGTAACCGTACTCGAGCGATCATTTATCGGTTTCGTGTCTGGGTACTACATCGTGTGTAGTTACGCCAATTCCACTAGACGGCGAAGGCTTGGAACCACGTTTAGGCGATTATTGGATCGACGTCAATCCAGTCGCTTCGACCACTGAGGCGGGCGATTTCGTCATACCCCAGCTGAAAAGTACCCCGTCTCATCCTTCAGACTACACTAAACATGGCCGAGAGGTGATTCGTGACTGCCCCTCGCTCCGTTCGAAGTCGAGTTCCTCACCATTCATGTATCAGCGTGATGTTCTGAAAGGCTAGCTCCCGACCCGCTCGAGCACTGACTCCACGGGCTCGAGACCCAGCCCCTCGTGGACGACGAACTCGAGGGCGTTGACGAGGTAGTGAGCGACGACGACCGCGAGCAGGCTCCCCGTGGCGATGAACAGCGCTGCCAGGACGAATCCCAGGAGGCCGGTGACGACGATGCCAGCGGGTCCCTGCATCCCGTGGCCGACCGCGAACGCGACCGACGAACCCACGGCGAGCAGCCAGATCGGGACGTCGAAGCCGACAGCGAGGGCGCCGATCAGGGCTGCGCGGAAGAGAAACTCCTCGAAGAACGCGACGACCGGCAAGACGGCGACGAGCAGGACGACCCACCCGCGAACGTCGTCGGGGGCTAGCAGTCCACGAAGCGCCTCGTCGTGGTCGACGCCCAGGCGAGTCGCCAGCGCGGCCCCGACTTCGTTTGTCGCGTAGAGGACGACACCGGCGACGGCGCCGAGGAGCAGGCCGCTTCGCAGGTAGTTCGAGTCGAACTCGATTCCGAGGGCCTCGAGCGGGATCGAGGTGTAGACGGCGGCCCCGAGCAGAACCGCGGCGAACAGTCCCTGCGAGAGGGCGACGTTTGCGAGCAAGGCTCCAGTCGAGATGTCGTGGGGATCGGTTCCGGTCTCCGACCGTGTGGGCTCTCGAGTTCTCGTCGGCTGACGGGGCGTCCCCGCTTCCGAGACGGGTGCGACGTCGTCGGACGCCGGCCCGTACTCCTCGACTGCGGATGCAGACGCTTCCTCCGGCGGCGCCTCTCGAGACGCTGCGTCGGTCGCCTGATCCCTCGAGTCGGTCCGCTCGAGGGGACGATCGGTCGGCCGTTGGGACTCGGCATCAAGCGGGTTTTGACGGCTGGCCCTCGAGCCGTTCGGCTCCTCGAACGCGCGCTGGGTGAGTACCGAGAGAACGAGAAGTGCGACGAGGACGACGCCAGAAAGTCCCGCGAACGCCGCCCACTGGGTCATTCGATTACTGCGGACTCGGGTTCGAGCCGCCAGTTCCGGTCCCGGTCCCGGTGTTGACCTGGCTCTCGAACGCCGAGCCGGTGATCTGCTTGAGCCGGTCGACCAGCGAGTCCTTCTTCGGTTCGCCCATCAGGGCGACGTCGAGGACTTCGCTGATGTTCGAGCACGGGATGATCTCGATCATCTCCTCGTACTCGTCCTCGATCATGACGTCCTGCTCGTTGGTCTTCGGGATGATGACCTTCGTACAGCCGGCTTTCGCGGCGGCCTCGATTTTGTGGGTGACGCCGCCGACCGGGAGGACGTCGCCGCGCACGGACAGCGACCCGGTCATCGCGACCGACTGATCGACCGGGATATCCTCGAGGGCGGAGAT
Organism: Natronosalvus rutilus; assembly: GCF_024204665.1. Lineage (NCBI taxonomy): Archaea > Methanobacteriati > Methanobacteriota > Halobacteria > Halobacteriales > Natrialbaceae > Natronosalvus > Natronosalvus rutilus. The sequence goes on along the minus strand of NZ_CP100355.1, from coordinate 3,418,502 downwards.
GACGGCGGTTGCCACCGTGATGGAGGCGGAGTCACCGTCGACGCCCTGCTGGCCGGCCTGGACGAACTGGATGTGGACGTCCTTCTCCGAGAGGTTCACGTCCGAGAACTTCTTGATGATCGCGGAGACGTTCTGGACCGACTCCTCGGCCATCTCCTTGAGCTTCCCGGTGGCGATGACCTGGCCCTGGCCCTGTGCCGGGGCAATCTCGGCCATGACGGGAAGCATGATCCCGGAGTCCTCGCCCATGACGGCGAGCCCGTTGACGCGGCCTTCGACGCCGCCCTCGTTGACCTGCAGTTCGTAGTCCTTGCGGCGCTCGATGTAGTCGTCGGCGAGTTGCTGCTCGATCGAGCGCGAGCGGCTCTTCGCCTGCAGGACGTGGTCGCGCGACGTGAACTCGGCGTCCTCGGCCCGCGCGATGTCGCCGGCGACCCGGACGAGACCGCCCAGGTTCCGGAATAGTAGGGTGAGGTGCTCTTTGCGGCCTGCCCGGCGCTTGGCCTCGAGGATGACCTCCTCGACGGCCTCGTGGGTGAAGTGCGGCAGGCGGCCGTCGCGTTCGACCTCCTGGGCGACGAAGCGCGCGTACTTGCGGCGCATCTCGGGGGTGTCCTCGATGGTGTCGTCCATGTAGACCTCGTACCCGTAGCCCTTGATCCGGCTGCGGAGCGCGGGGTGCATGTTCTCCATCGCGTCGAGGTTCCCCGCGGCGATCATGACGAAGTCACAGGGGACGGGTTCGGTCTGGACCATCGCGCCCGAGGAGCGCTCGGACTGGCCCGTGATGGCGAACTCGCCCTCCTGGATCGCCGTCATCAGCTTCTGCTGGGTGCGGACGTCGAGGGTGTTGATCTCGTCGACGAACAGCACGCCCTTGTTGGACTTGTGGATCGAGCCAGGTTCGACGCGGTCGTGACTCGGGGTCTCCATGCCGCCGGACTGGAACGGGTCGTGGCGAACGTCGCCGAGCAGTGCGCCGGCGTGGGCGCCGGTGGCGTCCTCGAAGGGCGCCGTGCGCTGCTCGCCGTTGTTGACGATCATGTTCGGCACCATCGCGTCCATGCCGCGGGAAGTGTACCGGAAGATCAGCCAGATGATACCCGCAGCGAGGATACCGAGGAGGATCTGCTGGGCGAAGAGCGCGTAGACCACGACGATGGCGATAATGATCCACATCAGGATCGAGCGCATCTGGTTGCGCTTTCGGGCTTCCTCCTTGTGGGCCTCGATGATCTGTTCGCCCTTGCCCGCTGGCACCGTCCGAACTTTCGGCTCGTTGCCGTCGTCGGGGTTGTGATAGACGAGTACGTCCTGGAGGTCCTCCTTCGGGAGGAGCTGGCTCATCGCCTTCGCGAGCATCGACTTCCCGGTCCCAGGCGAGCCGATCATCATCACGTGGCGGCGCTGTTTGGCTGCCTTGATGATGATGTCACGGGCTTCGTCCTGCCCGATGACCTGGTCGACCAATCGGTCGGGGACCTCGATGTCGGCGGTCGAGTCGATCTGGAGACCGCCGAGCAGGTCGTCCTCGGCGATTTCCTCGTCGATTTCGACACCTGGATCGACCTCGACGGTACTGCCGAGATCTTCGACGGTCTCGATTTCGTCGTCTTCGTCTGTATCGTGTGCGTCGACGGCCGCCGCGTCGGCGTCCTCGATCCCATCCTCGAGTTCCTCGAGTTTCTCGAGCGATCGCTCGAGGGGGTCCTCGGGATCGGCGTCGGGGCTTGACCCGGAGTCACCGCCGGCGTCGTCCGCATCGACCGGCGATTCGACGGCGTCCGAGTCGGTCTCGGCGTCCGTCTCGTCGGACCCACCACTGGGGGAGTCGGCGGTCGCGCCGTCGTCGGCCGGGGGAACCGCGTCCGTGGACGAGTCCTCCTCGTCGGGAGGGGTTCCATCGTCGTCCGGCGACGGGCCGTCAACGTTCGTATCGTTGCTCATAAATGGCTATTCGGTATCCGAACCGAAGGGATTGCGACTGATATACTTTCTCCCTTCTCCCGATTCGTGGCCACTACGGATGAGTCGTGAGACGGCCGATTTCGCCGGTTTCGATCCCAGGGGAACCTCGCCACTCTTAAGAGTCCGACCCTCGAGGTGTCAGGTATGACGCGGGGGTTCTACATCGGCCGGTTCCAGCCCTATCACAACGGTCACCACACCATGGTCGAACGCATCGCCGAGGACGTCGACGAACTGGTTCTCGGGATCGGGAGCGCGGGCGACTCGCACTCGACGCGCAACCCGTTTACCGCCGGCGAGCGGATCATGATGATCACCAAGGCCGTCCAGGAGTTCGATCTGACGACCTACGCGGTCCCCATCGAGGACCTGGAGCGTAACTCCGTCTGGGTGAGCCACGTCCAGAGCATGAGTCCGGACTTCGACGTGGCGTACTCGAACAACCCGCTCGTCGTCCAGTTGTTCCGCGAGTCAGGGGTCGACATCCGCCAGTCCCCGATGTTCAACCGCGAGGTCCTCGAGGGGGCGTCCGTTCGCGAGCGGATGATCGACGACGAGGACTGGGAGTCGCTGGTTCCCGACGCCGTCGTCGAGGTGGTCGAGGAGATCGAGGGCATCGAACGGATCCAGATGGTCTCCGAAGACGATTCGAACGGCGTGTGACGACGGGTCGACTGCTCGTCTCAATCACCCGAACTCGCTGATTGCGCTCAGCACTTGCTCGAGCCCGGAGGCCCTGAGGGTCGGCCGTCTCCCGTCTGCGAACAGTTCGTCTCGCGACCAGTACCGGGCGGCTGCCGCGTCAGATCCGGCCTCGAGCACTCCCGTCGTTCTCGCGCTCGACACGGCGTAGTTGACCGACACCATTTCGTGCCTGTGCCCGTACTCGAGTGCGATGAATCCGGTTCCGAGCAGCGAAAGAACCGACGGGTCGACCGAGAGCCCGGTCTCTTCCTCGAGTTCGCGAGCGGCCGCAACGTGGGGCGGTTCGTCGTGCTCGAGGTGGCCGCCTGGAAGCGCCCATTCGCCGAGGTTGGGACCGGAACCGCGTTCGATCAACAGCACGGAATCGTCCTCGACGACGGCCATGCAGGCAACCGGAACGGGGTTTCGGTAGAGCGTTCGATCGCAGGCCACGCAGTGGACCGATCGAGCCCCCTCCCGGTTCCGGCGCTCGAGAGGCTCGCCGCACCAGGGGCAGCGAGTCGGTTCGGGTCCGTCGAGTGTCCACGGCATGTGTAGCTCACCTGCAGCGAAAGAAAAAGTCGTATCGGCTTTGAGGGACCGACCCGTACCGACGTCCATGATCACGCTCGCTTCGGACTTCGGCTCGCCCTATCCCGCAGCGATGAAGGGCGTCCTCTGTTCGCGAACCGACGCTCGACTGGCCGACATCTCTCACGACCTCCCCAGGGGCGACGTTCGCACAAGTGCGTTCTGGTTGCGCGAGACGCTGCCGTACTTCCCGCCGGCGACGCACCTCGTGGTCGTCGACCCGGACGTCGGGACCGATCGGCGCGCAATAGTCGTTCGTTCTGGCGGCCACGTTCTCGTCGGCCCGGACAACGGCGTGCTCCTTCCGGCCGCCCGTCGGTTGACCGGCCTCGAGGAGGCGTCGACGGGTAACGACGGCAACCTCGCGGAGACGGCATCGAACTGCGACGCCAGCCTCGAGGAGACGACGACGGGTAACGATGCTGGCATCGAGACGTTCGCCGTCGACGAATCGGCTCTCGAGGCGCCCAGCCCGTCAGGTCACCACGCGGCCCCCGGGAGCACGACCTTCCACGGCCGGGACGTGTTCGCCCCCGCCGCGGCAGCCGTCGAGACCCGGGACGGGGCGCTCGAGGCCCTCCCCTGGCTCTCTCGACTGACGGACCCCGTCGAATGCAGACTCCCAGTGGCGGACGTCAGCGAACCGAACGCGGTGGCCGGCGAGGTCCTCGCCGTCGACGACTTCGGCAACATCATCACGAACGTTCCGGGCGACGTTCTCGAGGAAGCCGGGAGCGTTCGCGTGAACGGCGACCGCGTCCCCGTCGGCGAGACCTTCGCGAAGGTCGCTCCAGGCGAGCAGGTCGCGCTCGTCGGGAGCCACGGCTACGTCGAACTCGACGTCAACGACGGCCGTGGTGACGACGCCTTCGGCCTCGCGGTCGGTGACGAGTTCGTCCTCGAGCGGGTGTCCCCCGTCGGCGAATAGCGACGGTGGGCCTCGTCACCTTGGCTGGTGCGGATTCGTCATCCCTGCTAGCGCGGATCGATGACGATCTCACCGCTTTCGTGAATCCGGATCCCGCACTCGGCGTACTCGAACGATACCACGAGCGCGTTCGTTCTGGCTCGAGCTCGAGACCGGGACCGCACGCTGCGGGTGAAGAGGTCGTCGAGCGCTTCGGGATCGATCGCCGTCGCCAGCGGCTCGAGCGTCTCGAGGTCGGCCTCGAGGGCTGTCGAGACGCCCATCAGGACGGCGGTCGTAACCGGTTCGTACGTCCCCCCATCGTACCAGGTGTGGTACGTCCCCCGACGGTCGTCGTAGTAGATCGGTCGGTCGGCCGTGCCCCCGGCTCGAACCAGCCGATCTGTCGGTGAGCGATGGGACATACATTTACGTATGGTATGTCACAACATAACACTATCGGCTGCCATCGGATGACGCGAACGGTCGCGAAAAACGGTAAAACGAACGCGAGGGCGTTATTCGGCGGCGATGACGTCGTCGATGCGGACGATCATCGTCGCGGCTTCGGTGGCACTTTCGACGGCCTCGCGCTTGACGTCGGCGGGGTCGACGACGCCATGCTCGACGGGGTCACCGATAGTGACGGTCTCGCCGTCGGTCACCAGTCCAGCGCGGCCCTCGGCCTCGTGGGCGGCGCGGAGGTCGACCAGCACGTCGATGGGGTCCTGTCCGGTGTTGCCCGCGAGCGTCCGCGGAACGATGTCCAGCGCGTCGGCGAAGGCCGTCACGGCGAGTTGCTTGCGGCCCTCGATGCCGGCCGCGGCCGAGCGAACTGCGTCGGCGATGGCGATCTCGGTCGCGCCGGCGCCGGGGACGACTTCGCCCGAGTCCAGCGCCGCGGTGACGACGTCCAGGGCGTCCTCGATGGCGCGCTCGAGTTCGTCGACGACGTGGTCGGTGCCGCCGCGGACGAAGACGGTGACGGCCTCGGCGGCCGCGCCTCCCTCGACGAACGCAAGGTCGTCGTCGCCGTAGGTTTCGGTGCGAACGCGGTCGGCGTGGCCGAAGTCGTCCTCCGAGAGGTCCTCGAGGGCGCCGACCCGGCGGGCGCCCGTCGCGTTGGCGACCTTGCGAGCCTTCTTGTTGGTGATGTCCTCGAAGGTGAGGATGCCCTCGCTGGCGAGCAGCGAGGCGACGCGGTCGTCGACGTCGTCGGTCGTGAAGAGCACGTCGACGCCGCTGTCGATGACGTCCTGGGCGTACCGGCGGAGTTCGTCCTCCTCGGCGTCGAGGGCGGCGTTGAGCTGGTCGATCGAGTCGATCGCGTACTCCGCATCGACCTCGCCCGTCCGGATGCCGAGTTCGACGTCCAGGATGGCGACGGAGGCGTCTTCGACGCTCGTGGGCATCTCGTCGTGTGCCGGCTCCTCGTCGATGACGATCCCGTTGACCAGTTCGGTCGCGTTCGAGGACGAACCGACCTGGGTGTGGATCTCGACGTTGTCGCGCTGGACGCCCTCGTCGGAGTTGATCTGGCGGATAGCGCCGACGACCGTCTCGGCGAGCGTCTCCGTCTGGAGGCCGCCGGTTCCCTTGCCGGTCATGCTCGAGACGGCGACCTGCTCGAGCAGTTCGTCGTCGACGTCGACGTCCAGGACCTGGTCCTCGATGGCCTCGAGGGCGATGCGGGCGGCCTCGTGGTAGCCTTCGACGATGGTCGTCGCGTGGACGTCCTGCTCGATGAGGTCCTCGGCCTCGGCGAGCAGGTTCCCGGCGAGAACGGCCGCCGTCGTCGTGCCGTCACCGACTTCCTCTTCCTGGGATTCGGCGACCTCGACGATCATCTGCGCGGCGGGGTGCTCGATGTCCATCTCGTTGAGGATGGTGGCGCCGTCATTCGTGATGACGACGTTCCCGCTCGAGTCGACGAGCATCTTGTCCATGCCGCGCGGGCCGAGTGTCGTGCGTACGGCCTCGGAGACCGCCTTCCCGGCCATGATGTTCGACGACTGTGCGTCGCGGCCCTGCGTTCGGTTGCTGTCCTCGCTCAAGATGAACATAGGCTGTCCGCCCATGCGTCGCTGTTGTGCCATGTGTGAAACCTCACTACTTGTATCGTCAGCACTTCTATAAAAGTATTTCGGTGCCACCGCGCTTCCCTCTGGCGATTGTGTGACGGATGCACACGCCACCTCGCTGGATCGTTCCCATCTCACCCAACGTCGAATTGCTCTCCTCTCCCCCGACGTTCGGTTGGTCTTGCTCCGCCCGGCGGCGGAAGCCGGTACGCCCATGTGTGTCGAGCAAACGCACGAGCGAATGCTCGAGCTGGAACACGACTTCCGCGTCGTCGACGTCCACGCTCGGCTGTCCCCGGACGGCAGGGGCGAGCCGTCGACTCGAGTCCCTCCGGCGACGCCCGCCCGAATTGAGCGCGAGATGCACCAGGCGGGAATTGTCCAGGCGGTCGTCTTTCCCGGAACCAGGCCCGACGAGTCCTACGTCGCCGCGAACAACGGCGTCGCCCGTCGAAGCGTCGAGCGGCCGTTCGTCGGCTTCGCCCGCATCAACGGTGTGAACGCGCTCGAGACCGACCGAACGGGGCGGTTCCGAAACGCCGTGAGCCGCCGCCAGCCGTTTCACACGACTCCCGAAGACGTCGAGCAGTACGCTTACGACGACCGGTTCCACGGGTTCGTCCTCGACCCGGCGGTCGACGGCGTCCCCGACGAGGCCGTCCTTGCAGAACTCGAGGCCGCGTCCCTGCCGGTAATCGTCCGTGGCAGCGAGGCCGCGCCACCGTCAGCCCTCGTCGACCCCCTCCTGGACCGGGGGTTTCCGGCAATCGTTTCCCACGGAGGTGGCCCCTCGGTCTGTCGGCCGTCCGCCCACGCGTTCCTCGATTTACTCGAAGCCGTCGACGACTGCTACCTCGAGACCAGCGGCGTCCGCTACCGGGAGGTTCTCGAGCGGGCGTTGCTCGAGCACCCCGACCGCGTCCTCTTCGGGAGCGGCGCACCCGACTGGCACCCGAACGTGGCGATCATGGAGATTCTGACCCTCGACGTGTCGGCGGACAAACTGCGCAGCGCGTTCTCGAAGAACGCCTGCCGTGTGATCGACTCGTTGCGGCCCGAGTGACTCGGGGACCGAACCTGCGACGAGCAAAACCAGGGGCGGCTTCAGCGCCGGTTGAGCCGAACCAGCAACCCGCCGGAGAGCGCCATCATCACCGCTCCCCAGAGTACCCAGAGCACCGCGTTCCCGAGCCCGTACACCAGCCAGAGGGTGACGACGAAACAGACGCTCAGCCCGAGGATTCGGCGATCGGCTGCCATTGTTCGCCACTCGCGTCTCGAGTATCGTGAGGGCGTCGGTTTCGCGTTCGTCCCGGACTGTCGTGATCGAGTCGCAGTCCTCGAGCACGAAACCGGCACGCCGAACCCGTTCCCACGCACTTATGCGCATTCGGGCGACAGACTCGGACATGTCTCAATCGTTCGATCTCGAACTCCTGACCGAACTCACCGAGACCAGCGGGGTCCCGGGGTACGAAGACCGGATTCGCGCCCTCGTCGAGCGCGAGTTCGAGGACAGCGTCGACCGCGTACGCATCGACGCGATGGGCAACGTCGTCGGCACTATCGAGGGCGACAGCGACTACAGCGTCGCCGTCGCCGCCCACATGGACGAAATCGGCTTCATGGTCAAGCACGTCGCCGGCGACGACGACGGCTTCGGCTTCCTCCAGCTCGACGCCCTTGGCGGCTGGGACGCCCGCGTCCTCAAGGCCCAGCGCGTGACGGTCCACACCGAGGACGGCGACCTCCCCGCCGTCATCGGCTCGCCACCGCCACACACCCTCAGCGACGAGGACCGTTCGAAGACCCCCGAGGTCGACGACGTCTACGTCGACACCGGCCTCCCGAAGGACGACCTTGAGGAGCGCGTCTCGGTCGGCGACCTCGTCACGATGGACCAGTCGACCGAGCGCGTCGGCGAGACCGTCACCGGCAAGGCGCTCGACGACCGCGTCTGCCTGTTCGCCATGCTCGAGGCCGCTCGCCGGATCGAGAATTCGGACGTGACGATTCATTTCTGTGCCACGGTCCAGGAGGAAGTCGGCCTCCGCGGGGCGAAGGCACTGGGCGTCGACGTCGACCCCGACCTGGCCATCGCGCTGGACGTCACCGTCGCCAACGACGTCCCGGGCTTCGAGGCCGCCGAACACGTCACCCGCCTCGGCGACGGGGCCGCGATCAAGCTCAAGGACGGGAGCGTCATCACCAGCCCGAAGGTCCACCGTCGACTCACGCGCGTCGCCGAGGACGAGGACATTGAGCACCAGCTCGAGATCCTGCCTGCGGGCGGCACCGACACAGCCGGCTTCCAGAATACGAGGGGTGCAAAGCCGGTCGGCGCGCTCTCCATCCCGACGCGGTACCTCCACACCGTGACTGAGATGGCCCACGTCGACGACATCGCAGCGACCATCGACCTGCTCGCGGCGTTCCTCGAGTCCGAGACCGGCGAGCACGACTACCGCTACTGATCGGTTTTCGGTTCGATTCGCGCGTCCTCATCTGTCAGTCGTCTTCTCGTCTCGAGTCGTCTCCCGGGCCTGAGATGTCTTCTCGCCTGAAGTCGCCTTCTCGCCTCGAGTTGTCTTCCCGACTCGAATCGTAGTCTCGCCTCGAGAAAACGGGCACCCAATACTATATATTCTATATCTGAGTCCGGACCGCGCTCGAGGAGAGCACACTGGTGGCAACAATCGTGGCGAGTGACAGACGATGGAATCGAAGATTTCAGTACCGGGCGTTGCTAACCCCCTGGTATGAGCCCATCCGAGGACGAGACACGACTCTCACGGCGACTCTTTCTCGCCGGCACGGCGGGGACGGCAGTCGCCACCGGCATGAGTGCGAACGCGCTCGCGCAGGAGGACAACGAGACGGATACCGGAGACGGCAACGAAACCGACTCCGGCGGCAACGAAACGGCCGAGGATGGCGGCGGAGCGGGCAACGAGTCCGAAGGCGGCAGTGGCGGCAATGAATCCGAGGGCGGTGGCGGAGAGGGCAACGAGTCCGAAGGAGGCGGTGGTGGCGGAGGTGGCGCCACCGAAACCGTCGAGATCGACGACAACGAGTTCAAGCCCGACAGCCTCTCGATCGAACCCGGCTCCACCGTCGTCTGGGAGTGGGTCGGCTCCGGCCAACACAACGTCTCCCCGGGCGAAACCCCGGACGAGGCCAACTGGGAGGGCCAGACCGACCTCCAGTCCGAAGGTACCTACGAACACACGTTCGACGTCGAGGGAACGTACGAATACGTCTGTGACCCACACGTTAGCGTCGGGATGACCGGCAGCATCGAAGTCGCTGAAGGGGCGAGCAGTGGCGGCGAGGGTGGCGCTATCTCGGTAGTTCCGGACGCCGCCTGGACGCTCCTCGTCGCGACACTGGCCGGCGTCCTCTCGACGCTCTCGCTCGTGTACGGCTTCATGCGCTACGGCGGCGACTCGGGCGAGTAACTCGACGGCCACGAACGCACTCTCGCTCGGGTCCCTCGAAACGACAGACCCACGTGCTTCGACTCTCGGAACTCGAGTCTCCTACAGCCCCTCGTGAACGGTCAACTCGATCGATCGGTGCGTCCCCTCGACGTCCGCGACGAGACGCTCGAGAACGCGACGGGCCTCGTTCATCAGTCGCGGACGTATTTTGTCGATCACCCACCCCATCGAGACGAATCGAGGGAGCGAGACGGCGTCCTCGCTGGCCGAGTGCGGATCGTAGACGGCCTCGAAGTAGAGGCGGCTGGCCGTCTCTTCTTCCGGCGGTGCCGCGTCGGGTGCGGACTCGACGCGCCACTCGCCCTCGGCATCGAGATCTTTCGTCAGTCGCCACTGCAGTGACGTCGGCACCGAAACGTCGGTGACTTCCGATCGCGCCGTGTAGCTGAGCTTCCACCACGCCAGCCGGAGGTCGTAGCGGGTTCCGGGACCGCCGTCGCCGTCGACGGTGACCGACTCGAGGTGGTCGGCGTAGCGCGGGTACCGTGTGAAGTCCGCCAGGTACGGAAAGACCTCTCCGGGCGAGCGATAGACGACCGTGCTAACGAGGATTCGGTCCACACCCCGAGTATCACGAACGGTACCGTAACTGTGACGGACCGTTTCGGGATGGGGCACAGCCTTCGCGTTTCGTCCCCCTCCCCTGGGACCCCCCCCCGGAGACGACTATCGTTCGCCACGGTTTGGACCTCGGCGGTCGCGACGAGTACGACTCCGCAGCCGCTATTTTTATGCGAATGCCTCCCAATATCGTGATATCACCCCCGAATCCTCTCCCGACACGAAGCGGTTGCGGCCACCATCGAACGGCCATCGGCACGTCATCGAAAACGTCCCCAACGGCGTCCTGGTACTATTCGACGACTCCCTCCGGTACCGCATTGTGGGCCCACACACCCTCCCGTTTTCAGGAAACCCGACGGCCGAGATGGTCGGCGAATCACTCGACGGTCTCTTTCCCGACGAAACCGCCTCGCGGCTCGAACCCGAACTTCGCGAAACGCTCGCGGGAACGCCTCGCTCCTTCGATATCGAGTACGACGGGCGCGTTCACCACGTCGAGACGAAACCGGTCACGATCGAGGACGAGCCCTACGGCGTCTTGCTCACCCAGGAGGTCACAGAACCTCGCGAGACGGCGGCTGAACTCGAGGCACAGAACGAACGACTCGACCAGTTCGCGAGCATGGTCTCTCACGACCTCCGAAATCCGCTGTCGATCGCGTTCGGCGAACTCGCGTTGTATCGCGAGACGGGCGACGAGGACAGCCTGGATCGCATCTCGGACGCGCTCGAACGGATCGACGATCTCCTCCTCGACCTGACGATACTGGCTCGACCCGGCTTGCAATCGACTGACCACGGTCCGGTCTCGATCGAGACGGTCGCTCGGGACTCCTGGACGATGGTCGAGACGAAAGATGCCACGGTCGAGGTCGATGACTGCACCGTGACTGGAAACAAGGGACAGCTACAGGCGCTCTTCGAGAACCTGTTTCGAAACGCGATCGGCCACGGCGGGGCGGACGTGACGGTTCGGGTCGGTCCGCTGGCGGACGGGTTTTACGTCGAGGATACCGGCTCAGGTATCGGTGCGTCGACGCGAGAGCGAATCTTCGAACACGGATTTACCACGGGATACAGCGGGTCCGGTATCGGCCTGACTATCGTCGCACGAATCGCCGACGAGCACGGACTCGAGGTGACGCTCGCGGAGAGCGAGGAAGGCGGTGCGCGCTTCGAATTTCGATCCTCGAGCGATTGAGTGGGACAGCCGAGGATAGAGTGCCGGGAAAACGAATGCGAGCGTCGGTTCCCTTCTCAAAGATGAGAGCCGAGCACTGACCGTCAGCGGCCGTGATTGGCCCGGTGAGTAGAGTCACGACGGTTCCACGCGTACCTTACAGCTCTCCGCCGCAGATGTGACACGAGTCGGGTTCCAGTGCCGACCGATGAACGAATTCACAGTGTGTACAGCGGACGACGACGGGGTCTTCTGAACAGGCCATTACTCACCCGTTTCGTATAGACAATCGTGTAGGTTTGGAAGGGACACAAGAATTGCACCAATCGAGAACGAACCCGGCTCAGATTCCCACCCGACCCGCCACAGCCCCGAAGCGGACTCGAACCGCGTTTCACTCCTCGAGTTCTGCCCGCAGGAGTCCGTTGACGTCGCCTGGGTCGGCGCTTCCGCCGGTCTTTTGCATGACCTGCCCGACGAGGAAGTTGATCGCACCGCCCTCGCCGGCCTCGTAGTCGGCGACGGCGTCCGGATTCTCCTCGATAGCCTCGACGACGGCGGTCTGCACCTCGTCTTCGCCGGTCTTGCCCAGCCCTTCGCGCTCGACGATCGCGTCCGGATCGTCACCATCGTCGAGCATCCCGCGGAGGACGACCTCTTTCGCGTTCTTCGCCGTAATCTCGTCGGTCGCGACGAGTTCGACCAGCCGGGCAACCTCGTCGAGCCGTCCCTCGAGGTCGGTGACGTCCATGTCACGGTAATTGAGTTCCCCGAGAAGTTCGTCGGCGACCCAGGTCGCCGCCAGGTCGGGGTCGAACGCGCTGGCGACGTCCTCGTAGAAGTCCGCGACCTGCTTCGTGGACGTGAGCTTCGAGGCCGCTTCCTCGCCCAGGCCGTACTCCTCGCCGAAGCGCTCGCGACGGGCCTTGGGGAGCTCCGGAATCATAATCTCGTCCTTCCAGTGAGAGACCCGCAGCGGCGGGAGGTCGGCCTCGCGAAAGTACCGGTAGTCCTTCTCGGCTTCCTTCGAGCGCATCGAGACCGTGATCCCGCGGCTCTCGTCCCAGTGGCGGGTCTCCTGTTCGACTTCGCGACCGCGTCGAACCGCGTTCTTCTGGCGGGTCTCCTCGTAGGCCAGTGCCTTCTCGGCGCCCTTGTGACTCGAGATGTTCTTCACCTCGGTCCGGTTGGCCGCCTCGAGCGCGTCGAGACCGATCGAGCCGTCGCCGTCGACCTCCTCGCCGTCGACGATCGAGAGGTTGGCGTCGATCCGCAGGCTGCCGTCGCGCTCGGCGTCGAAGACGCCCAGGTACTCGAGGACCTCCTCGAGTTCCGTGAGGAAGGCCCGAACCTCCTGGGGGCTGCGGAAGTCGGGGGCCGTGACGATCTCCATGAGCGGCGTGCCGGCGCGGTTGTAGTCGACGAGCGTGTAGTCCGCGGTGTCGATGCTGCCGCCGACGTGCTGGAGGCTCCCGGGGTCCTCCTCGAGGTGGGCACGTTCGATCGTGATTTCCCGGCGTTCGCCCTCGACGGCGACCTCGAGCGTACCGTCCTGGCAGATCGGTTCGTCGTATTGCGTAATTTGAAAGTTCTTCGGGAGGTCGGGGTAGTAGTAGTTCTTCCGGTGAAAGCGCGTCTCCTCGGGGATATCGGCGTCGATGGCCTTGCCGATCTTGACGGCGGCCTCGACGGCGGCCTCGTTGAGGACGGGCAGGGCGCCGGGGAGGCCCAGGCAAACGGGGCAGACGTGTTCGTTGGGGCCGTCGGCGGGGTCGGTGGAACAGCCACAGAAGATCTTGGTGTTCGTCTCTAGCTGGACGTGCACCTCGAGGCCGATGACGGTGACGAGGTCCCCCTGCTGGACGGTTTGCGCGGTCATTGGAGGCGATTTGACCCGCGGGCGCTAAAGGATAACGGAGCCAGATTGGTGTCTAATGAGGACTTCTCGAGACGGAAGAGCGGCTCACGAATCCGAATATCACCCGGAACACTAACGTCCAGCATCATCCCGTGGCGGCGTGCCGCGTCTGCTGGCTAACCCTCGTGCCGGGCGTGTGCACGATTCCGACGAATCGCGACTTTTGGGACGGCGCGAGCCGTCGAACGACTGTCGCGTACCCGGGTTCGCCGAACGGTCATCGCACCCGAAGTGGGTCTACTCGGTCGGGGACTAAAGGTACGCACTCGATCTAGGCGACGGCACTGCTTATATACTGCGGTCGGCCTTCATCTCTCGATTCTCCCTCGAGCATCCGTTGTGACGACGGCAATACTCAAGTCCTGATCAGAGATTCACCGAAAACGGCGTGAACTCGTGGGCCGAACTCGCGAACGATCCCAGCAGATCAGCGATGTCCTCGAGATCCTCGGTATCGACCACTTCCACCGGGGTGTGCATGTATCGGTTAGGGACGCTCACGACCTGGGAGGGAATCGCCCCCGCAGCGGTGAAGAAACTGTCGGCGTCCGTGCCGGTGCCGAGGCCGAGAGCTTCGACCTGGACGTCGATTTCCTCGTCGTCGGCCACCGTTTGGAGGGCGTCGAAGAGCACTGGATGGTTGGTGCTGCCGCGACCGAGTGCCGGTCCGCCGCCCAGTTCCATCTGGCTCGTCTTCTCGCTGGGTGCAGAGGGGTAGTCGACTGCGTGACCGACATCGACGACGACCACGGCGTCTGGCTCGAGGTCGAAACCGACCATCTTCGCCCCTTTCGTGCCCACCTCCTCCTGGACGGTCGAGACGGCGTAAACCGTGGCGTCGGTTCCGCTCTCGACGGCCCGGCGGAACGCTTCGGCGGCGATCCAGGTGCCGACGCGGTTGTCGATGCCGCGGGCGGCCAGTCGGGTCTCGGAGAGCCAGGCAACGCTCGAGGAGAAGGTAATCGGGTCGCCGACGGCGACGCGCTCGGCCGCTTCCTCTTCGTCCTCGGCGCCGATGTCGATCCAGAGGTCCGAAATTTCGGGCTCGTCGTCGTCCTCTCGGAGGTGGATCGCGGTCTGACCGATCACGCCCTCGACGGGGCCGTCCTCGGCGTGTACCGTCACGTGCTGGCCGCGGGCGACGGAGGGATCGCTGCCGCCGATGCGGCCGACGTTGAGGAAGCCGTCGTCGTCGATCGAGCGCACGATGAAACCGATCTCGTCGGCGTGGCCCGTCAGGGCGATTTCGGGGCCGTTGGAGTCGCCTTCGTGGACGGCGATCGCGTTACCGTAGGCGTCGGTACGGACCTCGTCCGCGAACTGCGAGACGTAGTCGATCCAGACGCGCTGGCCGCGGGTTTCGTACCCCGACGGGGAAGGCGTCTCGAGAAGTGAAACGAGAACGTCGCGTGGCTGAGAGCCCATAGGAAGTGGTCGGAAGGCCATGATTTGAACCTGTTGACTCTTCGCGTCGACCTCGAGGACGGACTCGTACTCTTCCTGCGCACGGCGACGACCAGCACAACTGGTAAATGACCGCCCGTTGTGGGGCCCAGTATGGGCGATAAAAACATCACCCTCTTCGAGTTGCACCTCGACGGAGAAACACAGTTCGGACCCAGGACGCTCAGCGAGAAACTCCCGTTCGGTGAGGGGGGCCTCGAGACCGAGTCGGAATCGGAATCGGAACTCGAATCCGAATCCACGACCGACCAGGACGAGGACGGGGCCGCGGCCGACGACGGCGGCAGGGGAAGCGCCCTCGGCGTCGTCGTCGCGCTCGTCGTTCTGGTCGGCATCGCCGTCGCGGTCAAGAAGTTCCGCGGCGGCGACGAGGAGGAGACAGTCGAGCCGGAAGACGAGCCGGACGTCATCGTCACGTAGACGAACGACGTTCGTCGGTTCGGTCGATTGTTGGGTTCCCGGGACTCGAGCCAGTCGCCCCCGACCATGGTGATCACTCGAGCGAAATCGACTGACCGCGAGACGCCACGCGACAGAACGCTTTTTGCTCCCGTCCGCTTACTCGAGGTGTGAATCTCTATCGCAGCGTTCGCGCCGTCGCCGGCGCCTCCGGTGACGACGCGGTCGACTGGCGTGCCGCGGCCGAGGCCGCGAAAGCCTCGACCGAACCCGGATCGCTCGAACTCGATCCCGACGAGGAAGCCGCCTACGCTCGCGACGTCCGGGACGCCCGGGCAGGCGTCCAGGAGGCTGCGGGCCTCGAGTTCGACGTCCCTGACGTCGTCGAGATCCAGAATCGGCACCACTGGATCGACGCCAACATCGCCACCTTCGAGCGCGTGATGGCGCCCATGGAATCCCAGCTGGGTGCGTTTCCGGGCGCCGCGCGGACGATCAACACCGGGACGATGACCGTCCTACTCGCCTTTCTCGGACGGAACGTCCTCGGCCAGTACGACCCGCTGTTGCTCGCGGAGACGCCCGACGAGGACCACGCGCTGTACTTCGTTCGTCCGAACATCCTCAAGGCCGCGGAGGTCCTCGACGTCGATTCCGACCGGTTCCGCCGCTGGATCGCCTTCCACGAGGTGACCCACGCGGCCGAGTTCGGCGCTGCACCCTGGCTGTCGACGCACCTCGAGTCGCGCATGCAGGAGGGAATCGACGCCCTCGCGGAGGGCTCGTTCGACCGGAACGCGTTCCGCGAACTGGACGTCACGATGACGGTCGTCGAGGGTTACGCCGAGTTGCTGATGGATCACGCATTCGACGACGAGTACGCGGACCTCCGGCGGAAACTCGACGCCCGTCGACAGGGACGCGGGCCGATCCAGCGGCTGTTCAGGCGCCTGCTGGGCCTGGGTCTCAAACAGCGCCAGTACGAGCGCGGCAAGTCGTTCTTCGAGGGGGTCACCGGCGCTCGAGACGTCGCGTTCGCAAGTCGGGTGTGGGACCATCCGGACAACCTACCGACCGGCGAGGAACTCGATGATCCCGGACGCTGGGTCCGTCGTCTCGAGCGCGCGTAACCATCGGCCCTGCGAACCGTTCTTCTCTCCAAGGGGATCGACGGGCTGAACCGTTCACACGGACGGCGAGAACTGATAACGCTTTTCCGCGCAGCCAGAGTGTCGTCGACTATGACAACGGCCGATTCCGTCACGGTGGGGGTACTGAGTCTGCACACGAGCAAGGAGTCGAAGGCGATTCTCAACGCGGTCGAGGAACTGGGCCACGAGACGGCGTGGCTTCGCGAGGAGAACACGGCGATCAGCGTCGACGACGGCTCGGTCACCCTTGAGCCCGACGTCGACGTCATCGCGAACCGCATGCTGCTCTCGAACACCGAACAGCCCTGCGAGGAACTCGGGCTGGCGGACACGCTCAGTCGGCTGGTTCCGATGCTCAACGAACCGTCGGCGACGTTGACGGCGTCGCACAAGCTGGCTACGGCGGCCGCGCTCGCGTCGGCCGACGTCCAGGTTCCCGACGTCTTTCTCTCGCTCAGCACGGAGCGACTGAACGCGAACCGGGACCGATTCGGCGAGGAGGCGGTCTACAAGACGGCAATCGGAACTCACGGTGGCGGGACCTGGAAGGTCGGCCTAAACGACCCCGTCAACTCGAAGGTCGGGAACCGCTACGCCTTCCTCCAGAAGCTGATCGACCGCGACGGCGAACGCCACCGCGACATCCGCGTCTACGTCGTTGGCGACGAGGTCGTCGGCGCGATGTACCGCTACGCGCCCGACAACGACTGGCGGACGAACGTCGCCGTCGGCGGCTCGGTCGAGGACGCGACCGACTCCCTCCCCGAGGAAGTCACCGACATCGCCGTCGACTCGGCCCAGATCGTCGGCCTCGACTACGCCGGCGTCGACATTGTCGAGGGAGACGACGGCTGGTTCGTCCTCGAGGTCAATCCGACAGCTGGGTTCAAGGGCCTCTACCAGGCGACCAACGTCAGCCCGGCCCCCTACATCGCGAAACTCGCCATCGAGCGAGCGGGCGGCGAGGTCGACGACGGGCGCGTCTGGGAACTCTCGGCGAGCCTTGACGACTCGACGCCCTCTGCGATGCCTGAGAGGCTCACCACGACAGACGGCGAGGCCGCGATCATCGGCTACACCGAGGAGGTCGTCCTCTCCGGTACCAGCGGCTCGAAGTCCGTCTACGCCAAGTCCGACACGGGCGCGACGCGGACCAGCATCGATACGCGCCTGGCCGCCGACATCGGCGCCGGCCCGATCAAGTCGATCACGCGGGTGAAGTCGGGCAGCAGCAAGACCTCGAAGAGTCGGCCCGTCGTCGACGTGGTTGTCGGCGTCGGCGGCAATCAGCACACCGTCACCGCGAGCGTCGAGGACCGCAGTCACATGGATTACCCGGTCATCCTCGGCCGCGACATCCTCGGGAACTACCAGGTCGACGTGAGTCGGCGTGTCGACGGCGACGTGCCCGATAGCCCGGAGGAGGAAGAAGAGAGCCTCGAGTAGCTCAAAGTAAGGGAATCTCGAGTTGTCACTGGAAAAGAACCCTCCAGCAGTCGCGGGAAAAGGACCCTCGAGCAGCGCCACAACTCACTCTCGAGTCGACTCCGTCGGGGCGACGATCACGGATTCGTCGGTCACGTCCACAACCTTCGAACGGTCGATCGAAACCGAGCCCCGTTCCTGGTGTCCCCAGCCGAGTCGGGCCCTGAGCCGTTCTGTAAGTCCGCCCTCGGATTCGACGAGAAGGTGCTCGTCGGTGACGCCGGCGACGGTGCCGAGTCGTTCCCCGGCGGTATCGACGACTGGCTTTCCCTCGTCGGTCGCGCCGAGTCGGTCGCCACCCTCCGAACGTTCCGTTCGCCGGCCCGCTCGCGGCGTCGAGCGCGCGCCGCCACCCATAGCTGCCTGTTCTTCGCGAACGACGACGCCACCACCCATCGCCTCCTCGTGGTCGGCCGACTCGGCGCCGCCGCCCATCGGAACGATTTCGTCCGGATACTCCTCGCGAGCGGGTTCCGAGGGATCGATCTCGATCTTCAGCGCCTCCTCGTCGGCGAGCGCCTGCTCGAGCGCCGGCCGATCGATGCCGGTTCGTCTAGCCACGCGCGCTCGAGACGTGAGCGCGAAGTACCCGATTTCCTGCGAGTTCGGATCGTCCTGGAGGTGGACGAATGCCAGGTCGTACCGATCCAGGACGTCCGCGAACGCGCCCCACTCGAGTTTGCGGTGGTCCGGCGAAACGTCTTCCTGGTGCACGAAGGTGTACGTCCGCTCACCGCCCTCCTCGAGGACGACGGGGCGGGCGTGGCGGTCGGCGGCCCAGCGTTCGATGCGGTCGGGGTCGGTCGTCACCCAGGCGGTCGCGTGGTCGTCAGCCATACGGACCCGCCGTCGCCCACCATCCCAAATCGTCCGGACCGTTTCGGGCGACAGGCGGCGATTGCCCTGTACTCGACGTCACGTCGATCTGTAACTCGCCGTCTCGGTTTGTCTCCAGACGGCAAACAGGGCCGTTCAGTCGGGCGATCCGCGCACATAGTGCGATTACGAGCGGGGTGCAGTGAGTAACCGTAGCTTTCCTGGGGCACCGGAGACGGGTTGGTCGGTGTGCCTCGAGCAACGACCTTTTGCCCGTTCCGTGCTTCTTGTCGTCAATGTCGACGTACGCAGCGGCCGAAGCCGTCCTTCGGCGCGATCCGATCATGGCCGACCTCGTCGAACGGTACGACCTCGCGCCGATCGACTCCTCAATGGGCGAGTACGAACGGCTCCTCGTCTCGATCATCAACCAGCAGCTATCGACGGCCTCCGCGATGGCCGTCCGCGAGCGCACATTCGACGTCCTGAACCAGGAGATTACGCCGAGGCGCGTCCTCGAGGTCGAGGACGAACCGCTGCTCCAGGCAGGGTTGAGCCGGTCAAAGGTCGAGTACGCCCGAAACGCCGCCGAGGCGTTTCTCGAACGCGACCTCACCAGGGAGGGGCTGAGCGACCACACGAACGACGAGGTGCGCGAGGAACTGACGGCAATTCGGGGCGTCGGCGACTGGACGGCCCGTATGTACCTCCTGTTCGTCCTCGAGCGTCCCGACGTGCTCCCACTCGGCGACCTCGCTGTCCGGCGGGGCATCGAAGCGCTGTACAACGACGGGGAGGAACTCTCTCGAGCGAAAATGCGCGAGATCGCCGAACCGTGGCGTCCCTATCGAAGCCTGGCGACGCGGTACATCTGGGCGGACTATGAGGACGACTGACGCGCTTGAGTAACTGGTCCATTTTTTGAAGTATTTTGATGCATATTGTGTAGTATATTGATACACCAGATATAGTTACCCTACTGCTCGAGCACCGGCTCCGAAGCACGGCGAGCGGATGGCCAACTTCCTTTGTAGGAGCGGGATAAATTGTGAGTCGTCGTGCAGCCCATCGTCCACCCCGTCGTCGGCTACCTCTGTTACGCGGCGTACGCCCGATGGCGCCGCGGTGAGCCACCGCACGACGGACCGGCGCTCGTCGCCGTCCTGGCCGCAGGCCTCGCCGACCTGATCGACAAGCCGCTGGCCGCCGCGGGTGTCGTTGACGTCGGCCGAACGGTCGGTCACTCCCTCCTGTTCGTCGTTCCGGTCGTGGCCGTTTCCTGGATCACCGCCGCTCGAGCAAACCGCCGGGACCTCGGGGTCGCCGTCGCCATCGGGTACGGCTCACACGTTCTCGCGGACGTCCCCTGGCACGTACTGTCCGGGGATTACGCGGAACTGGGGTTCCTGCTGTGGCCGGTGACCCACATGCCGGCGTACACGGGAGTCAAACCCTTCGGTCTCGGTACCGTCGCGGGTTTCGAGGCGACAACGCTGTGGCTCGAGGCGGTCATCCTGGTCGCGGGAATCGTCCACTGGTGGATCGACGGGCGGCCGGGCGTCGGGGCCGTCGGGAGCATTACCGGCCGACTACTCGAGCGCGGATAATCGGCTGGTTCAGGCGGACGAAACGTCCTCGTCCGGCGTCTCCGGTTCCACTCGCGAGAGGCGCAGGGCGTTGCCCGCCACGGCGAGGCTCATCCCCATGTCGCCGATCACGACGGCGTGGATGATCGTCACCAGTCCGAACGGGGCCCCCGCGGCCAGCACCGCCTTGACGGCGAGACTCGAGCCGATGTTCTGGCGGATCACGCCGTTGGCCGTTCCCGAGAGCCGGTAGAGGTACGGTAGTCGGGTGAGGTCGTCGCCCATCAGGGCCACGTCGGCGGTCTCGAGGGCGGTGTCGGTCCCGGCGGCCCCCATCGCGATGCCGACGCTCGCGGTGGCCAGGGCGGGGGCGTCGTTGATGCCGTCGCCGACCATCGCGACGGTCCGCTCGGAATCGGGCGAATCCCCTCCCTCGAGGTCGCGGATCGCCTCGAGTTTCTCCTCGGGGAGCAGTTCGGCGTGGTACTCGTCGATGCCCACCTCCTCGGCGATGGCGCGGGCGGTCCCCTCGTTGTCGCCGGTGAGCATGACGACGCGAACGCCCTGCTCCTGGAGTTTCGAAACGGCCCACGCGGCCTCCGGACGAACGCGGTCGGCCACGGCGACCAGCCCCAGGAGGCGGTCGTCGGTGCCGACCAGCACGACCGTCTTCCCCTCGGACTCGAGTCGGGGGACCACCGTTTGCAGGAGGTCGAGACAGTCTTCGCGGCTACACTGGGGTTGGGTATCGATCTCTTCGGGGGACGCTACGCCGACACCCGATCCGCCGTCAGTTCGCGCGTGCGTGTGCTCGAGGTCCAGCCCCAGGCCGTCGAACAGGTCCGGCTTGCCGACGTAGTGGCGCTCGCCGTCGAGGTCGCCCCGGACGCCGCGGCCGGTGAGTGCCTCGAAGTTCGCCACCGCCGCGCCGTCGCCGTTTGCGCCGACTCCTTGCTCGTCTACGTAGCCGACGATGGCCTCGCCGACCGGGTGTTCGCTCCGCCGCTCGAGGGCCGCTGCCCTGGCCAGCACGTCGGCCTCGTCGGCTCCCTCGAGGACGACCACGTCGGTCACCGAGAGCTCGCCTGTGGTCAGCGTCCCCGTCTTGTCGACGGCGAGGACGTCGCTCTCGCCTACGGCCTCGAGGTACCGACCGCCCTTGATCAGCACGCCGTTTTTCGCGGCGCTCGTGATTCCCGAGACGACGCTGACGGGCGTCGAAATGACGAACGCGCAGGGGCAGGCGATCACCAGCAGGGTGAGTCCCCGGAGGAACCACGTGTTCCAGTCGGCGCCGACGAGCAGCGGCGGGCCAACTGCCAGCGCGACCGCCGAGACGACGACGATCGGCGTGTAGACGGATGCGAACCGGTCGACCATCCGCTCGCGGTTCGTCCGCTCGCGCTCGGCGTCGGCGACGAGGTCGACGATCCGGGAGAGCGTCGACTCACCGGCCTCGCTCGTGACCTCGACCTCGAGGTAGCCCGACTCGGCGATGGTCCCCGCGTAGACCTCGTCGCCGCTCGAGCGGTCGACGGGGACGCTCTCGCCGGTGATCGGCGACTGGTCGACCGCGCTGGTGCCCGCGCGGACGACGCCGTCGGCAGGAATCTTCTCGCCAGGCCGGACGACGACGGTGTCGCCCGGCTTGAGGACGTCCGCGGGAACGGTCTCTTCCTCGCCGTCCGAGCGCTTGACGGTCGCCGTCTCCGGCGAGAGTTCCATCAGCTCCCGCAGGGAGTCGCGGGCGCGGTCCATCGAGAACCGCTCGAGCAACTCCGCGACGCTGAACAGGACGGCGAGCATCGCCCCCTCGAAGGGGTGGTGGGCCGCGACGCTGGCCAGGATCCCGGCGCTCATCAGGAAGTCGATGTCGAGGCTCCGCGCTCGCAGGGAGTAGTAGCCGCTTCGCAGCACCGGCGTCCCGGCGACGGCTGCACCCGCGATGAACAGCAGATGGGAGACGGCGAACTCCCGGCCCAGCACGGTGGCGACGGTCGGGTTCGAACTCGTGAGGACGAACGCCAGTGCCATCCCGACCGCGAGGAACACGGCGCCGATCGCCGTCGTCAGGGCTCGCCGGGTTCGCCAGATCGGCGTCGATTCCTCGTACTCGGCGTTCTCGTCGCTATCTGAGAGCGGGCGAGCGTCGTAACCGGCGCCTTCGATCGCGGCGACGACGGTCTCGTCGACGTCGGACGCGGACTGAGCGGTCGATTCCGCGGTGCCCGCGTCGGACGCCGACTGGGTTTCCGACCTCGAGTGACTCGCGTCGGTCCTCTTCACCGTCACCGTCACCGTCACGCGCCCCGATCCAGGGAGTGTCTCGACCGACTCCAGGTCCTCGAGGTCCGCGAGCGCTCGCTCGACCTTGCTGGCACACGAGGCACAGTCCATGCCGGGGACCGCGTAGGCTCGTTCGCCGGTCCCGTCGGGGTGACCGCCGTCGTCTCGACGGGTCGACGCCACCACGTCGTAGCCGACGCCCTCGATCCGTGCGCGAATCTCGCTCTCGTCGGTTCGCTCCGGGTCGTAGCGCACGAGGAGGCGGCCGCTTGCGACGGCTGGATCGATCTCGGCGATGCCGTCAACTCCCGCCAGGCTGCGTTCGATTTTCGTCGCACACGACGAACAGTCCATCTCCGGCACCCGAACCTCGAGCTCGGCCACTCGGGTGCCATCGACGGATCGATCACTCATTACTGCCGAGTACGGTCCCGGCACCTATACCGCTTATTTGGCGCACGCCAACTTTGGTTTCGTCACGATGCGGGTCGCCCACGATACGAATGCGGGCGACAGCTCCTCGACGGACGGCTATCGAGCGGGCAACACGGCCTCGAGGGAGTCGTCGCTCGCGACCACCGACTGCGCGAGGGCGGCCTCGGCCCGACGGAGGCGATAGGAGAGCGTCGACCGAGGAATCTCGAGGGCCTCGGCCAGCTCCGAAAGTTCAACCGCGCGCGGCGTCTCGTAGTACCCCGCTTCGACCGCCGCCCGGAGGGCCTCGAGTTGGTCACTCGACAGTCCCAGCCCGTCGTCGTGGCTGGCATCGAGTGAGCGGTCGGGGTCCAGGTCGGTCAGGCGCAACATCTCGATCCCGGTACACTCGCCGACCTCGGCATCGAGCGCGTCGAAGAAGTCGTGGATCGGCGCCTCGTCGCCGAGGACGATCCGCCAGCGGTGGCGCCGGCCTTCGCGGTCGGTCTCGAACAGCAGGCCGGGCCCGAAGTGCTCGAGCGCCAGGTGGGGAACCGAGGTGCACTCGTCCGTCCGCTCCCAGAACGTGTAGACGATGCGCGTATCGCTCGAGCGGTCGAGCACCTGAGTCTCACAGGACGCGCCACAGTCGTCCCTGACGAGGCAGTCCGCGAAGTAGGCGGCGTCCTGGTAGGCGGCCTCGAGGGCCTCGAGGGCTTCGGTCGGGCCGGTCGCGTGGTCGACCCGCCAGAGGCTGTCGGGGGTGACGTGACACGACAGCGACCGAATCCGCGCGTCGGGGTGGTCCGCGAGTACGTCCGCCACGGGGTTGGTCCCGGGGTCGTACTCGAGGGCGAAGACGAACTCTCTCATTGGTGGGAGTAGGGGACGGCAGTCAAAAAGGGTTCCTGCGAGATTGTGAGACTACGGTATCGACTCCGTTCGCTCGCGGAGTTCGGGTTCGCTCGACCACTCGAGGAGTCGCCCCTCCTCGCCCAGCAACTCGAAGAAGTGGGCGATCATCGCGTCGAACGCCGCGTACTCCGCCTCTCGATCATCGTACGCGCGCTTCAGCGCCCACGTCTTCTTTCGCAGCGGCGGGTGTGACAGCGCTCCAGCTTCCCACTCGTGACCACCGCGATTGTGTTCGAAGACGCCGACGACGGTGTCGACTCGACGGACGAGTACGTGAAACTTGAGCGCGAAGTTCGTCGTGAACTCGGGGACCTCCTTCATCAGGAACGCGTGATCGTTGGACCGACGCTCGTCCAAAACGTCCCGGACCGCGACCAGTCGCGTCTCTTCCTCGTCGCCGTAGCTTCCGATGACGAAGTAGGATCGGTCGCTGTAGAGCACGCGGGTGAACGCGTCGTGATCCTCGAAGACGGCCCGCTTCAGGGCCTGCACGTCCTCCGGCGTCAGCGACCGGTCGGCCGTCGTCTCGAGGGTCTCGAGCACGTCGTCGACGGCCTCGAGTCGGTCGTCTCCGTCCATTGTCGTATTTATCGGACGAAATGCCGTGGAATAGTGGTGTCGATTCGCTCGGCGGTCGACGTTACAGAGATCGATTCAGTTACAATCGTCCCAGTCATAACCGATTCAGTTGTAACCAGCATAGTTGCAACCAGTTCAGTTACGACTGTCACAGTCTGGACCCAAACGATTAAACCGACGGTCGACGTAGTTATCGATAGCCATGTCCCACGACGCCCGCGCACCCGATCCGTCGACAGCGGACGCAAGTGCCGAAAGTACGGAGTGGGACCGTCTGCGGCTCATCACCCAGCCGACTCGAGCGGCGCTGCTCAGCGACATCCTCGGCCACCCGAAGGAATCCCCCAGCGTTCGCGAGTTCGACTACCGCAATCCGGACGTCAAGCGGAGCACCATCGAGTACCACCTCCAGGAACTGGTCGAGGCCGGCGTCGTCGAGAAGATCACGCTCCCGGCAGGCGAGCGCAAACGGGACCTCCCGTCGACGTTTTACGGGTTGACCGACGAGGGCTACGACCTGCTCGAGCGCCACGGCCTCCTCGAGGAGCAACCGGTCTGGAAGGCGGTCGACGAACGGCTTGAGAAGCCGCCCGAGATCCGGGCGGCGGAGGAACTCGACCGACACGCGGACGGCGCGTAATCAACGACACCGTTTTCGTGGCGCTGACTCGAGGGGATCAGCTTCTAGCCCGGTGAACGCGGTCGAGTTGAGCCGAGCGCGAGAACGGGGGCCGCCCAAGTTATTTCGACGTCGGCCGCGAATCAAACGGTATGTCCTCGTCCTTCGATCCCGACGCGGTCGAAGCGGTCGCGTTTGATTCGTACGGCACGCTCGTGGATGTCTCGGGGATCGCCGACGCCCTCGAGCCGCACCTCGAGGAAGCCGACCCGGCCCTCGTCGCGACGATCTGGCGGCAGCGCTCGCTGGCGTACGCGATGGTCGGGAACGCCATCGGCGAGTACGACTCGTTCTACGCGATGAACCGTCACGCCCTGCGATTCGCGCTCGAGACGGTCGGCGTCGACCTCGAGGAAGCCGAGCGTGAGGCCGTGCTCTCGACGTACCACGAACTGCCGGTGTTCGACGACGTTCGCGACGGCATCGAGCGCGTCCGCGACCTCGGGTACGACTGTTACGTCGTCTCGAACGGTAACGAGGCGATGCTCGAGTCACTGGTCGACCACGGGGACCTGAAGAACCTGCTCGTCGACACGATCAGCGCGGACGAGGTCGAGCAGTTCAAGCCGGAATCGGAACTGTATCGCCACGCCGCTGACCGAATCGGTGCCCCGGTGGGATCGATCGCGTTCGTCGGCGCGGGCTGGTGGGACGTGCCGGGCGCGATGAACGCCGGGATGCAGGGCGTCTGGATCAACCGACAGGACACGCTCTGGGGGCCATACGACGTCGAACCCGATCTGACGATCGAGACGATCCACGACTTCGCGGCCGAACTCGAGAAGGCGTAAATTCGGAGAACTCGCGTCTGCCCCCGCCCTCACTGTCCGTGGCCGTCCTCCGTGCGGAAGCAAGGCCAAGCACTAATGCCAGTGGTGTGGCAGCGCGACACGGTATGGAGTACGAACGCTGGACGAGCGAGCAGCGGACGGAAACGGTCTCCGTCGACGAACACGACCTCGAGGTCGCTTACTACGATGAGGGCAACGGCGAGCCGATAGTATTCTGCCACGGGATCCCAACGTCCTCGTTCCTCTGGCGCGAAATCGCCCCGCCGCTCGCCGACGACTACCGCGTGATCGTCCCCGACATGGTGGGGTACGGGAACTCGGCGATGCACGACGGGTTCGACCGCTCGATCAGGGCGCAAGAGGAGATGATCGACGGATTGCTCGACGAACTGGGCGTCGACCCCGTTACGTTCGTCGGTCACGACCTCGGTGGGGGCGTCGGACTCCGGTACGCCGTCCACGAACCCGAGGCGGTCGATCGACTCGTTCTCTCGAACGCGGTCAGCTACGACTCCTGGCCGATCGAGACGATCGTCGATCTCGGTATTCCGTCGACCATTGACGAGATGAGCGTCGACGACGTGCAGGAGATGGTCGAAAAGATCTTCCGCAGCACCCTCGCTGGCGATCCGGACGAGGCGTTCCTGGAGGGAATGCTCGCGCCGTGGAACACCGAGGAAGGGATCGTCTCGCTCTCGCGAAACGCCATCGCGACGAACACGAGCCACACGACCGAGATCGATCCCGGCGAGGTTACCGCGCAGACGCTGCTGTTGTGGGGTGGCGACGACGAGTTTCAGCCAATGGAGTACGCGGAGCGACTCGAGTCGGACGTTTCCGACGCGGAACTCGTCGGCCTCGACGGGGCGAACCACTGGGTGATGGTCGACCAGCCGGAGGCGTACCTCGATCGGCTTCACTCGTTCCTCGAGGGTGCCTGAAAGCGCCTGGACGACTACATCTCGTCCCGGTGTTCCTCCTGGTTGTGTTCCTGTAGCTGTTCTTCGCTATCGAACGTTGCTCCACAGAGGTTGCATTCGTGTTCGTCTGCCATGGTGCGAGGTAACTGGCACCACTCGGCAGTAAGTAACACCGGCCGTCGGTCGCAAGCACGACCGTCGTCGATTCCGTAGACGGGTGCTCGGCTTTTTTGTTGCACCCGCGACTACCGTCGCTCTGGTTCCCTCGTTCTAGTCGGAAAGTTGAGCCACCACACCGCGTCGCGATACGACAGTGGCAGCCGTCCAGAGCGGACTGGTCGTTGCTCCCGTCGAGAAGCGAGTGCTCGATGGGGGAACGTGGATCGACACTGGGAGATCGTAACGGCCCCCCTCGAAAGAGGGTTGTCGTTGGTTCGCGTAGTAATAACGAACGCATGAGCGATCGTGAATGGTTCCGGGGACTCTGGACGTTCTACCTCGAGTACACCAGAACGGGGATGCACACGGCGACCGCGGCGGCGTTCGCCATCTTCGCGCTCCTAGTGTTCGTCGATTCGCTCTTCGCCGTGCTCGCGATCGGTGTCTACGTCGTACCGCCCGTGGTGTTCTACGTGCTTGAGCGGGATCCGTCGATAGCCGATGACGTGGGCGAGAACGAGAGGGAAATACCGCGTGAAATGGTCGCAGACAGCGGTGTCGATAACCGGGCCAGGGGTGATGGCGATACTGACAGCGACTCGGATTCGGATACGGACAGCGACGGTGGTGATACGGATACCGACTCTGATTCGGACAGCGACGGTGGTGATACGGATACCGACTCTGATTCGGACAGTGACGATGGTGATACAGACACGGATTCAGATAGTAACGACGGTGATTCGGACTCCGATTTCGATACGTCCTCACTGGAGTAATCGAACGTTCCCGACTCCCGGCTCGAGAGGCGATGTAATCGTAACCGAACGAGGCGGTAGTGGCCGAGCACGCGACTCGAGCGACAGCGAGAGGCGGGTGCTCCAACGGAAACGCGCGCGTTTCCGAGCATCGCGAACGCGTCGCGTTCGCTCAACGGGGACGGGCAGGCAATAAAAGGAGATTCACCGCGAGCGAACGCAGTGAGCAAGCGGGCCGACGACTCAGGTGAAGTGAACGGAGTGAACGAAACAGAAGGAGGAGTGCTTTTGGTCCAGCTTTTGCCGAGTGTCAGCGCGTCGTGCGCCAGCTACGCTGGCGTCGACGCGTTAAAAACGCAGTGCAAAAGGTGGGTCTCTAGAACCCTTTCCCGAGCATCTCGCGGGCGATGATGTTCTTCTGAATCTCCGTCGTGCCCTCGTAGATCTGGGTGATCTTCGCGTCGCGGTAGAGCCGTTCGACGGGGAAGTCGTTGACGTAGCCGGCGCCGCCGTGGATCTGGACGGCCTCGTCGGCGACGTCGACGGCGACGCGGGAGGCGTACTCCTTGGCCATCGACGCCAGTTGGGTGATGTCTTCGCCCTGGTCGACGTTCCAGGCGGCCTTGTAGGTCAGGTTGCGGGCAGCCTCGGTCTTGGTCGCCATGTCGGCGAGTTTGTGCTGGATGGCCTGGAACTCAGAGATGGACTTGCCGAACTGTTCGCGGTCCTGGGCGTACTCGAGGGCGGCCTCGGTGGCCCCTTTGGCGATGCCGACGCCCTGTGCCGCGACGGCGGTACGGGTCTCGTCGAAGAACTGCATCTGCTGGAGGAAGGCGGCGTCTTTCGTGCCGACGAGGTTCTCCTCGGGGACGCGCACGTCGTCCAGGATCACTTCGGCGGTGTCCGACGCGCGAATGCCGAGTTTGCCGGTGATCTTCTCGGTCGAGACGCCGTCGCGGTCGGTCTCGACGATGAACTGGCTGAAGCCGTTGTAGCGGCCCTCGGCGTCGGGGTTCGTCTTCGTGAGGACGACCAGGAAGTCGGCGACCGTGCCGTTGGTGATCCACATCTTGTTGCCGTTGATGACCCACTCGTCGCCGTCCTTCTCGGCGCGCGTGGAGACGGAGGAGACGTCCGAGCCGGTGTCGGGTTCCGAAATCGCGGCGCCCGAAACCGCTTCACCCAGCGCAACGGGCTCGAGGTACTCCTCTTTTTGTGCTTCGGTCCCGAAGTTCATGATCGCCTCACAGCCGAAGGAGGTGGCGACGATCGAGAGCGCGATGCCGGGATCGACGGCGAACAGTTCCTCGGTGATGATGGCGGTGTCGAGGATCGAGTAGCCCGCGCCGCCGTACTCCATCGGGATGTAGGCGCCGGTCAGGCCCATCTCGGCGGCCTTCTCGACGATGTCGTGGGGGTACTTCTCTTCGACGTCGTACTCGGTCGCGACTGGTTTGATCTCGTTTTCGGCGAAGCGCTTGACTTCCTCACGGATCTGTTGTTGTTCGTCGGTGAGTCCAAAGTCCATGGCCCTAGGTTCCTGCCTGAACGATAAAGAACTTTGTAACCGGAACTAAACTCGAGAACAGTTGTTCCTGTCGAGAGGGAAACGTTGAAACGGGTGCCAGACGCATACGTGTGCATGGAACTGGAGGATATCAACACCATCGCAGTTCTCGGTGCGGGGAACATGGGCCACGGCATCGCCGAAGTGGCGGCGCTCGCCGGCTACGACGTGAACCTGCGCGACATCAACGAGGAGTTCGTCCAGGACGGCTACGACCAGATCGAGTGGTCGCTCGGAAAGCTTGCCGAAAACGACCAGATTACCGACGAAGTCGCCGACGACACCCTCGAGCGGATCACACCGCTGGTCGACGTGGAGGAGTCGGTCGCCGACGCCGACGTCGTCATCGAGGCCGTTCCCGAGAAGATGGACATCAAGAAGGACGTCTACGGCGAGGTCGAGGAGTACGCGCCCGACCACGCCATCTTCGGGACGAACACCTCCTCGCTGTCGATCACCGAACTGTCGGAGGTCACCAACCGACCCGAGCAGTTCTGCGGGATGCACTTCTTCAACCCGCCGATCCGGATGCCGCTGGTCGAGGTCATCTCCGGGGCTCACACCGCCGACGAAACGCTCGACCTGATCGAGGCGCTCGCCGAGGACGTCGACAAGTCGCCGGTCCGGGTCCACAAGGACAGCCCTGGTTTCATCGTGAACCGCGTGCTCGTCCCGCTGATGAACGAGGCCGCGTGGATGGTCTACGAGGACGAGGCCACCGTCGCCGAGGTCGACTCGACCGCGAAGTTCGACATGGGGCTCCCGATGGGCCTGTTCGAACTCACCGACCAGGTCGGTCTCGACGTGGGCTTGCACGTCCAGGAGTACATGCACGAGACCCTCGGCGAGGCGTACGCCCCGTGCCCGATGACCGAGGAGAAAGTTGAGGCCGAGGAACTCGGGAAGAAGACCGGCAAGGGCGTCTACGACTACGAGGACGGCGAGGGCGTCCAGATCCCGACCGACGAGGGCAAGGAGTGGATCTCCGACCGCCTGCTCGCCGTGATGGCCGACGAGGTGGCCCAGCTGATCGACGACGACGTGGCCGGTCCGGATGCCATCGACGAAGCGATGAAACTCGGCGCGGGCTTCCCGGACGGCCCGGCGAAGATGGCCGACGCTCGCGGCCTCGCCGACCTGTTCGAGGCCCTCGAGGACGCCTACGACGAGAGCGGTGCGGCCCGGCACGAACCCTCCGACGCGCTCAGCGGGTTCGTCGACGAGGGCGGCTTCTACGGGCCGAGTGAGGACGACGGCGAACTCGAGTTCGAGACCATCCGCCTCGAGTACCCCGGCAACATGGTCGGCCACGTCGTCATCGACCGGCCCCACCGGATGAACACGATCAGTTCGGAACTCCTCTCGGAACTGAGCGAAGCCATCGACGTCCTCGGAGACGACGACGAGGTGCGGTCGATCCTCATCACCGGCGAGGGCGAGAAGGCATTCTCCGCGGGCGCGGACGTCCAGAGTATGGCCGCGGGCGGGGCCGACCCGATCGGTGCTATCGAACTCTCGAAACAGGGTCAGGACACCTTCGGCAAGCTCGAGTCCTGTGACATGCCCGTCGTCGCCGGCATCGACGGCTACTGCCTCGGCGGCGGGATGGAACTGGCGACCTGCGCCGACATCCGGGTCGCCTCCGAGCGCTCGGAACTCGGTCAGCCAGAACTCAACCTCGGGTTGATTCCCGGCTGGGGCGGCACTCAGCGGCTCAAGCACATCGTCGGGGAGGGCCGCGCAAAGGAGATCATCCTCACGGCCGACCGCTACGAGGCCGAGACGATGGAAGACTACGGTTTCGTCAACGAGGTCGTGGGTAACGACGAACTGCTCGAGAAGGCCCTCGACCTCGCCGAGAAACTCGCCGGTGGCCCGCCGATCGCTCAGCGCTTCACCAAGCGCGCGATGCTCGCCGGCCGCGACGACACCGACGCGGGGCTCGAACTCGAGGCCGCGGCGTTCGGCCACCTGATGGCAACCGACGACCTCATGACGGGGATTACCGCGTTCATGAGCGGCGAGGACGCGGAATTCGAAGGCAAGTAAGCCGTCGGAACGGCATTCGAGCGATTCGTGTTTTATCGGCGCTTTGGGACCGTGCTCGAGCGAGCGCGAAGCGTCAGTTGTCCAGAATATATTCATCGCTGTGATGTAGATGATTTAACATGAATCCCCGCTCTCCAGCCCCTCGCTCTACTCGGTCGTCGACGAACGCGTCGTACGCTAGCGGGTCGTCCCGACCGCTCGGCATCTCGATCATCTGCGTCCTCGGCGGCCTCGGATTCCTGTTCGCCTGGATTCCAATCCTCCAACTGCTCGCCTACGGCGGCGTCGGTACGCTCCTCGCGTTCGTGTTCACCGTCGTCAACGTTGGCATGCTGGCAGTCCTCGTCGGCCTCTGGAACATGGAGGGATGGGCGCTGACATGGGCGCTCGTCCTCTACGGGCTCAGTGCACTCCTGGACCTGGTGACGCTCAACGTCATCGGCCTGCTCATCTCCCTCGTGATTCTGGCCTACCTGCTGAGCGTGAGCGATCAGTTCGCGTAACGCTCGAGGAGCCGCTGGAGTTCAGGTTCCATCGGCACATCGTCTAGTGCTGTGGGCTCGAGCCAGACGTACTCAGATATGGGCTCGTCGTCGTTCGGGTTCGCCTCGATGTCTACTGTTCCACCGACTACCGCACACTCGAAGACTACGGAGACGGTGCCCTGCTCGCCGTCAGCCCAGGTGTGGGCGAACGCCTCGAGGGGGTCGCCGATTGCGACCTCGAGGCGTGTCTCCTCGTACACCTCGCGGACGAGGGCGTCTCGAGGGTCCTCGCCGATTCGCGCTCGGCCCCCGGGGACGCCCCATATTGGCCCGCCCGGCATGTCGTGTTTCAGGAGGAGGTAGGTGCCGTCGTCCTCGATTAGGCCGCGGACGGAGGCGTCTGCGTGGACGTGGTCGTCGCTGCCAGCGTCGACGTCGACGTCGATGGAGCCGTCAGTGGTAGTCGAACCGTCAGCGGTAACAGGGTCGTCGCCGACACCGCAATTGTCATTTTCGGGGTCAGGTGGATCACGGAAACCGTCCTCTCGCATACTCGAGGACGACGCGGCGTGGACAAAATTTTGCTGATCGATGAGTTTCGTTCCTGGCCGCTCGCTGGTCACTCACTGCTCGCTCACTGCTCGCTCGACTGCAATCGCTTCGTCGTCTCCACCAGCGGATGTCTCGCGTAGTCGACCACCTCGATGTCGCAGATAGATTCGAGCCCCTCCTTTTTCGCCGTTTTGGCCATCCCCAGATCGAGGCGCTGGTCGACCACGATCACGTAGGCGTCCATCTCATCGAGGTCGATCCGATCAGCGGCCATCACCCGGTGGTGGCCGTCGGCGAGCAACAACTCGCCGGCGTTGTCGATGACGACGAGGGGTTCGGCCAGTCCTCGCTCGAGTTCGTACTTTCGCCCCTCGAGTTCGTCCGCGTATACTCGACCCTGAGTCGGCGTCAGGTCGGACAGCGTGATCATCCGGCGCTCCTGGCGCAACTCGACCTCGTGGATGTTCTCGAGGGTCCGCATGAGCTTCCCGACCTTCTCGGGGGTCGCGCGTTCGATCTGGCTCCGGATCACGTCGGCGTTCGCGATGATCCCCACGAGGTTGCCGGCGTCGTCGACGACCGGGAGTTTCTGGATCCCCGACCGGAGGATCACTCTGGCGGCGTCGATCACTTTCATGTCGGGGTGGGCGACGATCAACTCGCGGGACATCACCCGGAAGATCGGGGCGTCGTCGTCGGCGAGCAGGAGGTCGCGCGCGCTCACGAATCCCTCGACGCGGCGGCGATCGCAGACGGGGAAGCCGCTGTGTTCTTCGCTCTCGGCGATCCGTTCGGCGACCGAGGCCACCGTCTGGTCGGGCGAGACCGTCACCACGTCTCGCGTCATGTAGTCCTTTACGCGGGGTTTGCTGTCGGTGACGATGTCCATGTCCGTTCATCGTCGGCCGTCGTAAAAAACGCTCCTCTCTGCGGTTCGCCTCATTGGCTCGTCGGGCTCGCGCGTGGACACCGTCGATACAGGACAGGCCTCGAGCCCCGCTCACCCGTCGCGTTCGGCGTCAGCTTCGATTTGCTCGTCCAGGATGGCGCTCGAGCCGAACAGCATCTCGCTGGTCTGGCTGTAGATGCCGACGGGGGTTCCTGGCTGGGTATCCACCGCCTCGAAGAAGCGGTCCGTGATTACCTCCTCGACGATATTCAGGATGGACTCGCGCTCGGTGCTCTCCTCCATGTCGCCGAGGACGCCCATCTCGAGCTGGGCCCCGGCCATGTCGGCGTGCCCGCCGGCGCTTCCGATCTGGTCGAACGCGTCGCGAAGCGTCTCCCCGAGGTCGAGGTCGTTCCCACGTGAACGAGCCGAGACGAACACCATCTCGTCGCGAAAGCCAAAGACCAGGGTCGTGTCGACGCCATCCATGGCGAGCAGTTGGTCGGCTGCCTGGGGCAGTGCGTCGCGGTCGGTGATGCGGCCGGCGCTGGCGGCGATCACCGATCCACGCTGGACGCGGTTCTTGATCGCTCGCGCGACGGTATCGAGGGTGTCGCCCTCCACGGTCGGGTACTCGATCTTTCGAAGCGTCGCGAAGTCGACGGCGTTCCAGAGCGTCGCGGCGGCCTCGAAGTCGGGTGGTGAGATTTCCCGGGTGAAGTCCCTGGTATCGACGCGAATCCCGTAGAGCAACGCCGTCGCGATCTGGCTGTCGACGTCGATCCCGAAGTACTCGAGGTACTCGGTGAGGACCGTACTCGTCGCGCCGACGCGCTGGCGGAGGTCGTAGAACTCGCCCGGGACCGGGCCGCGCGGCGGATGGTGGTCGATCACGATGTCGATATCGAGGTCGGCCGGGAGCTGGTCGTTCACGCCGGGCCGGGAGTGGTCGACGAGCGCGAACGCGTCGTATGCCTCAAGGGAGTCCGTCGGCTCGAGCGTGCGAAGGTCGAGATCCAGCAAGTTAACCATCGCCCGGTTCTCCTGGTGGGAAATCTCGCCGTAGTAACAGGCCTCGGCCTCGACGCCGACGCTCTCGGCGAGTTCGACCAGCGCGACGGCGCTCGCGATGGCGTCCGGATCGGGGTTGTCGTGTGCGATGACGGCGAGTGTCCCCGTGATCTGAGAGAGGTGCGCCCGGAGTTCGATCGCCTTCTGGGCCCCCTGGGAGACCGTTCGCTCGGCGACCCACTCGACGACGGTTTCGATCGAATCGACGACGTGGGTCGCCTGACGCTCGATGGCCTGCCTGTCGGCCCGGCGGTCCGCTTCGGACTCGCTCTCTCCCACGTACGCCACGAATATCGCGTCGGGAAATACCTCACGCGCCGTCTCGAGCGTCCGCCGGTTCTCGCCGCTGTCGTCACTGGCGACGAACACGAGGTCGGGCGAGCCGGATTCGAACTCCAGCTCGAGACCTTCGAGAAGCGACCGCTCCGACGGCTCGCCCTGACGAGCCCGCACGTTCTCCTCCCGAAGCGTCTCGACGACATCGGCGTCCCTCGAGACGACGAACAGTTTCTCGCGGTCGCGCGCCCTCGTGGCGGAGCCAGCCGTCGATCGAAGGGGTGGCGGTGCCGAGTCCGGCTGCCGCTCGACGACGCGTTGTCCGACGTCCCCACATCCGAGGACGAGCCGGGAGATCATACCGCGGATTTCCACCGAACAGGGTAAAAGCTACCGGGTATTCAGGAGACAACGACCGCACTCGCCGCATCGATCGCGAGGTCCGCGACCGGCCCGAAGCCGGGCAACAGGACGAGCGTCATCACGGCCGCGAAGACGATGGCCGCGTACAGTCCCGTCGGCGAGCCGCCGAAGTCCCGGTCGACGCCCGAGACGGGGTCGTCGATCCAGACGGCCTTCACGAGCCGCGAGTAGTAGTACAGTGACAGCGCGCTGTTGATCACCAGCGTGGCCGCGACGATCAACATCGCGGGGTTGGCCGACGCCGCCTCGAGCGAGCCCGTGAACAGGAAGTACTTGCTCCAGAAGCCGCCGAAGGGCGGGATACCGGCGAGGCTGAACATGAACACGGCCAGGGCGGCACAGGCGACGGGCGCCCGGGTCGCGAGGCCGTTGTAGTCCTCGAACGTCCGGCCGACGCCCCAGTATTCCGCCAGGGCGACGAACAGGAACGCGCCGGTGTTCATGAAGCCGTAGACCAGCAGGTGCATCATCGCGGCGCCGAGAACGAGTTCGCCGCCGTCGACGGTGAGTCCGGCCAGTCCGATCAGCGCGTAGCCCGCGTGTCCGACCGAGGAGTACGCGAGCATTCGCTTGACGTTCTCCTGGGTGGCTGCCGCGAAGTTCCCGACCGTCATCGTGGCGATGGCCAGGATGATGAACGCGTGGGTCCACTCGAGGCCGATGATCTCGGCCGTCGCCTCGAGCGGGAAGGCCGTCGTGAACACACGAAAGAGGATCACGAAGCCGGCGGCCTTCGAGGCCGAGGAGAGGAACGCCGAGATCGGTGCCGGCGCCCCCTCGTAGGCTTCCGGCGCCCAGAAGTGGAATGGTACGCTCGAGGTCTTGTACGCGAAGCCACCGATGAGCATCAGGAGTCCGAGTCCGAGCAGGCCGCCCATTTCGGAGACGTCGTGGCCCGACCCCGGCTCGGCTTCGCCCGTGACGACGTCCGCGATGGCCTCGAGTTGCAGGTGGCCGGTGACGCCGTAGACGAGGCTGATCCCGAAGACGAAGATAGCCGAGGAGAACGCGCCGATCAGGAAGTACTTCAGACCGGCCTCGACGCTCCCGCGGTTGGTCTTGAGAATGGACACGAGCGCGTAAGAGGGGAGACTCGCCAGCTCGAGGGCGAGGAAGATGGTGACGAGGCTGTTTGCAGCAGCCATCGTCGACATCCCGGTCGCCGCGAGCAAGAGCAGCGAGTAGTACTCGGCCTGGTAGGTGTGTCCGGCCATGTAGTCGTAGCTCGCGATCGCCACCATCGCGGTGACGACGGCGACGACGATCATGAAGAACAGCGCCATCTGGTCGACGACCATCTGGCCGCCGAAGAGGTTGATGGCGCCGGCCCCGGCCTGGGACTCGCCGACGACGAACCAGAGGTCGTAGCCGGCGTCGGCGTTCTCGGAGCCGGTTCCCGCGACGGCGAACCAGACCGCGATGGCGAGCGAGACGATCGCGCCGATGGCGGCGATGCCGGCGAGTGCCGGACGGTTTGTCGACCGCGGGCTGATGCTGTCGAAGACGAACAATACCATGGCGGTCAGGGCCAGCACGAGCGTCGGTGCGAGTGCGAGCCACTCCGCCGGTATGAGTGCGTTAACCATCAGGCACCACCTCCCTGTTCGAGGATCGGATCGACTGCGTCAAGGATCATGTCGAAGATCAACTCCGGTGCGACGCCGAGGGCGATGATCAGCCCCAGCAACACGAACATCGGTGCGACGTCGTGGAACGGCGCGCGACCGATCTCGTAGTCGGTCTCGAGCCGGAAGGGGCCAAACAGCGTCCGCTGCATCGCGAACAGCAAGTAGCCGGCGACGATGACGATGCCGAACATCGCCAGGCCGGTAAACAGCGGTGCGTACGTCAGTACCTCGGAACCGAAGGTCCCGAAGAAGATGAAGTACTCCGCCGCGAAGCCGCTCATCAGCGGCAGGCCCATGTAGCCGAACGCGCCGGCGATGAGGATGCCGACGGCGATGGGCATCTTGTCGGCCATCCCGGACATGTCGGTGACCATCCGGGTGTGGGTGGCGTTGTAGATCACGCCGACGGCCATGAACATCAGGCCCGAGATCAGGCCGTGGGAAACCATCTGGAAGGTCGCGCCGCCCACGCCGAAGTGGGTGAACGCGATCAGGCCGAGGATCACGTAGCCCATCGACGAGACCGAGGAGTAGGCGACGATGCGCTTGAGGTCCGTCTGGGCCAGCGCCAACATCGCGCCGTAGATGACGCTGATGACGGCGATGGCCGCGATGGGAATCGCGTACATCTCGACCTGTTCGGGGAACATCGTGAAGTTGAACCGGAGCAGGGCGTAGGTCCCCATCTTCAGCAGGACGCCCGCCAGGAGCACCGACGCCGGCGTCGGTGCCTCGACGTGAGCGTCGGGCAGCCAGGTGTGGAACGGCACCACGGGAACCTTCACGGCGAAGCCGATGAACATCGCGATGAACACCAGCGAGGAGACCGTGCTACCGGCGACGCCGGCGAAGCCCTCGGGGCCACCCGCGAGCATCGCCTGCGTAATCTCCGTGAGCGCGAACGACGAGACGTCGAGACTGAAGACGAGCGTCATGAACGCCCCGAACATCAGCAGAGAGGCGACGTTCGTGTAGACGAAGAACTTGATTGCGGCGTACTTCCGGCGTGGACCGCCCCAGACCCCGATCAGCAGATACATCGGGATGAGGACGGCCTCCCAGAAGATGAACCAGACGAAGAAGTCCAGCGCGGCGAAGACGCCGATCAGGTTCGCCTCGATGAACAGGATCAGGCCGTAGAACTGCGACTGGCGGGTGTCGATCG
Source organism: Natronosalvus rutilus (assembly GCF_024204665.1). Taxonomy (NCBI): domain Archaea; kingdom Methanobacteriati; phylum Methanobacteriota; class Halobacteria; order Halobacteriales; family Natrialbaceae; genus Natronosalvus; species Natronosalvus rutilus. The sequence continues at coordinate 3,380,602 of NZ_CP100355.1, read as the reverse complement.
GCGTCCAGGAGCTCAGGATCGCCAGCGTCGAGAGGATCGTCGTCAGGACGACCAGCGGCAGGCTGATACCGTCGAGCCCGACGTACCACGAAATCTCGTAGGCGCCGAGTTCGATCCAGGTCGTCCGGGATTCGAACGCGAGCGTGCCGCCGTCGACTAACGCGTTCCCGCTGCCATCGAAGGCAGTGAACAGCCAGACCGACAGCGCGACCGGCACGAGGCTGATCGCGAAGGCTAGTTTTCCGGCGATACGGTTGGGCGCGAGGAACGTCACTAGCGCGCCCGCAAACGTGACTGCGAGTAGCGTCTCGATCATCATACGAACCACCCTCCGAGCACGCCGAGCACCACAAGCAACGCGATGAACCCGACGATGATCAGTGCCGCGTAGTTCGTCACGACACCGGTCTGCAACCGCTTCACGCGGCTTCCGCTAAAGAGGCTCACGCTCGAGACGCCGTTGACGACGCCGTCGATGACCGTCTGGTCGAACCGGTCGGCGGCTCGAGCCAGCGGCAGCGTGAACTTCTCGGCGAGCCAGACCTGGTACTCGTCCTGGTAGTAGTTGCTGCGCAGGACGGTTCGCGCGCTGCCCAGGTTCTGGGTGTGCGGGACCGGGTCAGGCACGTTGTACAGGATGTACGCGAGTCCGGCGCCCGCGAGCGCGAGGCCGAGCGAGAGGCCGGCGCCGAGCAAGAGCGTAATCGTCTCGGAGCCGATGTAGCCCTCCTCGAACGCCACCATCTCGGTGTAGTGGTGGTAGGTCAGGTCGGTAAACCCGCCGTACTCGCCGTCGAGCCAGAACTCGAGGAACGTGATCTCGGCGCCGGTGAGCTTGTAAATCGGCGCGAGGTTGGCGGCGCCGGCGACCAGCGCCAGCACGCCCAGCGTCGCGAGCGGGATTTTGATCGGCAACCCGACCGGGTGGGGGTTGCGCGCCGTGTCCGACCGGGGTTCACCGTGAAAGGTCAGGAAGACCATCCGGAAGGTGTAGAAGCCGGTGAAGAACACGGCGATCAGCCCCATCGCGTAGGCCACGAGGAAGACGGGTTGCTCGAGGCCGACGATGAGCGCGTCGTAGAGGATCTCGTCTTTCGACCAGAAGCCCGAGAACGGGACGATGCCCGCAAGCGCGAGCGCGCCCGCGAGGAACGTGTAGTAGACGACCGGGGCTCTGTCCTTGAGCCCGCCCATCTTCCACATGTCCTGTTCGTGGTGCATGAGGACGATGACGGCCCCGGCGCCGAGGAAGAGGAGCGCCTTGAAGAAGGCGTGGTTCATCAGGTGGAAGACGCCGGCGACGTAGCCGCCGACGCCCAGTCCGAGCATCATGTAGCCGTACTGGCTGATGGTCGAGTACGCGAGCACCTGCTTGATGTCGTCTTTGACGACGCCCATCGTCGCGGCGAAGAGCGCGGTGAAGCCGCCGGTGAAGGCGATGACCGCGAGCGCCGTCGGCGACTGGGCGTAGAAGCCGAACATGCGGGCGACGAGGTAGACCCCGGCGGCGACCATCGTCGCGGCGTGGATCAGGGCCGACACCGTGGTCGGACCCTCCATCGCGTCGGGCAGCCAGGTGTGCAGTGGGAACTGTGCGGACTTCCCGATGACCCCGCCCAGGACGAGCAGGCCGGTGATCGTCACCCAGGTCTCGGCGTCGAAGCCGAACAGGGTTTCCTCGTTACTGATCGCCTCCTCGGCGGCCGCGACGAACGAGCCATCGCCCTGGAAGGCGAGGGTGCCGAAGGTCGCGCCAATGGCGACGACGCCGATGAGGAAGAAGTAGTCCCCGAAGCGTGTCACCAGGAACGCTTTCTTCGCGGCCGACGGCGCGGATTCGGTGCGGAACCAGAAGCCGATGAGCAGGTACGAACAGAGTCCGACCAGCTCGAAGAACATGAACGCCATCAGCAGGTTGTCCGCGACGACGAACGCGAGCATGCTGAACGTAAACAGTCCCAGCTCGGCGTAGTAGCGTCGGAGCCCCGTTTCGCCCTCGGCGTTCATGTAGCCGAGACTGAACAGGTGGACGAGGAATGCGATGAGCGTCACGATGACGAGCATCAGCGCCGACAGCGGGTCGAGCAGGATGCCGAACGTGAACTCGATCGTTTCTTCGCCAGTCTGACTCAGCGCGTCGCCGGCCACCCACGTGAAGTACGTCTCCTGTCGCTGGCCGCCGGTCGCGACGCCTGCCAGCACGAAAAGCGACAGGACCAGCGACCCGGCGGTCGCGACGATGCCGGCGAGCGCGCCCTTCTTCGGCATGTAGTCGCCGAAGAGCAATGCGACGACGAACGCCGCGAGCGGCAGGAGGACGATTGCCGGCGCCAGATCGAATGCAGTTTCCATAGAATTACCACCTCATTGCCGACGGAACCGTGACGTCGACGTCACGGAAGTTGCGATACAGCACCAGGATGATCCCGAGGCCGACGGCGACCTCCGCGGCGGCCAGCGCCATCGTAAACAGGGCGAACACTTGCCCCGTGAGATTGCCGTGGTAGGACGAGAACGCGATCAGATTGACGTTGGCCGCGTTCAGCATCAGCTCGACGGACATCAGGAACATCAGTGCGTTGCGACGCGTCAGGACGCCGAACAGCCCGATACAGAACAGGGCTATCGCCAGCAAGACGTAGGACGTGACCGCGACGGTCACCGGTCCTCACCTCCGTCGGTGGCTGCCTCGGGGCTCGTCCCCGCACCCGCACTCGAGTCGGCCGATTGGCTCTGACTCTGCGTCGAGAGCGCGGTGACGGGTTCGCCAGCCTCTTCGCGCTTTGCGAGCACGAGCGAGGCGTCGAGGGCGGCGTCGAGGACGACAGCGATCAGCAGGAACGAAAAGAGGAACGGTTCGGTGTTGCCCATTCCCATCTCGCCCGACTGCAACGCCGTGTAATCGAACATCGCGTAGCCGATCTCGGCGGTGATCGAGACGCCCTCGGGGAAGCCGACCATGTTGCCGAGACCGGCGTTCCACGTGATCAGCGCCATCATCGCAAAGAGTACCACGGCGAGCACGCCGGGTACCAGGCTCGTTCCGAGTCGGAGCTTCGGGCCCGTCGTCATGCCCGCGGCACCTCCTCGTCCGGTTCCGCTTCCTTCTCTGCCTGCGTGAGCATCACGGCGAACGTAATGAGGATGAGAACCCCGCCCACGTAGACGAGAATCTGCATCATGGCGACGAACTCCGCCGCCAACATCACGTAGTAGACCGCGACACTCGTCAGCGACACGCCCAGCAGGAGCGCCGAATGCCACGGATCCTGCATGAGCACGACGCCGACCGCACTGCCCAGCGTGACGAACGCGAACAGTGCGAACGCGATCAGCTCGTATGTCATTGGTGTTGTCTGGTGTTGTATGCCCTTTGTAGATTTCGAGATGGGCTGGTCTCTTACTGGTAGTCGACCTCTCCTTCGCCCTCGCCGATCCAGCCGCCCCGGTCGGGTTCCCGGGACTCGAGCGGATCAATGTCCTTGTACCACGGGACGGCCTTCAGCTGCTCTTTGTTGTAGACGAGGTCGTGTTTCGTGTCGCCCGTGAACTCGAAGTTCTGGGTGAGCAAGATGGCGTCGACGGGACAGACCTCCTCACAGAGTCGGCAGTAGACGCACTGGCCGATGTGGAGGTTGTACTGTTCGCCGTTTCGCTGGGCGTCCGTGACGATCTGGATCGTGTCGTTCGGGCAGACGTTCTCACACTGGCGACACCAGATGCACCGCTCCTGGCTGAACTTGTGGACGCCGCGGAACCGCGGCGAAACGTCTGGCGTCGTCTCGGGGTACTCCACCGTGAAGGTGTTGCCGTCCAGTGCGTGTTTCATCGTCGTGGCCATGGATTTGAGGAGTCCGATCATGGGAAGATCACCATCGCGAGGGCGAGATCGGTCTCGAGGAGACCCACGATGATCGCCGTGAACACCAGGTTGGCGAAGGCGAGCACGAGCATCCCCTTCCAGCCGATCTCGATGAGCTGATCGATTCTGACGCGCGGAAGCGCCGAGCGGAGCCACTGGGTGAACAGGAAGACGCCCCAGATCTTGATGGTGAACCAGACGATGCCCGGCAGCACCGGGCCGGCCGGGCCACCGAGGAAGATCGTCGCGATGATCGCCCCACCGAGGAAGATGTGGATGAACTCCCCGAGGTAGATCAGGACGAAGTAGACGCTCGAGTACTCGGTCTGGTAGCCAGCGACGAGTTCGGTCGGCGCTTCGGGCGTGTCGAACGGGTTACGGCCGACCTCTGCCACGTTCGCTACGAGGAAGAGGACGAACGCGAACGGGTTGACGAACGCGTACCACATCGGGATGTCGAGGCCGCCGAGGCTGACCAGCGTCTCGGCCTGTGCGGCCACGATCTCGCTCATCTGCAGGGTGCCGGCGAAGATGACGACGGACATCCCCGTGACGACGAGCGGAATCTCGTAGGCCACGTTCTGGGCGACCGCGCGCAGGCCGCCGAGCATCGAGTACTTGTTCGCGGAGGCGTAGCCGGCCATCACGAGGCCGACGCTGGCGATGCCGGCGACGGCGAAGACGTACGCCAGCCCGACCTCGGGGTCCGCGAGGTGGATGCCGGACCCCATCGGGATGACGGCGAACCCGAGCAGCGCGGAGGCGGCGATGACGATCGGCGCGAGGTCGTAGGCGGGTCGGTCGGCGTTCTCGGGGACGATGAGTTCCTTCGAGAGCAGTCGAACGGCGTCGGCGACGATGATCAACAGGCCGAACGGACCGATTCGGTTGACCGCGATTCGGTCGGTGAACGCGGCCGTGATCTTTCGTTTCGCCCACGGACCGGCGACGGCGGTCATCGTCAGCATCAGTGTGCCGACGAGGGCCGCCGCGAGTAACGTCGCGATCAATTCGCCGCCGAATCCGAGGTTGTTGAGCCCGGTCAGGTCCCCGAGCCGTTCGGGGAGCAAGGCGCCGCTGTCGCTCTGGATCGGTGTCAGGCCCGCCGCGGTCATCGATCCACCTCCCCGAGCACGATGTCGAGGCTCCCGAGCGAGGCGATCAGGTCCGGGATGTACTCGCCGCGAGTCATCTCGGGCAGCGCCGAGAGGTTGTGGAAACACGGACTGCGGATCTTGAAGCGGCCAGGCTTGTCCGTTCCGTCCGAACGGATGTAGATGCCGAGTTCACCCTTGGCCGCCTCGACGCCACGGTAGACTTCCGTGTCCGCCGGCGGCTTGAGCGTCCGGGGGACGTTGCTCTGGATCTCCCGGTCGTCCTCGGGCCAGTCCTCGAGTATGTCGACACACTGTTCGATGATCTTCGCGCTCTCCTCGACTTCCTGCATGCGCACGAGCACGCGCGAGTAGTTGTCCATCCCGTCCTCGGTGATGACGTTCCACTCGAGGTTCTCGTAGTAGCCGTAGGGGTCGTCCCGCCGGAGGTCGATGTCGACTCCGGAGCCGCGAGCGGTCGGACCGGTCGCGCCGTAGGATTTGGCGACCTCTGGCTCGAGGATACCGGTGTCGACGCAGCGGATCTGGAAAATCTCGTTGGTGACGATCAGGTCCTCGTACTCCGAGACCTTCTGGGGGAGGTCGTCGAGGAAGTCCCGCGTCTTTTCGAAGAACTCCTCGCGGGGTTCGGGCAGGTCCCAGGCGACGCCGCCCAGGCGGAAGTAGTTGAACATGAGCCGCTGGCCCGTGAGGTCCTCTAAGATGTCCTGGACGACCTCGCGGTCGCGGAAGGCGTACTGGAAGACGGCGGTGAAGTCGCCGAAGACGTCCAGCGCGAAGGTGCCGAGTGCCAGCATGTGCGCGGCGATCCGGCACAGTTCTGCGCCCATCGTCCGGATGACCTGGGCGTACTCGGGGACCTCGATGTCCGCGAGGTCCTCGACGGCCCGGGCGTAGGCCCACTCGTTGAGCAGGCCGGCCGAGACGTAGTCCCAGCGGTCGGGGTAGGGCATGATTTGGTGGCGGTACGTTCCCTGCTGGCACATCTGCTCCTCACAGCGGTGGAGGTAACCGATGTCGGGGTCGACGTCGACGACCGTCTCGCCGTCGAGGACGGTCTTGACGTGCAACACGCCGTGGGTCGCCGGGTGGTGAGGCCCGACGTTCAGGAACATCGTGTCCGTGTCCGAGTCGTGGTGGTCGGGCTGGAGCGGGTTGGCGTGTTCCGAAAGCGTCACGACCTGCGGTTTCTCCTGGTTGTAGTCGTTCGAGAGCGGGTGTCCTTGCCAGGTCTCGGGCAGGAGAATCCGTCGTGGGTCCGGGTGACCCTCGTAGTCGATGCCGACGAGGTCGAAGTTCTCGCGTTCGGCCCAGTCGGCCGCCCGGAAGACGGGTTCGGCCGTCTGGCTGACGGGCTCGTCAGTCGACGTCGGAACGACGACGCTGACCTCCTGGGTCGGGTCGTCGTACTTCTTGAGGTGGTATATAGACTCGTAACGGTCCGCGTACTGCTGGGCCGTTACACAGGAGAGGTAGTCGAAGCCGGCCTCGTCGCGGAGGTCGAAGAGTACGTCCTGGACGGCGTCAGGTCGAATAACGAAGCCGGGCGCGTTCATGTGGTCGTCTCGCGCGAGCGCGCGATCGCCGATCAGCGCCTCGAGTTCGTCCTCGGTGACCTCAAGTCCTCCTCGGGGTTCGAGTCCGGTGCTCATGGCGAGTCACCCCAGTTGTACCGCATGACGAGGTCCTCCTCGTCGATTTCGGCAGCCAGTTTCTCGACGAGTTCGTCCCGCGGCAGGTCGCCGAACTCCTCGAGTTCGTAGGGTTTGACGACGACCGGCGAGGACTCGCCGTTAGCGATGCGCTCCTGGAGTTTGGCGACGCCGTAGATGAGCGCCTCCGGGCGCGGCGGGCAGCCTGGCACGTGGATGTCGACCGGAATGATCTCCTCGGCGCCCTTCACGACGTTGTACCCTTCCTGGAACGGGCCGCCGGAGATCGTACACGAGCCCATGCCGACGACGAACTTGGGTTCGGGCATCTGGTCGTAGACGCGCTTCATGCGCGGCCCGAACTTCGAGACGATGGTCCCGGGGACGATCATGACGTCGGCCTGTCGCGGCGACGCGCGCGGGACGCCGGCCCCGAATCGGTCGAGGTCGTGTTTGATCGCGTACGTGTGAATCATCTCGATGCTGCAGCAGGCGATTCCGAACTGCAGCATGAACATCGACGACCCCCGGACCCAGTTCATGAACTGGTCGAACTTGGTGAGGATGAACGGCGATGCTCCGAATGCCTCCCGGAGCTTCGAGTTCATCCTGGCGTCGACGCCGGCACCCATGCGGGCGTCGCGGTCCGCCGTCGAGGGAGCGGTACTCTCGTAGATCTGTTGGGTTGGTTGGTTACTCATGGTCGATCGACCTCGGATTCGACCTGCTGGGGCGATTTCGCCCACTGTACGGCACCGTTGCGCCAGGCCCACGCGAGTCCGACGACGAGGATGGCGACGAAGAGCAACATCGGACCCAGTGTGGACGCGAGTCCGTACTCCTCGGCTCCGAGCGCATCGGCGTAGGTGACTGCCCAGGGGAACAACAGGACGGTCTCGATGTCGAAAACGAGGAAAAGCATCGCAACCATGTAGTACTGGATGTTGAACCGAATGCGCGTCCCGCCGGTCGGCACCTCGCCACTCTCGTAGGTGGCACGTTTGCTCGTCTCGGGGACGGTCGGCCGCAAGAGGTACGATACCGCCATCATGCTGAGCGGAATCAGTAGCCCCACGAGCGCCAGCGCCCCGATAGCTATCCAATCGTTCATCTCCGTAACGTTCGGGGGTTGGAAACGCACCCATATAAGGGTTGATTCTTTGTTTTTCGCCCGATTTCGACCCGCTGGAGCCCCCTGCGAACGGATCGCTTGAGTGAGAGTCAGACGCCCCGAACGGTCGTCGCCGTCGAGGCACGAAAAAACGGCGGAATGCGGCCGGTGTGCCGTCGCTCGAGGCGCGGCTTCGAGCCGGTTCGACGAGTGGCCACCCGACGGTCGCCGGCTACTCCTCCCGGTAGGCCGTCACGCCGCCGTCGTGGAGCCGCTTCGAGACGGCGCCGACCTCGAGTTGGAGGTTCTCGTGGTAGGCCACCAGTCGCTCGCGAATCTCGTCGTGCTGGCGGGCGAGGATCTGGGCGGCCGACAGCGCCGCGTTGAACGACTTGCCCGCGTCGACGGCCGTGAGCGGGGCGCCCGTCGGCATCCCGATCACGCTGTCGACGGACTTCTCCTGGACGGGGACGCCGATGACTGGCAGGGGGTAGGCGATGGAGGCCGTCATGTTCGGCAGGTCCGCCGACTTCCCGCCCGCGCCGGCGATGAGCACCTCGAGGCCGCGGTCCTCGGCCGTCTCGGCGTAGGCCGCCATCAGGTCGGGCGTGCGGTGGGCGGAGGTGACGTAGGTCTCGAAGGTGAAGCGCTCGTCGGGCGGGTTCTCGTAGTCGGTCTGTTCGCCGAACCCGAGTTCGCGGACGAGGGCGTCGTAGGCGCCGGGTCGCCGGCCGCCAGTCAGCATGACCTCGAGGTCGGAGTCGCTGCCCATGACGATGCCCACGTCGGGGGTCTCCTCGGTGGGTCGGTCCTGGTCGGCTTCGCGGTGCAGTCGGTCGATGAGGTCGGTTACGGTGTCTGCCATCTGTGTGGTGTTTCTGTTCCTTTTACTCGCTTTCGAACGTCACGGCGTCTCGAAGCCCACGGGCACGCTCGAGCAGTTCCTCGCGCGTCTCGTCGCCGTCGGCAGTCACCGTGACGTGGCCCATCTTGCGCAGCGGGCGGGCCTCCCGTTTGCCGTACCAGTGGAGGCTCGCGGTGGGCGTCTCGAAGATTCGCTCGACGTTGGCGAGGGCGGCCGGTCGCGGCGCCTCGACGTCGGCGAGCAGGTTCGTCGAGACTGTCGGTGCCCGAAGGGCGGTCGAACCGAGGGGCCACCCCAGCACCGCCCGTACGTGCTGTTCGAACTGCGAGGTGCGGACGCCCTCGATGGTCCAGTGGCCCGAATTGTGCGGACGCGGGGCGATTTCGTTGAGCAGAATCTCCCCGCCAGTCGTTTCGAACAACTCGATCCCGTAGATGCCCCGTCCTGCCATCACCTCGAGTACGTCCTCGGCGACCTCGCGGGCGCGTTCGAGCACGGCGTCGCTCGAGCGGGCGGGAACGACGGTTTCTCGCAGAATTTCGTCCTCGTGGACGTTCTCCCCGACGGGGAACGTCGCCGTCTCGCCGTAGCCCTTGGCCGCGATGACCGAAATCTCGCGCTCGAAGTCGACGAAGGACTCGACCATCGCCGGACCAGCCACGGCTTCGAGGGCAGCTTCGGCGTCGGCTTTCGACTCGACGGGGACGTTGCCGCGCCCGTCGTACCCGCCGGTTCGGGCCTTGAGCATCACTGAGGCGCCGTAGTCGTCGATGGCCGCCCGAACGTCGGCAACGTCTTCGACCGCTCGAAACGGCGGCACCGGCACCCCGGCGGCCTCGAGTTCGCGCTTCTGGACCAGTTTGTCGTGAATCGTCCGTAGCGTCGCCGGATCGGGGTGGACGGGGACGCCGGTCTCCTCGCGGACGCGCTCGAGGGCGTCCTGGTCGGCGAGTTCGATCTCGAAGGTGAGGACGTCCGAACGCTCGGCGAGCTCCTGAATGCGGGCCTCGTCGTCGAAGTCCCCCACGAGCTGATCGCGGCTGACGCCCGCGGCCGGGCAGTCGGGCGTCGGATCGAGGACGATCACGTCGACGCCGAGCGGCGAGGCGGCCTCCGCGAGCATCCGGCCGAGTTGCCCGCCGCCGACGACGCCGACCGTCGGGCCAGGTGACTCGAGAGTCGTCATGTCCGGCGATTCTCAGCGGTCAGGTATAAGGATTCTCACTCCGTACGCGTCGCCGGCTCGCCCGTCTCGGTCACTCCGGGGCGGCGTCCGGATTCTCGCCGTCGGTGGATCGACGGTCGTAGACGCGGACGGCTCGATCGTGGCGCGTCGAGACCCCGTTTGGGTTTCGTCTCGGGGTCCGATCGTCGTAGCGGGCTCGAAGCCCGTCGACGAGACCGCGAGCCGACCCCCTGAGCACGTCGACGCCGTTTCCGAGCCAGTTCGTCGGCGTCCCCTCACCCGCGAGGATGCCGCGAGCACTGGCCGCGGCGTCGGCGATCGCTCGACAGACGAGGCGACCGAGTGCGGTCGGCCTGGGCCCGTAGTTCTTGGTCAGTCGGTAGCCGAGCGACTGGTACCGGTCACCCCAGTCCCGGTCGGGCGTGCCGCCGTCGGTTCCGACCTCGCTTCGGACCGCCATCTCGGGGAGCCAGGTCACGTCGAAGCCCAGTCCGGCAAGTCGATGTGAGCAGTCCTGGGCGCCTGCGGTCGGTACGTACTCGTCGAACCCGTCGAGGTCCTCGAGCACCGTCCGATCGAACGCGACGTTGGCGCCCTCGAAGAGGGTGACCGATCGGCCAACGATCGACGTCGAGTCGGTCCCTCGCGGACCGCGGTCCGTTTGACCCCGGATCGGGCCCGTGACGACCTCCGCGTGACCGGTGATGGCCGTCTCGAGTGCGTCGTACCACCCGGGTTCGACGACGTACTCGCCGGTGAGGAAGACGACCACGTCGCCCGTCGCCGCCTCGAGGCCCGCGTTCCGCGAGACGTTGAGGGCGCGATCCGAAATCTCGACGAGTACGTCGACGTCGTCGCGCTCGCGAACGGCCCCCGTCGTCCCGTCCGAGGACGGTCCGTTGACGACGATCACTTCGCTCGAGGCCGGGAGCCGGTCGGCGAGGGCGTCCAGGCACGAGAGCAACCGCTCTCGGTCGTTCAGCGTCGAGACGACCACCGAGAGCGTCGCGTCCATACGAACGTGTAAACGACACCGATACTAAAAATAGACCGGGTTCGTGTCGATACAGTCATTTCAGCCGACACGACGGATGGTGCCGTCTCAGAGTCTTACGTTCCAGTAGGAGACCGACATCAGGTGGTCGCTCAGCGGAAGTCGACCGATCGCCCGGTCGATCGTTCGAATCGGTGACGCGAACGCGTTCGGGATCGCCCGATAGAGTCCGTAGGGGACGAGGAAGTCGTCCTCGACGTCGACCAGTTCGAGAGCGTTTTTCGCCAGCAAGACGCTCACTTCGCTCTTCGAGTATAGTCGCGATCCCATCGGCAGCGCCCAGTTGTAGACGCTTCGCGTGCTGAACCGGTTGAACGTGTCGAAGACGATTCGCTCGCGAGAGACGCGTTTCATTTCGCTCAGGAACGCCGCCGGATCGTCCGCGAGGTGGAAAAAGCGCATCGCGACGACGGTATCGAAGTGGTCGTCCGGAAACGGAAGCCGGCCCGCGTCGCCGCGGAGAAACTCGAGCGTTCCCGAGACGTCGGCGACTTTCGCTTTTCGGCGTCCCTGCTGTAACATCGCTGCGGAGATGTCGAGCCCGACGACGTTTGCCCCCTCCTGGGCCAGCATCACCGTGAATCGCCCGGTACCACAGGCGATTTCGAGTACGTCCTGATCCTCGAGCGGGCCGAGCGCGTCGAGGACGGCGGCTTTCTCCCGGCGATCGATCAACTGACCGCCACGCGAGAAGCGCTTCTCGTCGTACTCCTGGGCGATATCGTCGGCCTGGTACCATTCCTGTCCTTTCACACTGGGCGAATCTACACGGGCCGGAGGATAAAACGATACTGGAGTCAGTTCGACAGAACGAGCTTTGTGCCGTGGTGCCGTAGTACATAGTATGCCAACGTGCCCGTACTGCAAGCGAACGGTCGAAACGTCGGCGCTCGTTCGTCACGAAACCGGCGACCTCCTGATCGTGCACTGTCCCGACTGCCACGGCGCCCTCGGCACCTACCGGGAACCAGGACGGTTCTGAAATCGCAGCGGGCAACTCGAGCGCGTCCGGGGTCGGCTACTGTTCGAGACCACGCGGATCAACCTCCGTTCGAGCGTGTCTTGAGTCAGTCACTGCTCGAGTGCGTCTCAGGTTAGTCCCCGCTCGAGCGCGTCCTGGGTCAGTCACCGTTCGCGACCACGCGATCAGGTCGAATTCGTAAAATGACGCGTTCGCCCACTTCCTCGCCGTGGTGCGGGTATTCCTCGCGTTCGAAGTACCGCCGGGTCAACTTGTCGATGTGCTCGACAGCCCCATCGGCCGTTACGTCCTCTACTTCCCCGCGAATCGAGAGGTACCGGTACGGATCCTCGGGATCGGGAATGGAGACGCCGACCTTCTCGTTCTGGCGGACGTTTCGCTCTTTCTGGCGATTTCGGGCCGTGTTCACGATGACGTAGCCGTCGTCGTCGCGGTCGATCCAGACCGGCGTCACCTGCGGCGTGCCGTCCGGCATGATAGTGGCGAGGTGAGCGACGGTTTTCCGTTCGAAGAGGTCCGCGAACGCCGCTGGAATAGACTCCATACGTCCGTCTCGAGGTGCCGGGAAAAAGGTCCTCGGGCGCCGGATAGGTATGTGCCTTAAACACCTATTATAATCTCAATTGTTCGTATCCCCATATAGGGAAGGTTTACCACTGCGTCTCGGATCGTGTGTAGTATGAGCATGAGTACCGCTGACGACCATGCCGTAGCCGCCGAGGAGGTTCTCTCCGAGGCCGAATACCGCGACCGCCTCCGCGATCTGCCACCGAGTGCGAAACTCGTCGCGAAGGTTCTCGAATCCGATTCCCCGCTCTCGCAGGGACAACTCGCCGACGAATCGCTCCTGCCCGACCGGACCGTCCGGTACGCGCTCAACCGTCTCGAGGAAGTCGACCTCGTGGACTCGCGGTACAGTTTCCGCGACGCGCGCAAGCAGGTCTACTACCTCAATCACTGAACGCGAACCGCACGCGTTAGCACTGACGACTGCACCCTGCCATACTTCCGGTGTCGCTCGCCGACACCGCCATTTTCAGCACCGCCGAGTGCCAACCGTGAACCGATGACGATCACGCGCCACAAGATCCCGGTCTCGACGCGGGTGCCCGGCGGCCACACGAACGCCTACGTCGTCGGCGAGGACCCGGCTATCCTCGTCGATCCGGCCGGCCGAACGCCCGACCTCGACCGGACCGTTCGCGAGCGCGGGGTCGACCACGTCCTGGTCACCCACACCCACCCCGACCACGTCGGCGCTGTCTCGTCGTACGCCGCGGACCTCGAGACGACGGTCTGGGCGCGATACGGACGAGACTCTCGATTCGAGGACGCGACGGGCGTTCGAGCGGATGCGACACTCTCCCCGGGGGACGTTCTCGCGTTCGGCGGCGGCGCCCTCGAGGTCATTGACGCCCCCGGCCACGCCCCGGACCACCTCGCGTTCGTCGAGCGGGAAACGGGTGCGGTGATCGTCGGGGACTGCGCCATTGCCGAGGGGAGCGTCGCCGTCGGCGCCCCCGAGGGCGACATGCGCGCGTACGTGAGCACGCTCAGACGACTCCACGCTCGAGACCCCCCGAGACTCTATCCAGGACACGACCCGCCCGTCGCAAACCCGCGCGAACGACTGGCAGACCTCCTCGAGCACCGGAAACGTCGCGAGCGACACGTCCTCGTTGCCGTCGACGGCGGTGCCCGTACCGTTGATTCGATTCTCGAGGCGGCGTACGACAAACCGCTCGACGGCGTCCGGGACCTCGCCGGCGCGACGGTCGAGGCGCACCTCGAGAAACTCGCCGTCGAGGGGGCGGTGACCTGGGACGGGGCGCGGGCCGGTGCGGCAATGGGTGAGGACGGGAGCGCCCGTGACGAGTGACTTATCCCCCGGCGACACCGACGATACGTATCCGTGAGCAGTGAGTCACAGTCGGCGTCGCTCGAGGACGAACTCGAGCGCGCCCGCGCGCTGTCGGTCGACGACCTGGCGACGGCTATCGAGTCCATCGGTTTCGAGTGCACCCGCTGTGGTGCGTGCTGCCGGGGACACGGGGAGGACGAGCACACCGCGACGGTGTTTCCCGACGAGGTGCGTGATCTCGGCGAGACGCTCGAAACGGGCGAGGCGTCTCCTCGAGACGTCTCGAACGACGACAACGACGACAACGGCGACGGCAGCGACGACACCAGCTACGACTGGCGCGACGTCGCCCGGCCGATGCCCTACGGCCTGACCGAAGGCTCGAACGGACTCGAGGGAGAAACCTTCGAGTGGGCGCTCCAGACCGACGACTGTGGGGACTGCACGTTCTACACCGAGGACGACGGCGTCGGCGCCTGTTCCGTCCACGAGGATCGTCCGCTGATCTGCCGAACCTACCCGTTTAGCGTCGACCTCGCAGGAACCAGCCAGCCGATGGGCGACGCCGTCGACGAGGTCGGTAACGTCCGTGCCCACGAGTGCGAGGGGCTCGGTCGCGATATTTCGAGGGGCGAGGCCGAGGACCTCGCTCGCGCGCTGAAAACGCGAGCCGTTCGCGAACTCGAGGAGGCGATTGCGGTCGTCGAGAACTATGCGCCCGCGGCCGCAGACGCTGACCAGGCAGTCGTCGTCCACGATTCGGAGGGGGCGAAGCGGCCGGACGGGAGCCGACTCGAGGACGAGTAACCGGAGCCGCGGTGGGACGGGTGTCGCTCGGTGGCGGGTGCGATCCGCTGACGGCGGGTCATTGGCAATCGATCGCCGATGTTAATCGATATTTGACGCTGATAGCCGATAGCTGGTAGCCGGCAGCTGGTAGCTAATAGCTAGTAGCCGACCAGAACCTGGAACGGGATGGGATCTCGAGAAAAACCGTCAGAAGGTCTCCTCGATAATCTCGCCGACGGCGAAATTCGACTTGACTTCGCTGACCTCGATCTTCACGCGGTCACCAACGTCTGCACCGGGGACGATGATGACGTACCCGCGTTCGACGCGAGCGATCCCGTCGCCTTGCTTGCCGATGTCTTCGATCTCGACGTAGCGGGTTTCGCCGACGTTGACCGGTGGTTGCGGTTCCGACGGCGAGGTCGTTCGCGACGACGCCGTCCCCGAGCCGTTTGCACCAGTCCCGGTTCCGGTTCCGGTCCCACTCGCGCCGCTCGCGGTTCCAGCGTCGGTATCGACGCTCGAGGCCGCGCGTTCGCGCGAGATGAGCGCGACGCGGAACACCTCTCCGGGTTCGACGTCCCCCGTTTCGATTTCCTGACGCGGTATTTCGATGACGTAGCGGTCGTCCTCTTCCGATACTTCTGTGCTAAACAGACACAGGAGTTTTTCAGATATTTCCACAGGTAGACCCTCGATTTCAGTCTGCATCGCATGTGTAATAGTACTACCGACCGATATTGCCCAATTACGGACTCGATCGGCCCGAAAGCCCCTCGATTCGGGCTGACTGTCAGTCCAGCGCCGGGGGCTGAGAGAGGGTCGCGAACATCGAGACGTCGACCGCCGACTCGAGGTCGGGCATCGATTCGTGTGGTCGATCGACGATGATGTCGCCCGCGGTGCGGTCGCCGACGCCGGGGATCGCCGTCAGTTCGTCCATCGACGCCGCGTTGAGGTCGAGCGGGTACGGGACGCCCGTGACGGATCGGTAGCCGTGATCGACGACGGCCACGTCGATCGTCGAACCCAGCGGGCGCTCGCCGGGGATGCCGACCAGGAGGGGATAGGTCCCGAGTTGGCGGCCGAACGTGTGGCCGTCCTGGTGGTACTCGAGGTGGACGTCCGACAGCACGGTCCCGGCCGGCGCGACGCGCTCGAGCATCGGGTTGTCGACGGTCTCGCGGACCTCGCGCTTGTACCGCTTGAACAGCTTCTTGTGCTCCCTGGCGATCGAAGCCCCGGTGTCGGACATCTCGGTGCCGTCGAAGGCCATCACCTGCCTGATGTTCACTCGCCGGAGCATCAGCCCCTCGTCGTAGACCTGCCTGAGGAACTCGAGGTTGTGCTCGTAGGTCTCCTCGCGTTCCTCGAGCAAGCCGTGGAGCAGGTTGATGCCGGGGAGGAGTTTCGGGAGGTGGGGCGGCTTCGCATCGAGGTCGGTCGGCAGCGAGGGGCCGCTCTCCGGTTGTTCGCCGGGCCGCCAGCCGCCTTCCTCGTTGACGACGCGAACGGCCTCGAGACACTCCTCGGCAGTGACGTTGAGGTTGTTCGCCTCCTGGACCACCGGATCCGCGGACTCGAGGCCGAACGCAGCCGTGTCGCCGGGTGTGTTGTGCTCGGCGATGATCCGAATCCCCTCCCGCGAGGCCTCGGGCCAGTTCGCGATGGTGATCGGATTCATGTTGTCGAGGTGGAGTGTCTCGAGGTCGGGAGCCACTTCCCGGATGCCGCCGTACAGTGCCCGAAGGGCGTCGGGGTTCGGGGCCTCCCCGTCGCCGCCGTAGGCGAGGATGTCGGCCTGGCGGCCGATTCGGAAGTGGTTCACGCCGTAGTCGGAGAGCGCGTCGACCTCATCGATCACGGACTCGGGGGGCCGGAACGAGGGATTGCCGTACAGCGGTTCCGTACAGAACGAACATCGGTAGGCACAGCCCCGCGAGGTCTCGAGTTCGCAGATGAGGTAGTCGGGATGGTTCGGGTGCTGTTCGACGATGAACGCACCCTTTCGGGCCCACCGCGTGGCTTCGGGGACGTCGCGCATCCGGTTGTTGAATCCCTCGAGACCGCTCTCGAGGAGGTCGTAGACGGCGGCCTCGACATCGCCTTTGGCCACGAAGTCGAAGTCCAGGTCCTGACGCTCGGTCTCAGTCGCCCCCTCGTTGGCGTCGCCGACGCCGAACTTGACGGGGCCGCCCATCAGGCTCGTGCCGCCGGCCGTCCAGGCCAGTTTCCTGACCTCGTCGGGTTCGGCAGGCGTCCCGCCGACGTACTTGCCGGGGACGGTCATCCCGCCGAGGTAGATCAGCAGGTCGGCCTCGTCGACGTCCCGCCAGCGGTCGGGAACCTCGCGCAGGCCGTCGATGGTGTGGTAGGTGATGTGCTCGGGCGGAACGCCAGCGTCGACGAGTGCTCCGGCCGTGTAGCGCGGGTATGTCGACACGTACGGCGGGACCCCGAAGTGAGCCGGTTCGTCGACGTAGCCGTCGACGATGGTCACCGCGAGCGTTTCGGGATCGGTCATGGCTCGAGGTAGCGCCTCGAGGCGTAAAACCGTGACTGTCCGCGGGTCGCGTTCGTCTGTGGCGTCCGTGATCGCCCGAACCCGACGGTGATCGTTCTGGCGTTCGTGATCGCCCCGACGAGAGGGTGGCTCACTCGTCTCCCGTGCCGCGAACCGTGCTTTGATACCGCTGCCCGCGCTACCCTGGCGTATGCCACCGACGAAGGAGATCGCGTGCACGGACGAGGACTGCTTCCTCGACATGTTCGAGAACCACTACACCTACGACGTCCCCGAAGACCACGGCGTGAGCGACCTCTCGTGTCCGGTCTGCGGAGGGACCGACTGTCTCGAGGAGATTGAACTATAATCGCTCTCAGAGTTTCTCGTCACGTCAGCGACCCGGACACTGTCTGACGTTTATTTAGCAAACCCAAAAAGAATAACAAGGTGGACGTGGTACCGGTATACAGGGGAGCCCTCCCACCCGTACAGGCCGCCCTTCCCACTCCCCGCGAGGTGACAACAAGTGAGTCTCAGATCGCTGCGCGAAACCGTCGGTGACACGCTCTACCGTCAGGTCGGTCGCGCACGCAGCCACGTCCAGAAGCACCGTTCGCTACCCGTCGACGTCCTCGAGAGCGAGGAGTCGTATCTCGTCGTCTTCGACGCCGCCGGTGCCGAACCCGGGGACCTGCAGGTCCGGTACATCGACGGCACCGTCAAGGTACGAGTCGAGCGCTATCGAGCGTACCACGACGGCTTCGAGATGCGATTTCCCGGTCGCGGGATGACCCTCGACGGCGAAACGACCCTGCCCGACGACGCGATCGTCAACCCCGACGCCGGTACCGCGACGCTCACCGACGCCGGCACCCTGCAGATCACGATTCCGAAGGAGGGCTCTATCGACAGCGACGGGGCCGAGGAAGCTCCGGCGGCCGCCGAAGACGACTCGCTCGAGGGGAATCCCGACACTATGGCGCCGTCAGATCTCAAGCCGGGCGCCGAGCAGGTCGTCGTCGACGACTAACGCGCTCGTCCGAACGCGGGTATCGAAGCTGCTCGCTGCCGTTTTTTACTGCATGGATCGAGAACCGTCCTCGATCGCCGTGGTCACGATCGTCGACTCGGCTTTCCGGAGGTGTTCGGCCGCAGTGCTCGGCGCACACTCGAGCGCCGGGGCTATCTTCGGTGATCGGCTTCGCGTGGGACCTCGTAGTAGCCGAGTTCGATCGCGGTTCGAATCGCTTCGCGCTGCCGTTCGCTGAGTCGCGTTTCGACGGCCGGAGCCGTCGCGCGTAACCCACCGATCCCGCCGACGGTTACGTCGATCGGATCGGGGACGGCCTCGATGGCCGCCTGTATCTCGGCGTCCGGGCCGAATATCGAGAACGCCACCGAGCCGTCTTCGCGATAGCGGATCGGCGGGATGACGACCAGTCCGCCCTGCGTCACGGGGTCGAACAACTCGCCAAGCGCGTCGGTCGTGTCGTCTCTGACGTAGACGTAGAACGCGTCGACGCCGTCGCGCACGAGGTCGTAATCCAGGACCTCCGGAACGTCCGCGACCGCCGCCTCGAAGGCGTCGGCATCGCCCACGGCGTAGTGAAGGATGCCCAGCGCGTCGCCCGTAAAATTCCACTGGAGGGCGACTGCCCGATCGACGAAGGGGGCGTTGGCCCACAGGTCGTACATCGGATGGATCTCCCCCTCGCGGCCGTGGGCGGTGATGCGGACGCGAACGTGCTTCATGCGACGCTATCGACCGACGCTCGACTTAAACCCCCCGTGCGCATCCGTCGACAGCGTTTCGTCTCGCGGGCGCGACCGTTCGTCTCATGAAGGTGTTTATCACGGGTGCGACGGGCGTTCTCGGTCGTCGGCTCGTCGAACGGCTCGCGGAGCGCGATCACGAGGTCGTCGGGCTGGCCAGGGACGTCGCTGGCGAACGCGTCGTCGAGCGTCGCGGAGGAACCCCGCGGCGGGGAGACGTCCTCGAGCCGGAGTCGCTCGAGCGCGCCGTCGACGACGATGTCGGGGTGGTGATTCACGCCGCGACGGCTATTCCGGATTCGACCAGGCCAGCAGACGAGGCCTGGGCCAGAAACGACCGCGTGCGACTCGAGGGAGCGAGGAACCTGCTCGAAGCCAGCCCGTCCTCGCTTCGGCAGGTGCTCTTTCCAAGCGTCGTCTGGGTCGCCCGACAGCCCGACGGCCCTCAGTTCGACGAGACGGCCGACTGCCACCCCGATCGAGCGACCCGATCGGCCGCCGAGGTGGAGGACCTCCTCGAGCGACACGCCAATACGGACGGCTTCGACGCGGCGGTTCTCCGGTGCGGGCTCTTCTACGCCCCCGATGCCAGGGATACCCGCGCCTGGGCCGAAGGCCTGCTCGAGGGCAGGCTCCCGATCGTTGACAGCGGTTTGCTCGGTCGGCGAGACGCCGAACTCTCGTTCGTCCACGCCGACGATGCGGCTGCGGCGTTCGTCGCCGCCGTCGCCGCCGAAGCGAGCGGGCGCTACCACGTCGTCGACGACGAACCGGCCACCGGCGCCGCGTTCTTCGAGACGTTTGCGGCGCTGTTAGGAGCCGGGAAGCCGCGTCGAATTCCGGGGTGGCTAGCCCGAGTGTTCGTCGGGGAGGTCACCGCCAGGATGATGACCAGTCCGATGCCGACGACGAACGCGAAAGCGAAGCGCGAACTCGGGTGGGAACCGGAGCATCCGACCCACCGAGACGGCCTGAAGCAGGTCGTCGAGACCTGGGAGTCCGACGGAACGCTCGCCGAACTCGGTGCGGAGCCCGGAGAGAAACCAGGACCAAGGGGCGAGAAGGTCGCCTGAGGGCGCCTACCTACGGTCCGAGAAACGGGTTAGTCTTCGTCGAACTATCGCGGTTTGTCCTCAATGGCCATTCCCTCGACGATATCGAACGATTCCGTTCCCGAAAATCGAGTGGGGTCGAACGCGTCGATTCCCTCGCCGCCGAGGATCTCGTCCGCGATTCTAGAACCGATAGCCGGCGCACGCATGAAGCCGTGACCCTGGAACCCCGTCGCCACGTACAGGCCGTCGTGGCGTTCGCCCACGAGCGGGTCCCCGTCGGGCGTCGCGGTGCAGACGCCGGCCCAGGCGCGAGTGATCTTCGCCCCATCCAGTTCGGCCTCGGGAAACCGGTGGGCGACGCGCTCGCACAGTTCGTCGGCGAATCCGGGGTTCGCTCCTCGCTCGTAGTCGTCGGGATCGATCTCGCGTTCCTCGGTGCCGTTGCCCGCGAGGAGTCCGTCCGGATGTGGGCGGGCGTAGAAGCCATCCGTCGCGTCGTAACACATCGGCTCCGGGAGCGTCCCCGTCGCCGTCATCGCCTGGACGCGGTAGGGCTTCATTGCGATAGGGAGGCCCGCCGCCTCGAGGACGGCCTTCGTGTGCCCGCCCGCGGCGACCAGGACGGCGTCGAACTCGCGTTCCGTGCCCTCTCCCTCGAGAACCACACGCGGCGGATCGACGCGAACCTCGACCGGGGTGTCCGTCTCGACGGACGCGCCGGCGCCGCTGGCCGCGGCGGCGAGGCACGCCGTGTACCGCGCCGGGTCGGTGTAGCCTGCGGCCCCGGCGATGCCGGCGACGGCGACGTCGTCGGTTCGCAGGTGCGGGAACCGCTCGGCGAGTTCGTCGGCGTCGACCTCGAGGGCCACCACCCCTCGAGACTGCATCGCTTCGATTCCCTCGCGGATGTGTGCCGTTCGCTGCTCGTCGCCTTCGCGGGCGAGCCAGACGTACGGGCACTCCACGAAGGGGAAGGTGTCGTCGCTCGAGAGCGACCGGAAGCGCTCGATCGCTGCCGCGCCGATTTCGGCGTCGAGGTCGTCCGCGAACGCGTTGTAACAGACCCCGGCGGCGCGGCCGCTCGAGCCGCTGGCGACCTGCCCCTTCTCGTAGAGCGTGACGTCGGCACCCTCGCGGGCGAGGTCGTAGGCGGCCGTCGAGCCCACGGCACCAGCGCCGACGACGGCGACCTCGAGGCCGGCGCCGCGGTCGACGAAGGCGTCGGCACCGACGGCGAGTTCGGAATCCGTCTCCGGCGCCCCGTTTTTCGCGTTACCGCGTCCGTTCCCCCTCATACGTGATCCGCGGGCCAGCAGTCCTCGAGCGACCGCTCGGCCAGCCAGTCGATCAGCGCGTGGAGTTCGTCGCTGGCGGCCTCGAACAGCCGTTCGCCCTTCTCTGGATCGGCCTGGGTCGGTTTCCCGACGGCGCCCGTCTCCGAGAAGTCGATGGTGTCGAAGCCGACGTTCGCACCGTGGACCGCCTCGCCCCAGCCCTCGCTGGCGCCCGATTCGGCCTCCTCGAGTCGGTCCGGTTGGATCAGGTCCTCGCGGACGTGCCAGAGGACGCTCGACTCCATGGCGTCGGCGTGGCCGCCGTTCTCGTCGAAGAGGTCGTCGGCGAGGTCGCCCACGCCGTCCCACCAGTTCCACGGCGGCGCGAAGGCCGTCTCCTCGTCGCGGAGGGTGCGAGCAACCCGGTTCAGCGCTGCGGAGTTCCCGCCGTGGCCGTTGACCACGACGGCCTTTCGGACGCCGTGTTCGGTGACGCTCGAGAGCGTTTCCCGAACGTAGCGCTCGAAGGTCTCCTCGGTGACGTAGAGCGTCCCGTCGAACTGGCGGTGGTGGACGGAGACGCCGACCGGCACGGTCGGGAGCACGACGGCGTCCTCGCGGTCGGCGGCCGTCCGGGCGAACGCCTGCGCGGCCATGTGGTCCATACCCAGCGGCAGGGCCGGGCCGTGCTGTTCGGTGCTCCCGGTTGGGAGGACGGCGACCTCGGCGGCCTCGAGCGCGTCGGCGGCCACCGTGGTTGTCTGTTCGGCGAGCAGTGTCATGTGCCACCGTGGGCGTCCGGGACACTTACGTGTAGGTGGTTTCTCGCTGAAACGTCGGCTCGTGCCGAACCGTCGAAAGTGGATTTGGGCCGAGAATCACTCGAGCAGCGACTCGAGTCCCTGGGCCGGATAGCCGACGACCGTGGTCGCGCCCGCCTCCCGGAGCGCGTCCGTCCGGGCGGCGACCTCCCGGTCGGTTCCCACGAGGGCGTAGTCGTCGGCGGCGGCCAGCAGCACTTCCCGCGCTCGGCCCTTCGCGGTCGAATCGACGGGCGCACCCTCAGGGAGCGCTCGCGAGACGGGCCGACGCCTCGAGATGTAGGCCCCGACCGCGTCCAAGACGGCGTCCTCGTCGTCGGTGAGGACCGTCGGCGCGTAGACGGCGATCTCGCCCGTAAAGCCGGCCGCGCGGATGGCCCGGAGCTCGCGCTCGGTCGTCCGCGAGAGCAGGTCGTACTGGGTCGCGCCGGTCGCCATCGCGACGCGCTCGACGCTCTCGGTACCGACCCAGGCGCCCGGTGTGGCCTGAAGGGCGGCCCCGAGGCGCGGGGCGACCGCCCGCTCGCGTTCGGCTTCGGTCAGGTAGGCCGGGTGACCGGCGACGAACACGCGGCCGACGGTCTCGGGCAGCGCCGAGAGCAGTGAGTCGTCCCCCAGCGGGTCGAACCCGTCGGCGCGGACCGGCGCCGTGACCCGGACGTCGGCCGTCCGGGCGAGTGCCTCGAGGGCCTCGGCGCTCGGCAGGTGGTCTCGTCCCTCGTAGTCGACGGTGACCGTGTCGACGGGGACGTCTCGGGCGTCCAGGACGTCACACTCGGCGGGTTTGACGGCAATGCCGTCGAGGCCCGCTCGCGCGACGGCGGCGGTGCTCGTCAGCATCGGCGATCACCCTGTGCGACGGCGCAATAACTAGAAAACACGCGGAACTCGATCCATCGTCTGTGCGACCATGTGCTCGACCCTGGGCGGTACGCGAGCAAAAAGGTGGCGTTCCGCGCAATTGCGACCGCGAACCTGCGCGTCGACGCGAGTGGACGCTGCAGAGACTTTGGTACCGGACTCGAGCCGCCTCGAGAGGCAGGTTCGACGGCAAACACGCTACTATACATAATATAGTGTAGTACGAGGCCGACTGCTAGAGCGAGGTCGTCGGGTGTTGAGAATCGAGAGAAGCAGACGGGTACTAGAAAAGGGCAAGACAGATAGGAAACGCGTCCAAACCTCCGACAATGGCTACCGCAACGGCGACCGCGAAACGGCGGATCAGGAACAACCCGCTCCGGGCGACGATCCTCCTGACGGTCGTCGGCTACGGACTCGTCCTGGGGACGTTCCTGCTCGATCTGCCCATCTACCCCGACCTGACGAACGCACAGGTGAACGTCTTCTCGAGCGTCATTGCCCTCATCAACGCGACGACGACGGTCTTCCTCGCTGCTGGCTGGTACTGGATTCGTAACGGCGAGGTCAAGAAGCACCGCCTGGCGATGGTGACGGCGTTCGCGCTCATCCTCCTCTTCCTCGTGGTCTACCTGATCCGGGTGGGCGGTGGCGGGACCAAGTCTTTCGTCGGTCCAGACCTCGTGCGAACCGTCTACCTGCTCATGCTCGCGATCCACATCCTGCTGTCGATCGTCGCCGTCCCGCTGGTGCTCTACGCGCTGTTACTCGGGTTGACGCACACCCCCGCGGAACTGCGCCAGACGGCCCACGCTCGAGTCGGGCGATTCGCCGCCGGGTCGTGGCTCCTGAGCCTCGTTCTTGGCGTCGTCACCTACCTGTTGCTCGACCACGTCTACAGTTACGAATTTAGCTGGCTGGTCGTCGGTTGATCGTCGATTGATCACCGACTGGCCGCTGAGAGTCGGCTGGTCGTCGAGTGATTGCCAACTGACCGCTGGGAATCGGCGTGAACGTAGAGGCGCCGCCTCGAGCAATCGTCGATCGGATAGCGGGTTCGACAGTGGGCATTGTCACGCGACCCTTTGACGGATGTCGGCGTCGTGAAACGAGATATGCAATGGCTGTACCTCGGACTCGGTGCCGCTCTCCTGATCGCGGTCATCGTCGACATCATCTGGACGACCCTCTGGGTCGATGGCGGCGCCGGCCCGCTCTCGAGGCATCTGACGACGGGCACCTGGCGGATAATACGCGTCGTAGGTCGAAGTCGACCACGAGCGCTCAGCACGGCCGGTCCGCTGATCCTCACTCTCACGCTCGCCATGTGGATCGGCCTCCTCTGGGCCGGCTGGACGTTTCTCTTCGCCGGCGGCGACGTCGCCCTCGTGAGTACACGCAACGGGAATCCGGCCGACTGGGCGGGGCGGCTCTACTACGTCGCCTACACGATGTTCACCAGCGGCAACGGCGACTACGCGCCGACCTCGAGCACCTGGGAGATCGCGAGTTCGTTCACGACGGCCACGGGGATGGCGTTCGTCACGCTCGGCGTTTCCTACGTGATCACGGTACTGGGCGCCGTCTCGTCAAAGCGGTCGTTCGCCAGCGACGTCACGGGACTGGGGAACAGTAGCGAGGAATTCGTCAGGACGGGGTGGGACGGCGACTCCTTCGAGGGTCTCGAGCGTCCCCTCGAGTCGCTCGCGACGCAGTTGAGCCTGCTGGCCGAACAGCACAAGTCCTACCCGATCTTGCACTACTACCACAGCGAGCAGGGAGGTCGGGCCTCCGCGATGGCGGTGCCGATTCTGGACGAGGCGCTCACGCTGCTTCGCCACGCCGTCGAAGCGGAGAACCGACCGAACCAGACGGTTCTCACTCACGCCCGCTCGAGTACGGACGACTACCTCGAGACGCTCGACTCGGCGTTTATCGAGCCAACGGAGGAACTTCCGCCGCCGCCGGATCTCGACCGCTTGCGCGAGGCTGGGATCGACACGGTCTCGAACGACGACTTCGAGCGGACCCTTGAGGAATCCGAAACGCGGCGCCGGCACCTCCTGGGCGTCGTCAGGGCCGACGCCTGGTACTGGCCGCCGGTCGAAGGAGAGGAGGAGTGACTCGAGGCGCTCGGAAGTGCCGCCGCTCCCTCCGCGGCGGAGACTCGCATCTGGTGGCGGCTTTTTGTTCCGACTCGTCGACGGGGACTCCATGAAGATTCGCGGCTCGCTCTCGAGGGCGGAAATCGACGACTATCTCGACGAGGCGACGATTCCGCTTCGCCTCGCCTGTCACACGCCTGCTGGCCGTCTCTGGATGCTCTCGCTGTGGTTCCAGTACCGCGACGGCGTCTTTCGGTGTGCGACCGGCGCGGACGCCGATGTCGTCCGGTACCTCGAGCACGATTCTGCCGTCGCGTTCGAGGTTTCGACTAACAAGCCACCGTACGCCGGCGTCCGCGGATCGGGGACGGCGACAATCGACCCGGATCCCGAGAAAGCGGTCCTACGCGAACTGCTCGAGCGGTACCTCGGCGGGACGGACTCGAAACTCGCGCGCTCGTTGCTCGAAAAAGATCGTGAAGAGGTGACGATCACCGTCGACCCTAGCGTCGTCTACGGCTGGGACTTCAGCGAGCGGATGGCCGACGCGGTCGAGTAGTTTTCACCTCCCGTCAGTCCGTCCGCGGAATGGACCGAGCCCCCAGTGCGAACCCCAGGACGGCGAGGGCGGCGAGGACTGCGAGGTTCCCCAGCGCGGGATCGACCCCGGCGACGCCCGCGGTGCCCGCCGCGGCCTCGGGGTACGTGACCGCGCGGACGCCGCGGGCGAAGTACGTCAGCGGCGAGAGGGCCACGACCGGTTCGAACCAGTCGGGTAGTTGCTCGAGCGGGACGAACGTCTCGGAGAGAAAGAGCAGGGGAAGCCCGAGGGCGTTGCTCGCGGCGACGGCGCCGTCCTGGGAGTCGGTGTAGCTGCCGATCATCGCCCCGATGCCACAGAAGCAGACGACGCCGACGAACACGTAGAGGACGACCAGCGGCGAGTAGACGATCTCGGCGCCCGTGAGGACGACGACGAGCACGAGGATGAGCAGGCTCGCCAGGCCGATGATCGCCGCGTTGACGACGGTCTGGGAGCCCAGCCACTCGGCGCGGGAGAGCGGGGTCGTCGCCAGTTTCTCGAAGCGGTTTCCCTCGCGGTGGCGGGCGACCTCGCTTCCGAGCCGCGAGAACGGCGTGAAGAGGACGACGACGGCGAGGTAGCCGGGGACGTAGTAGGCCGCCGGCTCGGCGAAGAGGCCGCCGCCCGTCGGATCGGTGCGCACGAGAGCGCCGAAGATGACGATCAGGATGACGGGGAAGAAGAACGTGAAGAAGACGGCGGTCCGCCGACGGGTGAACGATCGCCAGTCGGCGTCGATCTGGGCGCGAAGCCGGCCGAGGGAGCTCATCGTTGCTCACCTCCTCGGTCCGCGGTCTCGGGGTTACGCTCGCCGGTGGCCTCGAGGGATTTGCCGCCGGCACTTTTGAGGAACCTTCCGCTACCAGTCTCGAGGGTGCCGCCGTCGGTCGCCAACCCGTCGCGCGCTCGGTCGTTCCGTCTCGTGCTCCCCGTGGTCGCCGCGCTATCCTCGAGGTCGCCCGCCAGCGCCAAGTAGACGTCCTCGAGGGTCGGTTCGCTCCACTCGAGGCCGGTGTAGCTCACGCCCGCGGCCTCGAGGGCCTCGACCACGCGGCCGATGTCGGTCGGCGGGAGGTCGCGGACGACGAGTTCGTCCGGACTCGAGTCGACGGCGTAGGGCAGCGACTCGAGGGCGGTGGTCGCTGCGGGGACGTCGCTATCGGCTCCGGTGTCGGCGGGATGAGGATCGGTGCTGGTGTCGGCGTCCCGCCGGTTAGGCTCGTCGCCGTCGTCGCCACCGTCGCCGGCCGACTCGAGTTCGATCTTCAAACGGCTCGAGCCGCCGTGCTCGGCGACGAGTTCGGCGGGCGCTCCCTCCGCGAGGAGCGACCCGTTCGCGAGCAGGCCGACCCGGTCGGCGAGGCGCTCGGCCTCGGCCATGTCGTGGGTCGTCAGGACGATGGTCGTTCCGCCCGCCGCGAGGGCCTCGAGCAGCCTCCACACGGTTCGTCGACCCGCGGGGTCGATGCCGGTCGTCGGTTCGTCGAGAAAGAGCAGGTCAGGGTCGTTGACCAGGGCAGCGCCGACGCAGACCCGCCGTTGCTGGCCGCCGGAGAGGTTCTCGTACCACGTGTCGCCAGCGGTGTCGAGCCCGACGTCCTCGAGGACAGTTTCGGGGTCGCGCGCGTCGTCGTACAATCCGGCGTAGTACGCGAGCAGTTCGCGCGCGGTGAGCCGATCCGGCGGCGAGAAGTCCTGTGGCAGGACGGACAGCCGGTTTCGATCGACGGTCGACGGCTCATCGCCGAGGATCGTTACGGATCCCGAGTCCGGGACGGTCGTGCCGGTCAGCGCCCGAACGAGCGTCGTCTTTCCGGCCCCGTTGGGCCCGATGAGGCCGACGACCTCGCCCGGATCGACGGTCAGCGAGACGCCCGAGAGCGCGACGGTCTCTCCGTAGGATTTCTCGAGGGCGTCGGCCTCGACGTCGACAATCGGCTCTCTCCCGTCGCTCTGCCTCCCATCCGTCCTAGACCGGCTCATACGAGCGCGTAGCCAGTGGTCGGGGGTAAGCGGTTCGATTGTGGGCTCGATTACGGCCTCGGGCGCGTCCCGAGTACATCTCGAGTCGGCCGTTCGACGTGTCGTCTACTCGCCGTCCCTGGTTGCTTCGGACGCCGAAAACACCGAATCGAAGAACTTCTGCTCGGCCGCTCGCAGGTGCTGGGTGAACGTCGCCGGCGAGATGTCGAGGCGCTCGGCGACCTCCTCGCCCGTGCTCGTTCGCGGCCACTCGAAAAAGCCCGACAGGTAGGCCGTCTCGAGGGCCTCGTACTGTCGGTCGGTTAGCTTTGTCTCGAGCAGGCCCGGGCTGGGAATCGACGGACTCGAGCGGTCGGCCGTCCGCTGAGCGGCGTAGGTCGCCCCCGGGCAGATCGACTCGACGGTCTCGATGACTCGCGCCGTCTCGCTCTGCTGGGAGAGTTCGATGACCAGCCGAAACGTGCCGTCGTCGATTCGGGCGGACTTGACGCGGCCGCCCCGGGACGCGACCGTCTCGAACAGCTCGATGTTGCCCGTCTTCGTGAGTTCGAAGTCGTACTCGTTTCGCCCGGGTGTGAGGACGCGAAACTCCTCCAGGTCGTCCGTGCGGTCGATCGCCGAACCCAGCTCCTCGTGGGCGATTCCCTCGGCGGAGCCGTACGCCAGAATGCGGTCGCCGGATCGGATGAACTGCTCGATCGAGACCTTGGCCGACTCCCTGGCCGTCGCCTCGACGAGCGGTCCGATCGCGCCCTCGACCCGGAACTCGAGCTCGAGGACGGCATCCGAGAGGAGCGCGTCCTTTCGCTCGAGCGCCGCGATGGCGTGCCCGATGACGTCGCCGAGCCGACCCAGAAGCGTCTGCTCGTACTCGGTAAACGCGTGTGGGCGGGACGAGTACACGTTCAGGATGCCGTAGCGGACTTTGTCGTGGAGGATCGGGATCGCCGCCGACGATCGGAACGAGCGCTCTCGTGCCGACTCTCGCCAGGGATCGTAGGTCGAGTCGTGCTCGATGTCTCGAACGACCTGAATCTCCTCCGTCTCGAGTGCCAGGGCGGTCGGCCCGCTGCTGTGTTCGCCGTCGCCGTCGGTGATCGTAATCTCGTCCAGGTACCCGTCTTCGACACCGGCGGCTGCCCTGGGAACGACCTGGGGGCCGCCGGGGGTGACGTCGCCGATCCAGACGAATCGGTAGGCGTCGTCGGCGGCGAGTCGATCGCAGACCGCCTGCTCGAGCGCCTCGCGGCTGCTGGTCGTGATCGCGTCGCGGGTAATCTCCTGGCCGATCCGGTTGAGTCGGTTGAGCGCCTCGAGTTCCTCGCGTCGGCGCTCGCGCTCGATGAGTTGCTCGTGGCGTTTGATGGCGTGGGCAATCGTCCGGACGAGCATCGGGCTGGTTACCTCGTCTTTCACGAGGTACTCCTGGGCACCTCGCGAGATGGCTTCGATCCCCGCGTCGCTGTCTTGCAGTCCGGTCAGGACGATGACCGGGGCCGTCGCGTCGCTCTCGAGAACCGCCGTCAGCGTCTCGAGTCCGGCGCTGTCGGGGAGGTTCAGGTCGAGGAGGACGACGTTGATCGGGGTGGCCGACGCGGATGCGGACTCGGACTCGGACCCGGATGCGGACGCAGAGCCGGTCGGCAGCGTAGCCCCGGAACCGTTCCCGTCGGTCGACGACGTGGCGTCGGCGTCGGAGGAGTCGAGGTACGCGAGGCCGTCCTCGAGTCGCGTCTCGTGGTGAACGACCGGTGTCTCGCCGCTCGAGGGGTCCGATCCGAGTCGACGGTTCAACTCCTCGACGCCCGAGAGCATCTCCTCGATGAGACGGGCGTCACCCGGATTGTCCTCGATGAGCAGAATTTCGAGAGGGCCGTCCCCGCTCATTGTTCCTCCGCTGGCGGTAGATTGACGACCGACAGCCAGAAGCTCTCGAACGACCGGACGATCTCGATGAACTCGTCCGGGTCGATCGGTTTCGTGAGGTAGGCGTTCGCGTACTTCTCGTAGGACCTGACCACGTCCTCTTCGGCCTCGGAACTCGTCAGGACGACCGTGGGAATGCGCCTGAGCGTGGGGTCGTCCTTGAGTTCCTCGAGTACCTCTTCGCCGTTCTTTCGGGGCAGATTCAGATCGAGCAGGATCAGATCGGGACGGGGGGCGTCCTCGTAGCCCTCTCGCCGGTAGAGGAACGACAGCGCGTCGACGCCGTTGCGGGCGACGTGAATCGTGTTATCGATTCGCCCCTCCTTGAACGCTTCTTTGGTGAGTCGGACGTCGCCGGGGTTGTCCTCGACGAGCAGTATGTCGATCGGGTCAGAGTGCATGAGTAGTGTCCTCGTGTGTATCGTCGTTCTCGTGGTCCCGCTTCCGTTCGTCGTGGTCGGCGGCCGGGAGCGTGAACTGGACCGTCGATCCCGTCTCGAGCGTCGTCTCGGTCCCGGTATCGCTCACCGAGAGGGTCCACGCATTCCGTTCCGCGTCGCGTCACTGTGAATTCTCGGTGTGTCGGTTTCGACGTTCGTGATCGCGGTGTCGATCGGGTTCGTCAGGAGGCGCCGCGGCCGACGTTCGTCACTGGCGACCGTCGGCAGTGGTGCGACTGCCGGCAGCGACGCGACCGTCACTACCGCGCCACGCTCTCTGGTCATCACCCCCAATTCAGGGACGGTCTCCCGTTGACCCAGGTGAGCGCACCGGTCGCCGGATGCCTGATCCCTGCTCGCCATCGCTAGCGTCGAAAAGGTGATCTGCTCGGGTAAATGTAGCGGTCGAGACAGTCTACTGGTCGCTCATCGGGAAAATACCGACAGCGAAACCGTCCGCTCGTCCTCGAGGGCGCGCCGGATCCGCGATCGATCCCAGCCCAGGGCGCCGGTGACGCTCTCGGCCGCGCGGATCAGCAGGGTCACGTAGTAGTCGACGTCGTATCCGTATCGCTCCTCCCCGGTGGAGTCCGCTACTGCACGCTCACGGCGTGTATCCGCATTCTCGAAGGCGAGGCGTACGCGCTCCTCGGTTCGCGTCGCACTGTCGTCGACGACGACGTACTCGACGGCCTGCCCCGGCCGACGGGGGACGTCGTGGCGTTCGTACCGGCGCAACGCCCCCACGACGTGCGTCTCCTGGCTGTACGCCTCGAGCCGTCTCGAGACGCGTTTCGCGATCACCAGGTCGTCGCGGTCGACCGCGCCGCGACGGAGGTCGCCCAGCCGACGGGCGAGGTGGTCACAGACGGCGGCTGGGTCGCGGGTCTCGTCGAGTACCTCGAGAAACTCGCGCTGGCAGTCGGCCACGAACGCCGGCGTGTGGCGCTGCCGGCACTCGAGGCCGCGGACTTTGAACTCGCCGGTCGTCCGTTTGCCGACGTATTTCGTGAGGGCGCCGGCGCCAGCACCGATCGTGGTTCCTGAACCACTTTCGCTTTCGCTTCCGCGCTCGTGGTCGCCGCCGCTGGACCCCCGCAACGGCACGAAACACACCCACTCGTAGCGTCCGTCGTGCTCGATGTCGATGCCGACGTCGCGGCTGATCTCGGCGATTACGTCCTCGAGCGGATCGGGCTCGTCGACTCGCGGCGTAACCCAGAGGCTGTCGACGATGCCGTGGACGATCCGCCAACCGGCGTCTTCGAGGCGTTCTTTGGCCCGGAGGGCGATCTCGCGGGCGTGTGCGTTGATCGCTTCGTGGCACTCGATGCGCCCGAACTTCGCGTTGCGGTAGCCCTGGTAGCCGAAACAGGAGACGAGCACCCACTTGATCGCGCCGGACTCGGCTCGCAACCGAGCGGCCTCGTCCTCGCCTGGGCCGTCGCGCAGTCGACGCTTGCAGGCCGCCCGACGGTCGAGCAGGGGACGCAACACCGCCGGGAGGAAGCCGTCGGTCCCGCAGACGTCGTACTCGAGGTCGGGAACCTCCTCGTCTTCGCGGCCAGTTCCGAGGGTCGGACGGACGTCCCGGCAGGCGCCGTCGCAGCCGACGGTCTCCGGACTCACGTTGTGTCGGCAGATGATCCGCGGGTACAGCGACGCGAAGTCGAGTTCGTGGACGTCCTCGTGGAGGCCGACCTCGGGAGCGAACGTGAACCCGCCGCGGTCGGCCGCGTGGAGCGTCGAGACCTCCTTGAACGCCTCGGGCTCCCACTTGTTGAGCGGGGCCGGGACGTCCCACGCTCGCGCCTCGCGGATCTGGATCGCCGTCAGCACTGACCCGATACTCGCCCAGGCAGCTTCCTGGAGGGGTTTTCTCGACCGCTGGACCAGGTACTCGAGGCCGGCGAGTCCGGACTGGTGCCACAGAAAGCTGTTCGATCGGTCGACGATCGCCCGGCCCGGAACCCGGTAGCGCGCCGGGGAGTGGCCGACCTGCCCGTAACTCGCGTACGTGCTCTCGCCTGCCAGCTTCGTCCAGCCGGGGAGCCGACCGAGGTGGACGCCCTCGAGGCCCGCGTCGGCCGCCGCTCGCTCGACGGTCGGTACGAGGTCGCCGTGGCTCACCACGAGTACGTCGGGGTTGCGGCGCTCGAGTCGCCGTCCGAGCGACCAGAGGACGTCCGCCGGATCGCCCGTCACCGACTCGCCGTCGATCTCGAGGCTCGAGAAGTCGCCCGCCGCGAGCGCCCGGTCGTCGATCCCAATCTCGAGGGTCCGGAGGGGGCGGCTCGGCGCGAGATCGACTCCCTCGTCGAGGCAGTACCGAAAGCCGGGCGTGAGATCGACGTCGAACAGGCGGAGCGTCCCGGGGGCGTGGTGCTCGCGACCGTAGACGCCTCGAATTTCTGCGGCCAGCGTCCGAACCTCGTCGACGCGCTCGAGGCCGACGCGGAGCATTCTCGAGGTGTCGTCGGCGTGGTGGGCGTGCAGACTTGGGTACCGATCCTCGAACGTCGTCTCGCACACTTTGGGATCGGACGCGAGGGCGTCTCCGACGTCCTCGAGCGCCTCGAGCGGGCCGTCGACGAACAGCGCGGGAACGTAGTCGGTACGTTCCTCGAAGGTCGCCCCCGGGCGGTTCTCGTCGTCCGAATCGCTATCCTCGCCCTTGAGCGTCCACTCCCTGACGAGGTCGCCCTCGAACTCGAGGGTGAAGGTCACGGCCGGTCGCCCTCTCCGGTGCCGGCTCTCGATTCGGCGTCGGTGTCGGTGTCGGTGCCGATGACGATGTCGCTGTCAACCTCGGCTTCGAGCGCATCCAGCGCCGACTCGAGCGTCACCACCCGCGCCTCGAGCCGCCGGATTGCCGTCTCGTGGGCCACCAGCAGCGACAGCACCAGCGCCTGCTCCGGATCCGTCGGGTTCGCGTACCCCGCCGCGTCGGCCACGTTCCGCGCCCGCTCGAAGAGCCGATCGAAGTCGGCCTGGCGCTCCCGGCGCAACGCGCGCCGCATCGGTTTCCAGTCCGCCTCCAGCCGCCGGAGCGCGTCGCGATAGGTGGGGTTGGTTCGCCCCATCAGGCGAGCACCCCCTCGAGCGGGTCGATCGACGGGTGACTCGTCCTCGTCCTGGACTCCCACGGCCGCTCGGGATCGACGGTCCCGAAGAGGTCGACCCAGTAGGGAATCGTCGTCTGCCAGACGGGACCGTGCCAGTAGCCCATCGTTTCGAACCCCGCCCCCTCGAACCGCAGCCCCTCGCGGGTGCGCGTACACTCGACGACCGAGTCCGCCGCGGCCTCGAGGCGCTCGACGGTCGCCCCGGGGACGTCCGGCCCCGACGTGATCACGACAGGGCACTCGAGGCCGCGACCGAGTTCGCCCAGGACGGCGAGCGTCGACGCGAGCAGATCCGTCCGCTCCCACTCGCGGAGGTCGCCGTCCTGGTAGAGCGAGGCGACGTTCGGCGCGACCACGAGCGGGGTGTCGGCGTCGGCTCGTCGCACGACCGCCTGGACCAGCGAGTGGTGCTGGTAGGCGGTAAACGCCCGTGCGATCCGCAGTCGCTCGAGCGCCCGGCCGGAGCCCGGTGCGCACTCGTAGAGCGCGTGGGTCGAGGCGACGTTGCCGGCGTCGATCCAGTAGGCTCGACCGCGGAGGCCGTCCCCGGTCGCTGATTTCTCGGGCGGACGGTCCGGCCGCTCGGGAGACGCACGGATGTCGGCCAGATACTCACAGACGAGTCGGTGAACCGCGGCCGACTGTCGTGACGGCGTTCGAAGCAGCGTGAGTCCAGGCTCGAGCGTCGAATCGTGTGTGATTACCGTCATAGCTATCCGATCGGTCGAGAGCGGCCGGGATAACCATCGGGGGGTCGTTTCCGAAATTTCCGATAACTGTCGAAGTGCCCATATCGTGGTTCCCGGAGCGTCTAACGCGGGAAACGGGCTTTCCAAAATCACTTCCGAAACTCGAGGGTAGTCGTCGACGAACCAGCGCAACGGCGCAACGGCGCTCTGTGGACCCGACGCTCCGACGACGAACTCGAGACGCTCAGCGAACCGCCGCCCGTCGACCGCCGATTCCGGCGCCGTTTTGTGACCGCAGCGGCTACCCTCGAGCATGGGAGACGAGGCCGACCCCGAACCCGCGGTGAACATCAGCGGCGGCGCCGACGGCGGCGGTACGGCGGCCACCTTCGACCCCGCGACCGCGGACACGCGGGCCGAACTCGTCGTCGACCGCCTGGGCGAACGCTACTGGCAGAAGACCTACGGCGGACAGGACGCCTTCGAGTGTCTCGTCCGGACGATCCTGAGCCAGAACACGAGCGACGTGGCGAGCCAACCCGCTCACGACGCCCTGATCGAGCGCTACGACGGCCCGGAGACCGACCTGGCCGCCGCGCTCGCCGACGCCGAGCGCTCGAGACTCGCGGAGACCATCCAGCCGGCCGGGCTGTACAATCAAAAGTCCGAGGTCATCCAGGTCGCCGCCGACTGGGTCCTCGAGCGCTGGGGCTCGGCCGCCGCCTTCGACGCGTTCGTTCGCGAGAGCGACCCCGCCGAGGTCAGGCAGACGCTGCTCGAGGTCTCGGGCGTCGGACCGAAGACGGCCGACTGCGTACTCCTGTTCGCGGGCGGCCGGAACGGCGTCTTCCCCGTCGACACGCACGTCCACCGCATCTACCGCCGGCTCGGCATCGCCCCCGCCGACGCCGACCACGAGGGGGTTCGCGAGGTGCTCGAGCGGGACGTGCCGGCGGAAAAGTGCGGCTTCGGCCACACCGCCAGCATCCAGTTCGGCCGGGAGTTCTGTATGGCGCGCAAGCCGGCGTGTCTCGAGGACCCCGAAGCGTGCCCGATGGCCGACGTCTGCGACCAGGTCGGCGTCTACCCCGAGACGGGCGAGGTCGTCGATCCGGCGGACGCTCCGGAGGCAGCGGACGAGGGGCCCTGACGTCCGACCATTGATCGAGTCTACGGTGTAATTCGTACATTCCCACTGGTTTGGTCGGGATAATAATTAGATGTCGTTCACTTCAGTATGTGAATCGAGAGAGGGAACGCCGTAAGACAACGTCCCCGGGGCCGTCGCCCGCACGCCCCCCGTTCGGACTTTATTTTGTAGGACAAATTCGTGTAACGCGTCTCACAAGCCTTTATTGTCTATTCCAGCATAGCAACTGGTCCGTCACACGATGTGACTGTCTCCACAGCTGATACACATGACCGCACCATCATCAACCCACCCCGGTACGCCCGCTGCAACCGTTCCACGAACGACCTCGTTCACCCACGACTGGGCGGACGGCGACGACGATCTCGCGACCAGGATCGTTGAGGCCGTCGCCGAGATCACCGACCAGGACGAGACCCACGTCGAGCGCCTCTACGACCGACTCGATCCGGACTCGCTCAACAGCCTCTTTTCCCGGACCGACACGGATCGGTACGCCGGAGACGGCCTGGTGATGTTCACGCTCGAGGGGTGTACCGTCACCGTTTACGGCTCCGGACTGGTCGTCGTCCAGCGGGCCTGAGAGGCGAGCGATTCGTCGCTCTGGTTACGAGCGTGAGCAGCACGCTCGAGGAATCGCGAACAACTCGCTCGAGGAAACCGTGCCCAGCCCGCTCGAGGCAGGGAGAGAGAACGTCAGTTCGCGAGCAAGACGACGGCGAGGACGGCGAATCCGATCCCAGCGGCGTTCTGGATCGTCAGTGATTCACCCAGGACGACGACGCCGATGATCGCCGCGACGACGAAGTACAGCGCCGAGACGGTGGCGACGACGCCGACCCGCCCGGCGCTCAGGCCCGCGTAGAACGCGACGGCGCCGACTCCGGCGAAGACCCCGGCCGCGAGCGCATAGGTGACGCCCGTTCGCTCGAGCGCCAGCGGTTCGTTCTGCACGGCGACGTAGCCGAGTGCGATGAGGACGCTCGCGGCGTAGGAGAGGATCATCGCGAGTTTCGGGTCGATCGTCCGGGTCGCTTCGTTCGCGAGGACCGTCCAGAGCCCCCAGGCGCACATGGCGAGGACGGCGAGGGCGATCGCGTGCTGGCTCATGGTCGTAGGGGGACGGGGCGGTACCAGTAGTTTGCTGTCCGATGCCGTCGGGCACGTCCGAATCAGTGTCGCTCGAGCAATCTGGCACCGACATCTTCGAGCACGTCCGAAATCGACGTCCCCTCGAGGGTCCAGTATCGACCTTCTCGAGCATCCGGCATCGACGTCACAACACGACGTTCGGGCCGGTTCCCAGTCGGTGGGAATCTGCCGTTCGTTCATGGGTCGCTCCGAAATAGCGCTAGACAACCACAGACGGCCCGGCGGTCTACCGACCGCTGATCGCCGACGATCCACCGATGAACGAGACACTCGTCACCCAGACCGACCAGGAAGCGACCGACCGGACCGACCAGCGCGACAGGACCGGGCAGACCGACCGGACGACCAGCGACGCTCGAGTTCGGACGTGTCCGGAGTGCGACGGGCGAATCGCACACGACGCGGAGCACGGCGAACGCGCGTGCGCCGAATGCGGGCTGGTCCTCGACGACGACGAAATCGACCGCGGCCCCGAGTGGCGGTCGTTCTCCGACGCGGAGTCGAACGCGCGAAGCCGCGTCGGCGCGCCGACCAGCGACCTCGTGCACGACAAGGGGCTCAGCACCGTCATCGACTGGCGTGACAAGGATGCCTACGGCAATCGTCTCTCGTCTCAGAAGCGGGCACAGCTCCAGCGACTGCGAACCTGGGACGAACGCTTCCGGACGAAGAGCGCCCAGGAGCGAAACCTCAAACAGGCGTTCGGGGAGCTCGAGCGCATGGCGTCGGCGCTCGGGTTGCCGGATCCGTGCCGCGAGACGGCTGGCGTCCTCTACCGGCGAGCCGTCCAGGAGGAACTGCTCCCTGGGCGATCTATCGAGGCGATGACGACCGCCTGCCTGTACGCCGCCGCTCGACGCCACGACACCCCGCGCACGCTGGTCGAGTTCGAGACGGTCAGCCGGGTCGAAAAACTGCCGATCCAGCGGGCCTACCGGTACGTCTCCCAGGAACTCGGGCTCGCGATGGAGCCGGCCGATCCGGTTCACTATCTTCGTCAGTACGCCTCGGACCTCGAGGTCAGCAGCGACGCCGAGCGCCTCGCCCGCGAGATGCTCGAGACGGCGAAGGAACGCGGCGTCCACAGCGGGAAGAGTCCGGCGGGACTCGCGGCCGCGGCCGTCTACTCCGCGTCGCGTCTGACGAACGAGACGGTCACCCAGTCGACCGTCAGCGACACCGCGAACGTGAGCGAGGTCACCATCCGGAACCGGTACCAGGAACTGCTCGAGGTCTACGGCGAACACGGTGACGGATAGATGCACCAGGCACACCTCGAGCGACCGATCCTGCGTGCCCTTGAGGAGGGGTCGTCGATGCACGTAATCGACCTCGCCGAACGTCTCGAGGCGCACCCGGTGACGGTGGACCTGGCGTGTGATCGCCTCTACGAAGAGGGCTGTCTGGCTCCGTCCAGGCAGGGCACGTACGCGGTTACCGACCGCGGACGGCGGCGACTCGAGGCGAGCGTCGATGGATGAAACGGCGCTCGAGGGAGTGTGCGATTGTTCTCGCTCATTCCTCGTACCGAGTCGTGAATCGAAAACGGGCTCAGGCGAGCCACTTATACTCTTTCGCCGGCAGATGCAACTATGGGTAGCCGCCCCTCGCCCCCACCGAAGCGCAACTATTACTGGTCGAAGACAACCCTGGAGACGTGCGCCTCATCGAGGAAGCCTTCCGCGACGGCCACATCAACAACCACCTCCACACCGTCACCGACGGTCAGGCAGCGCTGGACTTCATCCACCGCCGCGGCGAGTACGAAGATGCACCTCGTCCGGACCTCATCTTGCTGGACCTCCATCTGCCGCGAGTGGACGGCGAAGACGTCCTTCACGAGATCAAATACCACGAAGAGCTGGAAGACGTCCCGGTCGTTATTCTGTCGGGAATGGACGAAGGCCTCGTCAAGTCGCGCGATCTCGACCACGATGCGGACGAGGATGCGGTCCTCGAGAAGCCGGTCGATCTGGGCGAGTTCGTCGACGTGATTCGCGAGTTCGACGACTTTCGCCTGTCCGTCGTTCGTACCGACGAGAACTGAGACGCCGAGACGGTATCGTCGAGCGCTCGAACGGGTGTGCTACTCGCCATGCACCGTCTCCGGTGTCGTCTCTCGAGCGTCAAGGAAACCGACGGAATCCCTCTTCCCTCGAGACGCTGTCACTCCCTGAGCGATCGAACCGAGTCCGGCGCGTCGTCGACGGTCGCCGTCATGCGCCCCTCGACTGTCGAGAGCCCGTATCGGTCGACGTACTCGACCAGCGCGGGGTGACATCGGCCGTGAACGTCGACGACGCGGCCGGGCCCGAGCGGGTCGAACAGCCGGTGCTCGAACGCGAACGCCGGTGCTGCCACGGTGTACGTCGCCGCCGCCTCCACAGAATCCCCGCCAATCGTCGCCGACTCGAATTCGAGGTCGCGTTCGGTGCGACGCCAGCGAACGCGCCCGCCGCTGAGGTGGCCGAACACCTCGAGGTCGGGGCCGGGCGTCGCCAGGCTCTCGAGCAGGGTGGTGACCTCCTCACCGTCCAGTTGGGCAGTTCGGATCTCGTTGTCGAAGGGGACGGCCGACCGGAGGTCGCCGACCGTGACGGCGCCGGATAGCGGCGGGCCGCTTCGAAGCGACATCGCGTTGTACACCGCGAGGTCGGCGTTGGCGGCCCAGCGGATGGCGTCACCGACAGTGTTGCCGACCGCGCTCTCGGGGTAGCACTCGGTGACGGTCCGGGGAATCGGCGTCTGCGCCTCGGCGATCGGTTGCTCGAGGCCGAGTTCGGCCCGCAGGTCGCGGTAGGCGTCGGCCACGTCGGTCGCGACCGGGGCGGCGGGCACGTCGTGGAGGTTGGCCGTGGCCCCCTCGGGAGTCAGTCGCACCTCGGCCAGCAGGCTCCCGCGCTGGCCCGGATGGACCACAAAGGTGCCGTCGACGCGCTCGGCCCGGACGTCGTGGACGTGCCCACCGAGCACGAGGTCGACGCCCTCGAGTCGGGCGATATCGTCGTCGGCGTGACCGGCGTGTGAGAGGACGACGACGGTCTCCGCGCCCCGGTCTGCCAGCGCGTCGACCGCCCGTTCGACCGCCGGAACCGGGTCCTCGGCCGTCAGCGACTGGGTGCACGGGTGCGGCCGAACGGTCTCCGGATCGGTGACGCCGACGAAGCCGATTCGGGTGCCTCCGACGGATCGAAGGGCGGTCCGTTCGACGCCCCGCTCGCTGGCGAACCGCTCGTCGGTCGCCGACTCGAGGAGATTCGCCGTGAGCCAGGTCTGTGGAGAGTTCGCGACGACGGACTCGAGGGCGTCCCGGCCGTTGTCGAAGTCGTGGTTACCGAAGGTCGCCAGATCGGGTTCGACGGCCCGGTAGAATCGTTCGACGTGGCGACCGCGCGTCTCCATCGAGAGCAGTCCCGGCGCGGTGGTGTCGCCGGTGTCACAGAGCAGGGTCTCGTCGCTTCGACGCTCGCGGATCAGGTGCGCGAGTCGGCCGAGGCGAGCGGGGTCGTCGTAGGCGTTCTCGAGGTCGGAGTAGTGGAGCAGTCGGGGAGCCATCACTTCGGGGTCGCTCGAGGTTCGTCCGTCGAAAGGGTAATTCTATCGGCGCGTTTCGGTGCTCGGTACTCGGTATCCAGCACTCGGCTCCGACACTCGAGCGCCGAGTTCCTACCCGCTCCAGCGCGCATCCGCGAGCGTCCGCTGGACCACGTCGTTGCCGACCGCCTCGCCCAGCGTCTCGAATCCGGCCCGCTCGCTCCGGTCCTCGGCGT
Organism: Natronosalvus rutilus; assembly: GCF_024204665.1. Lineage (NCBI taxonomy): Archaea > Methanobacteriati > Methanobacteriota > Halobacteria > Halobacteriales > Natrialbaceae > Natronosalvus > Natronosalvus rutilus. The sequence continues at coordinate 3,340,912 of NZ_CP100355.1, read as the reverse complement.
TGGCCACCAGCCGCGAGACGATAAACTCCGGCGTCGACCGGCCCACCGTCCCGAACCGAGGCTGGTAGTCGACCAGCAACTCGAGGTCCGGGTTCAGCCCCTCGGCGAAGATGCCGTCGACCCTGGCCTCGGGTGGCAGGGGCTCGAGGTCGTCCGCGAGGTGCGTGACGAAGACGCCCAGGGCGTCGCGCTCGACGGTCAGCCGGACGAGCCCGTGGAGCAAGTCGGCGGCGCTGCCGGGTTCGGTGATCGCCTCGAACTCGTCGACGAGCATGAGCGTTCGGCCGCCGCTCGAGAGCGGCGGGACGATCGATCGCAGCGTCGACTCGAGGACGCCGGCGTTGAAACTGGCGTGCCGGCGATGGAAGACGAGCGCGTCGACGGGCGTCACCTCGGCGCAGTCGGCCGGGACGGGCAGCCCCATCGTCGCCAGCAGGACGACCTGGCACAGCGTCTCGAGGAGGGTCGTCTTCCCGCCGCTGTTGGCGCCGGTGAGGACGGCGACGCGTTCGTCGGCTGGCAGTTCCTCCTCCGTGACGGGGTTGCTCCTGGCCTCGAGTTCGATCCGGGTCGCGGCGTCGGTATCGCCCTCGGCCTCGAGTCCCTCGGCCTCGAGCGCGTCGCCCGTCACGCCGTGCTCGCCCAGCGCGTACGTCACCGGCTGTACCGACTCGCCTCGAGCGGCCAGCGCGATGTTCGTCGCCCGAACGACGGAAACCGCGGCCTCGTCGCCCGTCCGGAACGTCGGCCGGGTGCAGTCGTACGCCAGCGCGAACCGGGCCAGCGAGAGGTGGAAGGCGATGTCGTCGACGGCCCCGACCGCCCGGTCGATCGCCTCGCGGGCGTCCTCGAGCGTGGCTTCCAGGTCGCTTCGAACGGTCGCCTCGCGTTCGTCGACGGCGCTCGTGAGATCCGACCGCAGGCTCCGGAGGGTGCCGCCGACGAAGTCCGTCGCGTCCGTCGCCTCGGTCGGCATGGCCTCGCGGACCTGGTCGATCGTGACCTGCGTCTCGGAGAGCAATCGGTCCTCGAAGGCGTCCCGGAAGGCGGTCACGTCGCCGACGCCGTCCGAACGAAGGTCCTCGATCACCTGCAGGGCGTTGGCGTCCATGTCTTCGACGGCGCCGAGCGCCGAGCGAAGTCGATCGAGTTCCTCGTCCGCCCCCTCCCGAACGCGGCCGTTCTCGCCTTCGAGCGCGCCCAGTGCCGCGGCCGCCGCCTCGAGCGCGTCCGTCTCGAGGTCGGCGATGGTCTCGAAGGGGCCGGTCTCGACCCCGGAGTCACACAGCGCGAGCGCGGCCTCGACGGCGGCCCGCTCGCTCCCGTCACGGTCGTCGTAGCGGGCGTAGGCTTCGAGGACGGTCTCGCGGTCGTCGTCCGCGAGCGATTCCCAGGCGCCCCGGGCCGCGAGCACGTCGTCGAGTCGGGCCTCCATCGCGTCGACGCTCGTCAGCGGGGTGAGCACACGGATGCGGTCGGCCGCCCGGTCGGTCACGGCGTGGTCGACTGCCAGGTCGAGGAGTTCCTTGTACGCCGCCCGGGCGTCGCTCGTCGCGAGGGTGTCCATGCCCTCCCCGCCGGTCGCTCGCCGGAGGATTCGCGTCGCTCGTCCCCTGGAGAGACCGGCGTCGGTCAGCGCCCGTACGTCGCCGCCCTCGATCGCCCTGATCGCCCGCTCGGTCCCCAGCGTTTCGGTGAGGGCTTCGCGGGTCTTCGGCCCGACGCCCCAGTACGCCTCGAGTCGCATACCTCTCGGTTCGAAGCGAGGACCGTAAAGACTGCGCTCGCTGGCGGGTATCACAACCAGTGCTCGCCACTGGCTATCCAACCAACGGTCGCCACCGAGTATCGCAACCGGCGGGATCGACCGTTGGGACAAAGTATACAACCGCCATCCCGCTAGCCCTACTGTGGAGTCCCCGTTCGACGTCCTGCGAATCGAACCCGGCGCGGACGACGCGGAAATCGAACGCGCGTTCCGCCAGCGGGTGAAGGAAGCCCACCCGGACCACGGCGGGTCGACCGTCGAGTTTAGGAAAGTCCACGCGGCCCGCGAGCAACTGCTCGTGGGTGACACCGGGCCGCTCGAGCGAAGCGATTTCGCCGTGGACTCCGGACCCGAGACGAACGGCGCGGCGAAATCCGACGACGACACCTCGAACACCGCCGAAGTCACCTACCTCAACTACGACGCCCTCACCGACCACGGCTGGGCCCTCGAGGACGACGCCCTCCTGGAGAAGGCGGCCGAGGCCGACCTCGCCTCGAGCGACTACGGACGCGTCCAGGTCGACTCCGGCGAAACGCTGCTCGAAGCCGCCGAGGACGAGGGGTTCGACTGGCCCTACGCCTGTCGGGGCGGCGCCTGTGCGAACTGCGCCGTGGCGATGCTCGAGGGCGACCTGTCGACGCCGGTCGATCACATCCTGCCCGAGGAGATGGTCGACCGCGGTATCCGCCTCTCCTGTGTCGGCCGGCCGCTCACCGACGACGCGACCGTCGTCTTCAACGTCAAGCATCTCCCCGAACTCGACGAACTCAGGTTGCCGCCGCGCCCCTTCGAGTGATCGACGATCATCTGCGGTTTGTCCGCTCGGCTGATACTATCGATTATATAGTCTGTAGCAAATGGCCCCGACGCGATTGCAGGCACAGCTACGCGCTCGAGACCGAATCCGAACTCCTTCCCACCACATCCGACGACCACGTGTTCGAACGGTCGGTCCCCTTCCCCGGCGTCGCCGTCACCGCAGCCGGTCCTGGAGCCGATTCTTCGCTTCCGTCCGGCGCTTCTGAGAGAACTGTGGGCGCTCGGAGGAGAAATCGACCTCGATCTCGTCGAGCGTTCGTCGATAGATGTTCGTCCGGCGCCCCTCGTTCGAGAGCTTTCGTCCCTCGCACTCGAGCAGACCGGCGTCGACGAGTTCCTCAATTCGGCGATAACAGGTCGCGATCGGGACTTCGATGTCCTCGCTCAGGGCCTGTGCGGATTTGGGGGTGCCCGCTGCACAGAGAATTTCCGCACTGTACTTGCTGCCGAGGGCCGACAGAAGCGCATCTGATTCGCTATTCCGTTGTTCCGTCCAACCACCACGTGTCATCATTGTCTTCGCTATGTGAATTATAAGAATTGAATCTTGTGGCTGTTTCTACCCATACAGTTATATATCTGGACGCGAGGTGACGAGCAACCTTTCCACCAGCGGTCCCAACCACGGGTATGAACGTCGCGGTCGTCACAGTCGGAGACGAACTGCTCGCCGGACGGACGGAGAACACGAACGCCACCTGGCTCTGTACCCGATTCGACGAACGAGGGATCGACGTCGAGCGCGTGACGACGCTTCCGGACCGCGTCGGTGACATCGCCCGCGTCGTCAACGAGTACCGGGCCGAGTACGACGCGGTCGTCGTCACCGGCGGCCTCGGGCCCACCCACGACGACCTCACGATGGAGGGCGTCGCCGCTGCCTTCGGCCGGTCGCTCGAGCGCAACGACGAGGCGCTCGCCTGGCTCGAGTCCGAGGGCGGGTACGCGCGCGAGGACCTGACCGCGGGGACGGCCGACCTGCCGCGCGGTGCTCGTCCCCTCCACAACGTCGAGGGGGTCGCGCCCGGGTGCGTCGTCGGGTCAGTGTACGTTCTCCCGGGCGTGCCCGCGGAGATGGAGGCGATGTTCGCGGCCATCGTCGACGAGTTCGACGGAGAGCCTCGGCACCGCGAGGTTGTCGTCGCCGACGAACCGGAGAGTGCGCTCGTCGGGCGACTCGAGGCGGTCCAGGAGGAGTTCGACGTGGTCGTCGGCAGTTACCCCGGCGAGTCCGTTCGGATCACCGTCCAGAGCCCCGACCCGGCAGTCGTCGAGGCGGCGACGGCGTGGCTCCGCGAGCGCGTCGAGGAGGTCGAGGAAGTCGAGGAGTGATCACCGATACAGGTACAGAGCCCAGAACGCCGTGATCAGGAGGCTGACGACGAGGACGGTCCAGCCGGCGATCTCGATCGGGAAGTCGCTCGAGGCGAGTACGACGTGCGTGAGGTCGACCATGCGCACACCTGTGTCGTCGCCCTTCTTAACTGTTCAGAAAGCGTCCGGAGTCTCGAGCGACAGCACAGGTCGTTGACAGCCGAGTCGCACGGCTTTTTTGCCGCGCCGTCGATGACCGACCATGGACACGCTCGGGGTCGTCGTCAATCCGATCGCCGGCATGGGCGGCCGCGTCGGACTCAAGGGAACCGACGGGAAGGTCGCGGAAGCGCGTCGTCGCGGGGCCGAACCTCGCGCACCAGAGCGGGCGGTCGAAGCCCTCGAGGCGCTCGCACGACGCCGGCCCGATCTGACGCTCTACGCCGCTGCGGGCCCCATGGGTGAGGACGCGGCTCGAGCAGCGGGGTACGATCCCGAGGTCGTCTACGAGCCGTCGTGCGTCGCCGGTGATGGCAGTGAAGGCAGCGAGGACGATGAGACGAACGACCACGGCGATTCGTCGGAGACGTCGGCCGACGACACGAAAGCCGCCGTTCGCGCGTTCCTCGAGCGCGGCGTCGACCTCGTGCTGTTCGTCGGCGGCGACGGGACGGCCGTCGACGTGGCCGAGGTGCTCTCCGAGGCCGACGGCGAGAGGGAGACGCCCATGCTCGGCGTTCCTGCGGGCGTCAAGATCTACTCCTCCGTCTTCGGCGTCACACCAACCGACGCGGGGCGGATCGCCGCCGAGTTCGACCGCGTCGAGGACCGCGAGGTCAACGACATCGACGAGGACGCCTACCGCGAGGGCGAGGTCCAGGCCGAACTCCGGGCGGTCGTCCCCGTCCCCGTCGCGAGCGGCGTCCAGTCGAGCAAACAGCTCTCGAGCGGGAGCGTCGACGCGCTCGCGGAGGGGTTCGCCGACGAGGTCGAGCCGGAAACGACCTACGTCTTCGGACCCGGAAGCACCGTCGGCGCGATCGAGTCCGCCCTCGGAATCGACCCCTCGCCGCTGGGCGTCGACGTCTGGCGCGACGGCGAGGTGCTGGCCCGCGACGCGAGTGAGTCCGAGATCCTGGCGGTGCTCGAGGAGCCCGCCGTGATCGTCGTCTCACCCATCGGCGGCCAGGGGTTCGTCTTCGGGCGGGGTAACCACCAGATCTCCCCCGCAGTGATCGAACGAGCGGACATCGAGGTGGTCGCCAGCGACGACAAACTCGACGGCGTCGGCCAGCTACGGGTCGATACGGACGACGAGGCGGTCGACGAGTCCCTCCGCGGGTGGATGCACGTTCGCACCGGTCGGTTCACGACGCGGTTGTTGAAGGTGGTCTGAGCGGGTGGCGGGTCCGAGTAGCTCGGCTCGACAAGGCGTATAAGGTCGTGCTCGAATGGACCGGGAGACACTAGTACACATGAACAATCTGCAACGAATAATGGACGTATAGTCAGGACTAAGGTGTGACAGCGCCTACCTCGCGCTATGGAGACGCGGAAAGTTCAGCGACTCGGACCGTCGACTCTGGCGATGACCCTCCCGGCGGAGTGGGCCAGCGAGCACGGCGTCGAAAAAGGCGACGAGGTCTCGCTGCGGATGGGCGGTAAGGGCACGCTGACGGTGATGCCCGAATCGGCGAACTTCGAAGAGACCGAGGCCACCATCAGAACCGACAACCTGGACGCCGACGCGGTCGAGCGTGCCATCGTCGCCCAGTACGTCCTCGGACGGCGAGTCATTCGGATCGAGTGTACCGACGGCGCCCTCGAGTCCGCCCACATCAACGCGGTCTACCGGGCGGAGACCCAGCTCATGGGCCTAGGCGTCATCGAGGAAACGCCCGAGAGCATCTCGATCCGGTGTTCGGTCGACCCCGAGGACTTCACCCTCGACAACCTCTTGGAGCGCCTCGAGCGAACCGGGCGGACGATGCGCGGGGAGGCGATCAAGGCGCTCGCTCACGGCAATCCTGACCTCGCCCAGCGGGCGCTCAACCGGGAGCGCCAGGCAAACAAGATCTTCGTTCTCCTCTTGCGCCTGATTTTCACGGCCTACCAGAATCCCACGCTCGCTCGTGCCGTCGGCCTCGAGTCGGGCTTCCCCCTGATCGGCTACCGGTCGATCGCGAAGAACCTCGAGTTGACGGCAGACAACGCCGAGGACATCGCCGACATCGTGATGGAAGCGGAGGGCCATACCCTCAACGTCGAGAAGTCGGTGATGCGCGAAATTCGGGAACTCACGGAGGCCGTCGACGAGATCACGGCTCTCGCCGTCGAGTCGGCCGTCGAGCGCAACTACGACAAGACGATCGAGGCTCGCAAACTGTTTCACGACATTTCCGACCGCGAACGAGAGATCCTCGCGGACCTGCCCGAGATGCAAAACGGGGACCTCCTCCAGGTCAGGGAGGTGCTGGTCAGCCTCCAGCAGACGGCCCAGTACGCGATTCGAAACGTCGAGATTGCGGCGAACCTGGCGCTGAACGAGGAGTCCGAGCACACGACGATCAAATAGGACCCTTGAGTCCCCGTCGTGCTCGAGTCTCTCGAGTCTCGTAAACACTCGATCGGCGGCTACCGTTTCACCGTTTTACCACCTCGAGCGGCCGCCGACTCACGAGTCGGCAGTCGAACGCCGGATGCTCGACGAAGTGGCGTACCAGCATGTGACGCCTCGAGCCCGTAATTCTCGTCCCCTGGCGTCCGACCACGTCGGCGTCGAACTGGTTCGGAAGGTCGGCGTACAGGGACTCGAGCGCCTCGAACGAGTCGAACACCTGCTGGTTCCCCGTCGAGTCGGCACTACGCCGGGAGACCACGTACGAGCCGTCCTCGCGCCGGGTGCCGGCGGTGTGGACGTACTCGCGGCGATCGGTCAGCGCGTCGCCGATCGCCGACTGGACCGCCAGGGCCTCCTCGCGAGTGAGTGTACGAGTCGTTTCCTCGAGTTGGAGGGTGATTCCGCCGTCGTCGGGGCGAACGACGATCGAGTCGTCGGCGGACTCGCGGGTCTCGTCCTGGTCGTCGTCAGTAGCGAGGCTGTGCGAGAAGAACGCGATCAGGAGCGGTTTGACTCCGTTGCATGAGAAGGGATACAGGCGCCGGTGACAAAATCCTGTCGCTGGTCAGGAGCCGAGCAGGGAGTCGTCGTCTTCCTCGTCGTCCGTACTGTTCGTGTCGCCATCGTCGGTCCCGTCGCTTCCGCCGTCACCAGTGCTATCCGCATCCTCGCCAGTTCCGCCGTCGATATCTTCTTCGGCACCGTCATCCGTCTCGTCGTTGGTCTCGGCACCCTCGACGTCCGACTCCGTCTCGTCGGTCGCGTTCGTCTCTCCGTCGCTCGAGTTCGAGGTCGAATTCGAGTTGTCGGCCGAACTCGAGTTTGAGCCCGTCTCACTAGCCTCGTCGTTCCCCCAGATGTCAGTCTCCATCGTTTCCTCGTAGGTCATCGACTCGAGGCGAATCGTGATCGTCGTGCCGGAGGCCAGTTCGAAGGTCGCATCGAATTCAATCCGGAGATCCGAGACCTGGTCGTTCTCGATGTGGGTGACCCACCAGTCGTCGAGGTTCTCGTTCTCGATGCGCGTCGTCGTCACGATCGTCGTCTCCTCGCCGGGTGGGAGGACGTACTCACGGTCGCTCTCGCCGAGGCCGACGGTCACGCCGTTCATCGTAATCTCGTAGCCGAGCTGGCTCGCCGGGATCGCGTAACTCTTGGGGTTGTAGACGTCGAACTCGAGCCTGAGTTCCGTGTGTTGCTGGTCGACGCCGGCCCACTCGCCTCGCGTGGCGTTGACGTAGAGGATTGGATCCTCGACGAGCGCCCGGTCGGCGTTGATCGGTCGAGTCTCCTCGGAGTTAAAGGCCGAGAGAAGGTCCGTCTCGACGGTCTGCTCGTTCGTTACCTCGGTCGATCGATTGAGGAGGCCGCTCGAGATGGTCGCATCGATCTCGACCTGGGTCTGCTCGTCGTTTTCGATGTGTGTCACCCACCAGCCGGGAATGCGCTCGTTTCGCATCTCAGTCTGGAGTGATTCAGTCGACGTGCCCGGCTCGACGGTGATGTTCTTGCCGCTCCCGTTGGCCATCTCGACGCCGTTCATCGAGACGTCGTAGCTCGCGTCGACATCGGCGGAACCCAGACCGATCGGGTTCGGATTGTGAATCGTCAGGTCGGTCAGGATCTCGGTTCGTTCGTCGTCGACGTCGCCGAACTCGTTGTCCATCGACTCGAGCGTGGGGACGCCGAGCACCCCCGCACCGAACGCGCCGCCGATGGTGACGGCGACGGCGAGCACGAGGGTTCCCGCGATTCGAAAGGCGCTCCCGAAGAAGAGTGATCGGATCGTCTGGCGTACCATGCGTTCGTGATACCCGTTCGAACCTCGAGACTTAAACGTGCGGGATTGTCTGGAATAGATATCGGCGGCTCCGCCGTCGCTCGAGGCGCCTGCGAAGGGGCGTGCTGGCTCGGCTGAAAGACGGGAGTCGTGATGCGAACGAATGGGGTCGTTGCCGCGAATGATGGGGTCACTAACGCGAATGAATGCAATTAAGGAGGCCCCCACACAACGCGCCAGCATGGCAGACCACACGCAGACGACCGACAAAGGGGTCGGAGTGGGGCTGGTGTTCGGCGCCGTTGCGATCATCAGCGCACTCGTGATGCTCACGACGGCTCCGGAGATTTCGGCGGCCTGGGGCTTCGCCGCCGCGGTCACGTTCAGCGCGCTGGCGATCGTCGGCATGCACTTCTACTGGCACTGACTGCACGCTGCTCGAGACAGACGACGGACGGGCGGTTCTCTTCGACCGCCATCGGCTGAAACCCCTCTCAAGAGTTAAGGCTACAGACGACCTATCTTACGTACGGACGATGACGGACTACTCCGACGAAGAGCAGCGGATAATCTCGTACCTCCGTGAGAGCGCCGCCCGTGGCGAGCAGTACTTCCGTGCGAAAAATATCGCCAAAGCGATCGGCCTCTCTTCGAAACAGGTCGGCGTCCGCCTCCCCCACCTCGCCGAGAAGACCGAGGACATCGACATCGAGAAGTGGGGCCGCGCGCGCTCGACGACCTGGAAGGTCACGATGAGCTAACCGCTCGGTCTCGGATCGAACGGCCACACGGCCCACGGCTGCACGGCCGAACCACTCGGGGAGTGTGTCGCCCGGCAGCCGACCTATCGAGGCGTGCGTGAACGGCAGTTCGCTCAATTCACCGTCTTTTTACCATTTACCCACCGACAAAGGAGTATGACTGTCCGGATCGATCGGTCGTTCGAGTTACAGGCACCACCCGAGCGCGTCTGGGCGTTCATCGCCGATCCGGAGAAGCGCGCTCGAGCGATTAGCGTCGTCAAAGACTTCACGACGGACGACCCCGACGGCCGACGGGCGACCTGGCACGTCGAGATCCCGCTTCCGCTGGTGACGCGAACGGTCAGCGTCGACACCGAAGACGTCATCAGGCGCCCGCCGGAGTACGTCAAGTTCATCGGCCGGTCGAAGCTGCTCGACGTCACGGGCGAACACGAGATCACCGAGACAGACGGAGGAAGCCGCGTCGACAATACCTTCGTCGTCGACGGACACCTGCCGGGCGTCGAACGCTTCTTCAAGCGTAACCTCGACGGTGAACTCGAGAACCTGCAGCGCGAACTCGAGTGCGAGGTCGAGTGACCGGGACGCCGACGGGCGGGTCACGAGTACGGTAGACGAGACACGCACGACGGACTCACACACCACCATGACCGAAAATACCGACGCGGCGGCGGAGGCGACGACAGACGAGCACGGAGCGGCCGGGCGCGAAGACGTGAACGAGAACGAGGGCATCTCCCTAGCACTCGCCCAACTGGCGGTCGAGGCCGGCGACCTCGAGGGTAACCGCGACCGGGCGGTCGACGCGATCGAACGAGCGGCCGCTCGCGGTGCCGACCTCGTCGCCCTGCCCGAACTCTTCACGGTAGGGTACTTCGAGTTCGATCTGTACGCGCGCAGCGCGGAACCGCTCGAGGGAGAGACCCTGGGCCGACTTCGCGACGCCGCCATCGAGAACGACGTCGCCGTCCTCACGGGCAGCTTCGTCGAGGACCTCGCGGCGACCGACTCGGTGGAGACGCCCGCCGACGAGGGATACGCGAACACTACCGCGCTGCTCTCCGCGTCGGGCAACCTCGAGCTGGTCTACCGGAAACACCACCTGTTCGGGTACGAATCCGCCGAAACCGAACTCCTCGTCCCCGGGGAGGCCATCGAGACGGCGACGGTCTGCGGGCTCACCGTCGGCGTCAGTACGTGTTACGACCTGCGGTTTCCGGAACTGTACCGACGGCTGGTCGACCAGGGCGTCGAGTTGATCCTGGTCCCGAGCGCGTGGCCGTACCCGCGCCTCGAGCACTGGCAGACGCTGTCTCGAGCGCGAGCGATCGAGAACCAGTGTTACGTGGCGACGATCAACGGGTCGGGGTCGTTCGAGGAGGCCTCCCTGCTCGGACGGTCGACCGTCTACGACCCCTGGGGGACGGTACTGGCCTCGAGCGGGGACGACCCCGCCCTGGTGATGGCCGATGTCGACGCGGGGACGGTTTCGGAGGTCCGGTCGCGGTTTCCGGCCCTGCGGGATCGGCGACTGTAGTCTACGCTGCCGAGACCACTGGGTTTTTATCCGCTCGCCTACCACCTACTGATGCCGGTTACAAGACGCTTTTCACGTCACGACCGGCATTGCGCGTCGTCTCGGCCCGTCGCGCCTCGTTCCCGGGAAACGAGGCCAACTCACCGCCTCGCCCACTCCTTTCGCCACATCCGCTTTCTCCTGTGCCCCCGAGGCTGCTGTCGTCACACTCTCGTGAGCGATGACGACGAACTCGCGCAACAATATCTATTGTGGCTGGTTAACACACCCTGGATAGTACTTTTTACCCCGCGTTCGTCTCGGTCGATATGACCGTGCTCTTTCCCGAGGTGATCGAAACCGACCGGCTCCGTCTCGAGGCGCTCCACGTCGACGAGATCGACGCCGACCAGCTGTTCGACCTCTACGAGATCTGTTCGTCGGACCCGGGGATCGAGGAGGTGACGAGGTACGTCACCTGGGATCCCCACCGGACCCCAAAAGAGACCCTCGAGTTCCTCGAGTACGTCAGCGAGCAGTGGGACGACTCGAACGGCGGCTCCTACGCCGTGTACCTCCGCGACGGCGAGGACAGCGCTGGCGCGTTCGCCGGCGACGCCGGCTTTTCGGTCGACTGGGAGAAGCGAACCATGACCCTCGGGGTCTGGTTCCGCAAGCGCTTCTGGGGGCGCGGGTACTCCGGGGAGCGCGCAGCCGCGTTTATGGAACTCGCGTTCGAGCGCCTGAACCTCGAGTTGGTGGCCGTCACGGCGCTGGTCGACAACGAGAAGTCGAACCGCGCGATCGAGCGCTACACCGAGGCCCACGGCGGCGGCCGCGACGGCCTCCTCCGCAACTGGCGCGTCCAGGACGGCGAGCCGATCGACCTGTATCGCTACAGCGTCTCCCGGGAGGAGTACCGCGAGTGCGAGGATCGGCTGGACGTGGGCGTCTCGTTTTCGGACGAGTCTCGAGGGCAACTCGACGCGGGGGTACGAGAAGAACGAGCGGACGAGGGCACTGACCGGGGTCGATGAGCCACCTCTTTCCCGACACCATCGAAACCGACCGCCTCCGCCTGGAGCGACTCTCGAGCGAGACGGTCGACCCGCTCGCGTATTACCGGATCTGTGACTCGGACCCGGCCATCGACGACGTGACGAGGCACACGCCCTGGGACCCACACGAGACGCCGAACGAGACCCTCGAGTTCCTCGAGAACCGCGAGGACGCCTGGAACGAATCGCGATCGGCGGACTACGTGATTCGACCGCTGGACAGCCAGGGCGAGGCCGACGAAATCGCCGGCACCTGCGGCCTCGGCGTCGACTGGGCGAAGCGAACCGGCGACCTGGGGATCTGGCTCCGCGAGCGCTTCTGGGGCCAGGGCTACTCAGGCGAGCGGGCCGACGCACTCGTGACCCTCGCGTTCGACCGCCTCGACCTCGAGGTCGTCTCGGTGCTCGTCCAGGCGGACAACGAGCGCTCGCTCCGAGCCTGCGACCGGTACGTCGAGCGCCTCGGCGGGAGCCGGGACTGTCGGCTCCGGAACTGGTGGACGATGGCCGTCGACGAACCGGCCGACGCGATCCGATACACGATCACGCGAGCGAGTTACGACCCGGGGAAGAGGCGATCGGCGGTATCCCTCGAGGCGAGTCGGTGAGCGGACCACCGCGTCCTCAACCCATTGCTCTCACGCCACCGACTCAGAGAACCGATGAGATCAGGTAGACGTTGAGCACCACGGCCGTCACCCACGGCAACGCGAGCGCCGCTGGGATGATCGGCCGGTAGGTTCGTTCGAGGACGGTTCGGCAGACGAGCGCGACGGCGACGGCGCCCGCCTTGAGCGCGAGCATCCCGAGGAGCCCCCAGTTGTCGATCACCCCGCGGGCGACGGGGTTGGACTCCGCGAGGCCGAGCTGAAGGCCGACGAACGTCGTGACGACGTCGCCGACGAGCGAGACGGCGACCACCAGCCAAAGGATGGTCTCGAGGCCGTCCATCCGGGCCGTCTCGAGTCGAAGGCGACGAGACTGCTGGACCCGGGCGCGGAGGCCGTCCGTTGACATACGCTCCCTGCCGGAATCGAACCGGCGCGAACCAGCGAGAGCGTCTCCCGCTACCGCGGAGCCGGCTATTGTTATGGAGTCTCGAGGACAGTGTACGCTCGAGTTACTGGCGAGTAAGCGGACGCTACAGGCCGTAAGGCGGTCGGCGTCGGCTACACTCGCAGGAGATCGTAGTCGGCCGCACTCGCGGGCGATTGGCATCGCTCACACTCGCTCACGAGTGCGTCGAAATACGCGTCGAGTGATCGCCTGTCGGCTCACAGAATGCGCCTATCGGCTCACAGAATCGTCCCGTGTTTCTTGCTCGGCAGGTCCTTCTCGAGCCCCTCGTAGAATGCGAAGCGGTTGGCCAGTTCCTCCCGGAGCGAACTCGGAGGAACGATCTCGTCGACGACGACCTCGCTGGCCATGCGGTGGATGTCGATGTCCTCGCGGTACTCCTCGCGGAGGCGGGCTTCCTCCTCGGCGCGCTCGTCCACATCGTCGATCTCGGCCAGTTTTCGGGCGTAGACGGCGTTGATCGCCGCCTCGGGGCCCATGATGGCAATCTCGCCCGACGGGAGGCCGATGATGCTCTCGGGATCGTAGGCCGGGCCACCCATCGCGTAGATGCCCGCGCCGTAGGCCTTCCGGACGATGACCGTCTGTTTGGGGACCGTCGCCGATGACGTGGCGTAGATGAACTTCTTGCCCTTCTCGAGGATGGCGTCCTTCTCGACCTGCGAACCGGCCATGAAGCCGGGCGTGTCACACAGGTACAACAGTGGAACGTTGAACGCGTCGGACTTCCAGATGAACTCGGCGGCCTTCTCGGCGGCGTCGGGGAAGATGGCCCCCGCGCGGTGGGCCGGCTGGTTGGCGACGATGCCGACGGGACGGCCGTCGATCCGGGCGTAGGCGGTGATGATTTCCTTGCCGTAGTCGGGTTTCAGCTCGAAGTAACTGCCCGCGTCGACGACCCGCTCGATGACGTCGACCATGTCGTAACCCCGGTTGGGGTGCTGGGGTACGATGGAGTCGATGCCGTCCGGGGACTTTTCGGGGGCTCGAGGCTCGCTTCGAGGCGGGTTCTCGTCGGCGTTGTCGGGCAGGTAGGTGACGAGCTGGGCGACGAGGTCGCGGGCGTGTTCCTCGTCCGTGGCGACCAGGTCGGCCGACCCGGACTCGGTCGCGTGGACGCGAGCGCCGCCGAGCTCTTGCATACTGATCTTCTCGCCGGTGACCATCTCGACCATCCGCGGCGAGGCGATGGCCATCGCGGACATCCCCTCGACCATGATGGTGAAGTCGGCGAAGACGGGCGTGTAGGCTGCCCCGGCGATGCAGGGACCGTAGAGGACGCAGATCTGTGGCACGCGCCCCGAGAGCATCGAGTGGTTGTAGTAGTACTTGCCGATCCCCTCGCGGTTAGCGAAGAAGCCGGTCTGCTGGTCGATTCGCCCCCCGGAGGAGTCCATCAGGTAGAGCACCGGCTGGCCGGTCTTCAGGGCGCGCTGTTGCATCCGCAGGAACTTCTCAACGCCTTTGGCGGCCATCGATCCGCGTTTGACGGTGTAGTCGTTGGCCATGAAGTGCAGGTCCCGGCCCTCGAAGGTGGCCGCGCCCGTAATCAGGGCGTCCGCCGGGAGGCGGTCGTCCGCGTCGAACTCCGCAAATTTGCCGTCCTCGAAGAGGAACTTGCTGTTCTCGCCGTCGAACCAGAGGTCGATCCGGTCGCGGACGAACAGTTTCCCCTCCTCGGGCAACTGTTCCTTGTACTTCTCGTGGCCCCCCTCGAGGATCTCCTCGATTTCCTCGAGGAGTTTCTCCTCGCGTTCGGTCGGGCCGAGGTCGTCCTCCGTGGCGGACGCCGTGGCAGCAGCCTGATTGGTGGCTGCGGCGCCTGTGGCGCCGTCGCCGTGGCTCGAACTCGAGATCGAATCCGGCGGCGAGACGACGACGGCCGGTTCCTCCCCGTCGCCGACGTATACTTCGACTTCGTTCCCGACGTACTCGGCCAGCGCCGTCCCGATCGCCGACGCCTCCTCGTCGGACGCACCCGGTCCGATACGAACGTTCATGGCAAATTCTGCGAGGAGGGGGGAAAAACCGTTTTCCCTTTCGTCCGGTCGCGGGGTTCGTGATACCGTATTACATCCCTCGGAGCAGTCTCCTGACGTACCGTGTCGCACCCCTCGAGACAGTCTCTCGGCGCGTCGGCGAGTAGGGGAACCGAACGACTCGGAGATCGGCGAAGGACGCTGAGATGAGTGCGAGACGAGTGCGAACGAGTGGCGGTTCCGAGCGCCAGCCCCCGTAACCTCCGCCACAATAGTGCACGCTCGACGTGTACCCCGGACTCACGCAAGTACACCAGTTTAGTGGGTAAGTGTGGATTGTTCGATCTGTGCACTCGACCTGTCGATGTACGGGAGAATTAGCTTTCCCCGTAGGAGGGCCATCTACGCTCGTCTCTCGAGCCACGATGAGTTCTGATACCGACGGGTCGACCGAACAGCGACTGGCGTCTCTCCGCGAGCGGGTCGCTCGCGGCATGGATCGACGCGAGTTCATCAGGACCCTCGTCGCGGCGGGGTACAGCCTCGGCCTGGCTCGCGTCCTCGGCGTCGACGACTTCCTCGCCGCAGAAGACGGCGAGGTTCCCGTCGTCACGGCCCTCGTTCGGACGGACCCCGACGACCCGTGGTCCGTCGACACCCGCACGCGATCGGTGCCGGCGTCGTGGTACGCCAGCGTCTCCAAAGCGTTCGAACTCAACGAACTCCTCGCGGAGTCGACGATCACCGGCTACCTCGGGAGCGCCGTCGTCCCGGGAACGTACGACGACGGTGGCGCGACGATCACCGTCGAAGTATCCGTCGAAGCCGACGCCGTTCGCGATGTGGTCGATCGGGCGGTCGACGGCGTGTCGATCAACGTCGATACCATTCGAAATCTGGACGGCCTCGAGGACGACGTCCAGCGCGAACCTCGTCGAGCGCGTGACCCGGCGTCGACGCTCGTTCCGGCCGGCATCTCCTGTGAGACCGATACGAGTATCGCCACACTCGGACCGGCGCTGTACGAGCCCGGGACCAACTCCCGCTACTTCTCGACCGCCCACCACGCGTTCGACAGCGTTGAGGACGCGCGCGGGGCGACCGTCTCCCTCCCATTCGAGAACGGCCAACGGACAGAACTCGGAACGGTCACCGAGAGCTATCCGGTTGCGGACGTCGTAACCATCGAACCGACGGGTCCGTACCGGCCGAGCAGCACGATCGACGGAGACCGCCAGTACGACATTCAGGGACAGTTCACCCGGTACGGCCTGGCCGACCTGGTCGCCCGGGACGAGCCCCTCGAGAAAGTCGGCGCGCTCACCGGCCAGACGAGCGGCGAGATCCAGGGCATCGACGCCGTCTCCTGTCTCACCGGCTCGGTGTGTCGTCGCGGCCAGCTACGATGGGGCGACGAGACGGACATGGCCGACGGCGACAGCGGGTCGGTGAGCTTTCACGCCGACCCGGTCAGCGACGACGAGAGCGTCCTCATCGCGGGCTTCAACAACGCCCGAACCTGGTGGCCCGGTCAGAGTTACGTCTGGGGTATCGCGGCCTATCAGCTGACCGAACAGCACGGGTTTCACTTCTGAACGCACGTCAACGTCAACACCTGCTCACGAGAGCACCTAATACCAATGACCACCACATCACGACGACACGACTCGACCGACGGCTCGCGATCGTATCGGACGCTCGTCCTCGGCTGGATCCGACTCCTCGCGGACCTCGCTATCCTCACCCTCTGGACGGTCTTCCTGACGCTCCTGTTCCTCGAGACGGCCTGGCCCAGGTGGGCGTTCTACGTGCTCCTCGTCGGCGGAGCAGCAGGGTACGTTGCCATCACCGCTCCCTGGATCCGCGCGGGTGCGGTGACTCGGCAGGCGGAAGAGTAGAATAGGAGTTGTTGCCGTCGCTCGACGGTGGACGAATAGGACACGAGTCGCCGCCATCACTCGGCGGGTGGACGAGTACAACCGGAACCGCCGTCACTCGACGGGCAAACGGGGAAGACAGGAGACGCCGTCACTCCCCAGGATAGTTCTCGGCGTACTCGAGTTTGTGCCTGAACGCCCGGTACGCGTTTTCGCCCTGTTCGGTGAGCGTGATCACGCGACGCCGACCCACCGACTCGATCTCGACGTAGCCGTCGGTCTCGAGCGGATCCAGAACGTGCGTGTCGAGGACGCGAAAGGCACCCTTGTCCTCGCCGCCGGGGTGGGACTCCGGTGGGGCGCGATCGGCCATGAACGAGAGGCCGACGTCCCGGGCGAACTCGATGCAGTCTTTCTTCTTCGGTGGCGTCGTCCGGTCCTCGTGATAGCCGTCCCAGGCCGCGGGGTCGGCGAGAAAGCCCATGATCGCGATCTGGTCGCGGGTGGGCGACTCGATCGGATAGGTCGGGAGGCCGTAGACGTCCGCGGCCCCGTTCGAGATCGGTGCCATCGTCGGATCGTGTGCGTACCCCTCGGGTTCGACGTAGTAGGCGGTCGCGTCGGTCGAGACGTCCATGCAGGCCATGGTCGCGCCGATGGCCGCGATGGTGCCGCCGCCGGAGACGTTCACGTAGACGGAATCGGTCGCGTGCTCGTCGGCCAGGGTCGTCACCTCCCCGAGGACGGCGTAGACGTCCGTCAGATCGCACTCGCGGCGACGAACCGTGGCCGCGGCTGACTCGAGATCCGTCACGAGGTCCTCACGGTAGTCGGGGACGACCCGATCCGGATCGTCCGTCGGGTGCTCGAGGAGGTAGACGAGGTCGGCCCGCTGGTCGCAAATCGGCTCGAGGACGCGGTCGAACTCGTAGCCGAGGGGCACGATGTGTACGCGCTTGACGACGTCCATACGACGACCGCCCACGGCAGGGAGATAACTGTACGGGATTCCCTCCCGATCCGACGAGTGCAGGGTATTCGGGGTCGGTTGTCGAGTACCGAGAATCGAGTACCAGGCATCGGACAACGAGCAGCAGGCACCAATCGACGAACCTCGAGCACCGAGAAAAGGCACTGAATTCCGGGCGTTCCTAGCGAACAGACGTCTCGAACCCTCGAGATCGCGTTCCCTCTCGCTACCAGTCGTCGCCAAGGGCGGCCTTCGCGCCGCCGTACTCGCTCGCGGTCGTCCAGCGCCGACCGCTCTCGGCGTGTTCGACGGCGTAATCGCTCCCGCAGTTTCCACAGCGGTATCGTTCAGGCGTCGTCACCGGGGTCGACGCACGGTGGCGACGCGCCCGCCAGTCGCAGTCATCGTTCAGACAGCGCAGGACGTACCGCGGTTCCGCGAACGAGGGACAGTGACGCGGGGCCTCGAGTTCGGCGGCAACGCGGCGAAATCGCTCGCCGTGGCCCGACTCGCCGAAGCGCTGGTACTCCCAGGCGTGGACCAGTTCGTGACGAACGACCGCGGCGAAGGTCTCCCAGTCGTAGGCCTCGTAGGCCCGCCGCGAGAGCACGATGGTCGCCACCTCGCGGTCGGCCTGCCAGCGGCAGGCCCCCGCCCGACGCTTCGCTCGCGCCGAGACGTCCCACTCGAGGCGGTCCCAGTCGACGTCGATGTCGACGTCTCGCGCGTGGATCCGGGCGCGAGCGAGGAGTTCGTCGTCGATGGTGGGCGACGGGTCGATGTCGCTCGAGTCGGCGTCGGACACGGGTTACCGACCGCGACGAATTCTCGAGACGTAGTCGTTACGGTCGTGACTGCGTGTCCGCTCGAGGTTGTTATCGGTGGTCGGTGACTGGATGTGTCACGCCAGATATCGCGGTTGTCGTCGCCATCACCGTTACCGTCGGCGTTGCTGTCGCTGGTCGCACGATAGAGCGAAGAACCGAGAGGATCAGTTCGTGACGCCGTAATCGACGTGAACCGTCGGGACGCTCGTCGATTCGGGGGCGGTGTTTCCGTTCCAGTCGACGACGCGTACGTTCGCCATCTCCCCGGAGAATCGGAACCGCCTGACACCGGTGTCGACCGCACCTTCGGCGCCGCTTCCGGAGACGACGGTGGCCGACTCGGTGGGTTCGTCGTCGACCATCTCGATGTCGCCGTCGACCGTGATTTCGAAACTCGAGGGGACCCCGCGACCGACGATGGTCACGAGGTTCGGGAGGGTGGAGTGGTGTTGTGGTGTTTGCGCGTCGTCTGCTGCCGGAGTGTCACGTGCCATACCCGATAACCTGAGTAGCGCGTCATAAGCTTTCCTGTCGAAATATTGGTAGAACAGACGGACTGTGACGGCGGCGGTAGTTTTCAGCCTGCTGAATCGTGTTCGGGAGAAGCGAGAACGGGCCGAACAGAATCAGACGAGATCGAGCGTCCAGGCGTACCAGACGGCAGCAGCGGGAATCACGGCCGAAATCGCGGTCGTGAGCCAGCGATGGTACACGAACCAGTCGGCGCCGGCCTCGAAGGCGACGCTTTCAGGGACCGAAACGGCCCAGAGGGCCGTCACGGCCAACAGGACCAGTCCCAGGACGAGCGTCACGCCGGCGACCAGGTCCGGTTCGGTCCTGGCCTGTCTCCCCGCCGCGAAGAGGACGACTGCGACGAGCGCGAACAACGAGAGCAGGTTCGGGCCAGCGATCCCGGCGGCGTAGTACACCTCGAGGACGCTCGTGTCGACCTCGAGGAGGACGTACGGCGCGAGTGCGGCGAGCACGTACGCGAGCGCCGCGACGACCCCGAGCGTGGGTGGTCGCTGGTGTGGGTACATGCTCGAGGGATCGAAGGCGGATCGTTTAATTGCGGCGATTGTCGAGCCCTCACGCGAACCTGGAGGCGAGGGCGAGCGGATACGCGCGACGAGATGGAAGACAACACTCAACCCGCTGGCGCTCGCATCGGCTGGTATGGGACTCGGCAGTACGGCCAAGAAGATCCAGAGCCTCTCGGATCGCGCGGAAGCCATGTATCGCCAGGTGCAGGAACTCCAGCAGCGAATCATCCACCTCGAGGAGGAAGTCGACGACACCCACAACACGGTGACGAAGCTCGACCACAACGTCACCGAACAGCGGGCGCTCCTCCTCGCGATCGCCGACGAGCACGGGATCGACGGCGAGCAGATCCTCGCCGATGCGGCGATCGACGACCCGGAGGGAACGGACGCCGAGGAATCGACTCAGACGGAAGGGAACGCGGATGAAGACGCAGACACCGACGTGCCGGCCCAGCCGAGCGAGTAACGACCGGCTTCGATCCGGCGTCGGTATTCGATCCGGCGTTGGTATCGGCCACCACTGGAGACAGGGTTTTCGGCCCAGCACGGCTTTTTCTGGCGGCTCGCGCTCCGAACTGACGCCCGCGCCAGTGCTGATGAGAAGACCTAACAACAGGGGTAACATTTGCCAGCACGATGACGACCTACGAGCGACCGTTGGATTCGGTGCTCGAGACGATCGGTGAGACGCCGCTCGTGCGGATCCACGAGGGACCGACCGACATCCCGATCTACGCGAAACTCGAGACGTTCAATCCGGGGGGGAGCGTCAAGGACCGTATCGGCCGCTACATGCTCGAACGGATGCTCGAGCGTGGCGACGTCGCACCCGGTGGGACGATCATCGAACCGACCGCCGGCAACACCGGCATCGGCATCGCCGTCGCCGCCGGCCAGCTGGGACTCGACGCGATTTTCGTCGTCCCCGAGCGCTTCAGCGTCGAGAAACAGCAGCTGATGGCGGCGCTCGGTGCCGAGATCATCAACACGCCGAGTTCGGACGGGATGGACGGGGCGATCGAACGGGCCCATCAGCTGGCCGAAGAACTCGACGACGCCGTCGTCCCCCAGCAGTTCTCCAACCCGCTCAACACCGAAGCACACTACGAGACGACCGCCCCCGAAATCTACGAGGCCCTCGACGGATCCGTCGGCGCCGTCGTCGCCGGCTGTGGGACGGCCGGGACGCTCATGGGTCTCGCTCGCTACGCTCGTGAACAGGACCCCGAAACCTACGTCGCCGCCGTCGAACCAGAAGGCTCCCTCTACGGCGAATTCTTGGGTGAAGATCGCGAAGAAGGCGAGTACAAGATCGAGGGGATCGGCACGCACAACGTCGAGACGAACGAACTGTTCGACCCCGACCTCGTCGACGACGTCTTCGCGGTCGGCGACCGGGCGGCCCACGACGAACTCGCGCGTCTCGCCGCCGAGGAGGGCCACCTCGTCGCCTCGAGCGCCGGCGCGGCCAGCGTCGCCGCACGACACGTCGCCGAGGGAATCGCCAGCGGCGAGATCGACGCCCCTCACGAGTCGGTCGTCACGGTGTTCCCCGACTCGAGCGAGCGCTACCTCTCGAAGGGGATCTATCGCTCGTTCGAGGAGTGGGAAGGGTGACGGAAAGCGGATTCGTTCGCTAGTCTCTACTACTGCCCAAAACTACGCCATCAACCGCCGGTGCTCGACCTTCATACACCGATCCTGGACGACCGTCCGACCCGCGTCCTCGGCTCGCTTGGTGGCGGCCTCGTCGCCGATTCCCAGTTGCGTCCAGATGACGTCGGCGTCCGCCCGCTCGAGGGCCGCGTCGACGATGCTCGACACCTCCTCGTTGGGCCGAAACACGCAGACGACGTCGATCTCCTCGTCGACGTCGGCGAGTTCGTCGACCGCCTCGCGACCGAGGAGTTCGTCGGCGTACGGGTTCACTGGGATCACGTCGTAACCGTGCTGGTGTAGATACGTCGGAACGTCGTGTGCTGCCTTCCCCGGCGTACCCGAGCAGCCGACGACGGCGATCGTCTCTCGCTCGAGAATCTCCTGCAGCGTGGCATCGTCGGTTACTGGCATGATGCGAGCTTCGTGCTGGAAGCGGGTCAACGTATCTATTTTCTGGCGGACGGGTACTGGAGAGGGTCGTGACGGGGGCTCGACGGGGCTCGATGGGTATTGGACGGGGACTGGTGACTCGAGTCGAAGGACTCTCGACCAATCAGCAGCCGAACGATGAAACTAGCCGGAAAACTGGCTCCACTCGAGACGCACCGTCGAACTCAGGATAATCCAGCCGTTCGGATCGTCTGCTCGCCGTCGCCTCCCTCGTCGATCTCGACGACGCCGTCGAAGAGCTGTTTGAGCGTGTTCATCGTCTGGTCGTCGTGGGCCGTCGAGTCGATAACGTAGACGCCCAGGGCGTCAGCGCTCTGGATTCGGCCGGTAAAGACGTGGAGAAATCGAAACACGGTCTGGAGGTCCGAGTACATGAGCAGCGTCGAAATCGAGTGCAGGAGGATGCGGTTTTCGGTCAATCCACGTACCTCGTAGAAGTCCTGAAGGTACTCAGAGAGTTTGATCCCGATTCCGGTCATGTCGACCGGCGAGGACGCGTACTTGATCCGCGGGTCGTCGTCGGCCGTGCCGATCCCTCGCTGTTTGGTCACGCAGTCGACGACCCCCACGTCTGGATCGTCGTTCATCGTCCGCGTCGTAAACTCGGTGAGAACCTTCCCGGCGCTGTCTTTCGTCGTGACGATTATCGTCCCCTCTCCCCCGTCGGCGCCGCTCGCGAGCACGTCGAGCGCGAGATTGCGCTTCCCTGTGAGCGGCGGCCCAGCAATCAGCACGTTCGTCCCCGGGGCAATCGACTCCTCCGGGCGGACGTCTGCGAGATCGTACATACCAGATACCCCGTTGTCGGCAGCCACGGTCACGGTCGACGGCACTCCCCGGTGACTGCACTGACGTATGGTATGTAGATGCAGTAAGCGGGATATAGTACTTTTGATTATACAGTTGTCTACGTGTGTTTCGCGTCGGAAACGAGAATATTGGATGGCGAATAAGATCGGCAACGCTGCACGGTCGGCTACCCGGTCTCGAGGCGGCGTGACGAAGGACTACGTAAGGAGCAACGCGGCGCGACCGACGATGAACGCCAGCGCCGCGAGAAACATGCCATACTTGAGGTGTGATTGCCCCGCCGTCGGGTTCCGGTAACTCTCGACGGCCGCGTACAGCATGACGAGATCCGCGGGGACGACGACGAGCAGGTACGCGACGCCGAAATAGCCGTCTAGGTACGGAAACGGGCTCGCCACCACTGCGACGACGAGCAGGACCGTCGCGATGTGGAGGGCCAATCGTTCGCCAATCGCGATCGGCAACGTGTTGAGTCCCTCTTCGCGGTCGCCGTCGACGTCCTCGACGTCCTTGATGATCTCCCGCGTCAGCGTCGATACGCCAGCGAGCAGGAACAAGACGACCGCCGCCTGGACGTCGCCGACGGCGGCCGCACCGAACAGGAACGTACTTCCGACGAGGTAGGCCACAAGCGCGTTCCCGATTCCGGGCAGCCCCTTGAAGTACTCCGTGTACGTGATCAGCGCGAGGAGGTTGATCACCGCGATGGCGATCGCAATCGGCGGTAACGTGACGGCGAACGCGACGGCAGCGAGGAACGCGACCAGGCTGAACGCCAGCGCCCCTCGTGGAGACACCGCCTCTCGAGGAATCGGGCGCTGTGGCTGGTTGATCCGGTCGATCTCCCGGTCGAAGTAGTCGTTGATCGCGTTCCCCGCACCGACGGCGAACGCCGTCGCCCCGACCGCCGCGCCCAGGTGCAGCGGCGCCTCACCGACTCCGCCGGCGACGAACCCGCCGATGAACGTCAGCACCGAGGCCGCGACGACGTTCATCGGCCGCGTCAGTTCGAGTAGCCCGCGGATCGTCTCTCCCGTCGCCATGTGCTGGAGTGCTCATCGATTCCGTATAAACGGACCGATACGTCCGGCTGTGGGTGCTCGAGGTTGATCGGGGTTGCTTGAGGACGCTCGAGTTCGGGTTCGGGCTCGGCCTAATCCGCTCGAGGACGAATTCCCTCGAGAACGCCTGAAGACTCCACCGTCGCAACGAAAATGCAGAGTGGACCTGGAGGACCCAAGTTTGGTATACGCCTCCGATGTGATCAGCGCATCTCCTCGAGTTCACACAGCACGGCGCTATCGACGGAAATCCACTGAGTCATCCGCTCGTCACCGGTTGCACCCATGGGGACCATCGTCCAGGTGCCTTCCTCGTCGGTGAGCAACTCGAGTACGTCGGTTGATCGGTCGGTAGGTGACTTGACCGGGGTTTCGGAGACAGTCATGCTTACTTACGAGTTGGTTACCGTTACTGGTATCTATGCTGGTGATTATCACCACCTGGGAACAGGGGCCAGCGGCGGCCTCGAGAGTGAGACCACGTGACTCAGACGACCTGAATCGAGTGACTTATACCGGGTGGACGAAAAGCAGGTGGTGAGGGCGCTTAGCTCAGTCTGGACAGAGTGCTTGGCTTCGGACCAAGTTGTCACGGGTTCAAATCCTGTAGCGCCCATTCTCAATTTAGTCGATTGGAAGTTGACCGAAAGCGGCGAGGCCGTATAAACGATCGGTCGATTTCCGCTCGAGAGTTCATGACGATCTGGCACGGGGGTCGAGGCTGTCGTGCGAATTCCTCGAGAGTTACACCCACGCGCAGGAACATAAATCACGGGCAACACGCCAGTTGGAGTCGCGGCGGTACTGATTGATCAGCACGCGCCCGCGCATGTTGAACCGAAGCCACGAGCTCGGAGGTCGAACATCATTGAGAGCGAGGCGATCACCACAGAGAAAGACCTTTGTATCAGCACTCTAACGTCTACGCCAGACGTGTACCGCTGCCGAGGTGTCTCCCATTTCACGCGCTGAAAGCACACCATCCCCGTGGACAAGGGTGGACGGAATAGACGCACTACGCGTTCCCGGGCACACGCAGCCCGATCGAGAGCCAGAGTGCCTACTATACGCGATGTGGATGACCCTCCAATACATCTCAACTGTTTACCCCTCCGACCCCGTGCAAGACGCGACACCTGTCCTGCGCCCCGACGAAATGAAAAATCACATCCGAATCCGTCAAAGCGGATGGGCGCCGAACCAAGACGACCTCGGCGCCCTGTCAGAGGAAACGGAACCGGTGAATTGGAAGTTGAAAACGTGGCGGGGCGCCCCACCGATGGACTCCCTCTACAGCGTCGTGGAAAACGCACTGGAAGACACCCTCCCCACCATCGCGGTCGTCGACTCGATGCGATTACAAGGTTACGAAGAACCGGGCCCACTGCACGCCGTGGTCGTAACCGGGATGGACGACCGACGCGTTGTCTTGAACGACCCATGGGGGCGAATGTACGATGTCTATCCGAAGGATCTAGTGGCGGACGCTTGGGACACAACGCTTAACCGCCTGATCACAGTTGATCTACACGAACAAGCAGTACTACAAGAAACGCTCACGGAGGACTCAGAATGAACACGGACACCGGACGACTGATCAGCGAAATAGAAGCCCGTAGGAAGGCCGAAGAGACGTTGGCCTTCGAGATCGGCAACTTGCCGCGGTTGGGTGAAGTTAATGTCACGGAGTCTGAGTACATTTATCCGCTAGAAATCCGCCTCCCGCGCGTCATCTTCGATCAAGAACGCGACAAACCGGTCGATGTCAAGTTTATGAAAGCGGAGCCAATCGGCGAGATCGCAGTAGACGCTGCATCGGGAGAGGTGTCGCGATCTCACCTGCACGAGATCGAGTCCGAGATTCGAAGGCAAAAGAAGAAGGTTGAGGACACTGTTCAGAAGGCGCTCGTCCGATCGTCGGCGAAGAAATTCTCGCAATTGCCGTTCCCGGAACACAGGTACACGCCGATCCTCGACGTACTCTCCCACCTAATCATTGAAGGACCGATCACCGCGCAAGAACTGGCCGAGATGAGTTCGGTTGATGAGCAAAAGTACCGTGACTACGTCGACATCCTCGCTGATGTCGACCTCGTCCGGTGGGAGAACGATCAAGTCGAGGCCGATAACATCCTCATTGAGATACTGGCGCAGCCGCACTCGCCGCCCGAGCATCTGAACGCGGCGATGGCGCACTTCTTCAAGAAGGGGGCGGAACACATCGGTACGATCCGTGAGATTCTCGGCCCGCACCTTCTTCTCTCCGGGCACTACTACTACAGCGCGCTGGGGCAGTCTGAAATGCCTCGGATGGGGGAGCACGAGTTCGACGACGTGATGAAGTGGAACTATTCGGGGAATAATCGGAAGCAGAAGCGATTCAAGCTCCCGCGGTACCTCATCCAGCTGGAGGATGTTGGATTGTTGGAGAGCAAGGACGGTACTGGGCCTCGCTCGTGGACGGGGAAGGATGACGTTCAGCGCAATCTCCTTCGGCAGGACGATCTTCTTGCCCCGATTACGGAAGTAATCGCCTGAACGTTACACCTATTGTTCCTCGTCCCACTCGGGTTCTCTGGCTCCGAACTGATCTTCTCAGTCACATGTGATTGATGAGGATTCCGTGAACGGTCGAGCAGAGGCGTGCGTCTCGTAAGTCCACGTCAGGTGATAGCACACGTGCTGGGGGCTAGCATATTGGTGTCGACTAGTGATAGATGATGTGCTCGGCTCGTTCGCACGGGATCCCGTTGCTGCGTTGTTCGCTGCGGCTCGGGCTTCACACTCGCTTGAATAGATCTGGGTCGACAGGGGCGATGGTTCTGCGCGTGTAGGATCTCGAGTCCACAAAAGAGGGACGACTCCCCTGAACCACGGGGCAACGCCCCAGTAAGATGTTCGATGAAGCATCGTCTTAGTTAATTCCGGACTCTATGGGGGTCTAAACTGGTTTGAACCATAATTGATCTCGTAGGTGGGGGTGAAGGTTTAAACCAGAAGCAGCGGCCAATCCGGGTATGATCCCATCACAACACGCTCAGGACGATCTGATCACGATCATCGCACTCGTGCGCTATTCGTACCAGTTCGAAGCAGCTGAACCCCGGAACGCCGATCGGGCGTGGCAGATGGCCATGGAACTCGCCGACCAGCACAGGCTGGATCCAACGGAGGCCGTCCATCAATTCGAGGCGAAATAGAGGGGTCTACTCGCTCCTGTCGACGGGCACGAGGTCGAAGTGCCGGAACCCAACCGGTAATGGATTCTCGCCGTCGACGGGCCTAATGCGGTACGAGTATCGGTCGAGCGTCCGTCCGGTTTCCTCGTTCAGATCGTCCTCGAAACAGTCTACAACCACGCACTTGCTGCCATGGAACCGACTGTCAGCATCGTCCTCGCCCACGTACACACGAACACGGTCGTCGGGCGAGTAGGGTTTCGAAGCGGGTTGTGGCACATCTTCCATCTGTAGGCATTGGGATATGTGCGAAACAACTTAAACCGTGGCCTGAGCAGATGAGGAATATGAGCGAAGCGGACATCCACTTTGAATTTTACCGGCATCTGGCGAATGCCGTCTCGGATGACCCCCACCGGAACGGCCTCACATTCGGTGACATCCGCCCAGAATACGGGGAAGACATCGACGGATTCGCCGACATCGTCCTGTTCGAATCGAACGGCAGTCCCGCGATGGTTATCGAAGCAAAGGCCCCAGATGGGAGTAGCAGGCCTCGAAATGACATCGACCCGTACGCCCCGAAGGTCATTAGGCAGGCGTTCCGGTACGCGGGCGACATCGGCGCGCCCTACTTCGCGACGTTCAATGGGTCGCGGTTGGTTATCTACGACGCATACGAAGAAGGCGTGCCACTCCTGCAGCGATCGACCAAGTCGTACGAAATCGGCAGTCTCGAGAAGTTCGCCGACACGTTCCTCGATGAAATCGGTCGGATTCGCGCTGGAAATGCGCAGTGGGACGCGGATGACGACGCGTTCGTTGAGCGGATGAAATCACTTCACGAGAAGATTTCCCCGAAGTTGGAGTCAGAGTTGAAGCAGCATCTCGACGAGGATGAGGATTTCCGCGCTCGATTCGAGTATTGGACTGATACGCAGGGGATTGATTATGAGGATGCTGATGAGGACGATCAGGCGAAAGTTCGAGCGGAGTTCGCCGATCAAGCTGCCTACTTGCTGATCAACAAGATTCTATTCTATAAAATCTTGGAGGACTCGCTGACGTACAGGGATGAGATTGAATCAATGGCTGTCAGTCCCTTCCGCGTCAAAGAGGATCTCGAGGAGTACTTCGACCATGTTGTTACGGAGGTCGACTTCGAGGCGATCTTCGACCACGACGAGATTTACAGCGAAATTCCACTCGACTCGGTCGCCAGTCGTGTGCGCGATTTCGTGATTGAACTGGACGACCAGAACCTCAGCCAATTCGATTCGGACGTCATCGGCCGCATCTACGAGGGTGTGATCCCAGCCGACCGTCGGCACGAGATGGGTGAGTACTACACACCTCCTGCGATCTGCGACCTCATCACGCGTCTTTGCATCGACGACGGGAGCGACGAAGTGATGGATCCTGCGTGCGGAAGCGGTGGATTCCTCGTGAGCGCTTATAATCGGAAGAAGGAGTTGTTGCCGGAGCAGAAAGGCGGGCACGAACAGATTTTAAGTCAGATTCATGGTGTCGACATCAATCGGTTCCCGGCCCATCTGTCGGCGATCAACCTCTCCATCCAAGACCTGACCTCACATACTGAAACAGTGAATGTCGAAGTTAGCGACTTCTTCAATATCAACCCCAACACCCTCCGGTTTGGGCGCGTCAAAGCCGGTGCGGGTGGAAGCGAGTGGGAGAGCGGTGATGTTGAAAACGCGATTGGTGGGATGGACGCCGTCGTCGGCAACCCTCCGTACATCCGATATCAGAACATCGGCGACAAGGAGAACGTTCGAAGCCACCTCTCCGGTCTTGACGCCGACTACCTATCCGGATTCTCGGACATCTACAGCTACTTCATCACACACGCCACCGAGTTCCTAAAAGACGGCGGGAAACTCGGATTCATCACCAGCGACCGGTGGTTGAGCAGCCAGTACGGCGAAGACCTGCAACAATTCCTCTTAGATCATTACAAGATCAACGCCGTCATCAAGTTCACGTCGCAGACGTTTGACGATGCTCTCATCGGTGCCACCGTCGTCATCGTCGAAAAATGCGAAGATGAATGGGAACGAGACGACAACCGAGTGAAGTTCATCAAAGTCAAAGAGCGAATGGACTTGGACGACCTCGCCGAGGAGGTCGAACAGGAGTTCGATAGTGACAAACTCATCATCTCTGACGAGTACCGATTGCTCGCGACCTCTCAAGTAGCCCTCCGTGAGAACGCGAAGTGGAGTCTGTACTACAACGCGCCACCCGCCTACTTCGAACTGCTACACGGAGAAGGGATCTGCGAATTGCAGGACGTTGCTGACCTCCATCTTGGAAAGAAGGTGGGTGGGAACACCTACTTCTATCACCGAATGGGGGAGTGGAAAGAGCTCGGCCTTGACGAATACGCGTCTCCGGCGATCAAAGCGAGCGGGCAGATCACCAAGATACGGTTCGACGATGAGGCTGCAAAGGAGTGGGGTGTGCTAAACGTGCGCGACTTGGTTGAGGAGGCGCTTGACGACGGCCCCGAGTTCGGCGATACCGCGTTGGAACACGTGAAGGGATGGTTAGAGGACAACGGCCACGACACCCTACTGGAGTATGTCGAGAAAGGCGAGGAAGAAGGCCATCAGCACCACGATCGGTGCAAGCGGCGAGAGGTGTGGTTCGATATCGAGGACATCAAGCAGTACAGGCCGCCAGTAGCGATGGCGGAGTTCCTGTGGACGCAGCACCGGGCCGTCTGGAATGAAGCCAATGCGTTCGTCGACTACCAATTCCATTGCATCAAGCCTGACGACGATGTTAGCGACAAGCTCCTAACAGGAATTTTGAACTCAAAGTTGGCGTGGATGACTCGAGAATTGGAGGGTAGGGAGGCGAGCGGTCAGAGTATGACTCGATCTCGGATGGCGCGCTACGAGGCCGAACAGATGTCGATTGTTGATCCGCGCAAGGTTAGTGATGGGGAGGCGGAGCGTATTGTTGAGGCGTTCGAGGCGTTGATGCAGGCGGAGGACGAAGCAGAGGACCCGGACGAATCTGATGCTGTTAAGGAAGCGCGGAACGAGTTGGACAAGGCGGTACTCAACGTCATCGACGCGGAGGATCGATTCGATGAGGTGAAGCAGGCAGTGACCGCTCTTGTGGAGAATCGCCGTGAAGGAGCTGGCGAACAGACTGAGGTGTTGGTTGATCGAGCAGAGGAGAAGGAGGTCATTGAGTTGGAAGGTGTGGTTGAGGCGAGGGAGAGTACTCGTCTCACTGATTTTACTGGGTAGCGTTATTGATCGCTTAGGTAGGGGTGTCCACGACCTCCTGAATGGGACGAGCTTGGCGACGTGTATCGCTCGATGACGCGGAACTTTCGAGAAAACGGGGTTGTTGTGTTCGATCTCCGATGTTGAGGCCGACCTCCTCGAGTTGCGCCTCTCGTTCGACGGCAACGAGTTCACCCTCCGCACTCATCGGTTCGACGCGCCGAGCGATCACGTCAGCATCCGCCGCAAGTGCCAAGCCATCGTCGATTGATACCTCAACGAGCCGAGGCCAATCTCCCCGAGCGGAGCATGCGTTACGAGGCGAAACTCGGCCTCTCATCGGTCCCGATCGTGGTTGGCGAGCTCGAGGGGAGCTCGGGTGAGTATCTCGACGGCACGATCCGGTTGAACTGGCGACTGATCCTCGCGCCCGTTCGCATCCAAGATTACGTGATCGTCCACGAGATGGCGCACAGCGTTCATGACGACCACTCAGACGCGTTCTGGAATACGGTCGGGACCCTTTCCCCAACTATAAGGACCGGCGGGAATGGCTTCGTGTTAACGGCAACACGCTCTCAGTCTAAGCTCGAACGCTCACTACACGGGCGGTACTGATCAGTCTGTTTCGTTTAGGGGTGAGAAGTCTTTACTTCCACATGAACACGTAGATCGGTTGTATAACTGTGGTTTGCCGTCCCTTGCAGTTCGTCCAGTCATCATTCTCCCACACCATTCACACAACAAACCCACTCGATATTGTTCTCGAGTCATCTCTTCGTTCCCACTATCAGGCCATTGGCTGATAAAACCATCACGCATTCACGAGAAATTGAATGAACACTACACACGAAGAGTGAGTATATCTTCAATCTCCCAGACTACTCTTGGGTTCTTTTTGGGTAAGGTGTGCCTCTCTAATTATGCTTGCTTACCGGAGGGGGCACTTATTGTTCCTTCGGCGGGAGGCGAGCGTAATTGAGCCAGAAATCCTCGATCGCCTGAACAAGCTGATCGGACTCGTCTGGCGACGCCGGTTTTTGCAGATAGGCGTTCGCGTGGAGCTCATACGACTGATTGATGTCTTCCGGCGCATCCGACGACGTCAGTACGAGGATCGGAACCTGTCGGATTTGGGGGTGATTTTTGATTTCGGCGAGCACTTCTGTTCCACTGGCGTCGGGAAGGTGGAGATCGAGCAGAACGAGATCAGGCCGTGGCGCCTCGGTATAGTCGCCGCGTTGATTGACGAAATCGAGCGCGTCAGCGCTGGTGGGGACAATCGTTACAGTGTTCGCATTCGCTGCTGCCTCGAGTGACTCAGTGAATCGCGAGACACTCTCGGAATCTGGTTCCACCAGCAAAATATCAAACGCACGACCATCTCGTCGATTTGCACAGGCACTCACAGTCACTGTGTCCACCAATGGATATTAACGAGATACCGATTCTTCCCAAATATTTTGGGTGCTTTTACTGGAATGCTTCTTTTCACATGCATTTAGCTTGAACTACAGAGTTACTATTCGTGTTGGGTGAGGCTGTTATCAGTCTTTGCGACAGTCCAGCGAAAACGGCAGGATAGTAGTGGTCAGAGGCACGTCCTGCCGTATTCCCACTCAACACCACGAACAACCAAATATCTTTGTCAAATTCTCATGCTATTTCCGTTTTGGTGAAGATCTGTTTATGTCATTCACCGATCTTGAACACTATGATGGCAAATCGATTGTGAATGGAGTTCAACAGAGCCGATGGCCGGTTTGAGACTACGACGAGCCGAACGCCGAAAGCTTCGCTTGCCGGGTCGTCGCGAGGACGACATCGTCACCCCGCCAGCGCGCCCGACACACGATCGAACAGAAATCGAGGGTGTACTTGTTTCCGGGGCCGAACCCCGTCGAGACGATCTCGAGTACCCCTGAATCGACCAGCCGCCCGCAGTCGGCACACGTTGGCTTACTTGTGGCTGATGCACTACTCATCGGCTTCCCTCGCGCTCTCGTCAGCCGGCGTTCGGAAGCCAGCCCGCCAGCACATGAAGCACGGGAGCTCGCCGACACAACAACAGTCGGCCGGACGGTCGCAGCCGCCATCGGCGATCGCCCGCCGTGTCGTGCCACGCTCGTCACTGTCGGTCTCGACGTCGTTGCCGTCGCCAGCCACGCGACCAGCAGCGAACACGGGCTCGCCGTCGACGTGGGTGGCCTCGAGCAGCTGGCTCTCGAGCGCGTCGCGGTTCACCCACGCCGGGATCGGCCGCATTCCCGTCTCGTAGGTGACCCTACTCGCGTGCTTACACGTCCGCCGACCATCGGTGGTCGGCAGGTTGTACTGGGCGTCCGGGCACGTACAGCGGGGCTCGTCGAGCACATCGACCGTGTACGTCTTGCCGCTCTGGGTGACGACGAGGAAAAGTCCGTCGGCGCCCGCCACCTCGGGGGCGTGTTCCATCACCGTCATGCATTCGGTGAGCGCACGCACGTCGCGGCGCTCGATCGATTCGACGTCGATACCGTTTTTGCGGTCGGTTGCGTAGGTTGACATGGTCCTTCATCCCTATTGAGGACCGGCCGCGGGTGTGCCAGCACCCGCGCGTTCTCCAACCGTAACACGCCGAGGCGGCCGTCTGTCCTCATCTATACCTACAACGGCATAGACTATAAAGCCCTTTCACGACGCCCGAGACTTTCGTTTACGGAGATAGACCCTCAAAGGCACAGCCTTCAACGGAACGAACTAAGGTACTCGGTGGCGTAGTCCAAATCACCGATGACACGCCCGTACAGAGTTGAGGCCAACGTGTGCCTCGAGGCATTCGTCGATCGCAAGGATGCCGCGGAGCCGCTGACCTCCCACGAAGTGGCTGAGGCAGTTGGGATCGCTCGACGGACGGCACACAAGAAGCTCGAGGAGCTCGTCGATCGCGAGGTTCTCGCCTCGAAGCAGGTCGGCGCTCGAGGCCGCGTCTGGTGGGTCCCAGACGATCTCGGCGTCGATCTCGAGACGCTCATCGCGCAGTCAGCTACCAGTGGCGGCGAGAAGGGCACCACAGCCGCCGAGAGCGCGTCTGCAGTCGGGAATGATGAATGACCTGACCAGAGAAAGAACGCGCTGACGGGCGTGAGAGGCCGTGTATACCGCTGGGCGTGTTGGCACCTACCTTTCATTCAGTGAATCAGTGGTGTTAGATATCTAACTTTATTCGAAAGGTCAGAGCTGGAAGCGTCCGATTCACGAGATCGAGGTGCGCATCCGAGCGCAGATAGGTATCTACTACCCATACCCTCTCAGAAATGAGACTGTCGGAGATGACTACGTCATCTCCGCCGAGCTAAGAGTCGCTGGTAGTAAAGAAGAGCGGATAGACAGTGAAGAACACTGTCACTGAAGGACGAAATTTCGTTGCCGCAGACTTTATAAGGACAGTAGGATCCGAATGACGGACGTGTTTAGCGGTCACGTACCCCGAATGGTCAGTATGGGAGTCCCAGTTTCGCGTCGGGGGTGGAATAGGTCGGCTTCCCCGTTCTTCGACGCATCAAGGTGTCCGACGTGAAATCATCATCTACGCCGGTTGCTCTACAAGATATTGCGTATGGTGATCTCTTCGAATAAAGAGCAGTTGCGGCAAGGTGACGGACAGTAGTGGTTCGTAAGTGGCTCCGGCTATCGCTGATCACTCTCATCCTCCGAACCCGTTTCGCCATTATAATAGCGAACGATCTCGTTATAGAGCTCGGGGTTATGCTCCTGAAGAACGTTGAGATTGACCTTCAGTACGCGTTTCTTTGCACCGTGGCTCGTTGTGTAATTGAAGCCGTTACCGCCAAACTCTGCTGCCTTTTTCATTGTCTCTCGTGCCGTTCTTTTGCTTATCTCGCCCTCAAGGACCTCGTCAAGGATTTCGTCGGTATCGATCGAAGCTTTCCCGTTATTGGATATCGCTCGATAGCCAGTTTCGATGCAAACTCGTCGTGCCCGACCTACAGGGTTTCTGTCGAGTTCCGAGACAGGTACCCAGCATTCCGTGGGTATGTGGTCGGGTTTTCGTGGAAACTCTTCGGACGGGATGTATAACTCCGAGCACCGTGGATGCCGCTTGAGATCGAGTTCTTCGGCTATTAAGTCGGCGTACTTATCGACTGTCTGGGGGGCAGGGTCGTCAGTAATCCCGTCACATGCGGCTAAAAGCGGGCGGATATCCTTGTCGACGTGAAGTTGTTTCTTGTCGGATTTCCCATGTATTTGATCGACAAGGGTCTGCACTCGACGATCGACAACAGTACCGGATTCACGGGTTCCTTCCTCGTCATCAGTCGCGGATTCGTTTCCGTGATCATCGGATCCACCACCTACGGGCATGGGTGATTCATCCATTTCGCTATCCACGAACCGTTCCAGTTTCGAACGGATACGCGAGCTGCGGGAGTTCGTTCGGTACTGACGAAGTGCCCGCGCTAACTCGACGCCGTAGCAATCATCGGAGTTTTCACCGGCCCATTGTTTGAACCGCATTCGAACATAAGGATTGACACACGATTGTGCTCGTCTCGTGTCTTTGTTTGCGAGTGTGTCAAGGCCGGTTGTGGTTTTTTGTTTTTCTTCTTCGTCGGCCGAATGTGCAAGGCACTCATCGAGCAACGCCTCACTTGCTGCGTCATCAGTATCGAGCTCGGCGTATTCCCGCATTGCCTCTTCGACTCGGCGACCGAGCTCACCCTCATACGCCCCGAATTCGGCTTCAACGTAGTCCTCGAACCGCGACAGTTCCTCCTCCGGAACGAACCAGTCGACCGGCATGCGTTCGTCATCCATTGAAACCACCCCGCCAAACCACCCGGCCATGGCTGCCAACAGGCCCTGCCAGCGGCAGGGGCGATTTATTCAATTTCCCAACAGCTACACTACTACTTCCTTCTACTAACAGGGAGAGTGTGGAGGGGGGTGGTGGTTGGTGTCGAAATGAAATTTCGACGACGGACCTAATTTGCGGTTGTAGCGCCTCTACTGGCGGTTCGCTGATTTGACCTCGTGGCGGGGGTGGTCTCGCGTAGCCCGAAGAAGAAAAAGAAAAAATTCTCGGGTAGTTGTCTGTCGTGGTACCCAGAGAGCTACACCCGCGTCTCGTGGTCCTCTGATCGATCGACACGGCGGGCATGGCTATGTGTGCGGACGCAAGCTCTGGCCCCTTCCGGTGGTTCGAGGGGACTGATGGTCGAAGGGTCGCTTTCTGTCGTCGTCTTCCGGTGGTCGTGTTCTCGATAGACATCTCAGTAGGTGGATGGATTCTTCGTCGAATTGAGGGAGAACCCGGACGACGCCCCGAAGAGGATCGTGACTCCGAAACGCTAAGGAGGTCACAGTAGAACTCTTAAACGGAGCTCCCGTGCGGAGTTCCCCCTACAGCCAATGCCCATATGGGCGTGAACGGCCCGTTGCACCGGGCCGTGCGGTTTCTGAATGATTACATGGCTACTGCTCGGTACGCTATTGCATAGAGCATTCCGGTTTTGATGGAATTTTAAACCTTTAGGGGACGAAACAAAAAGTCTCGTTAGGGAATTGTTAGAAAGAAGGAATAAGTCCAGTTCTATTGAGTTGGTGAACCATAATAATAGAATTCAGTCAGCGGAGTTGCCAGAACGTCTTGTCCCCCTCGGCGAACAGCGAGAACTCGAACACCCAGTACAGTGGCTCGCGCCCCGCCTCGACCTCGTAAGCGAGTTGGCCTCGGCGCTCATCACCGTCTGCGATCGGCGCCCCCTGCTCGAAGGCGCGCTCGAGGGACGACGTGGCGCCCAGATCGTCGTCGTAACTCAGTCCCTCTCCATCCTTGAGTTGCATCTGCAACAGCGTCGAGACGTGTTGCTCCTCGCCTGTGGTGTTTTCGACCGTGAGGTCGACGACGACGTACTCGTGGTCAGCTGCGGCCTCGGTGAACTCGTCGAGCTGCGTCTCCGTGGTTGCCTCGTTGACGGTGACGGCCGTCCCCTCGTGCTCGACGGTGTCGCCGATCCCGTGGACGTCGATGGCGAGCTCCTGCTCGAGCGTCGCTGGGTCGTCGCTCGTCGTTTCGAGATCGATCACCGCTCGTTCGAGGTCGCCGAACAGGCCGATATCGAAGTCGAACTCGAGGATGAACCCCGACGCATCCTCGGGCACCTCGTAGACGAGATCCCCGCGTTCGACCTCGCCCGGCGCGATCTGGCCGTCATTGAGTGCTTCGGCCGTCCCGTAGAAGCTCTGATCGTAGGTATAGGACTCGTCGTCGCGAACGCGCGTGCTCAGCAGGCCGCTCACCGTGTGGAACTCCTCACTCGTGTTCTTGTAGGCGATCCGGACGACGAGGAACTCAGACCCTGTCTCGGCCTCCGTAAACTCACCGAGCGAGTCCGTCAGCCGCGCTCCTTCGACGACGAGGTGTAACGGGTCCCCCTCGATCAACTCGCCGACGACCGCGCTCGTGTCCTCCTGTGCGGCCGCTGAGGCGCTCGTGCCCGCGGTGGCGACGATCGAGCCGAGGACGCCGAGGAAGACTCTACGGATCATAGCTCCCCCGTGAGGCGCTCGCTCGAGCGCTGAGTTTCTTCTTAGCGCGTCGATTACTGAAGTACCCCAGCGTGAATACGACGAGGGCGATGAGGAAGAAGACGAACCCCCAGAGAAACAGACCGAGGATACTACCGATGAACGTACCAGCCTCTTCCGCCCCAGAACTGCCATCCGGGGCGAGGATCGTCGGGACGTAGAAGAGGATCGGCGCTAAGACCAGTAGGCCGGCGGTCAGATACAGTCCCGTCCCGAACACAGCGCTCGGTAGAGGCTTTCGGTAAAGATAGTACGCCGACAGCAACGTAGCCACAACGAACCCGGCCGCCGCACCGCCGATATTCGACAACGAAAGGGCCACGAGGCCACCGATGAGCACGCCCAGCACGACGGCTGGAACAAGTTTCATCACCGCGATTCGGCGCCCCGTGGGTACTGCGTCGAACGATTCTTCCCCAATCTCCCCGCTTGCTATTTTTCGTGCCATGCAATCTCATACTACAGCACCATTACACATAGTCCAAACACAATTGTTACCATCGGAATATTTCATAGAGAAGATGGCTCTCTCGACGTGAAGAGTTGCTTCTTCGACAACATGAATAGGGAAAGTCACTGTGGAGTTGTGAGAAAAGAGTCGAGAAAGATAGGGAAGGGGAGCTCTGTTGAAATCCTTAGTATCTTATTGGATTCGCCTGCTGAATATAGAGGTTGAGTGCAGCACGGCACACACGTTTATTCCATGTGCTTAGTCCGAAACCAACCAGCACCTACGGATGCAGACTGACCATAGAAGAAGATCCGAAGTGTTATTAATTGAGTGAACGAGCCTTTTTTCCTCGGTGGATCATTTTCTACAACGTAGTGCATATTACCCATACCATTGTCTCCAAAATATCGGATCGAGAAAACACCGATCCAATCAACCTCCCCCCACTCTACGAGGCTGTTGATCCCGAGAGACTCCAAGAGCTTGTCGAGTCGTCACCGAATGACACATCTGTTGCTAAATTCACATACTATGGATACCAGATCAATGTAACTGGTGACGGTAAGACCACAATAGGTGAGGAGGTTCAGTCAGGGAGCACATGAATAGTCCCATTCCTTGCTTGATGTTCCCCTTGTAGAAGATTCGCTTTCGATTCTGACCGAGATGTGCCAAAATAGCTCATCTGTATTGAGTGATCCTCCCCATCACAAATTGAATCAGATCTCGTGCCACATTCGCGCTCTGTATGCAGCACGTCTCTCGAATCATATCACCTATCAAGGGTTTCAACAGAGCCGGAAGGGATTAGATGGTATCCAGATACTGGCGTCGCTGTTCCATCTTCTCCGATTCCGAGCGCTGGTCGTAGTGAACCTCGAGCACTTCTCGCGAGACGTTCGCCCGATCGCTCACGGCATGGTCGGGCCACTCCGATTTTAGCCAGTGGGTGATCGCGCCACGCCGGATCGCGTGCGGCGACACTGATGACGGACACGCGTAGGGTTTCGTCGAGCCAGCGGCGTCACAGTCGTCGATCGTCCGCCCGTGGGGACACTCGCCGGTGACGACGCAGGGGCGCGTCCACATGTATACCACCTTCCGAAGGTTGGTCTTGTGGCTGCGACCGTGTGGCGAGGCGCACAGCGGCTCACGACCGAACGCGTCGGTCACCGCTGGTCGACGATTGGCCAGCCAGTCATCGAGGATCGCACAGGTGTCGTTAGCGAGCGCGAGATGGCGCTCGCCGCCGCCTTTGTTCTTCAGGGGAGTCTCGCTCTCGGGTCGGTGATGAACCTCGAGTGAGCGGCTCGTTGGATCGTAGTCATCGACGTCAAGCGTATGCAGGGCGCCGATACGGAGTCCACAGTGCCAGAAGAGGGTGAGGACGACGTGATTGAACGAGGCGTACTCGTAGCACCCGAGGTACTCGAGGATCGCCTCGGCGCGCTCGGCGTCGAGCATCTGTGTGCGGACGTTATCCTCCGGCTCAAGCGTCGGACTCTGGACGGCAAGGTGCAGGTCTGTCGGCGCGAAGCCGAGTTGTTCGCACCACCGGATGAACACCCGGAGGGTATCCATCTGGGTTTTTTCGGTCACGCGGTTGAGGTCACCGTCGTCACGCCGCCACAGCCGGTAGGCGTGGAGATCGCGACCAGTCAGGTCGGCGATCGTCTCGATACCGGTTTCGTCACACCATCGGAGGAAGTGGCCGAGTCGTGAGCGGTGGGCGTAGAGGGTGCTGGTCGCGACGTCGGGCTTGCGGTCGGTGAGGTACATGTCGTACGCTTCGTCTGGGTCGATCGGGTCGAGTGTCGTGGTCATAGTCTCTGTGAGGAAGACCACGGTGCCTCGAGCCACCCCCGCCGAACCACGCCGCGGTGGCCGACTGGCGCTTCCACGTGGAGTCGGGGGCTTGCTTGGCCCACCGCGTCAGGAGCCCGGGCGCGCAGGCACGAAGTGCCGAGCACCCCGGAACTGGGAAGTTGTCACGGGTGAGCGCTGAGCAGCGCGAAGCGCGAGTTATGGAAGAGGTTCTGCAACTTTGTTGCAGGTTCTCTTCCCGTGGTTCCAAATCCTGTAGCGCCCATGATTCTGCGACGAACGGACGTGAGGAGCGAATCACGTCCGCGAAGGATTTGAATCAGGGAGCAGTTTTGCTACGACTGTGGTTCAAATCCTGTAGCGACTATTCACAGACGGCCCAAGTCCCGATCGGCTCTACGTTCCAAGTAGCAGAAACAGAAGCCTCTACTTTGGCACTTCTCTTGTTCGGCGAGGAGGGAACAAGTGGCTACAACCTGATCCAAACGGGACCAGATCGCACCCTCGTCACGTCGTGCAAATGCGTTCACCAACTCGAGGGGGGCCTGCATGAGCAGAACTGATCGCTGCACGGACGGGGCTGATTAGAAGGCGTCGCGAATCTCCTCGAGCACGACGACTGTCCGGTAGAGAAGGTGGGTTGCGATCAACCCGAGTCCCATCCAGAACAACATGACAAAGACACCAGGGTCAGATATCGGATCACTCGCGACGTAGGCGATGTACAGGAAGAGGACGACTGCAACGATTACCCCTTCTTTGTATCCCGGTTCTTGAAGTGACATGTCGGTCAGTTCCCGTTTGATTGTGATTACGTTTCCGATATTTCCACGTCGACTCGAGCGGGAACCACTGCGCACGACAACCGGGGAGTGACCGATCGAAGAGCGAGTGATGAAGCTCGATCGCGACGTAATTCGGTGTCCCATCCTGCCTGTGGATGAGAAGCGACGGTCGCCGTCCTGGATGAGCCAACGTGTTCCGAACCCGTCGCTGCACTTGAGGAGAGCCGTCGAGGACTCAACTCGTCGAAAACCGCGAGTGCGAGCAGTGTGA
Organism: Natronosalvus rutilus; assembly: GCF_024204665.1. Taxonomy (NCBI): domain Archaea; kingdom Methanobacteriati; phylum Methanobacteriota; class Halobacteria; order Halobacteriales; family Natrialbaceae; genus Natronosalvus; species Natronosalvus rutilus. Next base: position 3,301,153 of record NZ_CP100355.1, on the reverse strand, counting down.
GGAGTTCGTCGACGGCCTTCATCGACTCTGCGAGTGGACTCGAGCGGTCTCTCGAATCGGGGAAATCCTCGACGAGAACGGCGAACTCGAGGGGCTTTACGAAGATACGGATAAGGAGTTACCACAGAGACGTACAAGCAACATATTCGAGCGAACTCAAACGAAACCGATCGTGGCGTTTTCAGGTCCTTCAATCACAATTCGAATTTCCTCTTCTGGGAGTTCATCTGTCTCCTCGGTCGTCTGTGTTCCATCGATAACGACAAAGACCTCTACCTGTTCAGGTGGCGCATCACCAGTTATTATCGCTTCGTCGTACTGCGTGGAATCGTCCGCATCTAACGAGATTTCTCGAGCGAAAAATTCCCTCGGATCCCTGCCGACGGTGTCTGTGATAGTAACCGAGACGTTCCGTGCATCATTGCTGTTGTTTTCTATTAGAAGGGGATAGTGGTCTTCTCGACCGAAGGTGCAACCGGATAGAGTGACGATAGCAGGTACCAGGGAGCATGCCAGAAACGACCGACGATTCATACACACCTCTACTATAATTAGATAATAAGTCTTGTGTAGAAGACACGATTGGCCTGTAACCTGTGTGTGGGCCAGATAGATAGCACAGATAGTATCTCAGAATTACACCCAAATAATTTTCTCACGTCGTCGTTGCTGCGCTTTCGGCGAATACGTCCCATGACCGTGCTCGAGGGGCACCTCGAGTTCGCTCTATTCTCCCCAATCGATCACCAGGGCGGATCGACGTCAGCAACCACGAGCGCGGTCGTCCAAGCCGGGGACGGGCGTGGGTATCGAACTCGTAGATGGAGTTTTGAGGAACGGTATTGAACGTCCACCCCCGAGATAATTTAAGGTCCATCTCGACACAAGAATTATTACTTTCTCACATGCCGTGTAAGAAGTGAAACGTCGAACTGCAGGAACCAGCGTTGGACTGCTGGTAGTTGTCTGTCTGGCGCTTGTTCTATCGATGGTGTATCCGTTCAGTACGTCGGAACCACATGCGGTGAAAGACGAGCAGTTCACTGCTGTCGAAGGCGACGAGTACCACGTTTCTGGCGCGATAACCATCGACGGAGATGAGTACATAGTATTAGAGGAAGCCGTCGTCGAGGACGGTGCGCGATATCAGTCTCTCACTGTGGAGAATTTGCAAAGTGTTTCATATCAGGCTGGACCTTGCGAAGCGGTCTATACGCGAAGTAAATACCCTGACGAGGACGACGTCGATCAAATCCTCGAGAGAATCGAAGAGCGTGAGGACCAACACATCCTTCGCGTCGACCGTGACGGAGAGGGCGTTGTTTTCGTTACTCGAGAGGAGAACACTGACGATTGCGCAGTCAAAGTCGGATCGACTGCTTCGGTTCTAGTGGATAACCTTCGAGAGACCAACTATGAACGTGTGCAAGAATCACCTGAAGAGCACGTATACGAACCCCGGAATGGGTGGTTCGACGGTGGGTACCGAATCACGGACTCGAGTGGACAGGTACGCGCTGATCCAGATTCGTACACCGTCACTGCTGCCGACGTCTCGTACACCGTTATCCCGAAGCGGAAACCTACGTAGAGTATCTCCATACGAGCTGGACCACTGATGAATCGTTTACGAGGGGAATCTCGTACGACTACACGTCGAATAACGTCTCTGTCGAGATGCCACAATGGGTCGAAGAGATAGAGGATGCGGACTAACGTTCCGAAATCGCAACCCGGCAAATAGTGAGTGTTTTGAGGGGTGACCGGTCCCATTGGACCGAATCATATCCGAGATTTAAATCATACCGGGAATCTGGAAGCAGTTACGGTTCGTAGCTTCCTACTTGGGTTTCGTCGTCACCGCTGACAGCTACTGCAGAATAGCTTTGACTATTGTCAAATTTAATCTGTTCTCCAGTGTTTTCAAGCACAGCGTCTGTTGAGCTGTCATTAGGGGTTGCTTCATTACCAGCAGAATTCCGGATCACAACTTTCTCAGCGTTACCTTTGCCGTTCAATTGGAACGTCACGTTCCCATCAGATCCGTTTTCAATAGAGACGCCAGCGTTAACGTTTGAGCTCTGCCCCTGGCCGAGGTCGAGCACAAACGCCGCAATTACGGCAGCAAGAACCACTGTGATTGCGACCATAAGGATGACACCTATAACTGGCGACACTGCTCGGTTGGACGATTCATCTTCGGTTGGAATTTCACTTTCCATTTACATGTTAATTCCTGTTTAATTATGTGTTCTATGGCGAGTGAGACCCTACCTGGGTTTCATCATCTCCGCTAACAGCAACCGCAGTATATGTGGCGGAGCTTGAATTTTTCAATTTTACAGATTCACCAGTGTTTTCGAGTTTAGAGTCACCAGAACCATCGATATCGCCGCTCGCAACTGGTGTGCCATCTGACTTTCTAATTTGAACGTACTCTGCATTGCCACTGTCAACTAAAGAGAACGTGACGGTATCATCAGAGTTATTCTCAAGATCAACGCCAGCGTTAACGTTTGAGCTTTGACCTTGTCCGAGGTCAAGCACGAACGCCGCGATCACAGCAGCCAGAATCACCGTAATCGCAACCATAAGAATAACCCCTATAACCGGCGATACCGCCCGGTTGGACGATTCGTCTTCGGTTTGAATTTTGCTTTTCATTTGCATTTTGAATCACAGCATCGTGTGAACGATAGGAAGACTTATTGACAGGGGAATGATTCCCACAGTCGACGGATGGGTTAGGGGGTATGCACTGCGTCAACCACTCCGTCAGCTTCTCATCGTTCCGCTGGATGCTGATAGTGAAACCTCAACCATCCCTAATAAACACATCGGTCACTTCTGAATAAATGACTCTCAGCCTCAATTAATAATTTTCAAAGCTGATAATCAGCGACTGATAGAACCCTTACAGCACTCTCTTGAAGTACCGCCGTCTGGCGGTTTCAAAATAATCGTTCCAGAACCGGAATCTACACGATTCTGTATGGTTGTCATCCATACAAGGATTGAACTGGTACTCGTCATAAGGAATCTCTCGCGCGCACTTTCGACAACGGGGCCTACGAGGGCATCACGGAGGTCGTCGAGAACCGGACGACCCGAACCCACGAACGTCCTTTGGAGACCGTTTCGCCACACTATCGGGGACTCGAGTAACTGTGTAGGCCGGCCCGACTCGGCCGATACGATTACAACGCTCGAGGATAACTACCTATCAGCGCGGGGAGGGGGTTTGTCGTTGCCAACGTCGCCCTCACTGCCAACCAGCTACCACATCATTGTTAGCCCCGCGCTGCTTCTTTAGACGGATAGAACGCTTCTGGACCGATTGGGCTCGTCTCGCTCTCGAGACGAACCACCACCATCACCACCTGCGACGATCCAAACCACCACACGCGACGAGGTACTAAATCGGCACTCGCTCTCCGCGAACGACTCTCTCTGCTCGATGCTCGAGCGCGTTCGCACATCATCGACTCGATTCGAGACTCGAGGCGAATACCCGCGTGATCAACACGCCCGAACGGAACGATCCGGACTCGAGTCACAGCCTCGAGGCGGCCCACTTCATCCCAACCAACATCGCGTGGGATCGCAAACGAGAGCACTGAGGGCGCAGTTAGACAGGAGGGAGACTCAGTTGGTGACGGGCTCGACCTCGGTGACGTTCTCGAACTCGAATCGAGCACCGCCGGATTCGCTGTCGGTCACCGAACACTCCCAGCCGTAGGCGTCGACCAGTTCCTGGACGAACGTGAGCCCGAGGCCCATCCCACCGTGGTCGCCGGCCGTCGTGTACCCTGTCTTGAAAATCTCCTCGCGCTCGCTCTCGGTGATGCCGACCCCGTCGTCGGCGACGTAAAACCCGGTCGGAAGATCACCGACCGTAATCATGACGTCGCTACCGCCGTGCTCGATGGCGTTCTCGAAGAGGTTGCGAAAGAGGTGCTGGACGTACGTCTCGTCGATTACCGCCGTCCGGTCGGTCTCGATGTCGATGGTCGCCTCGCCGCCATCGATCTCGTCCCAGGCCTCGTGGGCGACCGCCGCGAGTTCCATGGGCGTGCGCTCGGCGTGGACGCTTCGTCCCTGGGTGAGCACGAGCATGATCTCGATGATATCCTCGATGCGGTCGAAGGCCTCGGTGACGTAGGCATGGGCCTCCGGATTCTCGTCCGCCGAAAGCTCGCGGCTGTAGATTTGCCCGATCGAGACGGGATTGCGGAGTTCGTGTGCGACCATCCCCGCGAAGCTCTCGAGGCGCTCGTTCTGTTTCTCGAGTTGGCGCTTCCGTCGATTTCGCTCGGTGACGTCACGGACCACGCCGGTGAGCCCCGGTTCGTTGTCCGCCCCTCGGCCCGGAAGCGGTGAAATCGTCCACTCGACGTCGATCGTCTCGCCGGAGGCGGTCTTGAGCGCCATCTCGTAGGAGAGTCGTTCGTCCGATTCGTCCTCGACGTCCCGCTTCGCCCGTTCCATCAGCACCTCCGGGTCCGTGTCCGAGCCCTCGACGACCATCGACGAGTGCGACCCGATGAGTTCGTCGCGGGAGTACCCGACCATCTCGGCGTAGGTATCGTTGACCAGCAGGAAGTTCCCGTCGTCGTCGACGACGAAGATGCCGTCGTTGACGGTTTCGACGATCGTCTTGTAGCGCTCGAGTTCCTGGCTGTAGCGTTCGGCTTCGCGTCGGCGCTCCCGTGCGTCCAGCGTTCGGGTCTTCGCCCGTCCATCGTGGTATCCCATCCCGAGACCGGCGGTAGCAGCGAGCGACGTGAGGATGAGGAGGTTCGCGACGACGTCGCTGAGGCCCGAAACGACGTGGACGAACAGCAAGATAGCGAGCATCGCCCCGATCGCGCGAAGACACCATTTGGCCACGCTCTCGTACGCGTCGGGCCTGATGTCGGTGTTCGGCAGCTGGTACCCACCGTAGAGAAGGGTCAATCCGGCCAATCCCGACAGGATCGAGATGATGGTCACGTCGTCGAGCGTTCGAAACTCGAATGCGTACGCCAGCGGAAAGCCGGCGGCCACCACTGCGTAGAATCCGCCGAGATACAGGATCGTCCGCCGGCCGCCGACCCTGGAGACCAGTTTGGAAACGATTCGCATTACGTAGAGGGCTACACTGAACCCTATTGATAGTTCGTGTTTTTTCACATCGAGGGTGGTTCAGACGGAAACCCCGGATCGAACGTGACAGCGGGGTCGCTACTCGAGAGGGTGGCACTGATGGGGGCAGACAAGGGGGGAGAGGAAGATGGTCGCAGCTGCGGACGGAGAACGAGAAGAACGGGCTCGATTGGCGAACGCACAAACGCAGGAACCAAATCGCTGGCTTGCCCACTCGAGGGTATGACTGCGTCCTACGACGACATCGCCACCGTTCTGCAGGGGTACATCGACCAGAACCACGAGTTCCTCTCGTGGCTGGGAACGACGGTCGAGGACGTCTCCGGGGGGCGGATGTGCATGGCCATCCCCTACGACGAGAAGCTGACGAACACGCGCCCGTCGCGGGCCAACGGGAGTGATCGCCGCCCGGACATTCACGGCGGCGTCGCCGCGACCCTCGTCGACACCGTCGGCGGCCTCGTCTTTCACACCACCTTCGAGAAGCCCCTCGAGGCGGGATCGGCGACCATCAACCTCAACGTGAACTACCTCCGGCCGGCGACGGGCGACCTCAAGGCGACGGCGACAATCGTCAGGGCGGGAAGCAGCGTCGGCGTGAGCGAGGTGACCGTCGAGAGCACGACGCCGGACGGAGAGACGCGAGAAGTCGCGACCGGACAGGGATCCTATCGGCTCTTTCGGCCGGAGTGACTCCTTTCCTGTGGCTGTGACTAGTGATCAGTGTAGAGGATTCGCGGGTTACGGATTCCGGTTCACGGCTCACGGTTCTCGATTCGCCCCCGCTGAATCAGGAGTGCCGACTCACGATTCACGAGTGTCGGCCCACGACCCACGATTCACAGCCCACAACCCACGAGCCACGACCACCACTGGACCACTACTCGCTCGAGGGCCGCATCGACCACGAGGCCGGCGAGAGCCACTGCGCGTCGTCTTCGGTTCGAACCAGAACGTCCGCGAGTCGAACGCGTCCAGCGTCGGTCCCCACCGCCGCATCGACACAGGTCGTGGTCCCGACGGCGACTGACTCACCGCTACCGATCGGTCGCTCTCGAGGCTCGAGTCCGATCCCCGTCACCTGGACGTCGATCGCGTCCGGCTCGCCGAACCCGAACGCGCGAATCTCTGCCTCGAGGTCGGCCTCGAGGGCGGAGACCGTGTGATCGCCGGCGACGGCCATCGTCCGGACTGACCGGAAGGCGTGGGTGAGCGCGACGTGTGCTCGTCGTTCGGCCCCGCCGTTCGGATCGACGACGAGGGTTCGAACGAGACGGCCGTGGTAGCCCGACGGCGTCCGAACCAGGGTGTCGATCTCGATCGGTCGGTCGGCTACTAGCCGATCGTCACCCGTCACGGTCGTCGACACCGGTCGGCATCCGGCGTCGAGAACGGCTCGGTCGACGGCGCTGGAGATGTCGGCTGGTGTGAGGGGGTTAGCCTCACTCTCGCCTTTCCCTTCTCCTTCGACCCCATCCCCGTCTTCACCCTCGACCTCGACTTCGGCCCTGCCCTCGAGCGAGCGCATTCTGGTTCCCGTCTCCGTTTCCGTTTCCGATCGCCCGTCGTCGCGTTTCAGGTCGGAATCACCATCACCGTCCACGACTGTTGCCGCCGTCAGCATCGACCTCGCTCGCTCGAGGCCGTCGTGAGCGGCCGTCTGGGCGCGCTCGAGCGCTGCCAGTTCGACGTCGTCTTTGGTCGCTCGCAGTGCCGACAGGACGTCGCTCGAGGCGAGGGTGAACCCGGCCCGTTCAAGGTAGCAGGCGGCATCGTGTGGAATCGTGGCTGGTGTCAGGACGCGTTCGCCGTTCTCGCCGTCTCCGTGTGTCTCCGAAATCGCCTTCGCCACGGCTTCGGCGGGGTGGGTTGCTCCGTTCGCTCGCTGTTTCTGGGTCGCCGTCTCGAGGTACCAGCGCTCGTGCTCGTGCTCGAGTTCGGGCTCGCGGTCGACGGCGATCGCGACCGGCGTGCCGGCAGCAATCGGTGCGTTCGTTGTCAGCGCGTTCGCGGTCAGCGTCGTCGAACCGGCAGGCTTTGTGCTTGCGCTCGGGTTCGAGTTCAAACTCGCGTTCGATTCCCAGACGCTATCGCTGCTGACAAGCAGACAGTATCGGATCGACGGGTCGCGAACCGGCCCACAGTGAACGAACGCCGTCGCCGATCGGTCCTCGAGGCGCGTTCGAATAGTCTCTCTCACTCGCGTTCGCATCGTATCGCTAGTCGCCGTCGAGTGTGACGCCCGCTTGGTCACGGCGCTTCGACTTCGGCTTCGTCGGCGTCGACGTTGGCATCGGCGTCGACGTCACCCTCGCCGTCGAGTCGCTCCGCCTCGGGTAGCTGGGCCTGCTCGACGAGTTCCTCGAGGTCGGCGCCGGTCTGGCGATTGTTGAGCAGGACGTCGATCGAGAGCGTCGGTGCGCCGTCGACGAGGTTCTCGAGGAGGACGAGGCGTTCCCGGGCGCGGGACATGCCGACGTAGAAGACGCGGCGCTCGTTGTCCGTCAGGACGGGCACGGGCGAACTGGTCTTGGTGAACTCTTCGACGCCAGGGATGTCCTCGGGGTCGTCGACCGTGGCGACCATCTGCTCGACTACTTTCTCGGTGAGGTCGGTGCCAACGAAGACGTGATCGGCCTCGCGCCCCTTCGCGGAGTGGATCGTACCGACGCGAACCTGATCGGTGGCCATTCCCTCGTAGGTGCCGATAGCGAAGTAGGCCTTGATCGACTTCTTCTGGAAGTTAGTCACCTTACGGACCATGTCCGAGGCCGAGGCCGGACCGGGGAGGAACGGCGCGTAGTCTTTGATCACGTCGACCGGGATCATGAGTTCCTCGAGGTCGTCGATGCCCGACTCTTCCTGACGCTCGTCGATCTCGTCGAAGAGGGCGTCGCGCTCGTTGGTGCCGAACGCCGAGTCCATGAGCATGTCGGCCAGCCGTCGAGCTTGTAGGCCGGTAACGTCTTCGTCCGCGTCGATGGCCTCGATTGCGCGGACGTACTGGGTGAGTCGATCGGTCCACATCCGCTGGTCGGTCAGCGCGGTGAAGGGAATCCCCTCGGTGATGAACTCATCGATGAACTGGAACATCTGGTACCGCGCCCGGAAGAGCAGCATGATCGTCCCGTCATCCTCGACCAGGGTCTGGCGGACCATCCGAACCAGGTCGAGCATCGATCGGTTCTGGTAGGCCTCGACGAGGCCGCCCTCCTTGCGCGGGTTGAGGTCCTTGTCCTGGCGAACGTCGATGTGGCGAATCTCCTGATTGACCGCGTTGAGGACGTTCGACGGCAGTCGGTAGGAGTTCGGCAGGATGATGTCCTCGTCGACCTCCTCGTCGAGCAAGAGTGCGGGGTCGGCCCCCTGCCAGGAGTAGACGACCTGGTCGTCGTCGCCGGCGATCAGGACGCGCTTGACGTGGGGTTTCCACTCCTCGTAGACGTCGTACTGCAGGGTCGTGATGTCCTGGAACTCGTCGATGATCAGGTAGTCGACGTTCGGGATGAGTGAGCGCTGTTTTACCCGCTCAAGCATGTCCGCGAAGCCAATCTTGCCTTCCTGTCCCTTGTAGTTGCGCCAGGCGCGGATCGCCTCGGGGACGTCGATCCGGTCGTCGTCGGAGGGCCACGTCGGCGTGTACTTGTTCCCCTCCTGGGCGTTCGGGTCGATTTCGGGCGGGAGTCGAACTTCCTCGACGTCCCACTGGAAGGGTACGTCGTACCAGTCGGCGACGTCCCGGCGGGTGCGCTGGAGCCACTGACTCGTCGCGATGATCTTGTTCCCAATGGTCGTCGACCGCGCGGTACGTCGTCCTGCGCCGCTGTATTCGTCCTCGTACTCGAGGCCGTAGTCCTCACAGAATTCCTCTTTGTCCTTCTCGCCGATGACGTCGCCGCGAGAGAGGTCGAGCAGGTTGTACGCCTTGGCGTGCATCGTACAGACGTTGCCCTGGAGGGCGCGTGGGCTCTCGTCGAGGCGCTCGGCCAGCCGTTCTCGAATTTCCTGGGCGGCCGCTCGCGTGTAGGAGACGACGAGGATGTCACGAAATGTCACGTCGTCTGCCTCGAGGATCTCTTCGACGTGATCGAGGAGTGCCGTCGTTTTCCCGCTGCCGGGGCCGCCGAACAGACGAGTGACGTGCGCCCCCGCCTCAGCATCCGCGTCCGTCTCCGTTGTAGCCATTGTACCATATCAGGGACGCGACTCCTATAAGTCACGTGGGTTTCATCCGACGAACGGGCGAATAATTGACGAGTCGGGGAAAGACGGCGCGTTTACTCTCTCGTTGACCTCGAGGCAACAGAATCTCGGTGTGGCTCGCCGACAGGCCCAGTTCTGGAAAATTTCGGTAGTTGTTCCGAGGGTGACTACCGGGGCGATTCCGGGACAATTCCGGGAGCGTAATTCAATTATTCCGGGGCGACCGAGCACGGCGGATCTCCGCGCCGTCGCGTATCTTGTCCGTACACTCTGGACAGACACGCGGGTTGTCGACGTTCCGAGGGGTAAACACTCTCGCATAGGCGTCCGTCACGAACGCACCGCAGTTCTGGCATTTCGGCATTGATGATCCCTCGTCTCTCCGTCATCGACACGCCGTAATAATTCTACCGACTATGAGTGTATGAAATTATGGTGGTCGGGAGAGAATGGCACGAGGCCGGGGCGCCACGTCAACGCGACGTGTATCGCGGTGTCGCCCCTGCCCTGCTGTTCGTCCGACCGCGGTACGCACACCAGGCGATGGCGATCGCTACGATCGACTCGAGTACGGCGAAAATAGCGATTCGGATCCGGATCCTGGCTACGGTCGCGGATCCCACCCACAGACAGTACAGGTCGTCGCGGACGTATCGTGGAGGCCGCCGCAGTCCGGACACTGCTTCTTGTTGTAATCACGTTTCCAGCCCGTTCGCTCCGTAGAGTGGCCGTTGTCGGCGAGGAACTGGTCGAAAACGTCGTCTCCGGCACCGTTGGGTGATGATGCCATGGTCATGCTACAACACACCACACACGCACATAAAGCATCGGGTAGTGACAGTCATTATCAGTCACACTCGAGCGACGACGCATTCGGCCCCGCGGACTTTTCTCGCTCCCGTCCGAAGTGGAGAGCATGAGCGACCTTCGCCTCGATCCCACCCAGCTCGATCGCTACTCGAGACACGTCATCATGGACGAAGTCGGCCCCGAAGGCCAGCAACGGCTGCTCGAGGGGTCGGTCCTGGTCGTCGGGGCGGGTGGCCTCGGATCGCCGGCGATACAGTACCTCGCCGCGGCGGGCGTCGGCCGGCTCGGCATCGTCGACGACGACGTCGTCGAGCGGTCGAACCTCCAGCGCCAGATTATCCACGGCGACGACGACGTGGGCCGGCCGAAGGTGGACAGTGCGGCCGACTACGTCGCGCAGCTCAACCCGGACGTCACCGTCGAGAAACACGAGCAGCGGCTCACGCCGGCGAACGTCGCGGACCTGGTCGCCGACTACGACGTCGTCCTCGACGCCAGCGACAACTTTGCGACCCGGTACCTCCTCAACGATCACTGCGTCCTGTCGGGGACGCCGCTCTCTCACGGCGCGATTTACCGGTTCGAGGGACAGATCACGACGTTCGACAACCGGAACCGCGGCGCGGAGACGGAATCGACGCCGCCGTGTTACCGCTGTCTCTTCCCGGAAGCCCCCGAACCCGGCACGGTTCCCGACTGCGCGACGACCGGCGTGCTCGGCGTCCTTCCAGGAACCGTCGGCTGCATCCAGGCGACCGAGGTTGTAAAACTCCTCCTCGAGAAAGGCGAGACTCTCGAGGGACGACTCATGCTGTACGATGCGATGGGAATGACCTTCGAGACCGTCGAAATCAGGCACAACCCGGATTGTCCAGTCTGCGGCGAAGAGCCCGCTATCGAGTCGGTTCGTGACGCGAGCTACGAAGAAACCTGCTTGCTACCGGCCGAGTAACCGCCACCGACGCGGCGCCTACACTTCCATCAGGTACTCTGGACAGGCGACCCAGTCACAATCGTCACACGCGAAGCCGCGCTGTTCGAGGCCGAGCGAACTGGAACCGCACTTCGGGCAGGCGCTGACTGTTGCCATAGTACTCAATTAGTTATACTCGTACATAAAACCCAGTCACACCGGTCACCGTTGCTGACAGCGCCGTTCTCGAACTCGGCTTCGAGTAAACAGCATCTTCGGAACCGGCAGGTTACTCGAGCGTCGCTCGAAAGCGTCCTCCGGCGTCGTCGTCGGCCTCGAGGGCTCGGCAAATCGTCGGCGAGAGCCACGTCCGGCCATCCGCGTCGCTCGCTTGTTCTGCCCTCCCGTCGACGCCGTCGGCCAGGACCCCGTCGAACTCGGCACTTCGCAGGTCGGCAGGCAGGAACCGCTCGTAGACCGGCAACCGCTCGCGGAGCGGAACGTCGGCGTGCTCGGCGACGGCCTCGAGTTCGTCCAGCGCGGGCCAGGCGTAGTCCGGATTGATGTGGTCGTCGGTCACCGGCGAGACGCCGCCGAGGTCGTCGATGCCGCAGTCGACCAGATCCCGGGCAGGTGCGAGGTTCGGGGGCACCTGGACTGACACCTCCTCGGGGAGGGCGACCCGCGCCATCGCCGTCACCCGACGCATCGTCTCGAGGCCGGGCGACCCGTCCGTCCAGCGCTCGTTGTTCGCGACGGGCTGGACGATCACCTCCTGGACGTGATCGTAGCGCTCGTGCAGCTCGCGAATCGCGAGCAGGCTCTCGGCGCGGTCGCGCCAGGATTCCCCGATGCCGACCAGAATCCCCGTCGTGAACGCCACGTCGAGTTCGCCCGCGTTCCGAATCGTCCGCAGGCGCTGGCCGGGCAGCTTGCGTCGCGGCCCCGCGTGGGCGTCCACGTCGGCCGTCGTCTCGAGCATCACGCCCATGCTGGCGTTGACGTCCGCCACCTCGGCCATCTGCTCGAGCGTCTGGTCGCCGGGGTTCGAGTGCGGGAGCAGTCCCTCCTCGAGGGCGACCTCGCAGGCCGCCCGCAGGTACTCGTGGATCGAGTCGTAGCCCCAGTCGGCGAGCTGGTCGTGAATCTGCGTGTACCGGTCGTCGGGGTCGTCGCCGAACGTGAAGAGCGCCTCGGTACAGCCGGCGTCGGCGCCCCGTCGACAGATGTCGCGGACCTCCTCGAGCGAGAGGAGCGAGGCCTGGCCCGGCGGATCGAAGTACGTGCAGTAGGTGCAGGTGTACCGGCAGGCCGTCGTGAGCGGGACGAACACGTTCCGACAGAACGAGAGTTCGGGGGCGGGTTCGACGTCGCTCGGCGTCACCTCGAGCAGACGCTCGACCTCGGATTCGGCGATGGACACCTCGACGTCGTACTCCGCTGCCCCCGGAATCATCGGTTTCGTCTGGAGGGAGTCGTCCCCGGCCTAAAACGCTTCACTTTACCGTCGACCGGGCGACGCCGGACGACCTCTCGAACTGGCCTACCGAACCAGCCGAACTCGCCCCCCGGTCGTCTCAAGGTCGAAGCCGAACGCCTCGAGTGCCGCTCGCGTGTGGCCGCCGCCGTGGAGCCACCCCTCGACCAGGTCCGCTGGCTCGTCGACGTCGGTCGCCAGCCGGAAGGAGTCGACCGTCTCGAGGCTGGCTCCGATCTCGCGGGCCTTCCGCCGATGGTCGAGGATGGACGCACCGTGGTAATCCGTGCGGAACTCGGGGTGGCGAACGACGAGCGCATTGGTGCCGCCGCCGCGTCCCGGTGCGACGACCACCTCGCCGGGCGTCTCGAACAGCGTCTCGAGTGCCGCGGGCGTCGCGAGCGCGAGATCCGCCATGACGACCGCGACCGTCTCGTCGACCGACTCGAGGACGGCGTTGACCGCGGGCGTGAGCGCCCGGTCGTCGACGATCACGTTCACGTCGGGACCGTCGAGCGCGTCCAGCGTCGATGCCGATAGTGGCTTCGTCGCGAGAATCGTCGGTTCTCGACCCACCGCCCGGAGCGTCGAGCAGACGTCGGCGAGCATCGCTCGGGCGAGTCGCCGTCGCTCCTCGCGCTCGAGTGCGGGTGCGAGACGGGATTTGGGGGATTCGTCGGCGAACGGGACGACGACCTGCATTCGTCGGTTCTTTCGAACCGGAGAGCAAAAGCGCCTCGGAGTCGGCGTCGAGTCGCGCAGTCCTTTCGTCGATCACTCGGGACGACTGGAAGCGACCGTGGTCGGTCTTCGAAGGGAACGAAAGACTGGAGTGAGAGATCGACGACTGTCGCTCGAGGTCGATCAGAACACGTCGAAATTGTGGTCCAAAAACGAAGGACGGAGGCCGGTCAGCTCAGAATAGCGGCTCGAGTTCGTCCTCGTCGTCTTCGACGAGGGTCTCGAGATTTTCCTTGCTCTGGGACTCGATGTCCTCCATGTTGTCCTGGGCCTCGATGGCCACCTGCTGGAGGCGCTTGATTCGCGGGACGTTCGTCACGCCCGAGAGCAAGATCGCCGCCGACACTTCGGGGACGTTCTGGGGGTAGTCCCCGCCGCGGACCTCCATGCTGCCGGTTTCCTCCTCGAGCCACTTCCGCCCGCGCTCGATGCCTTTCCGGTTCAGGTACTCGCTGGGCCCGGAGAGAACGAGCAGGGCGCGTTCGGCACCCTCGATCTCGCAGGGCAGTGTCAGCCGGCCGAGGGCGGCCTTGCGGACGAGGCTCGTGATGCGGTTGGTCGTGTTGGCCGCGTCGAGGCCGTCGTCGGCACCGGCGCCACCGCCGGTAAATCGGGAGAGGAGCCCACCACTGGTGTTGAGTTCGACGTCCTCGGAGGCGTATCCGACCGTGGAGACGCCGCCACCCGAGAGGGTGTTGATGATCTCCGAGGAGTCGACGACGCTCTCGGCGACTTCCTGGCCCTCGCCGACCTCGCCGGCACCGAAGAGGATGCCGAAGCGACGGACGATTTCCTCGTTGATCTGGTCGTAGCCGCCCTCGACGGACTCGCCGGTCTGTCGCCAGGAGTCGTTGTCGAAGACGAGCAGGTTGTCGACCTCGCGGACGAACGTCTGGAACGAACGGGCGGCGTTCAGCGTGTAAATGCCACCCTCGTCCGTGCCGGGCAGGATGCCCAGTCCGTAGACGGGGATCGTGTAGATGCGTTTGAGGTGCTTCGCGAGGACGGGCGCGCCGCCTGAACCCGTGCCGCCGCCCATGCCCGAGACGACGAGGAACGCGTCGACCTCGTGAGTCGGGATGGCGTCGACGGCGTTTTGCACCTCGTCGATGTCTTCCTCGGCGATTTCCGCGCCGAGTTCGTTGTCTGCGCCCACGCCGTGGCCCTTTACCCGGGCCTGGCCGATGAGCACGCGATTCTCCTGGGGTATATTCTCGAGTCCGATGAGGTCCGCCTTCGCGGAGTTTACAGCGATCGCCGCACGGACGATTCCGCTGTTGGTCCGGTCGTCGAAATCGAGAAATCGATCGACGACCTTCCCACCGGCCTGTCCGAATCCAATCATCGCCAACTTCATTGTTAGTAGGGGGCTCCGTTGACTCGAAAACAGTGCGATGAGGGATATAAACTTTGTGTTAGTCTGAAAGTCTCACACCCCTGAAAGTCGGCGAGAATTGGTAGACGGCGTTGGTGTGGGTGCGTCGAGAACCTCACCGTGAAACCCCTGTACTGGTCGATTATTTGAACTGAGGGGAGGGTCGCTCCGCACGTCGAAACCCGCCTCACGTCGCCGCAGTATGCCGTTCCCAGCACGTAACAATCAGGTGCCTATTTTACCGCTTCGGCTGGTCGAGTACTCCCTATGGCCAAGACGGATCCACAGTTCGACGCGATACCCAGCGACGCCGAGATCTCCAACGCCGCGACGTATCGTCCCATCGAAGACGTCGCCGCGGACCTCGGCCTCGAGCCGGCGGATTTCGAACGCATCGGGACGCACAAGGCGAAGATTACCCACGAGGCGGTCCAGCGAGCGTCGGCGGGCGAGCAGGACGGTCGACTCGTCCTCGTCACGGCGATGACACCGACGCGGGCCGGCGAGGGAAAGACCGTGACGACCGTCGGACTCGGGCAGGCGCTGGGCGAACTCGGCGAGAACGCGGCGGTCGCGGTCCGCCAGCCCTCGCTCGGCCCGATTTTCGGTATCAAAGGCGGGGCCGCAGGCGGTGGGTACGCTCAGGTCGTTCCGATGGACGAGATAAACGTCCACTTCACGGGCGACATCCACGCAATCACCGTCGCGCACAACCTCATCGCGGCGATGCTCGACAACCACCTCCACCAGGGCGGCGAGCCAGCCATCGACCCCGACGGGGTCGTCTGGCCGCGAGCGATGGACATGAACGATCGCGCGCTCCGGAACGTCGTCGTCGGCCTCGGTGGATCCGTAAACGGCGTCCCCAGGGAAGCCGAGTTCGTCATCACGGCCGCCTCGGAACTGATGGCCGTCGTCGGCATGGCGAGCGACATTCCCGACCTCAAACGGCGAGTCGGTCGCGTCATCGTCGCCTACGACGTCGACGGCGACTCCGTCACGGTCGACGACCTCGAGGCGACCGGCGCCGTCGCCGCGGTCCTCCGGGACGCCATCAGGCCGAACCTCGTCCAGACCCTCGCCGGGACGCCGGCGTTCGTCCACGGCGGCCCGTTCGCGAACATCGCCCACGGGACGAGCAGCATCCTCGCGGATCGACTCGCGCTCACCCACGCCGAGTACGTCGTCATCGAGGCAGGTTTCGGGGCCGACCTCGGGGCCGAGAAGTTCTTCGACATCGTGTCGCGAAACGACCTCGAGCCCGACGCCGTCGTGCTGGTCGCGACGATCCAGGCCCTGAAACACCACGGGAGCGACGGCCTCGCGGACGAGAC
This sequence comes from Natronosalvus rutilus, assembly GCF_024204665.1. Lineage (NCBI taxonomy): Archaea > Methanobacteriati > Methanobacteriota > Halobacteria > Halobacteriales > Natrialbaceae > Natronosalvus > Natronosalvus rutilus. Next base: position 3,285,155 of record NZ_CP100355.1, on the reverse strand, counting down.
CGACGACTCCCTGGAGGCGCTCCAGGAGGGGTTCGAGAACCTGGACCACCACCTGGACGTCCTCGAGCGCATTGGCTTCGAGCCAATCGTCGCCATCAACCGATTCCCTGACGACACGCCAGCCGAGCTCGAGGCCGTGCAGACACACTGTCGCGAACGCGGCGTCACGGCCGAGGTGTCAGACGTGTACCGGAACGGCGGCGAGGGCGGGATCGAACTCGCTCGCGCCGTCCGCGACGCGGCCGACCGCGGGGTGCTGGACTTCGAGCCGCTGTACGACCTCGAGGCCTCCGTCCGAGAGAAGATCGAAACGGTCGCGACCGAGGTATACGGCGCCGACGGCATCGAGTTCACCGCCCAGGCCAGGACGGATCTCGAGCACCTCGCCGAACACGGGTTCGACGACCTCCCGGTGTGCATCTCGAAGGTCCCGTCGTCGCTGTCGGACGATCCCACTGCCTTCGGCGTTCCCTCGGGGTGGACGCTGACGGTTCGCCGGCTCTACCCCGCCGCGGGGCCGGGCTTCGTCGTCGCGCTCACCGGCGACGTGATGAAGATGCCGGGACTCCCGGCCGAACCGGCGGCGAAAACACTCGACGTCGGGCCCGACGGGACGATTACCGGGCTGTGACCACGCTGGTGGCTGGTGCCCATCAGGCGGCTTCCGATTGGTGACTCGAGGGTGACGATTCCGATCCTGACCCCGACCCCGAGAGCCCGAGGTAGTCCTCGAGCGTCCGCAGGTCGTCCTTGGTCCGGCCGAAGGCCGTCACGTCGTTGTCAGCGACGGTATTGTCGATTTTGAGCGAGCGAATCTGATCTGGGCCGAACGGAACGAACGGGACGGGTCCGGCGAGAATGCCACCGAGTTTCGCCATCGCCATCGGAATCGGAAGAACGGTGACCGGGCGTCCCTCGGCTTCGTAGGCCAGTTCCGTCACCTGCTTCATTGTGAGTACTTCCGGCCCACCGATCTGGTAGCGCTTGCCGACGTGGCGGTCGTCCTCGACCGCGTCCGCCATCATCGCGGCCAGGTCTTCGACCCAGATCGGCTGGAAGGGATTCTCGCCGCCGCCGGGCAGGGCCGTAACGTACGGGGTTGTCAGCAGTTTCGTGAATCCGATGAATTCGTCGCCTTCTCCGAAGACCACCGACGGGCAGAAGATCGTCCACTCGAGGTCGGATTCGCGCACGACGTTCTCGGCTTTTCCCTTGGTCCGGAAGTAGGCGAGTTCACTGTCGGGGTCCGCACTGAGGTTACTCATCTGGACGAATCGAATTACGCCGCCGTCTTCGGCCGCCCGGATGAGGTTTTCCGTCCCGCGGAGATGGACCTCCTCGTGACTGGTCCCGCTCGGCGGTTCGAACAGCGGCGACAGCGCGACGAGGTTGACGACGGCGTCGTGGGCAGCGACCGTCTCGACGATCGAATCGTACGCGCTCACGTCGCCCACCACAGTTGCGACGCCCTCCGGGACCGAGTCGGGGTTCGGCTCTCGAGCGAGGGCGGTCACGTCGTGGCCGCGGTCTCGCAACTCGCGACATAGGTTCGTGCCGATGAAGCCGGTTCCGCCGGCGACCAGTACGTTCATGGTTCGAGAAAGGATGTCGGACGGCTTATAAGTACGGCCTTACAGCGTACGTCAGCGTGCGGCGCGGTCTCGAGCGACGACCTGTCGTCGACACATAATTGTACCCCACGGCAGGATATCCGTGTATGTTGGTCACGCTCGAGGGACTGGACGGCACCGGCAAGACGACGGTCTGGGAGGCGCTCCACGACGTCTATCCCGACGCAACGTTCACCCGGGAACCGACGTCGGGCGAAACCGGATCCTGGTACGGCGAGGCCGTCTACCGCTCGATCGAGGACGACGACGCCGACTCCCTCGCCGAACTCTTCCTGTACACCGCCGACCACGCCGACCACCTCTCGCGCGTGATCGAACCCGCCCTCGAGCGCGGCGACCTGGTCATCTCCGATCGCTACTCCGACTCGCGCTACGCCTACCAGGGCGCGACCCTCGAGGGACGGATCACCCGCCCGATGGAGTACATCGTGGGCATCCACCGGGCGTTCACGGTCGATCCCGACCTGACTATCTACCTCGACCTCGACCCGGAGACAGCCGCCGCTCGCGCGGGCGCGACGAACAAGTTCGAACACGCCGCCTACCTCTCGCAAGTGCGGGCGAACTACGAACGCCTGCTCGAGAACGAGCCCGGGCGATTTGTCCGGGTCGACGCCAGCCAGCCCCCGGAGGACGTCCTCGAGGCCGTTGAGTCGGTGCTGGCAGATCGCCTCGAAGCGGACACGGATGCGGACCCGGGCACAGACGCGCGCTGATTGCGGAACGAGTTCACCGATTCGACGGGGACGTCACTTCGCGGTGTCCGGGAGCTCGACCTCTTCGGGGTGTGGCATCCAGAACACGTCGATCGTGTACCCCAGCATGATCGGCAGGGCAATGGCGACGACGAACGCCGTCACTGCCGACCCGAGATTCGGCCCCAGTCCCAGCGGGCCGGAGAGAACCAGCAGCGAGACGAACAGCACGACGGGAATCACGAGGGCGACGTAGACGAGCGTCCCCCAGTCGGTCTCGAGTCGAATCCTGAAGAACCGGGTCGAGACGGCGGCAAACAGCGTGTGGACGCCGACGATGACGAGGAGCCCGATCGCGTCGAGGGGCGACACCATACCTCGAGTATCGGCCGGGGGCTCTTTTCCCTGTCGACCTGGACTCGCAGCAAACGGATCGGAACCAGAACCACTTTCACTGCTCCGGGTGACCCACCCGCCATGCACCGAATCATCGGGGAGTACGACCTCGAGGAGACGCCGTTTGGGGAGACGGAGGCGCTCGCGTGTTACCGGGACCTGGTCCGGACGCGACGCTTCGACGAGCGGGCACTGGCCCTCCAGCGCCGGGGCTGGATGAGCGGCTACCCGCCCTACAAGGGGCAAGAGGCCTCGCAGGTGGGAGCCGCCCACGCCCTCGACGAGGACGACTGGGTCGTCCCGACCTACCGCTCGAACGCGCTCCAGATCGCTCACGGCGTCCCGATGAGCGACATCTTTCTCTTTCGGCGGGGCCACCCCGAGTACGCCTCGAATCACGACCTCAACGTGTTCCCGCAGGCGGTCCCCATCGCGACCCAGATCCCCCATGCGGCAGGGCTGGGGATGGCCGCGAACTACCGCACGTCCGACGAGGCCGTCCTCTGTTACTTCGGCGACGGCGCCACGAGCGAGGGCGACTTCCATGAGGGACTCAACTTCGCGGGCGTCTTCGACGCACCAACGGTTTTCTTCTGTGAGAACAACGACTGGGCGATTTCGCTCCCCCGGGAGAAACAGACCGCGAGCGCCACCATCGCCCAGAAGGCCGACGCCTACGGCTTCGCTGGCGTCCAGGTCGACGGGAACGACCCGCTGGCCGTCCTCGGCGTCACGAAGCGCGCCCTCGAGCGCGCCCGCGACGGCGAACCGATCCTCGTCGAGAGCCTGACCTATCGCCAGGGCGCCCACACGACCAGCGACGACCCCTCGCGCTACCGGGACGACCGCGAGGACCTCCCCGAGTGGCGCACCGCTGACCCGCTCGAGCGCTACGAAGCGTATCTCCGCGAGCAGGGCGTCCTCGACGACGACGTCGTCGAGTCGGTCCGCGATGACGTCGAAGCCGAAGTCGAGGCGGCCGTCGAGACGGCCGAGGAGGCGCCGGCCCCCGACCCGTCGGACGTGTTCGAGCCCGTCTACGACGAGCCAACGCCCCGGCTCGAGGACCAGCGCGCCTGGCTCGAGGGCTTCCTCGCCGACCACGACGTACAGGAACTCGAGCACTGACGCTCGAGCGACTTCAGGTCTCGAACGTGCAGTCTCTGTGATTGCTTCTCGAGTGGTGTCGCTCGGCGGATACGGGCGTCAGTGCTGGTGGTTGTCGCCGTGGTCGTGCTGGTGGCCGGAATGACCGTCGTGATCGTGGCTGTCACCCCGACTGAACTGTCCGGTAAACGCGCGCTGGACGACCTCGGGGAGCGCCGGGTGAACGTGGACTGCACTCCGAATGTCCTGGACCGTCCCCGTGCCGGACTTCATCGCGACGACGACCTCCTGGATCAGCGTCGAGGCATCCGGCCCCACGATGTGACACCCCAAAATCGTTCCCTCGAGGTCGATGAGCACCTTCACGAACCCCTCGGCTTTCATCGCCGCGCCGCGGGCGGTGTCCTCGTAGCGGTACGTGTTCGTCGCGTATTCCCGACCGTCGTCCCGGAGGTCGGCCTCGCGAGCGCCGGCACCGGCGACTTCGGGGGATGTGAAGACCGCGAACGGCATCGCGTCGTAATCGACCGGCTGGAGTTCGTCTCCGAAGAGGTTTCGGGCGACCGCCTGGGCTTCGTGGTTCGCGCTGTGTTTCAGCAGGTACTCGCCGACGATGTCGCCGAGTGCCCACACGCCCTCGGCGTCCGTCCGCAGGTACTCGCCGGTCTCGACGAAGCCTCGAGCGTCAGTCTCGACGCCCGTCGCTTCGAGGTTCAGGGTATCCGTATTCGGGCGGCGACCGGCGGCGACCAACAGCGCGTCGCCGGTGGCGGTCACCGGCTGAGCGTCCTCGAGGAGTCCATCGCCGTACTCGTAGGGCTTCGCCTCGACGGTGACCTGGCCGTCGGAAGACGAGACGGCGGTCGCCTCGTGGCCGGTGTAGACGGTGAACCGGTCGGCGAATCGGTCGGTGAACGCCTCGGCGACCTCGTCGTCGGCCTCGGGGAGGAGCGACGGCCGCCTCCCGACGATCGTCACGTCGCTGCCGAACGTGCCGAAGAAGTGCCCCAGTTCGGCCGCGACGTACCCGCCTCCCACGATCACCAGGTGTTCCGGTGGCGTCTCGAGGCGTAGCGCCTCGGTACTGGTCAGGTACTCGACGTCCTGGATGCCCTCGATTGGCGGGATTGTCGGGCGAGTCCCGGCCGCGATGAGGATCGTGTCGGCCCGGAGCTGTACGCCGTCGTCCTCGCCGCCGGAGACCTCGAGCGTTCTGTCGTCGACGAACCGTCCCTCGGCCTCGAACAGGGCGTGATCAGACGAGGAGCGCAGGCCGCGACGGATCGATTCGGCGTCCGCTTTCACGTCTTCGTTGACCTCGCGGACGATACCGGCGAAGTCGACGTCGTCGACGGTCGCGTCGATCCCGAACTCGTCGGCGGACTCGATCGTCTCGAGGACGTCGGCGTGATAGAGCAACATCTTCGAGGGGATGCAGCCACGATTGAGACACGTCCCGCCAAGACGCCCCTTTTCGACCACGGCAACGGACTGTCCCTGGTTGACGGCCGCGTTCGCCACGTCGAGGCCCGAACCCGATCCAACGACAAGAAAGTCGAACTCCTGCATACGGGTTTCACGCGACAAAACAGTATAAATCACCGAGGTCGAACCGATCCCCTGGCGACTCGAGACTACCGATCAGTCCATCGCGATGTACGTTTGGGTGTCCTCGACGCCCTGAATGCCCTGAATGCGCGTCGCGGAGATTTCCTTCACTGCAGCGGGCGTCTCGACGCGCGCCTTCGCGATGATGTCGACGTCGCCCGCGACGATGTGCGCCGATTCGACGCCCTCGATCGCTTCGACGCTGTCTCTGAGTCGATCCGCCTCGCCCGTATTCGCCTTGATCATGATGAACGCAGTGACCATACTAGTTGCCTCCGTCGTGTTCGCCGCCGTTCGCTGCACCTGGATTCTGGTCGACAATTCCGCCATCGGCCGACACCGCCCGGTCCGGTGACTCGCCCACGAGAATCTGCCTGACGTCGCTCAACACGTCGAAATCCGCCAGGACGACCAGGCGGTCGCCGGTCTCGAGCGACTCGTCCTCGGTCGGAATCGCGAGCTGGTGGCCCGACTTGCCGAACGCGAGCAGGGTCGCGTTGGCCGGCAACTGGAGTTCGCTGATCGTGTACCCCCGAACCGGGGCCTCGTTGGTGATCGTCAACTCGACGACCTGGAGGTGCTGGGCGATGTCCGCGATGGCCCGGATCGTCCCGCCCAGCAGGGCGTTCTTTGCGCCCATCGCACCCAGCCGTTCGGGGTAAATCACGTCGTCGACTTCGTCGGCGTACTTGCGGTAGATCTCCTCGCGGTAGTCCTCGTCGATGCGCATGATCGTCCGACAGCCGTGGTGTTTGGCGATCATGCACGCCGCGAAGTTGACGTTCAGGTCGCCCGTCAGTGCGCCGAGGGCGTCGGCCCGGTGGACGCCCGCTTCCTCGAGGTTCTCCTCGCGGGAGCCGTCGCCCTGGACGACCTCGAAGTCCTGGCCGCGTGCCCGGCGGACCTTCGCCTCGTCGTACTCGACCAGCGTTACCTCGTGGCCCTCCTCACGTAATACGCGCGCAGTGCGGAGGCCGACCCGACCGGCGCCGATGATGACGAACCGCATGGAGTGGGCTACGCCGGCAGCCGTGAATAATGTTACCCCGGTTCACGGTTGTGCGGGCGCGGATAGGCGCGATGACGACGGGTCGGAGTGACCCACGACGGATCCAATGTACCACGTCGTCGAACACGTCGCTCGAGAACGACCAGCAGGATTATGAGCTACGACTCGAGATACCGACGATAGCATGGACGGGGAACCGCCGGCGGAAGCGGCCGACGAGACGGAAGCAGTGGGTGACGCGGGTGACGGGGACGGCACAAGCGACGCGAAAGACGCGAAATCGACACCGGTTGACCCGTCGGATGCCGAAGCGACCGTCCGGTCGGCGATCAGCGACGAACTGGGCGTCCCCGAAACCCCTCCGGACCCGGAAACGAGCTCGCACGTCCTCCCCGACGAGAAACTCGCCTACCCCGACTTCGAGTTCGAGTCCGGGTCGATGGACGAGGACGGCGGGTTCGACCTCGAGCAACCGCTCGACCGGGAGTCGATGCGCGTGTGGCTCGAGGACCTCTCGAGCGGCCTCGCCAGTCACGACGTGGGCGTCTCGACGCCGACTGACCGGGCCATCTTCGGCGTCGGCACCGGCGACGTCTCGATGCGGTTCGACCCCGACGAAAACCACACGGGCACGCTCGAGGTCACGTTTTCGGTGAAGGCGAAGCTCATGACCTTCTCCGACGACCCCGACGAGCGCGAGGCGGGGGCTCGCGGCGGCGAGGGATTCATCCCCCTCGAGATGCTCACAAGCGAAAAGCGGCCGGAGCACTTCCGGTGTTACAACTGGATCGACGATCCGATCGACCGGTAAAACGTGTAGAACGAGCGGGCGTTCGCGAGTGGGCCGAATTCAGGCGGAGGCGTCGTAGCCGGCGTTCTGGATCGCCTCGACGAGCGCGTCGACGTTGGCGTCACCCTCGACGGTGACGGCGTCCGATTCGTTGTCCGCCGACGCCTCGACCACGCCGTCGACGTCCTCGAGCGCCGATTCGACCGTGTCCTCGCAGCCGCCACAGCTCATGCCAGTTACCGTGATGGTTCGTGCCATACACTCACTTCGGGCTCCAGGTTTTTGCCAGTTACTGCTTCGACCTCTCCTTGCACTCACCGCGGGACTTTTGATACGAAAGTTTCGACGGGCTCTCGAGACGTCGGCGTCCGTGGCCGGGCAAACACTTTAGTCGTGCCAAGGAGTACCACACAGAAGTAATGGTTCACGCGTTCATCATGGTGAAGACCGCTGCCGGCAAATCCGAAGGACTCCTGGCGGGCATCCGCGACCTCGAGAGCGTTTCGGACGCCCACATCGTCGCCGGCAATTACGACATCATCGCGGAGGTCGACGCCGACGAGGTGTACGGCGTCCTGAAGGCGGCTTCGGGCGATATACAGAGTCTCGATGGGGTTTCGGATACGAAGACCTACATCGCGATGGACTGAAACGACGTTTGCGAGATTGCGTACTGCGCGGCAGGTCCGTCGCTCGAATGGACCGGATCAAACGCGCCGGAGGAATCTATCGCTCGAGTTCGTATCATCTAGAGAACACAGCATGCCTCGAGCCACTATCACTAACGTGGCGCATCCGTTCATCGTGAGCCGAGGCGAGTAAGCGTGATTAAAACGGGCTGTCGTACTCGTCGCCGTGGTCGCCAGCAGCGCCTTCTGCAGCCCGCTCTCCCGCGGTCTGGGCGTTCTCGACCAGCGTCGCCGCGGGCCCCTCGTACTCGTACCCCGGAATGATGCCCTGTGCGTAGGTTCCCTCGACGTACTCGATCAGTGCCTTGGCGTCCTCGACTCCCTCCCTGGCGTCCCAGGCGACGTACTCGAGGGAGACCGTCACGACTCCGTCGTCGCGACCGATGCGCGGCGCGTCGTGTGTGCCCGTTTCGGCGACCGTGAACACGTCCGCGAGTCGACGCTCGAACGTCTCGAACCAGCCGTCTTCGACGACCGGGGCGACGCGGTCGGCGGTCGCCGCATCGAGCGTCGGCAATCGGACGACGACGGTAAACGAGCCGTCTCGCCGCCCCTCGGCGGCGGTCGCGGTCACGCGCGTCTCGAAGACGGTGGTCTCGAGCGCGTACGTCGCGTCGTCGACCAGCTTGAACGCCTCGTGCTCCCCGAGTGCGGCGGAAACAGGGGTCGGTAACTCCGTCATACGTGGGCGAAGGGTTGGTACGGAAATGGGTGTTACGCCAGTAGCGGGATGCGAGCCTGCAATGTCAGGGCCGAGTGGAACTGTCCCGTCACTTCGGTTACCATTTCACTGGCGTTCGATCGGTTTCCGTCCGTTTCGCCGTGAACAACGGTGGGAAACAGCGTTAATGTCGTGCATAACTACACGTGGGTCGACCGTTCGTCGGAAGCATGGCACTCGATAAGTACGCTGCGGAGAAACGACGGTTCGCTCGACTGCTCGGTACCGACGGGGAACTCGGCTCGGGATTACCGATCGGCTCCCCCGACGGACCGGGCGAGTCCAGCGACGACGACGAGCGGACGGAAGCGTGTTGACGACGCTTACTCGCGGTTGCGCTCACCCAGGAACGACTCGAGACCGATCGCGACTTCTTCGAAGTCCTTGACCGTCAGCCCGTCGGTCGTCGCGAAGACGCCCTCCCGATCGGTCGTCACGCGGATGAGAAAGCCGTTTTCGAACACGCGGATGGTGTACTCGTAGTCGCCCAGCTCTGAGCCCTCGTAGGCGGTCTGAGCGGTCTTGAAGCCGCGCCATTCGTGACCGATGAAGCTCGTGAGGTCGGCGTCGCGCTCGAGGTCGTCGCGGAGGTACAGCTGTTCGAAGTCGTCCCGAGTGAAGTATGTCACCGACCGGAGGCTGTCGCCGACGGCGGTTCGACAGGTGGTGACGATCTGATCGGCCGTTTCGTCTGTGAGCAGACCCGTGGCCATATCGAGGGGTGGGAACCCCGGCCGCTTAAATGGCGCGGGCGGCGGTCGACGGATGCCAGGCCCGGGCCGTGAGCTTTCGCCGGCGAATCGGAATCGCGTCGATGTCCTCTCCGCGACCCAAAGGCAGATGTACCGTCGGCAGCTATGCTCGGTCGTCAGGATGTCTCGAAGTCCCTCGCTCCCCGACACACCGAGCCGGGAGATCGACCCCGATCTCCCGGACGAAGAACGACTCGAAGCGCTCCACGACCACTTTCTGCAACTGACAGCGGCCAGCGAGCAGCTGTCAGAGCAACTCGACGCCGCCCGCGACCGGCGAACGCGCCTCAAAGAACAGGTCGACCGTACCAAACGCGAAAACGAGGTCCTCAAGAGTTCGTCGCTGTACCTCGCGACCGTCGAAGACCACCTGGGCGACGAGGTTATCGTCAAGCAACACGGGAACAACCAGGAGGTGCTCACCGAAATCGGCCCCGACTTCGCCGAGGAACTCGAGTACGGAGACCGCGTCGCCGTCAACGATTCCTTCGGTATCCAGCGGATCCTCTCGGCGGAGACGGACGCCCGCGCACAGACGATGGAGATTACGGAAAAACCCGACGTCAACTACGATGACATCGGGGGGATCGACGACCAGGTTCGAGAGGTCAGGGAAGCCGTCGAGCAACCGCTCGCCCAGCCCGAACTCTTCGAGAACGTGGGGATCGAACCACCGGCCGGCGTCCTGCTCTACGGGCCGCCGGGCACGGGGAAGACGATGCTCGCCAAAGCCGTCGCCACCCAGACCGACGCCACCTTCATCAAGATGGCCGGCTCCGAGCTCGTCCGCAAGTTCATCGGTGAAGGCTCCCGACTGGTTCGGGACCTCTTCGAGATGGCTCGCGAGCGCGAACCCGCCGTCATCTTCATCGACGAGATCGACGCCATCGCCGCTACGCGTACCGAGTCGAAGACCTCCGGCGACGCCGAGGTCCAGCGAACGATGATGCAGCTCCTGAGCGAGATGGACGGGTTCGACGAGCGCGGTGACATTCGCATCATCGCCGCTACGAACCGGTTCGACATGCTCGACGACGCGATCCTCCGTCCAGGTCGGTTCGATCGCCTCATCGAGGTTCCAGAACCCGACGGCGAGGGACGACAGCAGATCTTCGAGATTCACACGCGAACCATGAACGTCGACGACGACGTCGACTTCGAGGTCCTCGCCGAACAGACGGTTGGCTTCACGGGCGCGGAAATCGAATCCGTCACGACCGAAGCCGGGATGTTCGCCATCCGCGACGACCGGACGACCGTCGGGCAGTCAGACTTCGAAGCCGCCCTCGAGAAGATTGAGGCCGGCGACGCGGAAGTCGTCACGTCGGCGAACTATTTCTTCGACTGAGGAACTCGAGGCCGTTTTTACCGCGTTCCGTGGCGTTTCGAATCGACCCGAAATCGCAAGTCCTTACGCCGTCGTCCACCCACGTCCGTTCATGAGCACTATTCGGGTCGTCTGGGGATCGGCCGCGGGACCGACGAAGATGGCCGCCTACGACGGCGCGCTCGCGGACGCCGGAATCGAGAACTACAACCTCGTGACCGTCTCGTCCGTGATTCCGGCGACCGCTCGCGTCGAGGCGGTCGGAACCGCCCCCGACCTCGGCCCGGTCGGAAATCGGCTGACCGTCGTCCAGGGACACGCGACGGCCGCCGATAACGAACCGGCGAGCGCCGCCCTCGCGTGGGCCGAATCCGACGGCGGCGAGGGTCCGGGCCTGTTCTACGAGACGACCGGGACTGACCCCGATTCGGTTCGCGAGCGCGCCCTCGACGGTCTCGAGGCCGGCCAGGCCCTCCGAAACTGGGCGTTCGACGAGCCGTCTGTCCAGGTCGAAACGACGGAGGAGGAATCTGGGGCGTACCAGGCCGCAGTGGTCGTCGCCGCCTACGGCACGAGCGAGCCGATATGCTGACGACGACTGAGCGGGGCGAGGCAGCGCACAGGAGCGATTTGGAGTGAGCTGTTCGGCGGCTTTCGGTGTTTCGGTCGGTCTTCGCTTCGGATCCTCGTTCAGTCCGCACTTCGGCGTCGAGCGACGCCCGCTCGAGTCAGCCCCGACGATTCGAAGGAGGGAGCATCAGCGTTCGAGACTCTCAACGAGAGCCACCCGGTCGTTTAGTACGCTCGTCGTGGTCCTCGATACCATATGACGAGCAAAGGGCCAGTTCCCGTCACCGTCGTCAGCGGCTACCTCGGCGCGGGAAAGACGACGCTGATCAACCGCGTGCTGTCGAACCCCGGCGGACGCCGAGTGGCGGTGATCGTCAACGACATGGGGGAGGTGAACGTCGACGCCGATCTCATCGCGCGGTCCAGTGACGACGAGGACGACGGCATCGTGGACCTCTCGAACGGCTGTATCTGCTGTCGGTTGCGGGGAGACCTGCTCGAGGAAGCGACGCGACTGACGAGACGCCGCGAGTTCGACGCCCTGCTGGTCGAAGCCTCGGGAATCAGCGAGCCGATTCCCATCGCTCAGGTGTTCCTCGAGGGAACGGACGCGAGCGACGCTGATCCGGACCTGTTTCGGCTGGACACAATGGTCACCGTCCTCGACACGTACGGCTTCTGGAAGGAGTTCGACGCCGGGGCCCGCCTCCCGGACGACCTCGAGCCGGACGCGGATCGACCGCTGAGCGACGTGCTCGTCGAGGGCATCGAGTTTTGCGACGTCCTGTTGCTCAACAAGGTCGACGCGGTTCCCGAGGACGTCTTCGAGGAAATCGAAGCCGTCGTCGAGACGCTCCAACCGCGAGCGACGCGGCTCCGAACGACCTACTGTGACGTGGACCCGGACGTCGTGCTCGATACCGGTCGGTTCGATTTCGAGGCGGCGAGCCGTTCCCAGGGGTGGAAGCGCCACCTGCGTGGGGAGGGAAGTGGGCACGACCACGGTCACGACGCCGACCACGACAACGGCGCTAAACTCGATCACGACGCCGGCCACGACCACCACGCCGACCACGACATTGAACCCGGCGCCGCCGAACGACACGGCGTCTCCTCCTTCGTCTTTCGCTCCGAGACCCCGTTCCACCCGGAGCGACTCGCGACCTGGCTCGAGGAGTGGGACGGAGCCATCGTTCGAGCCAAGGGCGTCTGCCACGTCGCGAACCGCGAGGAGGTGATCGGCGTCAGCCAGGCCGGTCCGTCGGTGAAAGCCGGTCCCATCGGTCCGTGGCGACCGGCCGACGACCGGACGACCCAACTGGTGTTCATCGGTCGTGAGATGGACGAACCGCAGATTCGCGAGGAACTAGAAACCTGTCTGGTCGACGACGACCGCGAGACGGTGGACGCATCGACCGATTCGTTTCCGCTGGAGGCGCTCGTTACGCGAGCTGGTCGCTGAGTTCCTCCCAGGACTCGTGGAAACCGTGCGTTGACTGATCGGCCACGCCGTCCGAGAACGCGTCCTGGTAGACGTCGTCGTACTCGAGCAATTGCGTCCACCCGTCGTGGAGGGTGTAGCTACAGTACTGGCACATGGATCTGGGTACGCCGTTCGCGACCATACCAGTTTCTCCGACCGAAGTGAACCTGTCGCGCGGGCGAGGGCCAATAACACAAAGGCTATGTCGACACAGTGGACCGCGTTCTGCATGTGCGGAAGGGGCGGATACGTCCAGAGCGCGAACGACACAGTCGAACGGGGATGCGATCACTGCGGGTGGCACGCGGTTGCAGGGTCGTACCCGGAACTGATCAAACGGTACCAGGATCACCTCCGCGATGATCACCCGATGGCCTGGGTTCGCAGCTGAGGCTCACCTCGGTCGACTGGCCGGTGCTCGTCACGGAGGTCACGAGCAAAAAATCGGATTCCGCGCGACCCCTCAGGGCTCAAGCAACACCTTGATTACGCCCTCCTCTCGCTCGTCGAAGCGCTCGTACATCTCGGGGGCTTCCTCGAGGCCGACTCGATGCGAGACGACCCAGCTTGGGTCTGCGCGGCCCTCGATGATCATGTCTCGGAGCTGTCGGTTGTACTGCTTGACGTTACACTGGCCGGTGCCAAAGCGCAGGCCCTTCTCGAAGAGTTTCCCGAAGTCGATGCCGAGGCGGCCCTGTGCGGCCATCTCGTCCGGGGCGCCGGGATCGGAGGGGACGTACAGCCCCGGTACGCCGATTTCGCCCGTCGGCCTGACGGTCTGGATCAACTGGTTGAGTACGACCGCGGGGTTCTCGCGGGCGGGGTCGTACGCGTCGTCGGTGACGTCCGTCTCGGGGTCGATCGCCTGGTAGCCGACGGCGTCGACGCCCTTGTCAACCTCGTCCCCGTGCTGGTCGACGATCTGTTCGACCGGGTCGGACTCCTCGAAGTTGATCGGATGGGCGTCGCAGTGGTCCTCGGCCATCTCGAGGCGGCTCTCGACGCGGTCGACGACGTAAATCTCCGAGGCGCCCTGGATCATGGCGCTGTAGGCCGCCATCAGCCCGACCGGACCGGCCCCGAAGATCACGATGGACTCACCGGGTTGCAGGTTCGCGAGGCGGGTGCCGTGCCACCCCGTCGGGAAGATGTCCGCCAGGAGCGCGAAGGCGTCCTCGTGTTCGTTCCCCTCCGGCAGTTTCAGCGCGTTGAAGTCGGCGAAGGGGACGCGGAGTTTCTCGGCCTGGCCGCCCTTGTACGGTCCCATCGCGACGTAGCCGTACGCGCCGCCGGCGAAGCCCGGATTGACGTTGGTGCAGAAGCCGGTGTAGCCGTTCTCGCAGTTCCGACAGAATCCGCAGGCCACGTTGAACGGCAGCACGATACGGTCGCCCTCCTCGAGCGTCGTGACGGCGTCGCCGACCTCAGTTACGGTGCCCATGTTTTCGTGCCCGAAGACGATTCCTGGATCGGCCGCGGTCCGGCCCTCGTACATGTGGAGGTCCGAGCCGCAGATGCACGTCGTCGTGATGTCGATGACGACGTCGTTTTCGTGTTCGATCTGTGGCTCGTCGACCTCTTCGACGGCCACGCCGTGCGGTCCCTGGTATACGACTGCGCTCATTGACATTGGGTATCAAACCTCGAGGAACGGACCACTAACGTCGTTGTAAAGGTTCCCGTGTGCGGAATCGCCCCGGCGCGAAATATTTAGCTCTTGTCGGTTCGCACGCTGGAACGAATCGGCTGCCGTGAGACTGGTACCGACTGGAACGTTGGTACCCGATTCGATCGAGCGGCAACGCGGGTGGCCGTCGCTACCCACGAGACTCGAAAAAATACGTCGTGATCGGAGTCGCGACCTTCGAGTCGGCCTCGCAATCAGTCGTCAGCCGGAGCCGGCGAGTCGCCCGCCGAGACGCCGGTACCGGGGCCCATGTCGATGCCGAGTTCGTCGAGTTTCTCGTCGGGGACGACGCCGTCGACCCAGCCGCGGTGCTCGTAGTACTCTTCTTTCATCTCATCGAGTTCGCAGTACTCGCCCTCGCTGGCGCCCTGGCCGCGGATGCCGTCCTCGAGGAAGCGCGCCGGCAGGGAGTCGTCCGCGCCGTCGAAGCCGGCGAGGTTGTTGTAGTAGCGCTCGAGGTTGTAGATGCGCTCGCCGGCTTCCATGAGTTCGTCCTCGCTCACGTCGAGGCCGGTCATGCCGTTGTACTGGTCCACGTACTCCTCGATGCCCTCCGCGAAGGCGTTGAACTTGCAGATGTCGAAGCTGTCGGAGATGGCGTGGAGGTCCTGGAAGGCGGCGGTCAGTTCGCCCTTGCCCTCCCACTCGTAGGGATCGACCTTCTCGGGAATGCCGAGAATTTCGGCGGCGGGCGTGTACCCGCGCAGGTGACACGCCCCGCGGTTCGAGGTGGCGTAGCCGATGCCCATTCCCTTCATGCAACGTGGGTCGTAGGCGGCGATGGTCTGGCCCTTGACCGCGAGCGAGTTGTCGTGGGCGTCCTTGCGGTCGGCGACCCGACGCGGACCCTCCGCGAGCAGGTCGGCGAGATCGTCCTCGCGGTGACCGATCCGGTCGATCATGTCGATCATCGTCTCGTAGTCGCCCCACTCGAGGTCGCCCTCCTCGAGTTTGCCCTGCTCGGACATCTCCATGGCCATCGCCATCATGTTTCCCGTCTCGATGGTGTCGACGCCCACGTCGTTACAGCGCTCAATCATGAGGGCGACGGCGTCGCGGTCGGTGTGCCCGGAGTTCGGGCCGAGCGCGTAGGCCGACTCGTACTCGTAGGACTCCGTCCTGACGTTCATCTCTTCGCCCTTGTGCATCGTCTGCACCTCGACTTCCTTCTTGCAGGCGACCGGACAGGAGTGACAGGTCGGCTCGTCGACGAGGATGTTCTCGCGGACGTTCTCCCCGGAGACGCGCTCGGCGTCGATGTCGACGCCCTCGGCCTCGCGCATGCTTTCGGTCGAGGTGTACTGGGCGTTCTTCGTCGGGAGGCCGTCCATCTCCTCGCCGATGTTCATCAGGACGTTCGTCCCGTACATCGAGAGGCCACCCTCGTTGGGCGCGGTGACGTCCGATTCCTGGATCGCCTTCATCGCCTGCTGGTGGCCCTCCCTGAACGTCTCCTGGTCCGCGGGCTTGGGCATCTTCGTCGTCGACTTGACGACGACCGCCTTGAGGTTCTTCGACCCCATCACGCAGCCGGTGCCGCCCCGGCCGGAGGCCCGGTCGTCTTCATTCATGATGCAGGCGTACTTCACGCCGTTCTCGCCGCCGGGACCAATCGCCATCAGCGAGAGGTTCTTCCCGTACGCACCGTCTACTTCCTCCTCGAGTCGGTCGCGGGTCTCGTGGACGCCGCTTCCCCAGAGGTGAGAGGCGTCCCGGAGTTCGACCTCGCCGTCCTCGACGACGGCGTAGACGGGCTCGTCGGCCCTGCCTTCGAACAGCAGGCCGTCGAAGCCGGCCCACTTCAGCCGAGCGCCGGACCAGCCGCCGTGATGGCTGTCGGTGACGGTCCCGGTGAGTGGCGATTTGGTACAGACCGCGATTCGCCCGGACATCGGCACCTGCGTGCCCGTCAGCGGTCCGTTCATGAACGCGAGCAGGTTCTCTGGCCCCTCGGGATCGACGTCTGGTCCGTTTTCGAAGACGTACTTTACGCCGAGTCCGCGAGCCCCGATGTACTTCTGGGCGTCGTCGTCGTCGACCGACTCGTAATCGACCGACTCCGAGGAGAGATCGATGCGAGCAACCCTGTCGTGAAAGCCGCCGAGTTCAGTCATGGTAAACCCTGTTCGTTATATTCGTGGCGGAGCCTGTTAGGCGTTCCCACAGGCACGTAACCGGATCCACTTACATTGCGAAGAAGACGACGGTCTCGACCCGGTAGCCAGCCCGCACGCTGGCGTCGCTTCTCTGTTTTCCGGCCTCGTATCTCCGGCTCCCTCTCTCTGATTACCGGTCTCCTCTCTGGTTTTCGGCCTCGAGTCTCGGACTCCGAGTACCGACACTCGAGGGCGGCTACAGTAACAGGGCGACGATCGCGAGGATGATGAAGATCAACACGAAGATCCGTGCGATCTCCATACTCACCCCGGCGACGCCGCGGGACCCGACCGCCGCGGCGATGATCGCCAGGACGAAGAAGATGATCGCCCAGTACAGGAAGCCGCCGCCACCGATCTGGAGTGGGATCTCGAGCATGTGTGCGTTGCCACCACAGACGAGTATATAAACGCGGGTGACCGTCCTACTCGGTTTTTCGGCGCTAAGGGGCGACTACGGCCCAGTAAGCGAGTCTAGGGTGATCTTTCTTCGCCTTACTCGCCTTCGACGAACGTCACTTCACTCACCTTCGAAGAACGCCTGACAGAGTTTCGCTTCGGCGCTCCGCAGGTGTTCGTGGAACGTCGGTCGCGAGACGCCCATCGAACTGGCGAGTTCCTCGCCAGTGGTTGGACGGGGCCACTCGAAGTAGCCGCCGAGGTACGCCCGTTGCAGGGAGGCGAACTGGCGTTCGGTCAGTTCGTCCTCGAGTCTGGCGGCAAACTCCTCGCGGGTCTCGCCGCCACGTTCGTGCTGGCGGAAGGAAATGACGTCCGTTCCGTCGTACCGCGCCTGGACCGACTCGACGACGCTGCGAACGTTCGTCGAGTGCGGAATCTCGAGGGTCACGCGGGCGCGACCGTCCTCGGCCTCGATCGACTGGACGAGAATGCCGCGTTCAGAGAGCCACTCGACGAGGTCGTCCTCGGCGTTGAGTTCGATCAGCGTGCGGTCCGCCCGCTCGACGAGAACTGCGAGGTCGATTCCCTCGAGACCGTCGGCGGCCGTCGCCAGTTCTTCGGCGTCGGCGTTCGTGACCGTAAACAGCGACGCCGTGTCGTCGCCCACCCGGTGAACCGATCGGCGGTACTCGAGGCGGCCGCCCGTCTCGGCGCTGATCGCAACTGGTGGGAGGTCGCGGTCGGTCAGCTCGAGTTCGACGGCGACGACGGCGTCGGTCGCGAGCATGCGACTGGTCTCGCGAGCGTTGATCCCGCTGGCGACCGCCCGTGCGAGCGCCGAGAGGATGATCGTCTCGCGGTCGTCGACCTCGTGCGAGTCGTCGCTGCAGACCGTCAGCGTCCCGTACTCGACGCCGTTGTAGACGAGCGGGAACGAGGCGTGGGTCCACCCCTCGACCGTGTCGACGACGACGGACTCCGAAGCGAGGCTGGTCGTCGCGGGGTGATCGGCGTCGATCGGCACATCGTCGGGGTCGACGCCGACGCTCGCTCGCACCTCGAGCGTGTCTGTTGCAGGATTGCGCTCGCCGATCCAGGCGCCCTCGTAGGCGGCTTCCTCGGCGATTCGGCTACACACTGCGGTCTCGAGGTCGCTCCGGGAGGTCGATCCGGCGACGACGCTGGTCACGTCCTGGATCAGGCCCTCGACGCGCTCGAGGATGTACTCCAGTTCCTCGGTTCGTTCCTCGAGGGCGAGCTCGGCTGCCTTTCTGGCCGTGACGTCGTTCTGGAAGCCGACGTAGTGCGTGACGGTTCCCGTCTCGTCGCGAACAGGGGCGATCGTCACCTCGTTCCAGAACTCGGTGCCGTCCGCTCGGTAGTTCCGGAGTTCGACCGTCGCCGGTCGTTCTTCCTCGATAGCGGCCCGCATTTCCGCGACCACTTCGGGGCTCGAGTCCGGCCCCTGGAGGAATCGACAGTTTCGTCCGAGAACCGCCTCGTCGTCGTAGCCGGTGAGTCGCTCGAAGGCCGGATTTATGTACACCAGCGGGTTGTCCTCGCGTGACGGATCGGAGAGGGAGACGCCGATCGGCGCCTCGTCGATCGCCCTCGCCTTCACGGCTCGGTCGACGTCGCCCTTCCCGTCTCGTCCGTCGGTGTCGTCCATGTCCACTCTAGTTTCGGGCCGGTCATAAAACGCCAGTCCCTATCGCGGTGGTGAACATTCTTCGTTCGTGACTGATGCGGACAATTATACGACCCTGAGTTGTATGTTAACACATGTCTATACAGAGAAGTCGGTCGCCGTTCGAACGACTGCGCCAGCGACTCGATCGAACCAGTGCCCGGTGCCGAGAGTGCGGCTACGACGGCGACGACGCGGGCTGGCACGTGACGACGTCCGGACGGTCCGTCCACTACCGGTTCGTCTGTCCCTCCTGCGCCGGCGTCGAGACGAGGGAGGTCAGGCTCGAGTCACCGCGTCGGTGAGTTCTGCGCTCATGGGGAAGTGACGTGTGACGGGGGACGTGAGGGACGTCTGACGGGCGACACGAGCGACGTGGGAAACCAGCAATACCGTCACCGGCGGCGCTCGCGGCGACACACACTTATAAGCGGAGCGACTACTGGTAGCTCCACATGGTCTCGGAGTACGACTTCTGGCTCCTCGATCTCGACGGGACCCTGATCGACGTCGAGTGGTCCTACACCCGCGAGGTGTTCGACCGCGTCGGTGACCGGCTCGGTCGAGAGTTCACCGACCGGGAAGCCGATATCCTCTGGAACGGCCTCACCGGCTCCCGCGACGCTCAGCTCAGGGCCTGGGGCATCGAGCCGTCGGCGTTCTGGGACGCCTTCCACGCCGAGGAGGATCCGCTCGTTCGCGCCGAACAGACGTACCTCCACGAAGACGCCGCGTTCGTCGGCGACCTCGAGACGCCGGTCGGCCTCGTCACCCACTGCCAGCAGTTCCTGGCCGATCCCGTCCTCGACCACGTCGGGATTCGCGACTGGTTCGACGACGTGCTGTGCTGTACCCCGGAGACGGGCTGGAAACCCGACCCGACCCCTGTCGAGCAGGTAATGTCGAACCTGGGGGTCGCCGAAAACGGACACCAGGGCGTCCTCGCTGGCGACGGTGCCGGGGACGTCGGCGCTGCCTGGAACGCCGGCCTTGACGCGATTCACGTCGAACGCGTCGGTCACGACCGGCGCGGACGCTGCGTGCTCGGCGACTACCGCGTCCAATCGTTCGAAGAACTGTTTTAGTCGGTCGTCTGCTCGTTCACCGGCTGTACCTCCGCGTCGACTAGCGTCCCGTACGCGCGCCGCAATCGTTCCGAGAGCGCCTGGTGGGAGATGCCGAGGTCGTTCGCGAGTTCCTCCATCGAAATCTGGCGCGGAATCTTGAAGTACCCCTTCTCGAACGCGGCCGTCAACGCCTCGTGTTGCTCCGGCGTGAGCCGTGTGTTCCCAGTCGACACCGTCGAGACGTCAGTGACGCGGATCAAATCGACCACGATGCCCTGGCTCTCGAGTGCCTCGTGGGTATCGACGAGGTGCTCGCGCGTCCGAAATCGCATCTTGAACTGCCACCAGGAATCGACGCCGCTCCCCTCGAGCAACGAGCCGCCAGAAGAGAGCAACTCGTCGTAGAGGTACTGTCCGCGCTCGGAGTCGACGTCGTAGAGGAGCCGGTCTTCGGCACTCGCGACCAGTTCGAATCGCTCGATCGTGTCGTCGGCCGCGAAGGCGTTCTCGATCGCCTCGCAGGTCGTCCCCGAGACCCAGATCGACGGGAGCGTCTTCGACACGGAGGACTCGAGTTCGAGCCTGGCCTGTGGCGCTCGCTCGAACGTCGTTTCCATCGCCGTATCCGAGGCCGGGATCCGAAACTCGGCAATCGTCGACATCACGCACACTACACCGCTCGGGCGTAAAACTACTACTTCGAAGATCCTGACTACCGGTGCCCAGAGACTATCTCCGTACGTTATTCGAGTTTCTTACGGAGGGCCGACTTGAGTTCCCGAACGCCCGGTTTGTCGATGCGGTCGGCCGCTGCCCAGACTTGGACTGGTTGTTCCCCGAGGGAAACGAATCCGAGGCTCAATCGCTCCGCGGTCTCCTGAAGTCCGAGCGCGACGTCCGCTTCCCCGGCGATGACCCGTCGAGCAGGGCTCTCGTGGGCGCGTAGTCCCAAATCGAAGCCGTCGATGGCCGCGGTGAGGTCGTGGCGGTCCTGGCCACGTTCGTCCGCGAGTTCCGCGAGGGCGACGCCCAGGCTCGTTCGCAACCCCGAATCGGTCGTCCGGTTGACGAACCGCAGGTCGCGGTCGACGAGCGACTCGAGCCCCTCGACCTCAGCCGGGTTCCCCGCAGGCACGATCAGCCCCCACTCTCGATCCCAGGAGCCGAGTTCGGTACCTTCGGGTTCGCGATCCGGCTCGACCGGCCCGGCGACCACGGCCACGTCGGGCGCTCCCGTCCGAAGCCGCCGCAGTGCGGGGCGCGATCCGATCGGGAGGTATCGTGGTCGCACCAGACGATCCAGGACGCGGTTGAGGGTCGGATCGTCCTCGCCGACGCCGAACAGCGTCGGGAGCCGACGATCGGGCGAGAACAGCCGGACCTCGAGTGTTGCGCCGACCTCGAGGTAGTCCGTGTCGGCGTCGATTTCGACGACTCCGTCGGCTTCGACGAGGCTGGTCGTCGCCCCGCTCCCCTTGTCGACGGGGTAGACCAGGTACTCGCCGTCGCCGTCAGTCGTGACGCCGACCGGAAGCAAGCGATGACGCCCCTGCTCGGATCGCTCCTCTCGAGCCAGGCGGCCGGTCAGCGTCGCCGTCTCGGGTTCCGGAACGCCGGCCGCCTCGCGGATGGCAGGTGCGACGAACGTCCGGAAGACCATCATCGCCGAGACGGGGTAGCCGGGGAGGCCGACGTAGGCGGACCGTCCCGCCGAATCCGACCGCTCGAGGCGCCCGATCAGCATCGGCTTCCCGGGTTTGACGCTCACGCCGTGCAGCAGCAACTCGCCTTGTTCCTCGATCACGCGGTAAATCACGTCGACCGCGCTCGCGCTCGTCGATCCGGACGAGAGCACGAGATCGCACCCCTCGGCCGCTTCCCGAAGTACGCGCTCCATCTCGGCGGGGTCGTCGCCCGCGTGCGGGTAGAGCACCGCCTCGCCGCCTGCCTCCTCGACGCCCGCGGCGACCGTGTAGCTGTTGACGTCGTAGATCTGCCCGCGGGCACTCTCAAGGTCGCCGCCCGGGCGAACGAGTTCGTCACCGGTCGAGACGATTCCCACGCGGGGACGGGAACGAACGGGGACCTCGTCGACGCCCAGCGCCGAGAGCAGGCCGGTCTCCCGCGGCGTCAGCTGCGTCCCCGGCCCAAGCGCTCGCTCGCCGGCGGCGACGTCAGCCCCAGCGAACATGACGTTGTCTCCTGGAGCGACGCTCGTGCGGACCAGAACCGTCCCATCTTCGAGGTCCGTTCGCTCGACGGGAACCATCGTGTCGGCCCCGGGCGGCATTACGGCTCCGGTCGAGATTTCGACCGCTTCGCCGGGTTCGACCTCGAGTCCCGGCTCCTCGCCGGCGTGGACCTCCCCAACCAGTTCGAGGCGAGCTGGGTCGGCTTCGTCCGCTCCGAACGTGTCGCTCGCGCGGAGGGCGTAGCCGTCTAGACTCGAGCGATCGAAGCCGGGGACGTCCAGTTCGGCGTCGACGCGCGTCACCAGTACCCGGCCGCGTGCCTCTGACAGGGGGACGCGGTCGATGCCGCCCTCGAGCGACAGCGACCGAATCGCCTCGTGGGCTTGCTCGGGTGTCGCGAGATCCCGAAATTCCTTGCGGGCCATGGGCGTCCTTGGAAGCGATGCCGTAAAAACCTCGAGTGTCCACCGGCGCGCTCGGCTCACTTCGACCCGATCGCTGTACGGGAGTTTATGTACGAATGAGAGGCCAAACCCGGCGTGAACTGACTCGAGACGCGATCCGCGCGGCGGTCGTGCGACACGACGGATCGCGGTAGCGGTGTGTCGCCTGTTCGCCACAGTCCGACGCCTCGTCGCCTCGCTCCGCTCAGAACCAGGGTTCCCAGTTCTCCACCGCCACTGTTTCACCCGCTGGAATCCCCTCTCGCTCTTCCGGGACGACGACCCAGCCGTCGGCGAGCGCAACGCTCGAGAGCACGCCCGACCCGCTCGCTCGCGTGGGGGTCGTGACCAGCTCCCCACCTTCTTCCCCTTCCTCGTGTCCCTCGTGCGCCTGCTCGACTCCCTCATCCGCTTCGAGCGACACCCGGGCAAACGTCCGCGTTCCTGGCTCCGAGGCGATCTTTCGCTCGAGACGCGCCGCCACCGTCGGATGGGGGGTCGCCTCGGTCCCCTGGAGCCACGCGAGCGTCGGCCGCAGGAACTGGACCGCGTTGATGAGACACGCCACCGGATACCCCGGCAACGCGAGCACCGGCGTCTCCTCGACGATCCCGAGACAGACCGGGTGACCGGGTTTCAGCGCGACGCCGTGAACCAGCACCTCGCCGAGGTCGTCGATCACCTCCGGCAGGAGATCCCGCTGGCCGACCGAAGACCCGCCAGTCGTGACGACGACTTCCTTCGTCAGATCGCGCTGGATCGCCACGCGAAGCGCCTCGGCGTCGTCCGTCACGATCTCGCGGTGGGTCGCGCGACCGCCCCACCGCTCGACCAGTCGCGAGACCGTCAGCCCGTTTGTCTCGATCACCTCGCCAGGGTCGGGATCGGCCTGGACGACCTCCTCGCCGGTCGGCACGACGCCGACGGTCGGTCGGTTCGAAACGAGTGGGCGGTCGATCCCCGCCGACCGGAGGAGGCCGAGGTCCGAGGGCCGCAGTCGGTGGCCCGGTTCGTACAGTTGCTGTCCGGCCTCGACGTCCTCCCCGACGGGCGCGACGTTCTCACCCTCAGCGACCGCGTCGAGCACCTCGAGTTCGCCCGTCGCCGCGAGCGATTCGGCGTGCTCGAGCATGACGACTGCGTCGGCATCGGCGGGGACGGCGCTGCCGGTGTGGACCCGACGGGCCGTTTCCGGGGGGAGGGTGGTTTCGGAGTCGGGCTGATCTTCGAGGCGCAAGACGGCGGGCGAGCGTTCGCTCGCACCGAACGTGTCCGCCGCTCGCAGTGCGTAGCCGTCCATCGCCGCTCGTTCGTAGTGGGGGACGTCGACGTCGGCGGTGATCGACTCGGCCAGGACGCGCCCGTCGGCGCGCTCGAGTGCCACGCGTTCCTGGTCACATCGGACGCTTCGCTCCTCGAGCGCCGCCTCGAGGATCGATCGGGCGTCGTCGACGCGGGTTCTCACTCGGAACCCCGACTCCTTGCGGTCGCGGTCGGCACCCTTCATATCGCAAAGAGGGACGGCCGGCGATGAAAAACGTGCGGGTCGGCCGCGAATCCGACGACTTTCACCATCATCGATACATTGGTATTCAATCATGTCCGTCCTGGTCCTCTCTCTGGCCGCCCTCGGTGCACTGCTCGGCGTTGCCCTTCTCGGCTACGGGCTCCGCGAACTGGGCTTCGCCTATCGGCTCTTCGCACGCGAGCCGCACACGGTACTCGACACGCCGAACGGCGGGTCCGTCGAACTGTCTGGAACCGTGCTCGCCTGGGACGACGTCCTCGAGTCGCCGTTCACCGAGACGGCCTGTGTCGCCCTCGAGTACGCCGTCGAGGAGAAACGCCGGAAGTCGACCAACACGGGGAGCACCACGAAGTGGGTCGAAATCGACAGTGGGACTCAGGTCGTGCCGTTCCGCCTCGAGGACGAGACGGGAACGTCCTGGTCGACCCGCGAGGGGCGGACCTGCGTCTCACGACGGACGCGCGGATTCGCGTCGAGGGAGGCGAGAAGGGAGGCGAGACGCCCCCGGCGACAATCGCCCGCCACATCGAACGCGACGAGGACGTGTCCGACGAGAACACGAGCCTCTCGCTGGGGCCGCTCGAGATTTCGACCGGGCGCGACCGGCGCTATCTGGAGCGTCGACTGGACGTCGGGGAGTCGGTTCACCTGCTCGGGACGGCCCGGCGCGACACGACGGCCTCTCGAGAGACGGGACAGGTGAACGCCGTCGTCGAGCGGTCGGTCCCGCCGGAGTCGGGTCTGCTGGCTCGCGTTCGCCACCGTTTGCTCGGCCCGCCGTTTCTGCTCTTCGACGTGACCGAGCGCCGTTCGGCATCCCGCGTCGCGGTCCGGGGACTGCTCTCAACGCTCGCGGGTGTCCTGTTCCTCGTCATCTCTCTCGCGGTCGGCGTCGGCGGTATCTGACCTGCTCGTCGGTCCGAGAACGATCGGTCGGGACCGCGGCCTTTTTCGTCGCGGCGTTCGAACCTGTCACTATGTCAGCGCTGCGCGACGCCCTCCGGGACCTCTCCGACGCCGCGTTCTTCGATCTACTCGAGAGCGACGACTCCTACCTCCTCGTGCTCGACGTGCCAGGGGTCCCTGCCGAGACCGTGGACGTTGCCGTCGAAGACGGCCGCATTCGGATCGAGGCCCGCCGCCAGAAGGATCTCCCCGAGAAGTACCACTACCTCGAGGAGAACCGTCCGCTCTTTCTCGACGTCGACCTCCCCCTGCCCGACGACGCGACGGAGTCGAACGCCGAGGCGAGCGTCGATCGGGGCGTACTCGAACTCGCCCTGCCGAAACGGGAGGGATCCGATAGGACGCCGATCGACGTCGTGAGCGACCCCGAGGACTCGACCGCCGAAGACGCCGACGGGGACGTCTAACCCGGGTGACTTGACCTGGGCATCCTTCGCGCGTATCGACGATTCGTCGTCGTCGCGTGGCACTTCCTGCCGCTGTTGCTGGCGTACGCTCGCGACCGCCGCCGCTGGCTCGTCTTCGGACGGCCACGCCGCGTCGGCTCGGAGACCCATCGCGAGCGCGCGGAAGTCCTGCTCGAGTCGTTGCTCACCCTCGGTCCGACGTTCATCAAACTCGGGCAGTTGCTCTCGACGCGACCAGACGTCCTCCCGCCGGCGTACATCGACGTGCTCTCGGCGCTCCAGGACGAGGTACCCCCGGCCGACTGGGCCGACGCGCGAGTCGTGCTCGAGGAGGATCTCGGCTCGGTCGACACCCGCTTTCAGGACTTCGATACCGACGCAATCAGCGGTGCCAGTCTGGGGCAGGTGTACCGTGCCTCAATCGACGGCGACGACGTCGCCGTCAAGATTCGGCGGCCGGGAATCGAGACGCTCGTCGAGTCCGACCTCCGGGTGATCCGGTGGTCGCTCCCGATACTGATTCGGTTCGTCGACGAATCCAGGTCGTTCTCCCTCGAGAACCTCGCCGACGAGTTCGCGAAGACGATTCGCGAGGAGATGGACTACCATCGCGAGGCCCGGATGCTCGCCGAGATTCGCTCGAATTTCGACGACGACGACCGGTTTCTTATCCCGGAGGTGTACGAGGCTTACTCGAGCGACCGGGTCCTGACGATGGCCTACATCGACGGGACGAAGATCAACCAGGTCGACGAACTCGACGCAAAGGGGATCGACCGCGAGCAGGTCGCGGAGAACCTCCAGCGGTCGTACCTCCAGATGATCATCGACGACGGGGTCTTTCACGCCGATCCCCACCCCGGAAACCTGGCGGTGACCGACGACGGGCGGATCGTCTTCTACGACTTCGGGATGAGCGGCCGCGTCGACGAATTCGTCCAGGACAGGATCGTCGAGTTCTACATCGCGATCGCCAACCAGGACATCGACGCGATCCTCGACTCCCTCATCGCGATCGGAACGCTGAGTCCCGAGGCCGATCGAGCCGTGATGGCCGACGTGATGGAACTCGCCATCGCCGACGCGCGCGGCGAAGACATCGAGCAGTACCGCGTCCAGCAGATCGTCGGCCAGATCGAGGACTCGATCTACGAGTTCCCGTTCCGCCTCCCGAAGAATCTCGCGCTCGTGCTCCGGGTGGCGACCGTCGTCGAGGGCGTCTGCGTGACCCTCGATCCCGACTTCGACTTTATCGCCACCGCGACGGACTACCTCACCGAACAGGGCTACCGCGAGGAGTCGATCCAGCGGGTCCTCGAGGACACTGCGGGCGAGGTCAGGGATGCCAGTCGATCCGCCGTCAGGATCCCGCCGAAACTCGAGCGGACGCTCGACCGATTCGAACGGGACGACCAGTTCGTCCGGGTCGGCGTCGAGGACAGCGATCAGGTGTTCGCCACCCTGGCGAAGCGACTGGTCTACGGCATGTTGTTGACGATGTCGCTGTTCTCGATGGGCGTCCTCTACGCCTTAGGAGCGCCCGTGGCGGCGGTCGTCGCGGCGGTCTTTTCGGCCGTCCTCTCGATCGTCCTCTACTGGTCGTTCCGGACGCCGAGTTCCATCTCGACGAAACCGCAGTTCACGCGCCAGAACCTCAGGCAGCGACGCGGAGAAGAGTAACGTCGCTGTTTCGCAGGTTCGTATAGGGGGGCGAGCAACGAGGCCGTACCAACGTTCATCGTCCTGGCAGTTCAACGACGACCATGGACTTCGATCGACTGGCCGACCTCGAGGTGCGCATCGACGACGTCGAACTCCACCGACTCGAGCGCGACACCTCGAGCGATTTTACGCGGGTGACGACGGAGGTCGCGTTCACGGGTCCGGGTTCCGCGTCCGCACACGAAGACGGTCGCGCTGGCGGCCGTGGCGACGCGCGAGTCACGGGCCGCGGCGAAGACGTCACCTACGATGCCGAGGAACACGACGCCCTCCACCGGGTCGGATTGCCGACCGGCGAATTCGAGGGCGAATTCACGCTGGCGTCGTTCTCCGACCGCCTCGAGGACCTGGATCTGTTTCCGGCGGGCCCACCCGACCGCGAGGACTTCCAGGACTACCGACGCTGGGCATTCGAGAGCGCGGCGCTCGACCTGGCGCTACGCCAGGCCGGAACCTCGCTCGGGGACGCACTCGACCGCGAACCGAAACCGCTCCGCTTCGTCGCGAGCACCCGCCTCGGGGAGCCGCCGTCAGTCGATCGGGTCGAGCGCCTTCGCGAAGCCGTTCCGTCCCTCGAGTTCAAACTCGATCCGACGCCCGAATGGACCGGCGCCGTGATCGACGACCTGGTGGCGACCGACGCCGTCCGAATCCTCGACCTGAAGGGACAGTACGAGGGGACCGACGTGGACGTTCCAGCAGACCCCGTGTTCTACGAACGCGTCCTCGAGTCGTTCCCGGAGGCCGTAATCGAGGATCCGGGTGTAACCGAGGAGACGCACCCGCTGCTCGAGGCTCCGAAGGTTCAGAACCGACTTTCCTGGGACGCCCCGATCCACGGGGTCGAGGACGTCGAGGCGCTGCCGTGGGAGCCCCGCTGGTTGAACGTCAAGCCCTCCCGATTCGGCTCGCTCGAGTCGTTGCTCGAGACAATCGCCTACTGCGAGGAGCACGGGATTCGGTGTTACGGCGGCGGGCAGTTCGAACTCGGCGTCGGCCGCGGGCAGATTCAGTTGCTGGCCGCGCTGTACTATCCCGACGGCCCCAACGACGTCGCTCCCGGCGTCTACAACGACCCCGAGGTCGCCGCTGAGTTGCCGCCGAGTCCGCTCGAGCCGCCAGCGGGGGACGAGCGAGTCGGGTTTCAGTGGTAGCAATTCGGGTTTTGGTGATAGCGAGTCGGTGACTCTTTGCCGTCTCGTCCCTCTCATTTTGGCATGCACATCGAACCCTTCGGCCTCGAGCGCTGGTTCGCCGAGTACGAACACGAGGCGGACGTCATGCTCGCCGAGAGTGGCATCCGGAGTCTGCCGGCGAGTCGATTCGACACCGATCCCGGCGACCTGGGGTACGTGATTCCCACCGACGGCGACCCCGACCTCCGGGCCGACATCGCGGATCGATACGACCGCGAGGCAGACGAGGTGCTCTTCACCGTCGGCACTCAGGAGGCGAACTTCCTGACGTTTCTGTCGCTGCTCGGCGCCGACGCGTCGTCGTCGCAGACCGTGGGGGACGGCCACGCCGTTGTTGTCACGCCCACCTACCAGGCGCTCCACGCCGTCCCCGAGGCCGTCGGCGAGGTCACGCGAGTCTCGCTCGAGCCGCCAAGGTGGGAACTCGAGGTCGACGCGGTCGCCGACGCGATCCGCCCCGACACCCGGGTCATCGTCCTCAACAACCCGAACAATCCCACGGGTCGGTATCACCCGCTCGAGCGAGTCGAGGCGCTCTACGACCTGGCGGCGGACAACGACGCCTATCTGCTCTGTGACGAGGTCTACCGCCTGCTCGCCGACGACCCGCTGCCGCCCGTCGCCAGCCTCGGACCTCACGGCCTCTCGACGACGAGTCTCACGAAGGCCTACGGTCTCGCCGGGACCCGCTTCGGCTGGCTCGTCGGCGACCGCGAGGTGATCGAGGCCGCCTGGACCTGGAAGGATTACACGACGATCTCGCCCTCCATCTTCGGCCAGCACGTCGCGAAACAGGCCCTCGGCGAGCAGGAGGACGACATCCTCGAGGAGAACCGCGCCCTCGCGGCGGCCCACCGCGACCGCGTTCGCGAGTTCGTCGACGCCCACGGCCTCGAGTGGTACGATCCCGTCGGCGTCAACGGGTTCGTGACGATTCCCGACTGCTTCGAGAACGGGACCGAGTTCTGCCGGACCGTCGTCGAGGAGGAGAGTGTGGTTCTCGCACCAGGCGACCTCTTCGGCTTCGAGGACTACTTCCGCATCGGATTCGGCTTGCCGACCGAGAAACTCGAGGAGGGTCTCGAGCGCGTGGGTCGCGTAATTGGGTAAGTCAAAAGTTCGTCATCTTCGACTGGATTCGGCCGTCGTCGATCTCGTCCACGTCGTCGACGTCGGAGAAGTATTGCGCCAGTTCGTCCCGTCGAATCTCCTCGCTGTCGTGGAGATAGGCGATTTCGGTGAGCGAGAGGGGTTCGCCCCGCTTCAGTTTGTGTCGCAACTGATCGACGGTAAGCGACTGGTAGGTCACGTCCAGCGAGACCGTCGCGGCGCGGTCCCGGCGTGCTTCCGCGAGATTGATCCCTTCCGTCAGGAGGGTCTCGAACTCGATGTCGGTGTCGTCCGCGGCCAGGTAGAGGAAGGCCACCGCCGAGACCATCGCGTCGAACGCCTCGGTACCGTCGATTTCGCCGAACCGTTTCTCGAAGACGAGTTTCCGGTCGTCGTCGGAGAGCGATTCGACGAGCAGTTCGAAGTCGCGAACGCCCTGGTAGAGTCGTTCGCGGATGCGAGCACGCGTGTTGCGCTCGGACTGGACGCTCGCGAGGTCGGACTCGCCGCGCAGGAACGCGCGGTCGGCGCTGCTCAGGATTCCGCGGGGACGGCTGTCGCCTTTCATAATTTGATATGGATTATCTACTAATCCACACACATATATAGGTACCCCATTTTGAGTTATCTATCAATTTGGCTAGGAACACTTTTCCCTCTCATTCGAGGTTGACGGGGTATGGTCGAGCAAACAGTTCAGGAGTCGAACTCGAGCGCTACCACGACGTTCCGCGGCGTGCTCGACGCCGGAACGATCAAACGAACCGTCGACGTCGCGTACGCCGTCTTCGACGAGTGTCACCTGTACGTCGACCCCGATGGGCTCCGCCTCGCGGCAATCGACGCGGCGACCGTCGTCCGTGCGGACGTCACGCTCGAGCGAGCCGCCTTCGAGTCGTTCGAGGGGGCTCCCGATCACCTCGGAATCGACCTCGAACGGTTTCGCGACGTCGTGAGTATCGCCGACCGCGACCAGTTCGTCGCCCTCGAGGTGAACGCCGAGAGTCGAACGCTCTCGATTCGCATCGACGAACTCGAGTACACGCTCGCGCTCCTCGATCCGGAGACGATTCGCTCCCCGCAGGAGGGCTCGAGCGACGCGTTCGACCTCGCGGGATCAGTGGTCGCCAGTGCCGAGACCTTCGATCGCTCGGTGCGGGCCGCCGAGATGGTCTCGACGCACCTCGAATTCGAACTCGACGCCGCCGACGAGGTGTTCGCGGTCCGCGCGGACGGAGACACGGACGACGTCTCGCTCACGCTGTCGGCGAGCGACCTCGTCGACCTCGAGCCAGCGGACACCTCCTCCCTGTTCTCCGTCGATTACCTCGCGTCGATCAATCGGGCGATGCCGGGTGGCGTCGACGTCGGTCTCGGGCTGGGTACCGAGAAACCGCTATCGATCCGCTACGAGTTCGCCGACGGAGGCGGCGACGTTGAGTACCTCGTGGCACCGCGGATCAGCGCGACCTGAAGACGCAATGTGCGGTCCCCGCTGTCCGGGCCGATCGACCGCTCGAGGCCGTCGATTCGACACAGAGCGCGATTCAATCCCTTTATCACGTTCGATTGATTACCCCGCTGTATGGCGAAGCAACAGAAAGAAGTTCGCGACCTCGGAGAAGGCGGCTACGTCCTGATTGACGACGCAGCGTGTAAAATCGACTCCTACTCGACGGCAAAGCCCGGCAAACACGGCAGCGCCAAGGCCCGAATCGAGGCTCGAGGCGTCTTCGACGGCAAGCGACGGTCGCTGTCCCAGCCCGTCGATGCGAAAATCTGGGTCCCGATCATCAACCGCAAACAGGGTCAGATCGTCTCCGTCGACGGTAACGACATGCAGGTCATGGACCTCGAGACCTACGAGACCATCACGATGCGCATTCCCGAGGACGTCGACGCGTCCCCCGACGACAACATCGAGTACCTCGAGATGGAAGGCCAGCGCAAGATCGTCTGATGTACCCGGGGGCGACCGCCGATCGAACGGAGGCGAACTTCGTGGTCGTCGGTGCGCCCCTCGACGCATCGACGACCTTCGCGCCGGGGACTCGCTTCGGTCCCCGACGCATCCGCCATTTTTCGGAGACGTTCGACGACTACGACCACCGGACGGACCGGCGATTCACCGACTGCAGCGTCCACGACGCGGGCGACGTCCACGCCTGGGACGCGGTAGACGAGTACCTCGAGTTCCTCGAGGGCACCCTGCGCGACGTCCACTGGGACGACGCCGTCCCCCTGTTGCTCGGCGGCGAACACACCGTCTCGGCGGCGGGTGCGGGCGCGGTCGACCCGGACGTGTTCGTCTGTCTGGACGCTCACCTCGACTTGCGAAGCGAGTACGACGGCAACCCGCTCAGTCACGCCTGCGTGACCCGACGCATCCTCGATCCCGACGACTACGATGACGCGCCCGACATCGACGTCCAGGAGGCGATCATCCTCGGTGCACGGACGGGGAGCGAGGAGGAGTGGCAGTGGGCGAGTGAGAACGACGTGACCGTCGTTCCTCCCGACGAGGCCGCGGAGTTCGTCCCCCAACTCGAGGACCGCCTCGAGGGTCGGGAGGCGTACCTCAGTGTCGACATCGACGGCGCCGACCCGGCCTACGCGCCGGGAACAGGGACGATGGAACCGTTCGGCCTCGAGCCCCGGACGATGCGCGACGTCGTGCGGGCCGTCGCGCCGTACGCGACCGGGTTCGACGCGGTCGAAGTCAACGACCGCGACGACGGCCAGGCCGCCTCGCTGGCCGGGAAGTTGCTCCGGGAATTCGTCTTCTCGCGCGTCGACGCGCTCGAGTGATGCTTACACCTCGATTTGTAGTGTAATGGCCACCGGTCGGTGTAGCTCCTCGGCTGCCGTCGGCTCTCCGTCCAGTTGAAATTTCGAATCCGAACCGATCGCTCCGTTGGGGAATTTATCGGGATGACGACGCTCGATCAGGGCGCGGTGACGACGTCGACGATTCCGCGCGCACCGTAATTACGTAGATAGCGACCGTTCCGAACGGTATGGAACACCACTCCAACCACGACGGTCACGACGATTCTCGGAACTCGACTCGAGGAATGGACGCCGTCGGACACGCCGTGCCGGCCGGCCTCTCGCTCGCCGCGAACGGTCTCCGACTCGTTCCGTCGGAGACGCGATTCGATCCGGGAGAGCGGACGAACTGGTCGTTCCGAATCGTCGAGGACGGGTCGGTCGTGACCGACTTCGAGACCGCCCATGGGCAGCGCGCTCACCTCATCGTGGTGCGTCGAGATCTGACCCGGTTTCAGCACCGCCACCCCGAACTGGATTCGGATGGAACCTGGCGACTCGAACGGCTCGCGTTCCCCGACCCGGGCGTCTATCGCGCGTTCGTAGACGTGGTCGTCGACGGGCGAGCGACGACGCTCGGGTACGACCTGTTCGCCTCCGGCGTCGATGATGTCGAGCCGCGACCCGGATCGTCCCGACGCGGCGCCGCGGACGGGTACGAAGTCGAACTCCTGGCGGACGGCGTTGAGGCCGGCGAAAACACCGAACTGGCGTTCGAGGTCCTGACGGAGGACGGGGCCGTCGCCCGCTTGGACCGATACCTTGGTGCGCTCGGTCATCTCGTCGCGCTACGAGAAGGTGATCTGGCATACCTCCACGTTCACCCGGAGGAGACGGCTGCCGAGAGCGGTCGCGCGGCGTTTCGCGTACGGTTTCCGACGCCCGGTCGGTACCGGCTGTTCCTCCAGACCAAACCCGCTGGAACCCTGATCACGACGCGATTCGACGTTCGCGTCGAAGCGTAACGGGTACCGGAGTCTCGCCGCGGGCATACCCCGTCGCTGGTCGAGTCCAATCGCGACTCGAGTCCCGTCCCCGTGACGCAACGCAAAAATAGCGGACCCACGTACGTCGAGGTGATACGAGGATGACGCTCTCCGAGGAGGCTCGCGATCGACTGGCGGACGTGGTGGAGCTACAGCCGACGAAAAACAGCGAGTTGCAGGATCGGTGGAACCTCGAGAGCGGGAGCGAGGTACACCAGTTCCTCGAGAACGAGCTGGAAGAGTACTACTTTCGGGACGACAACAGCCTGATCCGGGCGACGCCCGAAGCGGCCGAACTCGTCGACGTCGAACCCGGCGTCGTCAGCGAAGAGGGCGAGGGACCGCCATCGCGGATCCGCGTGCCCGAGCTCCAGGCGCAAATCGTCGAGGTACTCGCCGGACCCGAGGAGCGTTCACAGAGCGTCGTCGCCGTCCTCCACGCCCTCCGGGACGCGTTCGACGTCGACCCCGACGTCGAGGACGTCCGATCCGGTCTCCAGAGTCTCCGGCGCAAGGACGTCGTCGAGGTCGAGTACCGGACGGTTCCCACGTTCCGACTCGCTGTCGAGCGTGACGACCTCGAGGTGGACGTCTCGAGGTAACTGCCACGACCGTCGGTCCGGAGACCGCACACTACCGGGCGCCTTTTTATCCCACGAGCGAGTCGGGCCGGTATGGACCGCAGCGAACTCGCACCCCTGATCGACCACACCGTCCTCGGCCCCGAAACGACGCCGTCGGACGTCGAACGCGTCCTGGACGAGTCTGCAGAACACGGGATGAACGCCTGCATTCCGCCGTACGCGGTCGAAAGCGCCGCCGAAACCCACCCGGACGTCACGCTCGCGACCGTCATCGGCTTCCCGCACGGCCAGCACGACCACGAGGTGAAACATCTCGAGGGCGAACTCGCCTGGAAGGCCGGTGCCGACGAACTCGACGTGGTAATCAACGTCGGCCTCCTGCAAGCCGGCGAGACGGACGCAGTCGAAGCCGAACTCGAGGAACTGGTCGCGGCCGTCCCCATCCCTGTCAAGGTGATCATCGAGACGGCGCTTTTGACCGACGAGGAGAAGCGCGCAGCCTGCGAGGCGGCGAAGGCGGCCGACGCGACGATGGTCAAGACGTCGACCGGGTTCGCCGATGGCGGGGCCACCGTCGCGGACGTGGAACTGATGAGCGAGTACCTCCCGGTCAAGGCGAGCGGCGGGGTCGGGAGCTACGAGAAAGCGATGGACATGATCGAGGCTGGTGCCGAGCGAATCGGCGCCTCGAGCGGGGTGGCGATTCTCGAGGGTGCCCCGGACGCCTGATCGGTGTCCACGACCGGTTTCGAGGAGCGCCCCGCCGTCAGTCCCAGGCGCGAGGCCAAGTATCCGACGCGCGCATCCCTGGTTCGTAGTGCTGTTCTCGAAATGCATCCCGGAGATCCGCGCCGTCGATTCGAGGTGGGGTTCGCCTCGAGAGTACTCGAACCAGGACGGCCGAGAGCATGGTGTGCGTTCGAATATTCCGCACGTCGACTTTATCGCGGCTGTCGGCAGCCGTGTGTCCCCAGCCACGCCCTCGCTCGCCGCCGCCGGCCGGTTCGCTGTGTAACTGGAGGGCAGGTACGCCGGCCCGGAGGAACGGCCAGTGGTCGCTGAACGGGTGCGGATCGGGCTCGTGAACGACCGGCTGACCGTAGTGTTCACCGACTTCGGTCGCTAGCGCCCGCATCTCTTCTGAGGCGTGGGAGTACGCCTGCAAATTCCGAAACCGGCCCGCTCCGTCGACGTTCACGACGGCGCGGACGGACTCGAGGTCGAGGCGCTCGGCAAGGGCTTCGGCGCCCAGTAGCCCAATTTCCTCGCAGCCAACGGCGGCGACGCGGACCCGACACCCCAGATCCGACTCGACGGCAGCGAGAACCGACGCGGCGCCGAGGACCGTCGCGACGCCACAGCCGTTGTCGAGGGCCCCTTCGGCGACGTCGTGGGCGTCGTAGTGAGCAAGCAGGAGAAGTTCGTCGTCAGTATCGGGTCCGAGGGTGCCGACGACGTTCTGGCTCGAGCCGTCGGTCGTCGTCGCCTCGACGCGCAGACTGGCCCGGGCGTTCGCGGATTCGTCCGGGTCAGCCGCCGGTGAATTGGCGTACTCCGTCAACCAGTCGTGAGTCTCCGCGCTGACGCCGATCCCGGGGATGGCCGCCTCGCGGTCGAACCGGAGCGCCCCCGTCGGTGGCAGCTGTCCGGGAACGTGGTTGGCGAAGACGAACCCCCGCGCGCCCGCGTCGACGGCGTGGCCGAACTTCTCCATGCGGTGGACGAAACGCTGGCCGGCCGGGGTGGTGGTGCTCGCGACGACGATGGCTCCCTCGACGGCCTCGCCCGCGTCGTCGATTTCCTCCGGGGTCCCGTAGCCGACGTCGACCAGCGGCGCCTCGAGGTCCGCTGCGGGAGCGTAGGGGAGTGCGAGCGCCTCGAACTCGCGTTCGACGGGCTCGGTAACGGTGAACGTCGTCTTCCCGCGCTCCCAGTACTGGATCGGAAACGACTCGAGACCGACGTTCGCCACGCCGACGCGTTCGAACGCCTCGGCGACGAGGTCGGCCGCTGCCCGTTCGCCCGGCGACCCGCCCATGCGGCTCTCGAGCTGGGTGAGCGCGGTCAACAGCTCCCACGGTCGGTCGTCGGACCAGGCCCGCCCGAGCGTCCGCTCGAGCCGACTCGAATCGTCCGGGTCCGTCGGTGTGGTCATATCCGACACCTGGACTCGAATCGAGAAAGTCGTTGGGTAGTCTCGAGAGATAGCCAGCCACTCGGTCTATTATTTCTGATACGAGTTTCGTGCGTTTCTATCGATCGTGTCATGCCTCCCCAACCCCGTAAGACGGTCACAGACGCACGATACTGTCTCCCATGAGTCGTGTATTCACGCAAGTACTTTCACAATATCGAGCGTATCAGTGACTATGAACACAGGACTCGTCGTCGTCGACGACACGGACCGACATCGATTGCTGCTCGAGACCGCGGGCGAACTCGCCGCCGGGGCGGACGCTGAACTCGTCTTGCTTCCCATGACCACGACGGACGAGGTCAACGCCGAACGCGAGGCAATCGGCCAGGTCAGCGACGCTCACGTCGCCGCCTACGGTACGGACACGATCGAAAATCGCCTCTTCCACAATACCGGCCAGCTGGCACGGGAAGCACTCGAGAGCATCGAGGGCGAGGTCGACTTCACCGTCGTCCCGAAAATCGTCGACGCGAACACGGAGGCGACGGCGATTCTCGACGCCGCCGAGGAACACGTCTGCGATCACATATTCCTCGTCGGCCGCAAGCGCTCCCGGACCGGGAAGGCCCTCTTCGGCAGTCTCGCCCAGACGATCATGCTCACCTTCGACGGGCAAGTGACCGTCGAACTCGAGTAAGCCACGCCAGCCCACGATTTTCGCGTCCCGGCATTCGACCCGTATCGACAGCCTCTTTCACCCGCCGCGCTCGAGTGTTGATATGACCGACTACTTCGAAGTCCACGCGCGCGACGGGGCCGCGCGCCTGGGCGAACTCCGCCTCGAGACGCCGCGGACGACCCCGGCGCTCGTCGGCGACCTGCTTCAGGACGGCGGCTCGCTGTGGGCGGCCGACCGCGGCGTTCCGAACGGCGACGAGTCTTCGCTGACCGTCCTTCCCCACCGCGGTTTCCCCGGTGGGACGGCCGAACCCGTCCGTGAGTCGTTCGCCGTCGACTACCCCGACGTTTCGTACCCGAGCGTCGCCGTGATCTCGAGCGCGAGCCCCGCCGACGAGGGAACCGACGCCTACGCCGTCTCCAACGTGCAGTCGATCGTCGGCCACGGGGCCGCACTCGTCGAGGCCGTGGTGTCGGTCCGAGAGGCCATCCCGTCCGACACCGCACTATTCTTCTCGGGCGTCGCGACCCCCCGAAACGTCGCACTCCTCGCCTACGCGGGCGTCGACTGTTTCGACGCCGCCAGGGCGACGATCAAGGGCACCCAGGGAAAGTACCTCACCACCGAGAGCGAGTACTTCCTCGAGGACCTCGAGGAACTGCCGTGTTCGTGCCCGGCCTGCCAGGGTCCCCGCGACGAGTTCACGCGAGCGGACTGCGCCGAGCACAACCGGAACGCCCTGGCCGCGGAACTCGCGGTCGTTCGCCAGCGGATTCGAGACGGCCGCCTGCGCGACTACGTCGAGGGCCAGGTTCGCCAGGAACAGTGGCTCACCGCCGCGATGCGCGAACTCGACGCGCAGTGGACCTACCTCGAGGAACGAACGCCCATCCTCCGGAAAGCGGACCTCGACGCGGCGACCGAAGACACCCTCCGGCGGGTCGAAATACAGCGCTTCGCCGACCGGGTAACCAGCCGCTACCGCAACCGGTTCGACGCGCCGCTCGTGCTCGTACCCTGTTCGGCCCGGAAACCCTACAGCGAGTCCCAGAGCCACAGCCAGTTCCACCGGGCAATCCAGTGGCGCGCTCACCTCGTCTCGATGACCTCGCCCATTGGTGTCGTCCCTCAGGAACTCGAGACGACCTACCCGGCCCAGCACTACGACACCGTCGTGACGGGTCGTTGGTCCGCCGACGAGAAAGGATTCGTCACTCGGGTCCTCCGGCGCTACCTCGAGCGAAACGCGTACCCGCGAATCGTCGCCCACGTGCCCGACGAGGGCTACCACGACATCGTCGAGCGCGTTCAGGACGAACTCGACCTCAAGGTGACTTACACGGTTGACCGGGGCGCCCACCCGACCGACGACGAGTCCCTGGCGAACCTGAGCGACGCCCTCTCCGGCGAGTCCGCGTACCAGAAGCGCGAACGCGAGCACAACACCATCCGGGCGCTCGCGGACTACCTGCTCGGCGACGGCGCCGGCGACGACCTTTTCGAGGAGTTCCGAACGACGAGTCACTATCCGCGACTCCAGATTCGAGATACCGATTCCGAGGAAACGCAACTGGCGACGATGGTCCCCCAGTACGGCACCCTGTCGTTCACGCTCGAGGGGGCGAGACGCTGGGTCGCGAGCGACGCGCCGACGAAGCGCCTCGAGATCGACGGTTTCGTCCCGCAAGGCAGCGTCCTGGCGCCGGGGGTCGTCGACGCCGACGACGACATTAGAGTCGGCGACGAGGTCGTCGTCGAGGGACCGAAGGCCTTCGGCATCGGTCGCGCCGGGATGTTCGGCCGCGAGATGGTCGAGAGCACGCGCGGCGTGGCCTGTGAGATTCGCCACGTCGAGGAGAAAGACTAAGCCGAGCGATCAATCCAACCGCTCGAGGGAACCGCGTCGTTCCCGTTGCATGATGCCGCCCGCGAACCGCCGGAGCCGGTCGACCAGTTCGGCCTCCGTTTCGTAAGTTTCGACTCGCAGGTCCCATCGAACTCTCGCCGAGCGGATCATCGCGCTCGTCACGTCGTCCTCGTGAACGAAGACCAGCCGGTCGCCGTGGGTTTCCGAGAGCGTCTCGAGGATGCTTCCGGCCTCCTCGCCCACGCCGAAGTTGTGGCCGAGAAACGGCACGACGAACGCCGTCGCGTTGCTACACCGCGTGTACTCGAGGCTCTGGGTCACCGCGTCCACGTCGTCGGTGTCGATCTCGGGATCGAGCGCCAGAAACGCGTTGACTCCTGGGTCGGCTCGCAGCGCTCCCTGTACGCGCCGCAACAGTGCCTGCGCCCCGTCTATCTCGTCTTTGCTCCGGAACAGCCGGCGTAACGGCCCGGGGAGGTCCTCGATGTCGATGTCTCGACGCTCCTCCTCGCTCAAGACGTAGTTGAGGTTGAACGACTTGTACGGTCCCATTAGGTAGAAGAGAAACCGATCGTACTTCACGGACCCCAGCCGATCGACGATCACGTCGCGCGTAATCTCGCCCATGCGAGTGGGTGCTCAGCGATAATATATAAAACAGGCACTTTTTGAGAGGTCTCGGCTCGACAACAGCTAAGAATCCGACGCTCGTAGGTCGACGTAGATGGCGACCAATGGAGCGCACGCGGCCGGCGGAGACGCCCCGGAGGACCCGGAAGACCTGCTTCCGGAACAGAGTGTCCTCCGCCTCGAGGAGTACCTCGCGATGCACGCCGCCATCGGCCACCG
This sequence comes from Natronosalvus rutilus, assembly GCF_024204665.1. Taxonomy (NCBI): domain Archaea; kingdom Methanobacteriati; phylum Methanobacteriota; class Halobacteria; order Halobacteriales; family Natrialbaceae; genus Natronosalvus; species Natronosalvus rutilus. The sequence goes on along the minus strand of NZ_CP100355.1, from coordinate 3,245,883 downwards.
AACCCGCTACGAGATCCTGTACCGACTCGTCCACGGCGGCGACATGAGCCCCAAGGAACTCGAGGAAGCGATCGGGGTCGACGACAGCACTCTCCACTACCACCTCAACGAACTCGTGGACGTGGGACTCCTCGAAAAACGCCAGCGCACGGAACGTGATCAGGACGGGTTGTACACGTACTATCGGGCGACCGTGTTCGGCGAGGTCACGCTCACCGAGGGCGTCGACGAACTGATCCGCGGCGAGTGGGAGTTCGAACGGCTGTACGATAGCTCGGCGGAGACGTGACCCGCTCGCCTCGATGAGGACGCTCGCGTTTCTCACGTTCGGCTGTTTCGCCCTCGGAGCGAGTGCACTCGCGTTCGTGCTCGTGGCCAACCTCGAGCCCCAGCCGGAGTATCCGACGGTCATGACGACCACGATGCGGGTTATCGGCGGGCTCATCGCCCTGTCTGGCGGCGTGCTGGGGTTCGTCTTCCTGGGGTACGCGTTCCTCTCGTACACCGGTCTGTGAGTCGCCGCGGTGGGGCTCCTGGAGCCGTTACGGTAGGATTTCCGAATCCGTCGCAAAAACTCGAGCGATCGGCACGTCGTTTCGATGTCCACGGTAGCCGCCAGGCCGTCGCGACGCCCGCTCGAGCCATGGGGGCCGTCGGATCGTCGCAATACTGGCTCGAGCCACGGGTACGCCGTCAGGTCGTCCTCGAGAGACCATCAGGTAAACCATAACTATTCGTTTCTCCCCGTCGAACTAGGCCCGATGGACCGCTCTCCGGAGAACCGACCGGTACTGGTCGCGGTCGCGAATCCCGAACACGCCGAGCAACTGGTCCGGACCGCCAGCGACCTCGCCCGCCTCCTAGAGAGCTACGTCACGATCGTTTCAGTCGCCGTCAAACCCAGTTCCTCGCCGTTTTCGGTGTACACCGACGAAACGATCATCGAACGCTTCGCCCAGGATACCAGGGATCTCCTCGACGCGGCAATCGCGGTCGCCCCCGAGGACGTCCCGATCGAACGCGAGATCGTCGTTGGTCGAACGATGGCCGACGGCGTACTCAAGGCGATCAGACGCACCGACGCGCGGGCACTCGTCATCGGGTGGCACGACAGTCGGAGTCGAACCGACGCCATCCTCGGCACGAACCTCGACAATCTCATCGAGAACGCACCGTGCGACCTCTACGTCGAGCGAATCGGCTACGAAGCGAACGGCGTCGATTCGATCCTGGTGCCGGTGGCGGGCGGCCCCCACGTTCGACCGGCGACGCATGCAGCGAAGGCTATCGCCGCCCGCAACGACGCGACGGTACACCTTCTCTCGATCGTCGAACCCGACATCGACGAGGGCGCCGCACGCGATCACCTCGAGGCCGGGGTGCAGTTGCTCGAGGATTCGCCCGGTTCCGGAGCCAGCCCTGATTTCAGTCCCGACGTCCGGGTCGAGACGGCGGTTCGAACCGGCGACGACGTTTCCGCGACGATAGCGGAGTTGGCACCGGATCACGACGTGCTCGTCTTTGGCGTGACGCGCCAGGGGGCGATTCAGCGGCGACTCGTCGGGTCGATTCCCCAGCGGGTCATCCCTCGAATCGACGAGACGGTCATCCTCGCGCGTTCGGGTGACGTCGTTAGCCCGTCTCGTCTCGACAAACTCAGGGGACTCTGGAGACGAGGGTAACGGTGGCGGTGACGCTAGCGGCGCTGACGCTGGCGACGATGACGGTGACGACGATGCTGGCGCTGACACTGGCGTTCTGGACGTTCGTCGGACTCGCGACGATCGCGTGCCTGTTCATGGCGTGGTCACTCGGTGCGAACAGCAACTCGCCGCCGTTCGCGCCGGCGATCGGTGCGAACGCGGTTTCGACGTTGCGGGCCGCCTTCCTGATCGGAATACTCGCGGCAGCGGGTGCCGTCACGCAGGGTGGGAGCATCTCCGAGACGGTCGGCGCCGAACTCATCCGCGGCACCGCGATTACGCCGCTGGCCGCGACGACGGGACTGCTGGTCGCGGCGACGTTCATGTCGTTCGGCGTCTACTCCGGCTATCCGGTTCCGGCTGCCTTCGCGACCACCGGCGCGATGGTTGGCGTCGGCCTTTCGCTCGGTGGTGACCCGGCGTTCGGCACGTACCGACGAATCGTCATGTTCTGGCTACTCGTCCCGCCGTCGTCGGGCGGTATCGCGTTCCTGACGGCGAAACTCCTCCGCAGAGACGACATCCCGGAAACGGTCGGCGTTCCGGTGCTGGCGGCCGTCGTCGCGGGCATTCTCGCCAATATTCGACTCGGCGTGATTCCCCACCCCGACCGCTCGCAGGGATCGATCGCGGAACTGGTTTCACATGCCCTCGGAAGCCCAACAGTCCTCGGCGTCGATCCGTCCGTCGTCGGTACAACCGTCGTGTTCGCCGCCCTCAGCTTTCAGTTCATCCGTCGGAAGGTGGTTGCGTCGGTCGAACGGGGTATTCGATCATTCCTCCTTGTCCTGGGCGCCATCGTCGCGTTCAGTAGCGGCGGTAGCCAGGTCGGCCTGGCGACCGGGCCGCTCGAGGCGCTCTATGGGACCGAACTCGGGCTCCCGAGCGTCGTATTGCTCGTCATTGGGGCGTCGGGCATCCTGGCGGGGGCGTGGATGGGGGCGCCGCGATTGCTGCAGGCGACGTCGCGAGAGTACGCCCAGCTGGGGGTTCGGCGCTCGATTGCGGCGCTCGTGCCGGGGTTCGTCATCGCCCAGACGGCGATCGCGCTGGGCATTCCGATTTCGTTCAACAACATCATCATCTCGGGCGTGATCGGCGGTGGACTGGCCGCCGGATCTGCCGGCGTCTCCCGACGAAAAATCGGGGTAACGGTGCTCTTCTGGGTGCTCACGCTGGTCACGTCTATCGGAATCGGATTCGGCCTCTACCGGCTGTTGTCGACGCTCCTGGGGACGAGTTGAAGATAGGTTCACCGTCCACCGGTCGACCATCACCGGACGACCGTCACCGATACCGGCGCTTCGCCAACCACGGTCGTCGCCACGGTGCCGAGCAGGCGGCGAACGGCGCCCATCCTGGGGCCGCCGTGGCCACCCAGTACGACGTGATCAACGTCTTCGGTATCGACGTACGCGAGGATCGTTTCGGCCGGTTCGCCGGTCTCGACCACCGTTTCGATCGTCCGCTTCTCTGTCGCAACCTGGCGACTAGCGCGCCGAATCGCCTCCTCGGCATGGCTGCGTGCCGCCTCGAGTCGCTCTTCGTCGGTCTCCAGCACGCCACCTTCGCTCATGGTCGCGTCGAGCGGGGTGACGACGTTCAACACGGTGATGGGGCAGCCGAAGGTCTCGAGGGCGTGTGCGAGCGCATCGTCGGCTAACGGTGACCCATCCAGTGGGACGAGCACGTGTTCCGGGGCCACGTCTTCCCGTTCGGGGGCCAGCGGCTTGTATATCCCCCTGGTCGACGCGACCGGATTCCGGGTAAATGAAAGTGACCGTTCCGCGAGCCGAACACCGTCACCCGGCCCGAAAGCGTGCTTTCAAGTCCGACGACGCGAAAGCGACCACCATGAGTCAGACCCCAGCCCCCGGCGATCGAATCCGCGTCGATCGCTCTGGCCGGACGTACGAGGGCGTACTGCTCCCCTCGAGCACCGACGAGCACGTCGTGGTGAAACTCGAGGGGGGGTACAACGTCGGCATCGACCGCGAGGAGGCGGACCTCGAGGTGCTCGCCGAGGACGTCTACGACGTCGAGAGCGCGCAGGCGGAGTCCGATGCGACCTCAAAAATAGAGTTCGACGAGGACCTTCCCACCATCGCGCTCATCTCGACCGGCGGCACCATCGCCTCGACGGTCGACTACCGGACAGGTGCCGTCACCGCCCAGTTCGACGCCGAGGACGTCCTCCGTGCCGTCCCCGACCTGGCGGGCCGAGCCAACTACCGCGGTCGGGTCGTCGCCAACATCCTCTCGGAGAACATGGAGCCGCCGATCTGGCAGGACCTCGCCGAGGCCGTCGCCGAGGAGATCGAAAACGGCGCCGACGGCGTCGTCGTCATGCACGGGACTGACACGATGCAGTACTCCGCATCGGCGCTCGCGTTCATGCTCGAGACGCCGGTCCCCGTCGTCTTCACCGGCAGCCAGCGCTCGGCCGACCGGCCGTCCTCGGACAACGTCATGAACGCCGTCTGCGCCGTCGAAGCCGCCAAAAGCGACTGCGCGGAGGTGCTCGTCTGCATGCACGCGAGCGAGAGCGACACGACCTGCGCGCTTCACCGCGGAACTCGGGTCCGAAAGAACCACACCTCGCGACGGGACGCGTTCGAGACCGTCGGCGCCGAACCGGTCGGCGAGGTCGACTACGACAGCGAGTCGGTCACCTTCCGCAGCGAGTACCGCGAACGCGACGCGATCGACCTCGCCGTCGAAGCCAACCTCGAGGAGGACGTCGAACTGGTCAAGTTCACCCCCGGAATGGACCCCGCCTTCCTCGACGTCGCCGCAGGGTCGGCGGGTCTGGTCCTCGAGGGAACCGGGCTCGGCCACGTCCACACCGACCTGATTCCAAAGGTCGAGGAACTGGTCGACGAGGGTACGACGGTCGTCGTGACCAGCCAGTGTCTCGAGGGGCGAGTCTGTGACCGCGTCTACGACACGGGCCGGGACCTTCTCGCGGCGGGCGTCCTCGAGGGCGAGGACATGCTGCCGGGCACCGCGAAGGTGAAGCTGATGTGGGCGCTGGCGAACGCGGACGGCCTCGAGGAGGCCATGCGAACCTCGCTCGCGGGAGAGATTCAGGAGCGATCCGTCCCGTGGGAGAGCCAGCGGTGAGCCATGGGCGACAGTCACACCAAACCTGGCGACGGGACTGACGCTGACGACGCCAACGCTGACGACGCCCTCGAGATCCGGCGGGCGACACTCGAGGACCAGGACGCGGTCGTCGAACTGACGAGCGACATCTGGACCGACCGCGGCGGGGACTACCTCCAGTACGTCTACCCGGACTGGCTCGAGGACCCCGACGACGACCACAAGCGGACGTTCCTTGTGGACGCGAGCGGGAGCGACGGCGACGGCGACGTCGCCGTTGCCGGACTCGTCCAGGCGGTCGTGCTCTCGCCCGACGAGGCCTGGTTCCAAGGGTTGCGCATTCACCGCGACTATCGCCGTCGTGGCCTCAGCCGACGCCTCAATCGAGCATGTTTCGACTGGGCGCGCGAACGCGGGGCGACCGTCGGCCGGCTGATGATCTTCTCCTGGAACGCACCCGCGCTCGGAGCGTCCCGGTCGGCCGGGTACGAACCCGCGACGGAGTTCCGCTGGGCCCACCCCGCCCCCGACCCCGATGCGTCCGGTCCCGATTCGGTGTCGACCGCCGACAACGCAGCCCGAGCGTGGCGTTCCTGGAGCCAGAGCGCGGCTCGAGACCACCTCCAGGGACTGGCGCTGGACCCGGACGAATCGTGGGCTTTGCGGGAACTCTCCCGAACGGACCTCGTGCACTTCGCCGCCGACGAGGGCGTGTTCACGGTCGACCGGCCGAGCGGCGTCGCCGGCGTGAGCTACCGAAACCGAACCTACGACCGGGAAACGGAGGCGGGCGACACCGAACACTGGGTCGAGTACGGCGTCAGCGCCTGGGACGACGTGGACGCCGCCCGCTCGCTGTTCGCCGCGATTGCCAGGGACGCGGCCCGCCTCGAGGCCGACCGGACGCGCGTCCTGATCCCCGAAACGGTCGACGCCGTCAGCGACGCCTCGTTCGCTGGGGCGCCGATTTCGGACGAGCCGGATTTCGTCCTCGAGGTGGATCTCAGCGGCTCTCGTGGGCAGGTCGAGTGAGGGGGCGCATCTCGAGTCGTCGTTCGAAACGGAATCCACCATTTCTACCTCCGAAACACAACTCACCATCTCCACCGCAACACGACGAAAGGGTTAACTGTCGAGGCTCGGAGCCTCGAGTATGTCGCTCGGAGACACCCTGTTTACCTACGAGGAGAAACAGCTTCCCCCGATCGTCGTGATTACGACGGTGCTGTTGATCGTCACGCTCGTCGCTGGAGCGGCGATTCGACTGGTGTTGACGCTCCTGTTGTGACTTGCGGGTATTCCGCACCAGTGACTGTGACCGAAACCTCGACTGCGACCAAGACTGCGACTAAAACTGTAACCGCAACCGAAACTGAAAGACCCCGACCTCGATCAGCCGCCGCTAACCGGCGGAAACAGCGCCAGTTCGTCCCCCGCCTCGAGTTCCGTCTCGAGTCCCTTCTCCTGTGACCTGACGTCGGCACCGTTGCGAAGGAGGTTGATCTGGGAGCGCAACTCGCCGTCCTCGAGGACGCGCTCGGCCAGCGCCGGTCGGTCATCGAGCAGGGCGTCGAGGGCGTCCCCGACAGTGTCGCCTGGATCGGCGGCCACGGACACCTCGCGGTCACCCGCATGCTCGGCGAGATCCGCGAACAGCTTCCATTCCATAGACGTGGATGTGGACGTGGTCATACTCGCCGCTATCGTCGCTGGAGGCAAGTAGCTACCGCTCCCGTTCCCGCTCTCGAACCCGGGCCTGGGCCAGTTCGTCTGGCCGACCCATGACGTAGCAGGCGTCACCGACCTCGAGGCGCCGGTCGCTTTCGGGGAACGGTACCAGTGCAGGAGTCGTCTCCCCGCAGCCGCCTTCCGACGATTCGAGCACGAGGGGGAGTCCAGGCAGCGCGTCGACTCGAGCGTCGACGAGGGTGTCGTCAGCCTCGATGGAGACCGTCGCGACGGTCGCGTCGGCCGTCCGCAACAGGGCCCGGAGTTCCCGACTTGCGTCGGCCGTGCTGGGCCGCGTCACGAGTCGGAACTCGCGATCGGGTTCGAGGTCGGCGGCGTCGTCTTCGCCGATCGCGAGCGTGACGACGTCCCCTGCTGTCGCCCGGAGGTCAGCCGTGGCGATGCGGCGACTGTCAGGACCGTCGGCGGACCAGACCTCGACGACGTCGCCGGGGCTGGCGTCCGGGGCCGGATCGGCGCGGACCGCCACGGCGACCGACCCCGGCGCGAGGGTCGGCCCGATGCCCGACGGAACGCTCCCGACCGCGAGGTGGTCGATCGTCCCATCCTGGCTCACCTCAAGGTCGACGTAGCCGATGCCGTAATCGGCCTCGAGACGGTCGACGAGGCGTTCGCGCAGGGTAGCGACGGTGAGTCCACGGGGAAACAGCAGCGTCTCACCGGCGACGGCCGCTTTCGTGTCGTCGTCGACCGGATCGTAGCCCTCGGCGTCCTCGATTTCGTCGGGGAGGTCGATGGTAATGACCCGTCCGGCCGACCTGACCAGCTGGCTCACGTCGTCGATGGTCCGGGCGGTGGCAACGGTGCCGACGTCTGCCGCCAGCCCGTCGCCCGTTCGGCGGCCGCCGTCGGCCGCGATCGCGCTCGCGACGAACGACGCGATAGTAAAGGTCGCCGTCAACGGGTCGAGCACGTCGGCGTCTCCCAGAATGGCGGACTGCAGCGCGGTCTGGGTGTTCAGCCACAGGGCGACCGCGACGAGCCCCGACAGGACTGCGACGCCGTCCGGGATACCGTCGCCGCTGTACCACCGGTAGACGAATGCCACGCCGGCGCCGATGGCCCCCGAGAGGACGACGAACCCGAGAATCCGCACGACCGCATCGAGGACGAGTTCCGACGTTCCCGTCGACACGAGGGAAATTCCGTCGACGAGGAGAACCGGGTTCGTGAGTGGGGCGACGATCATCGTACCCCCTCGGTGACGGTCGCTCGCGTGTCGGGCTCGAGGAACGCCTCGACGTCGGGTTCGCGACCGGCGACGTACACCTCGTCGCCGGCCTCGAGCGGTCCCTCGACGTCGGCACCGAACTGCCAGTTTCGCGCGGTGCCGGCGTCGCCCGCGTCCGGCCGCCTGCGGGCGAGACAGACGAGGTCGCTCCCCTCGGATTCGAGTCGACGAGCCGCGTCGGCGGTTCGAAGCGCGGCCCGTCTAATCGCGTAGCCGGCCTCTCGGAGGCGCGAAAACGCCTCGAACGCGTCTTCGGTCGCTCGAGCACACACCGTGAGTCGGATCGACTCGGCGCCGAGAACGGTTCTCGCACGTCGTCGTGGCAGAGAGACCGTGATTCGGCCGGTGCCCCCGGCGGTGGCAAGTCGAGGCGCGTTCGCTGTGGGCGGGGAAACGGGTTCGTCGTCGCTCGAGTTTGCGTCGTTCGCGTCAACGGTCGCCGGAGCCTCAGTCGCGTCGTCGGCCGAAAGCGACTCGTCGACCTCCGTTCGGACGCTACAGACGGTGCCTCGAACGAGTTCGCCGTCGGCGTCGACGACGACTTCGTCGCCGCGAGCCGTCCCGGTCGGGACGAGTGTCGTAAGCGAAACCGCCCGGTGACCGTCGGGAATCCGTTTCGAGAGGCCGCTCGAGGGTGGCGCGGCGGCGATCGTCGCCTGGCCCCGCTCGTCGATGGAGACTTCGACGTCGGCGAGGTCGTGATCCGTCCGGAGGCGTTCCTCGAGGCGAACCGACAGTTCCGACAGCGGGAGGTCGGCGGGAAAGCGCCACGAGCCGGTTTTCAGCGTCGATCGAAGCGCGGGCGACAGCGGCGGGTACCCCTCCAGGTCGTGAATCTCGCCGGTGGGTCGGACGGTCACCTGGCCGACGCTGCCGACGAACTCGACGACGTCCGCCGAGAGCGTTCGCTGGCGGAGCGCCGTCAGCGAGAGGTGGCGAGGGAGTTCGGCGCCGAGTTTGTCCCCCTGGTTGTGGGCGTACAGCGCGAGCATCAACACGACCAGGACGGCGACGAGCAAGCGGGGTGACTGGGCGATGTCGGGTTCCACCAGCCCGAGGAGGCCGCCCTGGACGCTCGCGATGGACAGGGCCATTACCACGACACCGAAGCCGGGGAGGCCGACGCCGGTAAAGTACCGGACCAGGAAGCCGAGCGACCCGGCGGCGAACGCGGGCACGATGCCGGTCAGCAGTCCCAGGTACAGACCGAGGAGAATCTCGAGCGGAAGCGTTGCCATGGGTTGTGTCAGTCACGGATCGGATAAACCAGTACCGACCGCGGCGAGTGCGACGCGGTTGGTCTGATCGGCGGCGTGTCGCGAGCGATTCGGACCGGCGGCGTTCGCCTCGAGCCGGTGTGGGCGCCTCGAGTCGTCGCGAACGACGAGCGGTCGGCGCAATCGGTACCGAAACCGTGTTCGTTTAATCGCTGGCCGACGACACCTCGAGTATGGTCGGTGAGCGTGTGGCCCGGCGATTGCCACAGAACTGGACCTGGATCGTCGGGACGCGAGCGGCGGTGCTTCTCTCGCTGGCCGTCGCGCTGCTATCGGTCGCGACCGGCATCGTCAACATCGAGCAACCGGCCGCAGATTTCGGGCCGGTCGCCGCCTACGTCCCCGCGATTGTTCAGCAAGGCGTCGGTTTCACCGGCGCGCTGACGGGGTTCCTGATGGTCGCGAGCGCGCTCGCGCTCCGGCGCGGTCTGCGGGTCGGCTGGTACGCGACCGTCGTCTTGCTCCCGATGACGGCGATTCAGGGGCTCCTCCAGGCGAGCCCCTATTCGATCCCGCTGGTCGTCCTCTCGCTGATTTCGCTCCCGACGGTGTTGATCACCCGCCGACAGTTCGACCGCGAACTCGGGTTGACGACGACTCAGCTTGCCGCGGGCGGGGCGCTCATCGGGGTCCAGGCCTACGGCACCTTCGGCGCGTTCGCCCTCCGGGAGGACTTCGACGGCATCTCGAACCTCCTCGACGCCTTTTACTTTACCCTCGTCACCTCGAGCACCGTCGGCTACGGCGACATCGGCCCGACCTCGCCGGACGCACAGCTGTTCACCATGTCCGTCGTCGTCCTCGGCGTCGCCAGCTTCGGTATCGCTATCGGGGCGCTGGTTGGCCCGGCGATTCAGGCGCGGATCACGAAGACACTCGGAAAGATGACAGAATCACAGCTCGAACTCCTCGAGAATCACATCCTCGTCCTCGGTTACGGCGAGTTGACCGAACCGATCGTCGACGAACTCAACGCGGCCGGGCGCTCGTTCGTCATCGTCACGAAGGACCGCGAGGCGGCGACCGAGCTCGCCGAACGGGACATCCCTGTCGTGACGGGTGACCCGAGCGACGAGGCACCCCTCGAGCGTGCCCACATCGAGCGCGCGGTCGCCGCCGTCGTCGCGACGAACCACGACGCCGAGGACGCGCTCTCGGTACTCACTGCGCGCGAACTCGCGTCGGACCTGCGGATTGTGGCCGCGGCGACCGATCGGGAAAACACGACCAAACTCGAACGGGCGGGCGCGGATGCCGTGATCAGCCCGGCTGTTCTGGGCGGGAGTCTGCTGGTTCGCTCGGCCCTCGGGAGCGACAATTCGGCGCTGATCGATCGCATCCTTGAAGACGAGGAGCCATGACTCGGCACTGATCGATTACATTCTCGAGGACTAGTGGCGACGTCGAAAAGCGAACGCCAACTACGCGTTCGGAAGTCGGTTCGGACTCAGTGTCTGGCCGAGTGAAGTCGGTATCGACGCTTCGTTCCCGGCAGACGGACCGTCTCGAGGGACCGCGCCGTTCGCACAAGTCGAGCGGCCGTGAGCGCCCCGACGGCGCCACCGATCGCCGCCAGCGCCGGAATCGGGTACGACAGCGCGACCAGGAATCCGACGAACCCGACCAGCATGGCCAGGGAGACGACGAGACGCGGCACCGACGCGACGTGGACGCGTTCGATGTGGGGGTAGTGTGGCATCATACAGGTAATGAGAGGATCGGTATCCGCATAAGTGTAATCTGAAAATCATTTCTGTAATGCGGATTACTGAAATTCGCTTCGGTAACGGGCAGTGAACGTCGTCACCTGCCCTGGACGCCCGTAAATTCGAAGCGAGCGCCGCCAGTATCGCTCTCGGCGACCGCGACGTCCCAGCCGTGGGCGTCGGCGATGGCGCGAACGATGGCGAGCCCGAGTCCGGAGCCGTCGGCCGTGGAGGAGACTCCCTGCTCGAGGACGGACTCACGGCGATCCTCGGGGACGCCTGGGCCGTCGTCCTCGACGTAGAAGCCGTTTTTGAGCGCGCCGATTCGAACCACGGTCTCCGGTCCGGCGTGTTCAATCGCATTGCGGAACAGGTTCTCGAGGAGCCGTTTCGATCGAGCCGGATTTGCACGAATCGTCCGGTTCCCCGAGAGTTCGTAGCTCGAGTCGGCCGTCTCGACGACGGCCCACGCCTCCGAGGCGAGGTCCACAAGTTGAACCGGCTCCCGGTCGGTGACCTGCGTGCCGTTTCGGGCGACCGACAGGGAGTCGTCGATCAACTCGTCCATCTGCTCGAGGGAGTGATCGACCGCCTCGAGGTGGCTCGGGTCGCCCGTCCGACAGGTCTCCTGGAGCCGGCCCTGGGCCACGCTCAGCGGGTTCCGCAGGTCGTGTGAGACGACGCTCGCGAACTCCTCGAGGCGCGCGTGCTGGCGTCTGGCCTCGCGGACGGCTGATCGCTGGCGGATTTCGTACAGCCCGGCGACGGTTCCGGCGGCGACCCCGACAGTGCCGCTCATGAGTGTCAGGTACAGCGGCGTCGTAACGCCGGCCCCGTCGAGCCGAAGGACGTGCAGGTGGAGCGCAGTGACGAGTGCGGCGGCCAGGAAGCCGCCGAGGCCGTAGGCGAAGACGGTGAGGCGGTCGCGGACGCCGACACCGCTTGCGACCAGCCGTCGGTTGGCGAGGACGACGGCCGTCGCCGCGAGCAGCGGGAACGCACTCTCGAGAAGCGCCCGGCTCGAGGCGTTCTCGACGGCGATTCGAAAGCCGATGGTCGCTGCGAGCAGGAGTCCGAGTGCCGAGAGCGGCGACACGGGCAGGCGCTCACCGAGGTCGGCCACCCAGTCGTCGTCGGCTACGACGCGTTGCACGATGTCGACCTACCTCCAGAAGTGCATCAATCTACGGAATAATCGTGGGCTCGAGGGTGTGGAAGTAATCAGTTCGAAAGACGGGTCAGGCGAACAGGAACCGGACGAACACGGCGTAGGAAATGACGAGAGCGGCCCCGTCGACCCGGGTCAACCGACGTCCCCGCCACATCATGCCGACGAGCACGAGCGTGAACGCGACCACGAGCGGGAGTTCGAACCGGAGCATGGAGTCCGTGACCGTGATCGGCACGGCGACGGCGAGTAGCCCCAGTACGGCGACGATATTGTAGATGTTCGAGCCGACGACGTTGCCGACGGTGAACTCGGTTTCCCCGCGGGCGGCTCCGACGGCCGAGGCGGCGAGTTCCGGCAGGGACGTCCCGAGCGCGAGGACCGTCATCCCGACGACGAACTCTGAGACGCCCATCGCCAGCAGGAGCGAGGAGCCGCCGGAGATCAACCAACGAGAGCCGACGAGCAGAGTGACCAACCCGGCGAGGACAAACGCAACGTCGCGTACGGTGATTTCGTCCTGGCTCCCCTCGGCCATCTCGGCGGCCGCAGGGCTCGAGTTCACGGTGTGGAGCAGATACCCGGTGAACCCGGCCAGTACCGCCAGCAGTATTCCCCCCTCGAGTTTCCCGATCCGCCCGTCGAGGGCGAGCACGGGGAGCAAGACGGCCGCGAGGACCATGAACGGGACGTGGCGGCGCATCATCGCGTCGCTGATCGAGAGCGGTCGGATGAGCGCGGAGATCCCCAGGACGAGGGCGATGTTGGCGATGTTCGACCCGACGACCGTCCCGAAGCCGACGTCTGAGGAGACGTCGAGCGCGCCGAGGATGGCGACGAACAGTTCGGGGGCAGTCGTCGCGAAGGCGATCACGGTGACGCCGACGGTGGCCGCCCGGAGACCCAGGCCGAGCGCGAGGTTGCCGGCGCCCTTGACGAGGAGTTCGGCGCCGCCGAAGAGCGCGCCGGCGCCGAGAACGAGCAAGAGAGTGGAGAGGAGTGTTCCGTCGACCATCGATACGGGAGTGGTACTCGAGACGGTGGTATAAGGCGTGTGAAACGCGGTCGGTGCGGGTCACCAGATCGCCAGGAAAGCCTGCCGGAGTCACACCCGTTATACCCGCCCGGGAACCACTCACGCGCATGCAGGTCTTCGGTCTCCTCGGGAATCCGGTCGGCCACTCGCTCTCGCCGCCGATGCACGAAGCCGCCTACGACGCGCTCGACATCGACGCCCGGTACGTCACGTTCGAGCCGGACCCGAATCCGGATACGCTCAAGCGAGCCATCGACGGGGCGCGGGCGCTCGGGATCGCCGGCTGTAACGTCACGATTCCGTTCAAGCAGGACGCGCTGACGTTCGTCGAGCCAGACCCACTGGCGGCGCGGATTGGCGCAGTGAACACGATCGACTTCTCGCCGGACGGGCCGCCCGCGGGGTACAACACCGACGCCGTCGGCGCCGTCCGTGCGCTCCGCGAACACGAGGTCGCCCTCGAGGGAGCGTCGGCGGTCGTGGTCGGCGCCGGCGGGGCCGGTCGGGCGATCGCGTTCGGACTCGCCGACGAAGGAGCCGAGGTGACGGTCGTGAACCGGACGGTGTCGCGAGCCGAGGAACTCGCCGCAGTCGTCACCGGCGCGACCGCCGGCGGACTCGACAGCCTCCCCGACGTGCTCCCGGATGCCGACGTCCTGGTCAACGCGACCAGCGTCGGGATGGAGGAGGACGCGTCCCCCGTCTCGAGGGATGCCCTCCACGACGAACTGACGGTAATGGACGCGGTGTACAGTCCACTGGAGACACGCCTCCTCCAGGCGGCGGGGGACGCCGGCGCGGCGACCGTCGATGGCGCGTGGATGTTGCTCTATCAGGGCGTCGAGGCGTTCGAGCGGTGGACGGGACGCGAGGCGCCGGTCGGTCGGATGAACGAGGCGCTTCGGTCGCGCCTCTAACTGTTGTATTCCGTGTGCGTAACGGCAACTGTCCGATATCAGACGACTTTAAGTAGCGGTGGTAACTACCCTCCGATAATGGGACTCCTGCAGAAGCTACAGTCGCTTCTCGGCATCGGTGACAGCGACGCCGACTCGCGGTCGGCGGAGGGCCGTGACGTTGGCGTCACATTCGAACACAAACGAGGCCAGGATGCGGCGGAGACGTCGACCGATCCGGGGACGCCGACGGAGGAGGGGACGACCGAATCGCCGACTGGTCCGTCCGACGAAGACGTTGGTGAGGACGATGACGTTGAGGCAGAAGACGTCGCGGACGAACCGATCGTCGAAGCGGAAAGCGAAACCGACGAAGCCGACGAAACCGAAGGCGCCACCGAAACCGAAGACGCCACAGTCGAATCGCACGACACAGCCGAATCGAGCGACACGGACGAGGCCGCGGAAACGGCCGCCACCGGCACCGACGCCTCGAGTTCGACCGACGCGATGACCGAAATTCCCGACGACGCCGAGGAAGCCGCCGAACCGGCCGAAGCCACGGGACCGACCAGCGAGGACGCGACCCCCGAGGCCAGCAAGGTGCCGGACGATCACAGCCAGGAGCCGGTCGACGTCATCAAGGGCATCGGCCCTGCCTACGCCGACCGACTCGAGGGTGCTGGCGTCGAAACCGTCGCCGACCTCGCGACGGCAGACGCCGACTCGCTCTCGGCGGACACGGACATCTCCGCGAAGCGGCTCCAGGGCTGGATCGACCGGGCGGAAGTCCGATAACTCGACACGTTGTTCGGTTTCCTTTCTGCCTCGAGCGACGGCGACGACGCGGGATCGAGTCTCCGTGAGGCTGAAACGCTGCGCGATCGAGCCGATGCGGAATCGAAACGCCGCGAGAACCGCAAAAGCGTTAGGCCACCCGCACATCGACTCGAGCATGAACCAGCCGCGCGTCGTTACGGACGAGGAGGCGTTCCTCGACGCCGCCAGGACGGCCCGTACCGATGCCGGCGACGATCGCGCACCTGGACTGGGGGAAGCCAGCCAGATTCGACTCCCCGTCGAAGTTGCCGTCACCGTCGACGACCCTTTTCTCGCCTATCGCCGCGCTCGGCGCGAGTCGGCTCCCGGCGTCTTCCTGGAGACGACCGGTGGCCAACCGGGCTGGGGCTACTTCGGAGTCGACCCCGTCGAGCGGCTGACGGTCGGGCCGGATGCGGCGGTGCGTCGCGATCGGTCGGCATCGGGTTCAGAGCACCTCGACCCGCCAGCGATCGACAGCGGATCCACCACGACGCCGGCGTCACAGTCGCCGACGCTCGCCGCCCTCGAGGGACTGCTCGAGGGCACGTCGCTCGTTCGTGGCGACTGCGACGTCCCCTACCCCTGCGGCGTCGTCGGTTGGCTCTCCTACGACGTCGCCCGCGAACTCGAGGACCTGGCCGGAAGCGCCGTCGACGACCGCGGGCTGCCCAGACTCGAGGTGGGCGTGTACGACCGACTCGCGGCGTGGGAGTGTCCGGCTGACGCGGACGAAGAGGTCCGACTCCGGGTGACGGCCTGTCCGTCGATCGACGCGTCGACGCTCGAGGGTGGAGATTCGGCGGGCGATATAGAGGCGCTCGAGGCGACCTACGAACGAGCTCGCTCGCGGGCGCTCGCGCTCGCCCGACGAGCGCTCGAGGGCGACCTCACCGCCGGCCCCCCACCGGTCGACGCGGCTGAGGCGACCTTCGAGAGCACCTGCGGCCGGGACGCGTTCGCCGACCGTGTTCGGCAGGTCAAGCGGTACGTTCGCGACGGCGACACCTTCCAGGCGAACATTTCACAGCGTCTCGTCGCCCCCGCGGCGGTCCATCCCGTCGCCGCCTACGAGGCGCTCCGGACCGTGAACCCGGCCCCGTACTCCTGTTTGCTCGAAGGACGGTCCACGGACCTGGTGAGCGCGAGCCCGGAACTCCTCCTCGAGCGCGACGGCGCGTTCGTCCGCACCGAACCCATCGCCGGGACCCGTCCCCGAGGTGAGGACCCGGCGGCGGATGCGGCGCTCGAGGCCGACCTCCAAGATGACGAGAAGGAGCGCGCCGAACACGCGATGCTGGTCGACCTCGAGCGAAACGACCTCGGGAAGGTCTGTACCTACGGAAGCGTCGAGGTCGAGGAGTACCGCCGGGTCGATCGCTACTCCGAGGTCATGCACCTCGTCTCGAACGTCACCGGACGCCTTCGACCCGACGCGACCCTCGGCGACGCGATCGCGGCGACGTTCCCCGGCGGGACGATCACGGGGGCACCCAAGCCCCGGACGATGGCGATCATCGACGAACTCGAGGCGACCCGGCGCGGGCCGTACACCGGCGGCGTCGGCATCTTCGGGTTCGACGGTCGGGCGACGATCAACATCGTCATCCGAACGCTCGTCCGCCACGCCGAGGCGTACCACCTCCGGGTGGGCGCCGGGATCGTCCACGACTCCGACCCCGGGCGCGAGTACGACGAGACGCTCGCGAAGGCGCAGGCTCTGTTGAACGCGATCGACGCGGCGCTGGGCGAGCGGGCGGCGATGACGCTCGAGACCGGCGGCGGTGAGTCCGGTAATGAAACAAGAGGTGATCGCAATGACTGATTCCGATCGCGCGACCCGCATCCTCGTCGTCGACAACTACGACTCCTTCGTCTACAACCTCGTCCAGTACGTCGGGGAGGCCGCAGACGAGGTCGTCGTCCGCCGGAACGACGCGATCACCCTCGAGGACGTCCGCGCACTCGATCCGACCGGCATCGTCGTCTCGCCAGGACCCGGAACGCCCGCCGACGCGGGCGTCACGACCGACCTGTTCGCCGAGCTCTCGTACCCCACCCTCGGGGTCTGCTTGGGCCACCAGGCGCTGTGTGCGGCTAACGGCGCGCCGGTCGTTCACGCCCCGGAGGTGGTCCACGGTAAGCCCTCGACGATCGAGCACACGGGCGAGGGAATCTTCGAGGGGCTCCCGGCGCGACTCCGGGTCGGTCGGTACCACTCGCTGGCCGTCGAGCGGGAGTCGCTTCCGGACGACCTGCTCGAGACGGCGTGGACCACGGACGAGCGCGACGTGTTGATGGCCGTTCGCCACCGCGACCGCCCGCACCTGGGCGTCCAGTTCCACCCCGAGAGCATTCTGACGGGGACAACCGATAGCGAACCCGGCGACGAGTTGGACGAGGAATCGGATCACTCGAGTCGAGCGTACGCGAGCGGCGACCGCATCTCCCTCGAGGTTGGCACGCGGATGATCCGGACGTTCTGTACCTTCGCCGCCGAGTACGATGCTGGGGGTGACGATGATTAAAAACAAATCCGGGGGCAACGATGCCTAAAGACAACTCTGAGGGTAACGATGACTGAGGACGAACCCGCGAGCGAGCGCCTGTATCACCTCGACGGCGAACTCGTCCCCGCCCCCGAGGCGACCGTCAGCGTCGACGATCGGGGCTTTCGCTATGGCGACGGCGCGTTCGAGACCCTGCGGGCCTATGGCGGTTCGATCTTCGAGTGGGAGGCCCACGCCGACCGCCTCGAGCGAACCTGCGAGGCGATCGGGCTCGAGCACGGCCTCTCGCGCCAGGAACTGGCCGATAGAATCGAGGCAACCCTGGCTGCTAACGACCTCACGGACGCCTACGTCCGGCTGTCGATCACCCGCGGCGTCCAGCCCGGCACGCTCGCCCCCCGGCCCGAGGTCGACCCGACGGTCGTGGTGTACGTCAAACCGCTCCCGAGGGGCGGCCTCGAGGGCGAGTCGGTGTGGGACGGTCCGGCCACGCTCCAGACGGTCAAAGTGCGCCGAATTCCGGACGCCGCGCTCCCCGCGGGCGCGAAAACGCACAACTACCTGAACGGCATCCTCGCGAGACAGGAACTCCACGACGCCGACGAGGCGCTCGTTCGCGACCTCGAGGGGGACGTCGCCGAGGGGGCCACGAGCAACGTTTTCTTCGTCGACGATGGCGGGCTGCACACGCCGACGACTGAGGGGGCGGTCCTCCCCGGCATTACTCGTCGGGTCGTCCTCGAACTCGCAGCCGACGCCGGGATTCCGATCGACGAGGGACGATTCCGGCCAGAGGACGTCCGCCAGGCTGACGAGGTCTTTCTTACCAACACGACGTGGGTGGTGCGTCCGGTCGACCGGGTCGACGGAATCACTCTCGGTGACGGCGACGAGCGTGAGCGGCCGGTGACGTCACTCCTGGCCAGGCTATTCGACGAGCGAGTCGAGCGAGACCACTACGGGTAACTTGGTGACCGAAGCCCTCGAGCGCGACGTGCTGACGTTCAATTCCCAAAAATCGGTCGTGGTCCGGCGTCTACGCCACGTACACGGCCGACGGGCTCAAAACGAGGCGGGCGCGACCAGGTCTCGTTCCTGGTCGTACTCGAGCAATCCGGCGTCGACCAGTCGGGGCAGGTGGTCGTGATACAGCGAGATGTAGACGTTCGCGACGCGCTCGGCCGACAGTTCGGTGATCGGCTTGCCGGTTTCACACTGGGCGACCTCCTCGGCGGCGTCGGGTAACGTCAACTCCTGTTCGTGCTCCTCGAGCACGGAGAGCAACAGCCGTCGGCGCTCGGCGGCTACCGCCCGGAGCGTTTCGTCGATCGTCGCTGCCGACTCCGGCTGCTCGCCGAGCCACTCGAGAAGGTCGAACGCCAGTTCCGAACAGGCCCCGTGCGTACCGGGTTCGGGTTCGGGAGGCTGGGTCATCGTTTCCCTCCTGGACTGGCGGGGGTTCGAACTCGTGAGCGCCACTGTTGTGTGTGGTGTGAAGTACTAAAACCGGAACGAGGACTGATACGGGAACGCGGACGAGGTGGAACTCGAGCGAAGCGGGGTCTGCTCAAACGGAAACGAAACCGGCGTCGGCGCCCCTGTGCGACACCTATCGCAGACGCTCGGTAGTCGTTCACTCGATCGTTCATATCCCGATTGTCGGTACGACGACTGATATCCGTATCGACTTGGCCATACGCCAGCACGAGTCGACTCGCCAGCGCTACAGCCCGAATACGCCGGGTCCGCCGCTCGAGCGGCCGACTACTCGATGGTGAACGTCGGTTCGTCGACGGCTTCACTCTTGCACTCGGGGCACCGAGAGGGGAGATTCAACAGGTCGTCGTACGCGTCGAAACCGCATTCTCGACAGGCTGGGGGCGCGACGAGAAACTGCTCGTCGGTGCCGTCGACCGAGCGGGCGACGTGTTCGGCGTGGCGGAGGACGGCTCCCGTCGTCAGGTCGAGTCGGGTCGCGAGCGCGCTCGGGGTCGCCGCTTCGTCCCGGAGCGCGTCGGCGAGGCGTTGACGCGTCGTTTCGTCGGCTTCTGGCATAGCGGTTCGTCGTGACTGAACGCCCCGTCGGTTATAGAGGTTCTCTTTCGCCACCTCGATCCGACACGCTCGAGTGGGTTCCGTTCGACGTCCGGCGTATGCCGCGTATCTACGACAAACTGGTCCGCGACGAGATCCCGACAGTAGTCGAGGCCAACGGCGAGCGACCGATCACCCACGTCGCCAACGACGAGGAGTACGACCGCCGGTTGCTCGCGAAACTCGAGGAGGAGTGCGCCGAGTACCGCGAGGACCGAAGTCTGGACGAACTCGCCGACGTCCTAGAGGTGGTTCGGGCGTGCTGCGTCCAGGAAGGCTGGTCGGTCGAAGAACTCGAGGAACGCCGTCGGGAGAAGGCGGCCGAACGGGGCGGGTTCGGAGCGGGAGTCGTGCTCGAGGCGGTCGTCGAAAGTCAGTCTCAGTCGCGGTCCGGCGAGAACTGAGGCCCGAGCATTCCGTTGCTCGAGAAAGGGCAAGTGTCTTACACCCTGCTGGTGAATTGCGAGTGTATGAAGGCCGTCGTTCTCGCCGGAGGGTACGCGACTCGACTGTGGCCGATTACCAAACATCGACCGAAGATGTTTCTCCCGATCGGCGACTCGACCGTCATCGACCGGATCTTCGCCGACCTCGAGGCCGACGAGCGGATCGACGAGGTGTTCGTCAGCACGAACGAGCGCTTCGAAGCGGAGTTCGAGGCCCACCTCGCGGCGTCGGACTTCGAGAAACCGCGCCTGTCAGTTGAGGACACCGCAGCAGAGGACGAGAAGTTCGGTGTCGTCGGTGCGCTCGCCCAGCTCATCGAGCGCGAGAACGTCGACGACGACCTGGTGGTCATCGCCGGAGACAACCT
Organism: Natronosalvus rutilus; assembly: GCF_024204665.1. NCBI lineage: Archaea > Methanobacteriati > Methanobacteriota > Halobacteria > Halobacteriales > Natrialbaceae > Natronosalvus > Natronosalvus rutilus. Next base: position 3,225,775 of record NZ_CP100355.1, on the reverse strand, counting down.
CATCAGTTTCGACGTCGCCAACTTCGTCGACTACTTCGAGGCGCAGGGGACGCCGACGCTCGCGGCCTACGACGTCGGGTCGCGCGAGAAGGCCAAATCCTACGGCCTCGTCGAACTCGAGGACGAACGCGTCGTGGACTTCCAGGAGAAACCGGACGATCCGAAGAGCACGCTGGTCTCGATCGCCTGCTACGCCTTCCCCCGCGAGGATCTCTCCTTGCTCCCGACGTACCTCGAGGAGGGAAACAACCCGGACGAGCCCGGCTGGTTCATCCAGTGGCTGCAGAACCGCCAGCCGACCTACGCGTTCACGTTCGAGGGAGCCTGGTTCGACATCGGCACCCCCGACAGTTACCTCGACGCCGTCGCCTGGTTCCTCGACGGCGACAACCACGTCGCGGAGTCGGCGGTCCTCGAGGAGACGACCCTCGGCGAGAACGTCCACGTGATGGACGACGCGGTCCTCGAGAACACCACGCTCGATCACGCGGTCATCTTCCCGCAGGCGGAGATTCGCCACGCCGATATCCGCCGTTCGATCATCGACGAGCAAACGCGCCTCGAGAATATGGACCTCGCGGGAGCGCTCATCGGGGCGCACACGACGATCACGAACGGCGCACCGGAGTAGGCGAAGTCACTCTCTCCCTCTATCACCTCCATCTCCACCTTCACCCTCACCCTCGCCCTACTCTCCAACTCCACCTCTACCTCCATCTCCACCGAGTACACCGGGCGGTACACCTATCTGTATCGACTGTGTTGTGTGCCGACAGGAGTCATGGCCTCACCTCAGGCGGTGCTCGACCGGTTCGCCGACGACGTCCCGTATGCGCCGCTGGCCGATTCGTTTCGCTCGTTCGACCGACCGGCTGGCGACGAACCGCTGTCGATGCTCGCGACGGCGACCGCGGCGACCGACGGCGGATCCGCGACGACATCTGTCGTCGAAACCGTCGAGGAGACGTTCCTCGAGCGAGGCGAGGTCACGTCTTTTTCGGACGTCGCCGACCTCGAACCCGACGACGAGCGGCTCCATGAGGTCTTTCACGCCGACCGAAAGCGTCGCGTGTTCTGTGAAGTGGCCCACGTCCTCGCGAACCGACCGGAGCGGTCCGACATCGAAGCGCTGTGTTCGTGGGCCGCCGAAGCCGACGTCTACCGATACGACCTGGATCCAGTCGGCGACGTCTCGGGCGTCGGCCCGACCTCGTTTCAGTACCTTCGCCAGCTCGCCGGGATCGACACGGCCAGGCCGAACGCCGCACTCGAGTCGTTGCTCAAGTCCGTCGCGCACGAATCCGAAACGGCCGTGGTCGAGACGAGCGAACCGCTGCGGACGCTGGCGTCCTGTGAGTGGCTCTCGCTGACGACCACCTATCGCCCACTCGAGATCGATCGCCTCGCGTGGTGGCTTGAGGCGAGCGACGACAAGCGAGCGCGAGCGGTCGATCCAGCCCTCGAGTGAGTGGAGCCGCTTTCTCTCCTACTCGTCTTCGCTCGTCGATTCGCTGTCTCCGCCTTCCGCCGAGTCGCTCGCGGAACTCCAGCCCATGCCGTGCTCGCCGCCCTGCCCGTCGGTGATCGTCACCGAACCGCTGGAGGGCGCCTCGCCGTCGTAGCTGACCCGGACCAGCAGACCCAGGTTAGTGATCTGTTGGGTGCACATCTCGTCGTCGCCACCGGTATCGACCACTGCCGCGGTCATCGAAATGCCGCTCTCGGCCGTCACCTCGAGTGACTTCAACTGGAGTTCGGCGCAACCGTCGTTCCCCTGGGACTCGAGTGCGACGAGCGAGTCCGTCTCGAAGTCCGTCGCCTCGAGGAGGTCCACGATGGCGTTGCGCTCCGCATCCTGCCGGGACTCGACCTCGAGGTAGGACTCGGCTTCCTCACGGCTCGAGAACGGCACGGCGGTCGTCTCCCCGTCGTTCCCCTCGTACTGGACGGTTCCGTAGCCGGAAACCTCGTTGCCGACGTCGGCCGATTCGCTCCCGTCATCGCTCGAGCCGTTCTCCGTGTCGTCGTCTCCGTTACCGCTTTTCGCGTCGTCTCCGTTTCCGTTCTCGGTGTCGTCCGATCCGTTCTCGGTGTCGTTCGAACCGTTCCCTGTTTCGGTTTCGTTCTCGTCGTCGGTGTCGTTGTCGTCGCCGTTGCCGTTTCCATTTCCAGCGCCCAGGTCGCCACTCTCTCCGAGGCAGCCGCCAATCGCCGAGACGCTTGCGATGCCGGCTGCGGTCAACATCCGTCGTCGAGTTATCTGCATATGAGGGGGTTGTATTCGGATTCCCCTATAAATCACGGAAGGTGAAATGCGTATTTTAGCGAACGAGATAGCGCTCGTCTCGGACTCGAGACGGCGGTGGATCCGGTTCTCGAAGAGTGTGACGGCGGAATCGTCAGATAAGGGCTGACCTCATAGTTCCGCACGGTCGCCAAAATGGTTCGGCCAGGAGCCACACCACCACCCGAGCCGCTGTCTGGCGATGGCTCGTGGGAGTGCGTTCGGTCGAAACCGGGCGGGGGCGGGGAGCCCGCCCTGGTGAGAGACATGAGCGTACTCGAAGCGGGGGCGAGTCCACGTTCGAGTTACGGGCACGGACACAGCACTCGACTGTCAGCGCGTCGTCCCGTCGGCCGCGACGTCCGAGCGAACGTCGAGTCGGCGACGGGTAGTTGCACCGATCGCGCACCCGACGGGGCGTGTGTTCCCCGCATCGTCACCGAGTACCGTTTACCCCTTTGTTATTCAGTGGCACACGAGTGCGTAGTTCGTGCCGACTGACGACAGGCACCGGCTACCATCGCCGTAGTCGGTTCCTACGGCCCTCGAGTCGGTCAGGCGAGCGTTCGATCGACGTACTCGAGGATGTTGTCCGATTCGGCCATCGTGACCCCACGATCCTCGTCGACGAGCACCGGGACGCCGCGCTGACCGGAGACGCGCTTGACCTCGTCGCGTCCGGAGTGCATCGCGTCCGTCCACACCGTTTCGTAGCTGATCTGGGCGTCGTCCAGCGCGTCAGCAACCTTCTCACAGAACGGACAGCCCTCGAGCTGGTAGAGCGTGATCGACATAGGAGGTCGTTCGCGCGGCGCGTCAAAAACGTCGCGGGTGACGGCGGGACCGTCCGGTTTCGCGCGCCCGGCCAAACATCCATGTCGATCGGCGGTGTGGACACCCCTGTGACGACTGCTAGTACCCACACACCCCTTCGCATCGGTATCGTCGGCCTGGGCTACATCGGGTCGTACGTTGGCGACCAGTTCAACCGCCACCCTGACGCCGAGGTCGCCGCCGTCTGCGACCTCGACGCCGTCAGGCTGGCGTCCGTCGGCGACCAGTTCGTCGTCGACGACGCTCACCGGTACGAGTCCTACACGGCCATGCTCGAGGACGCACCGCTGGACGCCGTCCTGGTCGGGACGCCCCACACGCTCCACTACGAACAGGTGGTCGCCGCCCTCGACCGGGGACTCCACGTCTACTGCGACAAACCGCTCACGACGGATCTCAAGCGCGCGCGAGACCTCGCTGATCGAAGCGAAGCGGGCGAGGAAGTGTTGATGGTCGGCTACCAGCGTCACCTCCAGACGGCGTTTTGGACGGCTCGAGACCGGTTCGCCCCCGAGAGCGAGGACGGAACCGACCCCACCTGGCTCACCGCCTCGATCACTCAGGGCTGGATCGAGGACTCCGCGGACACCTGGCGGCTCGACCCCGACCTCTCGGGCGGCGGCTTCCTCTACGACACTGGCAGCCACGTGCTCGACGGCGTCCTCTGGTCGACGGGCCTGGAGCCCGAATCCGTCCGGGCCAGCATGGATTTCCACGACGACGATCAGCGAATCGACCGACGGGCACACCTCGACGTTCGGTTCGCCAACGGCGCCACCGGAACGTTCTCGTTCCTCGGCGACGCCCCGGCAGTCCGCGAGCACATCCACGTCTGGGACGACGAAGGCGCCGTCTACCTCGAGGGCAAGCAGTGGCGATCCCGACGCGTCTTCGAGATCGACACCGAGAGCGCGGAGTACCACCCCTACATCGACCCGCGTCGCGAACGCTCGCGCGCGGACGCGTTCCTCGAGAGCGTCATGGAGGGGCGCGAACCGCCGGCGACCGCTCGAGACGCCCTCGCCGTGACGGCGCTGACCGAGGCCGCCTACGCCTCGGCGAGACGAGGCGAGCGAATTCCGGTCGAGCTCTGAGTCGACGGTCGATTTTTTGGCTCGAGTCGCGAGTATCGACGACCGGGTAAACGACCGCCTTCGCTCGAGTAGGGGCGGCTAACGGTGAGGAGACGACCCGAGTCCTCGGTTTGCTCGAGCGGCGACGGCTTCGCACGAGTGGTCAAGCAAACCTCACCCGACGATCGAGAATATCTGCCGTCAACGGTAGCGAGCGCATAGCGAGCGCGTCGAATGCGGTACTCGCTGGATAACTACGAGGTATCTCCGTGTGTCGCCAGCTATGATAGAGTGTACCAACTGTGAGACCGCGCAGTTCCTGCAGATCACCCAGAGCCGCGTCTTCTTCGAGGACGGGGAACTGATCAACGAGATCATGGAGACGTACCAGTGTACGCTCTGTGACTCGACCGGCCAGTACACCTACAGCGAGGACGCCGAGGATCCGATCGTCGACGGCTCGATCCAGGTCACGGGAGAGCGGCCGAAGTACGCCTGACCTCGAGGGCAACCGAGGCCCTCGAGCCGATCGGTTCACTCGCCGTGCCAGCCCCAGCCCTGGGCGAATCGTTTCGTGAGCGTCGTCAGGACGAGCAACGTGACGAGCAACCCGCCGAAGGCCAGCGGCCGGTAGCCAAACCGGATCTGGGCGAGTCCGTACGTGATCGTCACGACGCCCATGAGCAGGGCGGTCGTCCCCGCTCGACGCGAGACGTAGGCGGGGTCGACGCTGTCGTCGTAGTGGACGTGGAGGTCGGCCCGACCACGGACGGCGATGAGCCAGGCGGGGATCAGGATGACGATCCCACATCCGACCCAGAAGAGTCCCATAGCGACGTCGAACGAGACCATCGACGTCCGTTCTGTCGCCGGGGCGGATAAGTCCGCCGGTCGACACGTCGTCCCAAACTCGGCTTTTCAGATACAAAAGATATTTTTCCGCCCGAGCAAAAGAGGGTGTATGAGCACTCGCCCAACGGAAGATCGCATTCTCGAGGTCCTCGAGGAGGACGCCCAGGCGTCCTACGCCGAGATTGCCTCGCGAGCCGAGGTCTCGAAACCGACCGTTCGAAAGTACATCAACCAGCTCGAGGAGGACGGCGTCATCGTCGGCTACTCCGCGGACGTCGACCCCAAGAAACTCTCGAGCCAGACCATCGCGCTGGTCGGCATCGACGTGGCCAGCGAGCGCTACGTCGAGGCGACCCGGGCGCTCAAGGCCCTCGACGAGATCGAATCGCTGTACACCTCGAGCGGCGACCACATGCTGATGGCCGAAGTGCGCGCGGCGAACGGCGACAAACTCGGGGACGTGATCGCGACGGAGATTCTCGAGGTCGAGGGCGTGACCGCGGCACATCCATCGTTTTTGCAGGAACGGCTGAAGTAAGCGTCTTCGAGGCGCGTACACGGCTCTCTCCGAACGATTCTCGAGAACTGTTGGCGATCTAATCGCCGTGGCTTTTCGAGAACTGGTGGAGAATGAACGGCTGTCGATTTTCGAGACAGTTCGCAATCGTCCCCCATCGATAGTCGTACTATTTTCCCTCGAGGCGTCGTATCCCTCGCCATGCCAACCTACGAGCGATCGATCCGGATCGACGCACCCCTCGAGGAGGTCTGGGACTTTCACTCGCGCGTCTCGGGACTCGAGGCCGTGACGCCGCCGTGGCTGAACCTGCGAGCCGAGGCGGTAATGGGACCCGACGGCGAACGAGATCCTGACATCTTGGAGGAGGACGCAGAGATTTCGATGTCGATCCGCCCGTTCGGCGTGGGCCCGCGCGTTCACTGGACGTCGGTCATCCTCGAGCGAGATTCTCGCCCAGGACGAGCGTACTTCAGCGACGAGATGGTTCACGGCCCGTTCGCCACCTGGGTGCACACCCACTCGTTTTTCGCCGACGGCGAGCAGACGGTCCTCCGGGACAAGATCGAGTACGCCCTGCCGGGTGGCAGACTCGGCGAGACGGTAGCACCGTTTTCGCGAGTCGGCTTCGAGGGGATGTTCCTGGATCGTCACAGGCGAACGAGACGCGCGCTCGAGTGACTCCTCGTGCACTGATCCGGCGTCACCCACGTTGGCCGCTTTCGCTACCCCTATAGGACTCCCCTCGAATCTGAGCCACGTGATTCCAGACGTCCGCGCAGGTGGCGATCTCGAGGTTGCCCCGGTGGCGGCACTCGCGTTCGCCGTCCTCGCGGCGAGTACGAGCGCGATCCTGATTCGCTGGAGCGCCGCCCCGAGTTCGGTCGCGGCGTTTTACCGGGTACTGTTCACGACGGCTATCGTCGCCCCGGTCGCGCTGGGATTCCACCACGAGGAGTTCGGTCGGCTCTCGAGACGCGACCTCCTCGGTGCGACCGTCGCGGGGGTCGCCCTCGCGGCCCACTTCGCGTCGTGGTTCGAGAGCCTGTCGTACACGAGCGTGGCCGCGAGCGTCACGCTCGTCCAGACCCAGCCGCTGTTCGTCGCCGCGGGTGCCGCGCTCGTCCTGCACGAACGGGTGACGAGAACGACGGTCGCCGGCATCGTTGTCGCCATCGCCGGCGCGGCCGTCATGTCGTTCGGTGACGCCGGGCAGGCCCCGGTCGCGGACGCGACGCTCTACGGGAACGCGCTCGCCCTCCTCGGCGCGGTGACGGTCGCCGGCTACGTCCTCGCGGGACGGTCGATCCGCCAGCGCGTCTCGCTGTTTCCCTACGTCACCGTCGTCTACGCCGCCTGCGCGATCACGCTCTTCGTCCTCGTCGGCGTCCAGGGCCACGACTACGTCGCCTACCCGCCTCGAGAGTGGGTGCTCTTTCTGGCGATGGCCGTCGGACCCGGCATCCTGGGCCACACCGTCTCGAACTGGGCGCTGAAGTACCTCGAGTCGGTCGTCGTGAGCGTCGCCTGGCTCGGCGAGCCGGTCGGCTCGACGGTGCTAGCGCTCGCCCTGCTCGGAGAGATTCCCGACGTTGCGACGATTCTCGGTGGACTCGTCGTTCTCGCCGGGATTGGCTGGACCACGGTCGACCGACGTCGCCGGGAGGCGCGACTCGGTGAGGAAGGACAGGCTTAATACAGGGACTCGGGAACGTGGTTATAGGTATGGGGTCGGGGGAAGACAGCATGGTTTCGTCGTTTCAGACAGCGCCAAGCCTCGCCGTCGTCGAGGCGGTGGCTCGTGCGGAGAACGTCCCCGTCGAGGAACTCGCTCCACCGGCCTACCCGCCGCTTCACGAGGCGATCGATCCGCAGGCGCTCGATCAGTTGCTCGAGTCGACGTCACCAACCCGGCAGCAAAACGAGGTCACCGTGCAGTTTCAGTACTGTGGTCGTCAAGTCGCCGTCGACAGCACGGGTGAGATCACCCTCGAGTCCATCGCGGACTGAACTCTCACGAGACCGTCCTACCAATCCGGCGGACGGAACACTCTTTTTACCGAGTGACTTTCAGTGTGGTATATGGAGAGCCACTACGAGGTCCTCGGTGTGTCGCCAGAGGCCGACACCGAGGAGGTCCGACGTGCCTATCGGGCCCTCCTCAAGCGGCACCATCCCGACCAGGGTGGCTCTCGCGCGCGGTTTCTGCGAATCAAGCGCGCCTACGAGACGATCACGGGCGAGCAGGACGCCACACCGGACGGCGTGCACGCCGAGTTCTACGATACTACGACCCGAGACGTCACGCCACCGGTCGGCCCGACCGTCGACGGTTCGTTCCTGACGCTGTCGCTCGTCGGCCTCGTCGACGACGTCGGCCTCGGGGCGCTCCTCGAATACCCCTCGAGTTCGGAACGAGGGTGACAGCCGCGTTTTTCACTGCCCAGAACAGCAGTGACCGTCCCCTCGCGTGGCGTGGACGTTCGAACACCAGTTTCGTCGGCGACGACGGGTTCCTCTACCAGGGGTCGAACGTCCTTCGCCCACACGCCGCGAACCTCCCCTCGCGCTGGTGCGGTACCGACGCCGAGATCCCGCCGAACCTGGCGCTCGACGCGGTCGTCGTCACCCAGACCGTCCCCGAGGGCGTCTCCATCGAGAAGGTGGTCTACACCCAGTCGGGGCCCGACGGGAGCACGGAGCGATACCTGTTCGACATTCGCCCGCGGCTTCGCGAGACGCTCGATCGGGTGCCTTACGAGCGCGACCGGAAGGAACCCCGAGAGTAGCTACGCTCGCTCGGCGGCCCCCCGAAGCCGCTCGAGGACCGCCGGACGGCCCGTACATTCCAGGACGACCGTTTCGTCGCGGTACGTCACGTCCTTGACGGCCGTCCGATCGTAGGCTCGCGAGACCAGCGCCATCGCCTCGTCCCCGGCGGGCATCTCGAGGCGGAGACGTTCCGTCGGTATGTGGTCTTCGATGCGTTCTCGAAGCGCCTCGAGGTTCGTCCCTTCACGAACGCTGACCGGAATCGGGTCCAGGCCTACTTCGTTGGCGAGGGCGACGCGAGCCTCCCGTTCGCCGGGCTCGAGGCGGTCGATCTTGTTCAGCGCGGTGACGACCCGATCGGGGTCGACGTCCTGTTCGGCGAGTACGTCGAGAGACACCCGCAGCCGTTCCTCGACGGTATCGAGGTCGTCGCTCGCGTCGACCATCAGGACGACGACGTCGGCCGCGGCCGCCTCCGAGAGGGTCGCGCTGAACGACGCGACGAGGTCGTGGGGCAACTCGTCGACGTAGCCAACCGTGTCCGTGACGAGCACGGGCCGGTCGCCAATCGTGGCTCGTCGGGTCGTGGTCTCGAGCGTCTCGAACAGGCGGTCCGCGACGCTGGCAGTAGCGTGTTTGTTCGAGCCGTCGGTGGGCTCGTTCTCGGAATTGTCTGCAGACTCGGACGTCTCGACCGATAGCTCGTCCGCCAGTCGGTGCAACAGCGTCGACTTCCCGGCGTTCGTGTAGCCAGCGATGGTCACGAGGTCGAAGCCCTCCTCGCGGCGACGCTCGCGGAACTGTTCGGCCGGATCCGGGAGTTCGGCCAGTCGGCGCTCGAGCCGAGAGATTCGGTCGCGGACGTCGTAGACTGGCGTCCCGCTCTCGGTTACCCGGTTGAGCATCCCCTCGTCGCTCGCGGCGACCAGTCGGGGCAGATCGTAGCGAAGTTGGGCGAGTTCGACCTGGAGGCTCGCTCGGCGGGAACTCGCCCCCGCCTCGAAGATGTCGAGGACGAGTCGGTAGCGATCCAGGACGCTCGTTTCGTCGGGCAACGTCGATTCGATGGCGTGGTGTTGACCCGGGGTGAGTCGGTCGCCGACGACGACCGTCGACGCGGCGCTCGAGGCGACCGTTTCGGCGACGTCGTCGAGCCGACCCGCCCCGAGGTACGTCCCGGAATCGGGGTGGCCGGGCTGGGTGACCGCGTCGACGACGCCGTAGCCGGCGCTTCGGGCGAGCGATTCGATTTCGGCCGTTTCGACCGGCGTCGTCGGCTCGCGGGCGACGACGACGGCGGATTTTGGCGGGCGGTTCGTGGACGTGTTTGCACTCGGTCGTGACATGTGTCGACGGTGGGTGACCAGGTCGCCACGACCTGGTCGGAAACGGTTCGGCGGCGATAGATTCGTCGCAATCTGCGCGAATGGGAACGCTGCCGCTCGAGACGTCCTCGAGTCCGGGGTTCTCGACGCGAACGAGTCGTGCGGATCAGCGGGCGAGCGACTTGCGACCGACTAGCGATAGACTAGCGACCGACCGATGCCGCTACGGGCGGTAGCCGAACGCGCCGCGCGGATCCCGTCGGGTGAGAATCCCGGTCAGTGAAAAGAAAGGGTCTCCATTCGTCTCGACTCGAGCCTCGACGGGTACCGTAAAAACCGTTGGGGTAGTGTGCAATCAGTTTGCACGCTCTGGTCGGGGTTCACCGTCAAAAATTCGCTCGAGGCGCCGCTCACTCGCCGAACAGGTCGTCGACCGCCGACCGGGCGGCGAGGGCCGCCTCGTCCGCGACGGCATCCGGGTTCCGTTCGCCCGCGTCGTCCGGCACGTTCAGGTAGACGTCGACTTCGAGGACGCTCTCCTCGAACACGACGGTGACGTCGTAGTCGCGGACGGCCGACTGCTTGTACGCCGAGAAGATGACGTCTTCGGCGGCGTCAGCGGCGGTCTGGACGACCGCCTCGTCCTCGGGTGCCGATTCGCTGGTCGGCATCTACGCGCCGCCGGCGCCCGGGCCGCCCGGACCGGCGGGCCCGCCCATGCCGCCACCGCCCAGCAGGTTCTGGAGTTCCTCCTGGAGGCTCTCGAACTGCGTCTGGACGCGCTCTTCTTGCTTCTCGAGGGTTTCGAGACGAATCTCGAGGGTGTCGGTTTTCTCCTCGAGCTGGTCCTGGGCCTCGTCGTACTCGGTCTGGACGAACAGTTCGCCGACCTGGCGGTACATCGTGGTGTCGTCGTCGACGTCCTCGAGTTCCTCGAGGGCAGCCTGCGCGTCGTCGAGCGAGGACTCGGCTTCCTGCTTCTGGACGGCGACGGTCTGTGCCGTCTCCTGCAGGTCCTGGAGCTGTTCGATCTTCTCCTGTGCCTCCGGTGGCAGATTGCCTTGCATGTCTCGACGGTTGCCCTCCGCACTGATAAAGCCAAGCTTTGCGTCCCGTGAGTCGATTCACCTCCCGTCGCTGCGTTCGACGGGAGTCACGTCACCCCTCGAGACGGTCACGAACGGACGGTGGGACGGCCGCGACGACGGACGCGGATCGACCGCGGTCGAGCCACACAAGTGTCGTCTCGCCCAGCGACCGCGCCCGAACCCGTTGGATCGACGCCCGATCGATCTCGAGCGTCGTCTCGAGTGTGCCGAACCAGCGACTGCCGGCGGCCCCCTCGTGGGGAAACGACGTCACGACCAGGACGTCGTCGGTGAGGCGACTGGCGGTCGGCAGCCACCAGCGAACGGCGACGAGGATTGCATACACGGCACCGACGGGGAGCAGGTACCAGAACGAGGATCGCTCGAGACTGAGAACGAGTGCGAAGCCGCCCGCGTGGATCACGGCGCCGACACCGGCGAACGCGACGAGCGATCGGATCGGCGCGTGTTCGACGACGGATCGGGTCGGATCGCTCGGTTCCGGCGCGCGAAGTCGGAGGAAGGTGCGGCCGTGTCGACAGCGAACGAGTCGCGTGAGGAGCCAGCCAAATCCGGCGAGGGTGACGACGAGGGCGACGACCACGACGACTGTGAGACCCGGCATCGAACCTGCACGCGAAGGAACCGCACCCTCGAGGGCGAGAAACGCGGAGAGCGTGGCGAGCAGGACGACGAACCCACCCGAAATCGTCCAGGAGGCGTACAACAACCCACGGAGAAGTCTCGAGTTCGTCGGCGTCAGCTGCCAGGTTTCGATGGGGTGGGACGTCGAGTCCTCGGTCGGGGGCCGCTCGAACGGTGAGCGGGTGGCGTCGTCAGCCATCGCCGTCGTGGCTGTCGTGGCTGTCGTCGCCACCCGAACGATCCGTCTCGTCCGCCTCGTTCGTCTCGAGACTCCGGTATCGCTCCCCGACCGCCGTCGCTCGCTCCGCGACGTCGACCAGTGAGAACCAGGTGTTGAGCGCCGCCCGGAGCGCCGTCAGGTCGCGAGCGACGACCGAAACTGTCACCGTCTCTGTATCGCGGTCGATCGTCGTCCGCGAACGATCTTCGTCGATCTCGCCGACCTCGCGGGCGACGGCCTCGGCGACAGTCGTCGCTCGAGTCGGCGACTCGTACTCGAACTCGAGGGTGGCGTCGTGGGGAAACACCGGAAAATGCCTAGTTGACGTCGACGGTCTTGACGTCTCGACTGCGCTCTTTGAGGAGCACGCGGTGACCGCAGTAGGGACAGCGGACGCCCCCGTACTCGTCGAGCTGTACGTCGCGTTTGCAGCGGGAGCACTTGTAACTCATGTGAGGTGGTGTGGTCTGGGTTTCCGGACTACTCGTCGGATTCCTCGCCGAGAGCGGCTCGGATCGAGCGACGGACGGTCTCGCCGGCCGGGGTCTGGGGGCGGTAGGCACCGCCGGTGAAGACCTCGCCGGTCTCCTCGTTCTCCCAGATGCCGGGGCCGAGGCGTTTGACGTCGTCGCCGTCGACCTTCGAGGACTGCATGTCGTGTTCGATCTCCGAGACGCGTCGTCGAGCGACGCGTCCGTATCGCGCTCCGAATCGGCCGGCACTCCCGACCTTTCCTCGCTTCTTTTCGGCCATAGTATCGGTTTCTATCCCCCTCGTTCTGATAAAGGTGTTGAGTTGGAGCTGTCACTCCTCCCGCAAGCCCGCCTCGAGCAGCGCCTCGTTCAGATCGTCGCGGACGACCTCGCCCAGTTCACGGTCCCGGGCCGTCGTCACGATCCGGTTCTCCTGGACGCTCGAGCCGTCGCGCAGGAGCATGCGGACGTTTCCGCCGGCGTCGGCCCGGGTGACCTTCGCCCGGAGCCCCGACTGGGAGCCAGTGCCGCCGGCGTCGATGGGGCCGGGAATCACCTTCTTGACGTGGGGGTGGCCCGCGACGGTCTGGATCGCTCGCATACCCGCCCGCCCGCCGATGAGGGTGGTGTGGCTCCCGCCGAGTTTGTCCGCCGGCGCCGTCTCGACCACGTCGAGCGCTCGGTCACCGCGTCGCTCGAGGACGGCTTCGACGGGGTCGTCGTCCTCGACGCGGTAGAACGCGTAGTGGGTGTCCTCGCGAACCCCCTGGATCACGTCCCGGTCGCCCGCGGCGTAGACCTCCTCCGGGCGCTTTCGGCGGAGTTCGTCCCCGAGCAGGCTCGCGAAATTTCTGAATTCGACGACCTCGAGGTCCCCCTCCTCGGGCGCCGTCGTGATCGTCGTCTCCCCCAGTCGCGTCTCGTCGTCGAGCATCGTCAGCGTCGCCCGGTCGCGGGCGGCCTCGAGGACCACCGTGTCGGTGTTCCCGGTGCGACAGACGAGACAGAAGTCGCCGGGTTTCTCGAGGGGCGATCCGCAGTGGCGACACTCCATGGGCGTGGTTGCCGGCGAGCGCCTAAAACTGCGGTGTTTCGAGTCTGGGGCCGTGTCGGTGTCCGGAGCGGATTGCCGGCACGGAGGTCGCCACCTGTACGGGTCGCGGCCACCGCATCCGCGGACGATGCCGGGGGAACAGGTATCAGTAACCGCGTCGTTCACGAACGCATGCCACCAGAGTCCGGCGACGTACGCGCGTGGCTCGTCGAGCGCGGCTACACCGATCGCGACCTCGTGATTCTCAAGTACGCGACGCTCGAGGGGAATCGAGTCTACCGAAGAGAAATCGCCTCGCAGGCGCTGGGTGCGGTGACGGCCGCCAAAGACGTCTCGGCCGAGGACCTCGGCACCGTCGAGGAGCCCGACCTGCAGGAACGGTACGCCGCCGAGGCGAAACGGATGGAATCGACGCACGACCCTGACGACGAGGTCTGACCGCCGGCTTCGAGGGTGTCTTGACGCCGTTTCACGAGTCACGAGCCACGGTTAGTGAGTCGTGAATCAGCCTGGTGGGACCAATCTCACCCGAGTGCGAGCGGGTCGCTCTTGAGGTACTCGCGCATCACGACCGTCGCGTACGACCCCTTCGGCAACGAGAACGAGAACGTCAGCGGATCCGGTTCGACGGCGAGCGGCGTGCGAACGAGGATCGCTCGCCTGGTTCCGGTCGAATCGAACTCGCCGGGCAACTCGAAGTCCGACGGCTCGAGGTCGAGATCCGCGAGCACCCGCCGTTCGATCTCGCCCGGTTCCCCGTCGGCTAGTGTCGTTTCCGTGCCGACCAACGGCGCAGTGACGAACGCCCGGCCACGTTCACAGTGGCGAGTCACCGACCGTACCCGGCGCTCGTCGACGCGTTGGCTTCGGTCGACGTCGGGCAACTCGAGCCCCTCCGGCGCGTCGAGATCGGCGAAACAGACGACGTCGCCGGCGACCGGTCTGTCGAACGGGAGGCCAGCCTCGAGGCGTTCGCTCAAAATGCGGTTGAAGACGAACGACTGGGCGGCGTGGACGAACAGCCGCTGGAGGTTCGAGGGGAGGCGCTCGAGGGCGTTTCGGAACGTCTCGGGGGACGGTTTCTCGCTGCCGCCGCCGTCTCCGCTCTCTCCCTCCCCGCTCCCGTCCCCGCTCCCGTCCCCGTCGCCGTCACCGTCACCCTCGGCCAGCTCGTGGAGCATCGATCGCTCGTACTGGAGCCGGTTCGGAAAGCGCTCGAGCGCTTCCTGCCAGTCGCGAGTCTCCTCGACGAACGCCCGCGCGGTCTGGGTGTCTTCGGGTTCCGCGTCGGTCGGCCGGCCGAGGTAGGCCATGACGGCGCCTTCCCAGTCGCCGCGGACGATCTCGAGGCCGACCTCGTGGGTGATCGGGCGCTTGCTCCCGAAGCGTTGCTGGCCGAAGACGTTGGGGACGCCGATGGTCGGCTCACTGTCGTCGCTCCCAATCCCACCCCCGTCCTCGCCCTCGAGCCCCGCAAACGCCGCCAACTCGTCCGTGATCGCCTCGGCCCGCTCGAGCGCGCCCTCGTCGGGGTCGCTCACGACCAGTTCGAACGCGTTGCCCGCCAGGTCGCCGAACTCGAGGGAGCGTCCGGCTCGTCCGAGCACGTCGATGTCGGCGCGGTTGAGGTCGGGGAGGTCCGCGGGGTCGGCGCCATAGACCGAGAACAGCTGCGTCGTGATCGCCCGCTTGTCCTTCGTTCCGGCCCAGGACACTCGCTCGCGGGAGACACCGAGTTCGTTCGAGAGTCGGCGCGCGAAGTCGTTCGTGTCCCAGCCACGGAGCGTCGCCCGGAAGACCAGGTGCGGGTAGGCGTCGGTCGAGGCGTCGACCGGCTCCGTGGCGAACCGCTCGAGTTCGCGCACCCGAAAGTGCTCGTCGCGGTCGCGGAGGTGGCCGCCGATGCCGTCGGTCTCGGAGACATAGTGCTCGATGCCGACGGCCTGCTCTATGGGGTGGGCCTGGCGCATTCGTGCGTCGTTCCGTGGTGACGGCGCAAAGTCTCCACGGTTTTCGTCGGTTCCTCGCTCGCACCGAGACGTCACCGCAAGAGCAATTTAGTATCGCAACGCACGAGTTACCACTACCGTGAGGAGTCCCATCAGTAGCCCTCGGCCAGCCCCATTCGCCGTCGATACCAGTCTCACATCGAGCACAGGGACTCCTCTCGAATGACCGCCGACGACCGATCCCCTCGAGGCCGCCCCCGCGTGCTCTGCGTGAGCGAAGCCCTGGAGACGCGGGCCACCCTCACTCGAGCGCTCGCCGACGCGGCCGTCAACGTCGTGCTCGCCAGAACGGCGGACGCAGCGATCGAGCAACTCGAACACGAACGGGTCGGCGTCGTCGTCCTCGACGTGGAGACCATCTCCCGGGTGTCGTCGCTGCTCGAGACCGTCGAGACGCGGTGGCCGGGGACGCCCGCGTTCGGCTACTGCGGCGGGATCGACGCTTCGGGCGTCAACGATCACGACGACGGGTCTCTCGAGGGCGTCGACGACACCACCAACCTGCCGACGTTCGAGGAACCGCGAGCACTCACCAGCGCGGTCGCGGCGCATCTCGAGGACGGCGCCGCCCAGGTCGCACTCGTCACCAATCGGGTGAAACGACGACTCGCGGACGCCCGGACCGCGAGCGAGATCGAGCGGGCGATTCGGGAGCCGTTTACGACCCGGGATCGCTACCTGTTCGCCTGGGTCGGCGAGTACGACTCCGGCGAGCGGGCGATTCTCCCCTGGATACCCACCGAGACACCCGTCGACTGGCCGCTCCAGCGAACGTTTTCGATCGGGGACGGCACGCACCCGCTGCTCGAGTACGCGCTCCGATCGCGAACGTCCGCCGTCCGCCACGGACTCGACGAGCCGTCGACGGTGTCGGCCATTCCGTTCGGAGAGGTGGCCGTCGAACGCGGGGCATCCTCCGTTGCGGTCGCCCCGCTGGCGACCGCAGACGATCGGTACGGCGTCCTCGTCGTGTACGCCGAGGGTCCGCTGAGCGAACACGAACGCGAACGCGAGGCGATCGATTCGGTGGCCGAAACCGCGTCCTACGCCCTCGAGTCGATCGCGATCCGGGGCCAGCTCTCCCAGCAGACCCAGTCGCTTCGCCGGTACGAACGGCTGGTCGAGACGGCCGGCGACGGGATGTACGTCGTCGACGCCGACGGCCACTTCACGACGGTCAACGACGCGCTCGTCGAGATGACCGGCCACACCAGGGAGGGGGTCCTCGGAGAGCACCACTCGTTCCTGTTCGAGGAGCCAGACGACGAACACCAGGGCCAGGACGGGTCGTCCCCCCACCCGCTCGAGCGATTACCCGACTCGGGCGAGACGGCGACGACGTTCGAGACGGTCCTCGAGACGAGGGCCGGCGAGCAGATTCCCTGCGAGACGCAGGCGGCGGTCGTCGTCGACGACGACACCTTTCGTGGCACAGTCGGAGTAGTTCGCGACATCACCGACCGAAAGCGACGCGAACGTAAACTCCGCGAGCAATACGAGCGCCTCGACGCGTTCGCCCAGATCGTCAGTCACGACCTTCGAAACCCGCTCGGCGTCGCCCAGGGGTATCTCTCCCTCGCCGAGGAGACGGGCGCCCCGGAAGATTTCACACAGGTCCGCGACGGACTCGAGCGCATGGAGGCGATCATCGCCGACGTGCTCACCGTCGCGCGCGAAGGCGAGTGGGCGAGTGATCTCGAATCGATCGACCTCGAGACCGTCACCAGGGAGGCCTGGGAGAACGTCACTGCCGAGAACGCGACTCTGACCGTCGAATCGTCGGTGACGCTCGAGGCAGATCGGTCGCCGATGCTCCGGTTGCTCGAGAACCTGTTTCGCAATGCGATCGAACACGGTTCGGCCGACGACTCGAGCCCGCTCACGATCCGCGTGGGGCGACTCGAGTGGGGCGACTCGTCTGACGGATTTTACGTCGCCGACGACGGCCACGGGATACCCGAATCGCTCCGCAGCGAGGTCTTCGATTCGTCCGTGTCGACCGGTTCGGAGGGGATCGGCCTCGGCCTCTGGGTCGTCAGAGAGGTCGCCCACGGCCGGTCGGTCAACGCGGTCGAGAGCGAGGAGGGTGGAGCGAGGTTCGAGTTCGAGTGTGGGGTCGAGGCGTAACAGAGGTACGCCAAGGTTTCGCTTAGAAAGCGTAAGCGACGCCTTCAGTTTTCGGTCTGGAGGTCCTGGAACGCGCCAACGAAGTCGTCGTGGGTAGACATTCCGGAAATCGTCTCGTCGACCTGCTCTCGGAGCGTATCGACACGACTACTGAGTTCCTGGTACTCTTCGTGATCTGCGAGTTCGCGATCCGCCTTCTCGGACTCGAGGAGCGCTTTCTTCGAGACCAGGGCGTAGTACTCCTGGATGTCGGTCTTGTACTCGGATCGGGTCGATACCTCCTGGACCATCTCGAGGAGTTCGTCTTTCGAGACCGGCTTGACCAGATAGTCGTCGAAGCCCATCTCGATGATGTCGAAGTCGGGGTCGACGGCCGTAACCATCACGACGCGACAGTCGTATCCATCGTCACGGATCTGCTGGAGGACTTCGTCGCCGGAGAGCCCCGGCATGCGACGGTCGAGGAGTACGACCTCGACAGAGTCGGCCATCTTCTCGAGGGCTTCCTCGCCGTCGTAGGCGGTGGCGACGGGACGGTCCGCTCCGAGCCAGGCCGCAAAGAGATCGGCGAGACGAGACTCGTCGTCGACGACGAGAACCTCGGGCTCGTCGCTCACGGAAAGACCACTCCGTTCTCGTCTTCGATTGCAGGCACGCGTCACAAATGGTGGCTC
This sequence comes from Natronosalvus rutilus, assembly GCF_024204665.1. NCBI lineage: Archaea > Methanobacteriati > Methanobacteriota > Halobacteria > Halobacteriales > Natrialbaceae > Natronosalvus > Natronosalvus rutilus. The sequence goes on along the minus strand of NZ_CP100355.1, from coordinate 3,207,828 downwards.
TAGTTGATAAATCTCGCGACCACTAATCAAGAATTTGATGAATATCGACTATCTCGAGAGTGCCTGCCGAAATCCGTTTCCAGTAGGGGGGTCGAGCAGTCTTCACCCTCGAGCACTGCCATTCTCGTTCGCTTCATCGACCGAACCGATTCTAGCGGACGAAGGCATCGATAGAACCGCTTTCAGCGCGAGCAGCGAAGGAGGTGACACACCGTGCGTATCTGATTCCCTGCAATCTTCTCATTATTGGCATTCCTCAAAACTCAATGGCCAATATATTTTGGATTCACCTCCCGGTAGCGCTATCGACGCCTCGAGAATGGTGGTCGACTCGGCGCGGCGAACGCGATCGCCGATCGGTTTCGTGCGACGGACGCGACCGGCAGCAGATCGTCAACGGGTAGTGAGCGACATCAGCCCGCCCGACCGACGTCACGCCGCGATAGCGACAATCCCTCCAGAGCGACTTCGGGAAATAGTTACAACAACCGGCGACGGAGATGCTGTCAATGAGCCAATCATCGGACCGTCTCGAGCCGTCGCCGGGGGCCGATCGCGACCCTCAAGCGAGTCGGTCCTCGAGCGCCGAATCGACGGCCAATTCCCGGTCGACCGAGCCGATCCTCTCGGCAACCGGCCTCACGAAGACGTACGGCGACGGCGACGACGCCGTCGAGGCCGTCGACGGGATTGACCTCGAGGTCAAACGTGGGACCGTCGTCGGCCTGCTGGGGCCGAACGGGGCCGGCAAGACCACGACCATCAAGCTCTTGCTGGGATTGATCATCCCCGATGCGGGGACGGTTCGGGTCGACGGAACCGATCCCATCGACGACCCCCGCGCGAGCTACCGCTCCGTCAGCGCCATGCTCGAGGGCGCGCGAAACAGTTACTGGCGGCTCACCGTCCGGGAGAACCTCCGTTTTTTCGCCCGACTGGCCGATCGACCGGCCGACGCCGACCGGATCGACGCCCTCATCGAGCAGGTGGGGCTCACCGCGAAAGCGGACACCACGGTCAACGAACTCTCTCGCGGGATGAAACAGCAGGTCTCACTCGCGTGCACCCTGATCCGGGACACCCCGATCGCGTTCCTCGACGAGCCGACGCTCGGTCTCGACGTCGAGAGTTCACTCGAGTTGCGGCGCCAGCTCCGCGACCTCGTCGAACGAGAGTCCCGAACCGTCGTCCTCTCGAGTCACGACATGGACGTGATCGAGGCCGTCTGCGACCGGGTGATCATCATGAACGACGGCCGGATCGTGGCCGACGGGACGGTCGACGAACTCGTCGACGTGTTTCAGACTCGCACCTACCGGTTCACGCTCGAGGCCCTGGTACCGGACGCCGCGAGGCGGACCCTCGCGGAACGGTTCGGCGTCGACGAGTGGACCGAACGCGGCCCGGAGCGGTCGTTCGAGGTGGCGCTCCAGGGCGACGCGTTCTACGACCTCGTGGCCGTTCTCGAGCGGACGAACTGTACGTTCCTCGGCGTCGAGACCATCGAACCCGACCTCGCGGACGTGTTTCTCGAGGTGACCGGCGGCGGGGCTACTACCGACGACGTCGGATCGAGGCAGCGCCACACATTCGAAGGGCGCGGAACCGGACGGCCCGAGGAGTCCGGCGGAGAGCCGCGGGTCGAGCACAGGGAGAACCGATGAGCTCTGCAACCGGCTACGTCGGGCTGACGCGAGCCATCTTCGAGAAACAGCTCATCCTCTTGCGTCGATACTGGATCAACACGACGATGATGCTGGTCGGCTTCTACCTGTTTTTCGCCGTGATCTTTTTCGGCGGTCAGGCCGCCGCTGGCCCCGCCTTCGACGGCACCCTCGACGGGCTCGTGGTCGGCTTCTTCCTCTTTCTCGCGGTGACGGCCGCCTACTTCGACGTCGCCGGCAACGTGATGCGGGAAGCCCAGTGGGGCACCCTCGAGCAGCTGTTTATGTCGCCGTTCGGGATCGGCCGGGTGTTGCTCGCCAAGACGCTCTTCAACGTGGTCTTCAGCACCACTATTGCGATGGCGCTGCTCGCGATCATGTTGCTGACGACCGACCGAACGCTCACCGTCGACCCGCTGACGATCGTCCCACTCGTGCTCGTGACGATCCTCCCGGCGATCGGCCTCGGCTTTCTCTTCGCCGGACTCTCACTGTTGTACAAGCGGATCGAGAACGTCCAGCAACTCCTCCAGTTCGCCTTCATCGGGCTGATCGCCGCCCCCGGTGCGCTGGACTCGAGCACCCTGCTGGTCGTCCCGTTCAGTCTCGGGAGCGACCTGCTCTACCGGGCGATGGTCGACGGCGTCCCCCTCTGGTCGATGCCCGGACTCGAGCTCGCCGCGCTGGCACTCAACGGGGTCGCGTACCTGCTGGCTGGGTTCGCGGTCTTTCACCTTCTGGTTCGTCGGGCCCGGCGGCTCGGGGTGATGGGACACTACTGACGTTCCCTCGTCGAGAATAGTGAACCGAGGGAGTCACGGTCGTACCGACCTGCCTCGGAGCGGGCGTCTCAGGCCGCCGTCTGCCAGGTCCGGACGCGATCCTCGCTCACGCCCTCGACCGTGCTGGCGAGCGACTCCGGATCGGCCTCGAGCAAGTCGTCGATCGACTCGATCCCGGCCGCGGTGAGTTTTTCGACGGTCTTCGCGCCGATTCCTTCGATCGACTCCAGGGCCGACCCGCTCTCGGCCTCTCGAGCCTGGAACTCGCGGTAGTTACAGATGGGGCAGCCCAGTTCCCAGGGCTCGTCGCCGTTGTGGACGACGAGTTCGGGCAGGTCGTGTTCGTCACAGCGCTCGTCGGTGACCTCGATGTCCCCCCGGCGCGGGAGGGGCAGGGAGTACTCGCAGTCGGGGTAGCGGGTACAGCCGACCAGCCGGGAGCCGTTCTGGAGCGTCTTGATCGCGAGTTCGCCGCCGTGTTCCTCACCACAATCGGGACACGCACCCAGCACCGGCCCCTCGCCGGCCTCCTCGGCCTTGCAGAGCGGACAGCCGTGGACGAACGTCTGTCGCCCGGCGAGCATCTTCACCTCGTGAAGGTCGTGGTCGTCGCAGGTCTCCTCGAGGATCAGGGGCTTGCCCGTCGAGGGGAGCGGCAGGGTAAACTCGCAGTCGGGGTAGCCGTCGCAGCCGACGAAGTACGAGCCGTAGCGACTCCGACGAACGAGCAGGTCCTCGCCACAGTCGGGGCACGGACCGAGTCGCTTGTCTGCCTTCAGCGACTTACGGAGGTGATCGCCGACCTCGTCGCGGGAGGCCCGCAGCTGCTCGAAGACGGCCTCGAGCATCTCGCGGGATTCGTCCGTGACGTCCTCGAGGGTGGCCTCGCCCGTCGCGATGGCGTCCATGTCGGCTTCGAGCTGGGCCGTCATCTCCTCACTGACGACGCGGTCGGCGTAGTTCTCCGCGGCGTCGACGACCGCCATGGCAAGCTGGGTCGGTCGTGGTGGGTCGTTCTCGATGTACCCCCGGTCGTAGAGCTTCTCGAGGGTGTTGTGTCGGGTACTCTTCGTTCCGATACCGAGGTCCTCCATGGTCTCGATGAGGCGTGACTGGCCGTATCGCCGCGGTGGCTGGGTCTCCTTCTCCTCGAGTTCGACGTCGCCGATGGCGAGTTCCTCGCCCTCCTCGACGGCGGGGACGTAGTTCTCGGAGGTATTGAAGTACGGGTAGACGTCGTGGTAGCCCGCTTCGACGAGTCGCTTGCCGTTGGCCTTGAGCTGACGGCCGTCGGCCTCGGCGACCACCTTGAGGTGCTCCCAGATCGCCGGCTCGGCGACCGTCGCGTAGTACCGACGGACGACCAGTTCGTAGACCCGCCACTCGTCCTCGTCGACGTCTCCGCCGCGGGCTGGAATCTCGCCGGTTGGATGGATCGGCGGGTGGTCGGTCGTCTCCTCGTCGCCCTCCGTGGGAACAAGGTCGCCGTCGCCCTCGAGCAAGTCTTCGGCGGACTCGCCCAGGACTGGGTGACCGACGAACGAATCGAGCAGTTCCTCGGCCTCGAGGTCGTCGGGGTAAACGGTGTTATCAGTCCGAGGGTAGGTGATGTAGCCGGCGGTGTAGAGGTCCTCCGCGATGGACATGGCCCGCTTCGCGGAGAAGCCGATGGCGCTCGCCGCGCGGATGAACTGCGTCGTGTTGAACGGCGCCGGCGGTGTGTCCGTCCGCGTTCGTGCGTTGACCGACGTGACCGTCGCCGAGTCGGCACTCGAGAGCGTCTCGTAGGCGCCCTCGGCCGCCGATTCCTCCCAGACGCGTTCGGCCTCGTTGTCGTCCTCGTCGAGGTAGAAGTACTGGGCCTCGAACGGGTCGTCATCCTTGATCAGGTCGGCGAACAGCTCCCAGTAGGTCTCGGGGTCGAAGGCCTCGATCTCCCGCTCGCGGTCGACAATTAGCTTGAGGGTGGGGCTCTGGACTCGCCCGACGGAGATGAAGTCATTGCCGAGCTGGCCCGACGACAGCGAGAGAAACCGGGTGAGCGCGGCTCCCCAGACCAGGTCGATGATCTGGCGCGCCTCGCCCGCCGCGGCCAGGTCGAAGTCAATCTCGTCGGGTTCGGCGAACGCACTCTGGACTTCGTTTTCGGTGATCGAGGAGAATCGAACGCGGTCGATCGGAACCTCCTCGTTGACCTCGCGAACGATCTCGTAGGCTTCCTTGCCGATGAGTTCGCCCTCGCGGTCGTAGTCGGTCGCGATGGTCACGCGGTCGCCCTGGCGGGCCAGGATACGAAGCGTCGCGACGATGTTCTCCTTCGTGGGCGTCTTCTCGATCGAGGCGTCGACGAGTTCGACGGGTTCGACGTCACGCCAGTCCGAGTACTCCGGCGGGAAGTCGACGCCGACGACGTGGCCCGACAGCCCGACGCAGCGCTTGCCGCCCCACTCGTAGACGTTCACGCCGTTTTCGCGGGTCGCGTCGGCAGACTCGCCGCTCAGAATGTCCGCGATACGTCTCGCCGCGTTGTCCTTCTCCGTGATAATTAGCTCCACGGCGTCTCACCTCCCGGTCCTCGAGGCACGATCATTGGACCCCGGTACGACCGAGCCCCGGATAACCCTTTCGGGGAAACCGACGGACGCCGCGGCTGTACGTGCCTGCGAGCACGTGAAGCGTCAGTCGTCCGCCGGGGCCGGAGCCGACGCCGGATCGCTCGAGTCGGCGTCGGCCTCGGTCTCGATCAGGGCCGACCTGGCGTCGTCCGAGAGTCGATTGCGGACGGCCCGCCCGTCCCGCTCGCGGACGACGAAGCCCGCCTCCTCGAGCGTCGAGAGGTGGTGGGAGACGGTGCTCGGATCGAGGTCGAGCGCCTCGGCGAGGCGCCCGTTGGGTGCGTGTTCGAGTATGGCCAGTTCCTCGAGCACCCGTCGGCGGGCCGGTTCGGCGAGGATGGCGTATCGCTCGTGGTCGGCCCCGTCCGTCCTGCCCACTCCGTCCATCCCGTCTGTCCCGTCCGTCTCGATCGGGAAGTAGCGCCGCTTACCGCCGACCTTGACCGAAGTGAGCAGATTCTCGTCCTCGAGCACCCGGACGTGGTGGCGAACGGTCGACAGGGCGACGCCGCTTCGGTCGCTGAGCGCCGAGAGGTACAGTCCCGGCTCCTCGGTGATCGTGTCGAAGACGGTTCGCCTGTGGTCGTTCTCGAGCGGATCCGAGTCGTCGTAGCGGCTGTACCGGAGCAGAGCCAGCGCCTCGATCGGAAGCACGCCCCGGAGCAGGGCCAGCCATCGACGAGGCTGGCGGCCGGTCCAGCTGGCGACCGCGCTCGTTGCGCTCGCACTGGCACTAGCACCTACTCCGGCAGCAGCGCCGGAACCGGCACCGGCACCGGCGCTAGCTCCCATTCCCGACACGGCTATCGCACCGAGTAACCCAACGAGCACACCGTTGACGGCATTTTGTGACTCGGGACTCGAGGCGGAGCCGAATCCGGATCCGCTATCGTCGGTGATGGTCGTGGCGTCGTCGTCTCGATTCTCGCTGCCTTCGGTGGTTTCGTTCCTGTCAGGTGCCCCGTCGACCTCCGTCTCAGTTCCCTCGAGTGATTCGTCTGCGTCGTCATCGGAGTCCGTGTCACCGACGGACGCGTCGACGCTCACATCGGCGTCGAGTCGCGTCTCGAGCAGGGGAGTGCCCGTGAGCGTTGTCGTGGTCGTGGTCTCGAGTTCGATTACGGGGTCGATGGTCGTGGTGTCATCAATCTCGTCGGTCGTTTTCTCGATTGCGCCAGTGGTCTCGTTAGTCGTCTCCCCGATTACCTCAGTGGACGCGTTAGTCGTATTCTCGATCGAGTCAGTCGTCTCGTCGGCCGTGTCCTCGATTGCGTCGGTCGTCTCGTCAGTCGCATTTTCGACGGTGCTGACCGTCTCGTTGGCGGTGTCTTCGACGGTTTCAGTAGTGTTTTCTGCCGTATCGGCGATCGTCTCTATCGAATCGGTCGTATTCTCGACCGTGTCGCCGGAGTCGTTGGCTGCCTCAGTGGTCCCGTCGGTCGTGTTTTCGACAGTATCGGTCGTGTTCTCGACAGTATCGGTCGTATCGGTAGTCGTCTCTTCCGTCGTATTTTCGACGGAGTCGGTGGTATCGTCAGCACCCTCAGTTACGTTTTCGCTGACGTCAGTCGTGTCGTTGTCCGTCTCGTTCGTCGTCTCCTCGAGTTCGTCGTCCAGATCGTCGTCTAAATCGCCATATAAGTCGTCGTCCAGGTAATCGACTGACAGGGTCGCCGAGTCGAGGAGCGTGCCTGCACTCGAGCCATCGCTACTGTCGTCTTCCGCGGCAATCGCCGCGGCACCGGCGACGATTCCCGTGACACTGACCACGGTCACGACGAAGACGAGAAGAATACTGATGACGAGACGGGTACTCGACGAAACCATACCTTCAGATAGCCAGTTATTCGCTATCCACTATATGTTTTCTCTAGCGACCTCCCAGACAGATCACGAGGGAACGACGCTCTCGAGGCTCGAGGGGCGCACGACGGGTGCACCGATCGCGAACGCCGTGAACAGGCCTGCAACGAGACTCGCGGCCAGCGCGGGAACCCGGGTAAACGTCACGATGGCGAGGAGGGCTGCGCCCAGCGACAGCACCGCGATCAGCGCGCGACTCGAGACGGGGCGACCGAACGGCGTCATCCGGATCCGGCTGCCGTCGATTCGGGTCGCCTGCCAGCCGATGAACGCGCCGAGAGTGGCTCCGGCCAGGAGTACTGCGTCCGGCTCGGCGGCGCTGGTGTACAGGTAGAACCCGCTACACAGGATCGCCAGCCCGAAGGTCGCCGCGGGTTCGTCGGTGTCGACGCGAGAGAGGACGAGGTGCGTCCCGGCCAGCAGCGTCAACCCGAGGGCAACGCCGGCGACGACGTCCTGGAGGTAGTGGACACGGAGGACGACGCGAGTCGCTGAAACGATAGCGACGAGGGCGGCGGCAGCGGCGTATCGCGTCCGTCGGCTTCCGACGGCGAGGACGCCTGCCAGGCCGAAGTAGAGGATCGTGCTCGTGGTCGCGTGACCGCTCGGGAACCCGTAACCCGACGCGGTCGCGGTCGCCTCGTACAGCGGCTGGACCATCGTCGAGACCGTCTCCGGGTCCCGGAGCGGCTGATCCGGACGCGGAATCGCGAATAGCGACTTGAAGCCGCGATAGATACCGATACCCGCGAGCATCACCCCGGCGAGTGTAGCGACCTGGCGGCGTTTCGACGGGTGGAACCAGTACAGCCCCAGGAGGACGGCGACGACGAACCAGACGTCGCCGAGCTGGGTGAGCAGAGCAACCACGATGGCCTGCCAGTCCGGAATCGCTGACTGGATCGGATCGAGAGTATCGATTCCGAGGGTCATTGGTTCCTCCTTCTCGATGGAGCCTATAAACGCTTGTTCCAACCGGAACGACAGAGGAACCTTCTCACACGAGGCCCATCACGCCGAGGGCGAGAAACAGCATGCCGAAGCCCGCGAGAACGAGGCCGCTGACGAGCGCCACCGCAGGGGCGAAAGCGTCGACGCGTCGACCCGCTCGAGCCAGGGCCGCGGGGTAGGTCGTGATCCAGAGGACGATCCCGCCGAAAAAGCCGACAAGCAGGGCGAAACTGCCGGTTTCGACGACGAACGATCCGGCGAGCGCATCGCCGATTCCGGGTACGTGGGCGAGCACGTCGAGCGTGCCCGGCTTGATGAGACCGACGCCGACGGTGAGCCAGAAGCCGATCTGGAACGGGTTCGTCGCGGCGAGGACGAACGCCTTCTGGAAGCCGGTTGCTCCCGCCTCGAGGTCGTCGGTGAACGATGCGGCACCGCGGGCCTCCTGCCAGGCGCCAACCGCGAAGACGAGCATGAGGACGCCCCCGAGGAGGTAGAGCGCCGACTGGAGGGCGCCGTAGCGTTCGACGACGGCGACGACGCCGACGAACGCGAGGACGAGAAAGAGCACGTCGGCGATCATCGCCCCGAGGCCGGCCCTGAATCCGGCGCCCCAGCCTCGAAGCACGCTCTCTTCGGCGATAATCGCGTTCATCGGGCCGGGCGGTGCGGCGAGGGCGATTCCGAAGACGACGCCCGCAGCGAGTGAGGTGAGAGTCGGCGACACAGCTACCGTCTCTCGTGTCGGCAGCGATAAAAGTTCGTCGGGGTCGCCCGTTTTCGCCTCGAGTTCGTCCTCGCACGCCCGAATCCTCTTTCCTCGAGTTCGTTCTCGCTCGAGTGATTCCACGCAGCGCGACAAACCGTCGATACTTAGGCCCCCTCGATCGAATCAGTCTCCTATGACGAAGGCAGCGGCGGACGACGCAGACGGGGTGGCCACCGACGAGCCATCCGCCGACCGCGAGGGTATCGACCGGACCGCAGACGCGTCCCGCCCGGGGACGGACGAAGCCGCTCGAGACGCGGACGAGGGGTACACACGGAAGCGATGCGTCCTGATCACCGGCTGCTCGTCCGGAATCGGGCGGGCGACCGCCCGCGCGTTCCTGGACGAGAACTGGCGGGTCGTTGCGACCGCTCGCGATACGTCCGACATCGAGGACCTCGCCGACGCCGGGTGTGAGACGCTCGAACTGGACGTCACCGATCCCGACCAGGTCGCTCACGTCGTCGAGCGGACAGTCGACATTGGCGGCGCGATCGACTGTCTGGTCAACAACGCCGGCTACGCCCAGATGGGGCCGATCGAGGACACGTCGACGGCCGACCTCCACCACCAGTTCGACGTGAACGTCTACGGCCCACATCGCCTCGCTCGCGCAGCACTTCCGCATATGCGAGCGCAGGGGTCCGGCCGGATCGTCAACGTCTCCTCCGTACTCGGTCGCCTCTCCTTCGCCGGCACCGGCCCCTATTCGGGGTCGAAACACGCGCTCGAGGCGATGAGCGACGCGCTCCGCGCGGAGGTCGAGGATTTCGGGATCGACGTCGTGGTGATCGAACCCGGGCCGGTCGAGACCTCGTTCACCGAACGGGTCGAGGAGGAAGTGCCGGACGACCAAACGCCGGCGTACGAGTCGCTCTACGAGATCATCGAAGAGAGCCAACTTGTCGGCGGTGGCGGGCCACTCGCTTCCGATCCCGAGGATGTGGCCGCGGCCATCGTCCACGCGGGAACGTGTCCCGAGCCGCCGGCCCGGTACCCGGTCGGCCCGCTCGCCGAGTACGGCCTCTACGCGCGCTTTCTTCCCGACAGCCTCCGGGACGCCGCCTACGGGCTCGTCAAGAAGCTGGTCTGAGCTGATCTGTATATGTCTGAGCTGTCCTGAACAGCTCTCTGCTGGTCTGAGTGCCCCAACGCTCGCACAGAACTCTCGTGATGGTCGATTGTCGAACTCGATTCGCTCTCAACGTGGCGCCTCGAGTCCCCTGCCGACGCCGAGCCAGAGGACTCCACCCACCGCTCCGAGCGCCGCGACGACGCGGTGGCCGACCTCGATCAATACGCCCCGGTCAGCCGTCGGTTCGTGACGGAAGAGGAGCCAGTTCCCGTCGCCGTCAGCGAGTACGACGGCACCCGAATCGAAGGCGAGCGAGGCGAACACGAGGACGACGAGCGCCAGCGCGAGGACGACGACCGTTCCGACGGTCCCGACGAGAAAGGAGTGGACGACTCGAGCGGGCGACCTCGATTGGGGGATTGCGGAACGGCTGTAGATTGCGAGTGCTCCGTCCTCGTCCCTATTCTCGGCCCCATCTTCGTCGCCGTCTCCACCTTCGTTCCCGCCCCCATCGGCCGGCGGCGGCCCAACGCGAACGCACTCGGGGTACTCGAGCAGCCGGCTGGCCATCCAGCAGTCCCCGACAGATCCCGCGACGTTGGCGGCGAGGAGGACGAGCGGCCATCGGGCGTCCAGGCCGACCGCGAGCGCGAATCCGACGACCGAAATGACGACGATGGGGGCGACCAGGATCGCGACCATCTGGTTGCGGCCGTAGTCGGTTTGCGTTTCGGCGTAGGCGTAGGGAATCCCGAACCGGGCCGTCCGGATGCCGTAGCGCGGTCGGCCGCCGAAGTAGCGCATGACCGCGCCGTGGAGGAGTTCGTGGGGAACGGCGACGACGAAGAACGCGCCGACGACGAGCGCGACGACCTCGAGTCCACTCGCCAGGGCCGACGGATCGACGACGACGCCGTCGAACGGACGGCCGAGAGCGGCACCGTGGAGGTCGAGTGCGACGTACCAGCTGTACAGGAAGGCGACCGCCGAACAGAGCGCCCAGCGGCCGGCAGCCGATCGCGGAGCCCGCAGGCTCGAGAGGTGCTGGTAGGCCGATCGGTCGTCGGTAGCGGTCACGGCTGCGAACAGGTGGCAGTTCGTGACGAACGAGTTAGGGGTATCGGTTCGGATGGCTGTCGCTTCGACGAGACAGTGGTCGACTCGAGTGCGCTTGTGTCGCGCTCGCTGTTCGTGCTCTGGTGTCCGTGTTCCTGTCCGTGTTTTCGCGTCCACGACGAGTTCCGAGCGCCGGCTACGCGTCACCGCCGTCGGAAACGACGTCGATGGACCCGCGCTGGCCCCACGAAGCGTGCAGGTCGCAGACGTATGCTGCCGCATCCGCGGTCGCCTCGAACGTGAGCGACTGAGACTCGGCGTCCGTTGGTTCAGTTCGGTAGTCCTGGACGACGTCCTCGTTCTCGTCCCGGATTTCGACGTTGTGTACGTGTCCGTCCGCGTTGTTCCAGGTGATCGTGTACCGCTCTCCCTCGGTGAGCACGAGCGTTGGGTTCCGTTCGTCGGCGATGGCGGACGGCTCGAGCCCCGTGAAGTGAGACGTCCGGGCCTCGAAGACGAACTCGTCGACGTCCGCCGGGGCCCTCTCGTCGGAGCCATTCGTTTCTCCCGTTTCATCGCTGTCGCCATCCTCGGTATCACCGTTCGCGTCGGATTCGGAATCCGACCGGCCGTCGTCCTCTGCCGTTTCGCCGTCGCTATCGGATTCGTCGTCGCTATCGGATTCGTCGTCGTCCGGTTCGCTCTCACCGGTCGCAGAGTCGCCATCAGAATCGTTCGATTCGGTCGTTGTGTCGTTGCGTTCGTCCTCCGGACTGTCGTCGGATTCCGGGTCTCCCTCTGCCAGACACCCGGCCACTAGCGACGAACCCGCAGTCGCTCCGAGGAGGGCCACGAACCGGCGTCGCGAAACGAGTTTCGAGCGCGTCATCGGATCGACACTCGAGAGCCGGTCGAATAAGTACGGGATCCATACTCTCGTCAAGGACTGATTATCACGCGATTCGACACCACTGTCGAGACGAGTCGGTCGTTTGTCCAGGAACCCGGAACCGATACCTTCGCGTACCCGGCCCCGGAATCGCGTCGTATGACCGACGAGCGAGGGGATGGCGACGGCGACGCTGACGCCGAAACACGTGCCGAGGCGAACGGAATCACCGCGGCCTACAGCGAAACGGACGACGAACGGGTGCTCGAGTTCGACCGCGACGGAACGACGGCGGCGGTCGCCCAGAACCGCGAGGGATACGCGATGCTCAAGGTTCGACCGACCGCGACGGGCGACGAACTCGAGCGCTACTACGGGTTCGACATGGCCCTCGATCACGTCGCCGAGCGCCTGGGGGTGGCGCCACACGAGCTACCGGTTCCGGAGCCTGCAGCGGACATGGGGATGTAGGCGTTCGAGAGGCCCGCTACCGAGTCGCCGACTCGAGCACTGTCTCGATCCGTCGCTCGAGCCAGGCGAACGCCTCGTCGCTGACGGCGTGGCCGGTGTCCGGCGTGGCCATCACCTCGACGTCACCGCCTACTTCCTCGAAGATCGTCGCACTCGCTCGCGCGGCCGCCGGGGAGACGGACGGGTCGTCGTCGCCGAACGCGAGCAAGATTGGGGTTCCCTCGAGCGTGTCGTCGGGTGGCCGAGACCGCGGCCGAGACCGAGACCGCGAATGGCGATCCGGCGGTCCGTCGGACTCGCCCGAGGTGCCAGGAACGGTTCCCGCGAGGATGCCGGCACCGCCGTAGCGTCGAGGGAACTGGCACAGAAATTCGGCCACGACGCGAGCCCCCTGGGAGAAGCCGACGAGCACCGTTCGTTCGGCACCGACGCCGACACTCGCCGCTCGTTCGAGGCACGTCTCGACGCGGTCGACGCTCGCTGTGAGCCAGGGGTCGTCCGGCTCGAGTTCCGTTCCAGGCGTCGACGGATACCACCGGCCTCGGAACGCCTGAGGGGAAAAGACCGCGAGACCGTGGCGCGAGAGGGGCTCGAAGAGGTTGATTGCCCCCTGTGCGGTCGCGCCCCGGCCGTGAACGACGACGAGGGCACCACGGCTCGCTCTCGCCGGTGCTCCGGCCTGGAGAATCGGCTCGGTTGCGTGCGAGGGGGCTCGATCTCGGCTCACGACCGATCGACCTGGTCGCCGGTCTCGTCTGCCACCGCCTCGTCTGTCTCATCGGTCCCTGATTCATCCTCGGTACGCCCGTCGCCACCGGGGATCGTCACCGGTGGTAACTGGCTCTCGATGAGCTCACGGTCGGCCTCGAACCGAGGCGGCAGGTACAGCGCGTCGGGACTCGAGTCGGCGACGTCGAAGCCGGGCGACTCGGTCGCGAGTTCGAACAGCACGCCGCCTGGCCCGCGGACGTACAGCGAGTGATAGAAGTGACGGTCTTTCACCCGGGACGTTTCGTACCCGCGTTCACGGAACAGGTCGTGCCACTCGTAGAGTTCGTCGACGCTCGCGGCCCGGACGGCGACGTGGTGAATCGTCCCCGGGCCCTCGCGGCCGTAGGGCATGGATCGGTCGAGAATATCGATAACTCTCGCGTGGGTTCCTTCCGCGCGATAGCGAATTCGGTCCCCCTCCTGGCCGACTCGCTCGAGCCCCAGGGTCTCAAGCGTGGCTGCGGTCGCGTAGGGGTCGACCGGCGTGAGCGTCACGCCGTGGAGTCCGCGGATGCCGACGGACGACGGGACGGGGCCGTCCTTCCGGGCCTCGATCGGTGAGGACCCCGCGATCGCCGACGACCGCTCGACGAGTTCGATCGGCGTTCCGTCGGGATCAGTGATCGAGAGCACGCGTTCGTCGAACCGGGTTTCCTCCGCGACCTCGTGGCCCCGATCCGCGAGTCGCTGCCGCCAGGACGAGATCGAACCCGACGGGATCGTGAAGGCGACGGCCGTCGGCTGGGGCGCACCGAGGCGTCCTGGATCGACGTCGCCGTAGGGAAAGCACGTCAGGATCGCTCCCGGTGTCGCCGACGGATCGCCGAAGTAGAGGTGGTGAGCGAGGATGTCCTCGAAGTTGACCGTCCGACAGCACAGGGTCAGCCCGAGCGTCTCGAGATAGAAGTCGAGCGTCGGCTGGGGCAGGCCCGTGATCGTCGTGACGTGGTGGAGTCCGGGAGTGTCGGTGAGCATCTTCAGTTTGGTTCGTGTTCGAATTTCCCTCGAGTGACCTCGAGCGAACGCGGAATCAGGAATCCGTTCTCGGCAACTCCGCCGAGACGTACTCGAGGAACTTCTCCGGGTGTTCGGCGTGGGGCATCTGCGTCGCGTAGTCGATGACGACGAGGTCGAGGTCGGCGGCGTCCGCGAGCTCCCGGCCGTCCCGGAGCGGAACGAGTTCGGCGTCTCGCCCCCAGACCAGCGTGGTCGGGGTCTCGAGGGCCGCGAGTTCGGTCGCCAGGTCGAAGTCGGAATCGGGGTCGAGCGTGCCGGCGACGAACGAGGCCGGCGCGTACTTCGCCCCGGGCTGGTGGGCACTCTGCCAGGCGTACTCGAGGGCTGCGGGGTCGATCCGGTCGGCGTCGTAGTACCCGTCGCGTTCGTAGAAGTACCGGGTTGAGGGTTTGCTCACGAGGACGTTGAACAGCGCGGTGCCGACGAGCGGGGTCCGGAACAGGGACCGGATCCACGGCCGGCGCTCGGTGGTATCGGCCAGCGGGCAGATCAGGATCAGGCGCTCGAGGTCGAGGTCGACCTCGGACGCGGCGTCGACGGCGAACGACGCCGAGAGCGAGGAGGTGACGACGATCGGGGTCTCGGTCTGGTCGCGGATGAACTCCTCGAGAAACTCCGCGTAGAGTTCGGACGAATAGACGAGCGGCGGACGGTCGGAGCGCCCGAATCCGGGGAGGTCGACGACCGTCACGCGGTAGGTGTCCGCGAGCTCCTCGACGACGTCGGCGAACTCTCGCCCGCTCGCCGCGGCGTGGATGCCGTGGACCAGCACCATGTCCGGGGCGTCCGGCTCGCCGGCGACCGTGTACCTGACGTCCATCCCTCGCCAGTGGTAGGTTCGCTCGACGCCGGGAACGGGGTTCTCGAGGGGGCCGGCGCGGGACGCCAGGAGGCGGTTCCCGAGTGCGGTCAGGCCGACGGTTCCGACGGCCGCTCCGAGGGCGGATCGAAGCTTCATGGGGTATTCTTCGACGCCCGTGCCCTTATCGATAGGGTTTGTGTATCCCGGGCGTCGGTGTATAAGTAGCGTCCGAAAAGGGAACGCCCTTAAACCAGGGTGCCCAACAACCGGGTGCCTGCGTGGTTGGTCTAGCGGCTATGACCTCAGCCTTCCAAGCTGATGACCCGGGTTCAAATCCCGGACCGCGCACTTTTCGACGAACGGACGTGAGGAGAAAATGCGCGACTATGGTATTTGAACTACGCGAGACCGAACGGAATGAGGTCTCGTCATCGAGTTCAAATCCCGGACTGCGCAGTCGGTGGACGACACACATCTCAAGCAGTGGCCCTCTCTCGAGCGCGGGTGACACCTGAGAGTCCTGATCTCGAGTAATCGGGACTCGAGCAGCGCACGGATTTCGATTTACCGGTCTTTTTGAATCCCGCTACCAGATATATATTTCAGCGGTCGTGCTGAATACACAGCGCGAATGTTGCACAAGTCGAAGACTGATCAAATCGGATTGTGTTCGTTTAGTACCGGAGATTCGCTAATCGCTCAGTGGATAGGCAGCACAGCTTATGGGCCGAATTCTCGGCCTAGCGTACGATGCAGGTTGTGGTGTTTTGCGCCCGGTTTCTCGGTCACTATTCCGCATACACGAGAGTCCGCCGGCACGCGGGACAGACGTATGGAATTGGTGTGAGGGTTTCATCTGCCCGGAGGCTGCTAAGAAATCCGTCGTCTGATGCTTCTGAAACGATAGAGAGTGTTCCCATGACGTCGGTTCCTCGTAACTCCATTTGCTCTAATGATTCCTTGCAGTCCGGACAGACCTTCTCGGAGGACATATGTATAGTACTCCCACTACTTCCAAAGATTGTTTTGATTCGGCTTCTCCCTCAGTTTGGCTTGACCTGTCTCACGCCAATCGATACGCAGGCACCATCGTTGCGGTCGAAACAATTCAGGCAGTCTGAAATAACCGAACCGTTATGCTGCAGACCCTCTCTGTATCTCGCACTCCGTTACTGACAGCAGTTGAGGAGTTTATTCACCGTCTGCTGAATACAGGGCGCGGGCCGTGTTTAGACGCCGCTCAGTTGACGTCTCGACCGGGATTATGTGGAGTTGAGCGAGGAAGTAGCGAGTATGCCGTCTCAACTTGCCCGTTTCACCGACTGCTGCGTCGATTTGTCCCAGAACGCTGTCATCGACGAGCCAGCGCCAGCGATTGAGAAGGGTGATGGCGGCTACGCTGACTGGGTAATCGTCTCGATCCACTGCCTCCGAGAGTACCTGAACCAGCCCTACCGCCGGTTGCTCGACATGCTGCACGAGATGCCCGGAATCACCGCGAAACTCGGACTTTCGGTGGATCAGCTACCGGATTTCACGACCGTCTGTACGCGGAAACAGGATCTCAAAATGCGGATCTGGCGGGTGTTACTGCGGCTGTCTGTCTCACTGCACGACCTCGGCGATGTTCAAGCGATCGACGCGACCGGGTTCAAACGCCATCAAGCCAGCCGTCACTACGTCCTCCGCGTGGGCTACAATTTTGACGACATCAAAACGACGGCGCTCGTCGATTGTGACACCAGTGCTATCCTCGACATTCACTGTTCGATGAAACAGCCACACGACACACAGGTTGGACGGCAAGTGCTCAGGAGAAATCTGGCACGACTGACCACGATCACCGCCGACAAAAGCTACGACTGGGACGCTCTCCGGCACGAACTCAGGGAGGCTGGCATCCGCCCGGTGATCAAACATCGTGAGTTCTATGGACTTGACAAAGCGCACAACGCTCGCCACGACGAGAACGTCTATCACCGCCGCTCGATCGTCGAAGCGATCTTCTTTGCGCTGAAGCATCGGTTCGGCGAGACGGTGCGGGCGAGAACGTGGTTTGGCCAGTTCAGAGAGCTCGTCCTAAAGGCTGCCGTCAGAAACATTGAGCAAGCCGTGAGGCTCTGAAACCACTGATTTCGCGCGTCTAAACAAGACCCAGGGCGCGAATGTGGCACAAACTGAAAGCTAATCTGCGAGGGTAATGGTCGATAAGTACAGAGGATAAGTCTAACAGCAGGAAATCACTGAGCAACGGGTCGGGAGCAATAACTATACCTTTATGGGACTCTCCGAAACGCGGTCCCTGCCCTGCGAGCAGTTATTTCGTCACTGTCTGAGTCTCCGACAAAGAGCGTTCGCTCGGGAGTCGCTCCCAGTTTATTGACGGCGGCAAGTAGTGGCTCGGGATGCGGTTTTCGTTCAGTGACCGAGTCTCGACCGACAATCGCTCCAACGTCTTTAGAGATGCTGTGTGCATCCAACGCATCACGACACGCTGCTTCACAATTGAGCGAGCAGATGCTGACTGGAACTGTTGATTCAACGAGTTCATCCATGACCGGAAGCCGCTCAGACCGGCGTGCGCCGTCGCGTTCTGCCGAAGCTAAGTGTGGCTCAATCTCTTTTGTAGCACCAATTTCATCTACGATGGGCAAAAAGTCCAATGCATCGTCAGCATCCGTATCCCCACCGTATTGTCGAATTATCGGCTTAATCTGCTCGGCAGTCTCCTTCCAATCTACTGTGAGTTGAACCAAAGTCCCATCGAGGTCATAAACGACGGCGTCGTACGAGTCAATCATCTGTGATAATGATGTGAGGAGTATACAAATACATTCTCATCGTTCAGCCATAGTGCGGAATAACGGGTATCTCCGCACGTGTAGTGAGCGGACGGTTCACCGCTTTCGTCGTGAAACAAACGAAGTTGACGTGCTGCATCCATCCTCTCGATTCAGCAGGCAAATAGTACCATCTACGAATGATCTCAACGAAGCTGCTTTACTGGTGAACAGTCTCGAGCGGCGATTCACGATCAACGGCCAGAGCCACTTGAGTTAGAGGTCGCGACTCTCTACTGAATGCTTTGTACGAGGCTCCCGTACAGCCCGTATGAACGTCCTCGTTACCGGCGCGAACGGTACAGTCGGCACCGCGCTCCGTGAACACCTCGAGTCCGAACTCGACGCAACCCTCGAGCCCACCTGGATCGACATCGAACCCCACCCCGAGTACGAGACGACAATGGGGGACGTCACCGACTACGCGACCGTCCGAGAGGCGATGGTCGGCCAGGACGCCGTCGTCCACCTGGGGATGCCCGACTTCCTCGGTGGTCCGGGTTCGCGCTCGCTCGCCTGGAGCGAGGGATTCGCCGCGAGTTGCCAGGCGATCGGCAACGTCCTCGAGGCGGCGACCAGTGAGGGTGTCGACACGGTCGTCTACGCCTCGTCGAACCACGCGGTCGGCATGTACGAGGTGCAGAACGCTCCCGAGATTTACGGCCTGGATTTCGACCTCGAGATCGATCACACTGCCCCGCCGCGGCCCGACTCCCGCTATGGCATCGTCAAGGTCTTCGGTGAGGCGATGGGACAGCTGGCGGCGGACGCCCACGGGGTGAACTGCTATGCGATTCGGATCTGTTCGGTTCGGGACCCGGAGTACGACCACCCCTACGGGGACGCCGAGCGCGGCGTCGACCGGGGCGAGTACGAGCGAGACAGCGGTGCCTACGAGGAGCAGGTCGCCCGCCAGAAGTGTATGTGGCAGTCGCGTCGGGACCTCGCCCGGGAGGTCGCTCGCTGTCTCGAGCGTGGGGCGGAGGTCGCTCGAGCCGAGACTGACGACGAACGGGGCGAGTTCGACGTCTTCTACGGCCGCAGTGCGAGCGACCGGAGCTGGTTCGACCTCGAGCACGCACGCGAGGTCATCGGCTATGACCCGGCTGACGACGCGACGGCGTGGCAGGGACCACCGGAGTGACGATCGAGGAGATCGACGGGCGGTGACTGACGTTACTCGTCGACCGCCTCGGCCTCGAGCACTCGTCCGACCATCGACCAGCCCTCCTCGTCCCCCTCTTCCCTCGACGCCCGCCGACCGACGAGTACCGACTCATTGTCGGCGCTCGAGACGAACCGGTACTCGGCGTCGGGTTCGTCCTCGCGGCTTCCTTCGGCTTTGAACTCCTGCTGGAAGAACTCGACCCAGTCCATCTCGAACACGGCCTCGGTGCCGTCCTCGAGGGTGAGTCGAACCGGCCTGGGCGAGACGTTGTGGATGCGCTTCGCGATGGGATTCAGATCGGCCATGTGCGGGTTGACGAACGGATTCAAATAAACGGTTCCGGTCGTACTCGGGTGAGGTTCCCCGCTCAGCGTTCCCTCGAGGGGGCTCGAACCGCGGTGATTCGAGTTCGCAGCCCCTATCGACGTCCGACGACGTGAAGCAGGTAGGCCGCCCAGATCGCGAGCAAGATGGCGTACCCGGGGGCCTGGATGGGCGCCGCCCAGAACTGATCCTGGTAGAAGAAGCCGATGCCCACGGCGACGACGGCGACGTTCCAGAGGACCACGGTCCAGGTGGTCATCACCGAGGAGACGCCGTTGTCGAGACGGCGACCGCCACGTTCTCCATCGGTTCCATCGGTTCCAACCAGCGGTCCGCTCTCGTCGACGAAGAGCAGGACGCCCGCGAGCGCGATCGGGAGCGCCCACCCCAAGAAGAAAAAGTGGAGCGCGCCCGTTTCGATCCACGGTTCCGGAATTCCGAGCGGGACGCCGAACAGGATAAACGGGGCGAACCCGGCCGGGCCGAGGATCCAGAGCTGTGCGACGAGCACCGAGAGGGCCGTCCCGTTCGACGTCCCGGCCCGGTACGTCTTCGTGAGCGTGTAGACGTAGAGGAGGTACCCGGCGGCGTACAGCACGAGTCCGGTTCCGGTTACAGTCTTTCCCATGCCGAGCACCGGGCCGATGACGAGGGGGAAGATACCGAGTGCGAACAGCGGGAGGGAGTAGCGCTTCAGCTGCTCGCTGTACAGGTCCGCGTCGACGAGTCGGGGAAAGACGTCGTACAGGGTGCCGATCGCCGCGAGTCCCAGAAAGCCCCAGGCGTTGGCGTGAACGTGCGCCTCCCGGAGTCCGTACCAGCCGCCGGGAACGTCCCAACCGTGGCTGAACAGGCCGAACGCGAAGAACAGGCCGATCAGGTAGACGAACGGAGAAAGGACGTAGAATCCGACGGTCGCATCGCGCGTCCGGTCGCCGTCGCTCCGACGAACCATTCGAAGCAGCGTGAGGAGGAGCCAGAGCGTGAGGAGCCAGAGCGTCGCGAGCCCGACGTCGAACCACAGCGAGTGACCGAAGGCGCGACCGTACCAGGCGACGACGAGGGCGCTGTTCAGTCCGAGAAAGATTGCTCCGTTGACTCGCGGCGACGGAGTTGGGTGCTCGAGTTTTTGGGCCATCAACTGCGGGAGGGTGCCGAAGAGCAGTTGGGTGAACGCGCCGACGGTGACGAAGTGGATGTGCGTCCAGGTGATCCACGACACGCGCGGCACCAGTCCGAACTGCTGGAGTCCCTGATAAAGCGCCAGTCCGAGACCGACGAGCAGGAAGCCGATACCAGCGACGTGAAACGGAGTCATCGTAAGCGGCGATCCGTCAACACGTCGATGTCCAGTGGCGAACACGCGTCGGCGCTCGGTCGAGCCAGTGGTCATACGCGTTCGTTCGAGTAGCTTGCCCGTATCGGTTCCCGCGGACGCGTCACCCTCGATCGAACATGTTCGAAAGGTCGGTTACCATCGTCGGCGTCCAAGCGTCGGTATCGATGCCACGAGCGAAGCTCGCCGTACACCTCCCGGAAGGTATCTGGATCCACGGGATTTCGACGGCCAATCCCGACGTGACGTTTCGAGTGAGTTCGGTAATGCTGGGATCGAACAGCGCAACTGGAATCGTCGAGCTGACAACCTCGAACCCGGTTCCAATACTCGCCGCGATCGACGACCGAGCGGACGTCGAGAAACTCGAGCTTCTGTGGAAACACGACGAGATGGTAATTCTACAGGTCGAAACGACGGATCCGTCGCTGCTAACGCCGATGCAGCGAGCGGGCGTCCCGATTCGGACGCCGTTCGAGGTCGAAGACGGGACGGTCCGCTGGGAGCTGACGACGAGCTCGGATCGGCTCTCCGCGCTCAATACGGCGCTCGAGAAGAACGGAATTCAGTACAACCTCGAGTACGTTCACGAACTCGAGTCGGGCCGCGCTCGTCGGCTCCTGACCGACCGACAACTCGAGGTCTTTCTGACGGCGATGGAACTGGGATACTACGACGTCCCACGGGGTGCAACGCTCACGGAGGTGGCGTCCACCCTCGACGTCACGAAGTCGACCTGCAGCGACGTGCTCCACCGTGCCGAGTCGGCGGTCGCTCGCTGGTTCGCTGAGGAGTGTGTCGACTAGGCGTCACGATAACTCGGCGTCACGGTGACGGTCGAACGACCGCGTAGCAGTTCCCGCTCGAGATTTCGAGGGAAACGATCTCGAGAGCACTCGCCTCGAGATCGGCCTCGAACTCGCCGGGGTCGTAGATGTGATAGAAGCGGTCGACCGCCTCACCGCCGGGAAGGGTCCACTCGACGGTCGTGTCGAAGCCCGCGGTCTCGTCGAAGGCGTCGTGGGCGGTGCTCCAGGCGCTCACGAGGGCTATGCCCCCGGGGGCGAGCACGCGAGCGAGTTCGTCGAGGCTCGCCACGCGCGCCCTCCTGGTCGGCAGGTGGTGAATCGTCGCGACGTAGACGGCGGCATCCACGACGTCGCTTCGGAGCGGAAGGGACGCGGCCTCGCCCTGCACGAGATCCACCGAGAAGTTACGCTCGAGGGCGCGATCCCGACCGGTCTCGAGTAACCCGCGGCTGACGTCCAGACCGACGACGCGCTGAATCCGCTCGGCGAGCACCTCGGCGTGCCGGCAGTTGCCACAGCCGAGGTCGAGACCGAATTTCGGGCTGTCTGCACCGCCGACGTCCTCGTCGACGAACGCTTCCACCTCCGGCCAGGCGTACTCGCGCGTGGACGCGAAGTGGGTAGCGATCCGGTCGTACGTCTCCCGTACCTCGCTCCGTCTGTCCATCTGGCTCGAGGTCAGTGGCGTCGAACCAAAAACGTTCGTTCCTGCCATGATAGGGCACGTTCGAACGCGTCGGTCGGTGTGCAGCGTCGACACTGCCAGAAGTCGTGGACTCCATCGACTTCTCCAGCGGGTAGCTAACTGCTCCGTTGCAAGCACAATCCCTACACCCGCTCGTGGCGCACATTTGCCCATGACCGACGCTGTCGACGACGACCTCGAGATCCAGCGCGATCTCGGCGAGGCCACGATCGTCTACGAGGAACCGGACGAGGGAACCGTCAGAAAGACGATCCCGAACGAACACGTCGCGTACTTCCAGGACCACTGGATCATCAAGACCAACGAGGACGAGGAGGGCCACGACATCGTCCGGCGGATCCCGACCCGTCGCGTCCACTACGTCGAACGATCCGTCGAGGAGTTCGAACAGGAAGTCGAGACGCTGCTCGACCGGGTGCAGTCGTTCGCCAGCGAGTTGCAGACGAAGATTCCGGTCGGCGGGAGCAAGGGCGGGAACGACGAACCCGTCGAGCCGCGGCAGATCACCGTCGACGATTCCGATTCCGACGGTCACACTAAAGAAGAGTGACTCGAGTACGCCGTCGTGGAGAGCGTAGAGAGGGTGACTCGAGTACGCCCCCGACGAACGGGAGGCGGTAGCGGCAGCTCTGGAACGACGTCCCTGACCCAACTCTCGTTAACTCCCGACGGCGACGCAGGCTTCAGATCACGACCACGAACGCTACCTCAAATAACGACCACGAACAGCACGAACGAGAGCGCGACCATCGCCACGGCGTGTTTCACCCCGGCTTTCAGGTCTCCTGTACTCAACTGCCCGGCGATCAGCCCCGAGAGCGCCCCCTGAATGAGCGTCGCGTGGTAGAACAGGAGCGTGTACGTCGAAGCATCGACGTTCCCGAGCCCCGACAGCCCGTCGACCTGGGACGCCTCGAGCGACTCGCCGCCGCCCTCGACGGCGGCCGCCTGGAGCGTCGGGAGCATGTAGCCTGCTAGGACGGCGATGATGAACAGGAAGACGAGAAACGAGATGTAGACGACGACCATGTACTCGAGCATCGCCTGCTGGCGGGCGCGCTTGAGCCGCCGGTCGGCCGCGGCCTGCCGGGCGGCGATTCGCAACACGGTGGCGAGGTTCCCGCTGGCGTTCATCGCCTCCGTCAGGAGCGTCACGACGCGGGAAGCCGCCCGCGTCCGAACTCGCGCACCGAACCGGACCAGCGCCGTCTCGAGGTCGGCCCCCCACTGGACGTCCGCCCAGATGCGCTCGAGTTCGACGTCGAGCGCGCCGAGGTCCGACTCGCGAAGGCGACCGATCGCCGAAACGAGCGCCACCCCGGCCTCGTTGACGCTCGCAAGGCGGTCGAGGAAGTCGGGGATGGCCGCTTCGACGGCGTCGACCCGCCGCCGGTGAATCGCATACAGGACGGCGAACGTGGTGCCCACGAGGAGGCCGGCGACGACCAGGACATCGTCGATGACGGCCGCGTCGATTCCGGTCTCGGTCGTCGCCTCGGGGAGTCGCCAGGCGATCAACCCGAGCGCGACCGGCCCCGTCACCAGGAGCGAGCGTGCCGGCCGCTCGAGTAGCGTCTCGAGCGGGGATCCCAGTCGCTCTCGAACCGCTCGGAGACGCTTGTAGATGTGAATTCGCTCGACGTTCGGCGGGGTGTCATTTCGGAATCCACCGTCGGTTTGGGCGAGGGCCTGCTGGTACGGTCCCGGGTCGTCGACGTCGCCCTCGTTGATCGTTCGGCCGGGGTTGACCGAGTCGGTAACCATGCTCAAGTAGACGATGAAGGCCAGGTTGCCAAACGGCAGGATGACGTAGATCAACCCCCGCATGGGGCCGAGGGTGTCGCCGACGGAGATGCCGATGACGAACAGGATCGTGATGAGAAACAGCGGCCCGGCGACGAGGACGGTGACGTACGACTCCGCGAGCGTACCGAGCAAGTCGAGCATGCGTTCTTGCTGGGACTCCGACTCCTCCTGGTAGTCATGATACTGGCGCTCGAGGAACGACGAGAGGCTGTGGCCGCTCTTGAGGACACTGATCAGGTTCTCGGAGAACTCGCGGAACTGGGGGCTCGGGGAACGTCGGTTCATCGTCTGCAGCGCCGTGATCACGTCCGTCCCGAAGGTGTCCATGTTCCGGACGGCGACGCGAAACTCGCTCGCGGCCTCCCCATAGGTGTCGTCGTGAGCGGCGACGATACGGACGACCGTGGGGAACTCCATCCCGCTCTGTGAGAGAGCGTAAATGAACGCGACGGTCGATGGCAGGGTGTACTCGATCCGTCGTGCGCGGTTGTCGGCGACGTAGCCCGGGTACCACCACCGGAACCAGTAGGTGCCGACGCCGGCGAGCACCCCGAGGGTCAGACAGGAGACGAGCAGGAGCCCGAATAACTCGAGCGCCGAGAGCGCCGGGATGCCGGCGACGTTCGCGAGAAAGAAGAGCGCACCCGGCAGCTGCTCGCGCATCACCGCGGGTTCGATCGAGAGGACGAGCAGGAGTCCCCAGCTGACGTAGATGCCGAGAATACTGCCGACGACGGCGAGCAGGCCGGCGTAGAGGAGGGACTTCGCCCCGTACTCGCGGTAGGTGGTCGGGATGTGTGCCGCTCGAAGCGCGTCCTGTCTTCCGGGGTGTTCGGACCTGAACTCCTCGACGTAGGGGCCGAAGAACCGGTCCGCCATCCGGGCGAGGAGGGTGTCGACCCCCCGGTTGACGGCCGCAAGCAGGATCGGCGAACAGAGAACGACCGCGAACGCGAGCGGGAGGAAGTTTGCGCGGGTCATGGTTGTGGATGCGGTCGATCTCTCCGTGTCAGTTCGTCTCGAGCGAGTCGCCCGGTCGGTTCGGTGGTGTCGCGTCCGTGTCGTTCTTGTTTTCGTCGCTCTCGGTTTCCCTGCCCTCAGTTTCGCTGTTCTCGCTCGCGTCCTCGATCCGCTCGAGTACGCGTTCCTGGTCGGCGTAGTACTCGTTGACGAGCGCCGTGAATCGTCGGTAGTCCGAAATCTCGTGTTCGAGCGCGTACTCGAGGAATCGTTCCCGGTTGCGTCGTTCGGTCAGGAGTTCCCGCTGGGTCCACCCGCGTTCGTGTTGAATCTCGGCCACGACGTGGCTGGTTTCGGCGGTGAACGTGTCCGTCTCGCCGTCCCAGGAGTAGGCGGTGGAGTAGTCCAGTTCGCCGGTTCGCTGGTCGATGCCCTCGATCTCTGCGAAGACCTTGTTCCGCCGGACGCGCTCGCCGCCGAGCCTGGTGAGCGTCTGCACCGAGAGGATGTCCAGGCTCTGGACCATCGCCCGGGGCACGTTGATCGGCTCGTTCTCGAGGCGGTTGATGACCGTTTGCACGGAGTCGGCGTGCATCGTCGAGTAGGTCGTGTGGCCGGTGTTCATCGCCTGGAAGAGCGTGATGGCCTCCTCGCCGCGAACCTCCCCCACGACGATGTACTCGGGGCGGTGGCGAAGGGCCGACCGCAGGAGGTCGTACATGGTGACGTTCTTTCCCTCGTGGATGCGCTCGCGAGTGACCGAGGAGAGCCAGTTGTCGTGGTGCAACTGGAGTTCGCGGGTGTCCTCGATGGTGAGGACCTTCGAGCGCGGCGGGACGAACATCGAGATGGCGTTCATGCTCGTCGTCTTCCCCGAGGCGGTCCCGCCGGCGAAGAGCAGGCTCTTGTTGTGCTCGATGGCCAGCCAGAGGTAGGCCATCTGCTCGACGCTGAACGTCCCGTACCGAACGAGGTCGACCGGCGTGAGCGGTTCATCGGCGTACTTCCGGATAGTGAACGCCGACCCGCGCGGCGTGACCTCCGTTCCGAGGGCGAGTTCCGCCCGGGAGCCGTCCTCGAGGGTCGTCTCGACCATCGGGTCGCCGATGGAGATGTGGCGCCCGGAGTGCTGGGCGAGGCGGACGACGAACCGATCGAGTTCGTCCTCGCCGAAGCTGACGTCGGTCTCGACGTCCGTGTACTGGCCGTGGTAGACGAAGATGGGGAGGTCGTACCCGTCACAGGAGACGTCCTCGACGTGGGGGTCGTGCATGATCGGGTCGAGCCGTCCGTATCCCCGGAAGTCCCTGAAGATGTAGTAGAAGAGCCGGTAGAACGTCGCCATGTCGACCTCGGCGCCGTAGCGTTCGAGGTACTCGCGGACGGTGGATCGAAGCAGTTCCTCCACGTCTTCGTCGTCCGTCTGTCGGTAGAGGAGCGGATCGCGCACGTCCTCGAGCAGCGTCTCGAGCACGAGTCGTTCCTCGTCGGTGAGGATGGGTTCGACCGTTCGGTAGCGGTGGTGGTTGGCCGCCTCGTCGTACTGGATCACGACGAACGAGAAGGGGGCGTTCACCCAGTAGCGATCGACTTCCTCGAGGTCGTCCGCGTCGTCGAACGTGACGAGCGGGCCATGCGCCGCAGGATCGTAGGCCGTCACGTCGATGTGAGAGCCCTGCAGTACGTCGACTACTCGACGTAGCGTGCGCCGAATCTGGTCGAATGTGAACTCGAGCGTCGAGTCGGGAGGGTGTGTCGCGTCGTCATCGACGTCCGAGGGGATTTCGTCGGTTCCGGCGTTCCCGCCGCTCCCGGCATCCTCGGCGATTCCGACATTTCCGGCGTCCTCGAGGCCCGCGGCCGTCGCATCGTTGGCACCGCTCTCTTCGTTCGCGTCGGTTGCCGACCACGTGTCGCTCGCGGGGGCATTCGCGTTCTCGGTAGTGTCCGCGGTGGTGTCGAGTTCGGCCCCTGCATCGGTGTCGCTGTATGGTTCCATCGTCTCTGTTCGCAGTCTCTTCTAGGGAGAGACCGTATCGTCTTAAATCAGATGGCCACCTGCCGAGTATCCGACGCACGGATTCGACGGACGTCAGC
The DNA here is from genome assembly GCF_024204665.1 of Natronosalvus rutilus. Taxonomy (NCBI): domain Archaea; kingdom Methanobacteriati; phylum Methanobacteriota; class Halobacteria; order Halobacteriales; family Natrialbaceae; genus Natronosalvus; species Natronosalvus rutilus. Next base: position 3,181,057 of record NZ_CP100355.1, on the reverse strand, counting down.
ACCGTCTCCCCGCTGGACTGTTTTGTCCGGATGTGCAGAAAACGCACAATGGGCGTTACGTTCATACCCCGTGAGTGCGAAGTCGTCGTTGCGTAATGAAGCGCGAGCACTTCACGCTAACTGCCAGCAACGTCGACTGGATCGAGACCGACAGTGATCCGAAGAAACCCGCCGTAACAATCGACTGTACCGGTCCAGCGACACTTCTCCAAGATCGTCTCACTGACCCCGATGGCGAGCCACTCAAGGCTAGCCAGACGGACGCCGCGCTTCGACTCCAGGGTCCGGTCGATGCCGAGGATACCGACGGCGTCGTCAGCGTCACGAACCGCGTGACCGGCGAGTTCGTCCTCGAACTCAACGTCCCCGCCCAGGACGTCTTGCAGTTCATCCGGGCCGCTCGCGGCTACGGCGAGGACACGACCGACGACGGCGGGCGCTACCACGTCACGATCACCCTCGACGGCGAACCGTTCGTCGAGTACGACAAGCGCACGTTCCTCGTCTACGACGACGACGGCGACCTGCTCCGGCATCGGAGCCTGATCCCGAGCGGCGTCGAACTGTAGTCGCTCGCCGGGACTCAGTTCCGACCTGCCGGGAACGGACCGGCAGCTATAAGTGATTTAGGGTAGCCTAAACTAACGAAGACAGCGGTTGCCAATGGCTCACGAATCCCTGCTCACGTCGACGGCCGACGACCGACTCGCGGACGCACCGCCGACCAGCGACGTCGTCCTCGAACTCGAGGGCGTCGCGAAGCACTACGGCTCCGAGGCGGTCATCGACGACCTCTCACTCACCGTCCGCGAGGGCGAGATCCTGACCCTCCTCGGCCCGTCCGGCTGTGGCAAGACGACGACGCTCCGGCTCATCGCGGGCCTCGAGCGACCCAACGGCGGCCAGATTCGTCTCGACGGAACGTCCGTAGCCGGGAACGGCTCGTTCGTCCCGCCGGAAGAACGTGGCGTCGGCATCGTGTTCCAGGAGTTCGCGCTCTTTCCGCACCTGACGGCCAGGGAGAACGTCGCGTTCGGGCTCACCGACTGGCCCGCGGACGAGCGGGAGGCCCGCGCCGACGAACTGCTCGCCCTCGTGAACCTGAGCGAGCACGGCGACGACTATCCCGAGGAACTCTCCGGCGGCCAGCAACAGCGGGTCGCGCTCGCTCGCTCGCTCGCCCCCGAACCCGAGATGTTGCTGCTGGACGAACCGTTCTCGAACCTCGACGTCGACCTCCGCGTCGAGATGCGTGAGGAGGTTCGGCGCATCATCAAAGAAACCGGCGTAACGGCCGTCTCGGTCACCCACGACCAGGAGGAGGCGCTCTCGGTGTCCGACCGGGTGGCCGTCATGAACGACGGCGACCTCGAGCAGATCGACGAACCCGAACGCGTCTTCCAGCACCCCAAATCGCGGTTCGTCGCGGGCTTTCTCGGGCACGCGAGTTTCCTGTCGGGAACCGTCCGCGGCGATCACGTCTCGACGGCCCTGGGTCGCGTCCTGCGAGCGGACGTCGACGGCCTCGTCACCGAGTACGACGGGACTGACGTCGACCTCCTCCTCCGACCCGACGACGTGACGGCTTACCCCGCGAGCGGCCCCGAGGCCGACGGGACGGTCGTCTACCGGCGCTACCTCGGCCCGACGATCCTCTACCGCGTCGAACTCGACGACGGCGAGACCATCGAGTGCATGCACAACCACTCGGATCGGATCGACCTGGACGAGCGCGTCGCCGTCAGGGTGACCGCCGACCACGACCTGGCGTGGTTCCCCGCCGACCAGCGCGTCGACGCCGTCGAATCGACCTCCGAGACGGCCTCGAGTTCGGCAGACTGACCGCTGCTTAGATCGAGTCGGTCTCGTGGCGAAACGTCTGAAACTCGAGCGTCCGCCCGTCCGGATCCTCGGCGAAGAACTGGTAGATTCGATAGCGGTCGTTCTCGACCGGTTCGCCGAGTGCTCGATCCGTGAGGCGGTCGTACATCGCGTCGACCTCGTTCACGGTGTCGAAGACGAACGTGATCGTGCCGTCCATGTCGGCGTTCTCGCGGGCACAGAACCCGATCAGGAGGTTGTCGTAGGTAAGGATCGTACAGTCGGGCTGTTCGAGCCACCGTTCCGCGCCGATTTCCGCGACGTAAAAGTCGACGATTGGCTCGAGCGATTCGGTGCCGAAGAAGACGATGCCAGCCATGGCCAAATCGAGTGCGGGTGACGGAAAAACCGTTGGGGTGCCGGAGTATTTATACGACGTCCATCGACAGTGACAGGTATGACGAAGTCGGGAGGGCGGCGGATGGCGACGCTCGTCGTACTGCTGTCGGTGGTGCTCGCCGGCTGTGCGGCGCCGATGGCAGACGTGGGTAGCGTCGACGGCTCGACGGGTGACGACCGCGCGACCGGCGAACGCACCCTCGAGGTCCACGGAGACCTGCCCCTCGACGCGAACGCGACGTTCGACCGGGTGCAGTCGCTCCTTGCAATCGATCTCCGGCCGCCGACGGTATACGTGGACGAGCCCATCGAGCGGCCGCCACGAGCCGTCCAGGACCCCTCGAGTTTCTACGCCGTGATGGGAATCCCGGCACCCGATCCGACCGACGGGGCCGAGGAACTCCGGGTCGGTGGCGTCTCGAGTGCGATGCAGGCGGTGTACCTCCTGCCCGAGGCGGACGCCTCGCCGGCGGAGATCGAACAGGTGTTCGTTCACGAACTGGTCCACACCGCGCAGTTCCAGCGAGGAGCCCCGCAACGAGTCCAGGCGGAGATCCCGGCCGAACACCGCGGAACGACCGACGCCAGGCTGACGGTGACGAGCCTGATCGAGGGAAGCGCCGTCTACGTCTCGAGCGCGTACACCGAGGCCTACGACCTGCCCGTGACGCCCGAGGACGACCTGCTCGAGTCGCTGTATCCGAACGCCAGCCCGGGAACCAGGCTTTCCTGGGGGCCGTACCACCACGGCGGTCGGTACGTCGCAGCGGCCGCCGACTCGCCGGCGACCCACTGGAGCGTCTACGAGACGCCGCCGGTGACGATGCAGGAGGTTCGCCGCGGCGAGCCCGCCATCGCAATGGGCGAGGCCGAACTCGAACCGTTCGAGATCGAGGTCGGCGTCGACGCCGAATCCGCTGGCTGGGAGAGCGACCCTACCGGGACGGACGTCGTTGGGTCGTTCGTCCTCGAGCAGGTACTCGCGACGGAACTCGACACGGACGCGGCGAGAGACGCTGCCGCTGGCTGGTCGTACGATCGCGTGCGACGGATCTCGAATGACGGGGCCATGGCTGGCGACGATAGTAGCGGTGACGAGGTCGACAGTTACGCCTGGGCGATCAGATTCGAGGACGAATCGAACGCCTCGCTCGCGACGGACGCGATGGCCACGGCGCTTGAGCGCCGGGCGACGAGCCTCGAGGCCGAGTCCGGAACCCACACATCGAATCGCACGCCGACGACGACGCGCTGGCGAACCGAGTCGTACGCCTTCAGCCTCGAGCACGCCGACGACCAAACGCTCGTCCTGTTCGCCGGTGACGAGGCGTTCGTCGAGTCGGTGAGCCTCGAGGAGGTTTCGGCGACCGGCGACGTCCAGGTCGCGTTCGACGAGCGGGACTCGACGGCGTCGTCGGCCGATTCGAGTCGACGCCTGTCCTCGAGCGAAGTGACCGAAACGACCCAACCGGCAGTACGGCCGGCGCGTCCTTCGCCTGGCGACGCGCTGTCGGACGCACGATCGACGGCTCGCGACGCCGTCCTCGCCGGAGGTGCGCGATGACCGATCGCCGGACGCTGGCGATCCGCTGTGGCGTCGCCGCTCCGAACGTCGCGCTGGCCGGAATCGTCCTGTCGACGTTCGTCGCGGCGCCCGAGACGTTCACCTGGCAAACGCGCGCGCTCTCGGACATGGGCCGAGTCACCGCGCGGACTTTCTGGCTCTTCAACGGCGGGCTGATCCTCGGCGGCCTCCTCGGTACACCGTTCGTCGCCTTGCTCTGGACGGGCGCTCGCAATCGGCTCGAGCGAATCGGCATCGTGCTCACCGGCGTCGCCGTCCTCGGCATGGTCGGTGTGGGAATCTTCTTCCTCGGACACACGGCGTACTACCTCGAGTCGAGCCTGCACGGCCTCGCCGCGCTGATGGTGTTCGGCGTCGCCCCGATCGCTCAACTGCTCACCGGGACGGGACAGGTGCTGGCCGGCGATCGGTGGATCGCGGTCGCGTCGATCTGGCTCGGCGTCGCCCACCTGGCCGGCTGGCTCGGCTGGCTCCTCGTTCGATCCGCGGCGGCAGACCCGGGACACTGGTTCGCCGTTCCAGAGTTCGTCGCCGCCGTCGCCTTCGGCGTCTGGATACTGATCCTCGCGAAAACGGCCGCTGTTCGGTCGGGGACTCGAGACGGCTCGAGAACGACTACTGGTTCGCGCCGAACCGGGTGAACAGCCCGGAGAACCCGATGCGATCGGCCCACGAGGACTGGTCGTCGCCGAGGGCGGCGATGCCGCCGGGGCCGGCGGTACACAGCAGGCCGCTCGCGACCGTCAGCCCCTCGAGGGCCGCCCCGGTTTCGGTGTCGTATCGCCACCGGGCCGCGCCGTCGGTCGCATCCAGCGCGTAGATGACCCCCTCGTCGGTACCGACACAGCAAGTGCCGTCGACCACGGCCGGCGCGGTCGGCGTCGCGCCACCGGTGTCGAACCGGAACCGCTCGGCGCCCGAGACCAGGTCGACCGCGTACACGCTCAGATCGCCGCTGGCGACGTAGACTGTGCCGTGGGCGACCGCCGGGGCCTCGAGGGCGCCGCCGGTGTCGAATCGCCAGCGAATCGTGCCGTCGGCCGCCTCGAGGGCGTAGAGACTGTCACCGTCCGTGGCGACGACGAGATCGCCCGTGGCGGCTATATAGTTGGTTCTCTCGTCGCCTGGGCCAGCGTCGACGTCGCCGTCACCGTTGCCATCGACGTCGACCGCTATCTGGAGGTCGCGCGTCCACTCGAGCGAACCGGTTTCACCGTCGATGCGTCGAACGACGCCGTCAGTGGTTCCGGCGAAGACGCCACCGCTGGTGACGGCGACCTCCGCGACGGCCGCGGTCTCGTCGGTCGCGAGCGTCCACTCGACGCGTCCCGATTCGGCCTCGAGAGCGTACACCGATCCGTCGTCGTCGGCGGCGTAGACAGTTCCGTCGGCGACGACTGGAGCGACCCGGCAGGTCGCGTCCAGCCGGTACTGCCAGCTTCGTTCGCCGGTCTCCCGGTCGAGCGCGTACACCGTCCCGTCCGCGCTCGCGGCGTAGACCTCGTCGGCGACGACCGCGGGCGACCCGGTCACGATGCCGTCGGTCTGATACCCCCAGCGCTCGTCGCCGGTCTCGAGCGAGAGCGCCAGCACGCGACCGCTGTCGGTGCCGACGTAGACGGTGTCGCCGACGACGGTCGGTGCGGCCGTTCGCACGTCCGGGTCGAACCGCCACTGGACGTCGACTGCCGACGAGAGCGGGTTGCCGTCGGGAACGGCCCCGGTCCGCGCGGCGTCGGCTCGAGCGGCGCTCCAGTCGCCCCAATCGTCGTGGTCGTCGATTGGTTCGCGCGCACTCGTCGCCCGGTTCTGTGCCCGCACGGCCGCCTCGGCGACGGACGGAACCGGATCGGCTCCGAGCGGGTCGAGGGTCGACGGCTCGACGGCCACGAACCCGAGGCTGTGACACGCCTGTTCCCTGACGCGGCTATCGGGATCGGCCAGTCGAGCGACGAGGACGTCGACCGCCTCCGCGAGGTCTACGTCCCCGCGAGGCGCCAGTGTGGAGAGCGTGCGAGTCGCGAACGCTCGAACGCTGTCGTCCTCGTCCTCGAGCGCGTCGACGAGTGCCGAGACGCTGGAGTCGAACCCGTTGGAGTCCTCTTCGGCGACCGCCGCGAGGGTTCGGGCCGCCGTAACCCGAACCACGGGTGAATCGACGGCGAGTCCGGCGGCGATTTTCGAGATCGCCGTGGGTCGCAACCGCTCGGAGCACTCGGCGAGCACCGACAGCGCCAGCACTGCGATTCCGGCCGCCCAGGGGTCGCCATCGACGCGGCGGCCGAGTCCAGAGAGTTGATTGTTGATCGCGTCCGTGTGCGTCGGCGTCTCCCCACCGGCTACGAGCGACGCGGCGTCGACCAGTCGATCCTCGACGGCGTCGGTTTCCGTCTCGAGCGTCGAGTCGTCCTGGAGGACGGCGACAGTTGCGAGCGAGAGCGTCGCGTAGCCGCGAACGGCCGGCGTCTCGTGCTCGAGGAGGTCGGCGACGGCGTCTGCGCTCTGGCTCACTGCCTCGGGTTCGACCACGGCGAGCGTTGCGATGTCGGCCGCGACTGCCTCCATCGGTCGATCACCTGGGCGATCGAGGAGGAGCGCCACGACGGACCGACCCGACCCATCGGCGACGGCCGAGAGGGTTCGAAGGTGGGCCTGGCGTTCGAGTCGTCCGGCGTTCGCCAGTCGCTCGAGCAGGCTCGAGGCGAGCGGTTCCACGATGGCTGTATCGACGCGAGCGAGGTCGGCCAGCGAACGGGCCAGGGTGGTCGTCCTCGCCGTCGATCCGTCGTCGAACTGGTCGAGAACCGCCTCGGCCGGCGTCGGATCGGTCTTGATGGGTCTCGTGAGGAGGGTTTCGAGGGCCTCGAGCGCGGCACTCCGTTCGGCTGGTCGACAGTCGTCGGCCAGTCGATCGAGGACGGCGTCGACGACGACGGCCGTCTCGTCGCCGGTCTCCGGGAGCAACACGCCGAGGGCCTCGAGTGCGCCGGTTCGAATCGTCGCGTCGTCGGCGGTCGTTTCGGCGACGGCCAGTGATCGGGCTGGCGAGCGAACGTGATCGCCGTCGGGACCGATCGTGGTGAGCGCGGCGACGACGTTCGTCCGGACGGTCCGATCGGGGTCGTCCACCGATCCGAACAGCGCGCCCAGCGCCGACCGGACGTCCTCGGGGTAGGCCTCCCCCAGTCTCCGGAGGGCGATCGCGGCGTTGTTGCGGACGCTCGCGTCGTCGTCCTCGAGGCGAGCCGCCAGCGGTTCGACGGCCGAACGGACGTCTCGCGGCCGTTCCGTGGCGACGCCGGCGAGGTCGCGGGAGGCCGCTCGCCGAACGGTGACGGCGTCGGCTGCGAGTCGGGTCGAGAGGGATCGAACGGCCGGGTGGACGCCCGCGACCTGCTCCTCGGCGACCTCCGCCAGCGACCGGGCGGCATGGCCCTGTCGCCACGCGTCGGTCTCGTCGCCTCGCTCCTCCTCGAGCCGTGCGAGGGACCGTTCGACGACCGCCTGGTCGACGTCGCCGTCGCTTGCGACGGCACCGAGCGCGTCGGCAGCCGGTCGTCTGACCGACTCGTTCGGCTCGTCCAGACACGCGGCGAGGGAGGGAATCACGACGCGAACGGCATCGGGGTCGGCCACCGCGACGGCGGCCAGGGCTCGAGCGACGTCTGCCCGCACCGACGTCCCCTCTTCGTCCTCGTCCTCGAGGCGAGCCGCGAGCTCCGCCACGACGGGCGCAACGGCGTCGGGATGTTCTTCGGCGACGGCCTCGATTGCGGCGGCAGCGTGTTCGCGGGTTTCGATCGCGTCGTCTTCGAGAACGGCAGCGAGCGCGACGACCGACGACCGAACGGTGGCTGGCCGTTCGTCGGCGACGGCGCGCAGGGTCGCCGCCGCGTCGGTTCGGACGGCCGTCTTGACGTCGGCCAGGCGATCGGTGACGGCCGGAACGGACGACTCGAGGCCCGCCAGCGTAGGATCTGCAGTGGCGACGTGCCGGAGTGCGCGGATGGTCGGTTCGCGAATCGAAGGGGCATCAGCGAGCGCCGCCGTGAGCGGATCGAGTGCGGTCGACGCTCGCTCCGGCGTCTCGGTTGCGACCGCCATCAGCGTGATCGCGGCGTCCTCGCGGATACCCTGGCTCTCGTCGTCGAGCCGTTCCGCGACGGGTTCGACGGTGATCGGTGCGGGATCGTCTTCGACCGCGAGCGCGCGGAGTGCGGCCATCGCGTCGGCCCGGATCACTCCGTCGTCGCCGAGTCGCTCGAGCAGGGGCGAGGCGGCGTCGGTCGTCTCGGCGAGCGCGGTCGGGTCCGATTCGGCGACGGCCCGCAGGGCTCGTACGGCGTGTCCGCGAACTGCCTCGTCCTCGTGGTCGGCGGCCGCGGCGATCGAGGCTGCCACGGGCCTGACCGCCTCGGGGTCGACGTCGGCGACGGCCGCCAGTGCAGCGGTCGCTCGCCGGCAGACGAACGTGTCCTCGTGTTCGTCCTCGTCCTGGTCCTCGCCGGAGACGATCGCCGCGAGCGCGTCGACCGACTCGAGCAACGTCATCGGTTCTGCGTCACCGATCGCTGCGAGCGCGTCGACGGCGTCGGCGCGGACGACGGTCGATCCCTCGAGTCGATCGGTCAGCGCCGGAACGGCGGCCTCGACTTCTGACGGGTGGTCCCGGGCGATTGCCGCGAGCGCCGCCGTCGCGTGGGAACGAACCGACGGTTCGTCTTCGAGTCGATCGATCAGTGCCGGAACCGCCGAACAGACCTCGCGCGGTCGATCGGCCGCCTCGTCGGCGAGCGTGCTGGCCGCGTACGTACGAACGTCGGGGTCGTCGGCCGAGAGAAAAAGCTGTAACTGGTCGATCCCGAGGGTGACCTCGAGGTCGTCGTCCGGCTCCCCGAGCACGGGGTCGTCCGGGTTCGAAGGGTCGTTTCGTGGCATAGATGCGTGATGGACGCGAACCGTGCTGGTCCAGCACGGTCCACAACTGATTGGGAATCCGTCCGGGGGGAGTTAATTCTATCCCCACCGTTTTGGTGCCTAAGACTGTCAACCAGCGCTGTACCTCGAGTCTCGGGATGCGATTGATCGTCTCGAAGTATGGATTTAGGCGTGAGCGTGGCTGTGAGCATCGGTGTGAACGTAGCTGAACGCGTTGGCTATCCATTGACGACGGGGGCGAGGCGCAGAACGGGCGAAAACGTCTACTTCCGCCAAAACGGAGTGGGGAGGTCGCTGGATGGGGAGACCGTCTGCTGGTCGGCGTGCTCGACGTAGCTCCGGGTCAGATAGTACGCCGCGACGTAGCCGACGCCGGCGAGCACCACCGCGAGGATGAGGTTCCCGATGAGGAGCAACTGGATCACGAGCAGGGCCGTCTCGAGATGACTCCATTCGGTTACGATGAGTGGGTCGGTGCCGAAGAGGACGGCCCCGACGTAGATGCTCCCGGCGTAGACGGCAGGTTTGATGGCGGGGTTCAACACGGCCACGGAGGAGAAGATCGCGGGCTTCGAAATCCAGGACCACCAGTACGCGAACAGGAAAAACGAGCCGATTCCGAGCCCGCCGGTCGGCAGGGCTGTAACGAAGATGCCGATAGCGAAGCTCACTCCGACCTCGTGTGGCGTGTGGTCCTCTTCCCACGCCTCTCGGAGCGCACGGCGTACTCGGTCCTGTACGCGCATCACTCGGTCACGGAGCATCTGCTAACAGCGCCACCTCAGCCGCGGAGAGAGAAAAGCGTATCGTCAGGTGTCAACTGTTCGCACTGTGCGGGATCGGCCAGTACGTTTCCCGCGAACGTTCCCCGCCCCGTTGTTCGAGTGAACCCACGTCGACGGTCTCAGGAGTCGTTCCCCTCCCAGAGCGGATACAGGTCGTCCATCACCGGGTCGGTGATCGATTCCCCGTCCAGGACGAGCGACGGTCGTTCGGCGTCATCGAGAGCCCGAACGCGACCGACGACCGCCGCCTCAAGGTCGGCCGCCGAAAGCGCGTCGAGACACGCCTCGAGGTCGTCGTCGGGGACCGTCGCGAGCAGGGTTCCCGAACCGAAGATTCGCAGCGGATCGACGCCGGCGGCCCCACAGAGGGTCGCCGTCTCCGGCCGGACCGGAATCGCGTCGCGGTCGACCTCGAGTCGAACGCCCGAGGCCTGCGCGAGTTCGAGCAGGCCGGCCGTCACGCCGCCCTCGGTCGGGTCGTGCATCGCGGTCGCGTACTCCCGGAGGACTCGGGCGTCGGAGACGACGCTGACCTCCGCCAGGAACGCCTCGGCGCTCGAGCGCGTCGCCTCGTCGACGTCGAGTTGCTCGCCGAAGTCCGCCGCCAGGATGGCCGTCCCCTCGATGGCGGCGGCCTTCGTCAGGAGTACGTGGTCGCCAGGTCTGGCGCCGCCGGTTTCGAGGACGCGTTCGGCGGCGCCCATCGCCGTCAGCGAGACTAGCGGGCGCTCGAGGGCGTCGACGTACTCGGAGTGGCCGCCGACGATGGTCGCCCCCAGCGAGCGAGCGGCCGCGTCCAGGTCGCGGGTGACGATCTCGAGGGTGTCGTCCCCGTCGTCGGCCGCCGACGGGGGGAGCAAGATGACGGTCGTGAGCCAGCGGGGGTCGGCCCCGCTGGCGGCGACGTCGTTACAGGCGACGTGAACGCCGAGGGTGCCGACTTCGCTGGCAGCGAGCGAGATGGGGTCGGAACTTACGACGAGGTGGCCGCCGGGCCAGTCGATGGCCGCCGCGTCCTCGCCCGTCGCCGGACCCTGCAGGACGGCGTCGTCGGCGTCGCCGGTTCGGCCGAAGACATGTGCCACGAGGTCGTCGGGGTGGACTTTGCCGGGCATACGACGAACGTGGGCGATGGACGGCTTGTAGCTGTCGAAGGACTCGAGTCGGTCGTCAAATTCAGGATCAGCTTCTGTTGCAGTCCACAACGCGTACCTGTTTGATACTGTCAATTATCAGTAGAGCGTGTTCAGCGAACGGTTGCCTATTCCAGCCCCGCTTTTAGGCCGTAAGATGCTGGAACAGTGAGTGATGGTGTTAACTCAAATCGACCACGTAGGTGAGAACGACCAGATGGGCGAGTGCATCGATACCTGTCTCGAAGCCGCGCAAGCGTGTGAATGGTGCGCTGATGAATGTGCTGGTGAAGGCGAAGGGATGGCCGAGTGCCTCCGTCTCTGCCGGGATGTCGCCGATCTCACGACGCTGCACGCACGCTTCATGGCACGGAACTCGAACTACAGCACGCAACTCGCAGAGGCCTGTGCTGGTGCATGCGAAGAGTGTGCCGAGGAGTGCGAACAACACGATGAAGAACACTGTCAGGTCTGTGCTGACGTGCTTCGCGAGTGTGCCGAATCCTGCCGGGAGATGATGTCGACGTAGAACTCGCAACCATTCCTGCCCGTCCACAAACCCCTTTGTTTTCGTCACCAGCGCATTGTCGGCCTGAATAACCCTGTACGATGCTAGAAATCATACGCTATGGCTCGTGAGACAGCACCACCCACCCGAGAGGAGATTGAAAGTCGCATTCAACAGATTGGGAAATACTCCCGCGCGGTCCGTATAGGATTGATAATCATCCTCACTGCGTTTCTGTTGGCCGTTGGTGTCGTCCTTCCTGCAAATCTTGACAGTCCATCACAGGCAATCGAGTCGATACTGATGCCGCTTACGTTCGTTGGACTGGGGACCATCCTGTACGGCATTGGAATGCACCTTCACTTGATGCATTTGAATCTCGTCCGCCAGTTACAGCCAGAGCCGACGGACGACCAGCGGTCAGCACCCGACTCAGATGACTGATTTCAGGCGAAAGGCAGTATCGGGTATGCACAGCTCACATCCGCAGTGACCGGAAATCCACCCCGTGAAGCATCTACCGAGGAGAGTTTCGACGGAGCCCAAAATCTATCGAAGGTCGCGCTACGAGCGACGAACGGTCACTCGCTGATCGTCTCGAGTCCGTCGACCGGATTGACCGAGTAATCGACCGAGAGCACGTCCTTGGTCGCCCGGATTTTGCCGACGAACGTCGAGATGTCCTCGAGCGAGCCCTCCAGGACGAACAGTTCCATGCAGAAGTGATCGCCGACGTGGCTGTGGAAGTTCGAGGCGACGAGCGACTCGTGTTCGTGGCGAAGGCGCATCATCCGCTCCTCGACGCTGGTCGTCTCGTAGTCGAACATGACGGTGACGATGCCCATGAGTTCGCGACCCTCGAGTCGAGTGTCCTCGAACTCGCCGAGGAGGTTTCGGGAGGCTTCCCTGACGACTTCGCTCCGACCCGTGTACCCGTGATCGTCGGCGAACTGATCGATTCGCTCGAGCAACGCATCCGGCATCGAGACGCTTACGACGGCCATGTAATAATTCGGCACCATGGAATTGTTAAGCCTTATTATTCCGGCGTAATTCGTGTTCAGCGTCAGAGACAGGTCCGGATTGAGATTTGAAACCGGATTTGGATTGGGTAGTCGGCATTACCGCTCGAGTCGACGGGTCGACGAACGATGAACGATAATCGAGACCGATAATTGGCAACCGACGACCGAAAACTAGCAATCGACGACCGACGGTTCCGTAGTCCCAGAGAACCTCTCGTTACACTTCCTCGCTGATGTCCAACGGTATCTTGTCCGGAAATCTGTCGACAGCGACGGGCGTCGACGAACGACGTGAGCCGAACACTCCTGGCGAAACGCGGGGTCGGAACCGTTCCATTCCGTCCTCGAGTCGGCGTCTGGATTTCTCGACGAGTAACTCGAGATTACACGCCGGAAGCGACGGGGCTGGGACGTGTATTCTCTCTATTACAATGGCCGGTCCCCGCACACGAGTGCACGTTATGTCTGGAAATCGGCCCCGAAACGCGCCACGCTCGCGGGTCTCCCGTCGGACGTTCGTCGCCGCAGCGGGTGCCTCCGGTGCGGTAGGACTCGCCGGGTGCATCTACGGCAACGGCGGTGGCGACGGCTCCGAGGGAGCCATCTCGTTCGGCTTCGACCCGAGCGCGGCGAACGAAGTGGGTGACGAGATTGAGAACCTGTACCACGAGAACGGGCTGAGCGAGGACATCGAGATCGAGTTCCGCCCCGGGGCGGATAACAGCGACGAACGCCGGGACAACTACCAGACGGCCCTCGACACCGGCGAGGCCGAACCCGACCTGATGCTGATGGACAACGGCTGGGTCAACGTCTTCATCCAGCAGGGACTCATCGCGAACCTGACCGAGGAACTCGAGGAGGAGGACGTCCAGCGCGTCAGCGACGAGTACTTCGAGGGGTTCACCGCGACGGCTCGCGATCCCGAATCCGGAGACCTCTACGGCGTACCGCTCTTTCCGGACTTTCCCGTGATGATCTACCGGAAAGACTACGCCCGCGAGGCCGGCTACGAGGACGGCGACTTCGAGTCCTGGGCCACTGAACCGATAACCTGGGAGGAGTGGTCGAACCTCGTGGAGGAAGTCGTCGGCGCCTCCGACGCCGAGTTCGGCCTCTCGACGCAGTGGGACGTCTACGAGGGGACCTCGTGCTGTACGTTCAACGAGGTGTTGAGTTCGTGGGGCGGCGCCTACTTCGGCGGCCGAGAAAACCTGTTCGGCCCGGTCGGCGAACGGCCGGTCACCGTCGACGAACCGGAATTCGTGGACTCGCTCCGGATGATGCGGACCTTCGTCGATCCCGAGTACGGCGACGCGCTCGAGGGCTACGCATCCGGCGTGGCCCCCTCCGACATCACCTCCTGGACCGAGGACGAGTCCCTCCCCGAGTTCGAGAACGGCAACGCGGCGTTTCACCGCAACTGGCCGTACGCGATCCGCGCCGCCGCCGAGGAACACGGGGTCGACAACGTCGGCACGATGCCGATTCCCTACGCCGTCACCGAGGACGAGGCGAACCAGCCCGGTACCGGCGGCACAACCTCCGCCCTCGGGGGCTGGCACATCGTGCTCAACCCGAACTCGAACCGCCTCGAGCAGGCCCGCGAGGTATTGCGGGTGTCGATGGAGGACGGCTTACTCCTCGGCATCCTCGACATCTGGGGCTGGCTCCCGCCCAAACCCGAACTCTTCGAGTCCGAGGAGGCCGAGAGCGCCGAGCCGATGGGCGCGTACATGAACACGCTTCGCCTCGCCGGCGAGAACACGATGCCCCGCCCCGTCACGGAGGTCTGGGGTACCGAGTCGACGCGGATCGCCGAGGAGGCCAACAGTGCGGTCTCCGGCTCGAAGGATCCAGAGGCCGCCGCCGCTGACCTCCAGTCCGCGCTCGAGGACATCGAGTCGGGGTGACGTAACCTATGAGCACCGAACAAGGATCGAGCGGCCCGACTCGCGAATCGAAACGATCGGGGCCGCTCGTCGCACTCACCAGGTGGATGGAGAACCTCGGCGAGACCGGGTTCGCCTACCTCCTGTTGACGCCCGTCTTCGTCCTTCTGGGGGCCATCGCGCTGTACCCACTCTTGCGAACCTTCGAGATGTCGCTGTTCACGGACCTCATCGGCGCGGGATCGGGAGAGTTCGTCGGCCTCGATCACTACGTGAGTCTGTTCACCGGCGATGCGGACCGGTGGCTCCCTGGGTCGTCGACGTTCCTGCCGACCGCTCTCACCGGCAGTGCGATTTTCCGGAGCGCCCTGATGGTGACGCTCATCTTCACGTTCGTGAGCGTCTTCTTCGAGACGATCATCGGGTTCGGCCAGGCGCTCGTTCTGGACCAGGACTTCCGGGGCCGGAGCTGGGTTCGCGTGGCGATCATCATCCCGTGGGCGATCCCCATCGTCATCCAGGGGATGATCTTCTACCTCATGTTCCACCCGAGCACCGGCTTCGCCGCCGACCTGGTCGCCGCGCTCGGCATCGTCGCCCAGGAGAACACGCTGAACGATCCCTCGAGTGGGCTGATCATCGTCACCGTCGCGGACATCTGGAAGACGTCGGCGTTCATGGCACTGTTGATTCTCGCGGGGCTCCAAAGCATCGATCGGAGCCTTTACGACGTCGCGAAGGTGGCGGGCGCCACGCGGTGGCAGCAGTTCAAGCTCATCACGTTCCCGCTCATCGTGCCGACGCTGGGAATCGCCATCCTCTTTCGAACGATCGACGCCATGCGCGTCTACGGGCTGATCGACTCGACTGCCGGCTGTACGGCCGTGCCCTCGCTGACGTGCATGGTCGTCGCGACGTTCACGAACCAGCGCGGACTCGCCTCGGCGATCGCGTTCGTCACGGCGGGCATCATCGGCGCGGTCGTGTTGATCGTCGTCTACCAGCAGTACAAGGAGGGATTGTAGATGGGGTCCGAATCAGGAACTGGAACGCCGCCTCGAGCCGAGTCCGGAACCCCCGACGCCGTGTCGGAAACCCGGCGCAGACAGGACGAAGATGGCGGAGGGGGGCCGCTCGAGCGCTGGACGCAGTCGGTGCTCACCGACTCGGGGAGTCGGGACCGCCTCTACCGGGCGCTGTTTTACGTCGTCGCGATCTTCTTCCTGGCGACGACGCTGTTCCCGTTCTACTGGCTGCTCGTACTCGCGCTGACGCCCAACACGGAGATCATCGCAGGCGACTGGACGCTCTCGTTCCTGGGCCTCGAGATCCCGTTCCCGACGCCGCAGGCGTTCCGCGTCGAGTCGTTCGTCCAGGTCTTCGAGGTGATCCCGTTCCACCTCTACGTCTTCAACAGCTTCGTGCTGGCATTGATCACGACCGTCATCGTCATCATGATCGCGAGCCTCGCCGGCTACGTCTTCGGGCGCCTCGAGTTCCCCGGTCGGGGGGCGCTGATGCTCGGGATCCTGGCGATTTCGTACTTCCCGCCGGCGGCATTTCTGGTGCCGCTGTTCGAGGCGTTCACCGGCAACGCCGTCGTGATTCCGTTCCTTGGCGTCGAACTGTTCCAGTCGCCGCGGCTGGTCAACAGCCCGCCGTCGATGGTCCTGCCGTTCAGCGCGCTGTTCTTGCCGCTGGCGATCTTCATCCTGACGACGTTCTACGCCCAGATTCCCGACGGCCTCGAGGATGCGGCGCGCGTCGAGGGGACGACGCGGCTGGGAGCGCTGTTCCGGGTGATCATGCCGCTGTCGGCGCCCGGCGTGGCGACGGCGGCCGTGCTCACCTTTATCGCCGTCTACAACGAGTACTTCTTCAGTTCGATCATGGCCATCGGGAACGAGCCCCAGAACTGGTCGCCGCTGGTCGGGGGCATCCTGAGCTACCAGACCCAGTACTCGACGGAGTTCAACCTGATGGCGGCCGCGAGCATCATCGGGGTCCTGCCCGTCGTGATCCTCGTCGTCGTCGCCCAGGAACGCATCGTCAGCGGACTGACCGCCGGCGCACTCAAGGAGTAAATCATGGCACGCGTAACACTCGAACACGTCACGAAACGCTACGAAGACGTCACCGCAGTCGACGACATGAACCTCGAGATCGAAGATGGGGAGTTCGTCTGCCTCGTCGGTCCCTCGGGCTGTGGGAAGTCGACGACGATGGAGACCATCGCTGGCCTCACGAAGCCCACGGAAGGGACGATTCACATCGGCGACGTCGACGTCACGAACTTGCCGCCGAAGGATCGCGGGGTGTCGATGGTCTTCCAGAACATCGCGCTGTTCCCGCACATGGACGTCTACGAGAACATCTCGTTCGGCCTCCGGCTCCGGAAGTACGACAAGGACGAGATCGACCGCCGGGTCGACCAGGCCGCCGACATCGTCCAGCTCGAGGGCATGCTCGATCGGATGCCCGACGAGATGTCCGGCGGACAACGCCAGCGTGTGGCAATTGCGCGGGCAATCGTCCGCGAACCGGACGTCTTCCTGATGGACGAGCCGCTGGCGAACCTCGACGCCAAGCTCAGGGTACACATGCGGACCGAACTCCAGCGCCTGCACAAACAGCTCGAGACGACGATCATCTACGTCACCCACGACCAGGCCGAGGCGATGACGATGTCCGATCGCATCGCCGTCATCAACGCGGGCGAACTCCAGCAGATCGATCCGCCGCTGATCTGTTACAACGAACCTGCCAATCTGTTCGTCGCCGGCTTCATCGGCTCGCCGTCGATGAACTTCGTCGAGGGCGAACTCGCCGAGGACGGATTCCGAAGCGAGTGGTTCGACGTCTCGTTCGACCCGTCCGCGGTCGAGGGCGTCACGGTGGGCGACCCCGTGACGCTCGGCGTCAGGCCGGAGGACGTCCACCTGGCCGATCGAACCGAGTCGCTCTCGACCGCCACACGGGAGATCCCCGTCACCACGGACGTCCTGGAGCCGATGGGCAACGAGGTGTTCGTCTACCTGCGCCTCGCGGACGGTCCGAGTCGAACGATGGACCAGGACGTCGCCGGGGCATCGATGGGCGAGTTGCTCATGAGCCTCGACCCCGACACGCCGATCGAGGAAGACCAGGAGACCAGTGTCGTCCTGGATCGCTCGAGCATCCACCTCTTCGACACCAGGTCGGGCGAGGCGCTCGCCCACGGCATCGAGACGCTCGCCGAACAGCCCCGAGGCGACGACACGACGCCGACCGAAGCGGAATCCGACAGCTACTCATGAGCAACCTCGTCATCGCGATCTACTACGGCGGCCTGCTCGTCCTGTTTTTCTTCTGGATCTACGGAATCGTCTCGTTCGGCCTCGACGTGCGATACAAGATCGCCCCTGGAATCCGGCGATACCTCCGAGGACGACGGCGTCTCGAAGACGACGCGACGGAACGAGACGAGCGGGACGAACGGGAACGACAGCTGTACTGAGTCGAGTCTGGACTCGACCGGGAGATGCACTCAGCGCACATGACGCCACAACACGACCGAACGACGCTTCGAACCGGCCTCGTCGGCCTCGGTAACATCGGGCAGTACCATGCCGAGCGCCTGCTCGACCTCGGCGTCCCCCTCGTCGGCGGCATGGACATCTCCGCGGAGGCTCGAGAGAGCTTCGCGCGCCGCTACGATGTCGACGCGTACGACGACCACACCGACCTCTACGACGAGGTCGACGCCGTGATTGTCACCACGCCGAACAAGTTCCACGAGGAGTACACCGTCGCCGCACTCGAGCGGGACGTGCACGTGCTGGTCGAGAAACCGCTCGCCCACTCCCTCGAGAGCGCCAGGCGAATCGTCGACGCCGCGAAGGCAAGCGATGCCGTCTGCATGGTCGGGTTCAACAACCGCTTCCTGAACACCGTTCGAATCGTCCGCGACCGGATCGAACGCGGCGACCTTGGGCGAGTGAACCACATCGAGGCGAACTACGTCCGGCGGCGAGGAGTTCCAGGCCGTGGCTCCTGGTTCACCCGTCGGGCGGTCGCGGGCGGCGGCGCGTTGATCGACCTCGGCGTCCACGCCATCGACCTCGCGCTCTACCTGCACGAGTACCCCGAGGTCGTCGAGGTAAACGGCGTGACGCGAACCGCGTTCGGTACCCAGGAGGAGTACGCCTACCTCGACATGTGGGGCGACGACGCCGGGCCGGACGAGTTCGACGTGGACGACTCCGCCAGCGCGTTTATTCGCTGTGCGGACAACCGGACCATCTCGCTCGAGGTCGCCTGGGCGACGAACCGCCCGCCGACCCACGAGTTCTTCGTCCGCGGAACCGAGGCGGCCGCGCGGTTCGACTTCCTCGAGGGGGACCTCTCGTTTTACTCCGCGAGTGCAGCCGGGCCACATCACCTCGAGGATACGTCCGTGGAGACGGCTCACAACGACACCCACGCCGACGAACAACGCGCGTTTTTCGACGCCATCGTCAGCGGTCGGTCGCTCAAGGACAGCGTCGACCAGGCGTTCGCGGTGCAGCAGGTGATCGATGCAATCTATCGCTCGAGCGACATCGGCAGGTGCGTGATGGACTTCGAGTCCCCCTGATCGCCTCTGGTCGTCCCGACGTCGAGACGTCGAGAACTGGACGACTGCGTGCACCCGCCCTTTTATTTCGCCAGCAGTCGTCGGTCGAGACGTATGGACATCGGCGTACACACCCCACCGCTGTACGGTGAATCGCTCGAGGACGCCGTCGCCTACCTCGCCGAGCGGGGCGTCGGCGCAATCGAACCCGGCGTCGGCGGCTACCCGGGCGACACCCACCTGCCTCGAGACGAGTACCTCGACGACGAGGATGCGCAGGCGGACCTCCACGCACTGCTCGAGGACCACGAGATGCGAATCAGTGCGCTCGCGACCCACAACAATCCGCTCCACCCCGACGAGGAACGTGCGAGCGAGGCGGATACGGAACTCCGGGAGGCGATCGGGTTGGCCGACCAGCTCGCCGTCGGCACCGTCACCTGTTTCTCGGGCCTCCCAGCAGGCGGGCCGGAGGACGAGGTTCCCAACTGGATCACGGCGCCGTGGCCGAGCGAACACGCCGACGCCCACGAGTACCAGTGGGAGGTCGCCCGCGAGTACTGGGGCGACCTGGCCGCGTACGCGGACGATCACGGCGTCGACCTGGCGATCGAGATGCACCCGAACATGCTGGTCTACGAACCCAGCGGCCTGCTCGAGTTACGCGAGGCGACCAACGAGCGCGTCGGGGCGAACTTCGACCCCTCGCACCTCTATTGGCAGGGAATCTCGATCACGGACGCGATCCGTCATCTCGGGAAACGCGACGCGATCCACCACGTCCACGCCAAAGACACCCGAATCTACGAGGAGGAGTCGCGCGTGAAGGGCGTCCTGGACACGACGGCCTACGACGACGAGTCCAACCGGTCGTGGCTGTTCCGCTCGGTCGGCTACGGTCACGGCGAGGCCCACTGGAAGGACATCGTCTCGACGCTGCGAATGGTCGGTTACGACGACGTACTGAGCATCGAGCACGAGGACTCGCTCACGAGTTCGACGGAGGGCCTCGAGAAGGCCATCGAACTGCTCGAGCGGGCGGTCTTCACGGACCGGCCGGGCGAAGCCTACTGGGCCGAGTGAGGGGATTCGTGGTGTCGACGAGTGGTCAATCCCGTGTCCACTCCCAGATACCCTACCTCCCGTTCACTCGGCTGGCCTGGCGCGACGCAGCTGCCAGGAGCGGCCGTCGGTACTTCTCGAGGTCGAAGTTGAGCCCGATGTAGACGCTCACGGCCGCGAGAACGATCCCGGCGGCGACATCCGAGAACCAGTGGATGCCGAGGTACATCGTCGATACCACGACGCTCAGCGCCAGGATGCCCGAGATGGGCACCCAAAGCGGATACTCGTCGCGGGTCGCCAGCGCGAGGAAGAAGACGCTCACCGATAGCGACGTGTGAAGCGAGGGGAAGACGTTCGTGTTCTGGTTGATCTCGTTGGTCAGGAACCGGGCCTGTGGATAGGACTCGTAGAGGAGCGGGACGACCTCGAGGGCGAGCAGGTTTCGCGGCCCGTAGGCGATGAACAACACGTAACAGAGCAGGCCGATGGCGTAATTCGCCGTAAACGCGAGCACCAGCGAATTGAACCGGTCCATTCGCCCTAGCGAGAAGTACGCGACGAACGGGAACAGGAGCAAGAAGGCGTAGCCATAGAGGTAACTGAAGACGAAAAACGACGTCAGGAGGTCGCTCTCGAGCGACTGGAGTACGATGACGGGGTTCTCGGCGAACAGTTCCCGCTCGAATCGGTCGATCAGCGGCGTGATGTTTCGGCCGACGACGCGAAACTGTAACCACGACATGACGTCCTGGGAGGTCCACGGGACGCTCTGGGAGGACCCCCATCTGAGGAGCAACACACCGAGGAAGGTGCCGAGAGTGAGGGATGCGTTTCGAAACCGCGAGCCGGCATCCCTGAGTGCGCGGGTGAATCGTGCCGGCCCGACCAGGACCAGCGTCGCAGAGCAGAGCATCACGCCGACGCCGAGCGCGAGGTCCAGCACGACTCCTTCGAGTGCCATACGCTCCCGGTACGTTCTCGACGGGGTTAAAACAATCTGCTCGCGGGCGAATTAGTGTACGGTGACCGACCGAAAGCCCGGGTATGCACTGTGACCGAGGGCTCGAGTGTGCAAAACTGACGCGTTCGATCACTCGACGAGTTCGCCGTTGACGTAACTGTATCCGGCCTCCTCGAACAGCCCTCGTGCCTGCTCTTCGTCGAGTTCCCCGTCCTGACCCGGAAATGCGTATCCCGAGGCGCGCCGGTCGGTGTCCCATCGGTCGTCGGGGATGCCGACGAAGGCGCTCTGGGTCTCTGGCGCCCTCGCATACCCGTGAAAAATTCCTTCGGCTGCGTTTTCGCGGTCGATCAACTGCGATATCACGCCTCTGAACCGCGGATTGCCGAGTGAGGAGTGAGTCAGGTTGTACCCGATCATGTAGAACGCCCCGGTGTCCTGGGTCGTCGTCCGTATGGCTTCCTCGTCCGCGACTTCGTCGAGTTGGGCCGCCGGAATCTGATTGGCGATGAAGTCGAGGTTGCCGTCGATCAGCGCGTCGAGAGCGGCGCCGACGTTCGGGAGGACGCGAAACTCGAGGCCGTCGAATCTGGCGTCGGTCTCTGTGGACGTGTCTTCGTCGTCGAACTGATCGTCCCCATCTGCATCCCCGTCCCCGTTCCCATCCTCGAGTTCATCGTCCGTCTCGTTGGCCCCGCCACCGTCTGACTCGGGCTCCGTTACGGGGTCGTCCGTCGCCGGTTCGTCTTCGTCCGCGGATTCGGGTTCGTACAGCACGTGGTCCTCGAACAACTCGAGGGTGACCGACTCCCCGTCTTCGGACTCGACGAACGCGAATAGGCCGGAACCGATGGGTTCGGAGTTGTCCCACTCAAGGGCGTCAGTCTGGTGATCGCCGACGAGTTCTGACCGCTCGTACCAGATGTGCTCGGGAAGGAGCGGGAGCGTGAGCGCCCATCGGGCCACTTCTCGGGAGACGTCGTCGAAGCGAACGCGGGCGGTTCGCTCGCCGACGACGGTAACCTCGTCGATCAGCGACTGCCGACCCCGTAACTGTGGGGCCGTGACGGGGCTCTCGGCTTCTCCGAGCGAGGTATCGGAGAGGAAATCGACCGTGAACCGGACGTCCTCGGCGTCGATTGGCTCGCCGTCGTGCCAGTGGAGGCCGTCGTGGAGCGTCACCGTCGCCTCGAGCGCGCCGCCGGATTCCTCCCACTCGATGCCGTCGGCGAGCCAGTGGACGTACTCCTCCTCGAACTTTCGAACGAGTGGATCGTACACCAGGTCCAGAATCGTCTGGACGTCGGTCAGGTCGACGACGAGCGGGTTCAGGCGTGACGTGCGTTGATAGCCGAACAGGCCGGCGCGGAGTGGTCGGTCGATCTCGTCGTCGGGTGGATTCGTGACGGCCTCGAGATACTCCCGTGGGGTAAACGGGATCCGAGAGAGTGAGAGATCGGTGTTGACGGCGCCGAGGTGGTCGTGGTGGGCGACGACGGTGTACGGAGCCGTATCATCCTGGGTGAGGTAGGTAAACAGGGAGTCGAAAATTTCGCGTCGGTCGCCTCCCTCCGCTTCGCGCTGTGAATCGAGGAAATCGTCCGCCGTCGGGTCGGAGAATCGAAACGGGTTCTGCCAGCCCTGCTCGCCGACGAAGTCCGAGTGGAGGAGCGATCGAAGCGAGTCGATTTCGTCGAAGCCGGGGTGGCGAATGATGAAGACGTCGTAGTTTCGCTCGATTAGCACCTCTCGGTAGAGTTCGGCTTCCTCGAGCGGGACGTGATCGGTGTCGATCCCGACTGCACGGAGGTTGTTGGTCAACTGGTTCGCGATCTTCGGAGCGATGACGTCGTCGTCGGTCGGAACGGTCTTGATCTCGAGCGAGATTGGGTCGGGCGAGGTGCCATTGGTTCCCGACCAGATGTACTCCGAACAGCCGGCGAGGGACGCGCTGGCACCGGCCCCGAGCGTGGCCAGGACGTCTCGCCGACGTACCCGATTATCCATCACCTCACTGGTTACTTACGGCGCAGTATATGACTTTCTACTCAGTCGACATTGCGTGTTTTTGCCAGTTTGCCGTCCTCGAACGAGGGTGATACCCCTTCGGTCACGTCAGAGAGAACTCACCGAACACGACGATCACCAGTGGGCACCCTGCAGTCGCTCGATACGCGAGAGACGGAAAATGAGTGTCAGACTCGAGCGTCGAGACTCGAGTTCTGGTTCGAGTGTACGGCTCGAGTAATCGCTCCCAAACGCGCCGTAGCGACTGCTTACTCACTCACTCGAATCCCGGCGTTCGCAGTACGGCCGGCATAACAATGGACGCATAGGCGGCCCTGACTATACGGCTTCCAGACAGGTCTCCCGCGGCGGTCGCCCGCCGGGAACGGGGCGAGCGCTGTAAGGCGGGGATACCGGGCGGTAGCCGTTGGAATCAGAGCCATGAAACTCGCACTCATCGGTTTCGGTCAGGCAGGCGGAAAGGTCGTCGACGCCTTCTGTGCGTTCGACGAAACGATCGGTGGCCACGTCGTCGAGGCGGCGATCGCCGTCAACACCGCGACGGCCGACCTGCGCGGACTCGAGCACGTCACTCCCGAGAATCGCGTCCTGATCGGGCAGTCTCGCGTGAAGGGCCACGGGGTCGGCGCCGACAACGAGTTGGGCGCCGAGGTCGCCGCAGCCGACGTCGACGAGATACAGACGGCGATCGACCGCGTCCCCGTCCACGACCTCGACGCCTTCCTGATCGTGGCTGGTCTGGGTGGCGGGACGGGATCGGGCGGCGCCCCCGTGCTCGCGACGCACCTCAAACGGATCTACAACGAGCCGGTGTACGGCCTCGGCATCCTCCCCGGGACGGACGAGGGCGGCATCTACACGCTCAACGCCGCCCGGTCGTTCCGGACTTTCACGCGCGAGGTCGATTCGCTGGTCGTCTTCGACAACGACGCCTGGCGCCAGACCGGCGAGTCGGTGGAGAGCGGGTTCGAACGGAGCAACCGGGAACTCGTCGAGCGAGTCGGTCGACTCTTCGCCGCCGGCGAGGTGTCGTCGGGCGACCACGTCGCCGAGAGCGTGGTCGACGCCTCCGAGATCATCAACACGCTCGAGAACGGCATCGCCACGATCGGCTACGCGACTCAGTCGGTCGATTCGAATACGTCCGGTATCCTCGAGCGCGTCTCCAGAACGTCCTCGAGCACCCACTTCGGCACCGAACACGAGGCGACGAACCGAATCACGAGTCTCGTCCGAAAGGCGACGCTGGGCCGACTGACGCTCCCCTGTTCGGTCGCGAGCGCCGACAAGGGGCTCGTCGTGGCGACCGGCCCGCCGGACGAACTGAGCCGGAAGGGAATCGAGCGCGGACGAACCTGGCTCGAGGAGGAGACCGGGAGCATGGAGATTCGCGGCGGCGATTATCCGCGACCGGGCGCCGACGAGGTGGGGGCGATCGTGCTCCTCTCCGGAGTCACGGACGTACCCCGCATCGAGCAACTTCAGTCGGTCGCCGTCGAGACCAAGGAGACGACCTCGGCGATTCGAGCTGAACAGGCTGGCGACCTGGAGTCGCTGCTCGACACCAGCGGTGAACTCGACGCGCTGTTCTAGGCGCCAGACGTTCGAGAAGGCCGAGCGCCCATCCGTTTCGACGTTCCGCTAGCGCCACCGCCCTCGAGTGCCCACTCCCTTGTT
Organism: Natronosalvus rutilus; assembly: GCF_024204665.1. Lineage (NCBI taxonomy): Archaea > Methanobacteriati > Methanobacteriota > Halobacteria > Halobacteriales > Natrialbaceae > Natronosalvus > Natronosalvus rutilus. Next base: position 3,156,646 of record NZ_CP100355.1, on the reverse strand, counting down.
TTTAGCACGGGCTCGAGAATCGTCCCCCGTCGATCGATCACGGGACATACAACGTTAAGAGAGTTGACTGTGTATTCGGCCACGAGCATGGGTACCACGAGACGGAGTGACCAGCGATGACGGTCGAACAGTTCCACGTCGACGGCGACGTCGCCATCGTGACCGGCGCCTCGAGCGGCATCGGCCGGACCATCGCCGAGCGATTCGCCGACGACGGCGTCGACGTCGTGATCTGTTCGCGCGAGCAGGAGAACGTCGATCCCGTCGCCGACGCCATCGAGGACAGCGATCGACCTGGAAACACACTCGCCGTCGAGTGCGACGTGACCGATAGCGAGGCCGTCGCGGCTCTCGTGGAGGCGACCGTCGAGACGTTCGGCGGACTAGATATCCTCGTGAACAACGCGGGCGCCAGCTTCATGGCCAACTTCGACGGCATCAGCGAGAACGGCTGGCGAACGATCCTGGACATCAATCTCACTGGAACCTACCTGTGTACCCACGCGGCCGCCGACCACCTCAAGGACGGCGGCGGCATCGTCGTCAACCTCTCGAGCGTCGCCGGGATCAAGGGCGCGCCGTATATGAGCCACTACGCGGCGGCGAAAGCCGGCGTCAACGCCCTCACGTCGTCGCTGGGCTTCGAGTGGGCAAGTGAGGGCGTCCGCGTGAACGCTGTCGCTCCCGGTTTCGTCGCGACGAAGGGCGTCGAGGCCCAGATGGGGATCGCCGCGGACGAGGTCGACCGCGACGAAATCGACCGACGGATGGGAACCGTCGAGGAAATCGCCGACGTCGTCCAGTTCCTCGCCAGCCCCGCCTCGTCGTACCTCGTCGGCCAGACGCTCGAGGCCGGCGGCAAACCAGCGATCATGGAGAACCCCGATACCTGACATCTGATACCTGCTATGACCAGAAAAACGCTTCACCTGCCCGTCGCCGCACAGCCATCCATCCAGTCGCTCGTCGACATCGCCAAACGGGGCGAGGAGCGGGGATACGAACGCGCGTGGGTCCCGGAAACGTGGGGGCGCGACGTCGTAACCGTCCTCACGCGAATCGCCACCGAGACCGACGAGATCGGAATTGGCCCGAGCATCGCCAACGTCTACTCGCGCTCCCCGGCGCTCCTGGGTCAGACGGCCGCCACCCTCCAGGAGGTCTCCGATGGCCGCCTCCGCCTCGGCATCGGTCCCAGTGGTCCGGCCGTCATCGAGGGCTGGCACGGCGCCGACTTCGATCGCCCCCTCCGGCGCACGCGCGAGTACCTCGAGATCGTCCGGGCGGTGACCAGCGGCGAGACGCTGTACTACGACGGCGACATATTCTCGCTGGCCGGCTTTCGGTTGCGCTGTGATCCGCCCGAAACGTCGATTCCCGTCGACGTCGCCGGCATGGGGCCGAAGTCCGTCGAACTGGCTGGCCGGTTCGCGGACGGCTGGCACGCCATCGTCTTCACGCCCGAGGGCATGCGCGAACGTCTGGAGGACCTCGAGCGCGGCATCGACCTCGGTGACCGCGAGCGCGACGACGTTCGCGTGACGCTCTCGCTGACCACTTGCGCGCTCGAGGACGGCGAACGGGCCCGCGACCTCGCCCGCCAGCACCTGGCGTTCTACGTCGGCGCGATGGGCACGTACTACCGGGAGTCCCTCGCCCGGCAGGGGTACGAGGAGGAAGCGAACGATATCGCGGCTGCCTGGTCGAGCGGCGACCACGAGCGGGCGTGTTCGCTGATTCCCGAGGACCTGCTCGACGACCTCGGCGTGGCGGGGACGCCCGATAGAGCCCGCGCCGAACTCGAGAAGTTCGAGGCGATCGACGGCGTCGATTCGCTCGCTATCGGCTTCCCGCGGGGGGCCACGACCGAGGAGATCGAAGCGACGATCGACGTGCTCGCACCCGGGCGCTGAGTCGCGCTCGAGGTTCCGGGGAACTTCGACGGACGAATCCGCTGATCTCCTTCGCTAGCTAACACGGGTGAGCGTTTAAGAGAACTCGTCACGAACTTCACCCATGAGCATGAGCTACCGGAAGGTGAACTACGAGGAGGTCGAGCAGGTCTCGGACGCGATGCACCTCCTGAGCGAGCCGCTGGGATGTCGCCAGGTCGGCGTCACGTTCTCCCGGTGTCCGCCGAACTGGAACAGCAAACCGCACGACCACACCGGCGACGATCACGAAGAGGTGTACGTCCTGGTTCGAGGCGCCGCGGAGGTTCGCGTCGACGACGAGTCGGTCCCCGTCGAGGAGGGGGACGCGGTCTGGATTGCACCGGAGGCGGAACGGCAGATCAGAAACGGCGACGAAGAGAGCGCGTTCGTGCTGATAAGCGCCCCCGAGTTCGATTCGGGGCAAGCTGACGACGACGATACCTGGTCGCTCACTGGTTTTCAGGGCTGAGTCGCGCTCTCGCTCTCGCACGTACCCTCGTTCTCACTCTCGAGCGTCCGTCGGGCGAATTGCGTTGTCGACTGCCTCTCGAAACCCGTCGCTCTCGCAGTACCAGAGCCACGTCCCGGTCAGGGCGGTCACGAGGGACATCGCGACGAGCGCGGCGACGGAGACGGTGTACGCGACCGAACCGTCACCCGTGACGGCACCGACGTTCGCGGGATTGTCGTGAACGAAGAAGAAGTAGACGATGAACCAGCAGGTCGTGGCGGTCGTTCCCACCAGCAGCGGCGCGCCGTAGCCGTAGTTCTTCACCCAGACGAACCCCATCACGAGGAGCGGGCCGAGGTAGCCGACGAGCACGATGAACTCGACCTGGCTCTCCGTGTACGTCACGCCGGCCGCCGACTGGGCGATGGCGAATAGGGCGCCGCCGACGAGGTAGCCGGTAAACACATCGTGACGATGAGGCGTTGATCCACGACTCTCACTGGCCGTTTGAGGGGCTTAATTGTTGTCGACGACTCAGTTCTCGAGTCGTCGCGACGGTTGCGGACGTCATGACAGTCGCGGGCGCCACGAACCGACCGAGCCAGGACCGTTCGACTCAGGTACCGGGCGCCGAAACGACGACTATGACCGTAGTTCGAGTGCCAGTCGGCGGCGGGACGCCCGAAGGAACCAACAGCGCCTACCTCGTCGACGAACGGGTTCTCGTCGATCCTGGACCGCCGACTGAGTCGGCGTGGTCGAATCTACAGAACGGCCTCGAGGCCGAACTCGAGGCGCTCGCGGACCTCGAGTACGTCGTCTGCACCCACTGGCACGCCGACCACGTCGGGCTGGCGCCGCGCCTCGCCGAAGCCGCCGACGCGACGGTTGCGATGGGCGAGCGGGACGCGCCACTGCTCGCGGACTACGCCGCCGAGCGCGAGGCCCGACTCGAGCGAGACGCTGCAGCGATGGTCGCCTGGGGCGTCCCAGAAGACGTCGTTACCGCAGTCGTCGAGGGAGATCGACCCTCACCGCTTCCCGACGCGACGCCCGTCGAGTCGCTGGTCGACGGGCAGACCGTCGCCGGCCTCGAGGTGCTTGAGACGCCCGGCCACACGGCGGGGCACGTCTCGCTCGCGACCGACGAGACGCTCGTCCTCGGGGACGCCGCGTTGCCCACGTACACCCCCAACGTCGGCGGGAGCGACACGCGGACGCGCGGCACGGACCCGCTCGGTACCTACCTCGAGACGCTGGATCGACTCCTCGCCCGCGAAGGCGTCGAATCGGGTGCGGTGACGCTCCGCCCAGGACACGGCGAAACCGTCGACCCCGAGCGGATCGAGGCGCTTCGAGGCCACCACGACGAGCGAACGCGGCGCGTCAAAACGGCCCTCGAGTCGCGCACGGAAGCGACGCCGTGGGACCTCGCTCGGGACCTGTTCGGCGAACTCGAGGGGATCCACGCCAAGTTCGGGGCCGGCGAGGTCGCGGCTCACCTGGAGCGACTCGAGCGAGACGGCGTCGTAGAGTGCGAAGAGGGCGGCCGGTACGGAATAGCGAACGAGTGAGTCGGGTCAGTGCGAATCAGCGGGTGAGCCGTCCACGCCCTCGAGCGGAATCGCCCGCGCCGCGGTCGCCTTGAACGACGCGACGATGGGACGACCGGGTTCGAGACCGAGGGAGTCGACGCTCGCGCGGGTGACGAGCGCCTCGAGTGCGGCTTCGTCGGTCCGTGGCCCCTTTAGTGCGGCTCCGTCGGCCCCCATTCGCCCCTGCGTTCCGTCCACGCCGACGCGAACCTGGGCCACCGAGGTTCCTTGTTCCACGCGCTCGACGGTGCCCTCGAACCGGTTGCGAAAACTCGTCTGACCCGGTTGCGACCGTTCCCCGGGATCGGACAGGACGACCGCGTCCGATCGGACGCTCACTTGGACCATCTCCGCCTCCTGGGGAGCGACGGCGACGACCAGCCCGATGTCGGTCTCGACCGTCGCGAGTTCGCCCTCGCGGTCGACGACCGTTCCTGACAACACCGACTCCGTGACGCTCGCGACGCCCTCGAGCGCCGTCTGGTGGCGTTCGAAGCGCCGGCGGAGGTCCTGCGCGGTCTCGGTGATGGTGGTCCCGCCGCCGTCGGCGCCACCCCGGTGGCGCTCGGTGAGTGGACCCAGTTCGTCCTCGAGTTCGACGATCCGGCGCTGGAGTCGGGCGTAGGATCGCCCCAAGGCGTCGGCGGCCGCGTGCATCGAGCCGTGGGCGTCGATCGCCTCGAGCATCTCGACGTCGCGGCGGCCGACCGTCACCTCGCCGACGGTGAGTTCCGTTCGATACCCGCGCTCGATCGTCATGGATCAGTAGACCAGGTCCCCCCGGATAAACTGTCGCGTTCGGTCGTCGCTGGGGTCCTCGAAGATGGTGTCCGTCTCGTCGATTTCGACGATGCCGTCGTCCAGAAGGAGGCCGACGCGGTCGGCCACGCGCCGGGCCTGGTGCATGTCGTGGGTCGCCAGCGCGACCCCGATGCCGTTCGCGCGGGCCGTCCGGACGGCGTCCTCGAGGATCGCCGTGTTCCGCGGGTCGAGTTCCGACGTGGGTTCGTCGAGGACGAGGACGTCCGGATCGTACGCGAGCGCTCGAGCGAACGCCACGCGCTGGGCCTCACCACCCGAGAGCGAATCGACGTCGCGATCGGCGTACGACTCGAGGCCGACGGCCTCGAGGGCCTGTGCGACGGCCGGAGACGTCGACGCACTCCCCAGAATCGAGGCGAAACTGTGCCGAACCCGTTCGGGCCACCCCTGCCGAACGCGCAACCCGTAGGCGACGTTCTGCCGGACGCTCGCGCCGAAGAGGTTCGGTTCCTGGAACACCATGCCGACGCGACGACGGTGGTCGAGACGTTCGCCGTTACCGTTCGCCCAGACGTCCTCGCCGCCGTGACGAACCGTCCCGTCGTCGGGCCGCTCGAAAAGGGCGAGGAGTCGCAACAGCGTCGTCTTCCCGACGCCCGAGGGGCCGATGAGTGCGACGACCTCACCGGGGGCGACCGAGAGGGTAACGTCCTCGAGGACGCGCTCGCGGCCGTAGCCGTGGGTGACGTCGCGGGCCTCGATGGTTGCCCTCGGCGCGTTCGTTGCGTTCGTTTCGCTCGCCTCGTTCGTCGCGTTCGATCCGTCCGTCTCGCCCGTCTCGTCTGTCTCCTCCGTCGAGCCCGCCCCGTCTGTCACCCTCATCGGTACCGCCCACCCCCGCCGTCGCCCAGCCGAAGGACCAGCGCGTTCACGAGCAAGACGAGCGCGACCAGCACGCCCCCGAGGATCATCGCCGTCTCGTAGCGTCCCTGTCGGGCCTCGAGCTGGATCGCCGTCGTGAGCGTCCGCGTGTACGACTCCCCGGAAACGACGATGTTCCCGCCGACGATGAGCACCCCGCCGACCTCGCTGATCGCCCGACCGAAGCCGGCAAGGACGGCCGTCGCAATGCCGTAGCGGGCCTCCCTGATCGTCACGATGGCCACGTCGAGCCGGGTGCCGCCCATGGCGAACGCCGCGTCGCGAACGCCGTCGTCGACGCTCGAGACGGCCGCGAGGCTGACGCCGGTGATGACCGGCATCGCGAGGACGATCTGAGAGAGGATCATCGCCTCCGGCGTGAAGGCGAGCTCGAGCGAGCCGAGCGGCCCCTGGTTCGAGACCCCGAAGAGCACGACGAGGCCGACGACGACGCTCGGAAATCCCATCCCGGTGGTGATAATCGAGGTGAGCAGTCCCTTCCCGCGAAACGAAGTAAATCCCAGCGCGAGCGCGATGGGCAGGCTGAGCAGCGTGCTCACTAAGACGGCGGCGGTGCTGACGTACAGGGAGACCTCGATAATGCTCCTGACGTAGGGCCACTCGAAGGGGAAAGCGACGGCCGGAATCGACAGGACCTCGAGTGGCAGTTCGCTCATCGTCCGCGTCATCTCCGTGGAACCATTGTAGCCGTTCCGAATAGTGATCACTCCTGGTCGGTCGACTCGTTAGACGAGCCGCTGGGTGAGTCGTCGGACGACGACCGCCAGGCCGTCGGTACGTACTGTTCGAAGTTCGGTTCCTCGGCGAGCGCCTCGGGGAAGAACAGCTGTTCGTCCGAGACGGTGTACCCCTCGATGACCTCCTGGCCCTCGAGACTCGTCAGGAAGCCGATGTAGGCCATCGCGAGGTCGTAGGCCACGTTCTCGTGAACGGCCGGGTTCACTGCGACGATCCCGTAGGGGTTCATCAGGGACTCCGGGCCGCCTCCGACCGGGCCCTGGACGTGGATCTTGAGGTCGATCTCGGACTTCATCGAGAGGTAGGTCCCCCTGTCGGCCAGGGTGTACCCGCCCATCTCGTTCGTTCGGGTGAGTGCCTCGCCCATCCCCGACCCCGTCTCGACGTACCACTCGCCGCTCTCGGCGGGGTCGATGCCCGCGTCCGCCCACAGTTGCTGTTCCTTCGTGTGGGTGCCCGAGTTGTCGCCTCGAGAGACGAACGTGGATTCGGTCTCGGCGATGGTCGAGAGCGCGCCCTCGACCTCGCTCTCGCCGCCGATTCCCGCCGGATCGTCGCTCTCGCCGACGATTACGAAGTCGTTGAACATGAGGTCCCGGCGGTTCACCCCGTACCCGTCCTCGAGGAACTCGTCCTCGAGCGAGCGGGCGTGAACCATGACCACGTCGGCGTCGCCGTTTCGCGCCGTCTCGAGGGCCGCCCCGGTTCCCTTGGCGACGGTGTGGACGGTCACGCCGAAGCGCTCCTCGAACGGTTCGTTCAGCGCAGCCAGGAGCCCCGTGTCGTCGGTACTGGTCGTCGTCGCCAGTGTGAGGGTTTCGCCGGCAATCTCGGCCCCGTCATTTCCCGAATCGCCGCTCGCGAAACAGCCAGCGACGCCGGCGGCCGCGGCGGATCCGGCGACGGCCAGGAACCGACGGCGTTGTATCGGCATGGATACCACGATACGCTCCAGTTGCAAATAACCGTCGATCGGGCGTAATTGGATGTGGTTACGGCTGGGTGGGTGTTCGACGACAAGTAGTTGCCCTCGTGCTGAGTCACTCGATTGGAAGTGCTCGCACGTCAATCGCGTCGCGGCGGCCGTCGAGGACCGAAAAGTTCTCGCCGCGACGGTGCTCGAGCCAGTAGAGCAGCCGTTCGGCCCACGAAAGCTTTTTCGATTTCGTCGGGTCGACGGCGGGGTCGTCGAAATCCCAGCCGACGAATCTCAGCCGACTGGCTCCAAGGTGGTCCGCGAGAAACGCCGCCCGGTCGCCGTCGGTGAAGCCGCCGAAGTTGCGGACGGGTCTAGCCGGTTCGGCCTGCGTTGTCGGCAGGACGAACTTCTGGTCGCACTCGGGGACCACGGTTTGAAGGGCGGGAACGTTGTCGCCGTGCGCGTGGACGGCTACCGGGGTTCCGCGGCGGGTGAGGTGTTCGACAGTCTCCGGGTTCTTATCCAGGTCCGTCACCATGCAATCGACCTCGACTCCAGCGGCCTCGAGTACGTCCACTGCCGTCGAGGCCGCGATCACGACCTCGGCCGCTCGAGCCGTCTCGAGGGCCGCGTCGGTCTCGAGCGACGGTCCCGCTCCAGCGAGGACGACCCGGGCGCCGCGCACGAACGCGAGTCGCTCGAGGTCGAAGGACGAGGTGAGGTCGGCGAGGGCGTCTCGAGCGCGTTCGTCGGCCGTCCGGTCGAATCCGAAGTCGGCGAGAATCGCGTCGTACGCCGGTTCCCACTCGTGATAGTCCATAGTCGTCACTGTCCCAAGTTAGAGCCGACCGCAATAATCCGTTTGTGGGCCGAGCGTTGCCTCGCAAGTACCCCTACCCGTGAGGCCACCCGGCTTCCACTTCCCTCTTTCGAAGCGGATGCCATAAGCTTTCTCTTACTCGAGCACCCGTCTGACGGCGTTCCAGGCGTCTTCGGTTTCGTCGTCTGAGCCCTCGAGGCGCTCGAAAATCCCGGATAGTTGATCGTCCGACGCGCACAACAGCATGCGTCCGTCAGACAATTCGACCGGGGTTGCGCCCGTATCGTGTGCTAATTCGCCGACTCGTTCGCGTTTCGATGGCGTGAGGCCGTCGATTTCGAGAACCTGTTGGTACAGTTCGCCGGCCAGCGACGGATCGACTCCGCCCTCGCGAAGGTGCGCCCGGAGGTCGCGCGTCGACTCGACCTCGAGCCGGGCTACTCGAACACCGTCTTCCAGTACCTGCTCGCGGTCGGTGAACGCCTTCCCGATATGCGCGGCGTCGACAGTCTCCGCCACGTCGTGGGTTCGGACGACGTGGGCCCCATGGTCGACGGCCAGCGCGGTCGCCGCGAGGCTCGCGGGGAGTCGACCCTCCGTATCGCGGCCGACGAGGTCGCCGAGGAAATTCTTCCGGTTGATCGAGACCAACATTGGTCGGCCGAGGGCGCGAAACTCACGCAACCGGCGGAAGGTCTCCCGGTCGTGTGCGAGCGTCTTCTCCTCGCTCCAGCCGCCGAAAGCGGGGTCGACGATGGTCTTCTCGGTCAGCCCGTTCTGCTTCAGCGCCTCGTAGACCTGGTCGACGTAGTCGGCCGACGCGGCCCACTCGGGTGACTTCCGGACGCTCCAGTCGGTCTCCTCGACGGCACCTGGTCGCTCGAGGTCCGGCGGACTCGCCATCTTCACGACGGCGGCGTCGTGGTCCCGACAGACCGCGGGCATCTCTGGGTCGGCGAACCCGCAGATGTCGTTTACCATATCGAAGCCGCTTGCGAGGGCCTCGTCGGCGACCGCCGCGTAGCGCGTCTCGATCGAGAACACGGCGTCTCCGGAGACGCGATCGATCGTCTCGAGGGCGACGTGGAGGCGCTTGAGTTCCTCCGCTGCGCTAAGCACATCGAAGCGCTTGTTGGCCGACTCGAGGCCGACGTCGACGATGTCCGCTCCCTCGCCGACGAGTTCCTCGTCCACGTACCGGGCCGCCTCTTCGGGGTCGTCGAACACGCTCGGATCGTACGGCGACTCCTCGCTGACGTTGAGCACGCCCATGATCCGGGGCGGGTACTCGTCTCCGATGCCCAGTCCCGCGGCGTCGACGCTGTCCATGGGGGTACTCGAGCGGGCGGCTACAAAGGGGCCGTGATTCCGGCGAACCGATCAGTCGTCGGATCCAGGGGCTCCCGTCAGGAATGTCTCCTGTCGAGATGGTCACGAAACCGCCCCTCGAGCGAAACGAACGTCCACTCGTGTAGCTGTTTCCCAGCGAACGGGAACCACGACCCCTTCTTAGGTGGATAGGCAGCCTACGAATACCTGTAAGAGGTACCAGACAATGTCAACTAACACGTTCAACCGGCTCGAAAGCCGTTACGGCGGTATCACCCTTGAAGGTCACCCCCACGCCCTGTCGGCGTGGTTCGTCGTCGCCCTTCGGTTCGTCATTGGCGGCATGATCCTGTTCGCCGGTCTCGGAAAGGTCAGCGAGTGGCCCTTCGACGCGAGCGGCTACCTCGTCCACGGCGTCGACGCGGCCAGCCCGGTCAGCGGGCTCTACGCCACGATGGCGGCCAACGCCGCGCTGATGGACGTCATCAACGTCGTCATCCCGGCGACCCAGCTCCTGATCGGGATCGCCCTCATCGCGGGGGCGTTCGTCCGACTGGCGGCCCTCGGCGGCGCGCTCCAGATGACCGCCTTCTACCTCGGCGGCTGGGAAGGCGACGTGCTCGCGCTGTTCGACTCGACGCTGATCTACGCGGTCGTCTTCCTGGCGGTCGCCGCCTTCGGCGCCGGTCGAATCCTCGGGCTCGACCGCTACATCGAGCAGATGGAGATTCGCGGCGAAGCGCTCGTCGAGCGGTACCCGGTGATGCGGTACCTGCTGGGCTGAGCCCCTGACCACTCGGGAAGCGAACAGTCTCTTTTTGTCTTCGCGGCCGAAACCCCGACCATGGGAAAAGTGAGTATCGGGATGCGCGGCTGGCGTTTCGACGAGGAAGACATCCTCGACGAAGACGGCGACTTTCTCCCGCTCGCGCAGATGCCCGAGGACGCCCGCAAACGGATGATCCGACTCGACGTCATCTACAACGCACCGTGTCACGGCTGCTGGTTGATCTACGGCGACGACAACCTCGAGGCGTGCAACCGGGCGCGGTACGTCTACGGCGAACCCCTCTCGGAAGTCATTCTCTGTGAGGAACACGAACCCGACTTCGTCTACTGGTTCCGCGAGGAGGGCGGCGACGCCCACCGCGGCAGCGACGACTTCGCGGAGGCGTTCTACGAGTGGTTCCTCGAGGGCGGTCGCGCACCCGAGGGCTACGAGGGCATGGAGTACGTCGAGACGGACCCGACGGACCTGCCGAAGCCGCCGAAGGCCGATCCCGACGAGCACGGCGACCTGATGGGCGACGACATCAGCGACCGGGTCGGCCTGAGCGACGAGGACATCGCCAACGCGGACGTGGATTTCGGTGCCGAGTATCCGGGCCGGAAATGACCGACGACCCGCGAGCGTCTTCGCCGGAAACCGGTGACGAACATCCTCGAAATCCGCCCGCTGTCGCCGTCGTCGACGCCCAGACGCCCGGCAACGTCGGCACCATCGCTCGAGCGATGAAGAACTTCGGCTTCTCGGAGCTGCTGCTCGTCGACCCGCCCGAACTCGACCCCGACGGGGAGGCCTACGGCTTCGCCGGTCACGCACGCGAGGACGTCCTTCCGAACGCGCGGGAGGTCTCGTTCGACCACCTGGTCGAGAACTACCACACCGTCGGCACCACGGCGATCACGAACGAGGACGACCAGCACCACGTGCGCTTTCCGTTCACGACGCCCGCCGAGCTCGCCGACCGCCTCGAGCGCGTCGAAGCCGACACCGTCGTCGTCTTCGGTCGGGAGGGCGTCGGCCTGACGAACGAGGAACTCGCCCGCCTGGACGAGGTCTGCTCGATCCCAGCCAGCGCCGAGTACCCGGTACTCAACCTCGGCCAGGCCGCGACCATCACGCTCTACGAACTCCGGACGATCGCGCTCGATCCCGGAGATGTCCAGCTTCCCGACGTCGAGCGCGTCCGGGCCGACGAGCCGTCGCTCGAGCGGCTGTACGACCAGTGGGCGGCCCTCCTCGAGGAGATCAACCACCCCGAGGAGAAGCGAGCGAAGACAATGCGGATGCTTCGTCGACTGCACGGTCGAGCAGATCCCACGGTCCAGGAGGTCACCACCTTGCTCGGCGTGTTGCGCCGAGCGACCGAGCGCCCGGACCGTGAGGAGAACTGAGGAGTACGAACCGTCGCGAAGAGGTATCAATACTCCCGGAGTGGCCACCAGGGATATAGTCCTCGGATCACGACCACCGAGCAATGGACGCACACCGCCGCCACGTTCTCGCGATGCTCGGCGCCGCCAGCACGCTTCTGGCCGGCTGTTCCGACCTCGCCGACGAGGCCGATCAGTCGCTCGAGCCGAACGATGACGAGGATAGCGAAGAATCGAACGCCGACGATGGCACCGACGGGGCCGACGAGGACGAGATCGACGAAACCGACGAGGAGACGACGCCCGCCTGGCTCGAGGGTGGCGAACTCCCCAGTTACGCGTCAGTGCTGCCGTCGGCCGACGCGCTGGCCGACGACGAAACGACGCCGCGAGAGTACTTCTTCACCGCCGTCGACCTCGCGACCATCGTCGGGACCCTCGACGACGACCCGGGCGAGGGAACGGTGCCCGACGACCCCTTCCTCCAGAATCCGATCGCCGTGGTGTCGCTCGGCATCTACGGGCTGTTCGCTCTGGGATCATCGCCAATCGCACAGGTACAGGCCGAGGCGGAGGGCGAGTCCGACGACGCCGCCCTCGTCTACGTCGACGGCGCGTACGCCCTCTACGGTGCGTACGACCTCGAGACGGCCCGCTCGGGGCTCGAGGCCGAGGGCTACGAGCTGCAGGCCGAGGCGGAAGACGGTGCCGATGACTTCGTCGTCTTCGCGGACGACGCCTCGAGCGAGGTCGTTGGCGTCACCGACGACGCGTTCGTCTACGCGTTCGGCGCCGACCAGGCCCGGTCGCTCGCGGTCGTCTCCGCCATCGTCGAGACGAACGTGGGGTCGCAATCGCCGGCCCACGAATCGGACACGACGCTCGAGACATTGCTTCGCGCGGGGGCGAACACCGGAATCACGTCGTGTCTCGCCGGCGCAGGCGAATCACTCACCGACCTCGAACCGGGCGACCAGGTCCAGGAGGACGACGTCGCTTTCGACTTCTCGCCCTTCGAGGGGGCGACGGGCGTCGTTCAGGGACTACAACTCGCGGAGTCCGAGTCGAATGCCCGCGTGATAGTCACCTACGAGTCTGAAACCGCCGTCGACGTCGAGCGCCTCGAGTCGGGACTTGGCGGCGAGGCGCGTTCGTTCGACCTCGAGACCGGCGGGTCGGCGGCGCTCGTCACCGCCGTCTACGGGACCGACCCGATCGAGGAGTGACGGCTGGGCGGTGCTCGAACGGCGCGGCGGAGTCGCTATCGTTTTTATACCAAACTGCTTCGAAAAGTGTAGTAATAGTCACCACTTCGACTCGTGACGGCCGACTCGCGACGGCTATCTCGAGTGAAAACGGGTCTCGAACTCAGGCCCGCTCCTGAATCTCCTCGCGCAACACCTGGCTCACGAGGTCGCCGTCGGCCTTTCCACGCAAGGCGCCCATACATTCGCCCATAAGCCCCGAGAACGCCTGCATTCCCTCGCGCTCGACCTGATCAGCGTTTCGCTCGACGACCTCGAGGACGGCCTCGCGCACGTCGTCCTCGGCGGCGGATCCGAGTCCGGCCTCCTCGGCGACCGTTCGCGGGTCCTGGTCGGGCTCGTCCGCGAGCGCCGCAAGGAGATCAGGCACGCCCTCTCGCGCCAGGTCGCCGTCCTCGGCCATCGTGAAGACGGTCTCGAGGTGGCCCTCGGTGAGGTTCTCGACCGGCACGTCGTCTCGGCGTAGTTCCGTGAGCGTCGACTCGAGCGTCGTCGCGGCGAAGGTGGGATCGATCCCGTCTCCGACGACGCGCTCGAACAGCGGCATGTGGGTGCCGTAGGCGACCTGTTCGGCCAGGCCGGCATCGAGGTCGTACTCGGCCTGGTAGCGCTCGACCTTGTCGGTCAGGAGTTCCGGTTCGGGAACCTCGCTCGGATCGGGTTCGACCGGGGGCACGTCCGTCTCGGGGTACATCCTGGCCGCACCCGGGAGCGGGCGGAGGTAACGTGTCGACCCGTCCTGGTTCGCACCGCGGGTCTCCTCCGGAACGCCCTCGAGGGCCGTCCGCGCGCGGTCGGCAACGGCCTCGATCGAGGATTCGGCGACGTCGGTCGCGGCGGCGACGATGGCGACGGCGTCCTCGTCGGTCGCTCCCACTGCCTCGCGAAGCGCCATCACCTCGTCGTCGGTGACGCCGTAGGCCGGCAGTTCGTCGGTGTGGAAGATGCCGCCCGCACCGTGGCGCTTCGCGTGGTCGGAGAACTCGGTGCCGAGGCGGCGGTCGGGCGCGATCTCGCGACCGACGAGGCCGTCGAAGCCCTCGAGGCGGACGCCGAAGACCGACCCGCCGTCGTTCAGCGCGCTCGCGACGACCCCGCTGTCAGTACCCTCGAAGACGCCGGAGACGTCCCGGGGTTCGTGGACGGCCGCCTCGCAGGCCTCGAGTTTGTCGCGGATCGAAACCAGTTCGGCCTGGCGACCGACCTCGGTACGGACGATGTCGGCGATGTCGTCGAGGCTCTGGACGCCCTTGATCTCGACGCGAGCGCCGTCGGCGATGGAGACGTTGACGTCCTGGCGGATGGTTCCCAGGCCGCGCTTGACCTTTCCGGTCGATCGCAACAGCATGCCGATGCGCTCGGCGGCTTCTTGGGCCTGTTCGGGCGTTCGAACGTCGGGCGCGGTGCCGATTTCGACCAGCGGGATGCCGAGGCGGTCGAGGCTGTAGGTCACGCCGTCGTCGGTCTCCTCGATGCGCTGGGCGCTCTCTTCCTCGAGCATCATGTCCTCGATGCCGACGTCGCCCGCGCTCGTCTCGATGGCCCCGCCGGTGGCGACCAGCGTCGAGCGCTGGAAGCCCGAGGTGTTCGAGCCGTCGACGACGATCTTGCGCATCACGTTCGCCTGGTCGACCGGCATCATGTCCATCAACTGGGCGACCTCGAGGGCCGTCTCGAGAGCCTCCTCGTCGAGTCGGTGGGGTGGTTCGTCGTCCTCTTCGACGAGGCAGGTGCTGTCGTAAGCCAGATAGGTGAACTCCCGTTCGACCCGGCTCTCCTCGAGGGCGGCCTCGTCGAGTTCGCCCAGTTCGCTCCGCGTCGGGTGGAGGTAGCGGGTGAACCGACGGGCCGACTCGTCGGGTTCGCGAAGATCAGTCGGACACGCACAGAACAGTTTCGTCGCCGTGTCGAGTTGCTGGTGAATCTCGAGTCCGGCGACGAGACCGAGCGCCTCGTAGTCGTAATCCGCGGTCATTGGCGAGCACTCGGTGGCGGAGGGGTAAAAAACCGTCCAGTCCGTCCCGGGAGCGGGTTCAGTCGTCGTCGCTCGAGGGGTCGTCGAAGGCGGTTTCGCGAACGTCAGCATCACGGACGGCGATGGCTCTCGCCGTCACCTCGAGCACCGAGCCCTCGGTCGCCTCGAGTGCGCCTGCCTCGACCCGTCGGTATCGGTCCGTCCCCGCCTCGCCGACGAAGTTTCGGTCGTCGAGCGGCCGGGTTTCGAGGGCGACTAGCGACGGCGCCGCCTCGAGCGCCTCGATCAGGAGTTGCGTTCCAGGTGCGAGTTCGAAGTCGGCGAGCACCGTCGCGTCGGCGCGGCCGACGAGTTCGCCCACGCGTTTCCGAGCTGCGGCCGAGACCGGCGCGAACGGTTCGGTTCGCACGCACTCGAGGCCGCGGTCGACCGCACGCTGGTCGACGACTCCACCGGCCGGTGCGGGACCGGACGTCACCTCGGCGCCCGCTCGCTCGAACCGTGCTATCACGTCGGCGGCGGTTTCTCCTGTGCCCACGACGTGAACGCGCCGCCCCTCGAGCCTCGTCGGAGTCGTCGATTCGATCTCCTGGTCGTCCACAGTACCGCGATCCCCCGACTCCGAGCGCGGAAACGCCGTCACGCTCGCCGCCCCGGTCACCGGGTGTCGGGTGACCGTCGCGTTCGCGTCGAAGGCCGACTCGAGCACGTCGGCCGTCAGCACCTCGCCCGGTGGACCGTCGGCCTGGACCGTACCGCCCGCGAGGACGACCAGTCGGTCGCAGTAGCGCGCCGCCAGGTCGAGGTCGTGAATCGCCGCGACGACGGCCCGCCCGTCCGCGGACAGCTCGCGGGCCAGCTCGAGCGTCTCGACCTGATGGTTCACATCCAGGCTCGCCGTCGGCTCGTCCAGCAACAGCAGCGGCGTGTCCTGGGCGAGCGCCCGCGCGATGAGCACTCGCTGACGCTCGCCACCGCTGACCGCGTCGATCGGCCGATCCGCGAACCGGGCCGTTCGCGTCCGCTCGAGCGCCCGGTCGACCTGCTGCCGATCCTCCTCTGCGGGCGGAGAGAACCGCGAACGATGGGGGTATCGCCCCATCTCGACGACGGCTCGGACGTCGAAGGCGAACGACAGCGAGGTGTTCTGGGGGACGACGCCCACGAGTCGACTCGCCTCGCGGGAGGCGAGCGTCACGACGTCCTCGCCATCGATCCGGACGTCGCCGCCCGCGGGCGTGATCGCGCCGCTGAGCGCCCGCAGGAGGGTGGTCTTCCCGGCGCCGTTCGGACCGACGAGGCCGACGAACTCGCCGCGGTCGACCTCGAGCGAAACGGCCTCGAGGATCTCAAGAGTTCCGTAGGCGACCTCGAGATCCTCGATTTCCACGAGCGGTCGAGCAGGAGCGTCGGTCACAGCGAGTGCACCTCCCGTCGAACGAGCAGAAAGAGGAAGAATGGCGCACCGAGGGCCGCCGTGACGATTCCGACTGGAACCTCCGCGGGGCCGGCTCGAGCGAGGGTATCCGTCACGACCAGAAACGACGCGCCGGCGAGCGCGCTCGTCGGGAGCAAGATTCGGTGGTCGGGGCCGACGAGCAAGCGCAGGACGTGTGGGACGACGAGACCGACGAAGCCGATGACGCCAGCGACGGCGACGCCCGCAGCGGTGACGACGGAGGCGATCACGAGCAAGAGGAGTTTGGTCCGCTCGACGTCGACGCCGAGGTGGTGGGCGTCCTCCTCGCCGAGCAGGAGGACGTTCATTTCGCGGGTATAGGCGCCGAGGACGCCGACGCCGACGAGGGCAACGGGGAGGGCGAAGCCGACGTCGCCCCAGTTGCTCCCGCCGAGGTGACCCATCATCCAGACGACGGCCGCCCGGAGGCTGTCCCCGCTGTGGACGAGCATGTAGGAGATGAGCGCGCCCAGGAACGCCTGGACGGCGACGCCGGCGAGCAGGAGAGTCGCAACGGGGGTGCGTCCACCCTCGGTCGCGATGGCGTAGACGAGCATCGCGGTGGCGATGGCCCCGACGAACGCGGAGAGGTGCAGGCTCGTCAGGGGAACCAGCGCTGGGTACGCGATGGCGGCGACGGCGCCGGCGGCCGCGCCGGTCGAGACGCCGATGATGGAAGGGTCGGCCAGCGGGTTCCTGAAGAAGCCCTGCATCACCGTCCCGGCGGCGGCCAGGCCGAAGCCGACCGTGGCCGCCAGCGCGATCCGCGGCAGTCGGACGTCGCCGACGATCGTCTGGTGGGTTGCGGGAACGTCGAACCCGAAGACGGAGGCGTAGGTGAATCCAGGCCGGGGGATCGACCGCTCGAGCAGCGGAACCGCCGTCGCGGTCCACTCGAGGCCCGCAGGGACGACGAGCACGTTGAGCATCGCTTTCGTGACGACGAACGGGTCGATCCGGACTGGTCCGAGGGCGGCGCTCCCGATCATCACGAGAACGAGCAGTATCGCCAGCCCGATCGACCACGAGAGCCCGGATCGCTTCACGTTGGCAAGCTCGCTTGCTTTAGGTAAATATTTATTGGATAGCCGTCGATCATCGGGCGATGCGACGACTACTCATCGTGACGATCGCGATACTCGCGCTCACCGCGAGCGCCGGTCCTGCGCTGGCTGCCGGGGGCGCTGCACCAGCGGCTTCGAGCGGGGTCCAGACTCCGGCCCAGGCCGACTCCACGTGCGAGTACCCGATCGAACTCGAGGACGCGACAGGCGAACAGTTGACGCTCGAGGAACCGCCCGAATCGATCGTCGCGCTCTACCCGAGCGACGCGCAACTGGTGTACAGCGTCGGGGCCGAGGACCGACTCGAGGGTATGCCGATGGGTCCGTACACCGAGGGTCTCGAAACCGAGGGCAAGACCGACATCACCGCCGACGACGGCGTGACACCGGTCGTCGAGGAGATCATCGCGCTCGAACCTGACGTCGTGCTCGCGGCGAACGTCGTCACGTTCGAGGAGGACAAGTTGAATCAGCTTCGAGACGCCGGCATCGACGTCTACGTGTTCGATTCCTCGAGTTCTGTCGATGACGTGCGCTCGGCGGTCGAAATCACCGGGCAGCTCACCGGCGCCTGCGACAGCAGCGACGTCACGCTCGAGTGGATGGACGAGCGCCTCTCGATCATCGAGGGCGCACTCGCGGACGAGCCGCGCCCATCGGCCCTCTACGCGATGGACGGCGAGGTCTACACCACCGGAACCGGAACGTTCCAGCACGAGATTCTGACGACTGCCGGCGTCGAAAACGTGGCCGCGAATGCTGGTATCGAGGGCTGGGGCATCATCAGCGACGAGACGATTATCGACGAGGACCCCGAGTGGATCCTCTACGGCGACGACGCCTACGACGAACCGCCCGTCTCCGACGCGGTCGGCGAGACGACGGCGATGCAGGAAGATCAGCACTTCGGCGTCGACGCGAACGCGATGAGCCAGCCCGCACCGAACGTCGTCTTCGCCATCGAGGACATCTTCGCCACCGTTCACGCCGACGCCTACGGCGAGGTCGAAGCGGACCTCGAGGCGGCCGACGAGTCCTACGAGGAGTCACTGGCCGACTTGCAGACGAGTGCCTCTGACGATGAAAACGCTGACGAAGAAGACGCCGACAGTGGGAACAAAAGCAACGCGAACGACAGTGAGAGCGAGATGGAAGACGAGGACCAGGGTGAAAACGAGGGCACGGTCCAGGACGCAAACGAATCCGACGACGAGGATTCGATTCCCGGCTTCGGCGTCCCCGTCGCACTCGCCGCTATCGCGGGTCTGCTCGGACTCCGTCGACTGTAGCGCTCCGGACCTGACAGGTCTGGTACGAATTTACCCGGTATTCTTTTGGCGACGTGTTTCATTGTTCGCCGTCTGTTCGACGAGTCTGCAGTCACGCTCGAGTCGGCGGTGGCCAGAACTTGAGGTACTCGAGGGAACGCCAGTCGGATCGAACAAAAGCCGAGAACGGACGTGAGACTGATTCGTCCGCCCCGGTGTGTCGATTAGTCCTCGCGTTCACTCACATTTCTGTTGCGTTTTCGATTGCTCTTTGGCCTCTTCCTTTCGTTTTTCCTTTTTCGATTTTCCGTCCTGGTCGTCAGTGTCGTCGCCGCTATCGTCGCCGTCGTCATTGTCTTCGCCGTCGTCACCGCTGCCACTATCATCATCGTCGTCGCCGTTATCGCCGTTACCGCCGTCTTCTCCGTCACCGCCGTCATCACCATTACCGCCGTCGCCGTTGTCACCATCTCCGCCATCTCCGTCGTCTCCATCTCCGCCATCTCCGTCACTGCCGTCGCCATCATCGCTATCGTCACCGTCTCCGTCGTCCCCATCGTCGCCACCGTCGACACCGTCGATCTCCTCGAGTTCACCACAGAACCGAATATTTGACATCCCAGCTTGCTGTCCGCTCTGGCCCGCTTCGAGATCCGTCTCGATGAGCCCCTCGGTCTCACCGTCGCCGTAGTCGTAATCCTCACAATCGTTGCCGCCGTAGACGCGTACGGCGTACACGACGCAGTCGTCGTCGACGGTCCATTCGAAGCTGTACGCATCGCAGTCGTCTCCCTCTCCTTCGCCTTCGGATTCGGTCACTTCCACGGTAATCGCACAGTCACCTTCGACCTGCTCGACCGAACAGCCGTCGAACTCGTGGACCGCTAGCAACTCGCCGTTGGGACAGTCGTACTGCCCCGGCGGCACGCACCCCTCCTGCCCGCTGTCCTGTAGCGATCCGAGACACCCGCTCAGCGAACCCATGGCCACACCGGTCGCCACCAGTACCGTTCGTCGTTTAATGGTGTTACCCATGGGCGCACCGATACCGTCACCAGATATTGTTAGAGACGAGTTGAAAATGTGAAAAGATACCAGGCCAGTGATTCGATAATACCTTCTCTCTGTATGATCGCCTTATTGCCCCGCACACCGGGACTTCAGACCAGGTAGGGTCACCGAACTCCCGGTCTCCTACCACGGCGAGCAGATCCCCAACCGACCGCATCGCAAGCGACCGAGGGTTGATCTTCACGAAACGTTGTTCAAGACGAGACGGCACTCGAGTCCCGATTCCACGTCGCATACCGGCTCGAGAACCGATTCCACCCCATCTGCGCGCCCCGTCTCGTTTTGAAAAGCGTTTACTCACCGGCCCGCCGAGTTGGCTCATGGTCGAGAACGTCATCTGGCCCGCGTACCTGGATTCCACCCGCACGCGGGCCGAGGGGCGACGCGTACCCCTCGAGCTGGCAGTCGAAGAGCCGACGGTCGAGGAAATCGCGAAGGCGGTCCAGCAGATTGGCTACGACGCGACCGTCGAACGCGACAAGGCCTACTCGCGAGAGCACTGGGTGCCCCGGGGACGGGTCGTCGTCCGCGGAACCGAGGACTCGACAAAGAACGACCTCGTCCAGGCAGTCGCGGCGTACGTCGTCGCGTTACGAGAATGATGCGGCGGGTTGGAACGGTCGTCCGGACGGCTCAGGGGCTCGCGGTGTTGCGGGCTGAGCTTGTGGGCGATGGGGACGGCGACGACGGCGGGGACGGTAACGGCGGTACTGGCGGCGATAGCGGACGAAACGCCATCGGCACGATGGTCCTGAACGACTCCCTCGAAACCGTCGGTCGAGTCGTCGACGTGTTCGGTCCGGTCGACCGACCGTATCTCGCGGTTACGCCGCAGTCGAGCGTTCATCTACCCGGCCTCGTCGGGTCGACGCTGTACGCACGATAACGTCGTGCGTTTCGTGCTTTGTGGCGGATTCGCGTCGTGGTGGCCGTCGTCAGCCTCGAGTCGTTACTTCTCGGATTCGTCTTCGTCGACGCGACGTCGCAGCCACTCGAGGGTGAGTCCGCCGCCGGCGAGCGCGCCAATGCCGGTGAACCCGGGGGTCTCGTCGGCCGACGATCCGCCGTCTTCGGTTGCGGATTCGTTTCCAGAGTCGTTGGAGTCGTTGGAGCCGATGGTCTCGTTAGTCTCGTTCGTCTCATCGGAACCGCTCGAGTTGTCGGTACTGTCGCTCTCGTTGCCCTCGCTGATGTCGCTCGATTCGTTCTCGGAACCACCGTCGTCTGTATCGCCACTTCCATCGGAGTCGTTCTCTTCGTCGTCGGTATCGTCGTCGATCTCGCTTCCCCCGTCGGACTCGTCGTCTCCGTCTTCGCCATTGTCGCCCTCGTCGTCTTCGTCCTCACCGTTGGGTCGCAACGCGGCCAGCACCTCGCCGTCGACGCTCCCGACGTAGAGCGTTTCGTCGACGAGTGCGAGGGGACGCAGTACCGCCGTGGTGTCTCTCTCCCACTCGACGGAGCCGTCCCAGGCATCGAACGCGAAAAAGCGCATCCAGGACCCCTCGTCCTCGCCTGTCGATTCTGAATCACTTTCGAGACCGGCGTAGACGTGCTCTTCGTCGATGATGAACGGACTGGTCCCTTCGCCGGACGGGTCCGGTTCCCACTCCTTCTCCCCCGTCTCGAGGTCGTGGCCCGTCGCGGTGTCGTTGTTCGTCCCGTCGACGGTGTAGACGAGTTCCGAGCCGATCACGGGTGGGTGATTGTGCGCTCGACCGGCCACGCGAGCGATTCGGCCCCCGGATTCGACGTCGTGGTAGGAGATCCCAGCGTCCGACTCGCCGTGGTAGCCAGCGGCCAGGATGCCGTAGTCCACGACCGGCGTGACCGCGCTGAACTGTCCATCGTCGTCGTTGGCCTCGAGGTCGAACGTCCAGCGTTCGGCGCCGTCGCTGGCCTCGCGGGCGTACAGGCGCGTCTCGTCCGCGACGAATACAGCGCCGTCGTCGATCGGGACCGGTGATTCGTGTAGCCCTCCGTCATCCGGATCGAACTGCCAGAGCTCTTTGCCGCTCGAGGCGTCGATCGCGTAGAGGACGCCGTCACCGACGACGAACACGACCCCATCGGCGACTTTCGGCGATCGAATCCCGTCGCTGTACTCGAGGTCGAGCCGCCAGCGAATCTCGCCGTTCTCGGCGTCGACCGCGGTGAGTGCCTCGCCGCCGACGTAAACGGTTCCGTCAGCAACTGCCGGCGTTCGATCGGCGCCGAGGTCGTCGGATTGCCACACCTGTGACCCGTCCGCGGCTTCGTAGGCGTGTACGGAGCCGTCGTCCGCTCGGAGGTAAACCGTCTCGTCGACGACCGCGATATGGCCGCCGCAGTCACACGACCAGGCGACCTCGAGGGACCCGGGATCGCTGATCCCCGAGGCGACCCGCGCGTTGTTTCCCGGCCTTCCCCCGAGGGAGGGCCAGTCGCTCGGATCGGCGGCCGTCGACGACGTGGCGCCAGCCGTCCCACTCACTGCGGCGAGGGTGCTTCCGGCGGTGATCGTCAGCCCGGTGTGCCGGAGGAACGTCCGTCGGCTGTGGTCTGGCATACGCCGGCCCTTCGACTCTACCCAGTTAGCTACTGTTTCGGTAACTCAATTTCGACACCGAAACGGTACCCGTGAGACGATTGCGCCGGGAGCAACGGACCACGTCCCTGGGTCGAAAATAACCGTTCACGAAACCGGGCTCCGCTTCGTTTCGACGAAGTGACACGAGAGGTGATCGATCCAGATACGTCGTTCACTGGTCGGTGGCGCTCTCCTCCTCGAGGTCACTCTCGACCACCCGCCGGCACAGCCACTCGAGGGTGCGTCCGTCGCCGGCGAGTACCGCGAAGTCGGTGAACCCGGGCGAAGGGTCATCCGCCTCGAGAACGCAACACCAATACGACGGCCGGTCAAATCGCGACCCATGAACGAGCGGATTCGTCTGGGCAGTGCGGTCGGATTCACCTGTCTCCTCTTTATCGGCGTCCAGTTCGGCGCGCTCGCGCTCGTCGAACCCTTCACCGCCGCCGAGATGCAGGCCGTCGAGGACCCCTCCGACCCGACGAACAGCCTGGTCTACGTCGGGGCGATTCTCGTGATGACGGCGTTCATGCTCGCGGCGTTCAAGTACGATCTCCAGTGGATCATCCGCGGACTCATCGTCGGCGTCAGCGTCATGCTCTCGTGGTTCGTCTTCGCCGAGATTCTCCCGCCCGTAGCCACGATCGCCTCGTTCGGTGTCTTCCCCCTCCTCGTCTCGCTCGGCATCGGCGCCGCCCTCGTGATCTATCCCGAGTGGTACGTCATCGACCTCGCCGGCGTCGTCATGGGCGCGGGCGCGGCCGGCCTCTTCGGGATCAGCTTCGGCCTCTTGCCCGCTCTCGTCTTGCTCGTCGTGCTCGCCGTCTACGACGCGATTAGCGTCTACCGGACGGAGCACATGCTCGACCTCGCCGAGGGCGTGATGGACCTGCACATTCCCGTCGTCCTCGTCGTCCCGACCTCGCTGTCGTACTCCTTCCTCGAGGCCGGCGACGTGCCCGGTGAAATCGAAAATCGAGACGCGGAATCGACGGCGACGACCAACGGCGGTTCCCCGGAAGCCGATGCGGACGATTTCGAAGGCCCCACCGCCGAGCCGACCGATTCCGAGGCTGCCGAGGACGAACGCGAGCGAGAGCGGACAGAGTCAGAGCAGCCAGAGCCTGAGCAAACAGAGCCAGAACTGGACGACGCATCCGAAGGCGTCCGCGACGCCCTCTTCATCGGTCTCGGTGACGCCGTCATCCCGACAATCCTGATCGCCAGCGCCGCCTCCTTCCTCGAGGTTGGCTCGCTCGACGTTCCGCTGATCACGCTCAACGCGCCCGCGCTGGGTGGCGTGCTGGGCACGCTCGCGGGGTTGCTGGTCCTGATGGCCATGGTCCTCAGGGGCCGACCGCACGCCGGACTGCCGCTGCTCAATTCGGGAGCGATCGGCGGCTACCTCGTCGGCGCGCTTTGGGCCGGCGTGCCGGTCGCGACGGCGCTCGGGTTGTGAG
The DNA here is from genome assembly GCF_024204665.1 of Natronosalvus rutilus. Classification (NCBI taxonomy): domain Archaea; kingdom Methanobacteriati; phylum Methanobacteriota; class Halobacteria; order Halobacteriales; family Natrialbaceae; genus Natronosalvus; species Natronosalvus rutilus. Next base: position 3,132,868 of record NZ_CP100355.1, on the reverse strand, counting down.
TCGGCAACTCTCGACCACATCGTTTTGTGCCTGGGGCGGTCTCGATGGCGTGGACGTGAACGTGAACGTGAAGGCTTATAGCTATCTAACCGGTTAGTTAACCTATGGATCGGTCGTTCTCGAAGAAGCGCCCGTGGCTCGCCGCGTTACTCGGGGTCCTCGTCACCGGCTTCGGTCACTGTTACCTCCGGCGCTGGCGGCGTGCGCTGGGCTGGATCGTCCTCCTGTTCGGCGTCAGTATCCTGTTCGTCGAGACGGCCACGCTCGAGGCCCTCGCGGCCGGCGAGGGCGCAGATCTGGCGGAACTGTCCCCGCTCCTGTTCGTCGCGATTCTCAGCGTCGTCGATGCGTATCTGCTCGCGGTGGCGCACAATCAGGTGGCCCGGCGAGCACCCGCACCCGACGGGAGCCTCACGCACTGCCCGTACTGTGGGAAGGAACTCGATACGGATCTCGAGTTCTGTCACTGGTGTACGAGCGATCTCTCGGACTTCTCTAATCTGGAAGCGCAAGAGGAGACGTCCACCGAATCAGACCGGTAGTCCCCGGGACGGCTACCGTAACACGGCATTGTCGTACTCGGCGGTCGCCCGCTTCGCTGTCGCCAGCTCGCCTCGCTTTCTCGTTTTTATCGCAGGAGTATACCCACCGCAATCGTTCCTGCTTTCGCGACGAACTCGGACCTCGAGTCCGTCACGAGCACTGACGACGTTCGAACAAGGAGGGGTGGAGGAGAACAGCCGCCGTCACGGAAGCCGAAACGTCGGCCCCTCGTCCGTATCTTGTACCTCGACGCCGATCGCCTCGAGTTCGTCGCGCAACTCGTCGGCGCGCTCGTAGTTACCCGCGTCTCGCTCCTGCTCGCGGATCTCGAGGACCAGGTCGACGACCTCGCCCGCGAGTTCGACGTTGCCGGTCGCCTTGGCGCCGCCGAAGGTCAATCCGAGTACGTCGCCGAGTTCCTCGAGCGTCTCGACGGCTCGTTTCAGGCCCTGGTAGTCGTACGCCCTCGATCCGTGTTCGCCTTCGGCGCCCTCGTGATGGCGATTCGCCGCGCTCGCAATTTCGAGCAGCGCCGACTGCGCCTCGCGGGTGTTGAAGTCGTCGTTCATCGCCTCGGTGAACGCCTCCCGCGCAGCGTCCACGGACTCGCGAAGGTCCTCGTCGACGAGTTTCGACTTCGTGGCGGGGGAATCGAGCACATCGACGGCGGCGTCGTAGGCACGCTCGAGGCGTTCCCAGCGTTCTTCGGCCTCCGAGATGGTGTCGTCGCTGTAGAGTTGCTGGCTGTTGTACGCACCCGCGGTGAGGAACGTGCGAAGGACGTTGGGTCCCCACCGCTCGACGGCCTCGTCGACGGTCACGAAGTTGCCCAGACTCGAGGACATCTTCGTCTCGCCCATCTGGAACAGTTCGCAGTGGAGCCAGTAGCGGGCGAACTGGTGGCCCGTCGCGGCCTCGCTCTGGGCAATCTCGTTCTCGTGGTGAGGGAAGACGAGGTCCCGGCCGCCGACGTGGATGTCGAGGGTCTCCCCGAGGTGGGTCATGCTCATCGCCGAGCACTCGATGTGCCATCCTGGCCGCCCCTCGCCCCACGGCGAGTCCCAGGTCTGGCCGGTCGGCGTCTCCTCCCAGGTCGCACCCTTGCTGTGTTCGTGGACGGCCTCTTCCGAGACCGGTCCCGCCTTCCAGAGCGCGAAGTCGGCCGGGTGGCGCTTATCGGCCTGTTCGTCGGGTTCGCCCTGGGCCTCGATCGATTCGATGTCCTGGTTCGAGAGCGCCCCGTAGTCCTCGAAGGTCGTCACGTCGAAGTAGACCGAGCCGTTGGACTCGTAGGCGTAGCCCGACTCGACGAGTGTCTCCACGAGGTCGATGATCTCGGGGATGTGCTCCGATACCCTGGGGTAGACCTCGGCGCGCAGGAGGTTCAGCGAACGCATGTCCTCGATCGTCCGCTGAACGTAGGTTTCGGCGACCGCGGCTTCGTCGTCGCCGAGGTCGTCCTGGCCGACGCGGGCGACGATCTTCTCGTTGACGTCGGTGAAGTTCTCGACGTGACGGACGCCGTAGCCGACGTGCTCGAGCCAGCGGTGCATCACGTCGACGTGCACCCACGAGCGGGCGTGCCCGAGGTGGGGCGGGTCCGAAACCGTCAGGCCACAGTAGTAGAGGAGGACGTTTTGGGGATCCTGTGGCTCGAACGGCTCCGTCTCGCCCGTCAACGTATTCGTCACGTGCAGGGTCATTACTCGAGTGTCCTCGCGGGCGTACCTTAAAGCGTCGGATGGGGTGTCGACCGTCGACACGGACTCACTCGACCGCCCGATGGATTGCGTTCCGTGCTCTCCACCCCAAGCTATTTTGGGCGAAACGTTATCTGCGGATTTCGAAACGTTGAGACAATGCCCGAGCTACTGCTGATTTTTACTATTCTCATCGCCGTCTTCGTCGGGTTCAACATCGGGGGCTCGACGACGGCGCCGGCGTTCGGTCCAGCCGTCGGAGCGTCGCTGGTACCGAAGGTCGTCGCCGGGGGGCTGATGGCCGTCTTCTTCGGCCTCGGTGCGGCGACGATCGGCCGTCGCGTCGTCGACACGCTCGGACAGCAACTACTCAACGATTCGTCGCTCTTCACGCTCGAGTCGAGCATCGTCATTCTCGGGCTCATCGGCATCGTGCTGTTCGCCGGCAACCGGACCGGAGTTCCGGCCTCGACCTCGATGACCACCGTCGGAGCGATCGCCGGCCTCGGCATGGCCAGCGGCGAACTGCAGTGGGCGACGATGCGCGAGATCGTCTTCTGGTGGACCATCGCCCCGATTGCTGGGTTCGCTGTCTCGGTTGCCATCGGGTACTTCTACTACCAACGGTTCGACGACTGGATCTCGGAGTCGAGTTCGAACGAACCGCTGTTCGCCGTGGACCGTTCGGGTACGATTCCCTCGATGACTGTCACCTCGAGCCAGCGCGACGAATTGCTGGCCGGGGGCGTGGTGGTCGTCGTCGGCTGTCTCATGGCGTTCAGTTCCGGTACCTCCAACATCGCGAACATCGTCGCGCCGCTGATCGGCGGTGACGTACTCGACATGCCAGTCGGCATCGTTCTGGGATCGATCGCCGTTGCTCTCGGTGCGCTGACGATCGCTCGACGAACCCTCGAGACGCTGGGCAACGATATCGTCAAACTTCCGCTCCCTGCCGCGCTCGTCGCGTCGACGGTCAGTGCGGCCATCATCATCACACTCTCGCTGCTGGGTATTCCCGCCAGTTTCGTGATCGTCGCGACGGTCTCCATCGCGGGACTCGGATGGAGTCGAACGCTCCGCGTTGACGACGATTCCGGCGGCCGAAAACGCGGCCCCGTCGGCGATGGCGGGCTCGACCCTGCCGAGGTCAGGGGAACCATCGCGTCGAAGGACGACTCGTCCGAATCCGAACTCGAGTTCGACCCGTTCGAGAGCGCCCGCGTGCTCACACTCCAGCACGTGATCCCGGTCGTCGCGACCGTCGGCGCCTACGCCGTCTTCTCAGTCGCACCGGTGTACTGAGTGAAAGCGGCTACTTGAGCGCCGTCTCCAGGGCACCCTCGACCGCACGAACGGCGTTCGCCCCGTCGAGACGCTCGACCGCGACGACCAGCGTTTCGGCCTCAAATCCGGCGGCGACCACCTCGATACCTGCGATGCTCAGCGACGCGAGCGCCGTCGAAACCGCTCGAGCATCCACTTCGCCTGTCGCGACGATAGCCGTGTACGCACTCGAGTCGGCACCAGTGCCGAAGACAGTTGAACCGACCGCCAGGAGCGCTTCGCCGTTATCGTCGACTGGCCCGACGCCGCTTTGCATCCGGACGCGGACGGATCGGTCGCTCGGACCGAGCGCCTCGAGTTCGTCGCCGTAACGCCTGAGCGCCGTCGCGACCGCGTCGGTTTCATCGTCCACCGCGAGGAAGCGGGCGGCAGCGGTATAGTTGACCACGTCTGCACGGAGCGCGGTGTGGAGAAACGGGTGGGCGTCGACTGCCCGTCGCGTCTCGGCTGCGAGTGACATGTTCGGCGGTGTGGAGGCGACCAGTATAAACGCGCCGGCCGATGGCGACGACGGCGCCGAGGATGGTGGCGAAGACGGCGTCAATGGGGATGGTGACGGAGAGGACGGTAACGGGGACGATGGCGGAGACGGCGCCAACGGAGACGGTGACGGAGACGACGAGACCGGGGCGCTTTTGGGCACTTCGGACGATGAACCGGACATGGAACCCGAAGCCGTCGAATCTCTCATCGAATCCGAACTCGAGGACGCCGACGTGACCGTCGGCCGTGCCCGCGGCGACCACGACGACGATCACCTGGCGGCGACGGTCGTCTCGCCGGCGTTCGAGGGTCTGCCCCTCGTTCAGCAACACCAGCGCGTCTATGACGCCCTCGAGGGCCACATGACGACCGACATCCACGCCCTCGAGTTGTCGACGTACACGCCCGCGGAGTACGCCGAGCGCGTCGACGACTGAGCGCACGTCGGTGCTGGTTGAGCGCTCGACGATGACTCGAGGTCGGACGACCCGAACCGGACGCTCGACCGCAACGACCTGCCGCCAAAACGCTCGACCGCAACGACCTGCCGCCAGAACGCTCGACCGCAACGTATCGACGACCGAACGCGCCACCAATCCGCACGTTTATCCGACTCTCCTGAGAGGATTTGGCTATGGAATCGTTGCATCCGCGCATTCGCCTGGTGTGGATCGCTCGGTGGGTGCTGCTGGCTGTCCTCCTCGGCGTCGCCGTCAGCGCCATCGACCAGTGGCTGGTCCAAATACCGGTCGCCGTGACGGTCACCGTCGTCGCTCTCGCACTCGTTCTCGGCATCGTCTACGCAGTCGTGCTCTACGGGCGCTGGCACTTCGACCTTCAGGAGGACGCCCTCTACCTCGAGCGGGGCGTCGTGACGTTCGTCGAGACGGCCGTCCCGTTCGTTCGCGTCCAGCACGTCGACACGCAGTTCGGCCCCGTCGAGCGCGCACTGGGCCTCTCGAGCGTCGTGGTCTACACGGCCGGCTCGCGAAACGCCGACGTGCGGGTCCCGGGACTCACCCCTGAACGCGCTCGCCGGCTCCAGGACACACTCCGGGAACTGGCCGTCGAGAGCGAGGCCGACGACGCCGTATGACGGACTCGAGTACCCATCGCCTCCACCCGTTGAGCGCGGTCACGACCACGCTCCGGTCGGCCGTCGTCGGCCTCTCGATGCCGTTCTTCCTCGTGAGCGTGCTGAGCGCCGTCTTCGACGCCGTCTCCGTCACCTGGGCCCTGTATCTCGCACCCATCGGGCTGCTCGTCGGCGCCGGTTACGGCCTCGCGTACTACTACCGGTTCGAGTACGGGCTCACCGACGACACGGTCGACGTCGCCTCCGGCGTCTTCTCCCGGCGCGCTCGAGAGATCCCCTACCGGCGCATCCAGAACGTCGACGTTCGTCAGGGCGTGTTCCACCGCGTGGCGGGTCTCGCGGTCGTCTCGATCGAAACCGCCGGCGGCGGCGAGACGGAAGCGGCACTCGACTTCGTCGGCGAGGACGAAGCGAAGCGCCTGCAGCGCGAGATTCGGCGACGAACCGCGCGTCGACCCGACGAAGCCGAGGCCGACACCGATACATCCGCTCCAGCGACACGCCCCACGACCGCACCGGACGAAACCGACCAGCACGAGCGTGAGAGCGAGCGCGATCACCCCTGGAGCGGCCAGGCCTCGGCCCTCACGGATTCGGGCCTCGAGTCCGCGACTACGAGGACGGAGACCGGGACAGAGGCACCGTTCGAGGACGACCAACCGACGCTACTGTTCGCACTCGATGCCCGAGAGTTGTTGCTCTACGCGTTCACGACGGTTCGCCCGGCGGCGGCCGCCAGTGTCCTCGCGCTCGCGTTCTTCTTCACCAGCCAGGTCGAGGCGCTGTTGCTCGCGACGGCCCAACCGTTCGGCGGCCCGGCCTCGTTCACGGACGCGACGCCCTCGGGGTACGTCGCCCTGGGGCTCGCCTCGGCGATCAACGGCGTCGTCGTCACCTACGCCGTCAGCGTCGCCTACACCTTCGCCACCTACTACGACTTCCGACTCGGCCGGGCCGGCGACGACTTCGTCTATGAACGCGGCCTGCTCCAGCGCTACAGCGGCTCGGTCCCGTCCGAGAAAGTCCAGTCGGTGACGATCACCGACAATCCGCTCCAGCGGGCGCTCGGCTACGCCGGCCTCTGGGTCGAAACCGCCGGCTACGGCCCGGACTCGAGCGGCGGGAGCACGTCCGCCGTCCCGCTGGCGAGGGTCGAGCGCGTCCAGACGTTCGCGGAGAACCTCACGGGCACCGAACCCCCGCGATTCGAGTCGCCGCCGGCAGTCGCCCGCCGGCGCTACTTCGTGCGCTACGCGCTCGTCGCGGCGGTTCTCGTGGGGGTCGCGTTCGGGATCTCGAGCCTGACCGGCTTCGGGACGGAGTACTGGTATCTCTCGGTGGCCGTCTTCCTCGCGGTACCCCCAGCAGCCCACATCCGATACGTCAACCTCGGCTACTCCGTCGGTGACGATCACCTCGTGATTCGCCGGGGCTTCTGGCGACGGCGAACGACCGTAATTCCCTACTACCGGATCCAGACCGTCTCGAATCGCCGGTCGATCTTCCAGCGTCGACTCGGGCTGACCTCGGTCGTCGTCGACACGGCCAGCTCTCAGACGTTCGTCTGGAAGACGCCGACCATCTACGACGTCGACCTCGAGGACGGCCGTATCGTCGCGTCGACGGGTCGAAAACGGTTACAGACCGCCCTGCGCGAGCGCCGCGAGGCGACGGACGAGGGGCCGCGGTTTTCGGTGGATTTTACCTGACACCCGCGAACCGCTAGGGTATGGGAGACGAATTTCGCACGGAGCAGGACAGTCTCGGCGAGATGCAGGTCCCGGCCGACGCCTACTGGGGCGCACAGACTCAGCGCGCGGTCGAGAACTTCCCCATCTCGGGGATCACGTTCGGCCGCCGGTTCGTTCGCGCCCTCGGCGTCGTCAAAAAGGCCGCGGCCCAGGCCAACCGCGATCTCGAGTTGATCGACGACGACGTCGCCGACGCCATCGTCGAGGCGGCAGACGAGGTCATCGACGGGGAACTGGACGACCAGTTCCCCGTCGACGTGTTCCAGACAGGTTCAGGGACCTCGTCGAACATGAACGCCAACGAGGTCATCGCCAACCGTGCTGCCGAGATTATGGGTTCGGAAATCGGCGACCGCGTCGTCCACCCGAACGACCACGTCAACTTCGGCCAGTCGAGCAACGACGTGATCCCGACGGCGATGCACGTCGCCGCGCTCGAGGCCGTCGAGAAGGACGTCATCCCCGCGCTCGACACGCTTCGCCAGGCGCTCGAGGCGAAAGAAGAGGAGTTCGACGACGTCGTCAAGACCGGACGGACGCACCTTCAGGACGCCACACCCGTGACCCTCGGCCAAGAGTTCGGCGGCTACCGAACCCAGGTCGCGAAGGGACTCGCCCGCGTCGACAAGACCCGCGAGCACCTCGCGGAACTCGCCCTCGGCGGGACCGCGGTCGGGACGGGGCTGAACACCCATCCCGAGTTCCCCGGGCGCGCCGCCGAGTACATAACCAAAGAGACCGGCGTCCAGTTCCGCGAGGCCGACGACCACTTTGAGGCGCAGGCCGCCCACGACGCCATGTCGGAGGCCCACGGCGCGCTTCGCGTCGTCGCGGGGTCGCTCAACAAGATCGCGAACGACCTCCGATTGCTCGCGTCCGGCCCGCGAAACGGCCTCGGCGAGATCGAACAGCCCGAGAACCAGCCCGGGTCGTCCATCATGCCCGGCAAGATCAACCCGGTCGTCGCCGAGGCGGTCAACCAGGTCCACAAGCAAGTCGTCGGCAACGACGCCGCCGTCGCCGCCGGCGCCGCCGAGGGTCAGATCGACCTCAACCTCTACAAGCCCGTCCTGGCGCACAACTTCCTCGAGTCCGCCGAACTCCTCTCGAACGCGAGCACGGTGTTCGCTGACCGCTTCGTCCGCAAACTCGAGGCCAACCGGGAGTACTGCGAGGCGCAGGTCGAGCAGTCGATGGCGCTGGCGACCTCGCTCAATGTCCACATCGGTTACGACAAGGCCAGCGAGGTCGCGAAGACGGCACTCAAGGAGGACAAGACGGTTCGGGAGGTCGCCCTCGAGAAGGGCTACCTCACCGAGGACGAGGCCGACGAGGTGCTCGACCCGCGGAAGATGACCGAACGTGGCATCCTCGGCGACGAGTAACTAACAGGTTCTCGACACACTTCGAGCGGGGTTTTTCCACCGCGAATTACCCTCACGAGAGCGAGGGGACCTGTAATCGAGACTGATAGATCAACGTCACGTTCGTCGTATCGTGACGCTCATTTTTTCTCGAACGCGTTGCCAAAATCGACCGAGAGTACCCCAATCGGCGGCGAATACGGTGAAATAAACGAACCCACGTAATTTTTGGCCTGGGTTCGCGTCACTTCTAGTATGCACACCTGTCGCAACTGCAACCAGTCGTTCCAGACGTCGCTCGCCCTCGAGATTCACCGGGACTCATGTGAGAAAGGGCAACTATACTGTCAAGTCTGTGGGGAGCGATTCCGGGAACGCGACGCGACTCGAGACGGCTGGCACTACGCGTGCCCGACGGAGGACTGTGACGGCGAGGGACTCCACGAGGACCTCTACGAAATCGACGCGATTCGCAAGGCAACCCACTGATCGACTGAATCGACCACTCCACTGCCCTTCTGACTGGCTGGCTCTCCAATCGTTGCGGCCACAACTCTCAATTTCTGCCCGCTGTCAGACGCTTTATCGGGCTGTCCGTCGAATCCCGACCCGATGGAACGACTCGAGCCGAGGATTCGCTGGGTCTGGATCGTCGCCGCCGTCGTTCGAACCGTGATCCTGGGCACCGTCCTGGGGGGCCTCCTGGTGGCGTTACAGGCTCGCGAGGTGCTGGCGATCGGCACGGATCGGATTCTCCTCGGAACCGTCGTCCTCGTCATCCTCGTCTCCCTCGTCCGGACCGCCGTCGCCTGGCGCCGGTACGCCGTGTTCGGCTTCACGCTCCGCGACCAGTCGCTGTACATCGAGCGCGGCGTCTTCACCCGAATCAAGACCGTGGTTCCCTACGTTCGCGTCCAGCACGTCGACTCCAGGCGGTCGCCGCTCGAGCGAGCCCTCGGACTCGGGACGCTCGTGGTCTACACGGCGGGATCCAGGAACGCCGACGTGGCGATTCCCGGCCTCACGCCCGACCGGGCCGAGGCGTTACAGGAACGGCTCCGCGAGCTCACGATCGAAACCAACGGTGAAGACGCCGTATGAAGCGCCTCCACCCGTCGTCGGTGATCGTCCGTTCACTCTCGCGGAGTCTCAACCTCGGCTTTTTCTTCTTCGTCGTCGGCCTCGTCACGTCTCCGGGCGAGGTCGGAGCGAACCTCTTCGTCGTCGGCGTGTTCGTCCTGGGTGGGATCCTCGTCGGCGTCCTCTACGAACTGGCCTACTACGAGCGGTTTCGGTACGCCGTCACCGACGACACGTTCGACGTCGTCTCGGGGGTCGTCTCGCGACGCGACCGCGAGGTCCCCCTCCACCGGGTCCAGAACGTCGACGTTCGCCAGACGGCGCTGCACCGTCTGTTCGGCATCGCGGCGGTCCACGTGGAGACGGCTGGCGGGAGCCGGACTGAAATCACGCTCCGGTACGTCGACGAGGCGGAGGCTCGAGCGCTCACTCGTCGTCTCCGAACGGGTGCCGAGGCCGAAGCCGAGGCGGAGCTCGGAGACGCCGACAGCGGAGAGCCGACGACCGCAGAGACGGACGCTGGCCGCGCGCCTCGAGAACCCGGTGACGGGGTCGCTGGCGCTCGAGATGCGGACGCCGAACGGACCCTCTTTCGAATCAAACCGAAGGAACTCGCCATCCTCAGCGTCTTCACGATCGACCCCGGCGCGAGCCTCCTCGGGGGACTCATCCTCTCGTTCGCTAGCGGGTTCGACCCGACGACGCTCGTCCCCATCGACCTCCTCGAGAGCGACCTCCCCGGGACGGGACTGGTGGCCATTCTCTGGGCGGGGTTCCTCTTCTTGCTCGCGGCCTGGATTCTGAGCGCGCTCCTCACGCTGACGCGCTACTACGGCTTCCGGCTGACGCGAGTCGGCGACGAACTCTACTACGAACGGGGCCTCGTCCAGCGCTACAGTGGGACTATCCCGCTCGAGAAAGTCCAGACGCTCACGATCACCGAGTCCGTCCCCTACCGGTGGTTCGGCTACGCCTCCCTGGCGGTCGAGACCGCCGGCTACGGTCCCGAACAGTCCGATTCCCGCGGGACCGAGTCGGCGATTCCGCTGGCCGAGTTCGGTCGCGTCGTCGCGCTCGCCAGGTCGATCGAGCCGTTCGAGGCGGGGGAGGCGAGCAGGACTAGCGGAACGGGCGAGACAGCCGATTCGACGGGATCAGCCCTCGACGCTCCTGACGCCGTTAGCGCCGGTGACGCCCCCGACGCCGTTGACGCTCCCGCTGACGCAATAGACGCGCCAACCGACGAATCGAACGACAGTGACCTCCCATCACTCGATCGACCGCCACTCAGAGCCCGCGAACGCTACGCTGTCCGGTACATCGCCGTCATCACCGTGGTGCTCGCCGCCGGCTACGTCCTGGCCTCCCGAACCGAAATCGTGCGCGACTGGTACGCGTTCGCGCCACTGCTCTTCCTCGTCCCGCTCGCCGCCCACCTGAAGTGGCGCAATCGCGGCTATCGAGTGGGCGAGGCGTACTTTTACGCCCGAACCGGCTTCTGGCGGCGCTCGACCAAGATCGTCCCCGCCTACCGGGTGCAGTCCGTGCTGAACGCACAGACGGTGTTCCAGCGGCGGCGTCGCCTCGCGAGCGTGACGGCGGACACGGCCAGTTCGGCGACTCTCCTCGGACGGTCGGCGACGGCCCACGACATCGACGCCGAGCGGGCGCTCGAGGTCCAGTGGACGCTCGAGGAGCGGTTACAAGAGCAACGACGAGTTCGGTCTCACGAAAGTGGTGGGTCGGCCAGTGACTGAGAGGCGGCCGAACCACGTCGAGAACCATCACATCACTCAGGTCACGGCGTCAGGATCGGCCGCCTCGAGCAAATTCTCCTCGAACAACGTCTCCACTACGTCCACGAAAGTCCAGACATCGTGATAGCCCATATACAGGGGTGCAGGGCACACTCGAACCACGTTCGGCGGACGGACGTCGACGACGTATCCGCGCTCTCGGAGGGCCGCCCCGAGCGCGTAGGCCTGTTCGTGCTCGAGAGCGACGTGGCCGCCGCGGCGGTCGGCATCGCGAGGGGTGCCGACGTCGACGCCGTACTCGCTCAGGCTTTCGTCGGTGAGTTCGACGAGATACTCGGTGAGCGCGACCGACTTTCGCCTGATTGCCTCGAGTCCGGCCTCCTCCAGGATCGACAGCGCCCCGTCGAGCGGCGCGGCCGAAAAGATCGGAATCGTCCCGATCTGCCAGGCGCCGGCCGACGTGGCGGGCGTGTACTCGAGGTTCAGGTCGAACTGGGTCTCCTTCTCGTGGCCCCACCAGCCGGCGAGTCCAGGACGCGTCCCGAAGTGGCGTTCATTGACGTAGAGGCCGGCGACCGCGCCGGGCCCGGCATTGCAGTACTTGTAGTGACACCAGACGGCGAAGTCCGCGCCGATTCCCGAGAGGTCGTGGGTCATTGCGCCGACCGAGTGTGCCAGGTCGAATCCCGCGAACGCGTCGTGCTCGTGGGCAATCTCGGTGAGCGCCTCGAGGTCGAACAACTGGCCGCTCCGGTAGAGTACCGAGGGGAAGAAGACGATGGCCGTCTCGTCGTCGACGGCCGCACGAATCGCGTCTTCGTCGATGGTTCGGCCGTCCTCGCTCTCGACGCGAACGAGGTGCTCGTCGGGGTCCAGTCTGTGCGCTCGAAGCTGGGAGGCGATGGCGTAGTGGTCGGTCGGAAAGTCGAGTTCGTTGACCACGACGGTGTCGCCGTCGGCCGCCTCGAGGAAGGTCCCAATCAGCGTGTGGATGTTGACCGTCGTGGAGTTACCGACGACGACCTCGTCGGGATTCGCGCCGACCATCGGCGCCAGTCGGTCCCCAAGGCGCTCGCCGTACCAGAACCACGGCGGGTCGCCCTCGGTCCAGCCGCGCACTCCGAGGGTGCGCCACTCTTCGACGACGTGCTCGAGGGCGGCGACGGCCTCGTCGCTCGCCGGGCCGAGCGAGTTGCCGTCCAGGTAGCAGGTATCGGGTACGTCGAAGCGGTCGCGGAAGCCCGCGAGCGGATCGCTCGCGTCGAGTTCGCGGGCTGTCGATTCGCTGGCGTCGAACTCCCGGTCGCTATCCGGTCCGGATCCGCCCTCGGGGTCGCTCATGTCCTCCCCTTCGCGGCCACCCCCATTCATCTTTGTGCCGCGGCAAGGGGCCGGTATGGACGCCCAACGGACAGATCTCGACCCGCAGGTCGCGACGCTGCTCGAGGAGCCGACCTACCAATCGCTTCGGCCGTGGCACGCCCTCTCGGTCGAGGCGGCCCGCCGACTCGAGGACGACGTCTTTGGCGGCGACCCGACGATTTCGCTCCCCGAGGTGACAGACACCGCGATTCCCGGAGCCGACGCGGCAAGCGAGATTCCGATTCGCGTCTATCGCCCGTTCGAGGCTCACGACCTCCCGGTCCTCGTCTTCTACCACGGCGGCGGCTGGACGCTCGGCACGCTCGATTCCGCCGACGACCTCTGTCGGGCGTTCGCCGCAGAGACGGAGTCGCTGGTCGTCTCGGTCGACTATCGCCTCGCCCCCGAACACCCGTTTCCGGCCCCGCTCGAGGACGCCATCGCCGCCCTCGAGTGGGTCCACGAGCACGCGGCGGCCGTCGGCGGCGACCCGGATCGGATTGGGGTCTGTGGCTCGAGCGCGGGGGCCAACCTCGCGACCGCGGTCGCCCAGTGGGACGCTCGGGAAGGAGCCGACGTGCTGGCCCAGCAGGTGCTCTGCTATCCGATCACCGACCACGCGTTCGACACGCCCTCGTACGCGGAGAACGCGGACGGCCCGCTGCTCACCCGCGCAGACATGCGCTGGTTCTGGGACCAGTACCTCCGCCACCCGGTCGACGGTGTGAACCCCTATGCGTCGGTCCTCCGGGCACCCTCCTTCGATGGGCTTCCGCCCACTACTGTCGTCACCTGTGGTCACGACCCGCTTCGGGACGAAGGAATCGCCTACGTCGAGGCGCTCGAGGATGCGGGCGTGCCCGTGAGCCATCACCATTACCCGTCGTTGCCCCACGGTGCGTTGAGTCTGGCCGACGAGGTCGAGCGGTCGGCCGAAGCGATGGAGAAACTCACTGACCGAATCCGGTCTGCGTTCTGAGTCGCTTTTGATGGCAGCACCCACGCCGTCCTGCTGATCAGCCGAGTTCGGCCCCGCTAGCTATAGATAGTATAGTATCAACTCAGGGAAGAATTCGAGGGAGCACGCGTGTTCACGAGTAGAACGGTGCACGACGGTGGTTCGACGTCCAACGCTTTAGGCGACCGTCCCGAACACGCTCGTATGCACGAACACCCGACGACCGATTTGCGACAGCGACTCGAGAGGGCGGTTTCGGGATGACCTCGCGTGTTTCCATCGAGGACTACGACGCGCTCGCCTCGAGCGAGCCGCGAACGGTCGCCCTGGACTGTCTGATCGCGGGTATTGACGCGGCCCACCCGCGACGGGTCGTATTCGACGCGCTCACGCTCGAGGGCGAGCACCTCACCGTCACTCCGGTCGCCGGCCCGTCACGAACGTACGACCTCGAGACGTACGGCGACGTCGTCGTTCTCGGTGGCGGAAACGCGGCGGGCCACGTGGCCGCGGCGCTCGAGGCTTTGCTAGGGGATCGAATCGACGACGGCGTCGTGGTCACCGACGACCCCGTCGAAACCGACCGGATCGACGTTATGCCCGGCGATCACCCCGTGCCCTCCGAACGCGGGGTCGAAGGGACGAACGCGGTCCTCGAACGGGCCGCCGACGCCGGTCCGGACGACCTCGTCCTCGGCTGTCTCACCGGTGGCGGGAGCGCTCTCCTTCCGGCACCCGCCGAGAACATTTCGCTCGAGGCCCTCCGGAAGACCACCGAGGCACTGCTCGCGAGCGGCGCGTCCATCGACGAGTTCAACGCCGTCCGCAAACACCTCTCGAGGCTCAAGGGCGGGAACCTCGCCCGTGTCGCGGATCCCGCGACCGTCGTCGGCCTGCTCGTCAGCGACGTCGCCGGAGACGACCCGAGCGTGATCGCCAGCGGGCCGCTCTCGCCCGACGAGACGACCTTCGCTGACGCGCTCGACGTGCTCGAGCGCTACGGAATCACCGCTCCTGAGCCGGTCCTCGAGCATCTTCGACGCGGTGCCGACGGAAACGAACGAGAGACGCCGGTCGACGACGACCCGGCGTTCGACGACGTCGACTGCCACGTCGTCGCTAGCGCGACCACGGCGCTCGAGGCAGCCCGCGAGGTCGCCGTCGACCGTGGCTACGCGCCACTCGTGCTCTCCTCGTCCGTGCGGGGCGAAGCACGCGAGGCTGCGAAAACGCAGGTCGCCATTGCCGAGGAAATCGCCCGCACGGGGACGCCGGCCGAGCCACCGGCCGTCGTCCTCTCGGGCGGGGAAACGACCGTCACGCTCGCGGAGGACCACGGACGAGGCGGACCGAACCAGGAGTTCGTTCTCGGTGGCGCGCTCGAACTCGAGGTCCCGGCGGTCGTCGCCAGCGTCGACACCGACGGCATCGACGGTACGACGGACGCGGCGGGAGCCATCGTCGACCAGGGAACCGTCTCTCTGGACGGACCGCTCGATCCGCTGAAAGCACGACGGGCGCTCGAGCGAAACGACGCCTATCCGGCGCTTGAGGCGGCGAACGCGCTGGTTCGGATGGGAGCGACCGGAACGAACGTCAACGATCTTCGAGCCCTCGTCGTCGAACGGGGCATCGCCAATCGGTAAAAACTGGACCGAATTCGATATAGCGGTATACGATTTATTTGTCCGGTGTGGATCGGGCATTATGGACAATAATACAACAATTACTGCTCAATTCACAACTCGAAATTCCGAAAATCGCTCGTTCAGACTCCCAGCGAGTAGATGTTCGATTCGTACACCGTTCGGACCTGATCACCCCAGTCGTGGGTATACGTGTCGATCACGTCGCTCGCGACGTCCCCCCGCAGGTACTTGACGACTCCACGATCACCCGTCCGATCGCGAAGGTGAGTCGTGAAGAAGTGACGGAAGTAGTGGGGCGTCACGTTCTCGCTTGCACCGCCGCCGGTACGATACCAGCCTCGGTCGCGAGCGTGTTCCTCGACGATATAGCGCACGTCCGAGGGCTCGAGGCGCCGTCCCCAGCTATCGCCGGTGTCCAGGAAGAGCGGTTCGGCCGTCGACCGCGCGTCGGGTCGAATCGCCAGCCACGCCGTCAGAACCGCCTGTAGCTCCGAATCGACCGGGATAACGGTTCCGCGCTTGCGCTTATTCGACGCCGTCCGTTCCTCTCCGTTGACGACCACGCCGCGGACGGGTTTCTCGTCGACGTACAGCGAATCGGGACGGGCCTCGAGTTGAACTCGCGGAGTCCACTCGAGATCGACCGCCTCGATGTCTGCGTGCAGATCGCGTAGATCCAGGTTACAGAGCTCGCCGACACGCATTCCCGTCTTGAGGAGAGTGACGACCACGGCACGCTCGAGAGGGTGTGCGAGGTCCCCGACGAACGACTGCATTTCGGGGATCGAGATCTCACGTCTGGTTGGGTTCGTGTCGATCGATTCGTTCATCTCCTCGACGACCAGCGTCATCGGATTCCCCTCGAAGGCGTCGACGCGGGTCATGTAGTCGTAAAACCGGTGGACGTAGGAGGCGTAGGTGGCGATCGTACTCGGCTCGAGACGGCCGCGCAGGGAGTGCACCCAGGCCATACACTCCCGTCGGGTCGCGTTTGCAGGCGAGA
Organism: Natronosalvus rutilus; assembly: GCF_024204665.1. Lineage (NCBI taxonomy): Archaea > Methanobacteriati > Methanobacteriota > Halobacteria > Halobacteriales > Natrialbaceae > Natronosalvus > Natronosalvus rutilus. Next base: position 3,116,775 of record NZ_CP100355.1, on the reverse strand, counting down.
CGCCGCTCTCGTCCTCGACGAACGCCTCGAACTGCCCGAGAACGCGCTCGTAGGCCTCGACTGTCCGCTCGCTCTTGCCGTGATAACGTTGCTCCTCGAGGAAGTAGGAAACTGGCTCCTCGATCGTGGCTGGCTCGCTCGCTCGGTCAGTTGCCATCGATATCACCGCTCAGGGTGTATCCGCCGTGGCGACCGCTGTATCGAACCTGGTTCGTTGCCTGGAGGCGCTCGAGCGTCTCGTCGAGTTGAGACTCGATGTCGTCGCTCACCGCCTCAAGCAATTCTTCCCACGAATAGGTGCCGGAACGAAGCAACTCGAGGACCTGTGTTTCGAGGCCGCTACCCCCAGGGGTAGCATCCGGAGAACGGGGTTGCTCTGTCGGCGACTCGAATCCCTTCCGGCCGGCTTGTACCATACTCCTTACATACTCGCTCTGGCTCATGTCGAGTTCGTCGGCGTGGGCGGTCCAGTTCTCTTTCTGGTATCTGGGGACGTAAGTTCTGACGACGACAGTCTCGGAACTCGGATCGTCACTCATGAACGACGGTCCGTACTCGAGGATAATTAATCTAGCTGTTACTCGAGATAAGAGACCTTATCTAAACATGAATACCCGATTTTCGCCTATATTTGAGTATGCTATTCTATATTTGGTGGCCCTATAGGCTACTAGTTGAGATTATATGATAGCTGGAATAGGTACGTGGCTCGAGATTAAAATCTACCCGATCGGCACTGCGTTCGAGGACTAGCCTGGTGAGTTGTGCATAACGAAACTGAACTGAGGACGCTTTCTTCAGAGTTCGTGTCGTTTACGTCCCGTATCTCTGATTATCCGAAGCAGGATTCTACCATCTTTCTTATATATGATACGACGGCTATCGAGCAACGGAGCTCGGTAGCGACGACCGCTCCAGTCGAGCGATCGAACGACGGTCGAATGGCGTTCAGACGTTAGCTCAAGAGCGTCGATGAATGCGTTCGTCTGACATTGCCAGGGATCCATCTCTTGGTAGCGAGCAACGGCGGGGCAAGTCGCTTTCGCGAATACGCCGGGCTAGAACCGTATATCAGCCATACCGGAGACCGGCCGTAGCACGCACATTACTCCGGTATCGGGTGGGCAGTGTTTATCCACCGAGCGGACTCGAGCGTCTGAGGGAGGGACGGAACGGAACCCACAAACCCGGATTGTGTATCGCGACCAGGACGCTATCGGTCCGAGCTCATCCGAAGACCGGAAACGACTCGTTCTGCAGGATGGAGAGTCGGCTGATACCGTTCTAGAGGGGTTTCACCGGGGTTTTGGTCAGGGGGGGGGGGGGGATCGGAGGGTACATTCGCTCCACGAGAGACACCGTCTGGGGCCGATTGCGACACTGAGGCAGTACTGACAACGCCATAGCAGTGTTGGGAAGCCTTCGTTTGGCTGGAGCGAGAATAGCGACTGTCCGGGACGGGAATTCGCCCCGTATTCGATAACGAGTTTCATTGGACTCCTGGATATACTTCGTGTCGCTGTACTCTCGACACTCCCTACACTCGCCGTTCATCGCAACTGAACTGCAACTGAACCGCTCGAGGAGTGCGCAGTTGAAGCCAACTCTGATCGACCGCTCGAGTGACCTGGGCAGGTTTTTGTTGATTGGGTTAGTGCGTCCTGGTCGTCGAGAGGGGTCGCATTCCTTCGACTCGGCCAGGTCGCCTCGAGCCTTTCGAATCTGGATCCACTCCAGATCAGTGCGTGCGGACGTCAGTGTACGGGTGAGAGCGGGCCAGCCAGGGATCTCGAAGGCATCTTCTCGTAGGGAAGAGAACCGCTCACGCGACCCGTGAGGGTGTTCGACGTCACGGTTACGCCCCCTAAGCCCAGATTGTCCCAGCGGTGTGTTGCGTCCAGCTACTGGCGATTTCGTCCGACCTGACAGCCGTTCGTCTCACGATAGCTTCGGTACTGGTGACGAGAGCGGTCGACGTACATCCTGTAACGACGTCCATGAATATCCATGGATACGTGACCGTATCGCCCGGTTCACGCGCTCGATTGCCCCTCGTACCAGACCTTTCGGCCAATTTCCTGCCTCAGCCACGCACAGCTGAGCCGGAAATACACCAAGGTTCGGTCACCTCGGTATCTTCGCCTGATCTCGTCGAAACTGGGATGAATTGATGAAAATAGCGAAATTTGTCTTGGTGAAGTGTCATTAAATCCTGTCTGGCCGAGACTGTCGTGCGACGCATAAACTCCATAACGATATACCGAATCGGCGCCGCTGAGAAGGAAGACGTGATCTCGAGTATCGCCAGGAATATCGCTAGACGGCGTGGCCACCGCGATAGCCGGAGTCGGTTTCTCGAGTCGTTTCGTCCGGGTCACGGACTGATCTCGTTCCGGCCAGGTGCCACTCGACCGTACCTATTTGTCACCGCGTCGTGACTGTCCACCTATGTCCACGATTCTGCTGGCAGTCGATCGAGACGAGGACAGGGCGGTCGCACAGGCGGAGTCCATCGTCGATCTCGAACTCGAGTCGGCGTCGACCCGAGTCCGAGTCGTCCACATCTTCACCAATAACCCCGAAGGGGCGTCTGTCACACAGCTCGGCGCCGTCCGTCGAGCGAAGGCGGTGCTCGAGGCCGCCGGATTCGACGTCGAGGTCGAGGGCCGAAGTGGGGATCCCGTCGACGAAATTCTCGACGCCGCGGACGAGCACGACGCGGACGTCATTACGATCGCCGGTCGAAAACGGTCGCCGGCCGGAAAGGCACTGTTCGGCAGCGTGGCTCAGGGCGTATTTCTCAACACGAACCGGTCTGTCTTGCTGTGCAGTGAACGGGACGCCTGATTGTCTTCTGGGATCGTGCAACTCGAGCACGATTGGCGATTCCCTCGACGTTACTACGCTCTGCGGACACCAATTGCTCGAGCAGGCGCCACGCTGTGGCGTCGATTTTGGGTGATACGGCCAGAAAAGAGGTTGACGATCCCGATCGCCGTGACGAGTGTGAAATGTCTCGAGGAGGATGTCCTTACCCTCTCGTCGTAGCACCGCGAAAGCGATCGAACTCGAGTTGCTGATCGGCGGGTCGACGCGATCGAGGAAGGCATCGCCCACGTGGTGGAAATCGGCATCTAACAATGTGGCCGTCTGTCTTCACTGCGGACATGACCGCCGACAGCGAGCACTCGATCGTCTACGTCGGGTGTACCGCACCCGGTCGGAACGTTCTCGAAGCCCTCCTCGAGCACGGCCTGCCCATCGACTCGGTCGTGACGATCGACCCCGAGATGGCCGAGACGAACGCCGTCTCTGGCTACGCGTCCCTCGGCCCAATCGCTGAGGCCCACGACCTCGAGGTGTACCACCCGCGGACGTACTCGATGACCGACGCGGCCGACCTGGATCACTTCCGGACCATCGACCCCGACATCCTGATCGTCAACGGTTGGCAGCGACTGATCCCGGAATCGATCCTGGAGACGGCGACCCACGGTGCGCTCGGGAACCACGGCAGCGCGTTCGGCCTGCCGAAGGGCCGCGGTCGCTCGCCGCTCAACTGGTCGCTCATCGAGGACCGCGACCGGTTCCTTCTCTCGGTGATTCGACTGGACCCCGGCGCCGACTCCGGGGACGTGGTGACGACCAGAAAGTTCGACGTCACCGAGTTCGACACCATCGAGACGCTGTACTACAAGGTCTCGATGTGTCTCGAGGCGATGCTCCTGGAAGTCGTCGAGCCGATTCTCGAGGGCGAGCGGCCCTTCGAACCGCAGACCGGGGAGCCGACGTACTATCCGAAGCGCACTCCCGAGGACGGGGAGATGCACTGGGCGAACGGCACTCGAGAACTGTACAACCTCGTTCGGGCGGTAGCCGATCCCTACCCGGGTGCGTTCACCTACGTCGACGGCGACGGCAACGTTGGCGGCGATGCGAACACCGACGCGACCAGCAACGACGACGCCTCCCGTAACCGACTCGAGCAGGTCATGATCTGGGACGCCATTCCGTTCTCGTCGGACCTCGCGAAGTCGGCTCCGCCCGGAACGATCGTCGAAGTCTTCTGGACGGACGAGTTCGTCGTCGCGACCGGTGACGGAACCCTACTCGTCCGCGAGTGGGAAGTGGATTCGAACTCAGGTTGGGAACCGGTCGCGGGTGGCCGGTTCGAGTCTCGTGGCGAACCGGATCGTGTGGATCGGCCCGGTCACCACGAAAACCTCTCGAGTTCGGGGTCGGATTCGGGTTCGAATACGGCTTCAGATTCTGCTCCGGGTGCCACCGATGCCTGAACTCTCGACGCTCGAGCGCCTCGAGTACACGCTCGATGAGTACGAACACCTCCTTCGGACGTTGCTCGAGGACGGCGTCTCCTTCGTGGATTTCGGCCGCCCCCTCGACCGCGACGAGGTGATCCTGCGCCACGACGTCGACCTCTCCCCGGAGCTAGCCCTCCGGATGGCGCGGCTCGAGGCCGCGCTCGACATCTCGTCGACCTACTGCGTGCTTGTGACGACGCCGATTTACAACCTGCTCGAGGTCGACCGATCGAAGGCCCTGGCGGAGATCCAGGCGCTGGGTCACGACGTGGCGGTCCACTTCAACACTCACCACTACTGGGACGACCGACCGAGCGACGACGAACTCCGAACGCAGGTGCGCGCCGAGTGCGACGTGCTGGGGACGATTCTCAACCGCCACGTCGACGTCGTTTCGTTTCACCGCCCGCCCGAGTGGGTGCTCGACGTCGATTTCGACGGATTCGAGAACACCTACCAGCCGGCGTACTTCTCGGAGATCAACTACCGGTCGGACTCGAGCCAGAAGTGGCGCGCAGAACCGCCGTTCCCGGAGGGACGACCGGAGCGGATGCAACTGCTGGTCCATCCAGGATTGTGGGGTGAATCTCCCAGACGGATGGCCGACATTGTCACCGAAATCGCGACGAGACAGCGCGCGCACGTCGACTCGTACCTGGACGGACTCGGCGTTTGAGGGTTGGCGTGGTGTACCCGGTGGTCCGGTGAGGTGTTGCGACTACGAGAGGGCGACCTCGAGTTCGGTCTCCGTGTCGTCACCCGCGAGTAGCGACCGTACGGTGGCCACCTCTGGGGAAATTTCGGCCGCGTTCTCCATCAACACCGTCTCGCTGGGGAACAGTTGCTCGCCCAGCACCAACCCGTGGTCTCTGGCGGTCGACCCGGTGACGGTCAGGTAGACGCCGACGCCCGCCTCGGCGATGGCACGCTCCTCCTCGACGCCCTCGTCGGGGTACTGAAACCGAACGTTCTCGAGGCTATCGGTGCCGAGGACGGCCCGAACCAGCCGTTCGTAGCGTGGGGTGATACACAGCGGCCCTGCGTAGTCTCGCAGGAAGTCCCGATCGATCTGCTCGCCCGAGGGCGCCGCGTCGGGCGTCGCCATCAGCGTGTGGTAGACGGTGTCGCCGAGGCCCGAAACGACCTGGACGTCGGTGTTCGCTGGATCGATCCGCGCGTTGATGTCGGCGATGCGCTCGAGAGGGTCCGAACGCAGGTCGACGACCTCCTCGAGAATGAGGTCGGCGCTGTCGAACCCGAGCGCGAACTCGTGGGTTCGGAGTGCGCGAAACGGTTCCTCGCGGCCGACGAGGACGAGTTCTGTTCCTCCGGAGACGCCGTCGACGCCCTCGAGCGGGATCGTGACGCTATCGAAGACGATTCGCCGGGGCTTGCCGGCCCGGTCGTCCCGGAGGAGGGTGTACTCGGGGGCCATCGGATCGTCGACGGCGCTGTAGGTGGCGAGGCGATGGTAGACGTCGGGTTCGTCGGGCTCGACGGAGCCCTTGGTCACGGCCTTCTCGTGTCGAAGCGTCGTGATGACGTCGTCCGCGAGATCCGCCACGTCGAGTCGACGCGCCAGCAGGTCGAGGACCGACTCGAGCGGTCGACCCTTTCGCGGTATCGCGAGTGGAATACGCTCGCCCATTGACGTAGCTGTGAGACGGGCGGCTAAACCGGTTGCGTTTCAGGTGAGATTGTCGTGCTTGTGGTGTCCGTGGCGGCTGTGTCGACGATGGTGTCTGCGGTGATCGTGGCCGGCGTGGTGTCCGTGGCGCCAACCGGAACTCGGATCGAAACAAAAGCACGGAGCGACCGGCAGAACAGAACGATCGGCAGAACAGAACAACCGACGGAACGAAACGGCCTACTCCGAGAACATCGAACCCAGCTGGTTTCGCCACTCCGTAATGTCAGTGACCTCGTCTCGAACCTCCTCGAGGTCCTCCTTGAGGGTCTCGACGTCGGACTGGACGTCCCCGACCGACGATTCGACGTCGTCGATACCTTCCTGCAGATCACTTTCGACCTCCTCGAGGTCACCTTCGACGCGCTCCAGATCGTCCTCGGCGTCCTCCAGATCGGCCTCGAGGTTGTCGACTGCCGAATCGGTGTCAGCGAGTTCGGCCTCGAGGTTCTCGGTACGTTCGTCGACGGTTTCGACCGTCTTGCTGACCGCCTCGAGGTCGGCCTCGAACGAGTCGACCAGTTCCGTGAACTCGGTGATGAGCTGTTCGCCGGTTCCGTTCTCGTCGAGGAACTCCTCGAGGGCGCCGGTGTAGGCGGCGAGTTCTTCGACCCGGGACTGGAGGTGCTCGATCTTCGCGGCGTCGCTTCCCGAGAGGGTGGCCTCTGGTGGTTCTGAGTCGACATCTACGTCCAGGGCCAACCGGATCGCCTCGCGGTCGTCCTCGGCGAGTTCACCGGAGCGGAGTTCTGCGGCGAGGGCCGCGCCGATGGACGCGGCGTCGGCTGGGGGTGACTGTTCGTCGGTCACCGCGTCTGGGGTTTGGTCGTCGGTTACGTCGGTTTCGTCTGCGTCCTCATCCTCGTCCGTATCGCCGTCCGTTTGGCCGTCGGTGGGATCCTCGAGGTCCAGTTTCTCTGCCTCGGCGTCTTCGGTGTCGGCGTCTGCTTCGGTGTCGTCTACCGCGTCCTCCGCGTCGTCTGCCTCAGTGGCCGCCGCCTCGAGGTCGAGTTCGATCGTCGGCGCGTCGTCGTCTTCCGCTTCGGCCTCGTCTGCGGGATCTGGCAGTTCCTCACCGTCGAATCCGAGGTCGATGTCGGGGGCGTCCTCGTCGTCTCCTTCGTCCGCGTCGACGGGGGTCGGGTCGGTGTCGACGTCGCCAAGGTCGAGGTCGAGTCCCTTGTCCTCGTCGAGGAAGCCGCCGGTGTCTTCGTCAGCGTCGCCAGCGTCGTCAGAGGCCGTGTCCTCGCTTTCCGATTCATCGAAGTCGAGGTCGATCGACTCGTCCTCGTTTTCAGCTACTGTGGGCTCGTCGTCTTCGGCTTCTACGGCTTCGTCCTCGTTCGCGGCTTCTGCAGTCGCTTCCGCGGATTTGTCCTCTACTTCGCTCGACTCCTCATCGTCTCCATCGTCCACACCATCCGCGTCGTCCTCGAGGCCCGGTACGCTGTCGGCCTCCCCCGACAGCATATCCTTGACCACCTGGTTGCTGTCGTCGGCGATGATGTCGTCGATCATCGTCTCGTCGAGGTGGCCAGCCGCCTCGTCGTCCGCCTCGGTTTCGTCCTCCAGCTCCTCATCCTCGTCCCCGTCCTCGTCCGAGGACACACCCTCGATCGTCGGTTCGGTCAGAAAGTCGGTCTGATCCGTCTCCTCGTCGAGGCGGACTCCGTAGACCGTGACCAGCGGGTCGTCGGGCGAGACGACGCCGGAGAACTCGACGTGGTTGTCCTGGAACGCCGTCCAGTTTTCGCTGTGGTACTCCGGGTGGAAGCCGACGCTGTCCATCGGAAATGATTCGGGAATGTCCTCGGAGAGTCGGACCGTCGCCGGTTCGTCTCGCGTCGACTCGAATTCGAACCGGACGGCCGGCACGGGGAACTCGTCTGCGGTGAACGACTTTCGCACCGTTATCCCACTGTCGGTCACCTCGACCACTTTCTCACCATCCGCGGTTTCACTCATGCGAGCAACGTTAATTCAGCATTACCTTAAAACGAACGGGCGTTCGTTCGGGGCGACCGGACGCGTTCTTCCTCAGGTGAGATCGACCCGATCGCCGATCTCGACGACCTCGAGTCGCTCGGGGTGATCGAAACTCCGGGCGTGGTGGTGGAGCACTTTCGGGTCAGCGGTTAGCCCCTTCCACATGTCCCAGTGACTGGGGAGCAGGGTCTCGAGTTGTAGTGCCTCGGCGCACTCGATAATCTGATTCTCGTCGTTGTACCATCGCGTACGTTTTGGTTCGCCCGTCTCCTTGTCGGGGATGGTGCCGACCGTGCCGAACGCGAGGATGCCGAGGTCGAGGTCGTACGCCTCGCCGATGCGCTCGAACGAATCGTCCTCGGGGGGTTTGGTGTCGCCGCCGTGGAACACCGTGCCCGTCTTGTGTTCGATCACGTAACTCACGGGATGGGTCGCGTCGGGGTCGTTGGCCGGCTCGACGTGGACCGTGAACTCGCCGACCTCGATGGTGTCTCCCTCCGTCACTTCCGCGAACTGGTCGTCCGTCACGTCCCAGTTGTCGGGCCAAGCTTCGTCTTCGCGCGCGACCGCGAGGCTGTCGTCGGGGCCGTACAGTGTGGCGCTCGAGTTCGCCAGGATCGGTGCCTGACTCGGCCCGTGGACGTGGTCGGTGTGTTCGTGGGTGACCAGGACGGCGTCGGCGTGGTCGACGTCCTCGGGGTCGAAGGGCACTGGAACCATCCGTACCGTCCGTGGCGGGTCGCCCAGGCCGACGTAGGGATCGACGTAGATGGTCGTCCCCTCGCGTCCCTTCAGGACGAAGCCGTTACAGCCCAAGTACCAGAGCGCGACCCCGTCTGGGTCGGCCGATTCGATCGCGTTCGGGAGCCAGTCTCCCCAGTCGCTCGTTGCCATACTCAAGTCTGTGTGAGGACGGTGGGTAAGTGTTGTCGTTCGATTTTCACTCGCAAAATTCTGGGTTCTCTCGAGCACTGGCAGCTGTCAGAGATACTATAGAATTTATGGGGAATGCTATAGTAGATATAGTAAAGTCGAATCGGTTGCGTCTGTGCTCACCAGGTCCCGTGAAACGTGTCGAACTCGAGGTTCTCGAGGGGTTCGTTCCCGACGGCGATCTCGTACTCGCCGGGGGTGAGCATCGGCTTGTGGAAGCGGGGACCGTCGTCGGTCGTGATTCGGGGACAGCCGGTGTTGACGAACGCGTCCATGTCGAAGTTGCGCAGGCGGTCGGGGGTGACCTCGTCCATCGTGATGAGGTAGGCGTCGTCGTTGTCCTCGAGGATCTCCTGGGCCTTCTCCCAGCGGCCCTGCCCGATTTTGGTACAGAAGATGACGCCCCACTTCTCGGCGTCCATTGCGCGGTGGACGGCGCCGTAGCGCTGTTTCATGAACTTCTCCGTGTCAGCGACGGTGACGACGTTGTTGACGGGGTCGGCGATGACGACATGCTTGTCTGGGTGTTCCATCGCCAGGCCGAGCGGGTGGAACTTGCCGCCGCCGACGTAGAGCACCTGGTCGGCGGGCACGTCCGCGCTGGCGTAGTTGCACCCTAGCACCTGTCCCTCGTGGGTCAGGCGGTCGTCGCCGCGACGCGTCTTCACGTCGTAGCCCCGATCCTCGAGGAAATCGCGCATCTCCTCGAACCGGTTCATGTGCTGGGCGGTGGTGACGAGCCCGACTTCCGGCGTCTCCTCGGCCGGCTCGAGCGTCTCGAGGGCTTCCTCGATGATCGGGGTCACCTCGACGTTCGAGAACAGCGGGACGTAGATCACCTTGTCCGTGTCCTTCATCGGCGAGTGGCCGAAGTGGACGAACACGTCGGTGCGTTTCATCAGGTAGGTGTCCAGATCGCAGGCGCCGTAGCAGGGCTGGCCCGAGAGCATGATCGTCACGTCCTCGGGGACCAGTTCCCGGAGGTCATCGGCCACCTTCGGGCCGCGGCGTTTCAATCCCTCGGGAAACTGCAACCCAATCTTCTTTGCGTCCTTCTCCTCAACGGCCTCGACGATTCGCTCGAGTTCGTAGTCCCATTCCCGATCGTGTTTGAGGGACATACCCGTGTTCCGGAGGTCACCCTCGCTGTACTCCGACTCCTGGCTCATTGGACGATATTGCGGACGCGGACGTAAAACGACGCGGGTTTGCGGCGCCGACGACTGATCCGGCACATACAAACGGCCCGCGTCCCAACCTGGGTTCATGAGCGTCGAAACCGCCCCCGACCCGACCGAGACCGACGTCGAATCCCTCGGCGAAGAACTCGGCGAAGCTATCACGACCCTGCCCGAGTACGAGGCCTTCGAAGAGGCCCAGCGCGCCGTCGAAGCGGACGAAGAGGTCCAGGCGAAGATCGACGAGTTCGAGCGCGTACGCCAGGAGTTCATGATGGCCCGTCAGACGGGGACGGCCTCCCAGGAGGACCTGCAACACCTCCAGGAGACTCAGGAGGAACTGCACGCGATGGAACCGATGGCCGACTTCCTCGAGGCGAAGGGCGACCTGACGGCGCGCCTCGAGTCGATCAACCGGGCGATTTCGGACCCGCTCGCGGTCGACTTCGGCGGCGAGGCTGGCGGCTGTTGTCACGACTGAGCGGCGTCCCATCGACCTGAACCACCGTTCTGGTCACTCGCGTTCAGCTCGAACCAATCGCAAACGAAGCGAGTATTTTTCGTCCCAACAGTCATAATACTGGAGGGTAAATGGAGGTCAATGGCAGCCGAAGACCCTGCAGATGGGTACCTGTTCGACCTCTACCGGCGCTACATCGGCGAACCGGACGACCGGACCGATGTGTACGTCGGGTTCGGACTGTTTCTCGGTGGTATCGGATTCGCGATCGTCGCGCTACTCATCTACCTGTGGAGTAGCACGCTCGAGCCTCGCTCCCCGGCGCACCTCGCGTGGGTACAGCCGGCGTACTCCGTCGCGATGGTCTCGCTTCCCGTCCTGATGCTAGGGATCGTGGTCTTGCTCCCGTCGGAACGACGGGTCCTGTACACCTCGATCGCCGGGCTCGCCGTCACGGTCGTGGCCGTCGGTGGATTCCTGTACGCCTACCCCGATCACTGGAACGGGTACGGGAACGATTACACCGCCCAGATCGTCGCGGTCTACGCCGTCGGACTCGCCGGCGTCACCGCCTCGACGGGGGCGGCGCTGATCGCGCACTACCTCGAGATGGCCCGAGCCGTCGACGACGTGAAAACGGACGACGACGGCGAGGAACTCACCTACTCCGACGAGGAAATTCGAGACGACATCGACGCCGCGATGGAGGGCGTCGAACTCTCCTGGGGTGGCGTCGAGAAGTCCGAGCACAAGCGACTGACCTTTTCGGACCACGAGTTCGACAGCGAGAACCTGGACACGAACATGGCGACGAAGACGACCCGCTCGAGCGGCGTCGACACGCAGGTCGCGGGCCTCAAGGGACTCAAAGGTGGGGAGAAGAAGACCGCCGTCTCGGAGTCGTCGGTCGACGACCAGACCCAGAAACTCAAGGAACTGCGCGAACAGCGACGCAAGGAACAGGCCGCCGAAGAGGCCGGGGGTCGTCGCATCGCGAACCCGTTCTCGGGGCTGCTCGAGCGCTTGCGTTCGCTGGTAAATCGTAATTAACGCGCTGGCGAGTGGAGTAATCCGAGTTTATAATATCTATCAGTACTGGAAATAAACGCACATAGATTTATAATCCGTCAGTGGAGTTGAGGAAACATGGCCAAAGGCCTAGACGTTGGAACAATGAACATCCTGTCGGCACAGCAGGATGGTTCCGATACCGTATTTGTGCAGCAGCGTAACTCCTTCGTGGAAATCGAATACTCCGACATGGCGGAGCAGATGCTCTCGCGGAGCGAAGTCCTTCACATCCGAAAGGACGACAAGGTGTACGTCGTCGGTGACGACGCCCTCAACTTCGCGAACATCTTCAACAAAGAAACTCGCCGGCCGATGAAACACGGCATCCTCTCGGCCGACGAGAAGAGCGCCATTCCGATGATGAAACTCATCATCGAGCAGGTCGTCGGCGAACCGTCCTACCCCGACGAGAAACTCTACTTCTCGACGCCAGCCGATCCGATCGACGACGATCTCTCGACGCTCTATCACCAGAAGACGATCGAGTCGTTCCTCAACGACATCGGCTACGACGCCGAACCGATCAACGAGGGGATGTCCGTCATCTACTCGGAACTCGCGGACAACAACTTCACCGGCCTCGGCATCAGTTTCGGCGCCGGGATGACGAACGTCTGTCTGGCGTACTACGCGGTCCCGGTCATGAAGTTCTCCGTCGCCCGCGGTGGCGACTGGATCGACGAGCAGGCCGCCCGCGCGACCGGTACCCCGGTCGACAAGGTCACCTCCATCAAGGAGGACAACTTCGAACTCGACTTCACCACTGACGTCGGCGGCGTCGAAGGTGCGCTCTCGATTTACTACGAGAACCTCCTCGACTACGTCATCGAGAACATCGTCAAGGAAGTCGACGACGAAGACGTCGAGGAAGGCCTCGACGTACCCGTGGTCGTCACCGGCGGGACCTCGAGCCCCAACGGCTTCGAGGCGCTGTTCCGCGACCACCTCCAGGACGCGGCGATCCCGTTCTCGATCAGCGGTGTGAGCCACGCCGACGAGCCGCTGTACAGCGTCGCTCGCGGTGGACTCGTCGCCGCTCGTTCGGACGAGGACGTCGACTACGAGGAAGAGGAAGCCGAAGCGACGGCTGCGAGCGAGTAACTCGTTCGGTTCTCGGTTCCCAATTCACGTTTTTCTTCGACGGCGTTTCCCCCGAACTCGACGGCCGTCAGCGACCGTCAGGTCTCGTAAAAGCGGTTGAATGCGTCTTGCCAGGATTCGAACGCCATCTCTCGGCTCTCGTGTTCGACGGGTACGTCCGCGAAACCGCATCGACTACATGCGATCGTCGTGACCTCCCCCAGCGTGAGCCGCTCGAGTGGAGCCTGGCACCGTGGGCAGTCGTCCATGGCTACGGCATGACAGGCAGCTATCTTAAGTGTATGTTCTCGGTCCGCTGGCGCTGACACTGGCACTGGCGCTCACGGCGAACTACCGTCGTTCAACCCCAGGCCATATTACTACTGAGCATTTGCAAAATTATTTGTATGCAGCCTGTGTATGCCGTCGTATGAGCACCACTTCGTCCCCCCAGTTCGAGCGAACGATCGACCGCTGTCGGCCGACCGACGTCACTCCCGTGGCACTCGACGCCTCGGATCTCGACTCGACGGCCCCCGAGTACCTGCGCGACCTCAAGCGCGTGTTCACGCGAAACGACCTCTTCCCGGCCGGGCTGACGGTCAACGCCTGTTTCGCCGAGGACTGTTCGCTCGAGACGCAAGCCGAAATCGACCGGGTGCGAAGCTACGTTCGCGCCGGTGCGTTCCTCGGCGTCGGCACCGTGACCGTCGATTGCGACGACGTCGCGAACGCCGAGAAGGTCCGCCCCGCGCTCGAGGCCTGCGCGGAACGCGCCGACCGCGAGGGGCTCGCGTTCGAACTCGACGCACCCATTACCCTCGACCGCGAAGCGTAGGCGATGCCCTCGGGGCTCTCCCGCCGACAACTCGCCCGCGTCCTCGAATCAGTTGCTGATTTTCCTACTCCCGATATCGACCTCGAGCAGTATCTCACGCCCGCAGAGCTCGCCGCCCACCTCGGTCACCTCGCCGCCGTCCAGGGCGACCTCACCGGCGCGACGGTCCTCGACCTCGGAACCGGAACAGGGATGCTGGCGCTGGCCGCGGGCCAGTACGCCCCCGATGGGGTCGTCGGGGTCGACGTCGACGCCGACGCCCTGGTCCAGGCGAGACTCAACGAAGAAACCGTCGACGAGGCGGCCCGCGAGGTCGGAGCAACTTCGATCGTCGGACCGAATTCGGGTTACGAGTGGATTCGAGCCGACGTGACTCGGCTCCCGCTCGAGCGGGGGAGATTCTCCGCGCCAGTCACCGTCCTGTCGAACCCGCCGTTCGGCGCACAACGCGGTAACCGCCACGCCGACCGACGGTTCCTCGAGGCCGCCGCCGACCTGGCCGACGTCTCTTACACCATCCACAACGAGGGGAGCCAGGCGTTCGTCGAGTCGTTCGCGGCCGACGAGGGTGGAACCGTCACCCACGCGTTCGGAGCCGAGTTTCCGGTCGACCACCGATTCCCCTTCCACGACCGCGAGCGGGCGGTGCTCGAGGCCGAGGTGTTTCGGGTCGAGTGGCGGGAGAGGGGGTCGCGGTCGTAGTTCGAGTTCGGATCGCGGTCACTTGTACCGCTCCTTGCTCGCGATCTGGACTGTCGTCTCGCCGGTGGTCACGAACAGGTCGTTCCTGAGGCGAGTGAACTCCAGGCCGTCGACCGTCACTGACTCGTCGGCGGCCGGAACGTCTGCCCTAGCCGGGTCGGCCGATTCGTTCGCGCTGACCTCGAGGACGAACGCGCCGTCGTCGGGTACGATCGTGACGTTCTTGCCGTCGATTATCGCGTTGGCCGTCGACGGTTCAGAGGCGTGAGCGAGCACCCGCCGGTCGTCGTGTTCGAGCCAGACCTGGTAGACGGTATCGTTCCCGGCGGGGGTCCACCCCGCGCGAGTGGCGGTGATCGACTCCCGCCAGCCCGGACCGCCGACGTGGATGGTTTCCGAGCCGCTGAAGGCCAGGCGCTGGGCGGAGACGGACTCCGACCAGATGTGACGGTCGGGACTCGAGACGATCACGCCGCTGCCTTCGACCCCTTCCGCGTCGAACGCCTCGAGGTCGACGACGGAGGCGATCGGGTTCTGGGCGTTCTCGGCGTACGTGATCAAGTAGTCCTCGACGGCGAGCGCGCCCTCCGTCGAGCCTGCGTCGTCCCCGTCGAGGACGAACAGGTTGACCGGCACCGCTGGCCCACTAATCGCCGCGAGAACGACGACGACGACCACGACGGCCGTGTACTGGCGCGACGTCTTCGCGAGCGACGGAACCCGGGATTTCGGTCGCGCGACGAGTTCGCGAATCCGCTCGTCGGTCGCCGCGTCGTCGGCCAGGAATCTGGAGAGGAGGCCGCCGTCCTCGAGTATCGGCGCGGTCGGCCGCGAGAGCCTGCGCTCGAGGCGGGCGGGAAGGATCGAGTGCTGAGAGCCAGCCACCGCGATAGTGATAACGAGGGCGAGTGCGGCGACGATCACGACGCCGGGTCCCCGGAACAGGACGTACCGGTTCGCGCCGTCGAACCAGTAGATCGCCCAGAGTGACTTCGAGAAGCCGTAGACGAGGACGGCGAGCCAGAGTGCGAGCGGGTCCGGCCGGTAGCCGTCGTTCCGACGGTCGAAAATCACGAGCGCGACGACGAGGCCGACGAAGAACCCGAGAGCGTGGCCCTGGATGGCCGTCGACGCCCACCACGGAGCCGTCGGCGGTCGGGGCTGGACGACGTACCACCCGATGGGGCGCTGGAGGGCGCCGTAGATCGTCGACAAGGTGCCGTGGACGCCGATTGCGCCGATCAACGTGACGATCGGGTACCGAACGATCGCGAAGCCCGCGAAGGCGAAGACGACGCCCGAGAAGCCGATGACGGGGCCCAGCGCGAAGAGGCCGGTGACCACGCCGACGACGATGACGCCTGCGGGGAAGACGACGAGCGCCCGGAGCCACGGGTTCGTCAGGAGACTCGAGGCGAGGCTGCGCGACGTGCTCGAGTTCGTCTTGACGTTTCGAGTTCGGCTCCCGTCCGCGTAGTGCCCCCACGCATACTCGGCGATGGGAGCCACGACGACGGTGCCGATGAGGTTCCCCGTGAGGTGGCCGGGGTAGGCGTGAGCGAACGGGGCGGTGAGGATGCCCAGCGGGTAGAAGAACGACCAGGCACGAAACGGCGTCACGACGGGGTTGTCGAAATCGGTGATCCCGTCCTGGACGAAGAGGTAGACGGCGATCACGAAGCCGACGACGACCAGCGTACCCCACGGCACGCCGAGTACCAACCGGTCCTCGAGGACGTCCCGCCAGCGGCGCTCCCGTGGATCGAGTCGGCTGACGACGAACAGCGAGCCGAGCACCGTCAGGACGACGAGTACGGTGAGTCCGGTCGTCAGCCAGTTCATATCTGCTGGTAAGGGGGGAGCCGTATAGGGATTTCCCTCTCTGCAGGCCTCGAATGTCGTTCGACTTTCGACGAGGGGAATTCGACGGCGACCCCGAACGAGTGCTGGACCCCAGCGGCTTCGAAAGGTACAAGCGGCCAACGGCCGGAGAGTGGGACATGGAACTGCGGGTCACCGAGAGCAGCGAGAACGAACTCTCGATCGAAATCGTCGGCGAGGATCACACGTTCATGAACGTGCTCAAGGGCGCGTTGCTCGAGCACAACGACGTGAGCGCGGCAACGTACGACATGAACCCCGAGCAGTCGGGCGGTCAGACAGATCCCATTCTGACGATCAAGACCGAGGGCGACGTCGAACCGCTCGACGCGCTCGAGGAGGCGGCCGGCGACGTTCGGTCGAAGACGGCGGCGTTCCGGGACGCGTTCGAAGCGGCGATTTGAGGATCTCGATGCTGTTCTCGCCAGGTGTGACAGACGGATAGTTCGTGGTCCGGTCGCTGCGTGAGTCGTCAGCCATGAGTCGCACGTCTCGAGTCATACGAACCGAATGAGTAGTGCGAAGGCATCGGCCGTCCTGGATGGTCCAACTCGAGAGACGGAACGCGAGCCCCGAAGACGAACGCGCCCGTTCAGTCCTGAAAGTGACGGCGGTGACGGCGAGCGGTCACAGCCTGACCGGCACGTCGCGCTCGTCGAGATAGTGCTTGACCTCCTCGATCGAGTACTCCCCGAAGTGGAAGATGGAAGCGGCCAGTCCGGCGTCGGCGTCCGCCTCGGTGAACACCTCGTACATGTCCTCGGGGCCGCCACAGCCCGAGGAGGCGATGACCGGCGTGTCGACCGCGTCAGAGACCGCCCGCATCAGCGGGACGTCGTAGCCGTCTTTCGTCCCGTCGGCGTCGATCGAGTTGACGAACAGCTCGCCGGCGCCCCGGGACTGGGCCTCTTGGGCCCACTCGACGACGTCGATGCCGGTCCCCTCGCGGCCGCCTTTCTTCGTACACTCGAACCAGCAGGACTCGCCGTCGACGTCGACGTAGTGTTCGCCGCCTTCGTCGAACCGTCGCCGTGCGTCGACGCTGATGACGATGCACTGGCTGCCGAACGCACGGGCGCCCTCGTTGATGAGTTCCGGACGCTCGAGGGCGCCCGTGGTGATCGAGACCTTGTCGGCCCCCGCGCGCAGGGTCTCCTTGATGTCGTCGACGGTTCGGATGCCGCCGCCGACGGTGAGCGGGATGAATACCTCGTCGGCGACTCGCTCGACGACCGAGAGCATGGTCTCGCGGTCCTCGGCGGAGGCGGTGATGTCGAGGAAGACGAACTCGTCGGCCCCGGCCTCGTTGTACGCGCGAGCCATCTCGACGGGGTCGCCGGTGTACTCGAGGTTCTCGAAGTTGACCCCGGTGTAGACCGCCGGGTTCCCGTCGTCGTCGACGTCGACGTCGATACACGGGATAATTCGCTTGGTGAGCATCTGTCTCGAGGTTGGGCCGACCGGGGTTTGACGGTTTCGACCACGGCAGATGCCCGTGTCCGCGCCGATTCGGATTGTGTAGCCGCGCGTGTTATGGCCAGTCAACGGTGGTCGGCCGTCTGTCGTCAGTCGTTCGTGATCCGCCACTCGTCTTCCGTCGTCTAGTAGCGCTTAAGTGCTCGAGTCCGAAACACTCGCGTATGACAGACGAGACGGAACCCACCCACGACGAGGATTCGGGAGCCACGGTCGGCCACGACCTCGAGGACGAGCGAACGACCGCGCCGATGAGCGCCTTCTCGCCGCGCGATGCGGCGTTCGGGTTCGTCGTGATGGTCATCGGCGTCGCGATCACCCTCGCGATCCCGATGGGTCTGTTCTAACTGCTACCTGCTATCCGCATTTTCGCCGTCGTTCGAGGCCCTCGGTTCGCTCGAGCACGCCACGTCGAACACGGCACGCTGAGCACACTGCGCCTAACACGGGAAACCCCACGGCCCGGTCGTAACCGGGCACTCCGTCGGAGAGATAAAAACGGCGTCGGAGGCCTCCACAGCCACCGGAGAGAGTCAGAAAACGTACTCGTCGTCGTGGCCCATCATCCCGTCGTTCTCGAGGCCCGGCTCCTCCTCGTCCATCGGGCCGCTCGTTTTGTACGCCTTGATCCCCGTCGAGAGCAGGTCTTCGATCGCTTCTTCGCGGTTGACGAACTCGCCGCGTTCCACCATCTGCGCGATCTGCATCTCGAGATGTTCCGGTATCGTGATCTCTACTTTCGGCATCTGATTCGGGTTTCGGTGAGGGGGTATTTAAGATTGACGGGGCCGGGAATGAGCGTCTACGGTGCAGTCGCTCGTGACGGTGTACCGGTGAAAAATACGTGCGTCAGAAACGTCGGCGCTCGCTACTTGCTCATCATCGACTCGAGCGTGTTCTTGATCGACGAGGCCGGCTTCGCCAGCATGTCCAATTGTCGGCTCATTTTCCGCTGATTGAAGTAGCTCGCGAACGCCAGGATCGTCGGTGGCCAGAGGCCGACAAAGAGTCCTCGCTCCTTGTCTCCTCGCGCGAAGAAGTAATACCACGAGAGGCCGACCGACGCGGCTGCAGCCATAACCGCAGGTCCCATGGCCTGGGATCCCTTCGCTTCCATCTCGCCACTCGTCTCTCGCTCTGTGAGTCGTTGTGTACTCGCCATGCGATAGACCCATCGCCCACGCCCGTATTGGTTATAAAGCGCGTATCCCTCGGTACCGAGGGATTGGTTCCCTCGAGCGTTCGTTCCATCCGGTTCCATTGGGGTCAACGGGCGGGGAATCTTGGATTTACTGCGCGAAACAGAGCGCCCGTCGACCTCGAGCGGTACGGTTACGGTCGTCCCGCACGGACGAGTTGACGATGAAGGACGTCACGAACCTCTACCAGGAGTTCGGCGACGAACGGTTGCCACCCGGACAGCGCGAGACGTCGAAGTTCCCGGTCCTCTCGAAGGGCGAGACGCCGACGTGGGACCCCGACACCTGGGAATTTACCGTCACCGGCGCCGTCGAGAACTCCCTCTCGTTCACGTGGGAGGAGTTTCGCGACCTGCCGACAGAAACCCAGCGCCAGGACTTTCACTGCGTCACCGGGTGGAGCAAGTTCGACTGCGAGTTCACTGGCGTGCCCTTCACCGACCTGGCCGAGCGCGCCGGGGTGACGGACGACGCGGTCCACGTCATGTTCGTGGCCCTCGACGACTACACGACGGACCTCCCGCTCGAGGACTGTCTCCGCGACGAAGTGCTCTTCGCGTGGGCCTTCGACGGAAAACCGCTCGCGCGCGAACACGGTGGGCCACTTCGAGTCGTAACGCCACACCGCTACGCCTACAAGGGGGCGAAGTGGGTCACCGGCGTGGAGTTTCTGACCGAACCGGAACTGGGATACTGGGAACGACGGGGGTACTCCGAGACGGCCGATCCCTGGAAGGAAGAGCGGTACAGCTAGCTTAGACGTCTTTTCGCGTGAACCAGGCGCTGCTGGCGAGGACCAGGACGAGCGTAATCGCAACGAGAATCGCGACGCCGACGAAGTCGTACTCGCCCTGGAGGAGGATATTGTTCGGATCGTAGTAGCGCATCGGGACGACGGCCCCGAGGAACTCGTAGCCGGTCCCCTCGAGCAGCGATTCGGCGAGGAAGATTCCGAAGGTGATTCCGAGGGCGGCGCGCTGGGCAATTCCCACCCGATCGAAGACGACCGAACAGCAGAGTCCGATTCCGGCGCAGGCGAACAGGTAGGGAATCGAGAGCAGGTGGACCGCGAAGACGTCCGCCACGGAGAGCGACTCGTCGATGAGCCACCCGCCCGCGAGGATCACCGGCGGGAGGAGGAGGTTCACCGTGACGATGGGCACGGCGAGGGCGGCGAACTTCTCGACGACCAGTTGCGGTCGCGAAACCGGCATCGCCAGGATGGTGTCCATCCGGCCGCGGTCGACGTCGTCAGCGATCAGTCCGGCGGCGCTGTAGGCCAGGTAGAGCCCGAGGAGGATGACCCAGCCGAAGACGTAGAACTCGAAGGCGAGAAAGCCCTCGAGCGATGCCATCGTCTCGACGTCGAACAGCTGGAGGATCTGTGGCGGGTAGGCATCGAGGAGTTCGTCCTCCTGGAACGAGTCGCGGAAGGACGGATAGACCCAGACGATCATCGCGGCCAGCGCGATCATCCCGAGCGAAAGGTAGAGGCTGCCTTTCACCCGCTTTCGGGCCTCGTACCGGAGGAATTCAAACATCGTCCTCACCTCCGTAGAACCGCATGAAGACGTCCTCGAGTGGTGCCTCCTCGATTGAGAGGTCGAGCAGGTCGTAGGGGGCGAGGCGCTCGAGCAGGGCGTTGATGTCGCCGGTGAAGGTGAACGCGCACTCGCTGAAGTGCGCCGTCTGTTCGCCCGCGACGGCCGGGCTGTCACCGTCGCCCGTGTCGCCATTCTCGCTTCCGTTGCCTCCGCTGCTATCGCTTGTACTCGTCTCGAGGCCGTGAACGCCCTCGAGGTTGAGGACTTCGACAGGAATCGACTCGCTGGCGTGGATGCGGACGACTTTCCCGCTCCGGGTGAGCAGGGTCTCGATCGGGTCGACCGTGACCAGCCGCCCGTTACGGATGATGCCGACGCGGTCACAGAGCCGGCGAACTTCGCTCAGAATGTGCGAGGAGAAGAACGTGGTCACGCCCCGGTCGCGTTCGGCTCGCAGGAACTCCGAGAAGCGCTGTTTCATGAGCGGATCGAGCCCGCTGGTCGGCTCGTCCAGGATCACGAGGTCGGGGTCGTGCATGAACGTCGTGACGATGCCCAGCTTCTGTACGTTCCCGCGGGAGTACTCGCGTACCTGGCGGTCGAGCGGCGGATCGAACAACTCGAGCAGTTCGTCCCGGCGCTCGCCCCCTTTCACCGCGGCGTGGAGGTCGAGGATTTCGGTTCCGGTCGCCTCCTCGTCGAACCCGGGGTCGTCCGAGAGGTAGCCGACCTGGCGCCTGGCCTCGAGCAACGCCTTCCGGTCGCGGATATCCGCGCCGAGGACCTGGGCCGATCCTGCCGTCGGCGAGATGAAGCCGAGCAGCATGCGGATCGTCGTGGTCTTGCCCGCCCCATTGGGACCGAGGTAGCCGAAGATTTCGCCCCGGTCGACGGTGAGCGTGAGATCGTCGGCCGCTCGCACGTCGCCGTAGTCCTTCGTGAGCCCCTCGAGATCGATGACGGCCATACCTAAGTCTACTCAGCACGGCCATTTGGTTGTACTGGTGGAGTTACCAGTAGTCTGGGATATTTGCGGAACGATCCGGGCCGTGGCTCTCGAGGGGTTGCTACCGACCGAGGATCGAGTCTCGTGTCAGTTACCGACTGAGACTCGTTCTCGCGTCAGTCACTGACCGAGGATCGGTTCCTCGAGTTCACTTACTTCCGCGAGAATCGCCTCAACGTGGTCCTCGTCGACGCCGTTCTCGATGAGGGCCGTCTCGAGGTAAGCTGCGACGGCGTCGAAATCGGCAGGGTCGAGATCAAGATCAGCGTGTGCCTCGCGCATGTCCGCACCCGTGTACGTGACGGGACCGCCGGCCACCGAACTGATGAACTGGACCTGGTGGGCGTACAGTTCCTCCAGGTCGTAGCCCTCGAAGTAGCCCGCGAGCTGGTCGTCCGCGAGAACCTTGTCATAGAAGTCCGTGACGACCGATTCGACGGCTTTCCGTCCTCCGATTTTGGCGTACACTTGTGGTGCCATTGTCGGCCCTACCTGGTCGCGACGTTCGAATCGTTCGCCACGTTCTCACCGCGTGGGAATCGGCGAAAGCGAGCGCTTCCTGGAGATGCGTCCGGCGCCTAGTCGAGGAGCGACTGGAACGCCTACTCGAGGAGCGATCGGAGGGAGTTCCCGCCCAGCAGGCCGAGCCCGACGACGCTTGCCAGGATCGCCACGAGCGGGTTCAACAGTCCTGCAGCGGCGGCGGGAATGGTGAGCACGTTGTACGAGAAAGCGAGTCGCTCGTTTTGCTCGACCCGTTTGCTGGCGGCCGCGGCCAGTTCGAACGCCGTCTCGATCGACGCCAGGTCGTCCTCGACGATCGCCAGGTCGGAGGCGTCGGAGGCCAGGTCGGTGCCGCTTCCAAGCGAAATACCCAGGTCCGCCTCGGCCAGCGCGGGCGCGTCGTTCGTCCCGTCGCCGACCATCGCCACCCGCCCGCGCTCCCGGAGGTGGCGAACCGTCGCGACCTTCCCCTCGGGTGGGACGCCCGCGAACGCGTGGGAGACTGCCGGGTGGGCCTCAAAGGCGTCCGTGGCCTCCGGGTCGTCGCCGGTCAACACGACCACGTCTATGCCGCGCGCCTCGAGCCCCGAAAGCGTCTCCTCCCAGCCGGGGCGGGGCTCGTCGCCGACGACGATCACGCCCTCGGCGGTTCCGTCTCGACCGATGACGACGGGGAGGCGTCCGAAGCCGCGCGCCTCGCTCGCGCGGGTTTCGATGTCCTCACCCAGCGTCCACCCCCGATCGGCGAACGCGTCGGGGTGGCCGACGAGCACGCGACTGCCGCCGACGGTTCCCTCGACGGCGTTTCCGTGGCTCTCGAAGTCCGACACCCGGTTTGCGGTGGCGTGTTCGCCGGCCGCACCGCCGTCGGGGCGAGTCGCAGTATCGTCGCCACGATCGCTGTCGCTCGAGTCGGACCCACCCACGCCGTAGGTTCGAGCGATGGCGTCCGCAGCGGGATGGGACGCCCGCTGCTCGAGCGCTCCCGCCGCCGACAACAAGTCGACGGGAGCCTCGGCCTCGAGGACGGTCATCTCGCCGCGGGTGAGCGTGCCGGTCTTGTCGAAGACGATCGTGTCGATCGCTCGAAGCCGCTCAAAGACGGTCTCGTCGAAGACCACGACGCCGCGCTCCAGCGCCGCCTCGATGTTCGTCGCGATGGATAGCGGCGTCGCTACGCCGAGCAGCCAGGGGGTGCCGACCAGGACGACCGTCAGCGACCAGAGGGTCGCCTCGCCTGGACCGCGCCCGAGGACGAGCGCGACGACGCCGGCGGCGATTGTGGTGCCGACAAGCGGTCGAACGAGTCGGCCGGCCAGGTCGTCGACCCGCCGCTGGGTTCCGTGGACGGCGGTCTGGAGGTCCCAGACCGTTTCGGTGAGACGGTCGAGGCTGCTCGAGCCGCGGTCGTCGACCTCGATCACGGCGGCGTCGGCGGTCACGATCGAGCCGCCGACGACCTCGTCGCCCGCGTCTTTGGCGATGGGAACGGATTCGCCGGTCACGATTGCTTCGTCGACCGTGCAGGTCCCCTCCGCGAGGACGCCGTCGATCGGGATGCGCTCGCCCTGCTTGACGAGGACGGTGTCCCCGGCCTCGAGGTCGGCCACGTCGACGTCGGTGACTGATCCGTCGGTCTCGTATCGGCGGGCGCTGTCGACCTGGGAGATCGTGAGTTCGGTCAGGCGATCCATCGCGCGCTGTTTGGCCATCGACTCGTAGAGGATCGCACCCATGACGGCGGAGGCGACGACGAGCACGAGGTCGAAGTAGACGTTCGGGCTGGTCACGAAGACGGCGACGGAGCTGTAGAGGTAGGCACCGACGATGGTCATCGCCGCGAGCAGGTCCGTGTTCGGGCGCCGAAGCTTGAGGCTGACGTAGGCGCCCCGGAGCAGCGGCATTCCGGTGACGTAGAGGACGATTCCCGTCAGGACGAAGTAGACCCGCATGAACATGATGCCGCCGTCGGTGAAGATCGTCTGGAACGACGAGAGCGGGCCGATCGGTGCCATGTTCGCCATGTACGACGGGTAGAGCATCACGACGTAGGGCAAGAGCAGGAACGACCCGAAGACGACACCGAGGACGTACCGGACCTGACGCATGTCGTCGGTCCGTCGCTTGCGGACGCCGCTCATCTCGCGCGAGCGGCGGCTCTTTCCGATCTGGTCAGCCTGGATCTGTGATCCCGCATCCTCGCGGAGGTACGCCGTGTACCCCGTGATGCTCAGGGCGTCGCGGAGGTCCGCCGGCGAGACGGTCGCGGGGTCGTGATCGACGCGAACCGACTCGGTGACGTAACTCGCCTCGGCCTCGAGGACGCCGTCCAGGTCGGTGGCGACGGACTCGAGGTAGGCTTCGCAGGTGGCGGTGTGCATGCCGTCGACCCGGAGGTGGGTGCGTATCGGCGGGCGATCGTCCTGTTCGTCGGCTTCGGTTTCAGCGTCGGCTTCGGCTACGGCTTTGGTTTCAGATACGTCTCCCGAGGCAGCCTCGTTCGCGCCTGCAGTTGCGTCACCAGCGGCATCGTCCGGACCGCCTCCGTATGCGACGTTGGAGCCCACGCCCTCCAGGGACTCCTCCGCCTCACCGTCGGGGTCTGCTGGACCGAGGTGTTCGTCGCGTGCCTCACTCGAGGGGCCCGGAGGTCCGGATTCCACCGCGAGATCCGCCGACGGATCCGGCTCGAGCGTCTCCCAGACACGTCGACAGCCCGGCGAGCAGAACGTCGCTTCGTCCTCGAGCGTTGCCTTCTCTCCGGGCGACGGCTCGTCGACCTCCCGGCCACACAGCGAGCAGATAGTTGCCGCTGGCGCCTGGTCGTCCTCAGCCACTGCAGACCACCGGGTGGTCGGCGATCCACCCCTGTTCGAGGGTCCGTGCGAGTCGCTCGACGGGACTGCGCCGGCTGCCCGATCTCGAGACCATTGGCGACCGTAGGGACGCGAGCGGTTAAACGAGTTCGAAATCGGACCTCGAGAAAGCGACCTCGAAACGCTGAAGGCGCCCCCACACCGAAATGCGCCAATGGATCGACCGTCGGGACAGGGACGAGTCGACGCGAGCGGGCGGGCGACGGCGTCCGCGACCGGAGCGGGCCGCCGACTGGTGAGTCGGAGCCGTTCCATCGGCGACGTCTCGTTCGGGACCGCACTCGAACACGCCAGCGGAACACGGGTGCAGTGGGCGACGGCCGACGGCCTCGAACTGGTCGGCTGGGGTGAGACCGCCCGGTTGACCGCGAGCGGACCGGATCGGTTCGACGAGATTCGAGCGCAGGCAACGGCGGCGTTCGACGGCGTCGACCACGACGGGCCCGCCGTCGCCCGCCCGCGGGCGTTCGGCGGATTCGCCTTCCACGACGGCCACGAGCCGCGCGACCCCTGGACGGGGTTCACCGCGGCGACGTTCGTCGTTCCGTCGGTGATTCTCGCGCGAACTGACGAGGGAACGTGGCTCACCGCGGTCGACACGAGCGACGACGACGCGACGAGGGCACTCGAGTCCTGGTACGACCGACTTTCGGACGGACCCGCGATGCGCTCGAGCGGGACAGGCCCCGGAATCGACGACACCCGGCGAACGACATCGCGCGAGCAGTGGACCGAGGGCGTCGAAACGGCCCTCGAGCGCATCGCGGACGGCGTCCTCGAGAAGGTCGTCCTGGCCCAGGCCCTCGAGGTCGACCTCGAGACCCCCCTCGACGTGCCGGCCTGTCTCGAGCGACTGCGCCGACGGTACCCGAACTGCTACCGGTTTCTCTTCCGGGACGGCGAGAGCGGTACGTTCTTCGGTGCCCCACCGGAGCGCCTGGTCGGGAAGTCCGGCACCGACGTTCGGACGGAGGCGCTCGCGGGGTCGGCCCCTCGCGGCGACTCCAGGGAGGCCGACGAGGAACTGGCCGACCGACTCCTCGACAGCGAGAAGATCCGGCGCGAACACGGCATCGTCGTCGACACGATTCGCAACCAGCTCGAGGCGCTCGCGGCCGACATCCGTGTCGACGAGCGGCGGGTCAAACGGCTGGCCACGATTCAACACTGCTGGACCCCGATCGAGGCGACGCTCGAGGCCGGCCACCACGTGCTCGACGTCGTGGAGGCCCTGCACCCGACGCCCGCGGTGGGCGGCATTCCTCCTGGAGCCGCCTGGGAGACTATTCGCGACGTCGAGACGTTCGACCGGGGGTGGTACGCGGCGCCGATCGGCTGGTTCGACGCCGGCGGCGACGGCGAGTTCGCCGTTGGCATCCGCTCGGGGGTCGCCCGCGAGGACGCGGTGACGCTATTCGCCGGCAACGGCATCGTCGCCGACAGCGACCCCGACGACGAGTGGGACGAGGTCGTGCTCAAGTACCGACCGATCCTGGACGAACTCCGCGAGTGATCCCATGACGGCACCGAACCGCGCGACGCTCTGGGGTCGCACGCTCGTCGACGAACTGGCCGCCGGGGGCCTCGAGGCCGTCTGTCTCGCCCCCGGCAGTCGGTCGACGCCGCTGACGGTGGCGTTCGCCGAGCATCCCGAGATCGAGACGTACTCCCACCTCGACGAGCGTTCGGCGGCCTTTTTCGCTCTCGGACGCGCACGACGAACCGGCGAGCCCACGGCGCTCGTCTGCACCTCGGGAACGGCCGCGGCGAACTTCCACCCGGCGGTGATCGAGGCGAGTCAGGCCCGGGTTCCGCTGCTCGTCCTGACCGCTGACCGGCCGCCCGAACTGCGCGACAGCGGGGCGAACCAGACGGTCGACCAGGTGAAACTCTACGGCGACGCCGTTCGCTGGTACGTAGAACTCCCGGTTCCCAAACCCGACGAGCGCGCGCTTCGAAGCCTGCGGACGACGGCCGCTCGAGCGCTCGCCCGGACCTCGGGAATACCGGCCGGTCCGGTTCACCTGAACTGTCCGTTCCGAAAGCCCCTCGAGCCGACGCGAGTGCCGGACGCGGTGCCAGAAGGACTCGAGGACACGCTGGCCGGGCGGGGACGCGACGGGCCGTTTGTTCGGGTGTCTACGGGGGAGACGACCTCGACGGAGGACTCGCGAACACCCGAACGCATCGCTCGAGCGCTCGAGGACGCCGCCCGACCGCTGATCGTTGCGGGGCCCGCGGACCCGCCGGTCAGGAAATTAGCAACGAGCGCCGTCGTCGACCTTGCGACTGCCGTCGGCGCACCGATCTTCGCGGACCCGCTGTCGACGCTGCGGTTCGGGTCGCACCTCGAGACGCCGGACGAGGACGAACCGGTGGTCTACGGCGGCTACGACACGTACGTCGAGGCCGTCCCGGACCCCGACGCCGTCATCCGATTCGGCGCCTCGCCCACGTCGAAACCCCTCCGGCACGCGTTGCGGGACGCTGACTGTCGGCAGTTCCTGGTCGACCCCGCGGGCGAGTGGCGCGAGGCGACGTTCACCGCGTCGGATCTCGTCGTCTCCGAACCGACGTCCCTCTTCGAGGCCGTCTCGAGCGAACTCGAGACGGAGACGGCGCGCGCGCGAGTCGACGACGCCTGGCTCGAGACGCTCGCGGCCGCCGAAGCGCACCACTGGGCGGTTTCGACGTCAGGTCGAGCCGACCTCGAGTCCGCTCCCTTCGAGGGTGCGATTCTCGCGACAGTGTTCGAGGCCGCCCCCGACCCCTCGACTGTCTTCGTCTCCAACAGCATGCCGATTCGAGACGCCAACCGCTTCGGCGAGCCTCGAGACGCGGATCTCACCGTCCTCGCGAACCGCGGGGCCAGCGGGATCGACGGCATCGTGAGTACCGCACTGGGGGCCGGCAGCGCGACCGACGACCCGCTGGTGCTCGTCACCGGCGACCTCGCGCTCTACCACGACTCGAACGGCCTGCTCGCGCTCAAACGCTGCGGCGTCGACGCGACGATCGTCCTGCTCGACAACGACGGCGGCGGCATCTTCCACAAACTTCCCATCGAGTCGTTCGATCCTCCCTTCACGGAGCAGTTCCGGACGCCTCACGGCCTCGAGTTCGATCCCCTCGGTGAACTGTACGGATTCGACGTCCGCCACGTCGCGCCAGATAAATTCGAGGACGCCTACCGCGAGTCGTTCGCGACATCAGGGACGCAACTGCTCTCGGTGTCGTTCGACGCCGAGGCGAGCCATCGTCGGCGGGAAGTGCTCGAGGGGCGCGTCCTGGAGGCGGTTCGTGACCTCGAGTGAGAGACCTCGGCGGTACGATCCGAGTATATGCCTCGTTACCAATCCTCTTACCGCTGGCTGGGGTACTCAGACCCATAGATGGTCGAAGCCGCCGGTATCGATCTCCTGAACCTGCTGCTGGTGCTCACGCTCGCGTGGATATTCGGGCTCCTCGTCGAGCGCGTCGGCTATCCCGCCCTGATGGGGGAGATCCTCGCAGGAATCCTCTTTGGGCCCGCGCTGCTGGGGCTCTTGCACCCGAGCGAGACGCTCGACGTCTTCGCCGAGTTCGGCGTCTTCTTGCTGATGATCTACGTCGGGATGGAGGTCGACATCAACGACCTATTCGAACTCGGACCCCAGGCGCTGATGGTCGCGTTCGGCGGCTTCATCGTCCCGTTCGGACTCGGCTACCTGGTCGGCGTCTTCATCGGCGTCTCGATCGAGCAGGCGCTCTTCATCGGCATCGCCATGGCTGCAACCTCCCTGGCCACGAAGTCCAGGATTCTCGTCGACCTCGACATCCTCGACACGCGGATCGCAGGGGTGCTCCTCGGCGGTGCCCTGCTGTCCGACGTGGGGGTGATGGTCGTGTTTACTGGCGTCATGAGTTTCGTCGAAACGGGCAACGTCACCCCACTGGGCCTCGGCCTGGTCGTCGGCGAAGCCCTGTTGTACTTCGCGGCGGCGCTCGTCTTCGGCAATCGGTTCCTGCCGTACGTCTGGAGCGGGATGGAAGACTGGATGGAGCGTCATCGATTCGTCGACAAGACGTCCGCGTTCACCGTCGCGCTCATCGTCGCCCTCATCTTCGCGTTCTTTGCGGCGCTCGTCGAACTCCACATGATCATCGGCGGATTCATCGCCGGGCTGTTCCTCCGCCAGGCCCAGCTCGAGCCGGACATCTACGAGCACATGTACGACGTGATGTACGACCTGGCGATGGGGCTGTTCGCGCCGATCTTCTTCGTCACCATCGCGTTCGACCTCACGCTCGACGTGTTCACCGACAGTCTGGGACTCCTCGTGCTCATCGTCGTGACCGCATTTCTCAGCAAAATTCTCGGGAGTTGGCTGTTTACGCTTCCGACGAAACTCACCTCAAGGGAGGGCCTGGTTATCGGGTTCGGGATGAACGGCCGCGGCACCGTCGAGATCGTCATCGTCTCGATCGCGCTCTCGGCGGGCGTCATCGGCGAGGAACTCTTCTCAATTCTGGTCTTCACGGCGATTTTCACCACGGCGCTCGTCCCACCGACGGTCAAGCTAGGCGTCGAGTGGCTCGAGCGATCCGGCGAACTCGTCTTCATGGACGACGCTACCCTCGAGGTCGAGTGATCGAGTGCGACGGTCCGTCGAGAGCGAACGCGGACGAGAACCTATTTCACGACCTCGAACCCACGTCG
Organism: Natronosalvus rutilus; assembly: GCF_024204665.1. Lineage (NCBI taxonomy): Archaea > Methanobacteriati > Methanobacteriota > Halobacteria > Halobacteriales > Natrialbaceae > Natronosalvus > Natronosalvus rutilus. Next base: position 3,087,333 of record NZ_CP100355.1, on the reverse strand, counting down.
AACCATGGTTTCGGAAACGTTCGACCCCGACCGGTGGGAGCCGGTCGAGGGGTTCGACTTCCGCGATATCACGTACCACCGCTCGCTCGAGTCGGGGACCGTCCGCATCGCGTTCGACCGCCCCGAAGTGCGCAACGCCTTTCGCCCGGGGACCGTCGACGAACTGTACGACGCCCTGGACCACGCCAAGCGCCAGACCGACGTTGGGTGCGTCCTGCTGACGGGAAACGGCCCCTCGCCGAAGGATGGCGGCTGGGCCTTCTGTTCGGGCGGCGATCAGTCGATTCGGGGCGAGGCCGGCTACGAGTACGAGGGCGACGAAGCGCGCGCGTCCGAACAGGGTCGACTGCACATCCTCGAGGTCCAGCGCCTGATCCGCCACATTCCGAAAATCGTCGTCTGCGTCGTTCCGGGCTGGGCCGTCGGCGGCGGCCACTCGCTGCACGTGGTCTGTGACCTCACGCTCGCGAGCGAGGAGCACGCGAAGTTCCTCCAGACCGATCCCGACGTAGGGAGCTACGACGCCGGCTTCGGCTCCGCCTACCTCGCCCGCCAGATCGGCCAGAAGAAAGCCCGCGAAGTGTTCTTCCTCGGGAAGACCTACTCCGCAGAGGAGGCCGCAGAGATGGGGATGGTGAACGAGGCCGTCCCCCACGAGGATCTCGAGGAGACCGCCCTCGAGTGGGCCGCAGAGATCAACGCCAAGAGCCCGAACGCGATGCGGATGCTCAAGTACGCGTTCAACATGGCCGACGATGGCTTCGTGGGGCAGCAGGTGTTCGCCGGCGAAGCGACAAGACTGGGCTACATGACCGACGAGGCCATGGAGGGCCGAAACGCCTTCAACGAGGGACGAGAACCCGACTTCTCGGAGTACCCGTGGCACTACTAGCCCGAGAGCGACGATGACCGACTCGAGCGCAACGGATCCGGGCGGGTGGCACACCTACCTCGTCACCCAGGAGTCGGTGTCGGCCGGGCGGTCGACCCTCGAGGTCGTCGACGCGGCGCTCGAGGGGGGCGTGGACGTGATTCAGCTCAGGGAAAAGGACGCGAGCGCCCGCTGTCGGTACGAACTCGGGCTCGAACTCCGCGAGCGGACCGCGGCCGCGGGCGTCCCCCTGATCGTCAACGATCGGGTCGACCTCGCGCTGGCGATCGAGGCCGACGGCGTCCACGTCGGGCAGTCCGACCTCCCCGTGGGCGTCGCTCGAGACCTCCTGGGTCCCGACGCGATCGTCGGCTGTTCGGCCTCCACCGTCGCCGACGCGAAGCGGGCGGAAGCCGACGGCGCGGACTACCTGGGCGTCGGCGCCGTCTACGCCACGTCCTCGAAGGACGTCGACCCCGACGAATCGGGCGTCGGGCCGGCACGAATCGCCAGCGTCGTCGACGCCGTCTCGATCCCCGTGATCGGCATCGGCGGGATCACCGCTGAGAACGCGAGTCCCGTCGTCGAGGCCGGTGCTGCCGGCGTCGCGGTGATCAGCGAGATTACGGCCGCCGACGATCCGAAAGCGGCGAGCGAGCGGCTGGCGACGGCGGTCCATCGCTGACAGTCACCGAAAGGCGCCACCGCGGCCGCAATGCCAACGTTAACACTCTCTCGAGTGGCACGTTCGAACAATGAGTACGGCAGAGGTATCTCGAACGAAGGCCTGGGTGATGGCCGCTCGTCCCCAGACGCTGCCGGCTGCTGCCGCGCCAGTGCTCGTGGGAACGGGTCTCGCCGTTTCCGAGGGCGTGTTCGCGGCGCTCCCCGCGCTGATGGCCTTCGTCGGGGCCGCGTTGATCCAGATTGGAACGAACTTCGCCAACGACTACTACGACGCCGTGAAGGGCGCCGACACGGACGATCGCGAGGGGTTCACCCGGGTCACCCAGTCGGGGCTGATCGACGCCGGAGCGGTCAAATTCGCGACGCTCGTCACCTTCGCCGCGGCCATCCTCTCGGGCGTTTACCTCGTCTACGTCGGCGGCCTCCCCATTCTCGTCATCGGCCTGGTGAGCGTCTTCTGCGGGTGGGCCTACACCGGCGGCCCCTATCCCCTCGGCTACCACGGCCTCGGGGACCTCTTCGTCTTCGTCTTCTTCGGCGTCGTCGCCGTCGTCGGCACCTTCTACGTCCAGGCGGCCGCCCACATCGAACCCCTGATCACGACGATTCCGGCCGGGACGATGCCTCCCGAAGCGTTTGCGGCGAGCCTCCCCGTCGCCGGCCTCTCGACGGCGATTCTCGTCGTCAACAACGTCCGCGACCTCGAGACCGACGCCGAGACGGGCAAGCGCACGCTGGCCGTACGACTGGGCTACCGATTCAGTCGGCTCGAGTTCGCGGCGCTCGTTTCCCTCGCCTACGTCGTCCCGCTCTGGTTCTGGCTCGGTTGGGGGTTCTCCGCTTCGGTGCTCCTGCCGCTCCTCACCGTCCCGTACGCGCTCGCGATCACTCGCACGGTCTGGACCAGAACCGATGGCGAGGCGCTGAACCCGGCCCTCGAGCAGACCGGGAAACTCCTGGCGGGCCACGCGCTCCTGTTCGCGATCGGTATCGCCCTCGAGGCTGGACCTTCGGTCGGAACCGGGGTGGGACTCTGATGAGCCTCGACCTCCAGTTTCGCCCCTTCGAACTCGAACTCGAGCAGCCGTTCGAGTCGGGCGACGCGACGATCACGACCCGAGAGGGGTTCCTGATTCGCGCCGAGTTCCAGGAGGTCGTCGGCATCGGCGAGGCGACCCCGCTTCCGGGCTGGACCGAATCGCTCGAGGACTGCGAGTGCGCGCTCGAGGAAGCCGTCGACGCCGCCGACGACGGGTCGGGAGCCGTCCTGGACGCGGTCGAGGACACGGCGGCGGCGAGGCACGGCGTCTCGCTGGCGATCGCCGACTGCTACGCGACCCGCGGGGCGCGTCCGCTCTATCAGTACCTGGGCGACGGCTCTCGAGTCGCCAGGGTTCCGGTCAATTCGACCGTCGGCGACGACGACGCGGACGCGACCGCGGCGGCCGCACGCGACGCCGTCGACCGCGGGTTTCGGTCGTGCAAGCTCAAGGTCGGCCGGCGTTCGGTCGACGAGGACCTGACGCGCGTCGAGCGCGTTCGGGAGGCCGTCGGCGACGACGTCGAGGTTCGGGTCGACGCGAACGGGTCGTGGACGTTCGACGAGGCCGTCGAGGCTATCCGCGGACTCGACGACGCGGACGTCTCGATCGTCGAACAGCCGCTACCGGCCGGGGCGCTCGAGGGACACGCCGACCTCCGGGGCCGCGGTCCGAAGATCGCCCTGGACGAGGGCCTGCTCGAGCACGGCGTCGACGCGATCTGCGAAGCGAGTGCCGCCGACGTGCTGATCCTGAAACCGATGGCCCTCGGTGGCCTGGACGTCGCCCGAGAAGTCGTCACCTGGACCGACGAACTCGGCCTCGAGAGCCTGGTGACGACGACCATCGACGGCGTCGTGGCGCGGACGGCGGCGGTTCACCTCGCAGCCTCGGTGCCCGACGTCCCGCCCTGTGGCCTGGCGACGGGCGAGTTGCTGAAGACGGACCTCGGCCGCGATCCCGTGCTCTTCGAGAAGGGGGCCGCCGTCGTCCCGCAGGCGAAGGGGCTCGGCATCGACGACGTGTGGGGGGCGACGTGACGGGTGCAATCGAACCAGCAGGACTCGAGTGGGCGACCGATGACCTCCTCGCGCGGCGAACGGCGACGACGCCCGAGTGGACAGCGCTGATCGATGCCGACGAGGGCAGTCGATACAGCTACGGGGACCTCGACAAGGCCGTGGACGCCCTCCTCGAGGGGCTGCCGGGCCAGCCGGGTGAACGACTCGGCATCGTCCTGACGACCCGGCCCGCGTTCGTGACGCTGCTCTTCGCGGCGATGCGCGGTCGGCGAGCTCTCGTCCTCCTGAACGTCCGCGAGACGGCCGAGGAATTGCGGTCGAAGGCGGCTCGAGCGGGTGTTTCCGCCCTGCTCTGTGAGGACGAGACCGAGGGGCTGGCACGCGACATCGGCGGCGAGTCTGTTCCGATTTACTCGGTGGACGGCAAACAGGGCGGGAACGACTCGAGTCCGCTCGCGTCGCTGGCACCCCTCGAGCCGAACGCGGAGCGAGACCGGTCACTCGAGTCGTGTGTGGGACGAGACCCGACACTCGAGCCGGAGCCGGGCACGGGAGGTGAGACGAATCGAACCCCAGAGCTGGCCAACCCAGACGGGCGCAACAGCGGTAAGGAACTCCTCATCGCCTTCACCTCGGGCACCACCGGCGAACCCAAGGGCGTCCGCCTCACTACCGAGAACCTCGTCTCGAGCGCCACGGCGTCGGCGTTCAGACTCGGCGTCGACCCCGACGACCGCTGGCTCTGCTGTCTCCCCATGTACCACGTCGGGGGGCTGGCGCCGGTCTTCCGGTCGGCGCTGTACGGGACGACGGTCGTCCTCCAGCGCGAGTTCGACCCGGACGCGACCGCACGGACGATGGAATCGCACGACGTGACTGGCGTCTCGCTCGTCCCGACGATGCTCTCGCGGTTGCTCGAGGCCGACTGGCGGCCGCCGACAAGCCTCCGGTTCGTCCTGCTCGGCGGCGCTCCCGCGAGCCCGGACCTGATCGACCGCTGTGGGCGACGTGGCGTCCCTGCATGCCCGACTTACGGCATGACCGAGACGGCCTCCCAGATCGCGACGGCGACGCCCGAGGAGGCGGTGGCCCACGAGGGTACCGTGGGCCGCCCCCTCGTCTGCACGGAGGTGACGATTCTCGACGACGACGGTGACCCCGTCGAGGCGGGCGAGATGGGCGAAATCGTCGTCTCCGGCCCGACCGTGACGCCGGGTTACCTCGAGGCCGAGCGAACGCGGGCCGCGTTCGACGAGCGTGGCCTCCACACGGGCGACCTCGGCCAGCGCGACCAGGACGGTCGCCTCTGGATTCTCGACCGGCAGAGCGACCGGATCGTCACTGGCGGCGAGAACGTCGATCCGACGGCAGTCGCGACCGTTCTCGAGGACCATCCCGCGGTGTCGGCCGCCGCCGTCGTCGGCTTATCTGACGAGGAGTGGGGCGAGCGCGTCGGCGGGCTGGTCGTCGCCTCGAGCGGGGAAGAGGTCGATCCGTACGCGCTCAGAGCGTACTGCCGCGACCGCCTGGCCGGGTTCAAGTGTCCGAAGACGATCGGGGTCGCGTCGTCGCTCCCGCGAACACACTCCGGAACCGTCGACCGCGAGCAGGTCCGCGGGCGGCTCGAGGAGGTGGGCGTCGACGTCTCGAGCGGCCGGTGAGGTGCCGAACGGGCGTCGATATCTCGAGTGACCGATGAAATGCCGAGCGGTCAGTGCGGTCTGCTAAAGCGCTAAGGGCGTCGCGCCCGTCCTTTTCAGCGTGTGCACCCTGACGCTCGCCTGGCAGGTGTTCGAGGAAGCGCCGGTCGTCGTCGCCGCCAACCGCGACGAGGGCCTCGAGCGACCGAGCGACTCCCCGGATCTGTACGCGACCGACCCCCTCGTCGTCGCCCCGCGTGACGCCGAGGCCGGCGGTACCTGGATCGGGTTCAACGACCACGACCTGTTCGTGGGAATTACGAACCGGTGGACCGACGCCGATCTCGCGGGCGAGCGCTCTCGCGGCCGCCTCGTCGCCGACGCGCTCTCACGGCCCTCCGCGCACGAGGCCCGGACGTTCGTGGCGGAGGCCGTCGACGCCGTGGAGTTCGCGGGCTTCAGTCTCGTGGTGGCCGACCGCGACGACGCCTTCGTCCTGGAGTGGGACGGCAGGCTGCGGACGACGACGCTCGAGCCAGGGATCCACGTCGTCGTCAACGTTGGCTTCGACGAGACGTTCGAGATTCCACACGGACGTGCGGACGCCGCGACGACCCAGGCCGAGAACGCCCGCCGCGTACAGCGGGAGCTCTCCGGCGCGGTTGCCGGTCTGGTCTCCGACGCTGACGAGACCTCCCTGAACGACGGCGTCCAGTCTTCGGACGCAGACCCGATCCGCACGCCGGCGCTCGAGTGGCTCGGGCGGGCCCGGACCGTCCTCGGCGATCACGAGTACGGCGTCTGCGTCCACGGGGACGGGTACGGCACGCGATCGTCGTCGCTGATCGTCCTCGGGGACCGGCGAGGGTACGCGTTCGCCGACGGTCCGCCGTGTCGAACGCCGTATCGGGACGTCGAGGTCGACGCCGGGGGTCGCCTGGAGCGCCCACTCGAGGCGCTGGCCACAAACCTGACCGACCGCGAAGGGCACATTTAAGCGGCTTGCGACCGGTGGATGGAGTATGAACGCGCCGGAACCAGGACCGATTGGTACGGTCGGAGGGGAGTCGCGATGAGCGTCTCGGCCGCCGAAGCGGAGCTGTCAGAAGACGAGTTCGCGGGTCTCGAACTCGTCCGCCAGACGAGCGGGATCCACCAGAGCGACTTCTGGAAGGAACTCGGCGTCTCCTCGCGTAAGGGAAGTCGGATCGTCGAGTCGCTGGTGGAAAAGGACCTCGTCGACCGCGAGGAGACCGTCTACAACGGACACAACACCTACTACATTTCGCCGACGGCTCGAGACCTCGATTTCACCCTGCTGATGGCCGGCGACATGCTCTCGCCGTTCATCGGAGAGGAGGAGGTCGATCCCAATAGCGACGCCTTCTCCCAGTGGATCATGAACCTGGCCTACCAGGAGTGACGGCTCGCAGTTCGCGTTTCGCGGTTCGCTGATTTTCGCCCAGAAATCGGATCGGTTTCAAACGCCGTCGGGACGCCGTTCGATCAGTACGAACGGATCTCGCTCGCGGTTGTAGTAAGGAACGTCGCCGTCGATGGCCTCGATGAGGCGGCGGTGGACCTCGCGCGCTGCCCGTCCTTCGTCGGGGCTGAGGTGGTGAAGTCCGCGCATGTCGAGCCAGAAGTCGCCGTCGAGCCAGAGGAGCGTCTCGTCGTTCGACTGGTAGACCATCTCGCCTTCGTCGGTCAGCCGGTCGATCGCCAGCTGGCGGCCCGAGAGCTGGGCGCGTGCGAGCACGGCGACGAGCTGGCGTCGCGAGACCGGCGCGTGGAGGGCAACGTCGTCAATCGCCTCGCCGAAGTACTCCTCGACGAGGTCGCAGGCGCGAGAGAACTCGTCGAACTCGATTTCCTCAAACTCGACTTCCAGATCCGGTATAATCTTCATAGATGCCTTCCGCTATACGCTCATGTCACGATTCGTGAATCTAGTATATAAATCTACGTAGAGCGCTACTCGAGCGCGCTCGCCGCACGGACGAGGCGGCGCTCGCCGAAGGCGGGGCCGACGAACTGGATGCCCACTGGGAGGCCGTCGGTTTCACCGGCGGGTGCCGAAATCGCCGGAAGGTCCGCCAGGTTGACCGGGACCGTGTTCGCGTCGGCCAGATACATCTGCAGCGGGTCGTCGAGGCTCTCGCCGAGTTCGAACGGCGTGACCGGCATCGTCGGCGAGGCGAGCACGTCGGCCTCCTCGAGCGCCGCGTCGAAGTCCTGTTTGACCCACGCGCGGGCGTCCTGAGCCTTCTTGTAGTACTTGTCGTGGTAACCCGCCGAGAGCGCGTAGGTGCCGAGGAGGATGCGGCGTTTGACCTCGGGGCCGAATCCTTCCGCGCGCGCCTGCGAGAACGACTCGTTCCAGTTGCCTTCGTAGCCTCCCGAGTGGCCGTACCGGACGCCGTCGAAGCGCGCCAGGTTCGAGGACGCTTCGGACATCGCGATCACGTAGTACGCCTCGACGGCGTGTTCGACGGAGGGGAGACTGACCTCGTGGGTGGTCGCTCCCTGGTCCTCGAGCGTGCCGATGGCGTCCCAGAAGGTCTCGACGACGCCCTCGTCGGCGCCCTCGAGCAGTTCCGTAGGGATACCGATGGTGAGGCCGTCGACGTCGCCGTCGGCCGCTTCGGCGTACGATCCGCGGTCGGCGTTGGGGTCCTCGCGGGTCGTCCCATCGTACTCGTCGGGCCCGGCGACGACGTCGAGGAGGGCCGCAGCCCCTTCCGTGGTGGCCGCCAGCGGACCGATCTGCTCGAGGCTGTTGGCATAGGCGACGAGGCCATATCGGGAAACGAGCCCGTAGGTCGGCTTGATGCCGACGACGCCGCAGAACGCGGCGGGACAGCGGATCGACCCGCCGGTGTCCGAACCCAGCGCGAGGTCGGCCTCGCCGGCCGCGACGGCCGCGGCGGAGCCACCGGAGGAGCCACCGGGGACGTGTCCCGGTGCGGCGGGGTTGTCCGTCGGGCCGAAGTGGGAGGTTTCGGTGGTGGTTCCCATGCCGAACTCGTCCATGTTCGCCTTGCCGACGATGGTGGCGCCCGCCTCGGAGATACGGTCGACGACCGTGGCGTCGTACGGCGGTACGTACTCCTCGAGCATCCTCGACCCGCAGGTGGTTCGCACGTCCGCCGTGGAGATGTTGTCCTTGACCGCGACCGACTGGCCGGCCAGCGGCCCGTCGTCGGCCCCGTCGATGGTCGCCTCGGTGATGAAGATGTCCTCGCTCATGGCTGATCAGGAGACGTTCGGCCCCTTGAAGTAGTCGTCTTCGCTGTCCGGCGCGTTCCGGAGCGCCGCGTCCGTCTCGAGGCTCTCCCGGACCTCGTCGGCGCGCATGACGTTCGTCAGGTCGGCGTCGGTGTCGACGTCCGGAACCGAATCGAGCGTCTCGAAGGCGGCCAGGATGTCGGCGAACTGCTCGGTGAACTGGTCGACCTCATCGTCCTCGAGATCGACCCGGGCCAGCGCCGCGACGTGGCGGACAGCCTCGGGGGTGACGGCGTCCTCGGTCATATGCGACCACTACGGGCATTGGGGAGTAAGGGTTTCGATACGCCGGGGGCCGGACGAGTTATTGTCCCCGGCGTGCTCGCGTTCGAGTCCGAATGTTCCTCGAGCACTCGCGCAAATCGCGTCCCCTTCAGGCCCGCCTTGACTCTCCTGAAACGAGGGATTTCCGCCGCTCGAGGGGCGTTAACGACCCCATAGTAAGGGTAGGGGGTCTCGATATACCTCGTATGGAATGCGATAACTGTGCCACGAACGACTCGGTCGCGTACACGCTCAAGACGCACCTCGAGAGCGAGCCATCGGAGACGGTCGACCTGCACTTCTGTTCCTCGCGCTGTCTCGGAGACTGGACCTGAGCCCGCACCTCGAGTCGTCGACCGCCCGTTCTGCGCGGCCATTCTATCGATCAGTTATCGCTCGAGCACAGCGACTCCACGTACGTCGTGACGTGGTCGTCCATCCGTCGCTTGTAGCCGGCCTGACGAGCGAGACGGTCGAGTTCGCGAGCGACGAGGCTGCCGTACTGGACGGCTTTCTTCTCTCGACGGGCAACGGAGTCGGGCAGGTATCGGCTCGCGACCGCCCGAAGCGCGCGCTTTCGTTCGTCCTCGTCGGCGAGCAAGTGCGGGGGGAGCGCAAGCGCCGCCTCGACGACGGCGTCGTGGAGCAGCGGCGCGACGGGTTCGACGCCGGCGGCTTCGACGGCCAGGACGTCCCGCGGTAGCTGTTCCGAGAGCGTCTCGATCTGTTCTTGAACCGCACCGCGGACCGTCTCGGACTCGACCCGGTGATCGAGGTGGACGACCTTCTCGTAGCCGCCGAAGAGTTCGTCGGCCCCCTGGCCGACGGCCATCGCGTCGAAGCCGTCCGCGGCGATTCGTTCGGCCACGAGGTACAATGGCAGGGCGATCTGAACGTCCATGGCGTTCGTTCGCCCGATAGCGCGGGCGACCGCGGGAGTCGCGCGTTCGAGGTCGCTCGGCTCGAGGGAGACGACGGTCAGGTCTCGTCCCATCGCCTCGGCAGCCGTACGGGCGGCTTCGACGTCGTGACAGCCCTGGAAGCCGACGACGTAAAGTGGCGCGTCGAGCAACTCGGCGACGAGCGCCGAGTCGACCCCGCCGGAGAAGGCGACGGCGACGTTCTGTACGTCGACGGCGTCGATAGCGGTGGTGATGGCATCGTCGACGGCGTCGATGGCGGTGGCATCGTCGCCTCCGCTGGCTTCCGGTTCCAAGACGTCGATTTCGGGAATGGACCAGACCTGTTCGAGCCCCGCCGGTCCCAGGCGGGAGCCCGCGGGAACGAGCGCTGGCTCCGCCAGGGGAATGGGCGAAAACGCCACCCGGTCGGGGGCCAACGAGACGTCTCCCTCGAGGACTGGTTCCTCGACGAACAGTGGAACGCGCCCGAGGACGTCACGCACGAGCGCGCCGTCGATCCAGCCGGCGAAGCCCGCGGTTCCGGGGAAGGGGTCGCACGTCTCGAGGGCGTCGCGGACGAGGGTACTCGAGGCGCCCCGGAGAGGGCGTCCTTCGGTATCGCCACGGGAATCGAAGTCCGTCATCGAAACAGCTGGAAGACGCCACCCTTGATCCGGCGCTTGACGCCGCCGGCGGCCTGCCGGAAGCTGATGTGCCAGGGTGTTCGCTTCCCCTCGATCGTCGTCCGTCCGTCGGCGATGGCCTCGAGGATCCCGTCGGCCGAACGGTCGTCGGTGTCGACGCGGGTGACTGCCTGGCCGACCATCTCACCAATGTGGGCGTCGCTCCCGGCGGTCATCGGCAGGTTTCGAGCGCGCGCGAAGCGTTCGGCCTGGCGGTTCGCCCGCCCGGTCAGCAGTCGGGAGTTGTACACCTCGATCGCGTCTGCCTGTGCGAGGTCGGCGCGCGACACGCGGGCCATCACCCCGTGCCGGGATTCCTGGAACGGGTGGGGGACGACGGCGATGCCGCCCTGCTCGCGGATCGCCTCGAGGGTGGATTTGTAGGAGAGCCCCGGCGGAACGGCCTCGGAGATGCCGAAGCCGAGCACGTGGCCCGCTTTGCTCGAGATCTCCATGCCTGGAATGCCTACGAGGCCGTAGTTCGGGGCCCGTTCGACGGCCTCGAGGCTCGCGGCGATTTCGTCGTGATCGGTGATCGCGATGGCGTCGAGGCCGACGGCCGAGGCCTGCTCGAGAATGAACTCGACCGGGTCGCGGCCGTCGTACGAGAGCGACGAGTGGACGTGGAGTTCGACCGACAACACGGTTCTCTGGGTCGTACTCGTGGCGGGCCGGACAAAATACTGCCGATCGGTTGCGGCCGGTGGTAGTCTCTGAATTGTGCGTATCTGGCTCTAACTATACATTGTATAGTGTCGTTCGATACTGAATCGCTCTCGAGGCAGACCTGAACGCCTTTGAACGACCGATACCGGATTCGAGCACGATTCTCGAGGCTCGATACTTCGTCGAAGGCTGTGAGTATCAACAGAAAATCTTGTCCGATTCACACTGTCCACAAATATGTAGCCTCATTTGGATCGGTTTGTCACAACCGTTTATGTTATCAATGACGTTGGAATACGCGTTCACATCCCATGTCAGGGAGTAACGAAGATCAGCAGAGGGGAACCGGGTTCTCACGTCGAACATTCGTCAAAGCGACCGGGGTCGCCGTGGGGGCGGCGCTGGCCGGTGGGGCGAGTACGACCACCGTTGGGGCGACCGACGACATCGATCCACGATTTCTCAACTGGCGGGCGCTCGAGGCGCGTCACGCCTGGGATAGAGGATATCGCGGTCGAACCGACCGGACGATCGCACTGACCGATTCCGGCCTGGACTCGCGGCATCCGGACCTCGGGCCGTGGAACGGGGTCCAGGCGTTCATCGAGGACGGTCAGGTAAAACTCACGAAACCAGACGAAAACGACCTCGAGCGCGTCGAGACCGGCGACACCGAGTCCTTCTCGGGGACGATGGGGCCTGGGACGTTCGTCTCCGGCGAGGAGGCCTACCACGAGTTCACGACACCCAGCGGCGTCGAAGAACTGGACGCCTCGCTCTCGTGGTCGCCGTTCGTCGAGAACACCAACGATCTCGAGTTCCGGATCGACGAGTACGTCGATGGCCAGTGGGAGACCGCCGCGCGAGCGGCCTCCGGCAGCATGCCCGAGACGATTCGAACCTCGGTCACGCCCGACCAGCGATACCGTTTCGTCGCCGAGGCGTACATCAACACGCTCTCGGAGTACGAGATTTCGGGCACGTACTTCGCCTACGAGGGCGAGCGAACGACCTACGACTCGAGCGTCGTCTTCGAGGGAACCGACGGGACGCCGACGGCCGACACCCCCAAGACGGTGGGCTGGTACGACGCCGGGTCGAACTACGGCTTTTACGAGCGACCGCGCGACGAGAACGGCCACGGGACTCACTGCGCGTCTATCATGGGCGGGAGCGGACGGGCGAGTGCAATCGACCCGGATACCGTCCAGACCGACGAACCTCGCACCGCGCTCTCGGCGGTGACCGGCAACTACCTCGCCTACGAGGTCGAGGCCGACGCCGGCACGGGGGTCTTCGGTTCCGCGTTCGGCGAACTGATCGAGGTCCTGATTGAGGGGCCCGATGGACAAACGCTCGAGCGAACCACGCTCGACACCGACGAGGGCGTCCAGGACAACGTGACCGCCGTAACTCCGGCCGAGGAGTCGGGAACCTACACGGTCTACGTCCGGACGGCCGAAGGCGAACTGGCGACGGCTGCGTACGTCGACTCGGTCGCCGCCGGAGCGTTCTGTGATCCCGACACCACCGCCGCCGATCGAACCGGCGAACACGATGGTTTCCACTCCGGTGTCGCACCGAACGCGAGTCTCGTGTGCCTGCAGGGCCTCTCGGGCCCGACTGAGGACCTGGGCCGGCACGCCGCGGACTTCGCCGACCTGTTCAACATGCGCACGGTCAACATGTCCTGGGGCTACGTCGGCGGCCTGCCGCTGGGGGCGGCGGCGGGCACGCTCGACCGCATCCCAGCTCGAATCAAGGAGATCGCCGACGCGGGCGTACTGACGGTCGCAGCGGCGGGTAACGCTGCGACGCCGGTCAACGGGAACGGCTCACCGGCCGTTGCAGACGAGGCCATCTCCGTGGTCGCGACCGGCCCGCTCGACGGCATTTCGGCGTACTCGAGCGGCGGCATCGGCGGCATCGACGAGGAGGACTACGACACGTACATGAAGCCCGACGCCACCGCGCCGGGCGGGTACGTGACGGATACGGCCAATGCGGCCGACACCGGCGTCGCGGACCAGCCGGAGGACGAACAGCCGCCGATCCGGGGTTACACCGGCAAGGCCGGCACGTCGATGGCTTCGCCCTATACGAACGGTACCGCCGGACTAGTCGCCCAGGCGATGGAGGAGGACGCGCCCTCGAGCATCGCACTTCCCGAACCCGCGGAGACGGACTTCGACGACGTGATGCGCCTCAAGCAGGTGCTGCTGGCCACGGCGACGGAGACGGCGCTCACCGCAGCGCCATACCACCGCGCAAAGGCACCCACGTACGACTTCGGCGGGCGGGACCCGTTCGAGGGGTACGGCCGCGTGAACCCCGGCCCGGCCATCGACGCCGTTACCCGCGAACTGTCGGGCACCTCGAGCGAGGTCGTTGGTCTGAACGTCCCTGAAGACGAGCGCGCCGCGGCGGGGTACGTGCAGGCCGGCCCGGGTACGGTTACCGCCAACATCGAGATCAGTCACCTTTCGGGCGGCGACAAGGGCGCGGCGAAGGGCGACCCGCACATCGACCTGTTCGTCTACGACGCCGCGAACCCGGCGGACAACGGCGAACCGAACGTGCTCGGACGGGCCCAGGGACTCCAGGGATCGGCCGAGACGTCCGTTTCGTTCGGCCGCGACGCGAGCGAGCAGACGGTGTTCATCGTCGCGAAACTGGTCAACATGCCGGGCTGCGTCAACGGCGACGACGTGCAGGTCCACCTCGACCTCACGGTCGACGTCGAGGACGGCTTCTTCGTCGACGGCACCCGCGAGGACGACGCCAGCGTCTTCACGGGCGGGCAGACCAACCACGTCCAGCTGACCGCGAACCCGAGCGCGGACGCTGAACTCCGGGACGTCGTTCCCGCCGAGTGGGACGTCCTGACCGAGTACTCCGACGACGTCGAGCGCGTCGAGGCGGGCGAAGGCGTCCAATACGTCTACTTCGGAACGGCCGCCGCCGACACCGAGACGTCGGTCGAGTACTTCGTCGAGGCGCCCGACGAACTGCTGCTGAGCGACACCTACGACTTCGGCCCAGCCGAGGTCGACGCGGGCGACGGCTGGGTCGCGATTACGGGAACGAGCGACTCGAACGTCGTCGTCGGTCAGAGCACCTAGAGCCCGGTTCACCGCCTCGAGCTTCGAGTCCGCGGCCCGAACGATGGCTCGAGTCTCGAAGCACACCACTACCGATACGAATCTACTTCCACGATGTCAGAGGACACGTCACACCACATCGACCGACGCACAGTACTCAGGACCGCCGGCGCCGCCGGCGCAGCGTCGTTGCTCCCGTTTTCGGGAACGGCGACAGCCGACACGGACACGTCGGTGCTCGACGGACTGCTCGACACCGCGAGCGACGTGCTCCAGGAGGTGATCGTCGTCTTCGACGACGCCGAATCGGTCGGGCTCCTGTCGGACCTTGACCTGCAGGCGGGCCTCGTCGAGTACGAGGTGCTCCCGATGGCCTACACCGCCCTGACCGGCGATCAGCTCTCGACGGTCGCCGACTGGGACGCGGTTCGGCGGGTCACCAAGGCCGTAGAACTCGAGTTCTACAACGACGACTCTCGCGAGGCGACGGGCGCTGACGTGGTCCAGTCTGATTTCGGCTACGACGGCTCGTCGGTCGATACCGTCGTCATCGACTCGGGCTTTTCCGGCCCGCACCCCGACTTCGACGGTCGACTCGAGTCGAACTGGCAGTGGGTCGACGATCCGCTGGGCGATCCTGATCCCGACTGGATCGACCTCGGTGCCGGCGCGGACACCGACGACCTGGGGCACGGCACCCACTGCGCCGGCATCGTCGCCGGTGATGGGTCGGCGAGCGACGGGCAATACCGCGGGATGGCTCCCGGGGCCCGCGTGTCGGTCTACTCGACCAACGAGGCCGTCTACCTCCCGTTCGTCGTGGGCGCGTGGGATCACGTGCTGGCCCGGGCGGACGACCCCGACGACGACTTCGATCCCGACGTGGTGTCGAACTCCTACGGCGTCGCTCGCGACGTGCGGTACAACCCGAACGACCCCGTCAACGTCGCGTCCTGGGAGGCGTTCCAGCGTGGAATCGTCCCCGTCTTCGCGGCGGGCAACGACGGCCCCGACCCGGATACCCTCTCGCGGTTCGCCAAAGCGCCGCACGTGCTCGGCGTGGCGGCCACCCGCGACGACGAGCACGTCACCGATTTCTCCTCGCGCGGACGAACGCCGGACGAGGACCGCGAGACCAACTACGACCGCCGAAAAGCCCTGCGAAACCTCGAGAAGTTCCACGCCGCGATGACCCGGGGACAGTACGTCGTCGACACCGAGTCGTGGGCGGGCGAAGTCGGCCCTACAGGTACCGGCAGCGACTACTACGAGTGGGTCGCGCCGAACAACGCGGACGTCCTCGAACTCGACCTCTCGCTGACGCCAGACGGCGAGCAGATCACACTGACCGTCCTCCAGGGTTCGAAAGACGGCGAGGAAGTCGCCCAACTCGGCGAGGAGCTGGTCTACCAGCACCAGACGCTGACGACGGACGTCGAGGGCGGCGAGACCTACTGGATCGAGGTCGAACCCGCGACCAACGTCGTAGTCACCTACGAGATCGCCCTCGAGGCGTTCGAACAGCTCGGCGAACCGTATCGGTACCGACCGGTTGGCCTCTATCGACCCGGCGTCGCGACCCCGGGCAACGCCGTGATGAGTACGGTCGGCCCGACGGACGCGCTGGACGCGCTCGAGCCGGACGACGAACTCTACTACTCGCCGATGACGGGGACGAGCATGGCCTGCCCGGCCGCGGCTGGCATCTGTGCCCTGGTGATCGACGCCGCGCGCAAGAACGGCCACGACTGGTCGCCCGCCGACGTCATCTACACGGTGGAAGCCCAGGCCCGCGACGCCCACACCGCCTACACCCCGTGGAACGCCGGTACCGGCTTCGTCGACGCACCGTCGGCCGTTCGGCGAGCGGCGGCCGGCGACTTCGCGAAGCACAACGAGGTCGAACTGGTCGACCCTGACACGCCCGAAACGCTCGAGGTGGCGGGTGCTCGCGAGGACGATGGGTCGGCGTTCACCGCTGGCCAGACCAACCGCGTGGACGTGGCTGTCGAGTCGGTCTCACACGAAGCGACGGTGAGGGACGTCGTCCTCGCCGAGTGGTCGGTCGACGAGGCACACGGCGACGTCGAGCGCGTCGAGGAAGATGGCGACGTGCAGTACGTCTACTTCGGAACCGCGGTCCCGGGCGAGACGGCCACGTTCACCTACTTCGCGGAAGCGCCGGCGGAGACGGGGACGTACACCTTTGGCCCGAGCGAGGCGAACGCAGCCAAGACGGACGACGACTGGGTCGCGTTCGGTGAGGCCGACGACAACACCGTATTGGGCGTGGAAACCTGAGGTAGCCCGACTTCGTTTCGGTTCGAGTAGCGACCTGTCTTCGTTTCGGCTCGAGCAATACCCGTCGAGAAAACGTTCCGCGACGCTTCCCAGCTACTCGAGACTTACCCACTCGCCGCGCTCGTCGCTTCGCTCGACGGCGTCGAGCACTCGCTGGGCGGCCAGTCCGTCCTCGAAGCTCGGTTCGTACTCCTCGCCCGCGTCGACGGCCGAGAGGAACTCGTAGTTTTCGTGGACGAAGGTGTGCTCCCAGCCGATGACGTGCCCCGGCGGCCACCAGTGATCGACGTAGGGGTCGTCCTCGTCGGTGACCAGCACAGTCTCGTAACCGCGGTTGCCCTCGCGCAGGACCTCGAGTTCGTTCAGCCGCTCGAGGGAGAATTTGAGACTCCCCTTCGAACCGTGGACCTCGATCGTGTGGTCGTTCTTGTGCCCCGTTGCGAACCGTGAGGCCTCAAGGGTGCCCATCGTCCCGTTTGCGAACTCGACTTGCGCAGAGTAGGCGTCGTCAACAGTCACCGGCCGCGTCCCCCCGTCCCCGGTGGGCCGCTCGTCGACGAAGGTCCGGAGGTGGCCGCTGACGCGCTCGATTTCGCCCGCGAGGTCGTCGTTTCCGACCAGAAAACGCAGGAGATCGACCGTGTGCGACCCCAGGTCGCCGAGTGCACCCGACCCGGCCAGTTCCTCGTCGTTTCGCCAGGACCACTCGGCTGCGGGGTCGACCAGCCAGTCCTGGAGGTAGCGCCCGCGGACGTGGTGGATCTCCCCGAGTTCGCCCGCCTCGAGCAGGTTCTTCGCGTACTGAATCGCTGGCACGAACCGGTAGTTGAACGCGGCGCCGGCGGGGACGCCGGCTTCGCGAGCGGCCGTGGCCATCTCCTCGGCGGTCTCGAGCGTCGGAGCGAGCGGCTTCTCACAGAAGACGGGGGTGCCGGCCTCGAGCGCGGCGATGGTGGGCTCGGCGTGGACGTGGTTCGGCCCGAGGTTGTAGAAGACGTCGACCTCGTCGACGACATCGGCCCAGTCGGTGGCGGTCGACGCGAAGCCCAGGCGGTCGGCGGCGTCCGCGAGAGCGTCCTCGTCCCGTCCGATCAGCACTTGGCGCTCGACATCCGGCGCCTCGGGGAAGAACATCGGGAGCCGTGCGAGCGCGTTCGCGTGCGCCCTGCCCATGAATCGATACCCCAGTACGCCGACGGAGAGACTCATAGCCGTATATTCATTCGCACGGTAGTTATTGGTTTGCGTCTCGGTTCGGTCCTTCCTGCCTTCGGGTGAAAGATAGCTGCCGATAATACGAGAGCGAGGCAAATATTACTGGTAGATGGAAAGTTATTACCGGCAATCCATCGTGGACGTCGAGTATGGAACAGGAAGATCGTGCTGCGTTCGAGACCCGGGCCGTCACCGCCGGCGAGGAGCCGTTCCGCGTGGGGAGCGAGGCGGGCGACGTCACCACCCCCATCCACCTCTCCTCGACGTTCGCCCTCCCCGGACTCGACACCGATCTCAGCCTCGAGGACGTCGACCCCGACCGCGGCGAGTTCCTCTACTCTCGGCTCTCGAATCCCACTCGACACGCCCTCGAGAAACGCCTGGCGAGCCTCGAGGGTGGCGAGCACGCGATGGCCTTCTCCTCGGGTACCGCCGCAATCTTCACGACCCTGCTCTCGAGCGTCGAACCCGGCGATCACCTCGTCGCCGGCGACGACCTCTACGCTGGCACCCGACGGATGCTCGAGTCAGTCTTTCGCGACCGCCTCGACGTGGACGTGACGTTCGTCGACGGGGGCGACACGGAGGCCGTCGAGACCGCCGTCACCGACGAGACGGTCGTGATCTGGATGGAGACGCCGACGAACCCCCGGATGACCCTGTGTGACGTGGCCGCGATCGCAGAAATTGCCGAGAGCTACGACGTCTTGTTCGGAGTGGACAACACCTTCGCCAGTTCCTACTTTCAGCGCCCGCTCGAACTGGGCGCGGACGTCGTCGCCCATAGCACGACGAAGTACCTGAACGGTCACTCCGATTCCATCGGCGGCGCCGTCGTCACGAGCGACGACGACCTCGCTGAGGAAATCGGGTTCCAGCAGCAGGTCGGGGTCGGCGACATGCTCGCGCCCTTCGACAGCTACCTCGTCCTCCGGGGGCTCAAAACGCTCCCAATGCGCATGCGCCAGCACGAGGGGAACGCGATGGCCGTCGCCGAGTTTCTCGAGAGTCACGACGCCGTCACCGACGTCTACTATCCCGGCCTCGAGTCTCACCCGCAGCACGACCTCGCGGCTCGACAGATGGAGGGCTACGGCGGCATCCTCTCGTTCGAACTCGACGGCGAACTCGAGGACGCGAAACGGTTCCTCGAGACGCTCGAGGAGTTCACCCTCGCAGTCAGCGTCGGCGGCGTCGAGAGCCTGATCGAACTCCCGGCGGCGATGACCCACGAACCGCTCCCCCGGGAGGAGCGGGAAGCCGTCGGCATTACCGACACGCTGATTCGCGTGTCCGTCGGGGTCGAGTCGGTCGACGACCTGCTCGCTGACCTCGAGTCGGGATTCGCGGCGCTCGACACGGCACCCGTGGCCGCTAACGACTGAGGCCGCTTCCGGTCCCGTCGCCGATATTTCATCCCACGCGCGGCTCGCTTTCCAGTTCTGCAGCCAATTTTCGAAGCCGTGCGATACGCTCGGTCGTCGAGGGATGGGCATAGGTGTCCACCTCGAGCGGGCCGCTACCGTCCGTCGCTCCTTCCCCTGACCGATCGAAACCGTGCGGAAGCAAGCACATCCCCTCGAGACCGCGGTAGTGCTCGCCGGACGTCGCCTCCGCCTCGATTCGCGCGTCTTCGACGGGGGCGCTCGGGTGTCCGTCGAGTCGCTCGAGGACGCCCGCGAGCGTTGCCGGATCGCCGGTGGCGAGGGCCCCGGCACGGTCGGCGACGAACTCCCGCTGGCGCGAAAGGCTGCGGCTGAGGAAGACGACGGCAGTCGCGACGACGCCGAGAACGATCCCGCCGACGACGACGGTGACGGCCAGAGCCACGGCGAGTTGCAGGAGTCCGCTCGGGGTGAACACGGGCGCGTCGATGAACGACGACCCGAGGAGTGCCGCGACGAACAAGAGTCCACCGTAGACGTACGGTCGGGCCCACCGCGGCATGTGATCCCCGAAGACGACGTGTTCGTCGGCGATCAGCGCCGGGAGGAACGAAGCGAGGGTCATCACCGCCGCGTCGTGGTTCTTCAGGTGCGCGAGTTCGTGGGCGAGGACGGCGTCGAGTTCCGCGGGCTCGAGCGTCCCGAGGAGCCCCTCGCTAACCACGATCGTGCCCGAACGAACGCCGCCGACGGCGAAGCTGTTGGCCACCTGGGTGTCGGCAACGGCGACCGTTGGCACCGCGACGTCCAGTTGGGCAGCGAGTCGCGTGACCTGATCGGTCAGTTCCGGCCGCTCCTCGGGCGCGAGCACAGCGGCGTCGGCTTCGGCGAGGAGTTCCAGGCGGGCGTACCGCAACTGGACGGCGAGCATACATCCTAGACAGAGGGCGGTCGCGAGAGCGAACGCGACGCCGCGAGAGAGTCCGACGCCGTCGAAGACGGGGGCGAGCCAGGGCTCGAGCAGCGTGACGAAAGCGAGGGCGAGCACCAAGTTGGCGAGGACGATGGCGCCGAGCGTCGTCGCCATGCGTCCGAGGAGGTCGCGAGAGACCATGCACCCGGTTGAACCTGTCGGTCGAAAATAGTTTCGTCGCGCAGACGTCGTGATCTTCCACATGTCCGGTCGACTACTGGTCACAGTGGTAACATTTTTACGAATCGGCCACGCACGAAGCGATAGTGTGGGATACGACCGCCACAACGCCGCCCTCGTCGCCTGTTGTGTCCTCGCAGTCCTCGCCGCCGCCGCGTTCCTCCCCGCGGCCGGCTACGGCGACTACCCCGACCAGGACGCCGTGAGCGACGACCACTACCGCGAGTCCGGACCCCAGACGGACGGCGGGGACGGTTTGAGCGACCCGGACGGAGACGCGATGGACCCGGATGGTAACGAAAGCGACGGCTCCGACTCGAGTGACCATCCGGACGACTCGGACGACTCGGACGACGGCGCCGAACCCGACGACTCGGACGGGGAACCGAACGATTCGGACGACGAAAACGAATCGACCGCAGATGGGGCCGAACCCGAAGACGGCGCCTCGAGCGGTGGCGCCGACCTCCTTCGAGCCGCTGTCGTCGCGCTCGCCAGCCTGATCGTCGTCGGCCCGATAGTCCTGCTCTGGCGAGGAACACACCCTGATCGGGCCCCTGGAAACGTAGACGCCGACGTGTCCCTTCCGGACGGATTCCTCCCTCGCCTGCGGTTTCGTCTCAAGCGGATCCCGCAGGTGACGATGGCGGCGACGATCGGAGTTACGCGCGTGACGCCGGCCATCGTCGACGGCTTCGTTCGAACCGGACGCGCCGTCGAGTCGACACTCGGAATGGCCGGTCGCGGCCTGGGCCGCGGACTCGGGTCCGCGGTCGTCTCGCTTCCGACGGGAATCGCTGGTGCGCTGGGTTCGCTCGGGAGACGTTCCCGCTCGTTCTCCCTCTCCGGAGGCATCGCGTCGCTCTTCGACGGCTTCAGCCTGTCTCGTCGAGCGGCCGGTTCCTGGTCGCAGTCGACGGCCACTCAAGACGACGATCGCCGAACGACCGACGACGCCGAGACCGAAGACGATCCTGGACCCCAGACGGTCGAGGAAGCCTGGGCCGCACTGACCGGACTCGTCTCACGGAGACGAGACCGGTCGAAGACACCGGGCGAGTACGCGAGTGCCGCGGTCGACGCGGGCTTTCCGGAGTCGGCCGTCTCGACGCTCACCGAGACATTTCGAGAGGTTCGGTACGGAAACTATCCGGCAACCGACGCTCGCGTCCGTCGTGCGCGAGCGGCCTACGAGCAAATCGTTTCGAGACACGACGGAGCGGACGGTGAGCGAGAGTGAAACGAACGATCCTGATCGCACTCGGGGCGGGCGCTCTGCTGGCGACGCTCCTGGCCACCACCGGTGTGGTAGTGCTCCCTCCGGCGAGCGCGGCCATCGCTCGAGACGTGGTCGTACTCGGGGGCGGTGGCGTCGCGATCGTCCTGGGCGCGATGGTGCTCGTCTCGACGGTAGCCGGTGCCGGGGCACACTCGAGGCTCGGAGGCCCAACCGACGACAGTGTCTCGGTCGACCGAATCGGCGACGACGTCGAGCACGCTCTCGAGCGACAGTCGCTCGGCGATGATCGCGCCGAACGCGTTCGACGACGACGAGCACGGAACCGAGTGCGCATCGCCGTTACCGACGCGGTGATGACGACGCTGATCGACAGCGGCTACGACGCGGAGGAAGCGCGTGAATTGGTTCGATCGGGGACGTGGACGGACGATCCGCGAGCGGCCGCCTATCTTTCGGACGCAGTCACGCTGTCGAACCGGACGCGATTGCAGGACTGGCTCGTCGGTCGGCGCGAGCAACGACAGGCTCAGGCAGCCGTAACGGAACTCGTGGCGCTTCGGGAGTCGCCTCTCGAGGGCCGTTTCGACGAATCGATGGCAGGGATCGGCTCTGACGCACTCGAGGATCGTGAACTCGACCGCGAGGAACCGGGCCGACAGCGGAGGCGAGCGAGATCGTGAGCGACGCGAGTACACTCGAACTGGAGGTCGACGAACCCCGTGGGCAGGAGTCCGACGCTTCCGGGCCCGAAACGGACAGCGTCTCCGTCGGCGATAGTGCCTCCGACAGCGCCGAACGATCGGCTCCCGAATTGGGCGAAGCCGCGACCGAAACCGACGGTGAATCGGCCACCCGGACGACGGGAACGGTCGCCGACGAGCGACCAATCTCGAGCGACCGCTGGACGGTCGCCCTCGGAATTGCCCTGGTCGCCGTCGGCGTCGGCGTGGTCGCTCGCGACGCCGCCGTGTTTCTGTCGTCGGTCGTGGCCCTAACCTACGCCGTCTACGGCTACGCGACGACCCCACCGTCGCTGCAGCTAGTCGTTAAGCGACGGTTCGAGCCGTCCAACCCCGTCCCTGGGGAGTCAGTCTCGGTTACCGTCACGGTCGCCAACGACGGAACCGACGCCGCGCCGGACGTATGCGTGGCCGACCAACCGCCGACGGATCTCGCTCTCGACGGGACGCCCAGGGCGGTCGGCAGTCTGGCACCTGGCGAATCTCTCACGTTCGAGTACGCCGTCAATCCGAGACGCGGCACGCACGTCTTCGACGACGTCGTCGTCGAGAGCCGGAACGTGAGCGGGAGCGAACGGCTGCGGAGGCGGTACGAGTTCGAAGGCGAGGGCGAGGACGAAGACGAAGATGAAGGCCAGGATCAGGACCAGGACGACGGCAACGGGACTCGCCTGACGTGGAACGACGCCCTCGAGCGCCTCCCGCTCGCGGGGCAGACGATCCAGCACCCCGGTCGGGTGGAGACCGACGTCGGAGGCGAAGGACTGGAGTTTCACTCGCTTCGCCCCTTCCAGCCGAGCGATCCGATGCGTCGAGTCGACTGGAAACGGCTCGCGCGAACCGGCGAGTTGACGACCATCGAGTTCCGCGAGGAGCGGGCCACGTCGGTCGTCGTGGTCGTCGACGCGCGAGACGCGAGTGCGGTCGTCCGAAACTCGGGCGAACTCGACGGCCGGTCGCTCTCGATCCGCGCAACCGAGTGGCTGGCGACGACGTTACTGGCCGAAAACAACCGCGTCGGGGTCGCCCTCTACGGCGGCCGCGGCGACTACCTGCTCCCGCGAACCGGGCGCGACCAGTTGGCTCGAGTCCGTCGGCTACTCGACGGGGAGTGGTGTGGTTCGTTCGGCCGCCCGTCGTGGCTCGCTCACGGGGATCAATCGATAGATCGGTTCTGCCGACACCTGGCCGACGAGAAACAGGTGGTCTTCGTCACGCCCTTACTCGACGACGACCCCGTCGCCTCCGTTCGTCGATTCCGCGCCTACGGGCACGAGGTGACCGTCGTCTGTCCGGGGGTAGCCGACCGACCCGACCTCGCCGGCGCCCTCGAGCGCCTCGAGGTCGACCGTCGGCGATCGACGCTCCGGAGTCACGGCGTTCGCGTCGTCGAGTGGCGCCCGGACGAGTCCCTCCACGTCGCGGTCGATCGGAGTAAACGGCGGTGGTCGACGTGAAGACGGATCGTGCGGTCGCAGCCACCGACCTTCGCTTGCTCGCCACGGCCATCGCAGCGGTGACGACGGTTGGTATCTGCTGGGGCGCCGGATACGGACTCGAGGGCGCGCTGGCGGGTCTGGGCGCACTCGGACTGGCTCTGGGGGCCGTACTCGCCGCTTCGGACCGACTCGCTCGTCGAGCCCTCGGCAGCGTCCTCATCACGACAGGCCTGCTCACCGTCCTCGGCGGCTGGGGTCTCGCCGTCTACGAGGGCGGTGTGGGCCTGCTCTTGGTCGTCACGAACACGGTCGCCGTCCTCGCGATCGGTGCCGCAGGAATCGACGGCGAGTCGAATCGGGAGTCGGCCGCCTGGTCGGTTCGCGACTCGACCCTCTCGTCGCTCCCCGTCACCGTCGGGGTTTTCGCCCTGGCGACCGGCGTCGTCGGACGGGTACTTTCGGGGACGAGACTGACGCTCGAGGCGGTGACGATTGGATCGCACGCGAGTCTTCTCTCCGTGCTCGCGCTGTCCGTGATGGCGACGGTGTTAGTCGCGTGTGCCGGATCCGCCCTCGAGCGACTCCTCCCGGATCGAACGTCGACGCTGACCGTTCGATCGATCGTCCAACGGGTACGGAAGATTCCGACGGGTGCCTATTACGTTCTCGTGATTGGAATCGTCGTGCTGCTGGCCCCGGGAACCGGCGACGCGTTCGAGTCGACACTGCGAGCGATGGGAACCGTCGGCGCCCTCGTCCGCTTCGCTCTGGAGAGCGGCGGCCTGCACCTCGCGCTCCTGGGCGTGTCTCTCGGCGCGGGTGTGATCTGTCTCGGCTGGATGGTCGCCTCGCCGGCGCGCGCCTGGTTCGGCCCCGTTCCGCTCCGAACGGTCGCGTTCGCCACCGGCGGTCTGGTCGTCCCGCCTGTCGCGTTCGCGCTGGCATCTCTCCCGTTCGTCGAGGTCGACCCGAACGTGGCGGTCTGGGTCCCGTTCGGCACGTTGTTGACGGTCGTCCTCCTCGAGTTGCTCGTCATTCCGCTCGCGTCGGACCTGCGTGACTGGCGAGGGTGGCTTCGACGACTCGGCTGCGGGTCGATGCTCGTCGCAACGTTCGTCGGCTCTCGACTCGGTCTCGCTCCGATTGGCGTGTTTCTCGCCGTAGCGGGCGCGATTACGGTCTGGGATCTCACCGAGCGGAGTCACGCCCTCCGTACACAGCTGGGGCCGTCGGTCGACAGCCGCCAGTCGGAACTCGTCCACGCAATGGGGACGGTCGTCGTCGGCGGAATCGGGGTTTCCCTCGCGGTACTCGCCATGTACGGAATCGGCGCCGTAACACCGCCGGGACAGCGATGGCACGCCCTCGCCCCGGTTACGCTGGCACTGCTCGCGGTGTTCGCCCTCGTCGGATCGATCGCTATGGGTTCCGGGTGGCTGTCGACGACTCGAAGTCGTATTGGAACGGGACTGCGAAGCCAACTCGTGGTCACCGCCCTCGCCGTCATCCTCGTCCTGGGGGCGGCGGCCGTCGTCGACGCACTCGACGCGTTGCTGACCGTCGTCCTGTTGATCGGGGTTCCGATCGCCGTCCTCTGGTTGCTCAGCCGGCTGTCCTCGAGCGATGCGGCTGGCGACTTCAAACAGCCACCGCCAGGTGGATATTGACGGGCGCGTAGGTGCCTCGAGCAATCTCTCGGTCGACGTACGCTCGCGAGCGGACGGTTCGAAGCGCTTATACCCGCCACGCTGATAGCACCAACCGACTCGTCGGTCCGCGGGCGACGGCGGGCACCTGTTCGGCTCACGCCACAGGTTGGAATGTGGAAGCTACTCGCGTGTCGAACGCGAGATCGCTTCTGAACCGGGAAACGCCCGCAGACTACCAATGGCACGAAGCTTCTACTCCCACATCAAGGAGGCATGGAAGAACCCGGGCGACGGCAAGCTCGGCGAACTGCAGTGGCAACGAAAACAGGAGTGGCGCAAAGAGGGCGCCATCGAGCGCATCGAGCGCCCGACGCGACTGGACAAGGCGCGCGAGCTCGGCTACAAGGCAAAGCAGGGCATCGTCGTGACGCGCGTCGCCGTCCGCAAGGGGAACGCGCGCAAGCAGCGACACAAGGCCGGGCGCCGGACGAAGCGCCAGGGCGTCAACCGCATCGGTCGCCGGAAGAACATCCAGCGCATCGGTGAAGAGCGCGTCTCCCGAAAGTACCCCAACCTCCGCGTCCTCGCCAGCTACTGGGTCGGTGAAGACGGCGGGCAGAAGTGGTTCGAAGTGATCCTCGTCGACCCGAACCACCCCGCCATCGAAAACGACGACGACCTCAACTGGATCTGTGCCGACACCCACAAGAACCGGGCCTTCCGCGGGCTGACCAACGCGGGCAAGTCCAACCGCGGTCTCTACAACCGCGGCAAGGGAACCGAGAACGTCCGTCCCTCGCTGAACAGCGGCAAGCGTAGCTCCGAGTAATCGCACACTCGGCCGCTCGAGACTCGCTTTCTGCGAACGCATTTTGGCGCCTCTCGAGCGTCGGTGCTGTTTTCGTTCCCGTTGTAGCTCGACTAGTCGGTAGCTCACATAGCACGAGCTACACGAGCGAGCACTCCAGCCTCCTATATACGGGAACCGATGTCACGTTCCAGCCAGCCAGGAACGGTAGCCGATATTAACATACTGGAGCGTGTACGTTCACCCATGCGAAACCGAATCCTGGTTCCAGTCGACGGCTCCGACCGCGCGGCAGACGCCCTCGAGTTCGCCTTCGAAGAGCACCCCGACGCGACCATCGTCGGCCTCCACGTCATCGACCCGGCCGACCTCTACGGAGCGCCGGGTCTCGAGGGAGGCGCGATGATCAACTACGAGGAGATCCACCGACAGAGCAAGGAACGCGGCGAGACATTGCTCGAGAACGTCGCCGAGAAGGCGGCCGACCGCGGCGTCGACTGCGAGACCGAACTCGTCGTCGGTCGCGTCGCGCACTCGATCATCGACTACGCCGAGGAGCACTCGGTCGATCAGATCGTCATCGGGAGCCACGGTCGACGGGGTGCGAGTCGCATTCTCCTGGGGAGCGTCGCGGAGACGGTCGCTCGTCGGTCGCCGGTTCCCGTGACGATTGTTCGGTGAGTCGGCCGGTACGGGTCTTCTAGCACGTACCTACCCACCTACCACGGCGGGTAGTCAGTACTGCGAGCGTTCGACCCGCTCGGGCGCCTCGAACGGCGTCGACAGCTCGAGCAACTGGACGAGAATGCGACCCGTCGCCCCCCAGACGGTGTAGCCGTCGACGTGAAAGTAGTGGATGACGATGTCACCGTAGTAGGGGTGGTCGCGTCTGTCGTACTCGTAGTTGTCCGGGTCGAGAAACCCCGAGAGCGGCAGGACGACGATTTCGGCGACCTCGCGCTCGTCCGGGTCGTACGAACGATCCGGAATTCGCCCGACGAACGGCGTCACGGCGTACTCCGTGACCGTCCGAATGTCGTCTAACTGGCCGACCACGTCGACCGCCGACGGCTTGAGGCCGATCTCTTCGTCGGCCTCTCGGAGGGCGGTCTCGAGGATCGAGTCGTCGTGTGGCTCCCTGCCGCCGCCGGGAAAACTCATCTGGCCGGGGTGTTCCCCGAGGTGGTCGGCCCGGCGCGTAAAGAGCAGGTGGTCCTCGCCGTCGCGGTCGATCACGGGGGCGAGCACGGCGGCATCGTACGGCTGGTCGTCTATCTCGGTGGGCTGAAAGTCGATGACCGCCTCGAGTGTGAGCCGTCGTGTCGTCATACGAATCCCCGGTCAGGCGTCCTCTAGCGCCTCGACGAGTCTGGTTCGTTCGGCCGTCAGGTCGAGCGGAGCCCACGCTTCGAGGTCGTAGCTCAGGTCGATCAGGTTCTCGATGGCTGTCTCGTCCACGTTCTCGGTACCGTCGTCGCTCCCGTCCACGTTCTCGCTACCGTCGCCACGCCCACCCTCACCCTCGAGCACCGTCTCGACGTCCGCCAAAAATCGGTCTCGGGCGGCCTCCCCGACCGCGTCCTGGTCGGGGTCACGTGGCGACACGTCGAGAATGTGCGGAAGGTCCTCCGCGTGCTCGGGGGTGCGAGGGAACGCGGTCGGACCGGGGACGAAGAGCGCGTCCCCGTCACCGCTCTCGGTGCCTCCGTCGGTGGCGTGACCGTTGCCACGGAGTTCGTAGCGAACCAGCGCGAACGCGTCCAGCGACGCCTCGATCGCTCCCGCTGCAGCGTCCTCGTCGACCGACTGCCCGTCCGCGCGGAACGCGACTTCCGAGAGGGCGCGCTCGAGTTCCGTCCGGGTGAGCCCGCCGAAGAGGTCGACGATCCCGGCGAGTTCGTCGCTCGTCCGCTGATCGAGTCCGGTCCCCATAGACCCTGCAACGAACGAAGCGGTGATTAGTCTTGCGTGGTCGACTCGAGCGAGGCGGCCGAAGGCGTCCACGGCGTCGCCGCCTGGACGAGCGCGTCCGGCTCGACGGGCGCCGCTGCCCAGGGCGGGAGCCGTCGTTCCCCTTTGGGTGGGGTGAGCGACCTCGCGTAGCGGGTTACCTGCTCTCGTTCTCCGTCTCGATCGTACGAGAGGTCGTTGAACGCGGCGTCGGCCGCGTACTGGTCGATCAGTCGGTCGGCGACCGTGCGGTACCGCGTCGCCAGGGTCTCGTAGTCGACGTCGACGTCGTTGGCCTCGAGTACGCGAAGGATCGAGGAGGCGACGTCTCGACTCATCCCCTCAAGGCCAGCGTCGCCGTCGACGTTTCGGTGGTCGTGTCGGTGGATACCGAGATCGACCTGCGCGGATCCCTCGAAGCTAGCGTGCTCGAACGCGTCGCCGAGGGTCGCCACCTCGAGACCCCACGCCCGGGGTGGCCGGAGTCGGCTGGCGAGGTCGGCCGTCACCGCGAACTCGCCCGCCAGCGCGTATCGAAACGCGGCGAGGTACTCGACGACGGGGTCGTCGTGGTCGGCGCGCACTGCCTCGACGAGGGGCTCGTAGAGGAGCCGACAGAGCCGCCCGTAGAGTCGGCCGTCTTCGACGCGCGCGTAGTATCCCTTCGAGAAGTCGTAGCCCATCGCCAGCGGCTCGAGCAACCGGACGACGTGGTCCGGTCGAAAGCTCGTCGCGTCGGCGTCGTGGACGACGACGTACTCCCCCTGGGCAATCGCTGGACCGAGCGCGAGCCACACGTCCCGACCCTTCCCTAGATCGCCGTCGAGCTCCTTCCTCGCCAGCAGCTTCTCGACGGCGGGTGCATTACACCACAGCACCTGGACCGACAGGTCGAACGACTCGGCCCACACGCGAAACGACTCGATCCGGTCGGGGTCGGCCCGGACCGGAACGATCACGCGTTCGGGGGCCGGCCGAATCGACTCGAGCGCCGACAGGACGCCCGTCGCTGCGGGCCGCTCCTGTTCCCGATCCGTCATCGGCACGACGACGACGGTCCGCTCGAGAACGGGTTCGAGGCCGTCGAATCCGACGGGGGCCTCCGTCAGTCGGTGGAGCGTGGCGACGCGCTCCTGGGTGTACTCCATCGGTGAATCGTTCGGCTGGAGGGTAAAAACGGCGACGAATTCGGCGAAGCCCGCCTCGAGGCCGGTATTTCGACGAGCCAGACTCCACGAACGGGACGACCGGCCCGTACGCGGCCCGGAACTCAGTCACAACATGCGTCGGCCCGTATCCACGCGGGGTTCGGAAACCTTCGAATCGAAATAGTTCCGAGACACCGGTCTTTTTCTTCTCCACCTTCGTAGGTGGTCAACATGAAATCTATCCGGAAGGCACTCCGCGAAGGGGAACTCGAGAAAGACACCTACGAGCGAGTGACCTGCGCCGAGTGCGGGAAACCGCTGAAGACGGAGAACGACCCGGACACGATCACCACGATCCGGCGGTGTCCGAACTGCGAGCGGGAGTGGAAGGAGATTCGCTAGGACTCGCCGGAATCGCTGTCGGGCCCCACGAAGAGCTCGTCGAACGTCGACGCACCGAGCGGGTCGAATCGCCCGGCATCGACGTTCTCCTCGACGTGTTCGGGGCGGCTCATACCGACCAGCGACGTCGTTACCCCCGGTGCCGACCGAGCGAAGTTGATCGCTCGCTGGACCGGCGAGTCCCCCTCGAGAATCGTCGCCACGTCTTCTGGAAGGTCGCTCGTGAGTTTACCCTGGGCGATGCTCGCACTCGTGAACACGTTGAGCCCGGCTTCGGTGGCAAACTGGAGGACGCTCTGTGGCCCGTCCGGGCCCGGTTGGCTCGCGACCGTGAACGCGTCGGCCATCGCGACGTTGAACGGGAGCTGAATCGCCCGAAAGTGCGTGCCACCCGTGCCCGCTTCGCTCGCGGCGGCGCGGGCGCGCTCGACGATCTCGCCGATAGAGAGGTACGACGGGTGATCCTCCGGGACGCGGAACGCCTCCCAGGTCGCCACGCCGTAGTGTGAGAGATCTCCCGCGGCAGCCCGCTCCTCGAGACGGACGAACGTCGCCTCGAGCTGGTCGTAAACTGCCTCTCGGGACCGATCTCGCAACTGGGTCTCCGGGTTGTGCACGTAGTAGAGGTCGACGTGCGTGTCGAGGTTCTCGAGGGACCGATCCAGTTGGTCCTCGATGTAGTCGGGGGCGATGCAGTGGCTCCCCGTGGCGAGGTCCTCGCGGTCGACGAGTCCAGGCTCCACGTACGTTTCCCTGACGTACTCGCCCGGGTCGTCCGGGCGCTCCCCGTCGAAGGGTACGAAGCCGCCCTTCGTCGCGACGAAAATCGCGTCGCGGTCGATATCCGTCCGCTCGAGGGCTCGCCCGACGACGTGTTCGCTCCGCTGGCACCGGTAGTTGATCGCGGTGTCGAGCACGTTACACCCTCGCTTGAGCGCTCGCAGGATGGCTGCCTCGTAGCCCTCGTCGACGTCGTCCGTCGGTTCGCCGAGGTAGGTCCCGAGGCCGATACTCGAGAGCAGCCCGTCGCCGTAGCGCCTGAAGTACGTTCGCCCGAACTCCTCGTAGTGGTCGTCGCGGTATTCCCACGTCGCCGGTCCGGTTGCCATGCTCGTGTCTTGGACTGTCGACGGTAAAAGCGCGTCTCTCCCTGGGCTCTCGAGTCGTGCGGGTCGGGGGCAGGCAGTAGCGATATCAGTAGAAACGGCGTCAGGAACGCTCGCCCGCCATCGCCGAGAAGACGCGTTTTTCGAACTCCGGTTTGCTCACGCCGTCGGAGGGACCGATGCCGTTCATGTGATCGACCGACACCTGGCCGCCGCCCATGCGCGCGTGACCGCCCGCGTTCGCCATCGGAATGTCGCTGACGGCGTGGCGCAGGGCCTCGCCCATGTGAACGCGGTCGTCTCGAGAGCGACCGGAGAGGTGAATCGTGCCGTCGTGTTCGCCGTAGACGACGACCGCCGTCACGCCCTCCAGGTGCATCAACTCGTCTGCGGCCTGGGGAATCGCGTCGACGTTACCGATCTCGCCGACGTCACAGATGGCGAACGATCCCTCGATGCGCTTTTTCTGGATCGCGTCGGCCTTGATCTGGAGCACGTCGTCGCTCACCTGCGGGTTCGCGATCCGGTCTAGCTTCTCCTCGTCGATGGCCCGAAAGAGAAACGACGCGGCCTGGAAGTCGGCCGCCGAACAACCTTTCGTGAGGTGGTTCGTATCCGAGAGGATGCCGTAGAGCAGCCCCGTCGCCAGTTCCTCGGTCAACTCCACGTCGCCGCCACCGGAGTCGTCGCTATCGACCAGGTCGACGCCGGTCTCCTCAAGGTACTCGACCAGGATCGTCGACGCGGCGCCGTACTCCGTTCGCACGTCGGTAAACGTCGTTCCTGTACCGTTTCCAGGGTGGTGATCGACGACGACGAGCGGTTCGACCATCTGGGCGCCGGTGAACCCTCTCGGCGTGTTGTGATCGACCAGCACGACCGTCTCGGAGTCGATATCCGAGGCCGACTCGACGGTCTCGAGTTCGAGTTCGAGTACGGTTCGGAACGCTCGATTCTCCTGGTGGCGGATCTCGCCCGGATAGTAGAGCGTCGCGTCGGTGTCGACGCTCTCTGCGATCGCCGCAACGCCCATCGCCGAGGCCATCGCGTCCGGATCGGGGTTCGGATGCATCACGACCGCCACGTCGTCGTACTTCGTGAGGAGCCGTCGCAGCCGATTCCCCGGCGATCGGTTGAACCAGCGAAGAACCCACCAGCCACCGAGTGCGAGGGCCACGAGTCCGACGACTCCTAGCGAGAGGACGAGCGGGTCGATCACCCGTAACGACTCGATGGACTCGCTGACCATCCCGACGCCACCACTAGCACCATCGGCCACGGGATCGATTCGTGTGCCGCCCCGGGTTCCCATACCCCACACTCAAATTGAATGCCCATGAAGGTTCCCCTCGATTATAACGCCCACAAACCGCCCGTAACAACCGGCTACGAGGGCGTTTCTCCCAGATACGCCGCTATCGCTGACTCGTATCCCTCCCGATAGGTCGGGTACTCGAACTCGTATCCCAGTTCGCGCAATTTCGTGTTCGAACACCGCTTGCTCGTCAGGATTCGACGCCGGGCCGCCGCCGTGAGATCCCCGGCCTCGAGTCGCTCTGCTTTCGTTCGCCTTTCGGGCGGATCGCGCCCACACTGCTCGGCCAGCCAGTCCGCGAACGCCCACTTCAACGCCGGTTCGTCGTCGACCACTTGCACGACTTCGCCGCGACCGAGGTCGTGCTCGAGGAGGTATCGAACCGCACCGGCGGCATCGTCTCGATGGACCATGTTCAGGTACCCCTCGGTAACCGGTCCCTCGAGATAGCGCTCCAGGCGATACCGGTCCGGGCCGTAGAGGCCCGCAAAGCGGGCAACCGTCCCTTCGAAACCGTACTCGGGTGGCCGCTCGAGGGCGATTCGTTCGGCCGCTGCCAGCACCTCGGTCTTCTCGGTGGTCGGCTCGATGGGCGTCTCCTCGTCGACCCAGTCCCCGCCGTGATCGCCGTGAACGCCAGTCGAGGACGTGTAGACGAGACGTGCCGGCTGGTTGGCTCGTTCGCTGAACGCCCTAATCGCGGTCTCGAGCCCCTCGACGTACACGTCTCGAGCGGCCTCCGCACCTCGTCCACCGCTGCTTGCGGCGAAGACGATTGCATCGACGTCGGGGACGGCCTCCAGCGCCGACGCGTCAGTCACGTCGGCCTGGATGGCGTCGAAACCGGCGTTCTCGACCACCGCGAGTCCGTCGACGGATCGACGAACACCGATCGCCTCGTGGCCTCGGTCCTCGAGCTGACGGCCCAGTTCCAGGCCCACGTACCCACAGCCGAGAATAGCGACGCGCATATCCGTACTCGGGAAGCCGAGTGCATAACGACTGCGCTCTTCACATACCGCGATCGACGATCGCGTACTGAATCGCGACGTACTCCTCGAACGTCATCGGTGCGCGGCGCTCGATTTTCTGTTGAATCTCCGTGGCGCCGAGGCCGCCGTCGAGGTCGGCCGCGAGCGTATCCACGTCGACGACGGCCGTCGTCATCCCCAACAGCAGGTGTTCACCCGCCAGTTCGACGATCGTCTCCGGGTCAGGCTCGCCATCCTGAAGCGACTGAATTTGGGCGGCTTCCTCGAGGGTCAGGTCCGGTGCCTCCCCGTCGCGGAGCGCCTCCAGTTTCAATCGGTCGACGTCGGTTTCGATCTCGGCTTGCTCGAGGCCAGCGTGCTCGAGTGCCGATCGAAGGTCGTCGTCGTATTCGGTTCGAAGCGAGTCGCGAGTGTCCGGGACGGAAAGGCGCTGCTCGTAGAACATACGTGGGGAAAGGTCGGTCAGCATCAAGTCGGTTTTCATCGACGTATTTCGATTCGATATTCCTATATTAATATTATAAAATTAAGTTAATATATTCTTATAGCTTCACTCCATCTGTCGATCAATGCCTTCCCAGACGAGACGACGTCGTCCCCGTCCTCGCTCTCGATGTCGTCCTCGTCTCCGCCGAAATCGGCGGAGTCGAAGCGGTCGAAATTGAAGCCGCTGGGTACGGTCATCGAGACGCTACTCACGTCGGCCGTCGGCGACGGGGTCGGGCCGATGCTCGCTCGTCCCTCGAGCGGCGCCCCCTCGTAGGGCGTCCAGTGGGCCGCCACGGCGACGTCACCGTCGACGACCGCGAACTCGCTGGCGATCGGTCCCTCGATCGCCGTCGCGAAGAGGTGACCTTCCTGCGTGAGTGGTTCGTCCTCGAGCGACACGTTCGCGAGTGCGGCGTCCGCGAGAACGCCGGCGGCCGGACCGTGTGTCACGCGCGTGAGTTCGCTCCTGGTGTAGTCATCCGGCTCGCCGTAGGCGCCCTCGGGGGCGCGCTCGAGGGCCGGTTCGAGTGTGTATTCGACGCTGACTGTCGTCGAGTCGAGCAGTTCGACCGCGTGGGTCGCCGTTTCGGGGGTGTGACCGGTGTCCTCGTCACCTGCGAGATAGATGCCGAGAACGCCGACGGCGGCGCTCATCAGCACGAGACAGAGTGCGACGTCGAGGACCGTACTGACGGCTCGGTCGTCACCGATGCAGCGCTTCCGGGCGCCGGTACCGGCTGCGGCTGACTCGATGTTATCGGTCGTGGATAGCTCGGTATCGGGTGTGGACGACTCGAGGGCGGGTGCTGACGGCAAGAGGCCAGATACTGACGGTAGGAGGTTGGGTGCTGACGACAAGAGGCCGGGCGCTGACGTCACGACCGGACCTCCACGTGGAGCGTGGCGCTCGCCACCTTCCCCGAGGGCTCGAGGATGGCTATCGCACGGGTCGCGGTGTCGTCAGCGCTCCCTCCGTGCGTCGGGGCGGGTGAGGGCGGGCGGTCACCCGTTGCAGAGCCACGCTCGTACCGACCGTCGACGTACTTCACCCAGCGTCCCGTTTCTGGATGACCTTCCTCGAGCGCCAGTACCGTCACCGTCACGGTCCGGTCGCTGGGCAGTCGATCCGTCGGGATCTTTGCGACCGGGTCGTCTGGCCCATTCGGATCGTAGACGCAGTCGGCGGCGATGGTCGCGTGCACTGCCTCGAGCGTGGGTTCTGCAACGGAGCGATCGCTGCTCGTCTGCCCCATCCCTGAGAGTGCACCGGCGTACACGCCGAGTGCGAGACAGACCGTAGCGACGGCCACAAGTGCGGCGAGCGGTTCGGTTTGCCCGCGCCGGTTCGAACGGTCCAACGGTGGACTCGTACTCGAGTGAGGCGAGCCCTCGCAGCCCGTCGAACCACCCGGCGAGCGGTGGGAAACAGGAACATGGCCCCCTCTGGCCGCGCCATCGCATATAAACGTCAGACCGTGAAAATGATCCGGAACGTTCAACTTGATTCCCTCGGATTCCTGCATATGAAAGTAGCCCTGATTGGTATCGGCCAGGCCGGTGGAAAGGTGGTCGAGCGCCTCACGAAATTCGACGCTGAAATGGACTTCGACGCCGTCCAGGGAGCGTTCGCCATCAACTCCGCGACCCCGGACCTCCAGTCGCTCGAGCACGTCGAGACGCACCTGATCGGTGCCGACCGGGTGAACGGGCACGGCGTCGGCGGCGACAACGAACTCGGTGCGGAGATCATGCAGTCGGACGTCCAGGAGGTGCTCGGCGACCTCGACGGCCACGTCACCTCCAGGTCCGAGGCCATCTTCGTCGTGGCCGGTCTCGGCGGCGGCACCGGGAGCGGTGGCGCGCCGGTCCTCGTCCACCACCTTCAGCAGGTCTACGACATTCCAGTCTACGCGCTCGGCATCCTCCCCGGGCGGAACGAGGGGTCGCTGTACCAGGCGAACGCGGGCCGATCGCTGAAGACAATCGTTCGCGAGGCCGACGCGACGATCCTCGTCGACAACGACGCCTGGCACAGCCAGGGTGAGAGCGTCGAGAGCGGATTCGAGTCGATCAATCAAAACATCGCGCAACGATTCGGCCTGCTCTTCGCGTCGGGCGAGGCCGTCGAGGGCGTCGGCGAGAGCGTCGTCGACTCGAGCGAGGTCATCAACACGCTTCGCCAGGGTGGAATCGCCGCGCTGGGGTACGCGAGCGCGCCGGCGAGCGACGACAGCACGCAGAACATTCGAAGCGTGATGAGTGTCTCCAGGCAGGCGTTGCTCACCGGAACGAGTTTGCCGGAGGCTCGGGTCGGCGACGCGGCGTTACTGGTCATCGCCGGGAAGCCGGAGACGATTCCGCGCAAAGGAGTCGAGAAGGCGCGGCGCTGGCTCGAGGACGAGACCGAGAGCATGCAGGTTCGAGGTGGGGACTTCCCCCTCGATAGCGACCGAATAGCCGCGCTGGTCCTGCTGGGCGGCGTCGAACGCTCCGACCGGATTCAGGAGTTCCTCGACCGCGCGCGTGCGGCCCAGCGAGTCGAGGACGAGAAAGCGGCCGGCGACCCGGCTGACGCCTTCGCGAACGACGAACTCGAGAATCTGTTCTGAGGGCTCCGGTCTTCAAGGGGGTGCCGGGGATTCCCTCGGCCGTCGAGATCCTCGCTCATCGACTATCGATCACTCGACGTGGACTCCGCTCACTACTCACCGCTCATTCGTTCGGATTTTCGTCCTGTACCTCGACGATCTCCGCCTGCTCGAACGTTTCGATCCCGCCCTCGAATCTGACCTGGATGGTCTTTCCGGGGAGCGCCGAGTCGTCGTCCTCGTTCGATCGCTGGGGGATGGAGACGGCGGTGACGCCGTCGATCGTGACGTCGCGACGCTGGATGGGATCGCCCTCGTACTCGACGGTTTCCCAGGTTTCGACGTCGAAATCCTCGATATCTTCCCCGAAGTACTCCTCTGACTCCCGTTCGATCGAGTCCGCGGTCTGGGATTCGCCGGTCGTCCGGTTGTCGTCGAACTGGACCTCCTCGTGTTTGTACTGCTCGAGCTGGACGAGCATGCCATCAGTTACCACTTGAGCGGGCAAAACGCTGTGTGCGGCGTATGCAAGAGACCCGTTCCTCGAGCGCACGAAGAAGAAGCGGCGTCGGGACTCGAGGTATCTTCGAGTCCCTAGCGATTGGTCGCTCCCTCGCCGAGCGAGCCGTCGTCCATTCGCTTCGCGCGGAGGTATCGCGCCCGGTAGCGGTTCGCACCGTCGTAGACGTCCGCCTCGCGGATCTCGTCGACTCGCCCGTCGGCCACGGCGTCGACGATTTCGGCCAGTTGGTTCATCTCGGTGGTCGTCAACTCGAGTTCCCACGTCTTCTCCTCCTCACTCTCGAGGATGGCCCACTTCCGGGCCGCCGCGATGACGAGCGAGCAGGGTTCCCGGCAGGGGAAGACGCCGTCGCCAGGGTCGGTGTCGATCGGATCGTCGGCCGCGTACTCCCACTCGCGGCGTTTGAGACACTGGGAGTCGACGCAGCAGGCCTCGGTCAGCCACTCGAGGGTCTCTCGCGGGAGTTCGTCGATCACGTCGTAGATGCCGGTCTGGCGCTCGGCCGTCTCGAGCCAGTGGTCGACGTCGAGGTCGCCGCATTGTTCGCGGTGCCAGTTGGCGACTGTGGCGGGGTAGATCGTGCGGACGGTTTCGACCAGGTCGTCACCCGACAGGCCGGCGAAGCGCCACCCCGCCACGAGCGTCGGCGCGGTCTTCAGCGGCCGGTACCGCCCGTCCGCGTCGTAAGTGACGATTTCGCGAGCGTCGCGAGGGTCGTCGTGATCCTCGAGCGTCTCGTCGGTGGCGTCGGCGTCCTGGACGTGGCGGATCTCGTAGACGCGTTCGCCGGCTCCTGTGCCAGTGCCGGTGCCGGTACCGGTGCAACCACCATCCTCGGTCGCGAGGCGAGTCGTGATCTGGAGTTCGCCCCAGTGACGGACGACGCCCGACTCGAGGGCGTCGTATCGATCGAGGACGTCGCTCGTGTCCGTTTTCGACGCTACTGTCTCGACCTTCGGATCGTCCAGCGGCGCCCCCTCACACCATCGCAAGAACGCGCGCCGGGCGGTTTCGCGGCCGCCGACCGTCCGCTCCCAGACGTACCAGTTCGTGACGAAGGGGCCGATCGGCTCGAGCGACTGACGCAACTCGTCCATCGATCGCTCCGTCGCGTTGGCGACGGTCGACGCCTCGATTTCGACGGTCGTGGTCGAGGTTTCGAGCCGGTAGGTCGACCCGTCCGCGAGTCGCTCCGCGACGAGTCCGTCGAAGTCGATTACCGGTTGGTCGTCCTCGTCAGTCTCGAGTACCGTTTCGAGGAACGCCTCGAGTACTTCGTCGGCGACTCGCCACCCCGTCGCCTCCAAGTCGGGAGCGTCTTCGACCACGTCAGTCACCCGCCGCCGGCCTCTCGCTCGTCCAGGACTCGACTTGCTCGAGCGCGTCGCCGACGTCGGCACCGGCGTCGACTGCGCGCTCCAGGATGACGTCAGCCATCAACGGTTCGGTGCCGACGGCCCCTGCGTACCAGATGCGCTGCCCGTCGACGATGCCGGGCACGTCCCAGCCCGTTCGGTAGTCGTCGGTGAGCCCCATGTCCTCGGGGATGTCTTCCTGGGTGTGAAAGCCGTCGGCGACGAACAGCGGGACGACGACGACGTCCTCGCTTTCGAAGTAATCGGTGACGTCGTCGACTTCCGGCTCTTCGTCCATGTAGAGGGCTCGCATTTCGTCGAAGCGATCCATCTCGCGGATGCGCTCGGTGTGGTGTTCGATGGCTTTCGCGGAGTTCTCGTTTCGCTCGGTCCCGTGGCCGACGACCGCGAGCCCGAAACCGGGACCGACGTCGGGGTCGTCGGTCACCGTTTCAGCGCGCTTGACGATTACGTCGGTCATCGCGTCGTGGGTCCCGACTGGGCCGCAGTAGTGGACCGTCTTCTCGGCGTCGCCGACCTCGAGCGTGACTTCGGTGGCGTCGGTGCCGTCCGACTCCCACAGGTCGGGATCCCAGCCCTCGAGGCGGAGTTCTCGCGGGATCACCTGTTCGGTGAAGTACCCCTCGCTGATGAACAGGGGGACGACGAACACCTCGTCGGATTCTACGGTACGTATCACTTCCCGGAAGTGGGGCTCTTCCTTCCAGAATCCCTCCCGAACCTCGTCGAAGGCGCCCGTCTTCCGGATCGTATCCGCGTGGTCGTACGTCGGCTGTGCGGAGTCCGGATTCAGGTGCGATCCGTGTGCCACGATGACCAGCGCTTGCATACTCGGTCGTTAGGATGGCAGCGGCTTATCGACTTCGCTGTCGGTGCGTTCGCCGTCGGCGGCCCTATCTCCTACCCTCTCCCTCTACCCCGGCGGCTCGAGCCGTCCGACCAGCAGGGCGACCGCGACGACGACGCCGATCGAGACGATCAACACGCTGGCGTACGCGACGGTTCCGCCGACAACGGCCGCTGTCGACCAAGCAATCGCAATCGCGAGGACGGCGAGAGCGAGGACGCCGAGGGTACCGGGCTCGAGCCCGCTCACGGCTCGAAGCTGTTCGACGCCGCGCTCGAGCGCCGTTGGCTCCGGCTCCTCTCGAGCGGGTTCGCCGAGCGTCTGGTCGACGTCGACCGACCGAGTCGTCGGGAGCAGCGTCACCGCGAGCGTCGTTTCGGTCGCGCCGTACCCCGTCGAGAGGACGATCGATCCCTCGAGCGGCGCCTCGAGCGCCACCGGATCGAAGTCGATCAGGATGGGAGTCGGTCGATCAGGGTCGACGTAGTGGTTTCCGTCTCGAGCGTTC
The DNA here is from genome assembly GCF_024204665.1 of Natronosalvus rutilus. Taxonomy (NCBI): domain Archaea; kingdom Methanobacteriati; phylum Methanobacteriota; class Halobacteria; order Halobacteriales; family Natrialbaceae; genus Natronosalvus; species Natronosalvus rutilus. The sequence goes on along the minus strand of NZ_CP100355.1, from coordinate 3,047,995 downwards.
CCATTGCCCGCGTTCAACCCCCCGATCGACGCGGCGCCTGTTAGCTCGCCGGTCAGGCGGCAGTGAACGTGTGCCGGCCCACCCTCGCTCTCGAGTTGGATCTCGAACGGGTGGCTCGCCTCGAGCGAGCTGGCGCTGGCGGTGAGGCTGTCGGACCCGGTTCGATCGACGGTGACGGTGGCCGCGTGGCGGGACACGAAATCACCTTATGCCGGCGATTGTTCGCGCATGTCCGGAGGGAGCAGGTTCGGAATGCCGTCTTCGATCGGGTACGATTCGCCACAGCCGGTGCAGACGAGCGATCCCGAGATGATCTCGTCGTCGTCGTACTCGGCGTCCTCGAGTTCGAGGTCGTCTTTGTCGAGCGGGCAGCAAAGGATCTCCAGCAACGACTCGTTCATGGTTCGACAGGGGACCGCATCCAGCAAAAGGTTTCGGGAACGGCCGCGTGTCGACGATTGGCTAACGGTCGTGAACATTTATATGAGTGGATGCGAAGAATGAAACGAGACGACGGCGGCGAACGCTGGTCTCTCTCCTCTCGAATATGGTTGCCTCGAAGACCGTCGAATTCATCGGACGACTCGGCGATATTGCGACGACGCTCGATGCGAGTACGTCCGTCGAATCGGTCTACGAACACGCGCTGACCGCGGCCGCGGACGTACTGTCGTTCGAAGCCGCGAGTATCTGCACGCAGCGAGACGAGCGCTTGATCCCCCGGGCAGTGTACGCGAACCACTTAATTCCCGGCCAGGCGCTCTCGGCGAACGCCGGCATCGCCGGCCGAACGCTCGCGACCGGAGCCACCATCCTGGTCGACGATCTCCGAGACGAGACCAACGCCGCCCCGACGTGTGACTCCTTTCGCTCGGTCCTCTCCGTTCCCATCGCCAACGACGGCATATTCCAGGCGTTCTCGTCGGAACCCGACGCGTTTTCCGACCTCGACCGACAAATCGGCGAGACGCTCGTCGCAATCGTGGTCAACGCTCGAACCAGCGTCGAATACGAGGCGGCGCTGGAGACCGAACGCGATCGATTCGCCGCGCTGTTCGAGAACGTTTCCGACGCGGCCGTTCAGTACCGAATCGAAGGCGAGCGTTACCGGATCGAGCGCGTCAATTCCGCGTTCGTTCGCGTCTTCGGGCGGGACGCCGAGTCGATCGTCGGCGAATCGATCGCGGACGTACTCGAGGCACCCGGTGACGGTGCCGACGAACCCACTCGAACGCCGCTGATCGAACACGCACCCGACGGAGAGACCGAAACCGAAGTCATCAGGAACACGCCATCCGGACCGCGACCGTTCTTGCGCCAAACGGTCCCGATTGCAACGGACGACGAAACGACCCGGGGATACCGGATCTACACCGACCTCACCGCGCTGAAAGTCCGGGAACGCGAACTCGAGCGACAGAACGAGCGCCTCGACCAGTTCGCGAGCATCGTCAGCCACGACCTCCGAAATCCCCTCACCGTCGCGAACGGCTATCTGGGATTCGTACGGGACGAACTCGGCGACGACCACGACGCTGTCACCACAATCCAGCAGGCTCACGACCGAATGGAACAGCTCATCGACGACGTGCTGGCGGTCGCTCGCAAGGGTGACGAGACGGGAAACCTCGAACTGGTTAGACTGTCCACCGTCGCCGAGCAGGCCTGGGAACACGTCGACACTCGAGATGCCCGTCTCGAACTGGACGACGGCGGTGTCTGGGTCGATGCGGACCCGACACGCTTGCTCCAGTTGTTCGAGAACCTGTTCCGGAATTCGGTGGAACACGGCTCGGCACTCGATCAGCGCGAGTCTCGTGCCGACGATGCCGTAAAACAGGGCACCGCTTCGGTCCTTTCCGAATCAGAATCCGGTGATGGTCCACCAGGAACTCGAGGCGAGTCAGCGGTCTACGTCCGAGTCGGCACGTGCGACGACGGGTTCGCAGTCGAGGACGACGGTCCGGGCATTCCGCCGTCTGAACGCGAGGTCGTATTCGACTCCGGCTACAGTACGGGCTCCGGAAGTACCGGACTCGGTCTCGCGATCGTCGAGCGAATTGCCGACGAACACGGCTGGAGCGTCGAGTGCACTGACGGATCGGCTGGTGGGGCACGATTCGAGTTCACGGGCGTCTATCTCACCAGCGAATCCGCGGTTGAAACACCAGTTTCGTCGGCGTTGACGGAATCGAACGGTGATGAGCAGTGATTCGGTTCACTCGATTCGTTTGGTTCGTCCGAGCCGTCCAACCCACTCGAGCTCCCCGAAAGGCTACCACGTTGACGTCGGGGGTAGTGGCGTGAACGGCGACCATGTCGACCCCAACCCGGACATCGACCTCGTCGACGTCACGTTCCACACCGCCAGTTCGTCCCTCGACGTAACCGACATCGCAGGGAACGATCTCTTGTTTGGTCTGACCGGGTGGGACCCGTCCGTGGACGACCGCGACATTGACGAGCAGGTCGACGCGGCAGTCACGGCTCGAGTCACGGAGATCAGGTACGACCTGCAGAACTTCCTCAAAGTCACCCGGTCCGATGGCTCGTTTCAGGTCGAACGGAACGGGCAAACGACGGCCACTGTCCGCGACGACGTCGGCACCGACCGACCGGTCCGGTACTCGTTACCCGAGGGACAGTACCGGTGTTCGGTCGAATCGAGCATCAATGTCCACCTCTGGTTCGACGGGGCCGGAACGATCAGGTATCGATCGGAATCCGGCCTCACGATATCGTTCCCGTACCCCACGACGGTCACCTTCGGTTTCAAGACGTACGTGGACTACCCACGCCACGAGTTGACCGTCGAACCCACGACAGCGGGGTTTGCAACGGCCGTGTCGCACCTCGGCGCCACCATTACGACGACGTCGGTCGACCGAGTCCACCGGAACAACCGGGGCTATCCGCCGACGATTCGCCTCGGTTCTGAGACGACCGTGCCAGCGGCCGTCGAGGCCTCGACGCCTGACACCGGCATCGAACTCCTGATCCCGGACTCGCTCTCGGCTCTCTTGCCGGCGGCTCCACTGGCGTACTATCTGGGGGCTCGCGTCCGCGTCCAGGACGACTCGGCACCGATCCTTCGTGCGCCTGCTGTCGACGTCTACCACGAGTTCGACCCGCTCCCGGCGTTCGAAGGGCAGACGGCGGCGCTGTTGAAGCGCATCTTCTTCCTCGACATGCTCGCCACGTGGTACGACGATTCGGAGTGGACCGTTCGCGCGCACGGCATCCTCGAGTCGGCCGGAATCGACCTCGAGCCGTGCGTCGAAGCGCCGCTCGCGGAGCGTCTCGAGGCCTATCTCTCGTTTCCAGGGCCGCCGCTCGAGGAGGCGCTTCCCGCCTGGCCGTACCGGATGACGGTCGAGCCGTCGCCGGAGTCGGTCGCTCAGCTGCCCCATCTGTTGTACGATATGGCAGCGATCGAGCTTCCGAAGGTGGCGGAGTCGACGGAGACGACGAAAGAGGCGACAGAGGCGACAGAGCCGGCTGAGGTGATGGATGCGACGGAGGCAACGAAGGCAACGAATACGACCGAGACAACTCGATCGGCAGCCGGTTCCCCCTCGAGCGATGAACGGCATTTCGAGGTGATTACCCGGTTGCGAGGTCGTCTCCGGTCGGGTGGAGCCGCGTCGGATCCAACCGACGCCGCGTTTACGTCGATGCCCGGCGCCTACCGCAATCGCCTCGAATACCTCGGACGCGACTGTCGACAGCGGGCCGTGGTCGTCGCGTTCACGGACGAAGTCACGGACGCGGAACGAGAATCGGTCGTCGATCGCTACCGCCGACGAGACGACGTGCTCTCACCGACCGTGACGGCACTCGAGACCCCCTCTCGCGAGGAACTCGCCGGCGTCTTCGAGACGGGGGTGGACTTCCTCCATGTCGTCGGCGACTGCTCCGAGGCCGGTATTCCCTGTCGTGACGGCGTCCTCGAGCCGGCGTCGCTGGCGGAGAACAACGTCCAGCTGTTTCAGATCGACGGTCCTCGATCGCTCGCCGTCGACCTCGTCGAGCGCGGGAGCGTCGCTGGGGTTGGCGGGGTCGCCGGGATCGCTGGAGCGAGTAAAGATGGCGACGACAATGGCGACCGCTCGAGCGACACTACTGTTGGCGAACTCCTCCTGTACGGTCACAGCCTGGCCACGGCGACGCAGTGTGCGGCCAGAACCGACACCATCGAGTCCCAGCCTCAGCCGCGAGCCGTCGTCGGTGACGGCAGCTATCGGTTCGTCGCTAGCTGGTGGCCAACCCTGATTTACGTGCTGACTGCTGGCGGCCGTCGAGCCAGTACTGGGGACGGTGATGAGTACACAGCCAGTGACGGAGACGCACGAGGAGAGCCGGACGCCCTCCGGGTAACGGCCGTTCCGTTCCCGATCGATCCGGTCGGTGGGTACGCGGTTCCAAACTGGGACGACGAAAAACGCCTGCAACCGAATCCACTCTCGTTCGACGTCGATCCCGGATCAGTGACCGACTTTCTCGCAGAGTCCGAAGCCCCGATCTACTACGACGGCCGATTTTACTGGCCGGAAGAACAGCTACTGCTCGCCTATCCGATCGCGTGAGCCGGGGCCGTGACGAAACGGACCCTGACCGTGCTCGAGAACGCACCAGAAAACGGCTCGATTCATCGAACGGCCAGCCCTAACGACACTACTCGTCGTAGGGTGACTCGATGACGACCGTCTGTTCGCGTCCGGGACCGACGCCGATGGCGTAAAGCGGCGCGTCGAGTTCCGTCGACAGGTACTCGAGGTACGTCCGCGCGTTCTCGGGGATGGCCTCGTAGCCTTCTTCGGCGACGGCGGCCCAGTCGACGTCCGGCCAGCCGTCGAAGGTACGGTAGGTGGCCTCACAGCGGGCCCACTGCTCGGTCGTCGGCGGGACAGTGAAGATCTCCTCGCCGTCGAACTCGTAGCTGTGGCCGACCTCGACCTCCTCGAGTCCGGCGAGGACGTCGATGTGGTTGACCGCGAGGCCGGTGAAGCCGTTCGTGCGGGCGGCGTGGCGCAACATGGGGATGTCGAGCCACCCGACGCGGCGGGGACGACCGGTGACGGTGCCGTACTCGCCGCCCTCGTCGCGGATGTAGGTCGCGAGTTCCTCTTCGTCCCTGTCTCCAGTACTCGAGTCGCCGTCGTAGCCGGGTGTCTGGCCCTCGACGCCGCCGAGTTCGGTCGGCAGCGGGCCGGTGCCCACCCGGGAGAGGTAGGCCTTCACGATACCGATGACCTCGCCCTGGCCGACGACGGTCGGTCCCAGTCCGGTGCCGACGGTCGCACCCCCTGCGGTCGGGTTCGAGGACGTGACGTAGGGGTAGACCCCGTGGTCGATGTCGATCGACGTCCCCTGTGCGCCTTCGAGCAGGACGTTCTCGCCCGCGTCGACGCGCTCCTGGAGGAAGGTGCCGCAGTCGACGGTCATGTCCTCGTCCTCGAGACGCTCGCCGTAGGCGCGGTAGGTCTCGAAGAGGTGGTCGACGTCGAAGGCGTCCGCCGTCTCGCCCTCGAGCGTCACGCCGAAGACATCCTCGGCGAGCGCGCGCTTCTGAGGGACGACGTACTCGAGGCGCTCACGCAGGACCTCGGGGTCCAGGAGGTCGCCGATGCGGACGCCGCGACGGCCCGCCTTGTCCTCGTAGGTGGGGCCGATGCCGCGTTTGGTCGTCCCCGCGGCGAGATCGGCCTTCTCTTCCTCCTCGATGCCATCGAGCACGCGGTGATACGGGAGTATCGCGTGCGCGCGCTCGGCGACGCGAACGTCTGGCTCGAGGCCGCGCTCGCGGAGCTGATCGAGTTCGTCGAACAGCGTCTCAGGGTTGACGACGCAGCCGTTGCCGAGGACGCCGGTCTTGCCGCGCACGGCGCCGGACGGCACCAGCGAGAGTTTGTACGTTTCGCCGCCGTGAACGACGGTGTGGCCGGCATTGTCGCCACCCTGGTAGCGAGCGACGACGTCAGCAGCGTCGCCGTAGAGGTCGACGACGCCGCCTTTGCCCTCGTCGCCGAGTTGCGACCCGACGATTGTGACAGTCATACAGGCGCCGGATTCTTGCCCGGCCGATAAACCGGTTACGGTCTGTGGGGCGCGAGAGGCGACATTCGATCCACGTTCGTGTATAGGTGGTTCCTTTTCGAAGAGAAAATCTGGGTGGTCGTGAATATCTGCTCGAGTATTCTCCGGCTCTCGTCCCGATACCCGAACCCGAAACGTTAACTCCTGTCACGACGGACTGTCAACTGACGGTTCATTTTGCCGGGACTCGAGGGCAATCTTTAAAAGGTGCAAAGACAAGTTAACAAATGCCATGATAGACCGACTTGAGAAGGAAGTCGATATGCTGGAACGACATCTGCAGGTCCTGAAGATGGTCATCGAGAACGAACCGATCGGGATCGTCAAGATGTCCAACGAAACCGGGTACCCCCACCACAAGGTTCGGTACTCCCTGCGCGTACTCGAAGAAGAGAACCTCATCGAACCCTCCAGCCAGGGTGCGATCAAGACCGAGCGGACGGTCGAGTTCGTCGACGAACTCGACGGAAAACTCGACGAGATCGTCGACAAACTCGAGGGCATGAAGATCGAAGACGTCGCCGAAGTCGAAGGCTAGCCTAGAGTTCTGGGACGTTCATGTGGAAGCCGCCCGAACGCGACTCCACGAGACACAGGTGATATCCACCCTGTTTTCGCGACAGCGACACGTAACTCAGCCGTGAGTCTCGCGTGAGGAAGCCGCCGCCGCCGGTCGCCTGCTCGGTCACCTCGAGGGCGCCCGGTTCGAAGAAACTCGAGGTGACGAAAAACGCCGCGGCGAGTTCGCCGTGGTTGGCCTTAACCGCCGAGACGGACTCCTCCAGCGTCTCGAGATCCGTCTGGGTGGCGGGGTCGCGCGACCCGTCGAGGTTGGCCGCGAGCAACGGGTTGCCCATCTTGTCGAAAGCGACGACGTCGAACGCGACTTCGTCGGGAACGCCCTCGGTGTCGTCCCCGTCGAGGGAGATCGAGGCGTCGAGTTCGGCTCGATCGATGCGGGGGAGGGCGTCGTAGAGATCACCGAGGCCGTCCGCGTGGCCGGTATCGCGGATCTCGAACGGCAGGGTTGCGACGAGCCACTCGACGAACTGGTACTCGATCCGTGACCCGAGGAACGCCTCGTACGATTGGCCGTCGACGACGACCTCGCTCGCGTCGAACTGCGTGTGGTGTTCGAGACGGAGGTTCTCCGCGACGTCCTCGCGACTCACGTTCTCGTCGTGGGCCGTCGCCAGCGTCGGCTGGCTCTTCGAGGCGTACCGGACGAACAGGTTAGTCCTGGACAACGCCTCCTGGGGTGAGAGGCTGGTCCCGTCGACGGGAACGCCCGCGGCGTCAGCCGCTCGAACCCGCTCGAGTTCGGTCTCGAGCGTCTCGATGCGCTGTTGCAATCGATCGACGGTCGCTGAGAGTTCCTCGGCGCGCTCCCGGTATCGGTCGCGCTCGGTCGCGAGTTCCTGCTGGCGCTCCTCGAGCGTCCCCTTCTCTCGCTCGAGTTCGTCGACGCGCTGGGTGAGTCGGTCGATCTTGTCCTCGCGCTCGAGCATGTCCTCCTCGAGGGCCTCCCGGGGGACGTTTCTCGCGGCGCTAGTGCTGGACTGAGCGCGACCCTGTCCCGACGTGTTGGCGGTCCCGTCCCGCTGTTGTTTCGAACGACCCGTACTCGAGTTCGACCCCTGGGTCGACGAGGCAGTCGACGGTCCGGGCTGGCGCGACCGACCGCCCGTCGTTCGGCGCCGACCCTCGGCGTTCGATCCCGATTTCGACCCGTCGTCCGTCCGGTCGGGACGCGAGGTCTTCTCCGGGTCGATCGAGGGGATGTTCCGGGTTTCCCGCCATTGTTCCTCCTGTTTGAAGCGTTCCTCGAGCGGATCGCTCTCCGACGGCTCGTTGTCGGTTTCGGGTGCTCGGTCGTCCGGTTTTCGTTCGTCGGCGTCCTGGACTTCGCGGGCCTCTGCACTTCCACCTCCACCGTCCTCGTCTGTTTCCTCCCAGGGAACGCCGTCAGCACCGAGTTCCTCCGCGGCGGCCTCCACGTCCTCGGGATCGAGCGACTCGCTCGAGGCCGGCGGCATCGGTTCGGCATCCTCCACGGGCGTCGCCGCGTCCGACCCGGCGTCGGTCGACGCTCCGGCCGCGTCGACGTCGTCTCCGCGGTCGTCCTCGCCACTCGTGTTCGATTGCCTCTCACCCTCCGCTGGGGGCATCGGCTGCGCGTCGGCAGCCGACTCGTCGTCGGCCGACTCGGTGCCCTCGAGTTCGTCGTGCTCGACGGAATCGGCGGACTCGGCGGTCGAACCGGGAGTCGCTCGAGCGTCGGCTTCGGTCGCCGGTTCCGTGATCCCGGACGATTCGACCGGCTCCGGGTCCGGTTCGGTCGTCGCACTCGCCGTGATCCCGCCGGGGGTATCGTTCGTCCCCTCGGAGGCCGGTTCGGACTGTGTTTCGACGTCGCGCTCGCTATCGGTCGACGGACTGGACGCACCGGCTGTCCCGTTCGCAGCGCCTGACTCTCCCGCCGGTGCTGTCGAATCCCCGGACGTTGGCTCTGGTGCTGGCGCCGATCCGGGGACGTCATGGATGTCGATATCCACGTCGACGACCTCGTAGATGCCGACCTCGTCGTCGGCCCGCTCGAACGCGTCGTCGCCGGTCAGGAGTCGCTGTGCGTTCCCGATGTAGGCCGCGGCCATCCGGCGACCGCCGTAGTACACGAGGTAGTAGTCGCCGCTGAGTACCTGTTCGCTCAGTTCGACGTAGCCGGTGAACGACCCCTCCTGGAGCGTCTGGTCGACCTCGCTCAGCGGCGTGTCGTTCGTGTAGTACTTCGCCCTTGTCTCGCCGCCCTGTTCGTCCATCGTACACAGCAACGGGAGCGAGGGATGGGGTGCGACGTACGTCGTGCCGTTCGCTCCGTCGAACTGTTCGAGAGCGCCGTCGACGACGCCGACGATACGTCCGTTGAGCATGAACGCCCAGGCACCACCGGACGTCACGGCACCGGAGAACTCCTCGTCGGCGAGTGAAGAGAGACCGTCGTAGCCGCCGGAAAACGGACGGGAGTCCCATCGCTCGACGCGCTCTTGCGTGCGCGGATCCATGTTTCAACAAGCGGGAACCGGTGTAAATACGTTTCGCCTGGTTCGGTGGCGAATCGGAGGTCTATCGTCGGCCTCGAGGCCCAGCTAGATCTTCGACTCGGCGTCGTCGGCCAGTTCCTTCATGCGCTTGCCGATCCGGCCCGCGCTCGAGAACTCGTCCTCGCTCATCGCGTTCGCGAGCGCGTTGCCGAGGACGAAGACGGCGTGTTTGTGCTCGCTCTTCGATTTGTGGACGTCGTCGGGGTCGACGTCGAGTTGGTGATAGGCGTCGAAGAGGCTCTCGTCGACGTGCTCTCGCTCGGAGAAGTACTCCATGATGACGACAAGTTCGTCGTGGAGCTCGAGCAGTTCGTCCTTGTGCATACTCGCGACTATGAACGGTTCCGATTTAAGCGTTGTGTGGCTCAGCGTGCCAAATTCGGGCGATCAGTCCCGGCAGTCCCGACGTCTGCGGCCTCCACTTGTTCCTTCTGGCGACCCCGTCAGCGCCCCTGTCGTCCCTTCGTCTGTCGATAATCGGACGCCATCAGGTCGACGAAGTGCTCGAGCCAGGCCTGGGTCTGGGCCTGGGTCTGGGCCGCGGGCTCGAGCATGGGCACGAGTTCGAAGCCGCGACCCCGGATCGTCGTCGCGTGGTGGGTCTCGATCTCGAGGTCGTCCGCGGCCGTCGTCGTGTATTCGGTGCCGATTTCGGTGAGCGCGCGCTGGCCCACGGGGACGATGATCTCGGGGTTTATCATGCGAATCTCGGCGTTGAGGTACGGTTCGCAGGTGACGACCTCCTCGTCCGTCGGCGTGCGCTCGGGGTCGCGACAGCGAGTCAGCAGGGTGAGGTAGACGTTGGCGAGTTCGGGTTCCTCGGGGTCGCTCGCACTCGCGCAGAGACCGAGTCGCTGGAGGATTCGGTACAGTCCTCCCATCCCCTCCCCGGGTTCGTCTTTGGGTCCCGCCTCGAGGAACGGAATCCCAACTGTGTCGGCCCGCGCGCTCGGTCGCTCGCCGACGAACAGGAAGTCGGCTCCCACGTCGCCGTATCCGTGGACGACCTGCGTGCGCGGCGCACAGAGTTCTGGGCAGTTCTCGCAGGCCTCGTCCATGCCGAACGGGTTCGCCGTCGACTGCTGATTCGCGTCCACGGTCGTCCTGGGGGCGGCGGCTACAAAAACGACGCGCTCCGGTCCGTATGGCCCTCGGCGCTCGAGGCACCAGAACCGAATCTCAGCGCCCGAGCCCGCCGCGTTCCGTGACCTCGAGGATGAATTTGACGTTCCGGACGATCTCCTCGGGCGAGGTGTCCTCGGCCTCGTCGTAGAGGTCGCTCGTCCGGTAGAGGATGTTCGCCAGTTGCTTGCTCTCGCTCGAGTCCCCGCGCACGTCGTCGGCGATTTCCCGGAGCAGGGTCACGCGCTCGGAATCGGGCTCGAACTCGTCGCCGCTCATGGTCTCTCAGTGTGCTCGCTCATGTCGGCTCAGTGCTCGCCCTCGCCCGTGCCCGCGTCGACCGGCGGGGTTCGCTCGGCGACCGATTCGGAGACGGCCCGCCGGTGGACGATGCCGGTGTTGTTCGCGACGGCGGCGGTCAACTCGCGGAAGGACTCGCCGGTCCCGCTCTCCTCGTCGAGGACGGTCGGCTGTCCTTCGTCGCCGCCCTCTCGAACGCGGGGATCGAGCGGGATCGAGCCAAGGAACGGCAGATCGTGCGCCTCGGCGAACGCCGACCCGCCGCCAGTCCCGAAGATGTCGTGTTCGCCGCCGCAGTCGGGGCAGACGAACGTGGCCATGTTCTCCGCGATTCCCAGGACGACGGTGTCGTGGCGGGCGAACATCTGGAGTCCCTTCCGGGCGTCGTCGAGGGCGACGTCCTGGGGGGTCGTGACGATCACCGAACCCGTCACCGGGATGGTCTGGAGCATCGTCAGCTGGGTGTCGCCCGTCCCCGGCGGGAGGTCGATCACGAGGTAGTCGAGGTGACCCCACTCGACGTCCTCAGTGAGCTGGGTGATCACCTTGTGGACCATCGGGCCCCGCCAGATGACGGGGTCGTCCTCGCCGACGAGGAAGGCCATGCTCATCAGCTTCACGCCGTACTTCTCGGGCGGGACGAGCGTCTCCTCCTCGGTCGCCATCGGCGGCTCGTCGGCGTCGACCATCCGGGGGACGTTCGGCCCGTAGACGTCGGCGTCGAACAGGCCGACGCGGGCACCCCGACGGGCGAGCCCCGCCGCGAGGTTGACCGCGACGGTCGACTTCCCGACGCCGCCCTTCCCGGAGGCGACGGCGATCACGTTCTTGACGTTCGGGAGCACCTCGTCGCCACTCGAGTCGTCGCGGTCGGGGATACTCGCGGAGAGCTCCGGATCGATCCCTTCTTCGGCGAGGGCGTCTCGGACGGCCCCGGCGATGGCGGTTTCGGTCGGCGAGTACGGCGCCCCGAGGGCGAGGTCGACGGCGACCTCGCCGTCCTCGCTCACGGTCACGTCGTTCACGAGGCCGAGCGTAACGATGTCGTCCCCCAGTTCCGGGTCCTCGACCGTTCGCAGGCGGTCTCGGACGGCGGCTTCGTCCATACCTACTGGTGGCCGCTGGCGCTCGAAAAGCGTTGTGTTGTCTTCAGCAGGCGCCGGCCTCGAATGCTCGTCGCCCCGCTCGAGGCTGCCGCCTCAGGTTCGGAAGTCGAACCGCGGCCCGCCGTAGGTGGGTGGCTCGGGCTCGAGTTCGACGCCGTGCTCGAATCGAACGAAGTTGAGGTAGTAGGGGCGGCCACAGCCCTCGATCTCGTTCCCGTCGCGATCGGTCACCGGTCCGTCCTCGCCGCAGCGAAAGGCGATGCCGTCCGCCGCCTCGCGAACCTCGAGCGGGTCGGTTCGCGTCGCGTACTCCCAGCCGGGCTGGCGGACGGTCGTCACGGACCGATCCGCGAGGTCGGGGGCTCGCTCGAGGCTCACGACGGCGTCACAGTGCGGGCAGGTGTAGCGAACAGTGACGGTGTCAGTCATACCGGATTCCACGCCGCGGCGGGCCAAAAGCCGTGCGCTCGATTTCGGTCGGCACCGACTGCAGAATCACCCACCCGGAACACCTTTTGTGCTGACCGCAGTCTGCTCGAGTATGATCGACGAGACGGCCGAGGAGATCAAGGAAATGCAGACGCACAGTTCCTCGGTGGTAGCGATAAAGGCGACGCGCGCGCTGACGGACCTCCTCGAGCGGGACTTCGCGACCGTCGAGGAGTACGTTCGCGACCTCGACCGAAATGCGACGGCCCTCCGCCGGGCCAACCCCTCCCACGCCTCGCTCCAGAACGCGGTCCGCGAGGTCGTCCACCAGGTCGAAGACGCCGACCCCGACACCGTCTCGGAGGCCAAGACCTTCACCGAAACGGCGATTGAGGACGTCGTCGCTCGCGTCGAGTCCGGGAAAACCCGGGCCGCCGAGAACGCCCTCGAGTACCTTTCGGACGGCGAGACGATCCTGACGCACGACTTCTCCTCGACCGTCATCGAGGCCCTCGAGCTGGCCACCGAGCGTGGGATGAGCTTCGACGTCTACGTCACCGAGGCCCGGCCGCGATACATCGGTCGCAAGACGGCCCGGCGACTGGCGACGCTTCCGGGCCTCGACGTGACCCTCATCACCGACAGCGCCCACGGCCACTACCTGCCCGAGTGTACGCGCGTGCTCATCGGCATGGACTGCATCGTAAACGACTCCCTCTACAACCGCGTGGGCACCTTCCCCATCGCGTCGACGGCGGCCCAGCTCGAGGTGCCGGTGACGGTGCTCGGATCCGCCGCGAAGATCGTCTCCGAGGGCTTCGCCTTCGAGAACGAGTACCGGACTCCCGTCGAGGTCATGGCTGAACCGGCCGAAGGCTTCTCCATCGAGAACCCCGCGTACGACGCGACCCCTGTCGCCCTCCTCGAGAGCGTGATTACGGACGAAGGGCGGAAGACGTTCTGAGGTGGGCAGCGAACGAGGTCGGAACCGAGGCCAGTACCGGAACGGATGGACGGCAAACGGGGGTGGCGAACGAGGGCGAAGAAACAGACGGCGAACGGGGGCAGTGGATAGGGGTAGACAAACGGACGACGAACGGGGATGGGGAGATTCAAGAGGCCCGCGCGTGCCATCTCGAGTAGATGCGCCACGATCACCTCATCACGAGCAAACACCTCACGCGGGAGGACGTCGAGGCCGTCCTCGACCGGGCCGCCGAGATCGACGCCGATCCGGACGCCGTCGCCGGAAAACACGAGGGGACGATCCTCGGCCTGCTCTTTTTCGAACCGAGCACCCGAACGAAGATGAGCTTCGAGACGGCGATGAAACGCCTCGGCGGGGACGTCGTCGACATGGGATCCGTTGAGTCCTCGAGCGTCAAGAAGGGGGAGACGCTCGCCGACACCGTCCGCGTCATCGAGGGGTACGCCGACGCCATCGTCGTTCGCCACCCGAGTCAGGGCTCCGCGAAGATGGCGAGCGAGTTCGTCGACGTCCCGCTGATCAACGCCGGTGACGGGGCGGGCCACCACCCGACCCAGACGCTGCTCGACCTCTACACGATCCGGGAAAACGCCGGCCTCGACGACCTCTCGATTGGCATCATGGGCGACCTGAAGTACGGACGGACGGTCCACTCGCTGGCCTACGCACTGTCGAACTTCGACGCTCACCAGCACTTCGTTAGCCCGGAGAGCCTGCAACTGCCGCGGGAAGTCGTCTACGACCTCCACCAGGAGGGGGCGTCCGTGCGCGAACACGAGAGCCTCGAGGAGGTCCTCGACTCCCTGGACGTCCTCTACGTGACCCGCATCCAGCGCGAGCGGTTCCCGGACGAAAACGAGTACCAGCGAATCGCCGGTGAGTACCAGATCGATCTCGAGACGCTCGAGGGTGCGAGCGACGACCTGACGGTGATGCACCCGCTCCCGCGGGTCGATGAGATTGCACCCGAGATCGACGACACCGATCACGCGGCGTACTTCGAACAGGCGCACAACGGGGTGCCGGTTCGGATGGCGCTGCTCGATCGCCTTCTCGAAGGGGGTGTGTCTCGATGAGCGATAATCACGACGACGACCACGACCACGAACTCCGCGTCAGCAAGATCCGAAACGGCACCGTCATCGACCACGTGCGGGGCGGCCAGGCGCTGAACGTCCTCGCGATCCTCGGAATCGACGGAAGCCAGGACGAGGAGGTTTCGGTCGGGATCAACGTCCCCTCCGACCGACTCGCCCGCAAGGACATCGTGAAAGTCGAGGGCCGCGAACTGAGCCAGGAGGAAGTCGACGTGCTCTCGCTGATCGCGCCCGACGCGACGATCAACATCGTGCGTGACTACGAGGTGGCGAGCAAACACCGCGTCGAACGACCCGAGGAGGTCGAGGGCGTGCTGACCTGCCCGAACGCGACCTGCATCACGACCGAGAACGAACCCGTCACCTCCCGCTTCGACGTCCTCGAGGACGGGGTTCGCTGTTCGTACTGCGAAACGATCGTTCGCGACGAAATCGCCGACCTGATCGACTCGAGCTAGGTAACGAACTGATTTCTCGTCCGATTTCCGAGACTATCCAGAATCTCTAAGTGTTAGGCGATTGATTCTCTACGCGTACATGTCGCGTACGATCAAATTCCTGTTCGTCCTGGTCGCCGTCGTCGTTCTCTGGAAAGTCGTCTTCAGCACGTCCGAGGTCGACGTCGAGTACGAGCCGACCGAGTAGAGAGGAACCGAGCGAATCAGAACCGCTTACCGTCTCGACGTCCTATCGCCGCCCATGTACGGCGTCGTGACGCGAAACCCCGACGAAGTCGCGTGGGACGACTTCGGCCGGGCGTTCTACGAAGTCAAGGACGTGACCGGCCGGTCTGCCGAACCGCTCCCCGATGCAGTGAACATGGTCTCCTGTTTCGGCGACAACGCGGCGGCCGACGCCGACCCCTCGCTCGTCCCCGTCGACGACGAGGGCCATCCCGCCACGCGAGACCGGCCCTACTTCGACTGGGCCTACATCTGCCCTTCGCGAACCGAGTACCGGGATGGACTCCTCGAGATCATCGACGACTGCGTCGCTGCGAACGAGGACGTTCGTCTCGACGACGTCGGTTTCCCGCGCCCGGAGTACTGTCGATGCAAGGTGTGCGAGCGACGTTTCGCCGAGAGCGAGTTCGAGGATCGGTTCGCGTGGCGCGCGAACGTGATCACCGAGTTCGTCGAGGCGGCGGCCGATCGTATCCCCGGCCGCGTCTACCTGACGCTGTATCCCGACCCCTACCCGGGACACCTCTACGAGCGATCCGGGCTCGACCTCGCGGCCCTCGAGCCCCACGTCGACGAGTTCGTCGTCCCCCTCTACGACATGGGGTACACGACGACCTACTGGCTCGAGACGATCGCCAAAGGGTTCGAGAGCGCGCTCGAGACGCCGTTCAGTATCGAACTCTACGCGGTGAACGTCGACCTCGAGAACCTGTGTCAGGCGGCCGAGGTGGCCGGCCACTACGGGAATGACGTCATCTTCGGCTACGAGGCGGGCAACGCGCGGGCCGCGGTGCGGCGACTCCAGGCCGACCAGCGCGAGGGCGTCTCACACGGCGACCCCTGACGCGACTGCGGCAAACGCCGACACATACTATTTGACCGTGGGTCTCGAACACACGACTCACAGCGATGTACGAGCGAATCCTCCTCCCCACCGACGGCAGCGAGACGACGGGTCGCGCCCTCGAGCACGCGATCGACCTCGCGAACCAGTACGACGCCGCGTTACACGTCCTCTACGTGATCGACAAGGCCGTCTTCGCGGGTGACGTCGAAACCGGCCCCATCGTCGAGCAGTTTGAGACCGTCGGCGACTCGGTCCTCGAGGACGTCTCCGGCGAGGCTGCCCGGGCCGGCGTCGAGCCGGTTATCACCACGCTCGAGCGCGGCAGTCCTCACACGAAGATTCTCGAGTACGCCGAGGCTCAGGGGATCGATATGATCGTGATGGGGACGCACGGACGGACCGGGCTAGATCGCTACCTGATCGGGAGTGTGGCCGAGAAGGTGGTCCGGCTCTCCGACACGCCGGTGTTGACGGTCCGCCAGGCGGAAGACGTTTCGGGCGGAGGCGAACGATAACCGGTAACGAAGCGTTATCAGTCACTCCTCGGCAGCATCGGCCGCCAACTCCTCGAGCACCGTCTCGGCGTTTTCGACGGCCTGTGGCTTCTTCGCCGGGTAGGCCTCGACTTTCGCGCGGAACGTGATCCCCTCGCCGAGCCGGACGTCCCCGCCGAAGGCGGCTTGCTTGTCCAGGCGGAGAAACAGTTCGCAATTGTCGGTGACGCGATCGTCGAGTTCCGCCAGCAGCCGGTCGAACGTCTCGAGGTCGGTCAACTGGGAGAGAACGTGACGAACGTCGTCGGCGTTTTCGACGCGGGCCGAGAGAACGAGGATGCGGTCCCCGTAGTGGCCCTCGCTCTCGACGCGTTCGATCTCGGACTCTTCGGGGAGGAAGCGTCTCAGCGCCGCCTCGACGCGCTTGTCGTCTTCGGTGGCGTAGCAGAACGTTCGCAGGTCGACGTAGTGAAGCGGAATCTGTGGCATCGGCGTATCCTCGAGTCGGGGCCAACGGATCGGGAGTGGTACTCGCTACTGGGCGTGGATCGGTTACGCGTCGTCTGCGTCGGCTTCCTCGTCCTCGACGACGTCCTCGTCGGCGGCCTCCTCAAGGGCGTCCTCCGGAACGCCGGCCTCCTGGCCGTCCTCGAAGCTGATCGTGTAGGTCGTGTCGCCGAACATCGACTCCATCGTCTGGGTGATGGTGCCGGTTTCGCCGTCGAACTCGCTGTGCTTATCGTGTAAGACGACGCGGTCGTCTTCGTCGAAGCTCATACCGGCTTTTCCCCGTCGTCGGGTAAAAAGGGCGTGATTCCCGCCAGCCCCGGCGAAGCCGTTCGGGGAGATACGATTACCGGGCAATCACGGCTCGCGTCCACTCGTATGCCGTTCCGACGACGACCGAGATCCCGTAGCACCCGGCGACGAAGGGGATCCAGTAGACCCAGAGCTCGAACTGTGGTGCGAGCCTGTGGCCGATCGCTGACCCGATCGCGTAGATGATGTAGCCGGGAAGCGCGAGCGGGGAGAACAGGGCCGTCTTGAGCCAGCCGAGGCCGAACGGAACGACCAGCAGGAGAAACGTACCGATGGTCGCCGGGCTGGCCAGGACGCGTCGGAGAGTGAGGGTCATCGGGCCACCTCCGCCTCCGTCTCGAGTAGGCCGTGTAGTGCGAGGACGCGGGCCGCCGCTGCCCGCGTGAACGCGTTTTTGGTAGATCGGTCGAGCATGAAGCGAGTCGTCTCGAAGAGGTAGGCGGTCGACCCCAGTTCGTGTGCTGCCTTCTTGAACAGGAGCGGACTCGGCTGGGTGCTCTCCATGGCCACGAACCGGTGGGCGGGCATGTACCAGGGAACGAGGTCCTCGTTGAGAGACGTCGCGAGTTCGTCGCCGTGGGCGTCAGGCGTGTGGAAAACTGCCTGGCCGACGTATCGGTCGTGGAGGCCGAAGATGCCGAGCGATCGGTGCAGGTCGAGCACGACGTCGGGGTCGTAGCGTTCGACGGCGTCCCAGATGCCGCGAGCGAGGTCAGTTATCGGTTCACGGTCCAGTGGAAACATCCGGTTGAGGTCTCCGTCAGTACCTTCTCGCCGCTCGTTCTCGACGGCGACGCGGTTCGCCTCGGGGACGACGACGAGCGTCCCCGCGTCGGGGTTCCAGTCGGTGATTTCGTGAGCGACGTCGATGCCGTTGTACTCGTCGCCGTGAATTCCGCCGAACACCATCACCGTCGGGCCGTCTTCCGGCGCGTCGACCACGTGCAGCGGCGTCTCGTGCTCAGTTCCAGAGAGGAGGCCTTCCGTCTCTCGTTCGACCCCGTCCGCCGCTGGCGGTGCTCGAGCCGCCGAAACGAACGCGTCGTCACGCAACGTCTGACCCGCGGCGGCCGCAACCGTGACCATCCCAGCGGCGAGGGCCCCACCGGCGCCCAGGACCGTCCGTCGTTTCATCGTTCAAACCGATAACGTGCTCCCTTAAGCGGGTTTCCATCGGCGAGATCAATGTCAAAATAGGTATGATTCGACGATTCTCGTCCCTGGTGCGAACGCTCGAGAGCGTTCTCACTGACCGTTCTGACCGAGTTCCTCGAGCAAGGTCTCGGCGGCTGCCCGGGAGGATTCCGGGCCACGGCCCGTGATCAGGTCGCCGTCGACGATTACGTCCGTGTCGGCCTCGGCGTCGGCGTCCCAGTCGGCGCCGGCAGTGGCGACCTCGTCTTCGACCCAGTAGGGAAGTTTTCGGCCGTCGGGGAGCAGGTCCCGGTCGTCGACGATGTCTTCCTCCCACGCGTTGGGGAACCCGGTGACCCGCCTTCCGTTGGCGAGGAACGCGCCGTGGCTGTCGCGGGCGAACGCGAGGATGCCGACGGCGTGGCAGACGACCAGGGCCTTCCCGTCGCCCTCCAGAATCGTCCGCAGGGCGACTCGAGCGTGGTGGTCCTGGTTGACGTCCCACTCGGTGCCGTGCCCGCCCGGGAAGACGACCGCGTCGAAGTCTTCGGCGTGGACGTCCGCGATTGCCTCCGGATCGCTCAGCCGTTCGTCCGTCTCGTGGCGCTCCTCGACGCGTTCGGCGGTCTCCTCGCCGACCGTCTCGGGATCGATCGAGCGGTCGTCGATCTCCGGCGGCCCGCCGGATGGCGTCGCGATCGTCACCTCGACGCCCGCGTCCTCGAGCGTCTCGAGCGGGTCGATACACTCCTCGCCCCAGTAGCCGTACTCGCTCACGACGAATAGTGCGTTTGCGTCCGTCATCGAGTGAATGGACGGGTGCCACGGGGGAGTATCCTCCCCTGTCGTGTGCAGGGGTTGCCCTCGAGCGCTCCGGTGTCCCGATGCCCCGGCACCCCGACGCCCAGCGCCTGATGTCACGATGCACCAGTACCCGGTGTTCCGACCCTCCCGCATCCCGAGGCCCGTGCCTCTGCCTCCCGGTGCGCTCAACTATTCTGACGGTCACCCCGACGTGCAGAGGACTTTTCGGTCCCGGCGGCGTTACTCGAGACGACCATGTCACGACGTCCCAACCCACTCGACGACCTCGGTTCGTTCCTCGAGCGACTCGGCCGCGAGTTCGACGCCGCAACCAGCTCGTGGAACCCCGAGTTCACCCCAAGAGGCGGCCTCGGCTGGTCGCTCCAGGATCGCGAACCCAACGTCGACGTCGCCGACTACGGCCACGCGTTCGTCGTCAGCGCCGACGTCCCCGGCTACGACGCGGACGACCTCGAGATCCAGGTATCGGGCGAGAGCCTGCAGATACGGGGCACCCGCGACCAGACGCGAGATCGCGACGGTGCGAGCATCATCAGACACGAGCGGCAAGCCAGTACCTTCAATCGGCGAGTGGCGCTTCCCGACCCGATCGAGACCGACGCCGTCGACGCGACGCTCAACAACGGCGTGCTGACGGTTACGCTCGCGAAACGCCAGCCGGCGGACGAACCCAGGCGGATCGACATCGACTGAGCGACTCACTCCCTGGAACCGTTCCCGGAATCGAGATTCAGCGCCTCGAAAAATCGTCGCCGAACCCGAGTGTCGACGAACGCCAGCACGCTCTCGTCGTCGCTGGCCTCGTCGGCGAACAGTCCCAGCCCAATTCGGCCGCCAGCCATGTCGTGGTGACCGCCAACCGACCCGAATTCGCCGTAGGCGTCCTCGAGAACGTCGCCGATGTTGATCCGCGGATCGATCGACCGCCCGCTCAGTCGAACCGTCCCGTCGACGATGCCGTAGGTGAGCGTCGTGTCGACGCCCTCGATGTTGAGGAGGTAGTCGGCTGCCTGGGGAAGTGCGTCCGTCTCGACCGTTCGACCGACGCTCGCGGTGACGGCCGATCCGCGGCGCTCGCGGGTGGTTATCGCTCGACCGATCGCGTCGATCGTCGCCGGCGAGAACGCGCTACCATACAGCTGTTCGAGCGTCTCGAGGTCGGCCTCGGGGTACACCGCCAGCGCGGCTTCGTACTCCCGCTGGGTCGGCTCGCGGACGAAGTCCAGGCGTTCGCGGTGGAGCGCGAAGAGCAACGCGGACGCCAGCCGCGTCGTCAACGGGACCTCGAGTTCGTGGAGGTACTCGACGAAGATCGTCGCCGTCGCCCCGTAGTCGGTTCGGACGTCGACGAACGTCGCGTCGGCGGATTCGCCGGGATGGTGGTCGACGATCACGTCCGGTTCGAACCGAGCGTCGAGTGCCGTGTTCGCCGTCGGCATGGAGTGATCGACGAACGCGAGACAGTCGTACTTGCCGATATCGAGATCCTCGAGCGGTTCCACGTCGATATCGAGGCGGTTAACGAACGCCCGGTTTTGCTGGTGGGATATCTCGCCACCGTAGGCGATGGCCGTCTCGGCGACGTCCTGGTCGGTCGCGATCGCCTCGAGTGCGAGCGCGCTCGCGAGCGTGTCCGGGTCGGGGTTGTCGTGACAGACGATCACGAGCGACGAACTGTCGGCGAGGACGTCCGCGAGGTCCGCTGCACGAGACATACCCGACGTAGGAGGGGGAAACGCTTCAACGTCGCTCCTGAATTCGATGTGTTGTCACCGAAACGAATACTGTCGGTCAGCGATCGACGTTTCTCCTCGAGCGGCGCGCTGTCGGTCGTCGTTCTTCGAACTGTCTCGTACGGGAGGTGGTGCGATCGTCGTCGGCTATCGCTCTCTCTGAGCCCGCCGAAGCGTCGAATTCCTCGAATCATCGACCCCATCGAACCCACGACCCCTTCGAAGCCGTTGGAGCCGTTGAATCCGTCGACACCGTCGACGACGTTCCGATACCACTTAGCGACGACGCCACGAACCTCGAGTATGGACCAGCACGACTTCGTTCGGCTCTCGCTGCTCGCCTTCGGACTCGTCGTCCTGAGCTTCGTCGTGCTCGGATTCAGTCGGATCGTCCTCCCGTTCCAAACGGCCCAGATGGTCGCCGCCCCCATCGGCCTCCTCGGGTTCGCGCTCGTGATCTTCCTCTTCCTCCGTGCGACTGCCGCGGCGATCGGTATCGCGCCAATCGAGGAAGACGCCGACGCAGACGCGCGTGGGAACGAGAGCGCGTAACCCCGGCCGCGAACGCAACCGTTTTTCACCGTTCGCCCGAATCCGAGCGTATGAGCGCGTTTTCCGTCACCGAAATCGCCGACCTCGGTCTCGAGACCCGGGTGGCCCTGTTCCAGCGCGACGCCGGAATCGACGCCGCCAGGAACGACGCCCGCGAGATCGTCGAGCGCGTCCGCGAGGAAGGCGACGTCGCCGTCCGGGAGTACTGTCGCGAGTTCGACGGCGTCGACGTCGGCAATCTCGAGATCACCGACCAGTGCGAGCGCGCCGTCGAGGACCTCTCGGCCGACGTCCGCGACGCCATCGACACCGCCATCGAGAACGTCCGCGAGTTCCACCAGGCCCAGCTCCCCGAGGACTGGCGACGCGAGTTCGACGACGGGCGCGAACTCGGTCGACGATTCCGACCGCTCGAGCGCGCCGGCGTCTACGTCCCCGGCGGCACGGCCGCCTACCCCTCGAGCGCGATCATGGGTGTCGTCCCTGCCGCAGTCGCGGGCGTCGAGCACGTCTCCGTGGTGACGCCGCCAGCCGAGGAGATCAACCCGGTCACGCTCGCGGCGATCCACCTTGCCGGGGCCGACACCGTCTACAGCGTCGGCGGCGCCCAGGCTATAGCTGCCCTCGCCTACGGAACCGAGAGCGTCACCTCGGTTCAGAAGGTCGTCGGCCCCGGCAACCGCTGGGTGACCGCTGCGAAAGCCGAGGTTCGCGACGAAGTGGAAATCGATTTTCTCGCGGGGCCGAGCGAGGTCGTCGTCGTCGCCGACGAGACCGCCGATCCTGAGTACGTTGCCGCCGAACTCCTCGCCCAGGCCGAGCACGACCCGAACGCCTCCGTCGTGGCCGTCACGGACGACGAGGCGACCGCCGAGGCCGTCGTTGACGTACTCGAAAAATCGCTCCCCGACCGCGAGCGCGAGGAGACGATCCGGGAGGCGCTCGAGAACGACGCCAGCGCTGTCTTGCTCGCCCGCTCGATGAGCGAGGCGATCCTCTTCACCGAGGAGTACGCCCCCGAACACCTCGCCATCGTCGCCGACGACGACGAGTCCATCCTGGACCGCGTCGACAGCGCTGGGAGCGTCTTCCTCGGCCCGAACACCCCCGTCGCGGCGGGCGACTACGCCAGCGGCACTAACCACGTCCTTCCGACGAACGGTGGCGCGAAAGTCGCGGGCGGGCTCTCGGTAGAACACTTCCTCCGGGCCACGACGGTGCAACGGCTCTCCGGCGACGGACTCGCGGAACTCGCGCCCACTATCACGACTCTCGCCGACGCGGAGGGCCTCGAGGCCCACGCCGAGAGCGTCCGCGTCCGTCTCGACGACCGGGACGACGAGTGAGTTCCCCACCTCGGCGAGCGTCACAGTTAACACCGAGGCAGCCGTGGAGTGCACTATGAGCACGGAGAGCGCAGACGGTGGATCCGCCAACCCACGAATCGAGGTGACCGAGACCGCCGCCGAGCGCGCCCTCGAGTTACTCGAGGCCGAAGACTACGACACGACGGAGGCCGGACTCCGACTGTTCGTCCAGCAAGGCGGCTGCGCCGGCCTCTCCTACGGGATGCGATTCGACGAAAAACCGGAAGCCGACGACGCGATCTACGACCACCACGACCTGCGGGTCTTCGTCGACCCTGCGAGCCTCAAGTACATCGAGGGCAGCATCCTCGACTACGAGAGCGGCCTCCAGGCCGAGGGCTTCCACGTCGAAAACCCGAACGTCGTCAGCGAGTGTGGCTGCGGCGAGTCCTTCCGGACCTGATTACGCTACTCCTGTAGTTCGAACGCAACCGTCACTTCCGCCTGGTACTGTCGCTCCTCTACGGACGCGATTTCGACGCCGAGTTCGTCGACTTCGACCCAGTAGACGTTGTTCAGCGTCGACTCCGCCCGGTCGATGGCGTCGTCCGCTGCGGCGTCGAAGCTCTCAGTACTCGTTCCGATCAGGGTGATCTTCTTGAAGACCATTGCACGGCCCCCTACATCGGTGGTCGCCTTAAACGTACGCTGAGCACTGTTCGAGTACAGGTACCGCCGCTGATCCCCACTTCTGGGCTCGAGGTGGGCCCTCGAGTTCGGTATTCGACGCCAGCGCTGGCGTTCTCGACGTCCTGGAGTGTCCGAGTTGGTCGTCTAGGCGTCTGCTCGAGAACGGGAGTTCGGCGGTGGCTCGACGAGTGCCGCAGCTCTTCAGTATGAAAACGATATGAATGGAAGCGGCGAGCCGGAGTTTCCAGCGGATCTCTCACGCCAGTACTGACCGAAACGCGGGCGGGCTTATCTGCCGTGTTCGGGATGGGTACGGGAGGTACCCCGCCGCTGTGGCCGCTCTAATGCCGATCGGCGGAATCGAACCGCCGCGAAGACGCCAGTATCGGTGGATACTGTATGTGGTATGAGTGGGTCGGCGGCGAGCCGGGGTTCCCAGCGGGTCTCCCACGCCAGTACTGGCCGAAACGCGGGCGGGCTTAACTGCCGTGTTCGGGATGGGTACGGGTGGTGCCCCGCCGCTCTGGCCGCCGTAACGCCGACTCGCGGAGTCGAACCGCGACGATACCAGGGTCGGTGTACGGTGTCTAGGGTTCTCTGGTCGCTGTGACCGTTATGTACGTGTAGTCCAATTAGCGCCTGGACCCGTTCTTACGGGTTGATCCATGCGAAATGAATGGTGGCTCGATCTGTTAGTGCTCGCGGGCTCAACACCTCGTTGCCTCGGTGCGTACACCCCGAGTCTATTGAACTCGTCTTCTACGAGTGATCTCGGTGGTATCTCTTTTTCAGGTGGGTTTCGAGCTTAGATGCGTTCAGCTCTTACCCCGTGGTGCGTCGCTGCCCGGCACGTGCCCTCTCGGACAGCCGGTACACGAGTGGCACCCATTCGGAGTTCCTCTCGTACTATACGAACGTTCCCGTCAGATACCGTAACACCCCCAATAGATAGCAGCCGACCTGTCTCACGACGGTCTAAACCCAGCTCACGACCTCCTTTAATAGGCGAACAACCTCACCCTTGCCTGCTTCTGCACAGGCAGGATGGAGGGAACCGACATCGAGGTAGCAAGCCACCCGGTCGATATGTGCTCTTGCGGGTGACGACTCTGTTATCCCTAAGGTAGCTTTTCTGTCAGCAATTGCCCGCATTGGGCGGGCTAATTGGTTCGCTAGACCACGCTTTCGCGTCAGCGTCCGTTGTTGTGCCGGACACTGTCAGGCTTCCGTATGCTCTTGCGCTCTTTCTCGGGTCTCCGACCCGAGTGAGGAAACCTTGGGGCGCGCTCGATATCTTTTCAAGCGCGTACCGCCCCAGTCAAACTGCCCGGCTACCAGTGTCCTCCGCCAGGAGTGAGAGTCGCAGTCACCATCGGGTAGTATTTCAGTGATGCCTCGGTGGCCCGCTAGCGCGGGTACCTGTGTAACGGCTCCTACCTATGCTGCACAATGGCGACCACGTCTCAGTGACAGCCTGCAGTAAAGCTCTATAGGGTCTTCGCTTCCCCTTGGGGGTCTCCAGACTCCGCACTGGAATGTACAGTTCACCGGGCCCAACGTTGGGACAGTGGCGCTCTCATTGATCCATTCATGCAAGCCGCTACTAAAGCGGCAAGGTACTACGCTACCTTAAGAGGGTCATAGTTACCCCCGCCGTTAACAGGTCCTTCGTCCCCTTGTACGGGGTGTTCAGATACCTGCACTGGGCAGGATTCAGTGACCGTACGAGTCCTTACGGATTTGCGGTCACCTATGTTGTTACTAGACAGTTGGAGCGCCCGAGTCACTGCGACCTGCCACTTTCCGTGGCAGGCATCCCTTATTGCGAACGTACGGGACTAACTTGCCGAATTCCCTAACGTCGGTTGCTCCCGACAGACCTTGGCTTTCGCCGCCACGAGTACCTGTGTCGGATCTCGGTACGGACAGTGTGCTTGCCTTTTCACGGGCTCTGGGTTGACCTCTCTTGCGTTATCCAGCCATTCGACCGCTTCGTGCCATTACGGCTTCCACGGTCTTGGACTGTTCACCCGGGCGAAAGCCCGGGAGAGGCGGCCCCAAAGCGTCGGCTTTGAGTGCACACTGGCATAGGAATATTAACCTATTTCCCTTTTGTCAGCTTCGAATTGCGGGCTGACTTAGGACCGGCTAACCCTCAGCTGATTAGCATTGCTGAGGAACCCTTACTCGTTCGGCCGTCGGGGTTCTCACCCGACTAACGCTGCTACTATGACCAGAATTTTCGTTACTGCACGGTCCACACGACCTCTCGGCCGTGCTTCCACCCGAACAGTACGCCAACCTACGGAATCGTGCGGTGAGGCACGTCGCTAGGTCTCGGTGATGAACTTGAGCCCCGATCATTTTCGGCGCCGCAAACCTCGGCCGGTAAGCTGTTACGCTTTTCTTAGAGGGTAGCTGCTTCTAAGCTCACCTCCCGGCTGTCTAGGGCTTGCGACCACCTTCGATCGCACTTAGTCCATACTTGGGGACCTTAACCCAGCTCTGGGTTGTCTCCCTCACGGTACACAGGCTTACCCCGCGCACCGGACTCCCCGCGTCGACGGCGTTCGTAGGTTCGGAGTTGGACAGGGGGGCGAACTCCTCTCGGAGTCCGGTCCCCCAATCCGTCGCTCTACCCCACGAACTACCTCAGCGGAGGTCATGCTTCGACATGTTTCGGTTGGAACCAGCTGTTTCCGGATTCGATGGGCCTTTCACCCCTAGACATAGGTCACGCGAGGGTATTGTAGGACACCAACGCTAGCGGGCCTCCACGTGGCTTTCGCCACGCTTCACCCTGCCCATGCCTAGATCATCCGGTTTCGGGTCGTGCCCGCCTGACTCCCCGCGCTTGAACACGGTGACCCTGGTCGTAAGACTGCGGTCATATCGGTTTCCCTCTGCCTTCCCCGATACTCGGGTTAGACTCGTCAGACAGGCACACTCTCTGGTTCGTTTTTCAAAACGTACGACGGAACACCGGCTTCCCTCCCGGCTTACTACAGGTTCGCACCTGGTTCATTGTGAGAGGGACCTTGTATGCCCCGTCGCTCTATCGCCAACTGAGTTCACGCCCTATTGCACCTCCCTTTTTGGGGTGCTTTTCAGCGTTCGCTCACGCTACTTGTTCGCTATCGGTCTCGAGGAGTGTTTAGTCTTCGCGGTCAATGCCCGCGGTTTTCACGAGGGATTTCCAACCCCCGCTACTCTGGAGCTGACGCACACTTTAGTGATCGACGGTACGGGACTGTCACCCTGTTTCGTACCCTATTCCAAGGGATTTCTCGTCGATGGTCGAGTGCTGAGAGTCAGTCCGAACACCACATTGCCCGTGAGGGCTTCGGTTTGGACTGTGTCGGGTTCACTCGCCGTTACTAACGACATCGCGGTTTGCTTTCTTTTCCTGTCGATACTAAGATGTTTCAATTCTCGACGTTCCCCATTGCGCTAAGCAATTGCAAGAGGATTCCTATTCGGAGATCTCGGGTTCTTCCCCTCCGTGCGGGTCCCCCGAGCTTATCGCAGCTTGGCACGTCCGTCGTCGGCTCTCGAGCCGAGCGATCCACCAGTTGGCACAGTAGCCACGTTCTTTCGGATCGGTGCTGCACAGAATGCAGCGGTTGTGACCCGGGAACGGGTCCAGTGGACGCCTGGACTACACGTACATACGGTCTTCATCTGCCACCAGTAGACGGCTGGTGGCATCGACCCTTCCCTCCCTCGCTTGCGCCGGGAGGTGCATCAGTTTTGCTTACGGATTATATTCTCTTTCGGTCACGTACTTAAGAGCACGGATTCGACTTCGCCTGGTGACGCTCCCACATGACTATCTCTGGCACGGAACGTTCGCTCGAGCCGAGACGTACTCCGGGAACGCTGAGACGCCCTCGCCCTCCAGACACAGATTCGCCGGGGAGTGAACGCTTTTGGTG
Organism: Natronosalvus rutilus; assembly: GCF_024204665.1. NCBI lineage: Archaea > Methanobacteriati > Methanobacteriota > Halobacteria > Halobacteriales > Natrialbaceae > Natronosalvus > Natronosalvus rutilus. The sequence continues at coordinate 3,020,737 of NZ_CP100355.1, read as the reverse complement.
GTTCCCACACCACACTATGCCATGCCACCAGCTAGCGACGACTCGAGCGCACCGGACGTCGGCGAACTGACGCCGCCGACGCGAACCCTGATGGGACCAGGGCCGAGCGACGTGCACCCGCGCGTACTCCGGGCGATGAGTACGCCCCTCGTCGGGCACCTCGATCCCTCGTTCATCGAGATTATGAACGATGTGCAGGAACTACTCCGATACGCCTTCCAGACGGACAACCAGTGGACGATCCCCGTCTCGGGAACCGGCTCGGCCTCGATGGAGGCGGCCATCGGTAACGTCGTCGAACCGGGAGACACGATGCTCGTCCCGACCAACGGCTACTTCGGCGGGCGCATGGCGTCGATGGCTCGCCGTGCGGGCGGTGAGGTCGTCGAGGTCGACGCGCCGTGGGGCGAACCGCTCGATCCGGCGACGGTCTCGGACGCGCTCGCGGAACACGACCCCGACGTGTTCGGATTCGTCCACGCCGAGACGAGCACGGGCGTTCGTCAGCCGAACGTCCCCGAACTCACCGCCGCGGCCCACGACCACGACGCGCTCGTGATCACCGACACCGTCACCTCGCTGGGCGGCGTCGAACTCCGCGTCGACGAGTGGGACATCGACGTAGCCTACTCCGGCCCGCAGAAGTGTCTCTCCTGCCCGCCGGGGGCCAGTCCGCTCACCCTCTCCGACGAGGCGATGGAGAAGGTCCTCTCGCGCGAGGAGCCCTCCCGGTCGTGGTACCTCGACCTCTCGCTGCTCGAGGGCTACTGGGGCGACGAACGCGCCTATCACCACACGGCCCCGATCACGAACGTCTACTCGATCCGGGAGGCCCTCCGCCTGGTCGCGGAAGAGGGCATCGAGAATCGCTGGGCGCGCCACCGTCGACTCGCGGGCGCGCTCAAGGCCGGCGCCGAGGGGATGGGCCTCGAGATGAACCCGGACGACGAGTACTGGCTCCCGAGCCTCAATGCCGTCCGGGTTCCGGAGGGGATCGACGACGGAGAGGTCTGTGACGAACTCCTCGAGCGCTACGACCTCGAGATCGCGGGCGGCCTGGGCGACCTCGCGGGCGAAATCTTCCGCATCGGCTGTATGGGCTACTCCGCGAGTCCGGAGAACGTCACACTCCTCATCGCGGCGCTGGCCGACGTGCTCGACGATTTCGGTGCGGACGTCGATCCGGACGGCGGCGTCGCTGCGTGTCGTGAGGCCCTCCGATAAGTGGGTGCGGGGACTGTCGTTAGACAGTGACTGTCGGTCCTGGCGGTGCGCGTTCGACCTGATAATCCTCGCCGTCGGCGGCGATGATGGCCCACTCGTAGCCCGGATCGAGGCTCTCGAGTTGGACTTCGAGGTCGTCTACGTCACCGGGTTCGGTGACGAAACAGTGAAATTGTCCCGAGCATCGGGGAAGCTGTTCGACGTCGGAGACGGCGTTGACGTGAACGACTTTCCACGCCCGTTCTGCTCGGAAATCCGGTCCGTTGCCCTCGACCGTGTAGCCGAGTTCAGCAAAGATCGACCTGGCCTGCTCGACGAGTCGCATGTTAACAGGACCCATTCGAGTAGAACTACATCGGACACCATGATAAACGTTTGCACGGCGACAGGCAATGGACATCTCGAAGGACGTCGCTACCTTCAGCTGCTTCCCGTAATTACTCGTGGGCAGCGTCCCACTCGGTCGGTTTCCGGAGGTTGCCACAGCGGTTACACAGGATGCGTCCCATCGGGTCCATCGCGTTGTCGATCGATTCACAATTCGAACAGAACCAGCCGTAGCGACGCCTCCGCTCGCGGCTCTCGAAGGCGACCAGGAACGGTCCCTTGGATCCGCGGTCGCCGTCGGTCGTCGCGACGTAGACCGTGTCCCCGTCGTCGGTAGCCACCGCTTGCATACCGCCCGCTACGGAATCGGCGGGTAAATGGCTGTCCTTCCGGGTCTCAGCCCGACCGGTCCCGGTAGGTGCCGAGCACCTCCTCGAGAACCAGACACTCCTGGTCGGTCGGTTCGTAGTGCATGTCGATGAAGTCCTCGGCGTCCTCGTAGTTCCCGCGAAGTCCGTACTTTCGGACGGTGATGAGCGCGTCGAGGAAGAACGTCCCGCCGTCTGCGCCCACCTCCTCGGCTCGAGCCGGTCGGTCAATGTTCAACTCGCTCTTGATCTCGTCGAAGTTGAACGTCTCGACTTCGTGGTCCGGGTTGATCATGGTCAGCACGTACTCCGCGGAGAACCGGTAGAACTCCGATTTACTCTCGAACATACCGTCGTCGACGAGGTTGTCGATGGCTTCGACGACGTCGTCGGGATATCTGACGGTATCTTTTGCCATACCTTCCAACTCACTGCTACGACAGCATTATTGTTGCGGGAACCCTCGTTTTTTTGATGTTTTTGTCGTCGACCACGCCTTCGAGACTCGAGATTCAGATTCAAAGTTCAGGGTTCGAGACTCGAGACTCGTATCGACGCTCGATACGGCGCGAACGTTTTAGGGGTTTCCGAGGCTCTCTTCGGATGACGACAGGGAGACCGACGTGTATTCTGGACTCATCTTCGAATCGCTGCCGTGGTGGATCGCCGCGCCACTGTTACAGCTCGGTATCCTCGTCTTCGGGATGGCCCTCGACGAGACCTACGTCAACCGGGCGACGGTGCTGACGGGAGCGATCGCTCTCTACACCCACTCGGTCATCGCGGGCGGGGTCTGGATGCCGGTCGGACTCTACCTCGACATCGGCGTCGTAATCGGCGCGTACGGCCTCTACGCCTACGTGGTCGACGCCTACGTCGCCAACTGGTTTCGAGTCGCCGCCTTCTTCGTGTACTCGCCGCTATCAGTCTTCCTCGTCATCTTGCTTCCGGACGTCGTCTTTCCACTGGCGCTCGTCCTGGCCGGGTACGCCAACCTCCAGTTGATGGCGTCTCTCGAGCCCACCGAACCCTACTACTTCGGGCCGGACTCGCCTGACGAGTTCGAAGATGCCGTGGCCGCGACTGACGAAGGTGAGAAGGGCACGGAGGACGGAACGGAGTCCGGACCAGACGTCTCGAACGAGGACTCGAGCAGTGGTCATCTGGGTGCCGGACCCGCGCCCACGGGCGGTGACTCCGACGAGCGCGGGGTCTTGCCCGAGTTCATGCGTCGACTGTAACTATCTGTTTCGGCCATTGTGGCGTCATCCACGCACACTGGACGGGGTGCATTGACTACCGTAGAACGTGGCATTTTACGGCGAGTAACGATCGATACAGATCGTTCGTATCGTTCGCTACATCATTATTCGTAAAATACATAGTATGGCGACCTTTCTGGAAAATATGGTTTCACGACGTGCACTTCTCGCGGGCGTCTCCTCGTCGGTGACAATCTCTCTAGCTGGATGTGCTTCGGCAGTTTTGCGGAGCGAGAACTCGGTTCTCAACTGCATCGAGGTCGTGAGTGCAAGTAATACGCCACACACCGTTCATCTCCGTGTCGACTACGAGGGCGACGAGGTGTATGCTGACTCGTACAGCATCGATGGCAGTAGAATGGGCGAGTCGCTTCAATACCAATGGATCCCACGGAGTTGGCCAGACGATCCAGGCCACTTCCGCGTTCATATGCGCATGGACCATCACACTGAGTGGGTGACGATCGATTCTGAAGAAGAGTCCGGGGAATCCGCCTACCAGATCGCGTACTGGATCGGGCCCGATGGCAATGGCATTCCCCACTGGGAAACGGTCGATCTCGACGACCGCGAGCAACAGTGCAACTCCTCGTTACACGACCTCGTAACTGTAGATCAGTGAGACGAGCGTCTGCCCGGTTGATTTGTCCGATACGGGCCAAGCCGTTCGGTTCACACACGAAGTAGCCCGTGTCTCGAGCGAAGAGATAGTCGACGTACGACATCGAGAATGGATGACGAGATGTACGCGCTCAGCCCTCGAAACCGTCCTCGAACACGAAGGCCCCGTCACGCTGTACGACGTCGCCGTCTACCTCGATGAACGAATCCTCGCTCATGTCGACGATCATGTCCATGTGGACGGAACTGTCGTTTCGCTCGTTGCCCTCGCCAACTGTCTCCTCGTAGGCGCGACCGACCGCCATGTGAACCGTGTCGCCCATCTTCTCGTCGAACAGCATGTTGTAGGTGAACTCGGTGATGTCGCGATTCATGCCGATGCCGAGTTCGCCCAGTCGGCGGGCGCCGTCGTCGGTCTCGAGCACCGTCGAGAGCACGTCCTCGTTCTTCTCGGCCGTGTGGGAGACGACCTCGCCGTTCTCGAACTCGAGGTACACGTCCGTGATCTCTCGCCCCTGGGCCATCAGCGGCTTGTCGAAGAGCACCTCGCCCTCGACGCTGTCGGGGACGGGCGCGGTGAACACCTCGCCGCCGGGCAGGTTCTTCTCCGCGTAGTCGTTGAGCGTCGGGTTCCCGGCGACCGACATCGTCACGTCCGTCGTGTCGCCGCTCACGATGTGAACCTCGTCGGCGGGATCGAGGATCTCGACCAGCTGCTGCTGGAACTCCCGCTGGGCGTCCCAGTCTCTGGTGATCGCGTCCCAGACGAACTCCTCGTAGGCCTCGGTGCTCATCTCCGCGTCCTGGGCGTTCCCCGGCGCGGGGTACTGGGTCCCGACCCAGCGCTTGCCCATGACCTCGTCCTGGATGGGCTTGTAGGCCTGTCCGAACGCCGCGGTGACTTCGGGGTCGACGTCGCTCGTCTCGTAGGTGTTCTCCGAGGCCCGGATCGAGATGAAGACGTCCGTCTCCTCGGCGGCCGCGAGGACGTGGCTGGGGCACTCGAGGTCCTCGGGATCGACGGCTCGCCGGTAGGCGCGGCTGGCGGCGCTGTTCGACGCGCTGAGCGATGGGTGGGCACCGCGCTCGCCGAGCAGTTCGTGGATCGCCACGACGAGGTCCTGGGCGATCGGCGGTGCGCTGATTCTGACGTTGTCGCCTTTCTGTACGTCGACGGAGTGGTCGACGATGATTTCAGCATGTTCGCGGACGCGTGGGTCCATAACCCGCTAGTCGGGGAATCCCATCAAGAACCTTTATCATTTGGCTGCCGAGGGCAGCGTTCGTGGCTCAGTTCCCGACTCGCTCCTCGAGTCTGACTCAACGCTCGATTGGGCACGCCCACTGCGTCACGCACCTACCGCGTCATGCACCGACTCACACACTACTCGAGCGTCGGCGGTTCCTGACGACCGATGTGGATCTCGTGGGCCTCGACGTCCTCGATTGCGGCGACCCGGCCGCCGACGCTCACGGAGCCGTCGTCGGTCTCGAGGGTCAGGCTGGCGACCTCCTCGCTCATCTCGAAGGAGACGTCGACGACCTGGCCACGAACGACTCGCGAGCCCCCGCGCTCGACGTCGCGCCCCTCGATGGTGGCGTAGAACTCGCCACCGTCCTCGATGAGGTCCTTGACACAACGGCGGATGGAGGCGTATTTCCGGGGATAGGGACGACCTTCGCTGTTCTCACCCAGGATTTGCTCGGCGGTCGTCCAGAGCACGGTGCCGAAGAAGCCCGACACCAGGAAGCCGAGCGCGGAGCGATTGAAGATGACGCCGTATCGGTCCTGATCGTCCCGGAGCGCGTCCTGGGTCGCGTACATCGAATAGTTGCCGTCGGCGACGGCGATGACCGGCGTCGTGATCCCGCGGCGGGCACGCGCCGTCGTCGCCACGGCCTCGTAGTCGAACTCCGCGGGAAGGGGTGCCTCCACGGCGGGCGTCACGATCAGGTCGACGCTGACGTCGGCGCTCGTCGCCGCCCGGAGCTGGTCCTCGAAGCGGATCAGCAGGTCGGGAGTCAGCGAGAGCGCCAGTTCGTACTCGGCCTGCTCGATGATCTCCTCGAGGTAGCGCAGGATCGTCGACCGCGACTTCACGAGGGAGACGGCCTCGGTCTCCCGCGCCGGAGCGGTGTACCGGGCCTCGAGTTCGTCGATCATCTCCTCGAGGGCGTCCTGAACGTCGTCGAAGGCGTCGCCGGGGTCGATCGCGACGATCTTCATCGGGCGGGATTCGCGGAGTTCGACCAGGCCGCGGTCGCTCAGACTGCGGACGGTGTCGTAGACGCGCGGCTGTGGGATGTCGGTTCGATCGGCGATTTCGCTCGCCGTGAGCTGTCCGTGTGCGAGGACGGTCAGGTAGGCGTCGATCTCGTACTCGCCGAGATTGAATCGATCGCCCACGCGTTCGACCGTCGAACGCAGTTCGTCAGTGGCCATACGCGGTCATCGAACGCGACCGCTAAAACATTTCTTATGTTTCGAGTAGCACCTGATTTCAGAACAGAGTACCCAGCGTCGAACCCTTCAGAACGCTTAACCACGACGCCCCTGACAGTGAGGGTATGCTGCAGAACGCCACGGGTGGCAACGAGACGGCCGTCGAGGAGGGGCTCCGGTCTCTCGCTCCCGACTGGATTCCACCCGGGGTCGTCGACCTGGCGTTCGCCGCGTTCGTGCTGATCGTCGGCTGGTATCTCTCGAAGGTCGTCGTTCGCCTCACTGGCCGAACGATCGCCCAGAAAATCGAACGGCCGTCGGTGACGCGAACGGTCCTTCGGGCCGTTCGAATCACAGTCATCGCGTTCACGGTCCTGATCGCCGCCAACATTCTCGGTCTGACCGGCGTCGAAATCCTGCTTCCGGTGACCGTCATCTCGGCTATGGTGGGTATCGTGCTCGCGCCCCTGGTCGGCAGCCTGATCAACGGCCTGTTCGTCCTCTCGGACCAGCCCTACGAAATCGGCGACATGATCGAAGTCACCGACAGCGGCCACCGGGGGTTCGTCGAGGACATTACGATCCGCTACACGAAGATATTCACGCTCGAGAATACGTTCATCGTCATCCCGAACTCGGAGATCAATGCCCGAGACGTCGTCAACTTCTCCGCGGAGGACGAACGGACGCGACTGTCCGTCTCGTTCGAGATTACCTACGAGAGCGACCTCGAGACGGCCATACGCGTCTCCGAACGAGCGACGCGAGGCGTCGACAACGTGATCGCCGGCGGCCCGGACATTCGCATCGGGAGCGCCCGGTACGCCGCCTCGCCGACGTGCGACGTCCTCCAGTACGGCGACAGCGGCGTCACCCTGCAGGTCCGATTCTGGGTGAACCACCCGTACAAGATCACGGTCGTCCGCTCGGCGGTCAATCGAGCGATCCGCGACCGGTTTAGCGCGGAGGGAGTCGAGTTCGCCTACCCGCACACCCACCACGTCTTCGACGAAACCAGTGGTACTGCCCGGGTCGCGCAGGTCGACCGCGAACTCGAGCCCCGGCCGACGAGCCGAAAACACGAACAGGTCGCCGATGGGGACGGAGACGGGAACGAATAGCCCACGATCGACCCGTTTGAGACACGGACTCCAGTCTCGACCAGTAGCCGTCCAGCCCGGGTTACAACGAGCGGGGCAGTCTCGCCACGAAAAGGGTCCCTGACTCAGCCTACGCGACGGCCTGGCCGACCGTGATCACTTCGCACTCGAGGTGGTTCTTGAGGTAGCGCTCGATGTTGGGATTGTCCATCACCCGTCCGAGGATGCGTCGCCAGCGGCTCACCTGTTTGGTTCCCACGACGACGACATCCGCCTCTTCGCCGGCGACTTCGTCGAGAATCGTCTCCTCGACGAGAAACCCCGATCGAACGACGTATCGAGTGTTCTCTAGACGGCCGAACTGTCGCTCGACAGCCGATTTCAGATCCGTCCGCGTCACCGTCTTTCCGTTCTGATAGAGATTGACGTGCAGCACCGAGAGAGCCGCGTTCCGCTCCTTGGCGACCTCGATAGCCTCCTCGAGCGTGCGGCGAGAATTGTTCGTTAATGGGTACCGAACGGGGACCACGACCAGTGTCATCAGGAGAGGAAACGCGGTCCGTAGTGGTAAACGTTTCACTCGGTGCGTTCGCTCGACTCGAGTCGTGATTCGAGTCGACGCACGCGCCCCTCGATAGCGGGGTCGATGCCGTGCCGTCTGGCGTATTCGACCAGCACATCGTACTGGCAAGCCTCGGTTCGCTCGACGCGATCTGCCGGGTCCAGCGCGGGAAACTCGTCGTCGGTGTGAAAGAGGTAATCGGAGGTTGCCACTCGGTAACACTGGTCGGGATCGAGCGGTTCTCCGCCGACGCTGTCGACGACGACGCGGTGATCCGTCGGGTTCCACTCGAGGACGGCGCCGCTCACTTGGGCGTGCCACCAGTCCGGTTCGGCAAAACCCAGGTCGAGTCCGGCGGCACCCTCGAAGATGGCCTCGAGGGTCGACCCGCTGACCTCGGCGACGGCGACGGGTTCCTCGAACGGGACGAGGCTGATGACGTCGGCGACCGTGACGTCACCCGAGAGCGTCGTCCCGGTCCTGAGCCCGCCGCTGTTCTGGATGGCGACGTCTGTCCCGGTTTTCCAGCGATAGGCGTCGGTGACGAAGTTCCCGAGCCTGGCCTCGCCGCCAAAGAGCGTCGTCTCGGACCGATCGAGCGGTTCGTCGACGCGGGCGATCACCTCGTCGAGTCCCGTCTCGGCCTGGAGGGTCTCGAACGACCGGCACACGTCTTCGTGGGGCTCGAGTTCGGTCGTTCGCCGAATCGTCGCGGTCGGCCCGTCGCGATCGAACGAGAGGTCCACGATCGCCGTCCCGCCGTCGCCGGGTCGCGTGAGCAACGTCCCCTCGACGACCTCGTTCCGGGCGCTCGGGACGTGCCCGCCGAGGACGACGTCGGCGTCGACCTGTCGAGCGAGAGCGTCGTCGCCTCGCCCGAGGTGTGAGCAGACGACGACGTAGTCGACCCCCTCGTCGCGAAGGTCGTCGATCGCCGCCCGCGCCGTCTCGACGGGGTCGCGAACGTCGATGTCCGTCGCCATCGGGTTCAGCGACACCGTCCGCGGCGTCGTGACCCCCGTGAAACCGACCCGCGTCCCGTCTCGCTCGAGCACGGTCCACGGCCGGACGCCCACGTCCGACCCGAACGGACCGCCGTTGCGCCGCACGTTCGCGCTCAGCCAGGTCTGGGGGGAGCGGCGAACGATCTCGCGAGTCGCGTCGACGCCGAAATCGAAGTCGTGGTTGCCGAAGGTCTCGAGGTCGGGGTCGACGGCGTCGTAAAATTCCAGGGCCTGTCTCCCCTCCATCACGAGCGGCAACACGCCGGGTGCCGTGTTGTCGCCGGTGCCGACGACTACCGTGTCCTCGTCCCGGTACCGCTGGAGGGCGGTCGCGAGCCGACCGATCCGTGCGGGCTCGTCGCAGGCGTTTTCGACGTCGGAGTACTGGAGGACGCGAGCGGGCATTCGCCAGTCCTTTCGATTCGAAGGTCTTTGCTCCGTCGGTTCGTCACCCGCGGCGATACCGTCGCGTCCACCGCGGCTCCGAACGGACGGCGAGCCACCATCCGAGCGCCCCGGCGATACAGCCAATCGCGGTCAGTACGGCCGCGATAGTGGTAGTCAGCGGCGCGGCGACGAAGCCAACGACGAGCGTCGGGACCAGGGCGACGGCGATGCCGAGGGTGAACGCACCGAACCGGACCGCGTCGAAGAGGAACTCGTTGGGGTCGAAGCCGGCGACGAAGACCGTCAGCCCGTAGTAGTACAGCGCGAGGCCGACGAGGAGCACGAACCCGACGACGGCGTCGAGAAGCGGCGGTCGAGCCCAGGCGAGTGCAACGAGGTAGGCGAGCGTCATCGTCGGGAGGCCGACGAGGTAGAAGGCGACTCGCTTCGCCCGAAAGACAGCCGCAACCGAGACGGGGTAGGCCGCGTAGGACTCGACCGCGTCGAACTGGGTCAGCCAGTTGTAGGTCGTGAAGGCCGACAGGCCGAGCACGCTCCCAAAGAACGGGCCGAGCGCGGGTTCGACCCCGACACCGTCTCGAACGACCCCGACGAGCACGACGACGAGGCCGAGGAGGATTCCCACCGATACGAGCGGCTTCCAGACGCCGCCGCTCGAGCGAGCCAGGTCGAGCAGCGTCTTCGCGACGAGAGGATCGCTCCCGGGCAGAGACTCGAGCGCACGAAAGCGCTGGCGGTGCGTCCGCGTCGGGCGCACGTACGCGGGATCGTAGATTCGCACGGAGAGCGCGGCGGTCACGACGAGTCCGGCGACGAGGGAGGCAGTCAGCCAGAGCGGCACCTCGGTCAGGACGAGGTCGGCCACGGAGACGGACGGGCGAGGGCGGCCCGCGACCAACCACGCGCCGCCGACTGCGAGGGCGCCGAGCAGTCCGCCCCGGGTCGAGAGACCTCGGGTTCGAAGGGCGATGAGGGCGAGCGTCGCCGTCATTCCGGCAGCGAAGACGAGCCACAGCGAGAGCCAGAGCCCGATGACGTCCCCGGGCGTCGAAACCGAGAGCCCCTCGAGCGGGACGACCACCAGCGAGAGCGGCAGGATCATCGTTACCCCGTAGAAGAGGGCGTCCTTCAGCAGGAAGTGTGCGAGCAACCGTCGTCGGGACAGCGGCAGGGTGTCCGCACTCGAGAGGAGCAAGGAGAGGTCGCCGAAGACGTTCTCGAGCATGTCCGAGCCGGCGAAGGCGGCGGTGCCGCTGTAGAGGCCGAAGGCGAGGGCCGCGACGTGGACGCCGGCCAGGATCGAATCGGTCGCGTAGCCCGTCTCTCGCAGGGCGAACCCACCGGCGACGACGAGGGCGGCGACGACGAGCGGAAAGGCGTAGAACCGTCGGCCGCCGAACAGTCGGGCGTGGAGTCGCCACTCCTCGAGGGCGAGCGCGCGGAAGACGAGCCAATCGTGGGACGTAGTCATTGGTTCGGTAGTGTGTGAGTGTGGTAGTACGTGAATACGTGTGACAGCGGGACTAGTGGCGCGGCACCGGACTTGAGCCCTCGTCCTTGAGCGTCGGCACGTCCTCGGAATCGGTCGTCTCGACGTACGCGAGGAATTGCTCGCGAAGTCCACCACTGTTGGAGGCCGTCTCGACGATCCGACAGGTCCCGTCGGCAACGAATCCGACGCGGGTGCAGATGGCCTCCGCGACGTCGACGTTGTGGGTCGACACGAATATCGTGTGTCCGCGGTCGACGTACTCGAGCAGGAACGCCTTCACCCGCTCCTGGACGAGCGGGTCGAGGTTGACGAGCGGTTCGTCGATGAAGACGAGGTCGGGTTCGTGGAGGAACGCCTGCGTGATCATGACCTTCTGTTGCTGGCCTCGCGAGAGGTCGGTGTGCAGCGTCTCGAGTTTGCTCGCGAAGCCGAGGCGGTCGGCCCAGGTGTCGACGCGGGCGGAAACGGTGTCGGGCTCGAGTTCGCGGATCGAGCCTACGAACTCGAAGTACTCGCGCGGCGTCAGGAAGCTCGGCGGCGACTGCTGTTCGGGGAGGATTCCGACGCGTCGGCGCGTCTCGACCGGCTCGGTCGTGGGATCGGTCCCCAGAACGGACACCTCGCCCGCGTCGGGCGTGAGACGGCCCGTGAGGATGCCGATCGTCGTCGTCTTGCCGGCGCCGTTAGGGCCGAGAAAGCCGAAGAGTTCGCCCGACTCGACGGCGAAACTCATTTCCGAAAGTGCGGTCACCGACCCGAACGACTTCTCGAGTCCGGCGACGCGGAGCGCGACCATTGCTGTGGACGATTCGTCGGGCGTTCCCCATAACTGTACTGTCCGTTTTGTCGAGGAGTGACAGCACGGCGGGTCGTTTTCGGACAGTCAGTACACTGTCTCGCGTCAGTACTCCGTCCCGCGTCGCGCCCGCTGGCCGTCGTCGAACGGGTGTCGACGCTTGGCAACCTCCGTCACGAGGTCGGCGTGCTCGAGGAGGTACGCCGGTTCGGTGTGTCCGCCCGTGAGCACGATCTCGAGCGAGTCCGGTTTAATTTCGAGAAGTTCGACCACGGATTCGGGCTCGATGAGGTCGCTCTCGACCGCGTAGAGGATCTCGTCGAGAACGAGCATGTGGACGCCGTCGTCGGGATCGGAATCGAGCGGAAACGGCGTCGTCAGGTCGGCTTCGTTCGCCGCCGACACCAGGTCGCGAGCGCGCTCGAGTCCGGATCTGGCCTCGCGCTCGTGGTCGACGTCGTCGCTGCCGTCGGCCATCCCGTGCCAGCCGTAGTGGCCGAGGTTCTCATAGCTGAACCCGGGAAGCGACTCGATGGCGTTGTACTCGCCGCGGACGGCCTCGACGCTCGAGGCGCCGCCTTTCATGAACTGGAGCATGTGGACCCGGAAGCCGTTTCCCGCGGCCCGCAGTCCCAGTCCCATCGCGGCCGTGGTCTTTCCCTTTCCGTCGCCCCACCACACCTGCACCAGGCCGAACTCCGAGGGGGCGTCGGGTGTGATCGGCCGGGCGGCGGGCGTGGTTCCGCCACCAGGAGTGTTCTCGAGGACGTCAGACTCGTTGCCGACGTCGGTCCCGGCTTCCGGTTCGTTATCGACGTCGCTGTCGCCCTCACGCTCACCATTGCTGTCGCCCTCACGCTCACCATTGCTGTCGCCCTTACTCTCGCCGCCGTTTTCCTCTGGCCCGTCCATAGGTCATCTCGGGCCGTCACGACCTAACCGTTTATGCCATCGACCGCCGCCTCCTCGCGCCGACCGACCTCAGTCAGGGTTCCAGACGAGTTCGGACTCGGCTCGGCGTTCGCGGTACCGTTCGCGAACCCAGTCGACGCTCTCGGGGTCGTCGGTTCGAAGGACGCCCGCGAGCCCGTTCTCGGAGTACACCGTCAGTCCGGCGACGACGGTCTCTCCTTCGGCGATCCAGATGGCGTATGGCATCTCGAGCGTGGCCGTGTACAGCCGACCGCAGTCCGCTTCGATGATCTCCCGAAGCTGGTCGTGCTGACCATCGTCGAGCGAGGAAAACAGGTTCTGATCGAGGATCAGTTCCGCGCACAATCCACCGTTCTCGATCGACTCCAGGAACTCGTCGAAGTAGAGATTGAAGACCACCGGGGCCGTGCCGAACACCGCCGACGCTTCGCGGATGTGACGCATGCTCGTCTCGAGGGCCGTCCACGGCGCCTGCGGACTCGGCACGTCGATCGACGCCTCGCGAAGGAACGACAGGTCGATCGACTCGAGGGGGAGTTCCGTCAGGATCGGTCTTCCCCGTTCGATCCGATCCAGGTCGGCGAGATAGTCCCGTCGAGCACGACAGGCGAGTCGCCCCGTCTCGGTCGCGAGGTAAGCCGAGTCGCGTCGTTCGATACACCCGGTCTCGAGCAACGACGCGACCCCGCGGTCGATCGTCGACCGGGACGTGGACAGTTCGTCGACGAGTTCGGGTTTCGTCCGTGGCGTTTCGAGGAGGGCTTCGAGGAGGGCGTTTCGCGCTGCGAGTAACTCGTCCATGCACCAGTTCGTCTCGTGGTTCGTGGTGAGGGATTAATAACTCTCGGGCGTTGCCAGGTTCGAAACGGTTCCGTCTGCCACTCGCTACTGCGTCGATCCGGCTACGCGCTCGGTGAACCGCTCGCGAACCTTGTCGATCTTTGGCGCGGCGTGCATCCGACAGTAGGCGTCCGTGGGGTTCTTCTCGAAGTAGTCCTGGTGATACGCCTCGGCCTCGTAGAACGTCTCGAGCGGTTCGACTTCGGTCGCGATTTCGTCGTCGTAGACGCCCTCCGCCTCGAGTTCTTCGATGAACGCCGTTGCGAGTTCGCGTTGCTCGTCGTCGTGGGTGAAGATCACCGATCGGTATTGGCTGCCGACGTCCGGTCCCTGTCGGTTCACCTGCGTCGGGTCGTGGACGGTGAAGAAGACCTCGAGTATCTGGTCGTACCCGATCACGTCGGGGTCGTACTCGAGCTGGACGACTTCCGCGTGGCCGGTCTCGCCCCTGCAAACGGCCTCGTAGCTTGGGTCCTCGACGTGGCCGCCCGCGTAGCCCGACGTGACCGACTCGATGCCCTCGAGTTCCTTGTACGCCGCCTCGATACACCAGAAACAGCCGCCGCCGACGGTCGTTCGTTCCATGGACGTCGTACGTGCTGACCGGCAAAAGGTGTGACGGGGTTTCAGTCGTTCTGGCATCAGGTCACCGATTATCGTCGCGTTCGCCGGTATCTGAATCGCCGGTCACCGATCGCCTTCGCCTTCGCCGGTCTCCGCATCGGATTCGCCTGGTGGAGGCCCATCACCTGCATCGGACCCGCCGGGGAGGACGTGTGGATCGGCGGTATCGTCGCCGTGGACCGCGTCGTCGCGTTCGAACGCGTAGAAGGCGAGCCCCGCGACCACGAGCACGAGCAGGCCCGGGATCGGGACGGTCCCGATCACGAGGTGGAGCGACAGCGCGAGGAGCATCGGGGCGGCGACGACGGCGGCCCACAGCCACGGCCGCTCGAACTCGAGGCGGTCGGCGTCCCGGTAGACGACGATGGTGGCGACGGCGACGAGAACGGCACCGACGAGGGCGACCACGAACTGGGCGGGAAGTGCCATTACCTCAAGCAAGGACCGATCGGGGGAAAAGCGTTCTGAGACGACGGCTCGCTCTCGCCCATCTCGCCTGTCTCGCTCTCGCTCGTCTCACTCGACCATGGCGACCGCCCGTACCGGGGCGCCGTCGGCGTTCGCGACCGCGAGTGGATACGCGTGGACGGTGAACACCTCGCCGGTGGGAAGCGCCTCGAGCCCCCTGAGGTTCTCGAGGAGGACCCGGTCGTCGGCGAACATCGTTCGGTGGAACGGGTAGCCGTCCGGTTCGTCCGGGGCGGGGTCGCTTCCTGGCGTTGGGTCGACGTTCATCGCGTCGATGCCGAGGTCGAGTTCGCGCTCGACCAGCCAGTCGGCAGCCGATGCGGTCAGGTAGGGGTGGTCGAACGCTCGGTCGGTTCCCCAGTGGGTTTCCCAGCCAGTTCGGCAGATGAGGAGGTCGGGGTCTCCGTCTTCGTTGCCGATCGTGTCTGCGTCCGCACCAGCGGCTACCGCCCGCTCGAGGTCGTCCGCCCCAATCGGTTCTCGAGGCTCGAGCGGACGGCAATCCGCGAGAACGGCCCGAAATCGGAACCGTTCCACGTCGAAGTCGTCGAGCGTCGGGCCATCCGATCGCATGTGCGCGGGCGCGTCGATGTGCGTCCCCGTGTGGGAATCGAACGACAGGTCCGTGGTCGCGTAACCATCGTCCTCGACGGTCGTTGCGGGTTCGACCGCGACCGGCGGCGAACCAGGATAGACAGGCATGCCGGTCTCGAGCGGGTACGAGAGATCGTGGATAGGCATCGATTCACGCTCCGTCTCCTTGCTCCTCGCTCGAGTCGTAATCGATCGGCTCGCTGCTCGAGTCGTGGTCGCTCGACCCACCGCTCACCTCACACTCGAGCGACTCGAGGAACGAGTCGACGACCTTCGCGCGCTCCTCGGCGACGGCCCGTCCCTCGGGCGTGTACATGCGTTCGGGCAGTCGGAGCAACTTCTTGTGAACGTGGTTGATGCTGGTTGCGCCAGCACGCGTATCATCCTCGGCCGGCGGGAGGCCGGGATCGTGAATCGTCGTTCCGAGTTCGCCCCCGAAGGAGAACGTGCGCGCGAGGCCGATGGCTCCGAGCGCGTCCAGGTTGTCGGCGTCCGAGAGGAGGCGTGCCTCGGCCGTCCGGGGGTCGACGTCGTTCGAGAAGCGGTGCGCGCGGATGCAGTGGGCGACGGCGTCGACCGACTCTGGAGGGTGGTCGACCGACTCGAGAATCGTCCGGGCCTCGCGGGCACCCCACTCGGCGTGGTCGTCGATGGCGCCCGAATCTTCCTTCGGTCTGCCGATGTCGTGGAGAACCGCAGCCAACAGCAGTACGTCCTGGTCGACGTCCGTCCGTTCGGCAGCGAGGCGGCGCGCGTTCGTCTCGACGCGCATGACGTGGTGCCAGTCGTGGGCCGGCGTCACCGCGTCGTCGAAGTAGGATCTGGCGACGGGGCGAACCCGCTCGAGAACGTCGTTCATGGGCACTCGTTCGTGGCCGCCGACAAAATCGTTCGGGAACGACCGATGGGGCGATCCTCGACCGGCCGCGCGAACTCGAGTGAACGAGTGATCGCGTGATCGAGGAATCGGTGAACACCCACTCGAGCACCGGACTGTCTGACTAAGAATTAAGAGTCCGCCGTGCATGGGTGGGTACATGGACGACACTCCACAGGAGATTACCTCGCTCGTCGGACGCGAGGTCTACTCGAACAACGGCGTCTTCGTCGGCGAAGTCGAGGACCTGCGACTGAACGTCGGCGGCGAAGCCGTCACCGGACTGGCACTGGGGGGACTCAACTACGAACTCTTCGGCGACGAAGTCACCACCGCTCGTGGCGTCATCCTGCCGTACCGGTGGGTCCGTTCCGTCGGTGACATCATCCTCGTGACCGACGTCGTCGAACGCGTCAAGGAACCGGACGAGGAAGAAGACGAACTGGTCGCGTAGGCTGGCGGTACGCGGCTGCGGTCGTGGACACAGACACCACCAATTCGCTTCTATCTATCCTATCAAGAGCGGACCGTCTTAGCTCCCGTTTCCTTCGCCCTCGACGCCCATCGCGTCGAACAGTGTTCGCTTCACGGCCTCCTCAGTCAGCGTCAGGAGCGTCTCGCGCGTGTCGTCGGAGATTTCGATTCCCGTAAAGATCCCGAGGGGAATCTCCGCGCTGGCTTGCGTCGAGTGACCCGCCGTCTCGCCGATCTCGCCATAGGCGTCGGCCAGGACGCTCCCGATGTTCATTCGTATGTCCTTCGAGCGAGCGGCGAGGAAGATGGTCTCCTCCGCCACCCCGAAGACGGCCGTCGTCGTCACGCCTTCCAGGTTCAGGAGGTGGCTCGCGGCCTGCATCAGCGCCTCCCGGTCGCGAACGAAGCCAGCGTTCGAGACGAGGTGACTCCCCTGGACGTCCCGATTCGCGATGGCCTCGGCCAGCACGTCGAGCGTCTCGGGCGACATCGAGGGCGACTCGACTTGCTCGAGCGTGTCGTGGTTCGCGAAGGGATAGAGGTAGGCGGCGGCGGTGAGGTCTGCGGGCGTCGTGTCGCGTTTGAAATCGAGGGTTTCGGCGCGGATGCCGTAGAGCAGCGCCGTCGCCACTTCCTCGGAGACGTTCATGTCGAACTCCTGGATGTACTTCGTCATGATCGTCGAGGTCGAGGACATGTTGGGCCGAATGTCGGTAAAGAAAGGCTCGAGGCCCTCCTCGGGCTCGGCGTGGTCGATTAGCACGTCGACCTCGAGCGTGAGGTCCTCGGTGCTCGTGTGGTCGACGAGCGCGACGGTGTCGTAGACCGACTGGTCCTCGACGTCGTCCCACTGCAGGAGGTCGATGCCGAGTAAGTTGACGAACGCCCGGTTCTCTTGGTGGCCGATGTCCCCGAGGTAGATGATGTCGGATTCGATGCCGAGATGGGCAGCGATCGCCTGCAACGCCGCTCCGCTGGCGATCGAATCGGGGTCGGGGCTCGGCTGGGTGAGGATCGCCAGCCGACCCGTCGTCTCCTCGAGCAGGCCCGCGAGGGTCGCGGCGTTGTGCTCAAGTTCGCCGGACTCGAGGGCTCGTAGTGCGGAGTCGGCGATGACGGTCGAGGGGTTGATGACGATGTCGGCCCCGAGGTCGGCGAGTTCGTCGCCGGAGACTGGATCGCTCGCGCGCGCGACGATGAACTGGTCGCCGTTGACGTTGCGAATGTGCTCGACGGCCTGTTTGTTGGCCTCGACGTCGGAGGCGAGGATGAGGACGACCGAGCGGTCGGCGACGAGGTTGGCGGCCTCGACCTCGCGGATGTCGGCGGTTCTGGCGTCGAGGTCCTGGTCACGGAGGGACTCGACGCGGTTTTCGTCGCGGTCGATGATCAGGACGTCTTTTCCCTGCTCGGCGAGTTCCTCGGCGACGGCGTAGCCGACGCTCCCGCACCCGAGGATCGCGTAGTCCGAGATCGACGAAATTGTAACCCCCGTACTCATGTGACAGTCCGGTTGAACCGACTGTACTTAACGTTCCCGAAGACGGTTACGGTTGTCGTTGCACTGTCCGGCCGACGGCATGTCCGTGCGTGCCACATTGCTTCCTAAAGGAAACCTATTTGAGCGGCGGGCAAAAACTCGAATGTACAGGGCCGGTAGCTCAGTTAGGCAGAGCGTCTGACTCTTAATCAGACGGTCGCGTGTTCAAATCGCGCCCGGCCCGCTTAATTAATTCACGAAAGTGAGTCACGATAATCGGCAGACGGGAAGCTGATTGGCTCCGCGCTAACGCACTCACTGTTTGAGTTGAATAACGCGGTGAACGGTACTCTACCACGTCTAGCATCTACTACTGAGTTCTCGCGCGCAAAACCTCCATTCTGACGGTCGACGCCAAACACAGTTGAACACAGTTAGTTTCTTTGTTCACAAAGTAGCCAACCGCTCCTACGACGAACTCAGTCAATCCGGTACTTGCATCCACGTTATCTGTCCAGTTCGCTTCTTCCAGACGGTCACGAGATAGCCAAACTTCAGAGTGAAGGGAAATAGAACTGTTTGACCCTGGACAAGTACATCCTGTTTTCACTCGTTTCGAAATCTCCCGTCAGTATCCGATTTCACCGCCCTGCCGTGGTGTCGACTGGGACAATGAATCCGGCCACCACTCGGACTGGTTTTTGAGCGGACGGTTCTACCTGTGCGCGGAGAATACTTCATTGGCTTTGTTGAAACCCCAAGAGATGATAGGTTTCAACGACCGTGCTGCATACAGAGCGCGAATGTCGCACGGGCAGACGCCCATTCTGAAAGGAGTCCAATCGTTCAATACGAGTCGTTTACGTATCGGCAGCCGGAAGCGTAAACGAGAACGTCGAGCCGTCGTCTGGGTTCGAGTCAATCCAAATTTCCCCGCCGTGTCGTTCCACAATTCGCTTGCAAAGTGCGAGACCGATCCCTGTCCCTTCGTACTCCTCGTGGCTGTGAAGTCGCTGGAACACCTTGAAAACGCGATCTGCATCCTCCTGATCGATACCGATCCCCTCGTCACTGACCGAAACGATCCACTCCTCCTCGTCACGCGTCGCAGAGATTGCTACTCGGGGTTCCTGCTCGCCGCTGTACTGGAGAGCGTTTTCCATCAGGTTCTGAAAGAGTTGGCGAAGTTGGCTGGCGTCACCGCTGACAGTCGGCAGCGGTTCAGCAGTGATTTTAGCACCGGTTTCGTCGAGTCGGATATCAAGATCCGTCAACACATCGTCGAGTACTGCCTCCAGATTGACTGAATCGAAGGGCTTCCCCTGTGTTTCGACTCTGGAATACGTAAGCAACCCGTCGATCATTGCCTCCATCCGCTCGGCACCATCAACTGCGAACTCGATGAACTCTTTGGCGTCCTCGTCGAGTTCGTCGCTATACCGACTCTCGAGCAGTTGCAGGTAGCTCGTGACCATCCGTAACGGCTCTTGCAGGTCGTGAGAGGCAACGCTGGCGAACTGCTGGAGACGCTCGTTGGATTCTTCCAACCGGCGCTGATACGTGTATCGATCGGTGATGTCGAAATGCGCAACAGCGACGTATCGCTGCTCACCGTCGGTGAACGATGCTGCCCGCATGAGAAACCACCGCTGGTTGTCGGGAGAGTGGCACGGATATTCGAACTCGAAGAGTTCCCGTCCGCCCGTCAAAATCTCGGATAGCCCGGCAGCAGCCGTCTGTGCCGTTTCCGTCTCCGCTTGTCTGGTGATCGTCAGATAGTTAGTTCCGATGGTATCTGGCCGAATATCGATATCGTTCGCCTTGCCAAACTCCTGCCATGCACGATTCGTATACAGGATCGTCCCTTCGTCATCGAGGATTGCAAAGTTGATCGGGAGTGTCTCTACAGCCGCCGGAATAAGAGTCTCTGGCTCCCGGGCATTCATATCCGTTTCCAGAAGGCTGACGTAGATAACGTTGTTCCCATTCTGGTTACAGGAGACGGGACACTCTCTGGATCTTGCACGCCACTCCTGGTAACCTTCGAGAGGTCGAGCAAGGTGTACGAGATACGTGGCGCAGATGCAGCACAGAGACTGCAGCTGACAGGGAACGCCAAGTACTCCGCTTGCTCGATCAACCCGGGGCAGGAAATCTCTACAGGAAAAGCAGGCCGAGTGCCTCGGGGCTTGACCCCGAGGAGTTCACATTGCTGGCTCCCGTTTGGCGGTTCATGAGTGTCATCCTGGAGTTCACCATTGGCAGTGAGGACTTTCAGCTCGGGGAGGTTCTCTCGGGAACCCCGAATATGCACCTCGAACTCGAACGCATCGTCCCGACGGGACCCATGATTATGCCGTTCATCTGGGCGACCGGCGACAGCCACGACGCATTCGAGGCACAAGTCCAGGCCCATCCGGCGGTCAAGGAGTTCCTCGCACTGGACACGGTCGAAGAGAGTGCCCTGTATCGGATCGTATGGACAGACGACCCGACCGACCTCATCGAAGGGATTGCGGAGGCAGACGCGGTCGTCCTCGATGCCCGCGGCAACGAACAGTGGACCTTCCGGCTGCGCTTACCCGATCACGACAAGCTCTCGCTCTTTCACAATTTCATCCTCGAACACGACCTCCCGATTCACATCGACCGGACGTACACGTTGACCGAAACGACCGAGCGTGGTCACCGGTTCAACCTCTCTCAAGAACAGCGCGAGGCCCTGGTCCTCGCCGCCCGGCGGGGGTACTTCGCCACCCCGCGAGAGACCGGGCTCGACGCCCTCGCTGAGGAACTCGACATCAGCGAGCAGGCCGTCTCGAACCGGATTCGCCGCGGGAACGAGAAGATCCTCCAGCAGGTGTTGCTCACGTCTGCAAGCGACCTCAGGTGAGACGAACCCTACTCAAAAAAGGGTTGACCCTTCAATAGTGAGTTCCAACTGTAGTGGATGACTGCGAGTATATATGAACGCGCCACCGACCGATTGCGACACGCAGACTAGGTTCTGCGATGTGCTGGCCAGCGCGTACCGGCGCCAGGTCCTGCGATATCTGGTGGCCGGTGAGGACGACGTTGCCTCGGTTGAGAACCTCGTCGACGAACTCCTCAGCCAAGACGAGATCACCGATGACCGAAGACACGTCGCCATCGAACTGCACCACGTGGCACTGCCGAAGTTGGCTGAAGCAGGGTTCATCGAGTACGACGCCCGGACGCGGACGGTATGCGCCTGCGAGCATCCGTCGACGGAGTGGCGCGCGTTCCCTGCCAACGTGGAGGGCGCCTGATGGAATAGGGAATGTGCCGGGCGTGCGGCGAGTTCGTGCAAGCGGTTCAGGAAAACGAGACCTACGGTCCCGTCAAGATGAGTATCCGGCATGCGGCGGAGCGGAGTTCAAACACACCGCAACTGAGTCGATAATCAGCGCCGACTATGTTACACTGCGACGAAGAGGTGATCTGACCGAAGCAGGTCCAACGACCGTCTGAATCACAGAGCTACCTCATGAGTGTTTCAGTCGTTTCTTTCTGAATCAAATGTAGTCTCCGTGCTGCACACATCCTCTGTATCTTGCACGGCTCTCTTGACAGCGATTCGGTAGCTCACTGCACCTCTGCAAGATACAAAGCGCGAATGTCGCAGGGACCGACGCCCATTCTCGGGGCAGCCCACTCGTTCAGTAGAGAGAATGCAGAGATCAGACGACTCAGTTACTAATCAGTACAGTGGTATTCGATTTCCATCGAGTCGATTTCGTCGCTTTGGTCGTTTTCAGCGAGTAGTGCGAGGCGGCCGTGGTGTGGTGGTGAGCCGATAGTGATACGGTATTCACGAGCATCGGTTGTGGGGATTTCGTTTAGGAGGTCGCCTTCAGAGTTCTTGAGAAGAATTGACTCGATAGGGAGTGTGTCACCTGATTCCTGTAATGAGACCAGCAGCGCAACTGATTCATCGGATATCATAGCACTCGCTTGCTGTAGGACATCTCCGTCACCGTGTTCGAGAGCGGTTGTCGTACAGTCGGGGGACTCAGAACTGGCATCACCTGAACACCCTGCTAGCCCGGTCGCACCAATCACAGCACCGGATGCAAGGATTTTCCGACGTGACAACGCCTCGCTGGAGGGAGTATGGTCGGAAACCATGCTAAGTTATTAATAATTCTAAGTGATAAGTTTGGTGATGTAATTGGAAGTGAGGCATCCGCACATCTACCGAACAGGTTGTTCATCCGTTTCGACGTGAAACAAACGATACCGTCGTGCTAAACTCATCCTCTATATTCAGCACACAGTTCCTGCCAACAATTCGCCAGGCCTGATTCCGTCTGCTGAATAGAGAGCGCGAGTGCAGTATCGAGACTCAGTGGTGTCTACCTGACGTGTTAGAAGCGGGGCGATTCCTCAATCCAGGACCCGGTCGTGGACGTTAGCTGGGTCGATTTCCCATAGGGCAAACCGACCTTCTGCAATATTCGTCGCCACCTCGTGGGCATCAATGTCGTGCCGTCGTAGATATTCAAACAATTGTGCGACAAGGGCTTCAGTCGCTGCGCGGAACTCGCCGACGGGGCCAGTGAGACGGGGCTTGGCACCCAGCGTTACCGTCTCATCATTGAACCGAAGATTGACGAGCCCCGTTCCCCATAGCATCCGGCCCGACTCGCGCTTTTCCAGGCGATCCAACAGCAGAAAGGCATGCTCAAGACACGTATACTCATACTGATGGTTGGTCACTTCACCACCCTCATCACGAACCCGGAGCACGACTTTCGCTGCATCGGCCAGCCATTCGAGACTCTCTGCAATGGTGTATTCGCCGACTTCGACGTAAATCGCACAGATTGACGTCAATGCCCTCGGCCACGTCCATACAGGTTCAGTCAGACCGCCACACCTCAAAAAACGACCGCTCCACCTCCCGTATTGGGTTACCGCTCGTCGAGAAGCATATCGTTCCTCCTACTTGCTGCACCCAACCTCTGTATTCAGCAGACAACTCTTGTTATCTACTGGGGATTACAACAAAACGTACTAATCGCGTTTCAGATACCTCATAATCGGGTTCTCTGTCCGGAAGAGTAGGTATGGTCTCTGTTTCGAGGGCCGATTATGAAGATCGTCTAGGAACGGTTGCACGATGAGAATCGCCCTCGAGAGCATGGCTTGAGACCTAATCGTCGAGTAGGAGACCTCTCGAGGCGATTAGGGGATATTCAGGTCTGTTTCGATGATTTCCAGGGCTGATGGGCGAGCGAGTCCCGTTTCAAGACCGGTACTCGCTGCGTAGATGCAGGGCTCAGGGCGTCAAACGTGCATAACCGGTTCGAGACGCGCTCTTGGGCGCGTTTACCTTCTCGGAAAGTGTCTCAGTCCCATCGGTAACTCCAGTGCTGTCTAGCACCCTAAAACCGATAGCGGGGAACCGATTATGAACTTTTGAACCGTGTACTGGACGATCACACGCTCGGCTCGAGTTGGTGAGTGAGATCCCTCCAGAGAAGGCTCTAAACCGCCGAATCCAATTTCGTGAAATCGGTTCGAGGCTATCTTCGTAGAGCTTCTCTACCTGGTTACCGTCAACCCGGAAAACGCAAGACGGAAACCGATTATGAACTTTTGAGAGCGTGGTTTTTCCCTCTTTTCGGGCCACTCTATTTCTCCCGCTCACGCTTGCCTCTATCCTGAAAAGTCATCTCGAGCGATAATCGCCTACTCCAGGATCTCTTCCTAGATTCGTCTTTAGATCACTTCTACACACATCTTCCGGACAACTGTCGTGATTATGACCGCCAAGTGTTTCGGTCAATACGATCATAGAAGCGCTCATCCCTCTGTGATTTCCTCTATTCGTTAGGGAGCATATTCACTGCGACCCCTACCTTCCGCTTTCAGTGTAGCGGTTACTCTGGAATCAAGCGCTGCTACGTCCAACCTGTACTCCATGTCGGGGTGAACATGCGGTTAGTAGCCCGGAACCGGTATGCGCGAGATCACCATACGTACTCGTAGTTGAGGGCTACACAAACGCCCATCAATTATGTTCTATATCCTCAAACGCCGCCGTTGACACTCTCTTGCGGTTAAGGACGAGAAAATTTTCGACCCTCTTTCGAATTCTGGATCGTCAATTTGTTTCTGTGGCCAAAAGACGACATTGTGCGAACACTGTGAGCGAGGAGGATTTGAAGGCTTTGTTGAGATCCTCAAACGGTGATAGGTTTCAACGACCATGCTGAATTCAAGGCGCGAATGCATCACTGGTTGAGTATCTATTGATGAGAAATTTATATAATAGAGATATCAAAAACAATAACTATTAAACATACATGAATATATTTTGTGCTTGGCTATGCCACGAAAATTCAGCAGGCGTTCGATCGTCAAGTCACTCGGAATCGCCGCGACGGGAATCACCGGAACTGCAGCACTGAGTGGCTCGGTGAGCGCGTTTAGCGACGGCGAGCGCGTCGAAGTAACCGCAAGCGCACTGAACACGCGGGAACAACCCGGCACCGATTCGCCCATCGTCGCCACACTGAACAACGGCGAGGTCGGCGAAATCATGAACGGGCCGACCGACAAGGATGGCTACAGGTGGTGGGGCGTCCACTGGCTCGACCGGAACGTGTGGGGTTGGTCGGTCGAACGGTACCTCCAGTCCACCTCCGGCGGGGGTTCGGAGTCAGACTTCGACTGGCCAATTACAGGATACATTACGTCTCCGTACGGCGCTCGTCCTGGTCACTACGCGGTGGATTTCGGCGCTAACGGCAACATCGGCGAACCGATTTACGCGGCCCATAGCGGTGTCGTGGACATCCGAAGTTACCAGGCAGATGGCTGTGGCTACTACCTCAAACTGGGACACGGAAATGGCTACCAGACGATGTACTGCCACCTGAACAGCTTCGACGTGGTGCAAGGAGAGAGCGTCGCACGTGGCCAGAAGATCGGTGGCATGGGCGACACCGGTAATTCGACCGGTCCTCACCTACACTTCACTATCGAACGGAACGGCAACCACCTCTCGATTCCGGGCTACGACGGCGAAACCGTCACTGCAGGCACCAGAATTCCGAAAGATTATCCCGACATCTGAACTTACAGTCTGCCGCAGTAGTCGGTACTATATAATTCTTCAAACATGTAGCTTTTTCTTCGCCATACCGATCGATGAATAGGGTTTGACGTAGTCGGTGTGCTTTTAGGGGTAGAATTTGCGAGCCGCAGGTTTCGCTCGCCCTGCTGATCGAACTTGACTACGCTCCACCAAAATGCGAGAGTCACGGGGTTCGGTGTATCTTACTGTGCCACCTCCTCGCACTCGAGCCACATCGAATCCCGTGCCTCGAACAGATCGATCACGAACTTACTCCTGTTAACGCGTTTCTCTGAGTAGTGGGACGTGGTCCCATAACGCCAGTCAAGTGCGAGCCGATGGAGGTAGACTGATGGCAAATAGATCCCGAAGGTCCGCTCCGGGATGTCAAGCGCGTCGCAGTAACTCGAAACGTACTCGCGGGCGTGTTCGACGAACGGCTTCGCCGCCGATGGACGCACACTCGAGTCACAGAGGACGGCCTCGAACCCGGCTGGATAGCTCCCAAAGGCGCGATTAGCAGCATCTAGGAGAAAGAGGCCGGCGTCGATGATCGGCGAACCGGCGACGGTGCCGTACTCCCAGTCGATCACGCCGGCAATGGACTCGTCGTCGTGAACGTGGACGTTGCTCGGCATGAAGTCACCGTGAACCGGAGTGGTGAACGTCGGAACGGGGTCCGAGATCGACGGAGGCTCGATGCCGGTCGGCTCGAAGCGTAGTTCCTCGCGTACCGCATCCGGCGATCGTACGACACGATCGCCGCGGAACGTTCGCTGAAACTCGACGAGCCAGTTGCGGCCCGTCTGGAGCACAGAGCCGAACGTTTCCGGGTCACCCTCGAGGCGCTCAATCAGGGGAGTTCCCCCAACCGGCTCTTCGATCCTCGCTGTGCCGAACGGTGTTTCGACGGCAGTGCCGTCAGGAAACGTCCCTCGGAGCGGCGTGTCCTGGCTTTGAAGCCAGGTGAGCAACGTGTGTTCGCGGGCGGTCAGCGCCGCGTTCGCCCGGCAGTTAGGAATCTTCCAGACGCGGCGAATCCCCTGTTCGCCTAGTTCGAGGACGACGGATCGAGCACGTCCCGAGAGAAGGAGGGGCTCGACCCCATTCTCCAGCGGGGTTCCTAGGACGTTGGGCGCGGACGACTCGTTCGTACACACGACAACGAAGCTCGGATAGAGGCGCTCAAGTAGCGCCGGATACAAGGAGGCCGCGGATTCGCTCGATCGTATGGTTGAAAGCACCCTCTCACCCAGGTCTCCCCATCGCTCGAATTCGGCGAGAACGAACGAACTCATCCGGTAGACAGCCCGTTCATCGTCGACGGCAACTACGTAGGCTGGGTTCGAGGCCGTCGGCACGCAGGCGTAGACAGTGACCTCATCGAAGCCAAGAGCGGCGGCAGCCGAGCGGTACCAGTTTGCGGTCCCGTAGAGGCGGCCCGCGAGCGAGGCCGATGGTTCGGTGGGTTTGCCGAACCCGGCCATCGAGGCAAGCCCGGACCTGCCGACGAACCCGTCGGCTACGAACGTCAGATTGCCCGTGTCCGTCAGCTGGTCGACCAATTTCTCGAGCCGCGCTCGAACGTCGTCCGCACCGGTGAGGTCGGCGACGATGGATTCGAAAGCACCAGCAGAAAACGGGAGCCGATCTTCGCGTGCACGGACGTGTACGATACGATCGGCGAGCGATGGTCCTCGGTTCGAGTGGGGTTCCCTGGCGTGATTTGTCGAAGCGGGCCGACCGAACTCGCTCGAGTCGACGACGCACAGGCGCTCGGCGAACGATGCCAGACTAATCGCACGTCGGGCGGATCCGGGACCGACGGCTAGACAAGGGCCGTCGATCACGTCCGCGGCGAGCGCCAGCCACGCGTCACGCTTTACGTCGATGAGCGCGTTAGCGGATGATTGAGTCGTATCTCGTCCGCGAGTGGGGACCGGGGATGAGGCGTCTTCTGTAGTCTCGAAAACACCAGTAGCGGATTCGAGGTTGAGCAAAACGTCGTCCACCACGGAAGTCGGTGAGTGGTTTGGCGGTGTCATGAGTGTTGAAGCGTTGAGCGAACGTCGGCGATGTCGAGTAGGCCGGTCGCCACCGAGAGTGCTCCCCAGACCACGACTCCGAGACCGACGACGAGGAGGAGAGACGGAATCGAGGTGATGTAGTCGGTGACGGCGGCGACCGTGAGCGCCATGATGCCCGTGATGGCGCCGATGGCGACGAGTCGTCGAACCAGATAGCCGAGACGTAGGGAGAACTCCTGGTGGATGATGTAGACGTTCGCGAGGGTGTACATCGAGTACGTAATGACGGTCGCGATAGCGGCCCCAACGACACCGAGCGTCGGTATCAGGAGGACGTTAAGGACGACGTTCAGTGCGGCCGTCGTCCCCTTGACAACGGCTCGGGACCGGGCGCGGCCGAGGTAGTCTAGCCCGTTGCTGGTGAGGTTCGTTACGGCCTGCAAGACGGCGTACGCCGCGAGAACCTGCAGGACGGGGACGGCTCCGAGATACTCCTGACCGACCAGGAGTGAGACGGTCGGTTCGGCGACGAGGACGATACCCGCTCCAACGGGAACGTAGAGGAGCAGCGAGTAAACGAGCGAGGTTTCGTACAGTCGGGCGGCTCGCTC
This sequence comes from Natronosalvus rutilus, assembly GCF_024204665.1. Classification (NCBI taxonomy): domain Archaea; kingdom Methanobacteriati; phylum Methanobacteriota; class Halobacteria; order Halobacteriales; family Natrialbaceae; genus Natronosalvus; species Natronosalvus rutilus. The sequence goes on along the minus strand of NZ_CP100355.1, from coordinate 2,993,097 downwards.
AATGTTGTCGCTCGCCTTCTCGGCGCCGAACGTCGGCGAGAGCGTGAACCCGAGGGCCGACATGGGTGTCTCGACGAACTGGACGATCTGTTTGCTGAGGACGTAGTAGGAGACTGCGACCGGCGAGAGGAAGAAGCCGACGAGAATGGTGTCGACTTTCTTGTCGAGCGTGTTCGCCGTGCTGGTCGCGGTCAGCGGGACAGTGTATGATCCGATCCTTCGTCGGAGACCGTCCTCGATCGACGCGCCGGTGTCGAGCGGCCGATACTGGCGAACATAGAGAAAGCCAATTCCGACTGCTGATGCGAAGGCGAAGCTTAGCAGGTAACCGGCGAGAGCACCAAGGGCGCCGAATCCGAGGACAACGAGGCCCACGGCGAACGCCAAACGACTCACGCGGTCTAGCGCGTGGACCGCAGCCGATACCTTGATCTGCTCGAACCCCTGCAGTATGAGGCGGACGTATGTGCTGCTCGCCTCGAGCGCGAGGTAGAGAGCGCCGAGGAGCAAAAATGGCGTCAATGACGGCTCTCCGATCACTCGAGCGAGGTGTCGGTGACCGACGACCAGTGCGGTACCGACGACGGCGATGGCCAGCAAGTTGTACCAGGCGGTCGTCCGGATGATGTGGGGGATCTGCTCGGGTCGCCGTTCCTTGTACTCGGCGATGTATCGAGCGCCCGACTTCGCGATTCCGAGTTTGCTGAGGATGCCGAGCGAGCCGAAGACGGCGATCGCAAGGAACAGGAGCCCATACTCATCGGGACCGAGCAGCCGGGCGAGGAGAATCGTCAGCAGCCCACCGGCAACCGTCGCGGCGAGCTGACCGACGAACTCGACTGTGAATCGAGATCCGAGCGAATCCGGCCGACTCATATCCGTGGGCTGCTCGCATACCTAGTCGTGACTCGCGCACTCTTCGAGCGGATACGTACGGCGGCTCGAGCCGTCCCCGCGAATTTACTGTTCATACGATGATAGTCAGGTGAGACAGACATTGTTATTGAAGGACTGAATCGCGGGGAAAATCGTTATTCACTCCCTATCGGTGCTGAGCAATCCGGGCCGCGGTACACGCTCGTCGGTAACGCTCCCAACGGCACCGGCCTCGTCTGTTACGTATCGACCGAGTGCGGGTGATCCAGCAGAGCAGTCCGGACGCAGAAAAGAACGTTTGGGTACCGATGCAGCGGCTACAGCGAGTTCGTGTTCACTTCGATCCCGTCGACGAAAATCCGAAGGTCGTCGGTGGAGTTCACTTCGAACGTTTCGATATCGCCGGTGAAGTACCACTGGGTCCAGGATTCGGTGAGATACCAGTCGACCTTCCCATCACCGTACTGTTCGCCCTCGGTCACCCACTGTGCGATTTCCTCGTCCGGGCGAATGTCGCCGCTCACTTCTACGAAGTAGTCCGTAGTTCCCTCAAGTCGCAACACGGACTCTGTGTCCGTCCCACTCGACGCGGCCAGACTGTAGGGATCGACCGCCTCGCCGTCGACGAAGACTCGAAGGTCGTCGGTCGAGTCGACCTCGAAGGTCTCAATCTCACCCGTGTAGTGCCACTCGGTCCATGAGCCGGTGAGATACCAGTCGACCTGCCCATCGCCGTACTGCTCGCCCTCGGTCACCCACTGAGCGATCTTCTCATCCGGACGGATGTCGCCGCTGACCTCAATCAGGTAGTCGCACTCACCCTCGAGTCGGAGAGTCTTCTCCGTTGATTCGGCGTCGTCGGACGCTCCGAGCGCATCCGGGTCCACCTCCTCTCCGTCGAGGTAGACGGTGAGCTCCTCGACGTTCTCGAGGTCGAACGCTTCGATCTCCCCAGTGAAGTACCACTCCGTCCATGAGCCGGTGAGATACCAGTCGACCTCGCTGTCGCCGTACTGTTCGCCTTCGGTTACCCACTGAGCGATCTCGGGCGCTGGTTGGATGTCGCCGCTGACGGCGATTCGGTACTCGGCTTCGCCCTCGAGACGGATCGGCGTTCCGTCGGGTTCGGTTGCCTCTTCCCGTTCGTCGTCGTTCCCGCTATCTTTGTCGTTCGTCTCCTCCGGTGCCCAGTCGCCGTCCGGGACCGGACACGTTCCGCTATTCGAGATACCGCTCGTGGTCGGGCTTCCACTGACAGGGTTTCCGGTGACGTTGATCGTCGAGTTCTCGACCCGAACGTCGCTCGAGTTCCGAACGCGGACGCCGTCTCCGGCTTTCTGGAGACAAAGACTGCGCAGTCGAGCACCGCTCCGACCGCTGAGGTAGATGCCCGCCTTCGAGGAGTCGCCGGTGATCGAGACGTTCTCGATGATCGTCTGTCCTGAACCGCCCTCGGTGAGCTGAACGGCGTAAAAGTCGCTATCCTGGCGGATCACGCAATCGCGGACCTCGATTCCCTCGTGAGAATTCGACGTGTAAATCGCGTGGGCACCACTCGGATCGGTCATCACGAACTCACAGCCTTCGATGGTGATGTCGCCCGAAGTCGAGCTATTCGAGTTGATCCAGATACCGCGCGCCGCGCTCGCACCAGACCATCGCGCTGGTGGGGCTTGCGACTGGTTGAACACGGTGTCTCGAACCGTCGTGTTCCCACCGATTCTGATACCCGTGTTCGTGTCCTCGAGGTAGCAGTTGTCGATCAACAGGTGACCGGGCATGTTGTGGAAGTACATCGAGTTGTTCGCGAAGCCCGAGACCGCTACGTTTCGCAGCGTTAGGTCACCCTCGGAGCCGACGATTCGTAGTCCGCCGCGGTTAGACGATTCGTCGACGGCCGCTGAGCCGTCCATCGCGCGGACGTTTTCGACGAGCCCTTGGGTGCCGCGGTCGGCGTCCATATAGAGGAGGCTCGAACTGCCGCGGTTTGATGGGTCGCTCATCCGCCCGACGAACTCGACGTTCCTGAACGTCCAGTTGCCGCCATGAAGGAAGTTGACCGGGGCCGCGCCGTCAGCGGACAGGTCGATGTCGATGCCGTCGATGGTCCAGCCATTTCCCGTCAGGTGAAGGTACTTCTCGGTGACGTGGGATGGAACAACGAACCTCGCGTCCTCGCCGTACCACGTCCAGTCGTCCGCCCCGTTATGAAAGGAATCGAGGCGATACTCTCCCGGCGGAAAGTAAATCGTCGTACCGTTCCCGTGAACGGACTCGAGAACGTGGTTGATCGACGTGTTCCCGGAGTTATCCGCACCGGCATCTACAATGTTGACGTCCGGGTCGACGTCAGCGGCGGCCGCCGCCGTTCCTGTCCCGGCGACTAGGCCGGCAGCCGAGCCAGCAAGTTTGAGATACGAACGCCGATGGAGGATTCCATCAGTCGTTTGGCGCTGATTACGTTCAGGTAGCTGATCGCTACTCGAGTCGACCGGAGTGTCGCGTGCCATACAGTCAGGGGACTTTACCAATGATACATAAACTTTCTCGTCCAATAATTGTGCGTTTGTTGTGGTATTCAACGATGTGTGAATGTATGTCTATTAATTAAGGAGTACATGCAAAAACTCTTGAGCTAATGTAAGTCGTCTCTGCGGCCGATTAACATCGAAATACTCGGTGTCCCTGAATGCAATTCCACGAAGACCGGACTGTTCTCGACGTTGTTCTCTCGAGACGAACGAACCCGTTTAATCCATATTATAGACCTCGCTAACAGTCGTTCGCCGAGTACCATCGCTTCGGTAGGAATACCGTCTTCTCGAGAACGAGTCGATGACGTCTTATCGACCGTCTATCACCCGTAGCCCACCGTCAACTTGTGAGCACGCTGCTAAACGTGGATTATATTCGCCACCTCGTGCCGTGTAGTAACCTTTAAACCAAAGTGCGCACAAGTGGGGACCAGATGGCGAGTAACAAGATTCTCGGAATCGACCTCGGGACGACGAACAGCGCCTTCGCGGTGATGGAAGGCGGCGATCCGGAGATCATCGTCAACGCGGAGGGCGACCGAACGACGCCCTCCGTCGTTGCGTTCACCGACGACGACGAGCGCCTCGTCGGCAAACCGGCGAAGAACCAGGCGATCCAGAACCCGGAGAAGACCATCGCGTCGATCAAGCGCCACATGGGCGAGGAGGACTACACCGTCGAGATCGAGGGCGAGGAGTACACGCCCCAGCAGATCTCGGCGATGATCCTCCAGAAGATCAAGCGCGACGCCGAGGAGTACCTCGGTGACGACGTCGAGAAGGCCGTCATCACGGTCCCGGCGTACTTCTCTGACACCCAGCGACAGGCGACCAAAGACGCCGGCGAAATTGCCGGCTTCGACGTCGAGCGCATCATCAACGAGCCAACGGCCGCGTCGATGGCCTACGGTCTCGACGACGACTCCGACCAGACGGTACTCGTCTACGACCTCGGTGGCGGTACCTTCGACGTCTCCATCCTCGACCTCGGTGGCGGCGTCTACGAGGTCGTCGCGACCAACGGGGACAACGACCTCGGTGGCGACGACTGGGACCACGCGATCATCGACTGGCTGGCCGAGGAGTTCGAGGACGAACACGGCATGGACCTCCGCGAGGACCGACAGGCCCTCCAGCGGCTCAAGGACGCCGCTGAGGAGGCCAAAATCGAACTCTCCTCGCGCAAGGAGACCGAGATCAACCTGCCGTTCATCACGGCCACCGACGACGGACCTATCCACCTGGAGAAGTCCCTCACGCGGGCGAAGTTCGAATCGCTCACCTCGGACCTGATTGGTCGCACGGTCGAGCCGACCGAGCAGGCCCTTGAGGACGCGGGCTACGAGAAAGAGGACATCGACGAGGTCATCCTCGTCGGCGGGTCGACCCGGATGCCTCAGGTCAGCGAGCAGGTCGAGGAACTGATCGGCGAGGCCCCCCAGAAGAACGTCAACCCCGACGAGGCCGTCGCGCTGGGCGCGGCGATCCAGGGCGGCGTGCTGGGCGGCGAGGTCGACGACATCGTCTTGCTCGACGTCACCCCCCTGAGCCTGGGGATCGAGGTCAAGGGCGGCCTCTTCGAGCGCCTTATCGAGAAGAACACGACGATTCCGACCGAGGAGTCGAAGATCTTCACGACCGCCGCGGACAACCAGACGTCCGTCCAGGTCCGGGTCTTCCAGGGTGAGCGCGAACTCGCGAACAAGAACGAGATGCTCGGCGAGTTCCACCTGACCGGTATTCCGCCCGCGCCTGCGGGAACTCCACAAATCGAGGTGACGTTCTCCATCGACGAGAACGGCATCGTCAACGTGAGCGCGGAGGACAAGGGAACCGGCACCAGCGAAGAGATCACCATCGAGGGCGGCGCAGGTCTCTCCGACGCCGAGATCGAGCGCATGCAGCGCGAGGCCGAGGAACACGCCGAAGAGGACAAGCAGCGCCGCGACCGTATCGAGGCCCGGAACACGGCCGAGGCGACGATCCAGCGCGCCGAAACGCTCCTCGAGGAGAACGACGACGTCGACGACGACCTCCGCGAGAGCATCGAGGCCGCGGTCGACGACCTCGAGGAGACGATCGACGACTCCGACGCCGGTGCCGAGGAGATCGAAGCGGCGACCGAGGATCTGAGCACCGAACTCCAGGAGATCGGCAAGCAGATCTACCAGGAGGCCGCGGCGGCAGGCGGTGCTGGCGGCGCAGGTGGCGCAGGCGGTGCTGGCGCCGCTGGAGCCGGCGCAGGCATGGGCGGCGGCCCGAACCCCGGCCCCGGCGGTGCGGCTGGCGACGACGAGGGCGAGGAGTTCGTCGATGCCGATTTCGAAGATGTGGAAGAAGACGACGACGAGTAACGAGGCCCAACGCTGAATCGGCCGTCGACAACGTGCTGATCGCTGTCGAGGACGAAACGAGTCGGTGCTCGTCAGCCAGCACTTGCGTTCGTTACGGATCTGGATACGTTCCTGATTACGAGCCTGGTCGAGAGCGACGTCTGGGCACCGATCCGAGGACTGTGAGGCTCGACCTGAGGGCGGTGGCTCGACATGAGAAAAAAGGTACACTCAGAAAGTCGAAAGACTCGATCCGGAGACCAGGAGACTCGAGTTCGGGCCCTCGCCGTTTCGCTCTCCGCTCTGCCCTCGCTCAAGCAGTGAACGCAGAACGGTCGTTTCAAGTGTCTCAACGGTATACCATTGGATAACGAATGAGCGAGGACTTCTACGACGTGCTCGGCGTGAGCCAGGACGCTTCCGCCGAGGAGATCAAAAAGGCGTACCGGAAGAAGGCCACGGAGTACCATCCGGACGTCAGCGACGATCCGGACGCCGAAGAGAAGTTCAAGAAGATCCAGAAGGCGAAGAAGGTGCTCACCGACGAGGACAAGCGCCAGGCCTACGACCGGATGGGCCACGATCAATTCGAACAGGCCGAGAAACACGGCTTCGATGCCGGCGGTGGCGGTCCGGGTGGGATGGGCGGCGATCCGTTCGGCGGCATGGGCGGTATGGGTGGCATGGGCGGCGGCCTCGGCGACATCTTCGAGCAGGTCTTCGGCGGTGGTAGTCGCGGCCGCGGTCGCAACCGGCCCCGCAAGGGTCGAGACCTCCGAACGGGCCTCGAGATCGACCTCGAGCAGGCGTTCGAGGGCGTCAAAAAGCAGTTCACGGTCGAGCGCCCGGAGGCGTGTGAGACCTGCGACGGCGAGGGCCATCCGCCCGAAGCCGAGGCGTCGACCTGTCCGGAGTGTCAGGGTCGCGGCCAGGTGACCCAGGTCCAGCAGACGCCGCTCGGTCGGGTCCAGCAGACGACGACCTGTCCTCGGTGTGAGGGCGAGGGGACGCTGTACTCCGAAACCTGCGACGACTGTCGCGGGGAGGGGTACGTTCGTAACGAGGCCTCGCTGTCCGTCGAAATTCCAGCGGGCATCGACGACGGCCAGACCCTCCGGATGGAGAGCGAGGGCGCCCCGAGTCCGAACGGTGGGCCCCACGGCGACCTGCTGATCGACATCTCGATCGCCGATCACCCCGAGTTCGAACGCGAGGGTGACGACCTCCACTACCAGCTCCCAATCTCGTTCCCGCAGGCCACCTTCGGCGACAGCGTACAGGTGCCGACGCTCGAGGGCTCGGTCGAGTTCGAGGTCCCGAAGGGAACCCAGAGCGGGGAAACGTTCCGCCTCGAGGGCAAGGGGATGCCGCGGCTCCGGCGCTACGGCCAGGGGGACCTCTACGTGCGCGTGCAGGTCGTCACACCCGAGTCGCTCAACGACGAGCAACGGGAGGCGCTCGAGGCGTTCGCCGAGGCCGGCGGCGAGGAAATTGAGGTCAGCGAGGGCTTCTTCGAGAAGATCAAGCGGAGTTTCTAAGTTCTCGTTTTCGAGTCTCTCACTTCTCGTCTCTACTTCCTGCACCCTCGAGCCAGCCCGGAAGTGACGGCGCTTTTGTAATCACGGTGAGTAGGACCGGTATGGAGACGCTGGCTGCGTGTTTCGAACGCGAGCGGCGGAGCGAGCGGCCGGCACTCGAGGACGCAACCGGTCGGACGTACGACGCCCACTGGCTTCGCACCTCGGCGTGGAAGGCCGGGAACTTCCTGCGCCACACGGGCGTTCGCCGGGGCGTTACCGTCGGCGTCGTCGGATCGGGCCCGCTCGCACTGCTCTCGTTTTTCGGGACGGCGCTGCTCGAGTCCCGGACCAGGTTCGATCCGCCCCACGACCTGGGAGGGAGCGAGGATCTGCGAACACTCGTCGCGCCGGTTAGCAACCTCGGGGAGTACGCTCTCCCCGAAGGTGCTCAGCGAGTCGGTTACGGCGAGCGCCCCGACGATCCAGGAGTCCGTCACCTCGAGAGCGGCCTCTGGAGCGAGAATCCGTCGTTTCCGCCCCTCGAGGTCGATCCCGAGACGCCGTTGCTCGTCGACGGCCGGCGCGAGTACAGTCACCGGTCGGTGCTCGAGGCGGCCACCGATGTCGTCGACGAGTGGGGGCTCGAGACTGGCGATCGGGTGGCGCTGCGGGCGCCCCTTTCGGATCCGCGAGCGGTCGTCGGGGGCGTCGTCGCGCCGCTGCTCGTGGATGCGGTCACCGTGCTCTCCGATCCGGATTCGGATTCAAATTCAGAGCCTCCGGTCGACGACGTCGGTGCGGACGTCGACTTCGTCGTTACGACCGAGGACGACCGTTCTCGCACAGCTAGCCCCGAACAATCGCTTTCTGCGATCCAACTCGAGTAGACGGCGTTCGATATTCACGACCGCTCGAGCACTCGAGCGCTCGACTGTTCTGCGTGGTTGGTCGAGTCGGTCGTATCCGCCCTGGTCGACGTCAGCCGTCGGTCGGCGGGACGTACCGCTCGGCCGGCGTTCGTTCGCGACTGAACGCGGTCGACGCGAACACGAGCGCCAGCACGCTACACGAGCCACCGAGGACGCCCACGACTAACGCGAACGTCCCCGACGCGATCAGCGCCAGGACGAGTAACATCGGGGAGAGCGTCCCGGCCGCCAGCCCCAGGACGAGTCGAAACGCACTGCGCATTCCGAGGTTCCCCCTGAGGAACGCGAGGAGACCCCCGTAAATCGACAGCGGTCCTGCAAGGAGGACGAGGCCGGCCAAGAGGAGTCGGACGGCCGGGACGAACAGAGCGAGTCCGCCGGCGACGACGAGTACCATCGCTCCCGCCAGTCGACGTGAACGGTCGCCGCTTCCCGTCTCACCTCGAGCCACGTTCTGTCGGTCGTCGAATGCGTTCCTAACCGTTTCGATTCGTGGCCCGACGGCCTGGTCGGACACCGACCTCGAGGCTCGGATAGACCGATGAGACGATAATTGCTCTCGAGAACATGGATACGCTATGATCGATGCCATCTACATCATTCGTGTTCAGGAACTGGAACGTATGGGAAACGTCATTACCAGTGACGGTAATGAATGCGTGTATGATTCGGTTGCTCCATCAGCTTCGGGGGAAGGGAGGGAGCACGCCAGTCGGTCGGTGGGGACGACGAAACCGCGAGCAGTGTAGCGTTCTATCGCGAGGCACGCGATGATCGACCGCGCCGACCGAGGGCTAACGCCGGTACTCGCCCTGACGATTATCATCGGCATGGTCGCCGTTGCCAGCATCGGCATCGTCCTCGTGGGAACCGGAGCCCTCACGACGTCGTCCGACCAGCTCGAGGACGAACGCGTCGAACAGTCGTTCGTCAACCTCGGCTCGGAACTGAACACGGTCGCCGCCTCGAGCGACGACACGCGGTCGGTGGCGCTCGGCCTGGCAGACGCCAATGGCGGCGTCTCGCTCGTGGAATCGGGCCACATTACGGTGACCGCGTCCGGACTCGAGGACCCCATTATCGACGAACCGATGCGGGCGATCGAGTATCGCGACGGCGAGACGGTCGTCGCCTACGAGGGCGGTGGCGTCTTCCACGGCACGGGCGCCCAGGCGAGACTCATCTCCGCACCACAGGCCGAGTACCGCCAGGACGCCTTCCGGCTGCCAATTACGCGACTAGAGGGCGTCGAATCGGTGTCGAACGATCGGGTTCGCCTCTCGAAAGTGCAGAGCGATCGGCCGAGCCGCGACATTCCGAGCGTCGCCGGCCGGTTCGTCACGATCACGATCGAAAGTCCGTACTACGCCGGCTGGGCGGCTCACTACGAACGACAGGTCGGCGACCAGTACGTGACGGTCGATCACGCGAACCAGACCGTCGCCGTCCTCCTCGGACAACCCGATCCCGACGGGTCCTACGACGGAGCAGTCACCGCCGTCGGGGACGTGCTCGATAACGGCGGGAACCCCTCCGTGAACGGCTCGATCTCGGCGACAGGAAACGTCAATATCACTTGCGAGGCGCCTGCTAACTGTACGGGCGGCGAAGATGTGGACCTTCGGCCGCTCGATGACGACATTGCGTACCTGTTCGAGACGTCGGCCGGCGACGCCCAGTCGATCGACGGATCGACCCTCGAGAACGGGACCTACTACGCGGACGAGTTGCTTCGAGACGACGACCTCGAGATCGATCTGAGCGAGGGGGACGTGACGGTCCTCGTCGACGGGAACATCGGACTCGACAACACGAAGATCGAGGTCGTCGACGGTGCAGGAACGGATCACGTCGCGAGAATGTACACGACCGGTGACGTGGCCATGGGGGGCGGTAGCGGCGGCGTCACCGTCGAATCCGACGATCCTCAGCGCTTCCAGCTCTACGGAACCTCCGAGATGAAGTTCGCGATCGGCCAGGGGACCTTCACGGGAACCATCTACGCACCACGGGACGAACCGGCCGAGGGGACGAACGAACTCGTCGGCGAGTACCTGACCAACGCCGACTGCTCGCCCGACGCCGACTGGGCCGACGTCTGCATCGGAACGGGGAGCGTCGACTTCACGGGATCGATCATCTCGGGCCCGATGTCGATCGCCCAGAACGCGAAGTTGACGTACGACCCGTCGCTTTCGACCGTCGAGCCGACGATCGCGATCCCACCGGAGCACTTGCCTCCGAAACTGGACCACCTGACGGTCGTCGTCCACGAGGTCGCCGTCGAGAGCGAGTGACGAGTGACCGGCCGTTCGCTCGACCGCTCTCTCGCCGCTCGTTTCAGGAACGCCGCCCCGTCAGCGCCTCGCTCGCGGGTGCGAACGAAATGGTCGAGCCGAGTCCCTCCTCCACGGCCCGTTCGTACAGCATCGCCGCGGCCGCGACAGTTTCGATCCCGGTCCCGCCGCTGTCGAACACCGTGATCTCGTCGTCGCTCGTTCGTCCAGGTGCCTCGCCAGCCACGACCTCGCCCAGTTCGGCGTGAACGTGATCTTCGGCTATCGCGCCGGCCTCGAGCGCCGCGAGAAACGACCCCGCATCGTAGGTCGCCCGGTCCCGGAGGTCGGGAACGTAGGTGGCCCGTTCGATCGTCTCCACGTCGAGTTCGCGCTTCTTCGGGTGATACTGCCCCATCGCCGTGACGTGGGTTCCGGGCTCGAGGAGTGACCCATCGAAGACGGGATCGCTCGCCGTCGTCGCGGTGATCACGACGTCGGCACCCTCGACGGCGGCGGCGCTCGAGTCGACGGCCGTGACGCTGGCGGCGAGTTCGTCGTCGAACTCGGCGGCGAACGCCTCCCGATTGGACGTCGTCGGCGAGAAGACGCGAACAGTCTCGAAATCGCGAACGGTCGCCGTCGCGTGGAGCTGTCCGCGCGCCTGCGGGCCGGTGCCGATCACGGCGAGCGTGGTGGCATCCTGGCGAGCGAGTTCGTCGACGGCGACCGCTCCGGCGGCGCCGGTCTTGAAGGGGTTCATGTGGGCGCCGTCGAGCAGGGCGACCGGTTCGCCGCTGTCGGCGTCGAACAGTGGCGTGACGAACCAGGCGTCGCCCGATCCGAACCCGGCGCTGTACATGTAGCCTCCCATCGCGCCGGTTTCCGGGAGTACGGCGGAGTAGGTCGTTAGGAGTCCGCCCGGGTCGGCGTGAAAGAGTTTGGTTCTGGGCTCGGCGGGCGCGCCGGCGCCGCGCTGACGGTAGCCGTCTCGAACGGCAGTAACGTAGTCTGCGGGCGAGGCGAGGCCTGCCGTCTCTTCGCTGGTGAGAAACAGGACGTCGGTCATACTCCCACGAGGAGACCGAGAGATAAAAACCGCGTGGCTGGGGATTACTCGGAGTTGACTCTGGGGCGCGTGGCTGGGGCGTCCTCGACGGAATCGACGGGACCGTTGACGAACATCGCGTGACCGATGACGCCGATTGCGACGGTAGCGCTAATCGGGACCGCAGCCGTCAACGAGACGCCAACGACGGTCAGGGCAGCGGTGATACCGAGCAGTGCGACCGGGATAAGTCCGAGAACAATGTCATAATAGCCAGCCATAATCTATTACATTCTATGAGGAATAGGCATATAAGCGTTTCCCATAATTAGCCGATATTGAATTTGTCCCTGATTCAGATAGAGGGGGGATTATCCTCGTAACTTATCGAGTGGTTCCAATCGGCCAGTATGTCCTCATTCGAAACCCTCTCTCAAAATCGGTATTACCGAATTCGGTGCGCACTCGGGCCGTGAACGCCCGGTTTTGAATTGTCGATCGCTTCGACAAACAATTTGATCCGGGTCGGCCTGCACTCGAGGCCCTCGTTTCTGACCGGGGATCACTCGAGCCAGTCCGCATTGCGGAGCCCCACCGAGAGCCCAATGCGCCAGGTTCCGAGCACGAGCAGCCCGATGGCGGTGATGACGACGTTGAACGCCCACAGCGCGTTGCCGTCGAAGAACGGCGACGAGCGAAGAATGAGGCCGACGTTCGCCCCGCCGAGCCACGCGACGGTCGTGACCACGGCGGCGGTCTTCGTCGACACGATCGCACGTCGAGCGTACGCGCCAGCCAAGAGGGCGACGACTGTCCAGCCGACGAGAAACGGCAGGGCGGTCTCGAGGGCGGCCCCCGGTTCGCTCGCGATCGGCAGGCCGTGCTGGCGTCGGCCGATCATCATGATCGCCGTGATGAGGGCGAGGTCGACCGTCCCGACCAGCGCGATGGCTCGCTGTCCGGGACGATCGGTATCGAATACGGTAGGTAGCGCTCCCATGTTCATCGGTCCGGGTGGAGCCCGTATTGCTGTCACGGTTTCTGGTTCTAGTATCGGTACCGCCGGGGTCGCTCCGTCTCGGCCGTAGCTCTCGAACCGTCCGCCGTGCATTTCAGGAGATGACTACAATAATATACTCCGAATACAAACAATGTGACAGATGGCCGTGGTCGACCAACGCCGCGAGCGGTGTGATGGGTGCGGACGTGCCGTCGCGCTCGAGAATCTGTCCACCGTGACGATGCCCGACGGGGAACGCCTGGCCTGCTGCCCGACGTGTGCGCCCCACGCCCGCGAGGCCGCCCGGAAACTCGAGTCGATCGACCGGCCGCGCGGGACGTGCGATGGCTGTCGCTCGAGCGTTCCGCGAAACGACCTCGAGGACGTCGTTTTGACCGACGGAACGGTGATCACGTGCTGCTCCGACTGTCTCGAGGAAGTTCCCGGCCACGGGGAGGCGGGGACCTCGGAGTCGGATGGGCTAGACGACGGTACCGGAGCGTCCGTCAACGAGGCGATGGAAACGACCGAACTCGCGACCCGTCGAACGCTCTGTAGCCAGTGTCACGAGTACGTCGACGAGGAACTCTACCACGTGACTACGATCGACGGCCGGACCGAGGAGCTGTGTTCGGACTGTAAGGCGCTGGCCGAGGAGAAAGGCGTGGTCAGCGGCGTCAAGATGCGCAAGTCGGAGGCACGGGAGATCCTTCGCGTCGGCGACGACGTGACGAACCAGGAGCTTCGCGAGGCCTTCCTGACCCAGATCAAACACGCCCACCCCGACAAGAAGAGCGGGAGCGAGTCGGCGTTCAAACTCGTCAAAGAGGCCTACGACCGGCTGAAGTGACCGTCACGCTGTTCGAGGCCGTCCATGCGCCTGACGAACCCGATCGTCGCCGGATCGAAGGCGTAGGCGGCGTCGCAGACCTCGCAGGTGGCCTCGAGCAACTGGCCGTGTTCCGAGAGTTTCCAGAGTTTCGTCTGGCCCTGCGTGATATCAAGCGTCACGGGGTGGCCGCAGTCCGGAACCGTACACGGGAACCGGACGTACCAGTTGGGGACCGACAGTGCTCCGAGCGGAGAGAGTTCGCTCCGAAGCCGACAGAGCAGGTTGAAGATCGTGAACGAGAGGTTCTCCCGATCGATGGCGACTCCTTCGATGTCGGCGATGAACCCGCCGCGGAACGCCTCCTCGTCGTACAGCGGGAGAACCGGAATGCCCTTCGCGAGCGCGTAGCCGATCTCCTGGTTGACCCAGTTGCTGGTCGCCGACGCCTCAGTGAGTACGGCGACGACGACGTCGCTGTTGGCGAGTCGGCCCTCGAGTCGATCGCGCGTTCGACCGGATTCGATCTCCTCGAGGGCGATGTGGACGCCGAACGGGAAGTTCTTGACCGTCGAGAACAGCTCCTGCACGAGGTCGAGGTCAACGGGTGCGTGGGAGACGAACACCTGTTCTCCGGTCATCAGTAGCTCTACGGAACCGAAGACAGCAATCCGTAATGAATGTAACTACTTCTTAGACCCGGCGTGAGTAATTGTATCGAGAACGAGATCTGAAAATTCGAGTTCGGAGAGTTCGTCACCCAGCTGATCGAACCACTCGCGTTCGACTCGCCACGTCCCGCGCCGGTCCCCGTCAGTGGATCGAGAGACCGCCTCGAGCGTTCCTGGCTCCCACTCACGCTCCTCCGCGACCGTCAGGACGATTCGAACGATGGTACTGACCTCGTGGGTAGTCACGCCCGGTACGTCGTGCACCATTTCGTACTCGAGTCGCGTTCGGTCGTCGGTTCGCTCCAGCGAATTGACGTAGACGCCCTGACCCATCAGGCGGTTTTCGAGGGTAACCTCGAGCGGGTGGGCGTTGGACGTGTCGTCGGGGTTCGAGTTCGCGTTGGTAGGCGAGTGCGAGTTCGAGTTCCGGTCATCGTCGCTCATCGGTGATGCCTCGAGTTCGCGTTCGGTGGGGAAAAGGTGTCGGGCTCTGGCAGTGGCGTCGCTCTGGCTCTCGTCCGTATTTCCGTTCTCGTTGTCGTCTTCGTCTTCGTCCTCGTCACCATTCCGCTTCCGCCTCCGTTCACAGGGGTTCGACCAGGTCAGCGAGCGCCGCCGCAGGGTCATCGGCCTTGGCGACGCCGCTGGCAAGCAAGACGCCGCTCGAGCCGAGGTCGGCGGCGGCGACGACGTCCTCGCCGGTACTGATCCCCGCGCCACAGAGCACGGTGACGTCCTCGTCGACCCGAGCGGCGGCGTCGACAGCGTCCTCAACTACGTCCGGATCGGCCTGGCTGACCGGCGTCCCGGTGCCGATCAGTTCCGGCGGTTCGACGGCGACGGCGTCAGGAGCGAGCGCCGCGGCCGCCCCGATCTGGGCCGGGTTGTTCGCACAGACGACGGTCTCGAGGCCGGCACGTTCGGCCGCCCGGATCGCGCCGTCGACGTCGGCGAGTTTCAGGCGGCGCTCGGAGTGGTTGATCAACGTGCCCACTGCGCCCGCATCCGCGGCCGCCTCCGCGAGCGTGTGCCCAGTGTTGCTCCCGTAGTCGATCGGATCGACGTGCTGGGCCCAGGTTTCGACGCCCGTCTCGGCGACTCGCTCAAGGTGGGTCGCCTGCGGGGCGACGGCGATGCGAGCGTCGGTCGTCTCGTCGACGTCGCGCGCGGCTTCGGCGACGGCCACGGGGTCACACGGATACGTCTTGAGGTTGATCAGAACGAACATGCTCGAGAGGAGGCCCTCGCGACCAAAATAGTTACCGAGTGGTCGTCGTCTCGAGGTCCGTCTCGGGCTCGCCGGGAACCGACGGATCGTACCGGTGGCAGGCGACCGGTCGGCCCTCTGTGCGGGTCTCGAGCGTCGGCGACTCGCGTTCGCAGACGGTCTCTATCGGCGCGGCGAGGTGGGCTCGAGCCGTTTCGAGGTCGCCCTCCTCGATGGATTCGACGGCCGTCGTGAGCGCCGCCTCGAGATCCGGATCCGCGAGTTTAGCGGGCAGATCGAACGTCGATCGAACGGCGTCGTCGGTGGCGGGGACGGACCCGATGGTTGCGGGGTCGTCCGACTCGCGCCCGGCGACGGCGGCCCGCACGTCGTCCGCGGTCGTCCAGTCGTTCTCGAGGCGAAAGCGGAACCGCACGAGCCCACGCCACTGGTCGCGAGGGATCGTTGTGTCGGCAGGCGGGATGATCGCCGGACACCGAGGATGGAACCGACACCCGGACGGCGGGTCCGACGCGTCGGGGAGGTCGTCGGTCAGGGGTTCGACGCCGACGTGGGGCGCGCTCGGATCGAGGCTGGGAATCGACGACACGAGCAGTTGCGTGTACGGGTGGCGAGGCTCGTCGAAGACCTTGTCGACCGCCCCGGACTCGACGATTTCGCCGAGGTACATTACCGCCGCGCGGTCGCAGAACCGACGCACGAGATCGACGTCGTGACTGATGAAGACGATCGCGACATCGAACTCCCGCTGGAGACGCCCCAGCAACTCGAGGACGTCGG
This sequence comes from Natronosalvus rutilus, assembly GCF_024204665.1. Lineage (NCBI taxonomy): Archaea > Methanobacteriati > Methanobacteriota > Halobacteria > Halobacteriales > Natrialbaceae > Natronosalvus > Natronosalvus rutilus. The sequence goes on along the minus strand of NZ_CP100355.1, from coordinate 2,977,073 downwards.
CCTTGGTTCGACCGTCGAGCGCGCTCACCGGTTCGTCGGCGACGATCAGGTCCGGGTTCAACACCAGCGCGCGGGCGATGGCGATGCGCTGTTTCTCCCCGCCGGAGAACTCGTGTGGGTACTGGTCGGCCGCGGCGGCGGAGAGTCCGACGCGCTCGAGGGTGTCCTCGACGACGTGTCGACGCCGCTGGGAGCCGTGTAAGCCGTGGATACGGAGGGGCTCCTCCACGGACTCGCCGACCGTTCGACGCGGGTTGAGCGCCGAATCCGGATCCTGGAGCACGAGTTGTGCGCGTCGGCGAAAGCGACGCAGTTCGTCGTCGTCGTACGCGCGAACGTCGTCGCCGTCGAACCGAACGTCGCCACCAGTCGGCTCCTCGAGGCGGAGTACCGACAGCGCGGTCGTGGATTTCCCGCAGCCGGATTCGCCGACGAGCCCGAACGCCTCGCCGAGCTGGACGTCGAAGCTCACGCCGTCGACGGCCCGAACGGTCCCGACCTCGCGCCGAAGCAATCCCTCGGTGATCGGGTAGTGTTTCTCGAGGTTCCTGACCGAGAGCAACGGATCGGCCTCAGTCATCGTCGGTTACCCCGCGGTCGAGTTGGGGAGCGGTGTCGAGGACCGTCCTCGCGTCCTTTCGGTCGCCGTGGTAGATACACGCCGCGCGGTGGTCTTCGACGCCGGCGACCGGCTCGAACGGCGGTTCGTCGCCTCGACACGCCTTGACGGCATGTGGACACTCTCGACGGAAGCAACAGCCCTCCTTCGGGATTGAGCCGTCGCGTCCGACGGTTTCGGTACGACGGTCCGGCCCGTTTGTCCCACCCTGGCCGACGAAACTCCGGAACAACGACTGCGTATAGGGGTGTCCCGGCTGTTCGAGGACGGCCTCGACGGGGCCGCGCTCGACGGCGTTTCCGGCGTACATGACGACGACGCGATCGGCCAGCGAGGCCACGACTCGGAGGTCGTGAGTGACGAGCAACAGCGTCAAATCTCGCTCTCGTCGGAGGTCGTCGATCAGGTCGATGATCCGCGATTGAATCGTGACGTCCAGCGCGGAGGTCGGCTCGTCGGCGATGAGCAGGTCAGGTTCGGCGGCCAGGGCGATGGCGATCAGGACGCGCTGTCGCATGCCGTCGGAGAATTCGTGGGGATACGCGTCGAGCCGCTCCGCTGGTCGTGAGAGGCCGACTGTCTGCAGCAGGTCAATCGCACGCTCCCGCGCGGTCCCGTCGCTGACGTCCCGGTGGAACGTGATCGCCTCGACGAGCTGGTCGCCGACGGTGTAGACGGGGTCCAGCGCGTTCTGGGCGTTCTGGAAGAGGTAGGCGATCCGGTTGCCGCGGATCGATCGAAGCCGCCTCTCACCGGCCGAGAGCAACTCCTCGCCCTCGAACGTCACCGATCCGGAGACGTCGACCTGCGAACTCGAGACCAGACCGGTGATCGAATCGCAGGTCAGCGTCTTCCCGCTTCCGCTCTCGCCGACGAGGCAGACGGTTTCCCCCCGCTGGACGTCGAAGCTTACCCCGTCGACGGCCCGAACGGTGCCATCGGCGGTCGCGATGTGGGCGTGCAGGTCGTCGACGGAGAGCAGTGGATCCGTGTCAGTCATGGGCCCCCCGTGGATCGAGCGCGTCTCGTAGTCCGTCGCCGGCCACCTTGAACGCCGCGACGGTCAGTCCCAGGGCGATAGCGGGGAACGTCGAGACCCACCAGGCATCGAGCGGGGCCGCCCTGAACAGTCCCTCGCCCATCGTCATGCCCCACGACTGGAACGTGGCGTGGAACCCGAGGAAGGCAAGCGCGGCCTCGGTCAGGACGAGCACGGCCATCAGGTGGAACGCCGCCGGGATCACGCTGTTGGTGATGTTCGGTAGCATGTGTCGACGCAAGACGTACGGCCTCGAGGCCCCGAGCACTCTGGCAGCGAGGATGTACCCTTCTTCGCGGCGTTGCAGCGTCTCGCTCCGGACGATGCGGGCGATCCCGCCCCACGAGAGCAGGCCGAACGCGGCGAGCAGAACGAAAAACGAGTCCCCGATGAACAGGTACGCGATCATGTAGATGACGATCGCCGGGATACTGAGCTGGACGTCGACGTAGCTCATCAGGAGGTCGTCGACGGAGCCGCCGTAGTACCCCGCGACGAGCCCGACGACCGTCGCCAGCGGGACGATGATGCCGACGGTGACGAACACGGCGTAGGCAACGGGTCGAGCGCCGACCACGAGGAGGTCGACCATCTCGTACCCCCAGCGGTCGGTTCCGAGCACGTACTCCCAGGTCCCGTGACACTGCTGTTCGTAGATCGTGTCACCAGTAACCGTGCCCACGCAGTCCTGCCTCGTTTCCAGGTAGGAGCCGCTGAAGCCGACTGGCGGCTGGAGTTTGTCGGTTCCGACCGTCCCCGAGTCGAGCGTCAACCGGGGCTGGAACCCCGTGATCATCGCGTAGAACGCCGTGAGGACGACGGCGCCGAGAACCACGAGGCTGGCGACTGTCGCCCACCGTCGCCGAAGCCGAGCGAGGAGTCGGCGGCCGCGCGACGGGTCGAGGAGCATCGGGACGACGCCGTAAGCGACGACCACGGCCAGCGCGAGCAACAGCAGCCAGTCCTCGGGACCAACGTGCCATCGAGCGACGAGAAAGATGCTGTCCTTCGACCGGTAGTAGAGGTACGCCAGTCCAACCGCGAGTACGCCGATCACGAGCGCGATCCGTTCGGTCGAAAACCGCCGCGTCGACGAGTCGACCCGATCCCAGTCGATCCGCTCGAGTGCCGCGACGTCCGCCTGCCCCGGTGGCTCGTCCCTGGAGGGGCCGTTCGATCCCGATTCCGTCATTGCGAGTCGTGCAGGAACCTGTCGCCTCTGTGAATAAGTGTTTCTGTTCCGTCACGACCGCAACACTCATATATCCCTGGCTGACACGTGTGCAGTACTCGTGATTTGCGACCCCGTCATCACGGCCGCGTCGCTTGCAGGTGACCGCCGGTGAGAGTGGTGCGGATACTGGCTCGGCGTCTCGCACTGGGGGTAGTTGCCGCCTGGGCCGTGCTCACGGTGATGTTCACACTGTTCGCCGCGACCGAAGACTGGGTGCTCGACAGACGGCTCGCGCTTGCAGCCTACGGCGGCGCTGATCCCGACGAACTCGAGTCTATTCGCCAGTCGTACCTCGCCGACCGAGGGCTCGACCGACCGCTCACCGAGCAGTACGTCGACTGGATAGGGAACATGATCTCCCTGGAGTGGGGAAACTCCTTCCAGAGTGGCGAGGCCGTGTTTCCGCTGGTGCGTGAGGCCACCCTCGAGACGGCGCTGTACGTCGTCCCGGCGATCGTGCTGGCGACCACGCTCGGGCTGGCCGTCGGCGCCTACGCCGCCATGAACGTGCGCTCGACTCGCGGCAACGGAGCTACGGGAATCGTGTACCTGCTGTTCGCGGTTCCGAACTTCTGGATCGGCTTCCTGATCCTGAGCGCGTCCGCGACTGCCGCTGCCGCCTTCAGGTGGGGCAGCGAGTTCAACTACATCACGGTGACCGAGTTGCCGTTTCTCTACGGGCGCGTCCTCCCGGTCGTTCTGGTGACGACGACGTTACTCGCTGCCATCGTCAGTTACGCTCGAGCGTACGCCCGCCAGTACTACACCGCGGACCTCACCAAACTCGTTCGCGCGAAAGGAGGTGGGCGGCTCGACGTCGCCAGACACGTGTTGCGAAACGCGGCGATCCCACTGCTCTCGCTCGTGTTCGCCGAGACGCTCGCGCTGCTCGCGATTTCGGTGATTATCATCGAGGCCGTGTTCGGCATCGGCGGGATCGGCTCGCTCTTCTACAACGCCGTCTGGACGCGCGACCTGCCCGTCATGATGGGCGTAACGGTCGTCATCGTCGCCTTCGGCGTCGTCGGCAACGTCGTTCAGGACCTGGCGTACTCGCTACTCGACCCTCGAGTGGACACTGGATCGCGGTGAGGACAGCACCTGCGACCGGGGAAAAACGCTGTCGCCGCTCGATCAATCCTTTCGCTTGACAACGTCACCGAGCGTGTAACTCCCACTTGAGGAGCCGCCTTCCCAGTCGCTGTCCTCGCTCGACCCGGACCCGCCGGTGAGGCTGATCCCCAGGAAGCGCTCGAGTTTGCTCTGGACCCGGTCACTGGGCAGGGTATCCCCGCGCTCGAGTTTGCGGATCAGACTCGCCTTCTCGTTGAGTTCGTTCGCGAGGTCGGACTGGCTGAGGTCCTTCTTCTCTCTCGCTCGGCGAATGCGGTCGTCGTAATCGGTGACGATCTCGTCCATCTCGTCGAACATATCGCGGCGACGCGAGCCACCGGACCCCGAGGAGCGACTCCCGCTCGAGGACGTGTTGCTGGACCCTGACCCGGATCCCGACCCGGAGTCCGTCGAGTACTTCGTTGACGTGCTCGACGAGGAGGCGGTCTTCACCTCGGTGCCGAAGTCGGTGCAGTTCGAACACACGTCCAGCTTCGCGCCTTCGACTTTGATAGTCTTCGGGGACGACGTCTCGGCGCCACACATCTCGCACTGAACCATGGTCGGGTCTAACGCACCACGCGTGATAAAGGGTGCGGCGCCGGCGGTCTGGACGAGTCGTGTCTCGAACGAGGTCAGCCACTCCTGGAGATGGAAAGATGGCGGGAGGACGCCGGGGAGGAGGGTGGGAAGATGACGTGAAGACGGCGGGGAGACGACGAGAAGTCCCTCGAGATCGGCACTACTCGAGCGCGCTCCAGGAGTAGAAGAACCGCTGGAGGGCCGTCAGGTGACCGACGACGGCGAGGAAGACGAGCAGCCAGCCGACGAGCGAGAGGCCGCCAGCGTCGAACGACTCGAGCGGATAGGCGAGGAAGCCGACGATTCCGATGATCGCCAGCCGGTCCGCACGGCCGACGAGCCCCCCGTAGACCCGGTCGAGGCCTACCGCCTGGGCCTGGGTGCCGAGGTAGGAGGTCATGACGACGCCTGTAACCGCCAGGAAGCCCAGCCAGTAGTCGCCGACGCCGGCGGCGAGTCCACCGATGATCACGATGTCGGCGTAGCGGTCCAGGACGTGGTCGAGCAGGTCCCCCGACGGGGAGGAGACGCCCTGTGCTCGAGCGAGTGCGCCGTCGATGATGTCGAACCAGCCGTTCAGGAAGACGAGGGCCGCGCCGACGGCGTACCAGACGGGATGGGCGACGCCGCCGAGGTAAAACGCGAAGCCCGCGGTGATCGCCACGAACCCGGCGATCACGCTCACGCCGTCGGGGGACATCCCGACCCGGTCGAACCCACGGACGAACGGATCCAGGAACTTCGAGATGTACGGTCGGAACTTATCGAGGGTCATGTCAGGTACCCCACGAAGTCGACTTCGCCAGCGCTTGGCGCTCGCGTGCCGCGGACGACGGCCTCGAGTTCGTCGGCCACCTCAGTGGGTTCGCGGTCCGTAGTATCGATTTCGTACACGGACTCGAGGCCGTGGTGGTCGACGGCCTCCGAGAGGATGACGTCGAGCGCCTCACTCTCCGCGTTCTCGTGAGCTTTGTCCGTGCGTTCTCCGCGTTCGCGCAGTCGTTTTTCGAGTACCTCGGGGGCACACCGCAAGACGGCGACGCGATCGGCCGGCAAGTGATGGGAGAGGTGCGACTCGACGAGGACGTCGTCTCGCTCCGCGAGTCGTTCCTCGAGGGCATCGAGGTCGGCGACCTTGCTGTCGCGCTCTTCGTCGACGGACGTGTACAGTCCCTCGCGTTCGAGGAGGTCGTTGAGGTAGATCACGTCGTAGTCCTCGAGTCGGCCCTCGAGAATCGTCGTCGCCGTCGTCTTCCCCGTTCCTGGAGTGCCGGTGATCGCGATTCTCACGCGCCGTTCACCCCGGTTGTTCCGCCGTCGGCATCCAGTCCACGGTCCTCGAGCACCTCGTTGAGCGTCTCGACGGCTCGATCGGTTTCGGACGGCGTACCGCAGGTAATGCGGATGCACGCCGGCAGCCCGAAACTCGTACAGTCGCGAACGATCACGCCCCGTTCTTGCATCGCCTCAGCGACCGGCGTCGCCTCCCCGACGTCGACGAGGACAAAATTCCCGTCGCTGGGCCAGACGAGGGCGTCGATTTCCTCGCGCATGGTCGCTCGAGCCTCGGCGACGGTCGCGACGGTTCGCTCGACGTGTTTGTCGTCCTCGATGGCGGCCAGGCCGGCCCGGCAGGCGAGTTCGCTCGCGGCGAACGGGGTGTTGACGCGAGCGTAGGCCTCAGCCCACGCGTGCGGAACGATTGCATATCCGAGTCGCAGACCCGCCAGGCCGTACGCCTTCGAGAACGTCCGGAGGACGGCGACGTCGTCGCGGGCGTCGAACCCGTCGCGACCCGAGATCAGGGCGACGGCGCTGTCGACGTCGGCGAATTCGCCGTAGGCCTCGTCCACGACGACGAGCGTCTCCTCGTCCGTTCGATCGGCGATCTCTGCAACGGCCTCCAGGTCGATCGTCGATCCCGAGGGGTTGTGCGGGCTGGTGAGGTAGACGATCCGCTCGCCGTCGTAGGCCTCGAGGACCGTCTCGGCGTCCTGTGAGAAGTCGTCTTCGCGCGCGAGCGCGTACTCGGTGACGTCGCCGTGGTGGAACCGAGCGCTCATGCCGTAGTAGGCGAACCCCGGCGCGGGGACGAGCACGTCGTCGCCCGGCTCGAGGGTCGCCCTCGAGAGGTAGTCGATGGCGCCGTCGCCGCCGTTTGCGAGCCAGATCTGGTCGTCCGCGACAGCCCAGCGGTCGGCGACCGCGGCGGTGAGATCGGCGTGAGCCGCCTTCGGGTAGGAACTCACGCTTCCGGCGGCGTCCTCGATGGCGTCGACGGCCGCGGGCGAGGGGCCGTGGGCGTTCTCGTTGGAGGCGAGTTTGACGAACGTCGAGGGGTCGCGCCCGAGTTCGCGGGCGACCTCCTCGATGCCTCGACCCGCCTGGTAGGCGACGTGGTCGGACAGATCGCGCGGTTTCATACGTGAGCCTTTTCCTCGCGACGCTTAAGCGTGCTTACCTGTGGCCGCAACCGAGGTGGGTTCGAGACCGGCGGCGGTGATGCGGTGGTAGTGGTGGTGCCTCTCGAGTGAGACGTCACCGTTACGTACGATCGGCAATGATCGTGGAATGTCCGATTATTTTTCAAATAATCGTTCGAATGACTGGTAGAACTACATATAATATGGTGTTATTATAGGTGCGACTGGAAATTAAGCATATTAATCACTCACTATTGAGTATCTGTCCAGGGACGACAGAGGTTCTCTCGCTCACAAAGGCAAAACTTATACGACTCGAGAGAATTTTGCCAGTCGATGCCCAACGACAACGGTGTATCCCGACGATCATTCCTGAAGGCCACGAGCGCCGGTGCAGCCACCGCGGCGGTGGCCGGGTGCTTTGGCGGCGACGAAGGCAATGGTGATGGGAACGGCGACGGTAACGGTAACGGCAACGAATCTGGCAACGGAAACGGAAACGGCAACGGCGACGGGGATCTGTCCAACGTCGAGAAGGCCCAGCAGGCCTGGGAGCGTGCCCAGGACAACCCTGCGCCGGAGGACGAGGAGACCCGGATGGAAGCGTACCTCGAGATGGAGGAGGCCATCCGCGACGACATGATTCTCCTGCCGCTGTACCACGGCCTGACCGAGCGCTTCTGGTACGACACCGTCGAAGTCGAACCAACGGGGTCGCTGGGATCCCACCGCCAGCAGCACAACGAAACCACCACCGAGGACGGTACGCTGAACCTGATCAACTCGGGGGTTTCGTCGCTCGACCCGATCCAGTCGACCGACACGGCTTCCGGCGTCATCATCAACCAGGTGTACGAGAACCTCGTGCACTACCCCAACGGCGTTCCGGAAGTCGAGAACCAGCTCGTCGAGGAGGTCAACGTCTCCGACGACCTGCTGACGTACACGTTCACGATCAAGGAGGCCCAGTTCCACGACGGTAGCGAACTGACGGCGAGTGACTTCGTCTACGCCTGGCGGCGTCTCGCCGAGTCCACCGCCAGCGAGCGCGCGAACTTCCTCGTCGAACCCGGCTTCCTCGCCGTCGAGCACGAGACGGAGGGCGAAGGCGAAGAGGCCACGATCGTCCCGGACTCCCTCGGCGTCGAGGCCGTCGACGACCGCACGATCGAGATGCGGATCACGGAGCCCCAGCCGTCCACGCTCGACATCCTCACCTACGACTCCTTCGCAGCGATGCCCGAGGGACTCGTGGGCGACATCGAGGGCTACGACGGGGAGTACAGCCAGGAGCAGATCTCCCAGGAAGTGATGGTCGGCTGCGGACCGTTCCAGTTCGACATGTGGGAGGGTGGCACCGAGGTTCAGGTGACCGCGTTCGACAACTACCACGGCAGCGGGCCGGAACTCGACGCGATTCACTGGCAGATCATCGAGGACGACGAGGCTATTCGAACGTACTACAACGAGCGAAACGCCGACATCTTCGGTATCCCGACGCCGTTCTACGACCAGGACAAAATCGAGGCCGAGGAGGACGACATGGGTCGCCAGATTGGTACCTACGGCGAGCTCGAGAACGGTGACACCGTCAACTACCTCGGTGTGAGTGAGATGTCGACGTTCTACTTCGCGTTCAACGCTCGCTACGCTGATAAGGCGGTTCGACAGGCCATCGCGTACGTCACCGACCACGAGGAACTCATTAACCAGGTCTTCGCCGGCCGTGGCGTCGAGGCGTTCAGCTTCACGCCGCCGGGAATCTTCCCCGGAGGAAACGAGGCCTACCAGACGTTCGTCGAGGAGTGGCCGTACACGCCCAACGAGACTGACCGCGAGGGCGCCCAGCAAGTTCTCGAAGAGGCCGGCTTCACGCCCGACGAACCAGCCGAGCTGACGTTGACGACCTACGAGAGCGAAGTGTTCAACGAAGCCGCTACGATCACCCGTGACAAAGTCGCTGACCTCGGCATCGAACTCGAGCTCGAGCAGTCCGAGTTCAACACGCTGATCAGCCGCGGTGAGGACGGCGAACTTCAGTTCTACTCGCTCGGCTGGATCTGGAGCTACCCGTCGATCGCCTACGGTCTGTTCGGCTTCGAGCCCGAGAACACCAACACCGAAAAGATCCCCGAAGACGCGGACGGCTACTATCTCGACTGGCAAGTCGAAATGGAAAGCGAAGAGTAACGTCGGACGCGAATAGCTCGGCGGTTCGTTTCCGCCGACACAATTGTTCATCCTCGGAACCCGTCCGGGGAAATCATGATACCTAATACCCTCGAATGCATACCGATCCGATAGTGCGACATATGGTAAACGTCTGGCAGACGTGTGATGCTCCATGAGCCGCTGGCGATACTTTTTCCAGCGGGTCCTGCTCTCGATTCCGGTCCTCTTTCTCGTGATGACGTTGTTGTTCGTCATCCTCAGGATGGGACCGCTCGACCCGGTTGCAGCGATGCTCGGTCCGGAAGCGAGCGGAGCGCAGGCTGCACAGATCCGCGAAAACATGGGATTGAACGAGCCGCTGTGGCAACAGTACGTCGACTTCATGGTCGGGCTGATCACCTTCGATCTCGGCCAGTCGTGGGTACTTCGGCGCGGGTACAGCGTGACGTCGATGGTCGCCACGTACGGACCTCGAACGGTCTGGCTCGGGTTCTGGGCGATCCTGCTGCCGCTTTTCATCGGGATCCCGCTCGGCTTCTACGCTGGGCTCAACTCGAATAGCTGGGGCGACTACATCGCTTCCTTCTCGGGGATCGTCTGGCTGGCGATGCCGAACTTCTGGCTCGCAATCATGTTCCTGGCTATACTGCGACAGACCCAGGGGGGTGGATTCCTCGGGTTCGACTGGTACACGATCGGGCCCAACATCGATAGTATCATCGGCACGCCGCCGCTCGACTTCGTTGGATTCACCCAGTTGTTCCCCCCAGGGGGGTTCTACTTCAATGGCGGGGAACTCGCTGTCGCGATTAAAGTGATCCTGCCGGCGGCAATCGTTCTCGGATCGGCATCGATGGCGACCGAACTCCGCATCGGCCGAACGGCGGTCCTCGAGACGATCAACTCGAACTACGTCGAGACGGCCAAAGCGAAGGGACTCTCGAACCGAGTGATCATCTGGAAGCACGTCTTCCGGAACGCCCTGATCCCGCTGGTACCGATCATCACCAACGAGGCGTTCCTGCTGATCGGCGGGTCCGTCATCGTCGAGGTCGTCTTCGGTATCAACGGCATCGGTCGGCTGTACTTCATGTCGTTGACCCAGGGTGACCTGCCGCTTGCCGGGTCGCTGGTGTACATCTTCACTATTATCACGATCAGTATGAACATTCTACAGGACCTCTTGTACACGATACTTGATCCACGCGTGGGGTACGACCAATGAGTCACGATCAAGACACGGACGAACTCAAGACGATTCGCGAACGTATTGCCGCGAATCCGCGTCCGGCCGCGATCTGGGCGGCCGTTCTCGGGGTGTTGCTCTTGCTTGAGATCGGTCGTATCGGGGCGGGGATCGTCAAACTTGGCGGTGTGGTTCGACTGATCCTGGGTGGGCTCGCTGCGATTCCCCACTGGGTTCACGGCAACATCCAGCCCTCTGCTGGACTGATCGCCGCCGAAATCGGGTTCGTGATTACCGCACTACTCGTCCTATCAGTGGCGACGATCCTTCTCAGGGCGACGATCGTCACCGGCCCGCTAGCTGAACGGTTCGGGTTCCACTACGATCGGTTCGACAGCCCGTACGTAACCGAGGAACGACTCGACCGAGGGCTGTTGCTCGCCGTCTTGACGGCTGTCACGTTTGTCGTCACGATGACGCCAGCCGCCGTAGCGATCGACCTCGTCGTCGGGGCGTTCACGTCATTCTTCGAGTGGGTCGCCTCGCTGGGAGCGGTCACGAGTCCAGAAACGATTCCGAACCAGGGGTACCGATCACCCGACGGCAGCGGTTGGGAGGGGACCTTTATGGGTCTCTCACCAGCCTGGGCGTGGGCACTCCGCGTCGCCGTCGTCTACGTGTACGCGTTCGTTACGTTCGCGTGGCTCTGGAAGGGATACACGATCTTCCGCGAACACTACCGCGAAGCCGACTGGACCCCTCGAGACGATTCGATCAACCGCTTCCGGAATCACTACTGGGGAATCTTCGGACTCATCGTCGTCTTCATGTTCGTCGTGATGGCACTGTGGGCTCCCGCGCTCGGGCCTGTCGGCCCGCAGGAGAACATCTACAGCCCGTACGGCCACGAATTCCAGTATCTAAATTCGGAGTCGGGTGAACTCGAGACAGTCAGCCACGGCACGGCTAACATCGACTCGCGTTCCCAGGGGAGTGATCCCGTTAGCCCGATGAGCTACGACAATTACGACCGGTGGTCGCCGTTCGGAACGACCGCTAACGGGAAGAACCTGTTCACGTACCTCGTCTTCGGGGCGCGAACGTCCCTAGTCATCGGGATCACGGCGATCGGGCTGGCGACGGGCATTGCTCTCGGGCTGTCGTTGCTCACTGCCTACTACAAGGGGCTCGTCGACCTCGTCACGGTCATCGTCAGTGACACGGTCATTGCCGTCCCGGTGTTCCTGGCGGTCCTGTTGCTCTCGGTGGTCTTCCAGGAGTCGAACCATCCCATCGCCAGCTACTACAACGGCGGGTTGTTGCTGGCGCTCATCTTCGCCGGACTATACTGGCCAGGACTGTGGCGTTCGATACGCGGGCCCTCGCTCCAGGTCGCCGAACAGGAGTGGGTCGACGCCGCGAAGAGCTATGGTCAAACGCCGATGATGACGATGCGAAAGCACATGGCTCCGTACATCTTTAGCTACGTCATGATCTACGCCTCGTTGCTGCTGGGCGGTGTCATCATCGTCACCGCTGCTCTCTCGTTCCTCGGGCTCGGCATCAACCCGCCGACGCCGGAGTGGGGGCGGATAATCAGTGACGGCCGCTCGTACGTCTCCACCGAATCGTGGCACATCGCGACGATTCCGGGGATCCTGATCGTCCTCGTCGTCACGGGGTTCAACGCCCTCGGTGACGGGATCCGGGACGCGATGGATCCGGAGAGCGAATCCGGAGAAGGTGACGTGACGACGACTGGAGGTGGTGCGTGATGTCCATGAACGCAGAGACGCAGACGACGCAGACGAACACAGGCCGATCCGAGACCATCCTCTCGGTTCGAAATCTCCAGACCGCGTTCTTCACCGACAAGGAGGTGATTCGGGCTGTCGATGGGATCTCCTACGACATCGAAACCGGTGAAACGGTCGGCATCGTCGGCGAGAGCGGGTCCGGAAAGAGCGTCACCGCACGCTCGATCATGGGGCTCGTCGACAGCCCTGGACGAATCCTGCCCGGCAGCAGTATTCGCTTCCACCACCTCGAGACCGTCCGGGAATTCGCCCAGCGGTTCTCAGGGAACGCGGTCGACGTGAACGCGCTCGAGCAAACCCACGATCCGGCAGAGCTGTTCGACCGGCCCGAAGTCGACATGACGCCCGCGGCGTTCGGCTACGAATCGCCCGAGGAGGCATCGATTGTCGACTTCCTCGGCTCCGGCTATGGCGAATCGCTCGGCCTTATCGACGCCGACGATTTCGTCTTCGTGACCGAGGGGTCACCCGACGATCCCTCGAGGATCGAGTCCGGATTCGTAGAGATCACTCGACTCGAGGGGAAGGCCCAGCGCGCCATGCGTGGCAACAAGATTGCAATGGTCTTCCAGGACCCGCTGACGAGTCTCAACCCCGTCTATACCGTCGGCAACCAGATCAAGGAAGCGCTCAGACTCCACCAGGGAATGACCGGAGGGGAGGCGACCAACGAGGCCGTCGAGTTGCTCGAGGCCGTCGGAATTCCGGACGCCCGGCGACGCGTCAGAGAGTATCCTCACCAGTTCTCCGGCGGGATGCGACAGCGAGCGGTCATCGCGATGGCACTCGCTTGTGAACCGGAGGTGCTGATTTGCGACGAGCCGACGACGGCGCTGGACGTGACGATTCAGGCACAGATCCTCGAACTACTCGAGGACCTGCAGGAAGAACGCGACCTGGCGATCATGTTCATCACCCACGACATGGGCGTCATCGCCGACGTCTCCGATCGGGTGAACGTCATGTACGCGGGCGAAATCGTCGAGACGGCGGACGTCGAGACGTTGTTCGCTTCACCGAAGCACCCCTACACGCAGGGGCTACTCGAATCGATTCCCGGTCGACAGGTTGGAGAACGGCTCCAGACTATCGAAGGGAACGTGCCGACGCCGAACGAACCGGCAACGTACTGTCGATTCGCACCGCGCTGTCCGGAGGCGTTCGACGCCTGTAACGAGATCCATCCCGTTTCGATTCCGGTCCGAGAAGGAGCCGACGACCACACGGCGGCCTGTCTCCTCTATCCCGAGGGGAAGTCCGAACTCGAACGGATCGATCACCACACAGACCAGGCGGCAGAGCCGTCGTCGACTGAAGGAGGTGCAAACGAAGATCAATGAGCCAAGAATCGCTACGTACAGATACCGACGAGGCCATGGGCGCCGACGAGGACGTCATGGTCGAGGTATCGAATCTACGGACGTATTACGACGAAGGGGGGCTACTGGGTGGGAACCCAGTCAAAGCGGTCGACGGGGTCTCCTTCGAGATCAAACGCGGTGAAACGCTCGGGCTCGTCGGGGAATCCGGCTGCGGGAAAACGACCCTCGGACGAACGCTCGTCCAGCTCGAGCAGGCGACGGGCGGCGAGATCCGCTTCGACGGGACCGACATCACGGAACTCAGCGGCCCGAAACTCAAGGCCTGGCGTCGAGACGCCCAGATCGTCTTCCAGGATCCCGATTCGAGCCTGAACGATCGGATGACCGTCGGCGAAATCGTTCGCGAACCGCTCGACGTTCACGACTGGAAGACACCCGACGAGCGTCGCCAGCACGTGCGCGATCTCCTCGAGAAGGTGGGGCTTCAGCGCGAACACTACTACCGCTATCCCCACCAGTTCTCCGGTGGCCAGCGCCAGCGGATCGGCATCGCACGGACGCTGACGCTCGAACCGGAGTTCATCGTCCTCGACGAGCCGGTGAGCGCGCTCGACGTGTCCGTCCAGGCTGAGGTCATCAACCTCCTCGAGGACTTACAGGACGAATTCGGGCTCACCTACCTGTTCATCGCCCACGACCTCTCGGTCGTCAGGCACATCTGTGACCGGGTAGCGGTCATGTACCTCGGGAACATCATGGAGATTGGACCGACCGAGGAACTGTTCACCGATCCGTCGAACCCGTACACACACGCGTTGCTCTCGGCGATTCCGGAACCGGATCCGACGGCGAAGAAAAATCGGATCACGCTCCAGGGAACGCCGCCAAATCCCCGATTCCCGCCGAACGGGTGTCCGTTCAGCACACGCTGTCCGGCGCGGATCCGACCGGAGGAGTACAGACACCTGTCCAACGAACTCTGGGATCGGATCGATACGCTTCGGGAGGTCCTTCGAGAGCGCCACCGGGCCGATCGATCGGTATCCGACCGAATCAAGGCGTTACTCGGCAAAGAGACGCGCTTTGGCACGATCGAAGAAATTTACGACGAACTCTTCAGCGACGTTTCGGTCCCCGAAGAGGTGCAATCGGTCCTCGACGAAATCGCCGAACACGTCCGGCAAAACGACGAGGCTACCGCACTCGAGGTGCTGGCTGCAGACTTCGAAAGCGTCTGCGGAAGCGAACACCCCGAGTTCTACCCCGTGGGTGAGAGCAACCGGGTTAGTCTCTGCCATCGCCACGACGACTCCTACCGAGACCCCGAGCCAGTTCTCGAGGAACGGCACGGTTACGTCCCGAACGAGTAGGGCACTGTGATGACCCGGCTCGAATCTGTGCAGTGGCGCCTGCTTGCACTCGTCTGTGCAGACGCGATATCGTACGTGTTCGCCGTCGTCGTCGTGGCGACCCTCACAGCAGTCCCGATCAGTCTCGCCGTCGGTGGCGGGTTCGGCGGGGCCAAGGTCGTCCTGTTTTTCGCCGGATTCCTGTTGCTCGCGTACGCGACCGTTCGCCTCTGGCCGAACTCGCCCGAGGAGGTGTCCGGTCGATCGACGGACGCGGCGGATGCAATCGGGATGTCGGTATCACCGACAGGATCGAACGAGACCCGCTTCCAGCGGTTCGCTCGAGCGCTTCCACCCGCTCGCTGGATCGAGCCGCCGCCGCCGGATCGAGAACTCTCGTCTGCGGGAAAGCTCTTCTGGAGCAGCCTGGGGGTCCTGCTGATCTCGTATCTGATGGAGACGGTGTTCGGCGTCGTCTAGGTCGTTTCGCCTGGAAAGCAGTGGACTCGAAACCATTAACCGAGTCCCGATTCTGTGTCCCCATATGCCAAAACCGGATGACGATTCAGTCGGGATTCGAGCTCGTACCCCGGCGGCGACACAGGCCTGGAAGCGAACGCTCAAGGACATGCAAGCGATCGCCGAGGAGCGACGGTCCGAAGGGTGGGAGATGACGACACTTCCAGCGATTCAGACGTCCGTATTGTCGAAAGCTGACGGGAGCGAGGATCGGTTCGGACTCATTCACGTGCTGGCAGATAATCACGCCGATACGTTTCGAGCGGCCTACGAGAAGGGGTCGTTCCCGAGGAGCGAGGCCTACCGGAACACGGTCGACGGCTTCGTCTATCTCGTCACCGAGTTGCTCGATCCGGACTCCGAGACTGGTATTCTCATTGCGAGTCAGTACGACCTCCACCTCGCTCGCGGAATGATCGCCTCGGCGATCGACGAGGGCAAACTACAGACCCGGGTCAAACTCATCGACGGGACCGAACTCGCGATGGCGACGCACGAGGACGTCAGCGCGTTCGTCCCGGATCTCGGACATATCAAGGCCCAGATCGGTGTTGAGGACGAGCAGGACGAACAGGACGAGCACGAAGACTAACAACACCGAGTAACGCCTCGAGAATCGTCAGTCGGCGTTGGAAATCTGCGATTGTTGTACGTTACTCGTCTCCGATTGTCGTCGCCACTCACTCGAGGACGACGAGCGTATCGCCCATGTCGACGCTCTGGCCTTCTTCGACGGCCACCTGCGAGACGGTGCCGCCCGTCGAGGCGACTATGTCGTTTTCCATCTTCATCGCTTCCAGGACGACGACGACGTCACCGGCGGCGACCTCGTCGCCCTCTGCAACCTCGACGGAGAGGATCGTTCCCTGCATCTCGGCGTCGACGCGTTCGCCGTCGCCCTGAATCTCTACGTCGCTGCTCGAGTCCTCACTGCTGGCAGATTGTGGTGGTCTGCTGGCGGTGCTCGATCCCCCGTTGCTGGCTGCCTGCGGAATCTCGCCGCTACGGTCCTCGAGGTTAACGTCGAAGCGTTTGCCGTTGACCTCGACGGTGAACTCGCGTTCGACGACCTCCTCGTCGGTCGCGGTCGAATCCTCGCTTCCCCACTGTTCCTGGGCCTGCTCGATTCTGGACTGCTCGAGTTCGTTGTCCAGGTACTTCGTGGTGTGTCGACCCTCGACGAACTTCTCGTCGGTCAACATCAGGCGGTGGAACGGGACGATGGTCGTGATGCCCTCGATCTCGTACTCTCGCAGGGCGCGAAGCGAGCGTTCGATACACTCCTCGCGGTCCTCGCCCCAGACGATGAGCTTCGCGATCATCGAGTCGTAGTCGGTGACGAGGTCGTCGCCCTGGCTGAGGGCGTCGTCGAGGCGGACGCCGATCCCACCTGGTGGGTTGTAGGTCGTCAGCGTCCCCCCGGAAGCCGGCTGGAAGTCCTTCGCGGCGTTCTCGGCGTTGATCCGGAACTCCATCGCGTGGCCGTCGATCTCGACGTCGTCCTGCTCGAAGTCGAGTTCCTCGCCCGCGGCGACCCGGATCTGACGCTTGACGATGTCGAGGCCGGTGATCTCCTCGGTGACGCAGTGTTCGACCTGGATCCGGGTGTTGACCTCGAGGAAGTAGAAGTTCGCGTCGGGCCCGAGGACGTCCTCTCGCCCGGGTTCTTCCTCGACGAGGAATTCGACGGTGCCGGCGTTCGTGTAGTCGGCAGCGGCGACACCGCGGCGGGCGGCTTCACCGATCTGCTCGCGCAGTTCGTCCGATAACGCGGGCGATGGGCCTTCTTCGATGACTTTCTGGTGACGACGCTGGAGCGAACAGTCGCGCTCGCCCAGGTGGCGCACGTTGCCGTGCTCGTCGGCGATGATCTGGACCTCGATGTGGCGAGGCTTCTCGAGGTAGCGCTCGAGGTAGACCGAGTCGTTGCCGAAGTAGGCTTCGCCCTCGCGCTGGGCGCTTTCGAGCTGGTCGTCGACCTCGCTCTCGTCCTCGACGACCTTCATGCCGCGGCCGCCACCGCCACCCTCGGCTTTGATCGCGATCGGGTAGCCGTGTTCGTCGCCGAAGGCACGGACCTCGTCGGGGTCGGTGACGGGGTCGGTAGTGCCGGGCACGATGGGCACGTCGGCCTCGTGCATGATCGTTCGGGCCTTGGTCTTCTCGCCGAGGCTCTCCATGGCCGAACTCGAGGGGCCGATCCAGGTGATGCCCTCTACCTCCTCGACTTTGGCGGCGAACTCGGCGTTTTCGGCGAGGAAGCCGTAGCCGGGGTGGATCGCGTCGGCGTCGGCCTTTTGTGCGGCCTCGATGACCGCCTCGTGGTCGAGGTAGGAGTCAGCCGCACGGGCGGGGCCGACGTTGTAGGCTTCGTCGGCGTAGCGGACGTGACCGCCGTGTTTGTCGGCGTCGGAGTAGACGGCGACGGTGCCAACGTTCAATTCCTCGCAGGCCCGCATGACTCGAACCGCGATCTCGCCTCGGTTCGCGACCAGAACCTTCCTGAACATTCCTGTTCGAATCGACGGAAGGACCCTACCTTACTTTTTCGCAACGGAACGAGTCAACGGTTAAACGAGTTCTCGCCGAGGCACTCCACTTCGAAGCGGCAGACACCGAGCGTTCACTGGACGAATTTTCGTCACGGGGTGAGTATATCGCTCGAGTTGTCGTCTGTTTGGTCGAGACGAACGACGCGAGTGCGGTCGGAACGATCGACTCGCGCGTTCGACGGAGAATTCATGCTCATCGATTCTGGGTCACGTTCGGACGGTCGGTACAGTAGACGACGACTCCTCGCTCTGGTGGGACTCGCGGCGACGACCGCGCTCGCTGGGTGTACCGGAGGAACAGACGAGAGCGACGGGGATCTCGGCGACGAACCCGATGGCGACGGTGACGGCACCGATGGGTCCACCGACGACTCCGGTGACGCGAACGTCGAGGACGAGAACGACCAGAACGACGAGAGCGACGACGGAGATGTGATAGATTCCTGTGCCAGCCTCGAGGGCGCGTGGATCCCATTCGATCAGGGCAATCGATCGTTCCCGATTCACTTCGACCACCCCGACACGTTCGAGCAGTACAACGAGGGGATCAACGAGTCGGAGAGCGGAATCGGCGCGCAACTGGGCCACGTTGGGTCGAAAGAGAGCGCGTCGTACCCGGTCAACGTGCTCGTCCAGCAGCACAAACACCCCACCGACGACAAGGAGGCTACGACCAACTGGGTGACCGGCTTCGGCACGAACGAACTCATCGACTGGACCTTCACCTACGAAGGCGAACAGATCGACGTCTACCAGAGCATCCAGAGCAGCGAGGAGAATCGCCAGTGGCGCTTCCTGCTCCCCGCTCACGACGGCGACGGCGTCCGCGGCGTGATCGTCCAGTTCCAGGACGACCGCGACGAAGAGGCCTGCATCGACGGGATCGAGACGGTCGCGACGTCGTTGATCGAATCGCTACGACCCAACCTCGATTACGCGGTGTAGAAGGACTCGAGACGGCCGTAACGCTCTCAGTACCGATCGGCTCGCCCCGCCGCAGTCCAGGGGTTCGTCGGCGCTCGGGTCGGGACGCGAACGGTTCGACCCTGCTGGGCGTCGATCCGGCCGGCGAACGACCAGCGCTTGCCATCCCAGGTTACCTCGTCGTCGGCCTGGGCGGCTGCCGCCTCGAGGTCCCGGAGGTGGGCACCGATTGCTGCGACGATGGCCGCGGCTTCCTCGCTGGTGGCGTCCGCCGGGAGCGTGATCGAGACGTCTTCGTCGAGCGCCACGTCGACGTCGATGGCGGTGTCGGTGGGTTCGCCATTCGCTCGCTCGCCCGAGCCACCCTCGACCTCGAGCGCCTCGGAGTCGTTCGCCGTCATCACAGGGGGATGTTCCCGTGTTTCTTGTCGGGCGTGTCCTCGCGTTTGGTCTCGAGCATCTCGAGGTCCCGGATCAGCCGTGGCCGGGTTTCGGTCGGGCGGATCACGTCGTCGAGGAAGCCCTTGTCCGTGGCGGTGTAGGGGTTGGCGAACTCCTCGCGGTACTCCTCGATGAGTTCTTCGCGCAGGGCGTCCGGATCGTCGGCCTCGGCAAGTTCCTTGCGGTAGAGGATGTTGACCGCGCCCTTCGGACCCATGACGGCGATTTCGGCCGTCGGCCAGGCGTAGTTGATGTCCGCGCCGAGGTTCTTCGAGGCCATCACGCAGTAGGCGCCGCCGTAGGCCTTGCGGGTGATGACCGTCAAGAGTGGAACAGACGCCTCGGAGTAGGCGTAGAGCAGTTTCGCCCCGTGGCGGATGATCCCGCGGTGTTCCTGGTCGGTCCCGGGCATGTAGCCGGGCACGTCGACGAAAGTCACGATGGGGATGTTGAACGAATCGCAGAAGCGGACGAACCGCGACCCCTTCATCGAGGCGTCGACGGTGAGCGTGCCGGCGTTGACCCGCGGCTGGTTCGCGACAACGCCGACCGAACGGCCGTCGAGCCGCGAGAAGCCGACGACGAGGTTCTTCGCGTAGTTCTCGGCCACCTCGAAGAACGAGCCCTCGTCCATCACCGTCCCGATGACGTCGGTCATGTCGTAGGGTTTCTGTGGGTTGTCGGGGACGATCGACTCGAGGGCCTCGTCTCGACGGTCGGGGTCGTCCCAGGGCTCTACCCGTGGAGGGTCCTCGACGTTGTTCTGTGGGAGATACGAGAGCAGTCGCCGGATGTCGTCCAGGGCCTGCTCCTCGGATTCGCAGGCAAACTGGGCGACACCCGTCTTGTTCGCGTGCGTGAGCGCCCCGCCGAGTTCCTCGTGGGTGACGTCCTCGCCGGTGACGGTCTTCGTGACGCCGGGCCCCGTGATGTACATGTGACTCGAGTCCTCGACCATGAAGATGAAGTCGGTGATCGCGGGGGAGTAGACGGCGCCCCCGGCACACGGCCCCATGATCGAGGAAATCTGGGGAACGACGCCGCTGGCTTGCTGGTTGCGGCGGAAGATTTCGGTGAACCCGGCGAGGCTCTTGACGCCCTCCTGGATACGAGCGCCCGCGGAGTCGTTCAGGCCGACGATGGGGGCACCGACCTCCATCGCCATGTCCATCACCTTCGTCACCTTCTCGGCGAAGACTTCGCCTAAAGAGCCACCGAAGACGGTGAAGTCGTGGGCGAAGACGAAGACGTTTCGTCCCTCGACCTCGCCGTAGCCCGTGACGACGCCGTCGCCGAGGACCTTGCGCTCTTCCATCCCGAAGTTGCGCTCCTCGTGGGTCCGGAGCTGGTCGAACTCGGTGAAGGTGTCGTCGTCGAGGAAGTATTCGATGCGCTCTCGCGCGGTCATCTTCCCCTTCTCGTGCTGGCGTTCGATCCGCTCTTCGCCGCCCCCGAGTAGCGCCTCTTCGCGCATGGACTCGAGTTCCTTGATACGCTCTTCCATCGTCATCGGTCATTCCACCCGTGGCCGCTCATTGCCCGAGGGAACGGCCAGGGGCACAAAAAGCGTTCTGGGATGGCCATTTGTTACCAGGCAGCCGCCGTCTGACGCCCACAGCAGCACCCTCCAGTTTCCCGTCCAGTGTAGCTACTCCATTGCTCCACCTTCTCGAGGTCCATTCTTGGCAACGATAGTGTCAGCAAAAACTGGACGCGTCGACCTCCCCTCGAGAACGGTATTACCACGATGGGGGAGTAAAATATCGGGACATGATCAATTACACGCATAAAGTCTTTGTATCCCCCGCGATATCAAGGAACATGGTACAGAAGCTACCAAGACGGAAGGTGCTAACCGGTATCGGTGTAGCAGGTGCACTCGGTGTTGCTGGTTGCCTCGATGCCCAGGGGAACGGCGATGGCAACGGTGGTAACGGTGGCAACGGCAACGACACTGGCAACGGAAACGGCAACGACACTGACGACGGCAACGGCGGCGCCGAGATCGACTACAGCGGAACGGTCAGATACGGCGTACTGATGCCCGAAACGGGTGACCTGGGGAGCCTCGGCGGACCGATCCGGGACGGAGCGCTGCTGGTCGAAAGCCAGCTTTCGGGCAGCCTTGAGTTCGACGTCCAGACGGGGGACACGGAGACTCAGCCCTCCGCCGGGCAGTCGGCCGCCCAGAACCTCGTCGACGCCGGTATGCCGGCCGTCGTCGGTCCCGCAGCCTCGAACGTTAATATGCAGGTCACTCGCAGCGCCTTTATCCCAAATCAGGTCGTCGGCATCTCGCCGGCGTCGACCTCCCCCGCGGTGACGGACCTCGAGGACGACGGGTACATCTTCCGGACGTGTCCGAGCGACGCGCTGCAGGGCCCCGTCATGTCCGACGTCGTGATGAACCAGATGGAGGGAAGTTCGACCGCGACGCTCTATCTGAACGACGACTACGGACAGGCGCTCGAGTCCTCGTACGCCTCCGCGTTCGAGGAAGCCGGCGGCGAGGTCACCAACCAGGTGTCCTTCGAAGCCGAGCAGTCGACCTACAGTTCACAGCTCGGGGACGCCCTCAGCGGCGAACCGGACGTGCTAATGGTCGTCGGCTTCCCCCAGTCCGGCATCACGCTTTTCCGGGATTACTACAGCGACTACGCGTCCGACTGGGACGGACAGGTCATCGTCCCCGACGGCCTCATCGACGACACGTTGCCCGGCGAGGTCGGAAACGACATGGAAGACGTCTGGGGTACCGCACCGAGTTCGGCTGGCCCGGGTGCGGACTTCTTCGCGGACCGCTACGAGGAGGAATTCGGCTCCGAACCCGGCGTCTTCAACGGACAGGCCTACGACGCCGCGGCCGTCATCACCCTCGCGACGGTCGCCGTGGGTGGCGACGAGGCTGACGGCACGGCGATTCGTGACGCCATCCCCGAGGTCGCGAACCCCGAAGGAACCGAGTACGGTCCGAGCGAACTCGCCGACGCCGCCGCTGCAGTTGCCGGTGGCGAGGAGATTAACTACGTTGGCGCGTCTTCGCCCGTCGACTTCGACGAGAACGGCGACGTGGTGAGCGCCTCGTACGACGTCATGCGCTACCAGGGCGGCGGTCTCGAGGTGCAGGATACGATCGACTACGAGGCCGAATAAGGCCGATCGGTCGCCGTCGATTTTTTGACGCTCGATCACCTTTGAGCCTCGCGTCTCGAGTCCACGTCGGCCTGACGACACGACGGCGACACGAGACGGCACGGAGGACTCGAGCGTCACGTCCAGGCTGTCGAACGACGGCAAAAAAGCGTACTCGTCGAGTCGGTCCCGCTCACCCGCCGAGGAACTGCTGGCGCACCTCGTCGTCGGCCAGCAACCGGTCTCCGGTGTCCGTGTAGCTGTTTTCACCCTGGGCGAGCACGTAGCCTCGATCACAGCGCCTGAGCGCGGTTTTGGCGTTCTGCTCGACCATCAAGATTGCCGTCCCGTCGTCGTTGATCCGGTCGATCCGGTCGAACATGTCCTGGACCAGGTCGGGGGCGAGGCCGGCCGACGGTTCGTCTAGCAGCAGCAGGTCGGGGTCGAGCATCAGCGCCCGTCCCATCGCGACCATCTGTCGCTGCCCGCCGGACATCGTTCCGGCCTTCTGGTCCTTGCGCTCTCGAAGCACCGGGAACCGTTCGTAGACGGCCTCGAGTCGATCCTCGGGCACCGAGTCGAGAATGTACGCACCCATCTCGAGGTTCTCCTCGACCGTGAGCGTCCCGAAGATGTTCTCGTTCTGGGGGACGTAGCTGATGCCCTTGTGGATGATATCCTCGGGATCGAGAGGGTGAATCTCTTCGTCCTGGAAGGTGATCGAGCCGCCCATGTAGGTCGTCAGGCCGAACACCGACTTCATGACCGTCGACTTGCCGGCGCCGTTCGGGCCGACGATGGTCACGTACTCGCCCTCGCCGACGTCGAGGTCGACGTCGGTCAGAATCTGCAGGTCGCCGTAGCCGGCGTCGAGGTCGCGCACGGTGAGGATGGTCTCCTCGGGGACGGTCGCCAGCGGGTCCCGGAGCGCGGAGACCCCGTCGCCATCGCTATCGCTTTCGCCACCCGCCGTCGGTTCGGTCGATCGGTTCGCCTCGGTTTCGGCCGTCTGTGTCTGTGACTCTGGCTGATCGGCACTCATACGTCCATCTCCCCCAGGTACGCCTGGATCACGCGTTCGTTTTGCTGCACCGCTTCCGGTTCACCCTCGGCCAGCACCGACCCCTGGTGCATCACGATGACGTGCTCGCAGTTCTCCATGATGACGTCCATGTCGTGCTCGACGAGCAGGAACGTGTACCCCTGCCCGCGCAGTTCGTGAATCCGCTCGAGCAACTTCTCCTCGAGCGTCGGGTTGACGCCCGCGAGCGGTTCGTCGAGCAACACCATGTCCGGGTCGGTCATCAACGCCCGGGCCATCTCGAGGAGCTTTCGCTGGCCGCCAGAGAGCGTTCCGGCCTCGTGGTGGGCGATGTGGTCGATCTCGAAGAACTCGAGCATCTCCCAGACTCGCTCGCGAATCTCGAGTTCCTGATCGACGACCTCGCCGCGGGCGAACGGGGTCACCGAGCGCCAGAGCGATTCGCCGCGTTGTCCCTTCGGGGCGAGCATCAGGTTCTCGAGGACGGTCATCTCCTCGAGTTCGCGCGCGATCTGGAACGTCCGAACGAGGCCCCGGTTGGCGATCTGTTCGGGGCGGAGACCTGTGATGTTCTCGCCCTGGAACGTGACCGTGCCCGAGTCGGGTGCGTGAGCGCCGGCGATGCAGTTGAACGTCGTCGATTTGCCGGCGCCGTTCGGACCGATGAGTCCGGTGAGCGATCCGGCCTCGACCTCGAAGGTCGCGTCGTCGACGGCGACGATGCCGCCGAACGTCTTTCGCAGGTTCTCGACGCGGAGTGGGATGCCGTCGGCGGTTTCGTCGCTCGCAGCCGATTCGTGCGTCTCGGTCCCCTTCGTCGCCGTGTCAGTTCTGGTCGCGTCACTCATTGTCGTCACCTCTAGCGGGAGCCGACCCGTTTCGGCCCAGGTCGATGGCCGCAGCCGACTCGGTGCGGTGGCCGAGGACGCCGTCGGGGCGGTACTGCATGATGAGGATCAGAACGATCCCGAGCAGCACGAACCGGAGCGCCGAGATGTTTTCGAACAGGTACGCGAGCAGCGGCGCGAAGTTGAAGACGGCAAGCGGTTCGACCGCCCCGGCGAACGTGCTGGGAACCGCGCCGAGCTCGACTGCATTGGAAAAGAGGCTCGCGACCGTTCGCGGCCCCTCGAACAGGAGGCCGACGAAGAGAATCGACCCGACCACGCTTCCCGTGTTCGAACCCGACCCGCCGACGATGACGGCGATGAACACGTAGAAGGTGACGATCGGCATGAACGAGTTCGGACTGACGTAGCCTCGCGAACCCTGCCAGAGGATGCCGCCCAGTCCCATCAGCGCGCACCCGAGCATGAAGACCTTGATCTTGAACCACCGCGTGTCCTTCCCGAGCGATTGCGCCACGAGTTCGTCCTCACGGATTGCTTTCAGCACTCGTCCGAACGGAGAGTTCCCCACTCTGGCGAGGAGCCAGTAGATGACGATGACGAAGCCGATCATCGCGAGGACCCACATAAACCGTCTGACGACCGCATCGGTGATCTCGAGACCGGAGCCCTGGACCACCGGCAGGAGGTACTCGTTGGTCAGGGAGTCGGTCGGCCGAGCGGGGAGGTCCGTTCCGCTACCGCCGCCGGTTCCGAACCCGAACGTCTCCATCGTCCAGTCAGAAAGCGTCTTGGAGTTGGCCGTCAGTCGGATGATTTCGGAGAGGCCGAGCGTGACGATGGCGAGGTAGTCCGCACGAAGTCGCAACGCGGGGACGGCGGCGATGAGTCCGACGAGCGCTGCGGCGGTCATGCCACCGATAACACCGACGACGAGCGGGAGGCCGAGCCCCATTCCCGAAATCGCCTCCGGCGACGTCGAGAGCATCGCCATCGTGTAGACGCCGACGGCCATGAAGCCCGCGACACCGATGTTGAACAGCCCCGTGTACCCCCACTGGAGGTTCAACGCCAGGGCGAGGACGGCGTAGGCCGCGAACCAGAACGTGAGCTGCACCCACGTCGAGCCGAGGGTATTCAGACCGCCGCCGCCCAGGAACGTGAACACGGCGAACAGCGCGTACACGCCGAGGAGCGTGACCAGGATGATCCGGAAGTCGGTCGCGGCCAGTTCCCGGGCCAGCACCTCGCGAACGGTCGACGGGTCGCCCCCGCTCGAGGCGTCGTCTGCTCCGGGCGGTCCGCTCTCGGTTTCGACGCTCATGCGGTCGTCACCCCGCCAAAGATGCCCTGCGGTCGATAGAGCAGGACCAGAATCATGATGACGAACGCCGCGGCGGCGTTGAAGTCCGAGGGAATCCAGATGAGCGACATCTCGTGGACGAACCCGATGACGAAGCCGCCGGCGATGGCGCCGTAGATCGAGCCAATCCCACCGAGGATGACCGCGGCGAAGATGAACAGCAGGAGGAACCAGCCGATGTTGAACTCGATTGTACCGCGCTCGAGGACGTACAGGTAGCCGGAGACGCCGGCGAGCGCACCGCCGATGACCCAGGTCGCGGTGACGACGCGCTCGGTCGGGATCCCGGTGACGAGCGCGAGGTCCTTGTTGTCGGCCATCGCGCGCATCGCCTTGCCGAGTTTCGTCCGCTGGAGCATGAAGTGCATGCCGAGCATCAGTCCGACCGCGACGACGACTAGCGAGACCTCATGGGGGTCGAACGCCAGGCCGAAAATCTCCGGGTTGTCGCCCTGAATCGGAGCGGTGATCCCACGACTCCGGCCGCCGTAAACCAGCTGGATCAGGTACCGGAGTGCCAGTGCCGCCCCGATGCTGGCGATCAACAGCGGGATGCCACCACGGTCACGCATCGGCCTGTAGACGAGGCGGTCGATCACGACGGCGACGAGCACGGTCGCGACGGCCGCGACGATAACGCCAAGGAGTATTCCGAGCGGGGCCTGGACAATCGAGGCGCCGATCTCGTTCGGGTTCGCTCCGGAGACAGGTCGTACCAGCAGCAGGTAGCCCGCGTCAGTAACGCCCCAGCCGGCAACGAGCAGCGCGGCCCCCCAGCCGGTGAACGCACCAGTCGTCACCAGGTCACCGTGAGAAAAGTTCGCGAAGTTGAGTATGCTGTACGTCATCGAGAGTCCGATGCCGGCGAGCCCGAAGATGAGGCCGACGACGAGACCGTTCCAGACGAGCCCCCTAAATTGCCCGAACGTCAATTGCCCACCGAACGTTCGCCCGCCGATTATCGGTATTTCGAACCCTGCGAGTTTGGCTATCAGGTCGAACACCAGCAACACCCCCGCAAGAATCGCCACGAACAGAAACGGCTGCTCGCGTATGCGGGCTCCCCAAGTTAGTGATTCTGAACCTCCCATGTGTGAAGCTATCACGTAACCAAGCGAGTGCAGGTATAAATAACTCTTCGGTCTCAGTGGTACGATATCACGAGACAGTGTCGGGGTGCAAAACAGTTCGGATAATTGATGTCACGTCGTTCGGTCCGCCCTGCGCGTACGGTCGGATCGGCTCCGAGTAAGCTTAAAAGGTCTCTTCACTCGAGTCTCGAGAAACGCGAACGGTCAGGCCTCGCCGTACACCGGAACGGCCGCACCGCTGGTCACCGAGGCGCCGTCGCTACAGAGAAACGCCATGACTGCGGCGATGTCGGCCGGGTCGACCCACGAGTCGTGATCCGCGTCGGGCATCATCTCCCTGTTGGCCGGCGTATCGATCACGCTGGGGAGGACGCAGTTCGCCCTGACCGTCCCGCGATTTTCCTCCGCTAGCGTCTCGGTCAGGATTTTCACGCCCGCCTTGGTGATCCGGTAGGGACCATCGCCCGACCCACCCTCGAGCCCAGAGCGGGCGCTCACACTCACGATGGCACCTTCGGTCTCATGCAGGTGTGGAAGGGCGTGTTTCGACGCCAGGAACGCCGACTTGAGATTGACGTCGACCAGCAGTTCGAACTCCTCGAGCGGCGTCTCCTCGACGTGGTTCCCGCCGCGCCAGGTCCCGGCGACGTTTAGCAGGTGATCGATCCGACCGTGATTGTCGAGTACCGTCTCGACGAGGGACTCGACGGCGGATTCGTCCGTAAGGTCGGCCTGGTAGAAGTGGGTATCCGCGTCGAGGTCGAGCTGGGCGTCCTCGTCGTCGGGTTCGACGACGTCGACGGCACAGACGGTCGCGCCCGCGTCCCGAAAGCGGTCGACTGCGGCGCTTCCGAGCGCACCGCTGGCGCCCGTGATGACTGCGACGGTTCCGTCGAACTCGAGTGTCGGTGTCGACATGAGCGAACCATCCACGCCCAGCCGAATCAAACTAGAGGGCGCGTAGAGTGGTATCGCACTCGAGGGCGAATCGACCAAGGTCACACTCGAGGGTGCAACGACCGAAATCACACTCCGGTGCGAAACGACCACGACGCCAACCGACAGGGCAGACTTCAAGCACGTTCGTCCTGTGTGTCCACGCAGGCAATGCGACTCATCGCTCACCGCGGATTCGCCCGATCGGCCCCCGAAAATACGATCACCGCAATTCGATCGGCAGCGGAGTACGCCGACGCCGTCGAGTTCGACGTTCGACGGTGTGGCTCCGGCGAACTCGTCGTCTTCCATGACGACACGCTCGAGCGCGTCACCGTCGAGTCCGGTGCCATCTCGGATCGACCCCTCGAGGAACTGCGAGCGCTCACCGTTCTGGACTCCGAGGACACGATTCCGACGCTCGAAGAGGTCCTCGAGGCGTTGCCACCGTCGCTCGAGGTCAACCTCGAGATGAAGGAACTCGGCATCGCCGCGGACGTACTCGAGGCGCTCGAGGGAGTCGAAAACCGGGTCGTGACGACCTCGTTTCTCCACCCCGAGCTCCGACGAGTGCGCGAACTCGATCCCGACCAGCCGACCGGCCTCCTGGCTAGTCGCCACCTCGAACATCCGGTGACGACTGCCATCGAACTCGACTGCGACGTTATCGGGGCGAACTACTGGCGCTGTCTGTTCACCCGGCTGGTGCCGCGAGCGAAGGCACTCGGCCTCGAGGTTCACGCCTGGTCGATCGAACACGAACTTCTCGCTCGAGCACTGGGATACCGCGGCGTCGATTGTATCTCCGCCGATCGACCGCTGAATCTGTAGCCGTCAATTCGGGTCCGTGATGACGGCATCGAATATATTTCCGAGATGGCACCGCTTGCACGGCTCCCAGTGACGGCAGCGTCGCGCGACTTCCCATGACAGCACCGTCTGAACGCTCCGTTCTCGAGAGGCACACTGCCCAACTCCGGACTACTTGACGTGAAAGTTCACCACGTGCTCGGGGGCGGCGCTCGAGGCGGGTTCGTCGTTCGATACCTCGTCCTCGCGTTCGCTGCTGGCGTCCGACTCGAGGGTGACCCCCAGTCTCTCCTGACCAGAATCCGGCAATCTGTCCGAGACCGTCTCCACGTGGCTGGCGACCGCGTTCGGTCGTTCCTCGGCGACCCGTTCCAGACACCCAAGGAGGTGGTTTGTCGTCTCCTCGTCCAGCGATTTGGACGATTTCGAGAGAAACTCGACGACCGCCGGGACCGACGGGGCCACGTCGTCGGGCGACTCTGCGGCCAGTTTCTCGAGGCAGTAGGCGACGTCACGGTGGACGTCGGGTGTCGACGCTCCGAGCATCGATCGGAGGACCGGCACCGTCGGCAGGCAGGACGACGGATTCCTGTCGACGGTTCGGCGCACGGTCGCCACGCCCCGTTCGCGTACCGCTGGGTCCGGATCGCTGAGCCTCGCGACGACGGCTCCGAGATCGAACAATGCCTCTCCTTCCGTGGGACTCTCGTCCCCGCCCCCGTCCCCCGACATGTACGATTGGACACCTGCGACAACGAGGGCATAAGTATTGTGGCCGACTGGGTTTTCACCGACTAGAGAGGTATCTTGACACCACCAACTAATACCACTAATGTATATCTCGGTGCAGCACGGAGTTCCCTACGATGGCGTTTAGCGACCAGCTACTCGAGACCGGCACGCCGATCTGGGAGGCCCAGCAGACTCACCCCTTCGTGAGGGAACTTGCAGCGGGAACGCTCGCTGACGAGGCGTTCCGCACGTGGGTTCGCCAGGACTACCGATACTTGCTCGATTACGCGCGAACGTTCTCGATCGCGGGATCGAAGGCTCGAGACCCCGACACGCGGGCGCATTTGCTTTCGGTCGCTCACTCGATTCTGGACGACGAACTCGAGTTACACCGCTCGTTCGCCGAGGAGTACGGCCTCTCGCAGGCGGACCTCGAGGCCACCGAGAAGGCGCCGACGTGCGTCGCATACACGAACTTCCTCCTCCGGACGGCCTACGAGGGGTCGATCGCCGAAATTGCCGCCGCGATCTACCCTTGCGGCCAGGGCTACCTCGACATCGCGGACCATATGGACGAACTCGCGACTGAGGAACACCGCTACACGCCGTTCATCGAGAAGTACACGAGCAACGAGTTTCACGACTCGGTCGTCTGGATGCGTGCGTTCGTCGACCGCTGTGGCGAACGGTATCCGGGCGAACGCGAGGCGATGGAACGCGTGTTCCTGACGAGCGCGAAACTCGAGTACCGGTTCTGGGAGATGGCCTACCAGCAGGAAGACTGGGACCTGTCGCGAGCAATGGAGGGACGAAACCGCGTGGACTCTTCGTAACGCAGGAAACACATATCGTGTCTGAAATGAATGTGCAGATCAATGAAGCACTCGATCGCCCATCGACCGTCCTTTGCACTGCTACAGGTAGACCTCGAGACCGGCGAGTCGATCATGGCGGAAGCGGGAGCGATGGTATCGCACACGGACGGCATCGATATCGTGACCTCTCGCGGCAACGACAGCCTGCTCGGCTCTGTCAAACGGAAGGTCCTCGGTGGGGAGTCGTTCTTCCAGAACAGCTTCACGGCTCGCGAACTCGGGCACATAACGTTCGCTCCTCCAATTCCGGGTGACATCGTTCGACACGACCTGACCGACGAGACGCTCTACGTCCAGTCTGGATCCTACCTCGCGGCCGACGACTCGATCAGTGTCGACACGCAGTTCGGCGGGGGTAAGACGCTCTTCGGTGGCGAGGGGCTCTTCCTGCTCAAACTTTCGGGTACCGGCCCGACATTCCTCTCGAGCTACGGCGCCATCGAGGAGAAGACCATCGAGCCCGGGGAGCGATACGTGGTCGACACCGGCCACATCGTCGCCTTCGAGGAGAGCCTCGAGTTCTCGGTCGACCGCGTGGGTGGACTCAAGTCGACGCTGTTCAGCGGCGAGGGGCTGGTCTGTACGTTCGAGGGGCCGGGAACCCTCTGGCTCCAGTCGCGAAGCCAGGACGCCTTCCTGTCGTGGCTGATCCCGCAGTTGCCGACCAGCGACAACTGACTGACGTCGACTCGAGCCTGTTCAGTCGTGACCGGACACGCGAGCGGGCTCGTACGGTTCCTCGAGGTACTCGAGGTCCGAACGCGAGAGCGAGACGTCGAGCGCCTCGACGGCCTGCTCCAGGTGCTCGACGCTCGTCGTGCCGACGATTGGCGCGTCGACCCACTCCTGGTGGAGGAGCCACGCCAGCGACACCTGGGCCATCGTGAGGCCCTTCCCTTCGGCCAGTTCCTCGACGCGTTCGTTGATCTCACGGCCGCCGCCCTCGCGGTACGGGTGGGCGTACAGCTGTTCCTCGGCGTCGCCGCGGGTCGTCGCATCCACCCGTTCGTCCGGTCGGGTCAGGTAGCCGCGAGCCAGCGGCGACCAGGGGAGGACGCCGACGCCCTGCTTCTGACACAGCGGTAGCATCTCTCGCTCCTCCTCGCGGTAGACGAGATTGTAGTGGTTCTGCATCGTGACGAACCGCTCGAGGCCCAGTCGCTCGCTCGCGTGCAACGCGTCCGCGAACTGGTGGGCCCACATCGAGGAGGCGCCCAGGTACCGAACCTGGTTTCGCCGGACGGCGTCGTCGAGTGTCCGGAGGGTCTCCTCGATCGGCGTGTCCTCGTCCCAGCGGTGGATCTGGTAGAGATCGATCGTGTCCATCCCCAGCCTGTCGAGGCTGGCCGCCAGTTCCTGCTCGATGGCCTTCCGCGAGAGTCCGCCCGAGTTCGGGTCGTCCTCGTCCATCTGGAAGTAGCACTTCGTGGCGACGACCGACCGGTCGCGGTGGCCCTTGAGCGCGTTCCCGAGAATCCGCTCGGATTCTCCTCGCGAGTACATGTTCGCCGTGTCGAAGAAGGTAATCCCGAGGTCGGTCGCTCGTTCGATGATCTCGTGGCTCTCCTCTTCGTCGAGCACCCACGGTCGCCAGTCGCTCGAGCCGAAGCTCATACAGCCCAGACAGAGCCGACTGACTTCCATGCCGGTCGAGCCGAGGGTCGTGTACTCCATGCGGGATGATCGACCGTCGGAGCCAAATATCCACCCGTTTCAGACGATGCCTCGAGCCAGCGACCCAAGTATGGGGAGTCCGAGTGCCGCACCGACGGTGAGGTAGATGGCGGGTGCCATCTCGAGCGCTGGGCCTCGACCACTACCAAGCACGAACGCGAAGACGACGAGCACGACGAGGCCGAATCCGAGGCCGTAGCCGAGCGCCTTCGGCAGGTTGCGCGCGACGAGACCCACGAGGACGCCGCCAACGACGAGGCCGATCCAGTGGAGCCACGAGAGGGCGAGCCCGAGGCCCACGGAGATTAGCAGGGCGAGGAGGTGAAGCGGGCGCTCGGTTCGAATGCGAGTCAGTGTCGCTCGTGCCGTCGTTGACGCCCCGTTCCCGCCTTCGCGAGTCGTCATCGGTCCACCCCCTCGAACCGCGTCGCCGTCTCGCCGGCGGCCTCGAGGTCCATCGGCTTGTACTCGCCGTCGGCCCACCGCTCGAACTGGTCGTCGTAGTGAGGCGAGAAGTAGTCACCTGAATTTCCGCCGGGGAGGATCGCCCAGGCTTCGGCCCCGGGTTCGACCACCATCCGCCAGCTGGCGCCGACGGCGCTCTCGACGCGGTAGTTGTCGACCGTCGTCCGAGAGCCGTCGGTCGGTCGCTCGTCGTAACTGAGAAACGGCGCCTCGCTGCCGAAGGGGTGCCCGACGGGCCCGGTGGTATTCCAGTCGCCGTAGGTGTCCCACCCTTCGGCCTCGAGTTCCTCGAGGGTCGTCTCGAGCGTCTCGACGAGAATCGTCTCCCGCGAGCGGTCCTCGAAAACCGGGCTCTCGGCTGGCAGCGTCGCGACGATCCAGTCGTTCGGGTAGTACTCGGAACCGAGGTCGGCGGGGTCGAAGATCGGCTCCAGGACCTCTGCTCGGAGGTGCTCGAACCAGCGGGCGAACAGCAGGGCTCTGCGGGAGTCGCGCACCATCTCGTACTCCGGACCCCAGTCCTCGAGCGTCTCGATGGCGTCCTCGAATTGGTCGGAATCGTCGACCGTCCCGTCCTTGAGTGCCGCAGTTCCGGCCTCGAGTAGATCGGGAATCGTGTCGACGGCGCGCTCGTCGCGACGGTCGGTCTGGAGGTCTCGATGGAAGGCGAGGTTGGTTGCCGTGCCTTCGTCGGCTGCGGCATCGAGCACGTCGTAGATCCGCCGACCACGATAGGGCATCGCGTAGGCGGTTCCGACGTAGTGCTCCGTATCGTCCGCGGTCCGCTGATTTGCCGTCGCCAACAAGTCGGGCTCGATCGCCGCGGGATGTTCCTCGAATGGCACGAACCCGCCGGCTTCCCAGTCGGAAACGCCGTAGGGTTCGTACCCCGTCCACTTGCCCTCGCCCGCGGTGCCGTCGAAAACGCGGTTGTCCGCGATCGGCTCGCCGCTCGAGCCGTCGCCCTCCCTGCGGATCGGCAACTGGCCCACGGCGACGTACAGTGTCCGTCCGTCCGCGTCCGCGTACACGAGATTCTGGGTCGGCACGTCGAACCGGCTGGCGGCCTCGAGCGCGTCGTCGACGCCCTCGCTGACCGTCAGGTCGTAGACGGCTTCGGTCGTCCGGGTCGCGCTGAGTCCCGTCCAGGCGACGCCAACCGTCTCGCCCTCGCGCTCGAGCAGGGGGCCGTGGACGGTCTTCCTGGTGGTGACCGTTCGATTCTCGCCGCCCGAGACGGCGATCTCGCGTTCCTCGGTCTCGAACTCGCGCCACTCGCCACGGTAGCGGTAGCGCTCGTTCTCGTCGTCTATCTCGTAGGTGTAGCAGTCGAGGACGTCCGCGCCGACGTTCGTGAAGCCCCAGCCGGCGACCTCGTTGGCGCCGATGATGACGAAGGGGACGCCCGGGAACGTCACTCCGCGAACCGAGGTCTCCGGGGTCTCGACGTGCTGTTCGTACCACAGCGGCGGCGTCATCAACTGGAGGTGCGGGTCGTTCGCGACGATGGGCGTCCCGTTCTCGGTGTGCTCGCCCGAGACCACCCAGCTGTTCGAGCCGACGCCGAGCGGCGACTCGAATCGCGAGAGCCAGGTCGCCAGGGAGGAGGGACTCGAGTCGTGGACGTCGGTCGTCCCCTCGTTCTCGTCGCCGGCGTCGGCTGCATCGTCTTCCGAACCGTCCTCGCCGGTACGGACGCCCCGGAGTTCTCCCAGATTATCGACGTGCTCCGGGTCCGTTCGCAGCACCGGCGTGTCGTGGTCCATCCGCTCGGGGAACAGCGCCTCGAGAATCGCCGGATCGAGCCGGTCCTCGAGCACGCGTCCCCGAAGAGCGCTGAAGTTCCCCGTGAGCGTCCATGCGATCTGTTTCTCCATCAAGAGCGTGTCGGCGGGCACCCACGGGTCCGGCTCAAACTCGAGCAGTTCGAACTCGAGCGGGAGCGTCGTGCCCTCGAGCGCCGCGTTCACGCCGTCGGCGTAGGCCTCGATGAGCGACCCGGCGTGGGTCCCCTCGAGGGCGTTCCAGGTCGCCTCGGCGGCCCCGGCGAAGTCCATCCGGACGTGGAACTCGTCGCTCTCGAGGGTCGTCTCACCGACGACGGCCGACAGTTCGCCCCGCATCTGGCGACGCTGGAGGTCGAGCTGGAAGCCGCGGTCGAACCCGTGGAGGTGGCCGACGGCGAAGTACGCCGCCCGCTCGTCGTCCGCCTCGACGTGGGGGACGCCCTCGTCGTCGATTCGAACAGTCGCGTCGCCGTAGGGACTCTCGACGCGTTCTGGGCGTTCCCGATCGGCCGCGTTCCAGGCGGACCCCGAGAGCGGCGCGAACTGCTCGAGGAGGTCGCTCGCAGACGAGAGCGAGAGGCCGGCGACGCCCGCGAGGACACCCGCAGCGAGTGCACCCCGGCGGGTGATTTCTTCGTTCACGGCCGATGACATTCGGGGGATAGCGTATAACTACTCGGGTCGCGGCGGTGGAGGGTCGGCGGGCGCGCCGACTCCGAGTCCCCTTAGAGAGCCGCCTGATCGACCCGCTCGAGCCCCCACTGGAGCAACAGGTACGCCCCGAGACCGGCCACGACGTAGCCGGGGAACAGGAGCCAGGTCGTCGTCGTCTCGCTCCCGATGGCCAGTTTCGCAACCGTGTTCGCGGGATGTTCCGGCAACAGTGACGTGACGACCAGGAGGCCGACGATGCCCGCCGAGTAGAGCAACTGCGCCTGGCGTCGATCCGGGGCGTACAGCGCCACACCCATTCCGAGCGCGACGATGAGCAACGCCAACGCGGCGACGAAGACGATCAGCGCCGCCGGGTTGGCGATCGCCGTTCCGTTGAACGCGAGCAGGAGGAGCCAAGCGAGTCCCTGTAGCGGGGCCAGGCTGGCCGTCGCGACGAGTTTCGCGTCGATCACGTCCGGGAACGACAACGGCGCCACCCGGAGCAACTCTAACGTGCCGCGCTGGCGCTCCTCGATCAGCGAATCGACAGCGATCGAGCCGCTGATGAACACCGGCAGGAACAACAGGAGCGGCACCAGAACGGTGTAGGTGAACCCGAAGTACGGGGTCGCGCTCGTCGTAGGCACGGACAGGGGTGGCGACTCGAGACGGTCGGCGTTCGCCTGCCGTTCTTCGAACTCAACCGTGCGGAACGTCTCCTGCAGTTCCGAGATCAACAGTGTCGTCCCGATCCCCTCGTCGGGCGCCGTGACCACGATCGAGAGCCGGCCGTTTTCGAGGCGGTTGGTCTCGACGACGACGGCGACCGCTCGCCGATCGAAGTCCGCGTAGGCGGCCCCGCGGTCGTCGTAGAGCCGCGGTTCGATGGCCTCTCGATCGTGGACGACCTCGAGCAGGGCGTCCCTGTCGTCGCCGGTGAGCGCGACGGTCATCTCTTGACCGTCGACCGCGCCGGGGTCGTACAGCGAGACGAGGCCGACGACCAGGAAGCCCGAGAAGCCGGCGATGACGAGTTGGATGGCCAGCGCGAGTACGATGGTCTTCTCCGAGCGCAGGGAGCGCCACTCGCGGCGGACGATGGCGAGTCGAGCGTGCAGAGTCGATTCCGTGTGCTCGGGCTCGCGGTGGCTCTCCTGTCCACGCTCGTCTTCGGGCCCGCGGACGTGCCCGTTCCCGCGCTCGCTCTCGGTTGTTCGGTCGTCCGCTCGAGGCTCACGCGACAAGCGCGATCACCCCGAGGTTGTAGATCGCGTGAACGAGCGTCGCGGCAGTGAGGCCGAGTGCGTACGCGGTCCGGCCTCGGCTGGCGCCAATCGCCCCGATAATCGCCGTCACGGCGTGCAACGCCAGCGGTGCGAGGAAGACGGCGACCACCACAGCAACGGGGGCACCGGACAGCGAGGGACCGAACGCGGCCTGTCCCTCGAGCAGGTTAGGAAGCCCGACGAACTGGACGGCGTGGGTGAGCTTCTCGCCCAGGAAGAAGCCGAGTCCCGAGAGCGCCCCGAGGACGACGGCGGTTCGGACGGACGCCTCGAACCGCGAGTGGGCGTAGCCCGCGTAGACGTGTAGGCTCTTGGCGAGTTCCTCGAGGAGCGCGGCGACGAGGAAGACGATCGGGAGCGACACGGTCTGCGGGAGCGCGAAGACGAGCGCGACGGTAAGCAACTGGCCGGCGAAGACGAACGGAATGAAGACGACCGGCATCGCGAGCACGCTGGCGTACCCGTGGACGTGGGCGGCGACGGCGTCGATCGCCTTCGACGGGATCGGCTTCTGGGTGAACATGTCCTCCTCGCGGTAGCTCCCGAGGCCGAGGCCGAAGAGGACGAGCGCGCCGAGAGACAGCGGTGCAGTCGAGAAGAGGTACTCCCCGAGGCGAACGCTCTCGCCCTGAAGATCCAGGACGACAAGTGTCAGCGGCGATATGAACGAGATCGGCGTGACGTTCGTGAAGATCGCCGGCACGAACGCGTAGGTCGTCAGCACCACCGAAACCGTCACCGTGACGAACGTGAGTTCCTTGAACGAGCGGGCGAACATCGCCCCGACGAACGTGGCCGCGAGAAAGGCCAATGCGACGGGGACGACGGCGGCGACCGACAGCCAGCTCCCCTCGATCCCGTACGCGATGGCGACGACAATTCCCAGGAGTCCCAGCAGGTAGGGGAGCGTCTTCCCGGCGACAATTTCGTATCGCGAGGCGGGCGAGACCAGCAACAGTTCGCCGCGGCGCTTGATCCGTTCGTCCATGATCGTGCTCCCGTAGGACTGGATCACGAAGTTCATCGGGACGACGAACAGGAACGCGAGCACGAGCGACCGGAAGGGAAACGGCGGCGTGATCGAGCCCGGGGTCTGGGGCTGGCTCGACTCCTCGATCGAACCGCCGCCGAACTCCGGCACGCTGATGCCTGAACCAGATCCGCCGCTCGAGTCCGCAGGAGCGCCGCCGTCACCGTGGCTCGAGCCGTCGCCACTCGAGCCGTCACCACCGTCTGTCGAACCGCCGCTGGATCCGGTCGATCCACCGTCGCTCGAGCCATCGCCGCTGGAATCGATCGGTCCGCCATCGCTCGAGCCATCGCCGATGGAATCGATCGGTCCGCCATCGCTCGAGCCGTCCCCGCCGCTCACTGAATTAGGGCCGGATCGCTGCTGGTAGGTCAAGGTCACACTGACGGGAAACGCGGCGGTCTGGTCGTCCTCTGCGTACATTCGCTCCTCGTTGTACGTCTCGACGGCGTCGGCGAACGCGGCGTAGGCGGCCCTCTCTTTCGAGGTCTGTGCCCGGCCGGGATCGATCACGTCGCCGCGGTATACGTGCACGTCGGCCTCGGTACCCGGCTCGACGGCCGTGAACGTCGGATTCTCGACGGCGACCGCGTGGTAGGGGCTCTCCTCGTCGACGGCCACGGTGTAGAGCCCGTCCTCGAGGCCGACGCCCTCGTCCATGGTCGCGAAACCCACTGCACCGACGACGAGGGCGAGCGCGAGGACGATCAGGACGGTCTTCCGGTCGACCGTGCTGGCGCTCCGGGAGACTTCCCAGCGGGCGATTCGGGCGGTTCGGTGGACGAAGCCGCGAGCGGCGTCCGCTCTCGACGTCGAGTCGGTCGAATCGGACGAATCGGACGAGTTGGTCGAGCCAGTCGAATCGGCAGAACCCATCGAGTCGGTCGAACCGGCGGCTTGGACGTCACTCGAGTAGGGGCCAGCCGTCACGCGGCCGCCTCCCCGGCCACCTCGAGGAAGATCTCCTCGAGACTCGGCGTCTTCGTCTGGATGTCGGTGACGGAACCGCCGGCCGCCTCCACAGCGTCGCGGACGGCGTCGACGCCGTCCATGTTCCGAACTACGTATCGCAGGCCACCGTTTTCGCGGGCGATCTCGGCTACCGGGGCGGCGATCGCGTCGCTTCCCACCACCTCCTCTCCGTCCGTGGAGACGAAGACCTGGTAACTCGTCCCGCCGTAGGTCGAGCGGATGTCCTCGATGGTCCCGCGAGCGACGATCTCGCCGTCGGCCATGATGACGAGGCGATCACAGACGCTCTCGACGTGAAAGAGGTTGTGCGCGCTAAAGACGACCGTCTTCCCCTCCTCGCTGAGTTCCCGCGTGAACTCGAGGATGGCGTTCGTGGTCAGAGGATCGAGCCCGGATGCGGGTTCGTCGAAGATGAGTACGTCGGGGTCGTTGACCAGCGCGCGTGCGATGGCGACCTTGCGCTTCATCCCCTTCGACATATTGCCCAGGTTTCGGTCGCGGTGCTCGAGGTCGAGGCGATCCAGTAGGGCGGTGATGCGCTCGCTCGCCACGTCGTCCGGCACGTCGTAGAGGTCCGCGAAGAACTCGAGGTAGGAGATGGGCGTCATCTCCTCGTACAGCGGCGACTCCTCGGGGAGGAAGCCCAGACGGCGCTGCATCGCCGACGATCCGGCGGGGTGTCCGGCCACCACCGCGGTTCCGTCGGTCGGTTCGATCAACCCCGCGAGCATCTTCAGCGTCGTAGTCTTGCCGGCGCCGTTGTGACCGACGACGCCGAACACCTCGCCGCGACCGATCGAGAACGAACTGCCGTCGACGGCGACGAACCCGCCGTACTCCTTGCGTAGATCAGCAACGTCGATCATTCAATTGTATCGATAGAAGGAGACCCCGCAGAAAAGGCTAGCGGCCGGTCGTGATTCGAGCGAGCGCAAATCGTGCAGCGCGAGGGCGTCTCACGCGGTGGCTACCCCTGCCCTGCCCCTATCCCTATCCCACTAACCCTATGCCTATCTCTGGTCCTCGCCCTGTCTATTCGGCGCCCCCAATCGCACCACGACCGCGAACAGGGCCGCCGGACCACACAGCAGGCCGAACAGGAGCACTCGAGGGGCAACCCGTTCGAACCCGACGGTGGCGAGCTCGACGGCGGAAGCGAGTCCAATCGCTCCTACGGCCCCGACGATGACCCACTCGAGGACGGTGCCCTCGACTCGAGCGGCCAGGTGAGCGAGTAGCGCGGATCCGTTGCCCTGGGGGTCGTCGGCGTCGGGGACGCGAAGACGACGTTTTATCCCGTCCCCATTTTCGGCTCGGACGGCCTCGATCCCTCGTCGGTACGACGCGAGAATCGCGCCGAACAGGACGCCGACGAAGACCGCCTGGCCGACCGGTACTGACGGAACCAGCAACGCGAACAGCCCCAGCGCCAGCGGCGGCGCGGCGCCGACGGCGACCGTCTCGAGGACGTCGACGAGCGGCAACGGCTCCGCTCGAGGAGTCATCTCCCCGGTAGTCGCCGGGTTCTCACCGGAGGCATCCTCTCGTCGGTCGCTCACTGTGCTCGGGGGTTGTCCTCGTCACGTCGAAAAACTTTCTTCCAGGGTCGTTCGCAAGGCTCGAATCTGTCGAGCCCGGCTACGATGGACGCTCGAGCGAGAATCGTTCGTCGGTTTGCGCGTACCAGCTCCCGGCCAATCGTCCGACGGCGTCGACGTTCGATACGTCGATTTTCCCATCGGTCGTCACCTCCTCGTCGAGGTGGACGTAGCGAACGTCGCCGAGGACGAGCGTGGACCCGCCAACGTCGAGCAGGTCTCTGCGGGTGCACTCGAGGGCAACCTTCGAATCCGCGACTCGCGGCGGCGCGACGACGGTCGACTCGGCGCGCTCGAGACTGGCGTACTCGAACTCGTTGTCGCCGGCCTCGAGGGTGGCGCTGGTTTCGTTCATCGCTTCAACGAGGTCCTCGGTCACGAGGTTAACGACGAATTCGCCGGTGTCGCGAACGTTCCGCGGCGTGTCCTTAGGGCCGTCCGCACCGTCGACCGGCGCGAAGACGACGACCGGCGGCTCGACCGAGGCGACGGTGAAAAAGCTGTAGGGGGCCAGGTTGTCGACGCCGGCTTCACTTCGGGTACTAAC
The DNA here is from genome assembly GCF_024204665.1 of Natronosalvus rutilus. NCBI lineage: Archaea > Methanobacteriati > Methanobacteriota > Halobacteria > Halobacteriales > Natrialbaceae > Natronosalvus > Natronosalvus rutilus. Next base: position 2,936,939 of record NZ_CP100355.1, on the reverse strand, counting down.
CCACGCAATCGGGCGCGGGACGACCGCGCTCGAGAGGACCCGATAGAGCGACCCTTCCCGTTCGTCGACGTCGATTTCGATCGCGTCGGTTGACGTCGTGGAATCGATCATGGTTGATCAGCGCCTCCGTCGCGGTTCTCGTTTCGCGGATCGACGAAACTACTCCCAGGAACGTCCTCGCAAAATGCCTTCGTAGTTTCAACATCGATACAGCTGTCAGTGACGTGGTGCAGTTCCGTCGTCGATGGCTCGGTTGGGCCGGCTATCATCGTTAGTGATTGCCTCGTGTTAGCTGGTACGATACCGAACTGCTATAGGCTTTCGAGACGAAGGAAAAATAGATACCCACGATGTCATCCGAATCCACTCCACTCGAGGTCGACCGCGCCGAAACGTCCACTGACGGCGACGTCGCCGTCGGATCCGAACCCGACGACTCTCCGTGCCCCGTCATCGATTCGATCGAGCAGATCGGTTCACAGTGGCGACTCGCCGTCCTCCACGAACTCCAGAAGGGCGAGTACCGCTTCAACGAACTCAAACGCGCCACTGACGCCAATGCCAGGACGCTCTCGCGGGTGCTCGAGGACCTGGGCGAACTTGGGTTCGTCGACCGGCGGCTCGAGGAGGACGCGCCGATCGCGACCTACTACAGTTTGACGCCGAAGGGCCGCTCGCTCGAACCGGTCTTCGATGAGATCGAGTGCTGGGCAGGCAGCTGGCTCGAGGAGTCGGCATCCGGAGACGAGTAGGCCTCTCGCGATTGCGACGTTCTCTGCGACCGCGACCGTGACTGCGTTCTGCCGGAGACGTACGAGTCACTCCCCGAAATCGGCGTCGTCGAAGTGCTCGTTAGCCAGGTCGTCGATCAGGTCCGTGATCTCGTCCGCCGCCTCGTCGTCCAGGTCTTCGACTGCGCCGACGCCGCGGCCGCCGCTTTTCGCCGTGGCGAGAGCGTTCTTGTTCAGATTTCCGTCGGGATCGACCACGGGGAGTTTGAGGTCGGTGAAGTTCTCCGGCGGAAAGCCCGACGACGAGAGGATGAAGTGGTCCGCTACCTCGTCCAGGCCGTCGGTGTCGAAGTCTTCTAGCTGGGGGTCGTCCCAGTCCTCGGTCGTCGTTCCCGAGAAGTCGGGTTCGTGATAGTCGTAGTCCGTCATGGAGGAAAATTCACCGGTTCGAAAAATTGGCATGACCCTTGCGTGTTCAACGGTTCTATGAACGCTACGTCGGTCCCGTCTTGTCTGTCCTTCCGCTGGTTACCGACGAACCACGAGTCGGCAATCGAGTCGGTCACGGGTGTTGACAAAATGATTGATGGCGCCGCGAGTGGGAGACGTGCGGTACGCTCACACACGAACGATGACTCATCACTCACTTTTCGACCCATGGTAGCTCCCGGACGCGTCGCCGCGATTCACTTCACCGGCCGCATCGCCGAGGGGGACGCCGCAGGCGAGGTTTTCGACACGACCGACGTCGACGTCGCCCTCGAGGAAGGTATCTACCACGATCACCGCGACTACAAGCCACTCGAGGTCAGGGTGGGCGAGGGCAAGATCCTCCCGGGCATCGACCGCGCGCTCCAGGCGATGGCCGTCGGCGAGCGACGAACCGTCGAACTCGAGCCCGGGGAGGCGTTCGGGGCCTACAGCGAGGAGCGCGTGCTCGAGGTGCCCGCTGAAACGCTGACGTCGGATCCGTCGGCGCTCGAACCCGGCACACTCGTTCGCGACGACAACGGCCGAACCGGATGGATTCAGGCGGTCGAGGACGACGGACGGGCCGTCGTGGACTTCAACCACGAACTCGCCGGAACGACCATCGAGTGCGACCTCCACGTGCTGGCGGTGAGCGACGATTCGACGGGAGCGACGGACGAACTCCTCGCTGACGAGCGCCCGCTCTCGAGCCCAAACGAGATTGACGCAGACCAGGAGAAGGCGGATTGACGCTTCGCTCTCGAGAAGCGATCACTCCTCGACGGTCACCGTCACTCCGTGCGGTTCGTAGGCGTTACAGGCGTATCCGTCCTGATTCCAGGGGAACTGGTCGTCGGAGATGGCCTCGAGTCCTGCGCCTGGGTCTGAGATCGGCCCGAACTGCGTGTACCCGTTCTCGTCGGTCGCCCGCGAGTACAGGACGTGCTCGCCCGCCTCGGCCTCCCAGAGGTAGCGGAACTGTCGCCAGCCGCCAGGGCCGAGGTCGGGGCCGAAGAACTCCGCTTCCTCCCAGCTCTCACCACCGTCGGTGGAAACTTCCACGGACTCGACGCGGTCGTCGCCGGCCCAGGCGACACCGAGCACCTCGACGCTGCCGTCCTGGGCGCGCGGCGACACCGTCGATTCCTCGCCGGGATAGCCGATGATCGACTTGACGACCTGGTCGTAGATGTACGGCAGGTGGTCGAGTTCGCCGTTCGCGGCTGCTTCCATCTGTGCCCAGGTGTCGAACTCGTCGATCGTCTCGTTGTGCTCGGCCTCCTCGCCCTCGGGGATGATCCGGTAGGAGTTCTGCTGCCAGTGGAGGTACTGCTCCCACTCCTCGCCGATCATCATCATGTCCATGACCTCAAGTTCGCGGAGCCACTTGACGTTGTTATTCCCCATCCAGCCGGGGACGAGGAGCCGAACGGGGTGGCCGTGTTCGGCGCTCAACGGCTCTCCGTCCATCTCGTAGGTGAGCAGGCAGTCGTCCATCACCTTCTGCATCGGGATGGAGCGCGCGAAGATTCGTTCGCCTTCCGGGTGATCCCCGCCGGCAGCCATCAGCCACTTCCCATCGCTCGTGTCGGCGTCGTGGGCCTCGAGGATCTCGCTGACCGGCGCACCGGTCCAGATGGTGTTGCCGACCGCCCCGAAGGTCCAGGGGTTGCCCGCCACCTCGGGGTCGAAATAGGATCGACCGTTGCCCGAACACTGCATCGTGTGGGCCACCGACTCGGTCGAGTACTCCCGCTTGAGGTCTTCCATCGACAGCGAGACAGTCTCCTCGCCCAGTCGGAGTTCGATTTCCCACTCCTCCGCGTCGATCTGGGGCGACAGGTAATGGTTCCGGATGTAGTGTTCCTCCTTCGGCGTGAGGTAACTCGTGTAGGTCTCGCGGGCCGCCGCCTCCGCGTTCTCCGGATCCGGTGAGTAGATGCGCAATCCTGGATAGTGCTCCTCCAGGTACTCGGGCGTCCCCCGTTCGGGTCCGCCGTCGCCCTCACCCTCGTCGGACTCCGATTCCTCTTGCTCCTGTTTCGCTACTGCTGACCCGGTTACGCTCAATCCGGCGAGCGCGCCCGATGCCATCATGAACTTTCGCCGGTCGAGCAACTGCCGTCGTCGTCGCCCGGTCTCGCCCGACCGCTCGTCCTCGCCGCTCGTTGATTGCCTCTGCATGACAGAAACACGCACACCACAGGTGGCGATATAGCTAACATAATCCTGCCGTATCGTTCCCCGCTCGATAAAACGTCTACCGATCACTCCAATAGAGAATCGTGCGGATTGACCGGCTCCTGACCCCTCGAGATTGGAACGAACCGTCGCTCGAGACCGAGAAAACGGTTAGTCGTCGGTCTCTTCGTTCGACTCGTCGTCCCCGTCACTACACCGTTCGACCTCGACCGCGCCGACCATCTCCTCGTCGTGGATCGCACAGACGTACTCGTACTGCCCGACGGCGACGAACCGATGGTCGTAGGTATCCACGCTCTCGCGGGTGGCCTCGTGATCGATTTCGTCGGTTTCGCCCTCTCCATCTCCGTTTTCGTCCGCACCGGACGAGAGGTCGTAGGAGGCGAACGGCTCGGCCCCCTCAGGCACCGACGCGTTGGCGGACGCCTCCGGGTGGGCGCTAACGTTGTGTCCCTCCTCCTCGAACGTCCAGCGGACGACATCGCCGACCTCGAGCGAGAGCGATGCCGGATCGAACGCGAGATCACCGTCCGGCGCGACGGTGACGGTCACGTCCGGCTCGTCCAGGACCTCGACGGTACCGACCATTTCCTTGTCGTGGATTGCGCAGACGTACTCGTACGTCCCGGGGGTCTCGAACGCATGAGCGAACGTTTCGTCGGCCTCGCGGGTGGCCTCGTGGTCGACCTCGGAGCCCTCGTCCTCTTCGTCCCCTTCAGCCTCGTCTTCGCCTCCTCTATCATCCTCGCCCTCGCCGCTCAATAGTTCGTAGGAGGCGAACGGCTCGGCCCCTTCCGGCACCGACGTATTGTCGGAAGCCTCCGGGTGCGCAGTCACGTTGTGCCCCTCTTCCTCGAACTGCCACTCCACCGTGTCCCCGAGTCCGACTTCGAGCGCGTCGGGTTCGAATCGACGGTTGCCGTCGGGGGCGACGACGACCGTTTCGTCCGCGCAGGCATCGACCTCGACGGTACCGACCATCGTGTTTTCGTGGGGGACGCAGACGTACTCGTACTCGCCGGGGGTGGTGAAGACGTGGCGGAACGTGCTCCCCTCCTGAGCGACCGAAAAGTGGGCGTCGTCCTCGTAGGAGGCGAACGGCTCCGCATTCGGCGGGTTTCGATTTCGGTCCGACGCCCCGGGAAGGGAGGAGACGTTGTGGCCCGCGCTGGCGAACGTCCACTCGACCGCCTCCCCGAGACCGATGTCGAAGTCCTCGGGTTCGAACCGCCAGGCGCCGTCGGGACCGGCGACGACCTGCGTCACGGCGGGGTCGTCGCTCGAGTCGTCTTCGCCGTCGGTTTCGTCCCGTTCGTCGCCGTCTCCATCGTCTTCGCCTTCGCCTTCGTCCTCCGTTCCATCACCGTCTCCCTCGTCCTGGAATCGATTGCCGACCGCCCCACTGACCTCGCCGGCCAGGGCTGCGGTCAGGGCGCTGCCCGCTCCGAGGTGGCGCAGAAAACGCCGTCGGGTGTTCGGGTCGCTCATGTGAATCCAATCTACCCAAAGGTGGCGCCGACAAAGATGCTATTCCACGAGTACGTGACTGACAGCGTCTCGAGAACGAATTCGACCGATAGCTCTTTTCCAACTAGAGGCCGATCACTCGAGCACGTCGAACGCCACCGCCAGGTCAAGCGGCCAGTAGACGAATCGGTACCGGCCGGCCGGGATCCCTGGACAGACCTCGAGCCCCGAGTACAGCTCCTGGACGGCCGCCTCAGTGAGTTCAATCTCCCAGTCGAAGCCCTCGCCGGGCCGGTGGATGATGCCCTCGTCCGTGTATCCGATGCCGTGTTCGGACCGGTGGCCCCGGACCTCTTGCCAACCGGCTTCGGTCCGAACCTCGAGCGAGAACTTCCGGTCGTTGCCGGTGCCCTGCTCGACGCTGGTGAGGTTTCGCATCGTGATCGACACCGACTCGCCGCGAGTGACCTCGAGCGGGTCCACGCGCATGGCGAACGCGTCGGCGTCGCCCCAGCGTACCGACTGTGCGGCCGCGAGCCGCTGGAATTCGTCGTCCGAACACTCGAGGGCTTCCGGAATCGCCGTGGGGTCGCCGTCCGGTTCGACGCCGCCCTCGAGTTCCGACGGATCGATGACCCGCTCGTGAGCGGCCTCGACGGTCTCGGTGTTCCCCCAGCCGTCGGTGAGCGTGACGACGGCGTTGTGGAGCCACATCCGGTCCTCGAACGAGACGCGCGTGAGGGAGGACGGGTAGGCCAGCGCCTCTCCACAGCTGCCCTCGCTCGAGTCGACGACCGTCGCCGTCGCCGTGATCGCGCTCTCCTGGGCGTCGAAGGTCACGTCGCTGACCTCGATGCTGTCGTGGCAGACCGTCGGGCCACCGGATTCGACGAGTACGAGCACCTCCGTCTCGAAGTCGGTCTCCTCGAGGAAGGGGTCCACGGTTTCGGCGGATCGGTTTGTCGCGACGGCGTCCAGTCGCTCAAGGACGTCGGCGTCGGTGATTAGCGCGACCGTGCCGATCCCGTCCGAGGCCCACAGCAGTTCGTCGGTTCTGGGGTCGAGGTCGATGGTCTCGACGTCAGTGATTTTGGGGCTCGAACCAGTACCGTCGTTGTTTTTCGAGTCGTCGGTGCCGTTGGTACTGTCAGTGCCGTTCGCCCCGTCACCGTCGTTCGGGTCGTCCTTACCGTCCTCGCCGGGGCTCGAGCCGGTCGGACTGGCGTCGAGACAGCCGGCGACGACGAACCCGACACCGAGTGCGCCCGAGCGAAGAATCGTTCGTCTGGAGGGGTCCATACGCGATACTCTCACCGGAGACGATAAGTGCTCTCTGGAAGGTCAAAGAACGATTTCACCGTTGTTTCGGGGACGAACGCGACAGAATCGGTAAGGGCTACGGACCCGAGTCGGCTACTCCGCCGGATCGAGTTCGACTTGCTCGAGCGAGCGATTCAGGTGACAGACCTCGTGTGGCGGGTCGCCGAGCAGTTGCTGGATCCGGTACTCGCGATCGAACTCGACGCCGTCGGGCTCACAGAGGGCGTGGCTCGGACAGTCGATGTACGGACAGGGGCCGCTCAGGCTCGCCTTGCTCCCGCTGAACGCGCCCTTCGAGGGGACGTTCGCTGTGACAGTCGCCGGTTCGACCTCGACGGCGCGGACGCCATCGTCGTGCATCGCACACTCGAGCGTCTGGGCGTTCTCGCGGACGTCGGTGACTTGGTAGCGGCGGCCGACCTCGAGGTTGAGACACTGGCTCCGGTAGGGACAGCCGGTACAGCCGTCGGCCTCGCCCTCGTAGACGAACTCGGTGCCGGGGTCGGCGAGGCGCGTCCCGAGGAGGGTCACGGTGGTCATTGGTAGTCTCCTTCGGACCGCGACCGGTTAAGCCTCACGTCACTCGCTCGAGTCTGTTCCAGCGGCTCGCTGGTCGATGTTGTCGAGGTGAGGCGACGAGGTCAACGCGGTCGTTCGTACCGATCAGTCGGCCCCAGCGCGCTCGAGGTAGTCCTGGGCCGCGATGCGGATCACGTCCTCGGGCCCCTCAACGCAATCGCGCCTGAGCGCCGGGTACTGGCCCTCGAATCGGCCCGCGATCAGACCGTCGATGGCGGCGACCTCCTCGACGGTCATCCCCTCGAGTTCCGTCGAGAGGATGCTCGCGACGGCGCTGCTGACGGCGCAACTCTCGCTCTCGAAGGCGATGGCCTCGATGGTACCGTCGGGAGCGACATCGACGTGGAACTCCCCGTCGTCGCCACAGGAGGTCTCCTCGGAGGACTTGACGAGGTCGGGGTTCTCGAGGCCGCCCGCGTTCCGGGGGTCGCAGTGGTGATCGTAGAGGACGTCGTGGTACCGATCGGACCGCAGGTAGGCGTCCAGCTTCGCGCGGGCGTCGTCGATTGCTTCGAGCAGGGCGTCGACCTCCTCGCGCGTGTTGTAGACGTAGAACGACGCTCGGACGGAGCCAGGAATGTCGAGAGCGTCGTGCAGTGGCTGGGTGCAGTGGTCGCCCGCCCGGACGGCGATCCCGCGGTCGTTCAGGAGCGAGGAGAGGTCATGGCCGTGGACGCCGTCGACGTTGAACGCGACCAGTCCGGATCGCTCCTCGCCCGCGGGCGGCCCGTAGGTCGTCACATCCTCGCGCGCCTCGAGTCGCTCGAGAGCGTACTGGGCGAGCTCGTTCTCGTGGGCCGCAATCGCGTCCATGCCGATCTCCTCGAGGTAGTCCGCCGCGGCCGCGAGCGCGATTCCCTCCGCGATGGGCGGGGTGCCCGCCTCGAACTTCCAGGGGAGTTCGTTCCAGGTCGAGCGTTCGAAGGTGACGTGGCGGATCATCTCGCCGCCGAAGAGGAACGGTTCCATCTCCTCGAGAATTTCTCGCTTGCCATAGAGCCCACCGATACCGGTCGGCCCGGCCATCTTGTGGCCCGAGAAGGCGAAGAAGTCCGCGCCCATCGCCTCGACGTCGATGGGTCGGTTCGGTGCGGACTGGGCGCCATCGACGACGACGTAGGCGTTGTGCTCGTGGGCCATCTCGGCGATGGTCTTGACGGGGTTGATCGTCCCGAGGACGTTCGAGACGTGGACGACCGAGACGACCGCGGTGTCCGGACCGATGAGTTCTCTCGCGTGCTCGAGGTCGAGGTGGCCGTCGTCGGTCACCCGGACGAAGTCGATGTCGGCGCCCGTCTTCTTCGCGACCTGCTGCCAGGTCACGACCGAGGCGTGGTGTTCCATCTCCGTCGTCACGACCTGGTCGCCAGGGCCCAGTTCGTTGAGCCCCAGGCCGTAGGCGACGAGGTTGATGCTCTCGGTCGCCCCCTTCGTGAAGATGAGTTCTTCGCGCCCGCCGCTGGCGCCGACGAACGCTGCGAGTCGGTCGTGGGCCTGTTCGTAAGCGATCGAGGCCTCGTGGCTCAGTGTGTGAATCCCGCGGTGAACGTTCGCGTTGTACGTCGAGAAGTACTCCTCGAAGACATCGTAAACCTGCCGCGGCGTCTGGGTCGTCGCTGCGTTGTCGAGATAGACGAGGTCCTGGCCGTCGACATCGCGCTCGAGGATCGGAAAGTCCGATCGAACAGAATCGGTCATATCTCGTGATTATCCCCATTGATTAAAGTAGTTGTGACGGCGTCGAATTACGCATCACTCGAGACGAGACAGTGAATGTAGGTGTCGAGACGAAACCCACATTACCCGGACGCACGACAGTACCAACGAACGAACAGTGACGCGCGTCTGCCTCGTCGGCTCGCCCGACGTCTCGCTCCAGTACGAGCTCCTTTCTCGAGAGACGTCTCGGGAGGCCCTGTCCACGTACGACCTGGATCGCCCGTTCGAGAACTCGCTGGCGGTTCGGACGGTCAGCCTCGGGGCCGCCGTCTCCCTGTGTAACGACCTCCAGTGGTACCTCGTCCGGTTCGTCGACGAGGTCCTGATCCAAGAGCCGAGCGTGAGCGACGAGGAGTGGCTCTCGCGGGACCTGGCCGTCGCCCTTCGAAACGGCGACCTCGAACCCGCGGAGACCGGCGAGCATCTGAAAATCTTCGGGGTCGAGCGACCCGAAGCGCCGGGGCTCGAGAACCAGAGTGACGACGCCAGGGAGCCCGACGGCCGGCAGTTGGCGGCCGACACACGAAACGACGAATCCGAAAACGGGGGAGACGAACAGGCGACCGACGCCGACTCGAGGACCGGGCCTGCACAGGCGTTGGTTCAGGCCGGCGACGGTGTCGAACCAGTCGGCCCGCCGAAACTCGTCGAACCGCTCTACGTCCGTCGGACGGACGGCGAGACGCCCACGTACGACCTCAGGGACGTCGAGGAGACGCTGATCGTACGGCTCACCGAGTCCGAATTTTCGCCGTAGTTCGGGTTTCGCCGTCGCTCGAGTCCCCGTCGTCCTTCCTCGAAATTCGTCGTCCCTCGAGCGGACTCTGGCGGTTCGTTGATTCGTCGCTTCATAAATTCAGCAATTCAGCAGTTCAGCGGTTCGTCGGTCCGTCGCAGAGGCACACACGGCCGAGCATTCACTACTCTCCTCGAGAAACACGCACCATGGTCATTTCGACAGAGCCAGCGTGGAAGGAACTCGTCGACGGTCTCGGACGGGAGTACCAGGATGCGGTCGTGTACGCCGATCTTGAGCAGGAAACGATCCTGCATGAGGGGGACGTTCGACTACTGGCGAACGGATGGGTCGAACTACCCACCGGTCGACTCCTGTCCCCGGACGCGGTCCACCACATCGACACGTAAGTCGCCCGTCGAGACGGACGCCTCGAGTGTGAACGAGAAAAACGCGTGCAGTGGCCTGCAGGCCGCTAATTCAGAAGGAAATCGGAACCGTCAGTCGAACAGGCCCGTCGAGAGATATCGTTCCCCGCTGTCCCAGAAGACGGTGACGACCAGCGGACAGTCGTCCTCCGTCTGGCCGCCGTCGGTCCGGGTCTGCGTCGCCGGCGTGAGGGGGCCGTCGAACGCATCGGGGAGTTCCGGACACTCGAGGTCGGGATCGGCCACCTCGCGAGCCACTTTCTGTGAGACCAGACTCGTCGCGCCGCTCGACTGACCGACGAGGATCCCCTCCTCGCGGGCGAGGCGACGACACTCGTCCTCGGCGTCCTCGAGCGCGACGGTCTCGACCCGATCGATCAGGTCGGTGTCGAGGTTGTCGCTGACGAAGCCGGGACCCATGCCCTGGAACTCGTCTTTTCCAGGGACGCCCATCGAGAGCACGGGGTTGCGCTCGGGTTCGACCGCGACGATGTCCACGTCAGGGAACTCCTCGCGGAGCCGACGGCCGACGCCCGAGAGCGTCCCGCCGGTGCCGACGCCGGCGACGAAGACGTCGACCTCGCGCTCGCCGACCTGGTCGACGATCTCCTCGCCGGTCGTCCGATAGTGAGCCTCGGGGTTCGCCGTGTTCTCGAACTGTCCAAGCTGAACGGCGCCGTCGGCCTCAAGTTCGTCGGCACGCTCGCGAGCGTCGGTCATGTCGCCGTCGACGAGTTCAAGGTCGGCCCCGTAGGCGGCCATGATCCGGCGTCGTTCCTCGGACTTCGAGGCGGGCATCACGATCGTGAGATCGTAGTCGCGGGCCGCCGCGACGAGCGCGAGACCGATTCCCGTGTTGCCGCTGGTCGGTTCGACGATGCGGTCGCCCGGCTCGAGTCGTCCGTCGCGCTCGGCGGCACGGACCATCGCCAGCGCGGGGCGGTCCTTGGCCGATCCGCCGGGGTTGAACGACTCGATTTTGGCGGCGACCGTCGCCCCCTCGGGCGAGTCGACCTGGACCAGCGGTGACCCGATCGTGTCCAGGATACTGCCTTTCATTGCCCATCGATAGGGACTCGAGCGGTAAACGCGTGGCGGACCCCGGCAGGACGTGCCGGTGACGAAATAGGATGGGATGCCACGAACCAATCCGTTAAGCCGTTCGCGTCGAAACTAGATTACGTGACGCTCGAGACGATGCGACCGAACCCGACCTGGGACAGCGCCGCCTACGAGGACACCGTTTCCACGCTCGCAGCCCACCGCGACGACCTGACGTACCTCGTCTGGGGCGGCGACTGGTGTAAGGACTGCCGTGCGCTCCTGCCGGACTTCGCGGCGGCGCTTGAGGCCGCCGACATTCCGGACGACCGGATCGAGGAACTCGCCGTCGACACGGACAAGCAGGGTCCGAAGGTCGACGACTACGACGTCGAGTACATTCCGTCGGTCGTCGTGCTCGACGACGACGGGACCGAAGTTACCCGGTTCGTCGAGAGCGAGTCGCTCCCCCCGTCGGTGTACCTCGCAGAACAGATCGAAGGTATACTCGAGACGGCCTGAGACGTACCAGATAGACACGAGACGGTCTGAAACGCTACCAGAAGGTCACGAGACAGCCTACCGCAAAGAGATCGCAGCGACTTCACCCGACCCGCATTGTGGGCAGGAGTGTTGGGGTTGGCTCAGTGACGTCCCGCATCGACGGCACTCGTGGTAGAGAGACGACTGGCGATGACGGTCCCAGGTTCGCCTGATCCAGTTTGCCGCGAGAGTAGTCAGTGTCATGTGGGCGTTCGTCCGGGAGTCGCTGGTCGGACGGTAAATACTTTGTGAACATTCGACCACCAAAAATAGTAGTTATAGACACACGTGTGAAAATGTTCGTCTTTTATATACAAATCATAAGATATCGTGAGGGTAATCGGGCGAACGAAAATGAAGAAAGTGGTAATCGAGCGACGAGGACGACTGACCACCCTCCGAACCCGAGTCGCGACGTCAGTCAGTTCCGGAATCTCCTAGCAGCCACTCGAGCGCCTCGCCGACGTCGTGGCTGGGCGGCGAGCAGGTCCGCTGGCGGCAGGCGTAGAGCGTCGGTTCGCCGTCTCTCTCCTCGCGCCCATCCCAAATCGATGGCGCCTCCGAGAGGTCCAGGGCGTCGAGCCAGGCCTCGAGTCCGTCGTTAGTCGGCGGCCGCCTGGTGAGCAGGCGGTCCGGGAGGAACGTCGACCCGATTTCGTTCCGCCAGTCCCGCGGAACCTCGTCCGCGGCAACCGTCAACTCGAGTGAGCCGGTTGTGAGCCGATCAGCCGCGAGCACGATCGAGGTGTACTCGAGTGGGCTCGAGCGCACCCGGCTGGTGTGGGTCTCGAGGACCGCTTCCGCGACGTCACCGAACGACTCGTCCGCAACGTGCTCGAGCGCGAGCAGCGTCTCGACGGCGACCCCCGTCGACGAGGGCGTCGAGGCGTCGGTGAGTTCCTGCGGACGCGCGACCAGCGACTCCCCGCTCGAGGGGGTGAAGTACAGCGTCTCAGGGTCTTGGTCCCAGAACTCGGACTCGATCGTTCGAGCCAGCTCGAGGGCGAACGAGAGGTGTTCGAGGTCGCCCGTCGCCTCGTAACACGTGAGGGCCGCGCGAGCGAGGAAGGCGTAGTCCTCGAGGTAGCCGTCGATGCCGACTTCGCCGTCCTCGTACCGCCGGGAGAGGGTGCCGTCGTCGGCGTTCCATAGATGCTCGCGAACGAACGCCAGCGCCCCGATGGCTGTCTCGGCGTAGGCGTCGTCACCGAGCACGATCGCCGCCTCCGCGAACGCGGCGATCATCAGGCCGTTCCAGCCGGCGAGCACCTTCTCGTCCCGGTTCGGCCGCGGGCGCTCCTCGCGAGCCTCGAACGACCGATCGCGGGCAGCCTCGAGCACCGCGTCGACCGTCGACGGCTCAAGGTCGTACTCGTCGGCCAGGTCCGATCGCGAGGCCGAAATCGTGAGCACGGTTTTCCCCTCGAAGTTACCGCTGGACGTCACGCCGTACCGGTCACAGACCAGGTCGGCGAGCGGTTCGTCGTCGAGATTGGCGCCGGTTTCGTCTCGAGGGTCCAGGTCCGAGAGTGCATCCCGAATCTCGTCGGGCGTCCAGACGTAGAACGCGCCCTCTTCGCGCTCGCCGGCCTCGGTCTCGCTCTGGGCGTCGAGCGTGCTGAAGAAGCCCCCGTCCTCGTGGGTCAGTTCGCGCTCAACGAACGCGAGGGTCCGCCGGGCCACGTCGGCGTAGCGCTCGTCGCCGACGGCCTGGTAGGCCGCCAGGTAGGCACGCGTCAACTCGGCGTTGTCGTAGAGCATCTTCTCAAAGTGGGGCACCGTCCAGTCCCGGTCGACGCAGTAGCGGTGGAAGCCGTCGCCGACGTGATCGTACAGCCCACCGCCCGCCATCGCGTCGAGGGTCCTGACCGCCGCCTCGAGATACCGTCTCCGGCCCGTGCGGTCGGCCGCCCGAAGCAGCAGGTGGAGCCGCGCCGGTTGTGGGAACTTCGGGCCGCTCGAGCCCCAGCCGCCGTGTCGTTCGTCGACGCCGCGGAGGGCCGTCCCCGCGGCCGACTCGAGCAACTCGCTGCCCGGCGTCTCGACCCCCTCCGGGGGCGAGGGCGTGGCCTCGAGCTGGTCGCTCGCCGCGGCCGTCCACTGGTCGGCCCGATTCTCCATCTCCTCGCGGTCGACCTCCCACGAGTGGGCGATATTCTCGAGGAGGTCCCGGAAGCCCGGCATCCCGCGCTGAGGTTCCTTCGGGAAGTAGGTCCCGACGTAGAACGGGCGGCCGTCGGGGGTGAGCCACGCCGACAGCGGCCACCCGCCGCGGCCGGTGACCTGCTGGCAGACGGTCATGTAGATGCTGTCGACGTCCGGGCGTTCCTCGCGGTCGACCTTGATCGGGACGAAGTGTTCGTTGAGCAACTCGGCGACGCCGTCGTCCTGGAAGCTCTCGTCGGCCATGACGTGACACCAGTGACACGCCGAGTAGCCGATCGAGAGGAAGATCGGCACGTCGTGCTCTTTGGCCGTCTCGAGGGCCTGCTCGTCCCACGGCTGCCAGTTGACGGGGTTGTCCGCGTGCTGGCGCAGGTAGGGACTGGCCGCGTCCTCGAGGCGGTTGCGCTCGGTGGGTGTGCTCATTGACGTCGTCTACGTGCGGGCGCTGTAAAAGCGCGGCGTACGCCTCGAGTCCGTGGCTACCGAGCCAGCAAGAATGAATACCGGAAAACGGCCTCGTTGAATCCCTCGTTCGGTGACGAGTTTCGGGAAGGCTGCTGAATACATAACGCCGGCCGTGTTTAGACGCCGCTCAGTTGACGTCTCGACCGGGATTATGTGGAGTTGAGCGAGGAAGCGGCGAGTATGCCGTCTCGACTTGCCCGCTTCACCGACCGATGCATCGATTTGTCCCAGAACGCTGTCATCGGCAAGCCAGCGCCGGCGATCAAGAAGGGTGACGGCGGCTACGCTGACTGGGTGATTATCTCGATCCACTGTCTCCGAGAGTACCTGAACCAGCCCTACCGTCGGTTGCTCGACATTCTGCATGAGATGCCCGGAATCGCCGCGAAACTCGGACTTTCTGTGGATCAGCTACCGGATTTCACGACCGTCTGTACGCGGAAACAGGATCTCAAGATGCGGATCTGGCGCGTGTTGCTGCGGCTGTCCGTCTCACTGCACGACCTCGGCGACGTTCAGGCGATCGATGCAACCGGCTTCAAACGCCATCAGGCCAGCCGTCACTACGTTCTCCGTGTCGGCTACAACTTTGACGATATCAAGACGACAGCACTCGTCGATTGCGATACCAGCGTCATCCTCGATATCCATTGCTCGATGAAACAGCCGCACGATACACAAGTTGGACGACAGGTGCTCACAAGAAATCTCACCAAGCTGACCACCATCACCGCCGACAAAAGCTACGACTGGGACGCGCTGAGGCACGAACTCAGAGACGCTGGTATCCGACCAGTGATCAAACATCGAGAGTTCTACGCACTCGACAAAGCCCATAACGCTCGCCACGACGAGAACGTCTACCATCGGCGGTCAATCGTCGAAGCGATATTCTTCGCACTGAAGCATCGGTTCGGCGAGACGTTACGGGCGAGAACGTGGTTTGGACAGTTCAGAGAGCTCGTCCTAAAGGCTGCCGTCAGAAACATCGAGCAAGCTGTGAGACTCTGATACCACTGATCTCACGCGTCTAAACAAGCCCCATAACGCCTATACGGCATGCGGTAAGCGACGTTCTACCAGATACGGTGAACGTTAGTAGAGGCGATGGAGAGGACAAACGGGATTGCTCAAATCTCTCTTCGACTCTGGAATAACTATTTATGTCGTTCTGTTAATCAAAGAGATGATACCTTATGAAGCGTCGCGACCTCCTTGCTACGAGCAGTACGAGTATTCTTCTCGGATCAGCGGGCTGCCTCGGCAGCCTCGAAAGAACGGACGACGGCTCGTACCAGGAGGCCGACCTCGATTGCGAGCGCTTCAAAGGCGAGTTCGGTGTACTCGTCGTCGGCGTCCCCGTAGCGGTTCCCGACGACGCCTCCGTTATCGATATCGAGGAAGCGGGCATCCTCAAGTACGATGTCGTCGAGGCCGAAATGGAGCATGCGGGGGAGACCCGTTCGGAGGCCGAGGAGCGGATCAGCGAGTACGACGAAGAAGGGGAAATGAAGCAGACGGGAAGTGTAGAACTCGGAAACGGAGACAGGTACGCGGACGTCAAGGCATCGCTCAACGAGTACGAATCGATCGAATCCAAACATCTTGGACCAAGATGGTACGTAACGTACCAGGGCGATGTTTACGGACTCTCCCTCGGAGCGAGTCCCCTCCCGTTACGCCTCGGCGACCGCGGCGACGAGTCCGATCCCAGGTCCGCAGTGATCGAGATTTACGCCGTCGACTCCGTTCCCGACGACGCAGTCGTGATCGACGCCGTCGGAGAGGAACATGACGAGCACGAGCATCTCGGCGAAGTACTCACAATCGCCGGCTGTAGCCACGAGATCGAGGGCGTCCCGAGCTGGAGGAATCGAATCACGAAATACTACATCCCGCCCGACCAGTATCAGGAGATTCGTGATATACTCGGGGAAACTCGAGAGGACGATGACGGTTGGTACGTCGGATACGACACCGAGGTCTATCGACTTGACCCCATTCTGAGCGTACCGTAATGGAGGAAACGTAGCCATGTTGGACGCTCCAATCGGTACTTTTCCTCAGAGTGTCTGCTGCATCCATCCTCTATATTCTGCTCTGTAGGATCACTAGGCTGCGCCGGCTTTGGATCAATTGAATGTGGTTAGTTGCGATATGATATGGGTGAAATTTCCCGGATGCTAATGGCTGGATGAACAGGTTCCTGCAAAATCAAGAGACTGTGGTGGATTCCAGATACTAGCCAAGTGTTGACTGTTCTCCGATGATATTAGGCTAATCACAGCGTCGTCTAGCGATCCTACAGAGCACTATATTCAGCAGACACTTCATCTCACTTCTCAGAGAATCCAACAGGTCGGAAAACGGTTACATTGCCGAGCGACACATTCTCGAGCCTCGAGCCGCGGATCTACTCCGTCAGTAGACGACGCAGCACGAGGTGGAGCACGCCGCCGTTCTCGATGTACTTCACTGCAGCGGGCGTACTGACCTGCGCGGTCACGGTGAACTCAGTCGTCTCGCCGTTTTCTGCTTCGGCGATCACTGTGAGTTCCTGGTTGGGTTCGAGACCGTCCTCCAGCCCGCGGATCTCGAAGTACTCCGAGCCGTCGAGGCCGAGTTCCTTCCAGCCCTCGCCCTCCTCGAACTGGAGCGGCAGGACGCCCATGCCGATGAGGTTGTCGCGGTAAATTCGCTCGTAGCTCTCGCCGATGGTTGCGCGGATGCCCAGGAGGTCAGTGCCTTTGGCGGCCCAGTCGCGGCTCGAGCCGGTGCCGAGTTCGATCCCGGCCATCACGACGAGCGGAGTGTCCTCCTCGCGGTAGCGCTCGGAGGCCTCGAAGACGGTCACCTCTTCGCCGGTGGGGTGGTGGATGGTGTAGCCGCCCTCCTTGCCGTCGAGCATCTCGTTCTGGATGCGGACGTTCGCGAAGGTGCCGCGCATCATGACTTCGTGGTTGCCGCGGCGGGAGCCGTAAGTGTTGAACTCGTAGGGTTCGACGCCCTGGGCGGCCAGCCATCGGCCTGCGGGGAGGGCCTCGCTGAACGGCCCCGCGGGGCTGATGTGGTCGGTCGTCACGGTGTCGCCGAGCATCATGAGCCCACGCGCACCCTCGATGTCCTCGACGCCCGGTTCCTCGAGCGGGAAGTCCTTGAAGAACGGCGGCTCGCGGATGTACGTCGAGTCGCTGTCCCACTCGTAGACGTCGCCCGTGGGGGCCTCGAGGGCTTCCCAGCGCTCGTCGCCCTCGAAGATGCTCGCGTACTTCGACTCGAACATCTCGGGGGAGACGCTGTCGTGGATCGTCTGTCGGATCTCCTCCGGGTCCGGCCAGACGTCCTCGAGGTAGATCTCCTCGCCCTCGGCGTTCGTGCCGATGGGTTCGGTCTCGAGGTCGATGTCCATCTTACCGGCGAGCCCGTAGGCAACCACGAGCGGCGGACTGGCGAGGTAGTTCGCGCGGATCTTCGGGTGAATACGGGCCTCGAAGTTGCGGTTCCCGGAGAGGACGCTGGTCGTCCAGAGGTCGTACTCGTCGATGGCGGCCTCGATGGGTTCGGCGAGCGGGCCAGCGTTGCCGATGCAGGTGGTACAGCCGTAGCCGACGACGTGGTAGCCCAGCTCCTCGAGGTCGTCTAGCAGGTCGGCCTGCTCGAGGTACTCGGTGACGACCTTGCTGCCGGGTGCGAGGCTCGTCTTGACGTACTCGGGCACGTCGAGGCCGGCCTCGACGGCGTTGCGTGCGAGCAGGCCCGCGGCGACCATCACGGAGGGGTTCGAGGTATTCGTACAACTCGTAATGGCGCTCACGAGCACGGAGCCGTGGCCGATCTCGACCTCGGTGCCGTCCTCGAGAGTGACGGGGACCTTCTCCTCGAGGTCGGGTTGTTTTTTGGAGACGAGGCCGCCGTCGCTTTCGGCTGCTCCCGAATCAATCACTCCCTCTTCCTCGAGCAACGTCGGGAAGTGCTCGTCGAGGTCGCCCATCGGGATGCGGGCGTGGGGCTTCTTGTGACCCGCGAGGCTGGGTTCCACTTCACCAAGATCGAACTCGACGACCTCGGTGAACTCAGGGTCCTGATCGCCGAAGAGACCCTGGGCCTCGAGGTACTCCTTCACCAACGCGATGTGCTCGTCGTCGCGACCGGTGAGCTCGAGGTAGTCTAGCGTCTTCTCGTCGACGGGGAACATGGAGATGGTCGAACCCTGTTCGGGCGCCATGTTCGAGATGGTCGCGCGGTCGGCGACCGAGAGCTGGGAGACGCCGGGACCGAAGAACTCGACGAACTTGTCGACAACGCCGACTTGACGGAGCTTCTCGGTGATGTGGAGCACGAGGTCGGTCGCGGTCGCGCCCTCGGGGAGTTCACCGGAGAGGCGGACGCCGACGACGTCGGGCAGGGTCATCGTGATCGGCTGACCGAGCAACGCGGCTTCGGCCTCGATACCGCCGACGCCCCAGCCGACGACGCCGATGCCGCCGATCATGGGCGTGTGGCTGTCCGTGCCGACGAGGGTGTCGGGCAGGAGCCACTGCTCGCCGTCGACCTCGCGGTCGTGGACGACCTGACCCAGGTACTCGAGGTTGACCTGGTGGACGATGCCGGTTCCCGGCGGCACGACGTTGAAGTCGTCGAAGGCCTGTTCGGCCCACTTGATCGCGCGGTAGCGCTCTTCGTTGCGCTCGTACTCGAGCTCGACGTTCTGCTCGTAGGCGTCTTCGCTCCCGAAGTAGTCGACCTGGACACTGTGGTCGATCACGAGGTCGCAGGGGACGTCGGGTTCGACGATGGTGGGGTCCTCGCCTGCACGGTCCGCCGCGGAGCGCAGGGCAGCGAGGTCGACTACGGCGGGGACGCCGGTCAGGTCCTGCAGGACGACTCGCGAGGGACTGAATGGCACCTCGGCGTCGGGCACGTCGGGTTGCCAGGACGCGGCGTTTCGGACGTCGTCTTCGGTAACCATTTCGCCGTCGACGTTGCGAAGCACCGACTCGAGCAGCACGCGAATGCTGACGGGCAGACTCGAGAGGTCACAGAGCCCTTCCTCTTCGAGCACGGTGAGGTCGGCAAATTTGTACGTTTCGCCGTCTCGCTCGAGTTCGCGAATCGCCCCGAACGGATCGGCTGTGGAATCGTTCGTCATCGATATTGTATAAACTGAGGAAATGGGCAGGTGTGAACCTATCGGTCTTCCGGCGCAAATGTTGCCGAACATGGTCGAGCAACGCTCGATCTACCGACAATTAGTCGGTCAGGTCGCTCAATCGTGCTCGATCGCTAGACGAGTGTTTGCACGATGAGCACGATGGTGTCGTCAAGATTCGGACGTTCTCGACGAACTGCGGACGTTCACGCCGTTCTGACGTACTCGAGGAACGAGAAGCCGTCACGGTCGTCGCGGTCGACCTCAGTCCATGCCTCGCGGTCCCACTCCGGAAAGGCGGTGTCACCCTGGGGTCGGTCCCGAATCTCGGTGACGACGAGTCGATTTATCGCGGGCAGGAACTGCTCGTAGACTGTTGCGCCCCCTGCGACGAACGCACGATCGGTGCCGTCGTGGCGGTCTTCGGCCGCGCGCTCGGCCGCCTCGAAAGCAGCCTCGAGGTCGTGGGCGACGACGACGTTTTCGGGCGTCTCGAGGTCCCGGCTCGTGAGGACGATGGAGGTTCGCCCCGGCAGGGGCTCGCCCAGTCCCTCGAGGATTCCCTCGTAGGTCACCCGACCCATGATGACCGGGTGGCCCGTGGTCCGGCGCTTGAAGTGCTCCAGGTCCTCGGGGACGTGCCAGGGCATCTCGCCCTCGCGGCCGATGATCCCGTTCTCGGCCACGGCGACGATTCCCACGAGTTCGAGGTCGGTCTCGAGGGCCGAGTCAGAATCGGGCGACGAACCCGTCATTCGGCGACCGCGAACCGAAGTCCGTCGTGTGACTCGTAGTCGACCAGCTCGATGTCGTCGGCCGAGAGGTCGTCGATCGTCACGTCCGCGAGTTTCAGTTGCGGGCGCTCGAGCGGCTCGCGCGTACACTGCCGGAGCAGGTTGGGGACGTGATCGTACCGTTCCTCGCCCTCGGCTTCGTCCGGGGCTTCCTTGAGGAGCCACTCGCGCACGTCGGCGTAGGCTGCGCGGTCCTCTCGGGGGTCGACCTCGGCCAGGTGGTCCTGCAGGGCCTCGAGATTGTTCGCGTACCATCGACCGCGGTCGCCGGTCCCACAGTAGACGTGGGCGTCGACGATGGTGTGGCCGAAGGTGCCCGCCTCGAGGCCCGTCTGCTGGGCGACGAGTTTCGTCAGGAGGGCGTAGGCCGCGATGTTGAACGGGATGCCGAGGGCCACGTCGCCCGAGCGCTGGGTGAGGTGGCAGTTGAGTCGGTCGCCCTGGACGTTGAAGACGAAGGAGTAGTGACAGGGCGGGAGGGTCGAGACGGCGGCGTTCGCGGGGTGCCAGGCGTTGACGACCAGTCGACGGGAGTTCGGATTATCGGAGAGCTGGTCGATCACGTACTGGAGCTGGTCGAACGTCTGGCGGCCGTCGGCCTCTTGAGTGACCCACTGGCTTCCGGCGGGCTCTCCGCTATCGGCGTCGTCGGGGGCGGCGTCAGCCCAGGACTCGCCCTCGAGCCGGCTCTCGTCGTCGGGAATCGGAAATCGGCGCCAGAAGCGACCGTAGGCCGTGTCGAGTTGGCCCTCGTCGTCGGCCCAGGCGTCCCATATCTTCGTCTCCTCGCGCAGGTCGCGGATGTGCTCCTCGCCGGAGAGGTACCAGCACATCTCGTGGATCATCGAGTTCCAGCGGTAGCCGTCCATCTGCTTGGTCGTCAGGAGCGGGTAGCCTCGCTGGAGGTCGATCTCGTAGTGCTGGCTGAACGAGGAGATGGTGTCGACGCCGGTTCGGTTGGGTTTGTACGCCCCTTCCGAGAGCACCGAACCGACGAGGTCGAGGTACTGTTGCATTGAGACTGGGTTTCGAGCGGATGCCTATAATCATTGATCCATCCGACTCGAGTCTGACCGCTCGACGAGTCGGTCGACCCGGGACGCAATCGACGAGCGGTTCGCCCTATATGACACGTTCGTGCATAGACGGATCTCGAGAAAGGACAACCTTTACAGGTTCCTGCGTACCGACTTCGATCATGCGCGAGCACGTACTGCTGATCGGGGGCGGCGGGCGCGAACACGCCATCGCGCGCGCCCTGGCCGACAGCGAGGCCGACCTGTACGCCTGCGCGGGGAACCGAAATCCGGGAATCGCCGACCTGGCGAGCGGGTTCGAGACGCTCGAGACGACCGATCCCGACGCGGTGGTCGAGTACGCCCAGTCCGTCGACGCGACCATCGCCGTCGTCGGTCCGGAAGCACCGCTCCAGGCCGGCGTTGCCGACGCGCTCGAGAACGCGGGCGTCTACGCCTTCGGGCCGAACCAGGACGAGGCCCGAATCGAGACGGACAAGGCCTTCCAGCGCCGGTTCATGCAGGAAAACGACATCACGGGCTGTCCCGACTTCGAGACATTCGACGACGGCGAGGCCGCCTGCGACTACATCGATAGCTACGACGGCGACCTCGTGGTCAAGCCCGCCGGACTCACGGGCGGGAAGGGCGTCAAGGTCATCGGCGATCAGGTGACCGCCGAGGAGGGCAAGGACTACATCCGGGAATCCGACTACGACCGCCTCGTCCTCGAGGAGCGACTCGTCGGCGAGGAGTTCACCGTCCAGGCGTTCGTCGCGAACGGCGACGTCCGCACGGCTCCGGCGGTCCAGGACCACAAGCGCGCCTACGAGGGCGACGAGGGGCCGAACACCGGCGGAATGGGGAGCTATTCGGACGCCACGCGCGAACTGCCGTTCATGACGGCGGCCGACTACGAGGATGCCGTCGACATCATCGAGGAGACCGTTGACGCCCTCGAGGGCTACAAGGGCATTCTCTACGGTCAGTTCATGCTCACCGCTGAGGGGCCGAAGGTCGTCGAGTTCAACGCCCGCTTCGGTGACCCCGAGGCGATGAACACCCTGCCGGTCCTCGAGACCGACTTCCTCGAGGTGCTCACCGCGGCCCGAAACCGAGATCCGTTGCCCGACCTCGAGTTCGCCGAGCAAGCCACGATCTGTAAGTACGCGGTTCCTGCGGGGTACCCCACCGATCCCGAGGCGGGAGCGAAGGTGCAGGTCGACGAAGAGAGCGTGGCGCGCGCAGCGCGGGGCTCGGATGACTCGAGCGGCTCGAGCGGCGACGAACGACGAGAGAGCGCTGGCGACGCCCTGCTCTACTACGCCAGCGTGGACGAGCGGGAGGACGGAATCTACACCACGACCTCGAGGTCCTTTGCCGTCGTCGGTCTCGCGGCTACCATCGCCGAAGCCGAGGAAATCGCCGAGGACGCGCTCTCCGACGCCGGCGAAGAAGGCCTGCACGTGCGCCACGACATCGGGAAAGCCGATCTGGTTCAGCGCCGTATCGACCACATGGACGAACTGCGCGGGAAGTAAAACCACACGATTCTGTACCACCCCCGCGCAGTTTCAAGCCCGCGTTATATTGGACTGAGCGGCGGAGGAAGTCGTATGTCCGCACGCTTCACGGACGACGACGAAGGAAAGCCAGTCGTGAACGAAAACGGCGACCGAATCGGGATCGTCGAATCCGTCCACGGCGATACCGCACACGTGAACCCCGATCCGGGGATGACCGACACGATCAAGTCCAAACTCGGCTGGGGCGACGCCAGCGAGGACACGTACGAACTCGACGCAAGCAACGTCGATCACGTCGGCGACGACGAGATTCAACTCGGGCAGCTTTGAACGGGTCGATACCGGGGCGGTAACGGGGGACACCCGACTTTTCCCCGTTCAGTTGGTTTCTTGTAGGATTGGAACGAATGCCGTGGCAGTGACCGATGACCCCTCCAGGCGCGAGCACGATCAGAAACGCAGACACGACCGCGTGCACCGCCACCCGACGCCCGGCCCGACGAACTCGCTGGGCCACTGGACGAGCGCCCGCCACCCCCTTCGCGTGGCGATCAACTACGTCGTCGTCTGGCTGATCCGGACCTCGCCGAGCCTGAAACTCAAGCGCTGGCTCATGCGACGCCTCGGCGTCACGGTCGGTGAGGGCGTCTCGTGGGGCCTTGAGGCCACGCCTGACGTGTTCTGGCCCGACCTCATCACGCTCGAGGATCACGCCATCGTCGGCTACGACGCTACGATTCTCTGTCACGAATTCCTCCAGCACGAGTATCGAACGGGGGAGGTCGTCGTCGGCGAGCGGGCGATGATCGGCGCCGGGGCGATCATCCTCCCCGGTGTCGAGATCGGTGCCGGTGCAAGCGTCGCGGCGAACTCGCTCGTGACGCGGGACGTTCCGCCGGGCGAGATCGTGGCGGGGGTGCCGGCGACGACGATGTCGGACTCGGATTCGGGTTCGGATTCGGGTTCGACCTCGAGCGAGCGAAGCGACGCCGAGGACACAATCGACGGGGGCGAAGGGGTCGTAGTCGACCGCGACAGCGAACTCGACGCGACCACCGACGAAACCGACGGCGAGACGGAGACGACGCGAGAACGGGACGACCCACCCCACTCTGTCGAGTGATCCAAGTCGCGCCTCGAGCCCCGGCCTCGTCGCCGAACTCACAGTGACGCCGAAGGGCCGAGGCTCGGAACAGGAACGGCCGACCGGTCGCCCAGGCAAGGCCACCCAGGAACGCGAAGTGGACGATGGCGTCGATCCCGGCACTCAGGTCGTCACGTTCCCCATCGGCCGACGTATTCCGTCTGGCGGATAACTAATGGGGCCGGAGAAAGCACCTATCCGTTATTTCCTGAGTTCACGATGCCGCCGCGACTCGAGGCGGTTAGTCCAACTCGCCTTTCGCCTCGTCGGCGTAGCTGTCGGCCAGTCGAACCGGCTCTGGGAGCTTGTAGCCCGTCGAGAGCGCGAGGGCCAGGTCGGCCGCGGTTTCCGGACCGACGCGGTGGCCAGGACTGACGTACAGCGGGTTGACGTAGCGGTTTGGCGAGTCGTACTGCTTCGTCTGGACGGCGTACCCTAGGAGCGTTCCCGGATCAGTTTCGACGCGCGCGTTCGCTTCGATTGGGACGCGGGTGCCGGCGGCGAGGTTCTCGAGGTCGCCCGTCGCCTCGCCACAGAGCAGGCTCTTGGCGACGCCGACGCTGGGGGCGTCCAGGACGACGCCCATGTGAGTCGCGATACCGGCCTCCCGGAAGTGGATGCGACCGCTCCCGTCGAACAGGAACATGTCGGGGTCGGTCGTCAGGTTCTCGACGGCCTCGAGGATCGGGCCGCCCTCGCGGAACGAGAGCAGGCCCGGGACGTAGGGAATCTCGAGGGGCGTGACGGCGAAGACGCGCTCGAGGACCTCGTCACCCTGCGTAACGACGATGGCGCTGAGTGCGCGTTCGGGTTCCGAATCGAGCAGGAAGGACTGGTCGACGCCGGCGACGACTGGTTGGGTGGTAGACCCGGTGTGGCGGCTGCTGCCGCTCCCGTTACTGCTACCACCCCCGCTCCCGCTCGAGGTCGAGGCCGAGGTCGCTGCCAACGGGTTCGTCAGCGTCTCGAGGTCGAACGCGAAGTCGTCCTCGAAGACGGCCTCGCGAGCGATTTCGTGCTGCATGGCTTCCATGTCGGCTCTCGAGAGCGCGGCGTCGGGGACGAGGTCGGGACGATGGATGCGTGTCATGTGCGTGGTGAAAGGGGTCAGCGATTAGCTAGCGTGTGAGGGCGTCGAGAGTGGGCTGTTCGGGGACCGGTGTGTGAAACGTTAGAAGCGTCGGCGACCGGGACCGCCAGGACCGCCCGGGCCGCCTGGACCGCCACCGCCTAACTGGAACTGATTCGCGGTCTTGATGTTACGGTTCTGCTTGACGTACCAGCCGTAGGCGAGGCCGATCAGGAGGCCGACGAGGTGAGCCGCGTGGGCAGTTCCACCGGCGCCAGCAGCCCCAGCGCCGATGAAGAAGACGCTGAGAAGTGCGTACCCAACCGCGATCACCCAGATCGGCACGGGCAGGATGAAGTAGAGATAGACCTTGAGGTTCGGGTTCAGAATCGAGAGGACGCCCATGATCGCCAGGCCGGCACCACTGGCACCGAGGACGCCGGGGGTCGTTGGGGTGACGCCACCAGAGAGCAGTTGAATACTGATCTGGCTCAGCCCGGCGACGGCGCCGCTGACGAGAAAGAGCCACGCGAAGTTCCGCGAACCGACGTAGCGCTCGACGAGCGGGCCGAAGAAGAAGATAACGATGCTGTTGAAGACGATGTGCATGAAGCCACCGTGAGCGAAAATCGAGGTGATCCATGTCCAGACGTACTCGGGGTTGGCGGGCGTCAGGACGAAAATAGACCGATAGGTGAGAACCGACTCGAAGGTCATCCCGGGTGATCCGAACGGAGCGAGGATGAACCGGGTAACGAATTGCGCCAGGAACGTGATCCACATGAGCGCCAGGAACGTGTACGTCATGTTCCCCCGGAAGTACCCCAGCGGCCCGCCGGGCCCTGTGTTGAACGGCAATTTGTCGCTCAGACTCGAGGCCGTCTTCCCGCTGCTGTCGACACTATCGTCGAACCCGCTGTCGAAGACTCCCTGCGGATCGTTCCAGTTCTGGAGCCCTGTACAGTTGTGGTTCTCCGGCAGGCGGTGTTCGCTGCAGTAGGTCCCCCCGCAATGCCGACAGTTGTACGGCATGCTTTCGTTTTTCCCACACACGTCACACGTTGCCATTGGCGCCCCGTATGTGACGCGTCGCTATGGGGTTTGGGGTTTCTCCCGTTCTCTGTCCCCGGTCTCCCGGCCTTCGGAACCGAGGACGGACGTCGGCGGCCGTGCGAGCGCGTAACAAGGATTTTTGCCCCCTCGAGACCCATGACGACGTGTGCAAGACTACGAGCGAAAACAGTTGCTCGAGCGCGTCAACCGGGATGGCGCGACCATCGGTGCGGACATTCCCGATGAGATCACGATCCAGGACGAGTCGATCGATCTCCGGCAGTTCGTCTTCGAGATCAAGCGCCGGGAGACGGTGCCGGCAGGCGAACGCGAGCGCGTCGAACAGGCCAAACGGAACCTCAGGCGGGAGCGCCTCGAGCGACTCGAGTTGATCGAGGAGGGCGACATCAGTCGAGAGGAGGGCGAGGAACTCGTCCGATCGATCATCGGCATCGACCGGGCGCTCAACGCTCTCGAGAACCTCGGCCCGACGGACCTCGAGCGCGAGCAGCGGGCCCAGAACACGGCGGACAAGAAGCGCTGGATGTCGTTCCTGAAAAAGGCACTCGGCCGGGAGACCGACGCGGGCACGCGGAGGGGTCGCTGATGGCGACCAACGCCGAACTCGCCGCCCGATTCGAGGAGTTCGCAGACCTGCTCGAGGCCGACGACGTGGAGTACAAACCGCGGGCCTACCGGCGGGCGGCCGAGGCGATTGGCGCCCACCCCGCGCCGATTGCCGACCTGGTGAACGCGGGGAACAAGGAGGCGATCGAAGACATCGACGGCGTTGGGGACGCCATCGGTTCGAAGATCGTCGAGTACGTCGAAACCGGGGAGATCGAGGAGCTGGTAGAGCTACGGGCGGATCTCCCCGTGGACATGGCCGACCTCACCCGTGTCGAGGGCGTCGGCCCGAAGACGGTCGGTACGCTCTACCGCGAACTCGACGTCCGGACGCTCGATGACCTCGAGGCGGCCGCCGAGGCGAACGAGATCCGCGAGGTGTCGGGGTTCGGTGCCAAGACCGAACAGAACATCCTCGAGAACATTCCGTTCGCCCGTGAGATCGGCGAGCGAAAACTGCTCGGCGAGGCTCGCCCACTCGCGGACGACGTGCTCGCGTTCCTGGAGTCGCTCGAGACGGTCGAGCGCTGTGAGGTCGCCGGCTCGATCCGTCGGTGGCGCGAGACGATCGGCGACGTGGACGTGCTCGCGGCCACCGACGAGGCCGAGGACGTCGTCGACGCGTTCGTCTCCTGGGACTCCGTCGACGACGAAATCGAGTCTGGGCCGGCGAAAGCGAGCGTCCGCGTCGGCGAGGTCCGCGTCGACCTGCGCGTCGTGGTGCCCGAGGAATTCGGCGCGGCGCTCCAGTACTTTACGGGGAGCAAGGATCACAACGTGACCCTGCGGAACTACGCGATCGATCGTGGGCTGAAGCTCAACGAGTACGGCGCTTTCGACGTTTCTGACGTCGAGGACCACGAGGCGGGCCAGCGCGTCGGCGAGCGAGTGGCCGGTGACACCGAGGCGGGGATGTACGAGGCGCTCGGCCTCGAGTGGATGCCCCCGGAACTGCGCGAGGATCGCGGCGAGATCGACGCCGCTGCCGACGATACTCTGCCAGACCTCCTCACGCGCGAGGATATCCGCGGCGACCTGCACACCCACACCGAGTGGTCCGACGGCAACAACTCGATCGACGAGATGGTCGCCGCCGCCGCGGAGCAGGGGTACGACTACTACGCGATCGCAGACCACGCGGAGGGGCCGGGCGTCGTCGGCGGCATGGGACTCACGGACGCCGAGATCCTGGATCAGGTGGAGGAGATCCGGGAGGTTGGCGCCGACGCCGACCTCGAGGTGTTCGCGGGGATCGAAGCCAACGTCGACGCCGAGGGGGAAATCGGCCTCTCCGAGGACGTCATCGACGCCCTGGACGTGATCGTCGCCTCTCCCCACAGCGCGCTCGACCAGGATTCGGACGCGGCGAACGAGCGCCTGATTCGTGCGGTCGAGAACCCGGCCATCGACGTCCTGGGTCACCCGAGCGGCCGCCTGCTCAACCAGCGCGAGGGGCTTGCAATCGACGCGGCCGCGCTGGGTGAGGCCGCCGCGGCGAACGACACCGCCCTTGAGGTTAACAGCAACCCCCACCGACTCGACCTGTGGGGAAGCGCCGTCCAGGCCGCGATCGACGAGGGGGCGGCGATCGCCGTCAACACCGACGCGCACAGTCCGGCGACACTCGAGTACGTCCGCTGGGGGGTCCACACGGCCCGGCGCGGGTGGGCCGAACCCGCGGACGTGACCAACGCCTGGGAACTCGAGGAGTTGCGCGAGTTCCTGCATTGATGCACTGATTCCGTTCCTGCACTGACACATTGGTACTGTTCTTGGACTAACACATTAACTACGTGATCCACCGTGACCGACCGACTCCTCGTCGACGGCATGTGCGGCGGCATCGTCGCTTACTGCCGGATGTGCGGCCACGACACGCTGTACGCGGGTGACCGTGACCTCGAGGACGACGCCCGACTCCTCGACGTCGCCGCCGCTGAGGATCGAACGGTCGTCACGAGAGACGTCGACCTGGCCGGCCGAAGCGAACGTGCCATCCTGCTTGAATCCCGCGATACGGACGAGCAACTGCGAACCCTCCACGACCGCGGGGTCGACCTGACGCTCCCCGACGAACCGCGACGATGTGGCCGGTGTAACGGCCCGATCGAGCGGGTTCCCGAAACGGAGACGACCGACACGCCGCCGTACGCGCCCGACCCGAACGAGGTGGCGGTGTGGGCCTGTCGCGACTGTGGCCAGCACTTCTGGAAAGGGAGCCACTGGGATCGGGTTCGGCGGACGCTCGAGACGGTGCGAAGCAGAGAATCGAGGGACGAACGCGGCCTTGAGGGCAATAAAAACGACCATACGGGTGACGAAATCAGCCCTATAGGTGACCAGAGCGAGCCCGCGGGTGACGAAAACAGGAGCGATCAGTAGACCGAGACATCGTCGAACCGGCCGTCGTAGAAGACGTGATTCGGGTGGGTCGGCTCCGTACCAGAGAGGTACAGCCGATCGACCTTCTTCCAGGTGTTCTCGTAGGCGAGGTGAGCCAGTTCGGCCGCCGTCGTCCGCCAGCGCCGGAGGCCGTTGGCGTAGACGACCCGTCGGGGGGCGTCGGCTTTGAGCGCCGAGACGAGGTCGGCCTCGGATTCGATCGTCCGCTCGAACGCGACGTAGGCTGCGCCGACCGAACTCGAGAGGTGGGCGTACGACGAGGTAAACGGGGCGAGGTCGAGACGGTCGGCCAGGTCGCTCGCTCGGCGGTTGTGCGTGGGGAGGTGTTTCGGATTGAAGATTTCGACGGCGTCGATACCGTTCTGAAAGCGCCGGATGTCGTCTTCCGTTAGCGACACCGTCAGGTACTCGGGATGTGGCGCCAGCACTGCGGCCTCCTGTCGTTCGAGTTCCGCCATCGCCCCCTCGAGGGTGATGAAATCGGGAACGGGCTCTTCGAGGCCGATCGCGAGGACGTGCTTTCGGTCGTTCCAGGAGCCGGTGAACACCTCGCGTGCGGGGACGACGGTCACGTCGTCGGTACTGTACGTGCTCGCTCGTTCCCGAATCTCGGGGAGGCGAGTGAAGTGGGGGGCGTAAACGAGCACGTCGATTCCCGCCCGGCGGGCGTTCTCGATTACCCGCTCGTTCAACACCTTCACGTGGAGGTCGACCCGGACCTGCTCTCCGTCGCTCACAGTTCGCGATACGCCAACCGAGGGGTTATGAATTCTGATTTATCGCCTCCCCGGAATTACTGCCGGCGACGCGTTTTCCCCTCGTCACCACTGATCGTATCGCGATGACCCGCTCGCAGAGCGAACTATTGCCGAAAGAACCTTTATGACCGGCCCGAGTATCACGATTGAATGGATACGGCCTGGGAATGTGGGATCGACGACTGCGGCTCGGTGTTCGAAGACGTCGAGTCGGCCATCGCCCACCAGGTGACCGCCCACGAACGCCTCGAGTGTGGCGTCTGTGGAACCATCGTCCCCGACGGCTACCTGGCGATCCGCCACGTCTTCTCCGAACACAGCCGTGCGGAGTACGTCCGCGCCTACGGCGCCGGCGCTGAGGACGTACGCCAGCGCGAGGGTCTCCTCGAGGAAATCGACGAGGTCGTCGATCAGCAACGGCTGGCCGACCACCTCGAGAGCTAGGTTCCTTCGAACGGCCTCCGAAGCCTCGAGCGCCACCGAATCGGATGAACGCTGCCTGGCACCGTCTGGACTCCTCCCTTTTCCGTCGTCGGATAGCCTCGCTCCGCATCGGCTACCGCTCCTCGCAAAATGTAGTCCATAATCCCCTTCCGCTAGCGAAGCGAGCGCCGAGCGAATCGACTCGCTATCGCTCGTCGGAATCCAGAACGCGAATCTGGTCCCCGCGAACTGTCACCGGAATCGGGACCGTCGCCTCGTACAACTCGACGGTCACCTGGTCCTTGCCCTCGTCGATGCGCTGAACCTGCGCCTTCTCGCCCTTGAACGGCCCGGCGATGAGTTCGACGATGTCGCCCTCGGCGATCCCCTCGACGTCCGGCTTGGGCGAGAGGAAGTGCTCGACCTCCGAGATGTCGGACTCGCCCGGGATGACCGTTCGAGCGTGGGGAATGTCCTCCAGGATTCGCTCGAGAACGGCGTGGCCGTCGGACTCGACCATTACGTAAGAGGTCAGCGAGTCGGGGGCAAGCGCGGCGTGTACGTCCGGCTCCTCGCGGTTGATGATCATGTCGGCGACGGTCTGTTCCTGGCTGGCCGTCGTCTTGACAGCGTAGATCGGCATCAGAAGCCCCCACCAGTGAGGAACAGCATGACCACGCCGATGAGGAATCCGAGCAGGCCGACGAGCAGGATTCCCGCCCCGGCGATCTTCGACACTTGCACGAATTCCTCCCGCGTGGGGGTCGTCGCCATCTTCAGTACCCGCACGTACGAGGTGAGATCGTAGGGAACGTCCATATCTGTGTGTTCACAATGCGGGGCCTTTTATCTGTCTTTCTCTTCCGGGGGTCAATCGCTGATCTGTACCCACCGGAGCGCACCCACGTTGCAGATGACGGCCGCGCTTTCCTGACCCTGGACAGAGCACTTCACGTATGGCCGAAGACGATACCGACCGATCCGACGAGTACGAGGCCGAACGAGAGGCAGAAATCGAGGACGAACTCGAGCGAATCGATCGCGATCCGGACGACGTCGACGAGGGAGGCGACCTCGGCAAGCAGAGTGCGCCGCGTCGAGCGGACGACGAGTCCTGACGGCTTGTGCGACCGTCCTGCCCCGTCATCGCCACTTGCGCCTTCAATTCTTCGAACGCAAGTAAGCCGACCCCGTCCGCCTTTTACGAACACGAAAGACCGCCTCTCGAGAGGTGATCGTTTTGAATTCAATACTATATATTCTATAGTAAACGCATTGAACGACGAGCATCGAGCATCTAGGGATCGAAGCAGACCCGAGTTCCCATCGAACTAGCCCGCCGACGCGAACGAATAACGCTATTGGGCGTGCTCGGCGAGTTTGACTTCGCTGCGCTCAGTCAAACAACTCCGCACCGTCGACCAGGTGCTCCTCAACGGCGTCCAGGTCGAGGGTGACGCCAAGTCCCGGCTCTTCGGGGATATCGATGTAGCCCTCCTCGATCACCGTCTCCTCGACGAGGTCGTCCCACCAGCCGAGTTCGTAGCTGTGGTACTCGACGGCCAGCGAGTTCGGGATGGCTGCACCGACGTGCGCCGCGGCCATCGTCGCGACCGGTGAGGCGACGTTGTGCATCGCGACGGGGACGTAGTACATGTCCGCCAGGTCCGCGATCTTGCGCGTCTCGCGCATCCCGCCGACTTTCGGCAGGTCGGGCGCGATGATGTCGACGGCCTGCCCCTCGAGGAGGCGACGCTGACCGTGCTTCCGGTAGACGTTCTCCCCCACCGTGATCGGCGTCGTCGTCGACTGGGTGACTTCGCGCTGGACGTCGTGATTCTCCGGCGGCACGGGGTCCTCGAGCCACCAGACGCTGTACTCCTCGAGGCGCTCGGCCAGTCGCTTCGCGCTACCGGCGGAGAACGTCCAGTGGCAGTCGAAGGCGACGTCGGCCCTGTGACCGACGGCCTCGGTGACGGCCTCGACGATGCTCGCCTTGTGCTCGATTTCGACGTCGCGCAGGTGGCGATTCGCTCGGTCCTTCTCGTGGCCCGAGGGCACGTCCAGGTCGAACTTCAGCGCGTCGTAGCCGAGTTCGTCGACGACCCGTTCGGCCTCGTCGGCACAGGCGATCGGATCGGCTTCCTCCTCGGTGTGGCAGTCGCAGTAGACCCGCATCTCGTCGCGGTACTTCCCGCCCAGCAGCTGGTAGGCCGGCACCTCGAGGATCTTTCCGGCGAGGTCGTGGAGGGCAATCTCGATGCCCGAAATCGCCGTGACCGTCACGCCCGCGAGTGATCCCTCACCGGACATCTTCTGGACCATGTGCTCGGTGAGCCGGTCGATGTCGAGCGGGTTTTCGCCCTGCAGGAAGGGTTTCATCCGCTCGACGAGCTCACTGACGCCAGCGCCCCAGTAGGCCTCGCCGGTGCCGACGATGCCTGCGTCGGTGTACACGCGGACGAGCGTCCACGGGAAGTTCCCGTCGACCATCGTCGTCTGAATGTCGGTGATCTCGACGTCCCGACCGCCGCCGCGTTTCGCGGCGACGCCCATCGTCTCCGCCGACAGTTCTCGCATCGTATACTCCGCGTTCGGATCGTGTAGCTGCGAGTAATCGATACCCATGCGCCACCATTGACTCGCATAGTAGTAAAACCTTACACTTATCCTGTCCGCAAGAGACGAGAGAAAGCGCCTATAGGTATGATTTCTGCGGGGCAGAAAAGGAGTATCCCCTGTCCCTGCAAGCGCACCACCCTCAAGTGCGCCGGTCGAGCGGGGTCGGAATTCGGGTTTGATCTTGAACACCCGAATGGTTCGTCGACGTCAGCCCGCGACCGTCGTCGGCGCCTGACCGAACGGAGTGATGTGGAGTTAGACCCCCTCGACGGTCGCTCGATAGACCCGAATTTCCTCGAGCGCGGTGTCGATCCGGTGAGCCACGTCCTCGTCCGCCTCGCGCTGAATGTCGCGCAGGGAGTGCTCGAGTCGGGCAAGGCGACCGTGGTCCGGGCCGGTTGCTCGGTCGGCCAGGTCGGCCACCGTTTCGGCCTGCTCGTCGAGTCGAGTCGCCAGATCGGAGGCTGCCGTGTTAGCGGCCTCCCGAAGAGTGTCGCTGGCAGCCGCGAGTTCCGTGCGAGTCATAGGAGGGCATTTATCGGCCGAGACTATAATCGATTCCCCGCCTTCGAACGGGAACACGAGAGCCACCTTGGAGCACCCCACTCGAGCACGCGACGTAGCCTTAGCGTCCGTCCGCGAGCGCCTCGAGGATGGCATCAGCGGAACAATCAAAGCCACCGGCCTGAGCGAACGACGATGAACCGCCGCCACCGCCGCCGAACTCGGCCGTCAGATAGTCGACCAGCGCTCCCGCATCGACGGCCTCGTTGCTTCGGATCACGACGAAGGGGTAGTCGGTCTCGCCGACCACGGCGAGGACGTCCGCGGACGCATCCGGCGCTTCGCGAACGGCGTCCCCGAGCGCTTCAGGCTCGAGTCCGTCGACGCTCGTCACGAGCCACCTCTCGCCGTCCCGTTCGACGGGATCGGCCGCCTCGAGCGCTCGCTCGACGAGTTCTGCCTCGAGTGTTCGCTTGTCGGCCTCGAGGGCGTCCTGGCGCTCGACGGTCTCCTCGAGAGCGTCCGATATCGAGCCGACGTCCGCCCCCAGGGTCTGCTTCGCCGCTAACGCCGCTCGCTTTTCGGCTGCTCGACGTTCGATCGCTCGCGGGCCGACGGCGAACTCGACGCGCGTGAGTCCCTCTCCGGGGTTCGACCGATCCAGGACCGTTACGGGCCCGATTTCCCGGGTGTTTCGAACGTGGGTTCCGCCACAGGCCGCGACGTCCCAGGGGTTGCTCGAGCCGTTGGTCGTCCGGCCGTTGTCGTCTTTCGAACCGATCGTGACGACGCGGACCTGGCCCCTGGAAAAGGCGCCTTCCTCCGTGGCTTCGTTGAACGCAATTTCATCGCGTTCGCGCGCGTCCGCGACCTGCACGTCCTCCCAGGAGACCGGCCGGGATTCCCAGACCGCCCGGTTGACCAGGTCGTCGAGCTCGATCAGGACGTCGTCGTCGATTTCGGTCGTCGTCTCGAGGTCGACGCGGATCTTCTCCTCGCCGATGTCGAACCCGCCGTAGCCGAGGTCCTCGAGGAGGTGCCGCCCGGCACCGTAGAGGACGTGGCTGGCGGTGTGTGCGCGCATGCAGTACATTCGGAAGGACCAGTCGATCGAGCACATGACGCGGTGGCCGGCCTTGAACGACGGTGGGTCCGCGAGGACGTGGACGTGCTCGCCGTCGACGACCTGGACGTCCTCGACGGGAACGTCGCCGATCCGCCCGCGGTCGGCTGGCTGGCCGCCGCCCTCGGCGTAGAAGTACGTCGTCTCGAGCCAGACGCGCTTCCCGTCGACTGCCGTCACCTCGGTTTCGAATCGCGTTGTGTAGGGCTCGGCCGCTGCCCGTTGCCCGTTCATTGGTGGCACTCCGTCGGCCTCCGATAAAAGTCTGCTCGCCGGGGCGTCTCTGGATCTGCAGAACCAATTGGTGCGAGTACGGGCACTATTCGGCGAGTTCGACCTCGAGAACCGACTCGAGGGCCGTGATGAGCCCGCCACCGACGCCGGCCTGGGTCGCTCGTCCCTGTTCGACGGCCAGCAGGTCGGACTCGCGACAGCCGAGTTCCTCGGCGAGCTCCTCGCGTTTTAATCCGGCCTCCTGGCGGGCCGCCTCGACGCGTTCACCGTAGCCGGAGACGAGGTACGGCAGCGGGTCGTCGTCGTAGTTCGTTCCCTCTTTTTCCCAGTGTTCGGAGTCGCCGTCCCAGATCGGGTTCGCGCGGGCGACGTTCTGGGCGGCCTTCTTCTTGCGATTGGGTTCGTCCTGGGATCGCGAGCCGCTGGAGCCGGAGCCCCCCGATCGACGACTACGCTGCTTTTGCTCGTCGCTGTGGGGGGCACAGCTCGGGCAGACCTCGAGGTCGGCGCCGGCAACGGTCGCTCGACGCAGCGAGTCGCTTTCGGCGCCACAGAGCTCGCAGTTCGTCCCGCCGCCGCCGGACGACGAGCCGGTCGAGTATTTTGCCATGACTACCATTGGCCGGTCCGACATTTCAAGGCACCGTTCACTGCCCGTCGATTACCGGTTTCTGTGTGACGGCCCCCCAGAGTCGGCGGCAAAAGAAAGGGCTTTTATATGCCCGTTGGATATCGGAAAGTGCAGAAAGACGCCGCGAGCGTGGGTAGCCAAGCTAGGCCAACGGCGCAGCGTTGAGGGCGCTGTCCCGTAGGGGTCCGCCGGTTCAAATCCGGTCCCACGCATCGCAACGGTGGATTATCCCACCACTCGATGCAGGTGATCTCCCTTCGTGGACATCACCCACGCATAATCCTTTCCGACGAACCGCTTACTCAAGCGACGGCGCTGTCACGCAGAAGTCCGCGGTGAGCTATTTGTCTGTCGAGCGCGAGCGTCGTTTACGGGCAGCACAATGAGTGTCAGCGTAGGCTCGAAAGAACCACATTCCGCCGAATCGCCGGAGCCCGACGTGGTTTTCAGGTCGACCCAGAAAACCGTCACGAGGTATTGACGGTGTCTCTCGAGAGCAATATAGGCCGTCTAACCGTTTCTTGGGCCGATTGACTTTTGTGTCCGGACCCGGTACGGACACCTGGAAAACTGCGTAGCCCTTTGTACCGATATGCAAACTGAAATCCCTCCTCCAGACAGCACGAACGACTCGAATTACGACCAAGCGAACGGCCGGTACGTCTTTCGCTACGACCCCGACGGCACGGCGACGCTGACGACGACCATCGTACACGCCCTCTCGAGCATCGCGAACGTCGACGTCTCCCAGGGCGAGTTCTCGCTGTACGACAGCATCGATCCTGACGCGCTCGAGCGACTATTCAGCCCGAAGAACGACGGCGGGCGACGACTCGACGGCCACGTGTGCTTCAGCGCACTCGAGCACGAGGTGTACGTCTTCGCCAACGGCGACATCTTCGTCTACCCACCGACTGACAGCGGCCAGTCACCGCTTCGCTGACGACCGACACTGGTAGTGGCGTCCAGCGTCAGCCATACCGTCCGTATCGGTATCGACCCGGGCTACTCGAGCGTTGCATTCTCGATTTTCGTCGACATCAGTATCGCCGTCTCGGTATCGTCGACCTCACCATCGAGACACTAGTCTCCACGTCGCGCTATCTCGCAGTCCCGCGCAACGGACAGGTATTTCTATTCGCTCGGTATCGGATCGACCATGACGGTCATCGGCTTTCTGAGCACGGCACCGGTCGTCGAAGACAGCATGTCCGAAGCGGTCGCGAACGCCATCGATGCACTCGAGGACTACGACGTCGAGTACGAAACCGGGCCGATGGGGACGACCATTGAGGCCGAGGACATCGGCGAGCTGTTCGCCGCGGCGCAGGCGGCCCACGAGGCCGTCGACGGCGACCGGGTCAGCACCTTCCTCAAGATCGACGACAAGCGGACGAGCGACGAGTCGGCGGCGGCGAAGGTCGACGCCGTCGAGTCCCACCTCGAGCGGCCGGCGAGAAGTCGCAAATAGTCGCGAGCAGTCGCGAGTAATCGCCCCTGGCCACAACTAACAAACGGTTTGAAGGCGGAGCGAGTAGCCCGAGCCATGGAGAGTCTCAACCGGATGGCCATCGAACTCGTCGACGAGGCCCTCGAGTTCACCGAGGAGCTCAACGTGGGCGCGTACGAACTCGAGAACGAGACGACGGTGCTCGACTTCGGCCTCGAGTTCGACGGCGGTATCGAAGCGGGACTACTGTG
The DNA here is from genome assembly GCF_024204665.1 of Natronosalvus rutilus. Taxonomy (NCBI): domain Archaea; kingdom Methanobacteriati; phylum Methanobacteriota; class Halobacteria; order Halobacteriales; family Natrialbaceae; genus Natronosalvus; species Natronosalvus rutilus. The sequence goes on along the minus strand of NZ_CP100355.1, from coordinate 2,900,294 downwards.
TACGGAGATCCAGACGGCCGGGCTCGCGACCCCGAGTCGCGACCTCACGGAGATCGGTGGTGCGCCCATCCTGCACGTCGGACTCTCGACGGACCAACCCGGGCTGGCGTTACTCTGTTCACAGAAGGCCAGCTGGGAACTCACGACAGAGGACTTCGAGGCCCTCGGAAGTGGCCCCGCTCGCGCGCTCGTCGCCGAAGAGACGGAGTTCCGCCGCATCGGCTACACCGACGCCTTCGACCTGACGGCACTCGCACTCGAGACCGACGAGCAGCCAACGGAGGCCGCCGCCGAGCAGGTGGCCGCCCTCACGGACGTCGAGACCAGCGGCGTCTTCCTGCTGGCCTACCCCACTGCCAGCGTTGTCGGGAGCGTCACGAACGCGGCCCGCGTGGCAGAGCACGCGACGTTCAACCTCGTGGAACTGGGCTACGACCCGCTCGACGTCGTCTCCGCGACCGGGCGCGCGCCGGTCCCGCCGGTTGCCGGCGACGAGCAGACGGCCATCGGCCGGACGAACGACGCCGTCGCCTACGGCGGGACGGCCCACCTCGTGGTCCGCGAGGACTTCGACGCCTTCGACGCGGTCGTCTCGAGCGCGCCCGAGGAGTACGGCACGCCGTTCGCCGACATATTCGAGGATCGAGACTGGTCGTTCGAGGAGACGTCGGCCGACCTGTTCGGCCCGGCGAAGGTGACCGTGGACGTCCTCGGCGGCCCGACCTACGTCTACGGCGAGACGGACGAGAACGTTCTGGTCGAGTCCTTCGGCCTCGATACCAACCGCTGAGGTCCGTATGCAGTTCAAACTCGTCCCCGAGGCGCCCGAGGACCTCGAGTACGTCGAGACCGTCCAGCGAGCCGTCCCCCTCGTCCCCGGTACCGAAGACGACTGCTGCGCCCGGATCATGCGCGAGACGGGGATCGGTCCGCGAGACGAGGCCCGGACCTGGCTGACGTTCCTCCGGGCGCTCGAACTCGCTCGAGAGGGCCAGGCCGGGTTCTACCGCGAACGGGTCGACCCCGACCCCGACCACCTCCGCGAGGCGTTTCGCGAGCGCGTCTACGGCGTGCCCGTCGTCCTCGACATTCTCGAGGCCGCCGACGGACCGCTCTCGGCCGACGCCGTCTTCGAGTCGTTCCGCGACGAAATCCCGGCCTACGAGCAACACAAACACCGGACCCGCCTCCAGGAGATTTGGGGCGAGCGCGTCCGGCGGTTGCTCGAGTGGGCAGTCCTGTTCGACCTCGCCGAGCGAACGCCCGAGGGGTACGCTCGAGACGGCGGTCGGGGGAACGGATGACCGTACCCACGACGGCCCCCGTCGACGCCGTGCTGTTCGACCTGGACGACACCCTCTGTCGCTACCGCCGGTCGCCGGCGACGGTCCTCGAGCGAGCGTTCGAGCGCGCCGGCGTCGATCCACTCTTCGAGCCGTCGGCGTACTACGACCGGTACGACGACTACCTGGAAGATAGCTCGAGCGTCGCCGACCTGCGCGAACGGTGTTTCGGCGATCTGGCGGTCGAAGCGGGCTTCGAACGGGACGCCGGCATCGCCGTCGCGGAGGCGTTCGCCGCCGAGCGCGACCAGCGAGCGGTCGATCCGCTTTCGGGCGTTCCCGACGTCCTCGAGACTCTGGGCGAGGAGTACCGACTCGGCCTCGTGACCGACGGCGACCCCGGAATGCAACGTGAGAAACTCGCCGCCGTCGGCCTCACCAACGCGTTCGATACGACGGTCTTCGCAGGGTACGACACGGCGCCGAAGCCCGATCCGGAGCCGTTCGGGCGGGCGCTCGCGGCCCTCGAGACGGATCCGGAGCGCGCGGTGTACGTCGGGAACTCCCTCTCGAGCGACGTCGCGGGTGCTCGAGCGACCGGGATTCGATCGGTCTGGGTGCCCCCTGGGCCAGACTTTCCCGCGGAGCCGACGCCCTGCCCGGACTACACGCTCGAGTCGCTGGCGGATCTCGAGCAGCCACCCTGGCTCGAGTCGTAACGACGTCTGACACAGCAATTACCGATCGTCGGTGGTCTCCAGTAGCGGAAGGAGCAGAGAGGCGAGGGCGTCCGTCCCGCTGGCGGCGACCCTCGCCTCTGGCCGCTCCTCGTCGCCCACGTACACCGTTTCGAACCCCTGCTCTTGGGCTGGGATGATGTCGTGTTCGTACGTATCTCCAACGTAGAGGTACGCGTCCGCTGGCAGGCGCGCCTTCGCTTCCTCGAAAATCTCGGGATCGGGCTTTCGGGCGCCCAGATCGTTCGAGACGATGACCTCGTCCACGATCTCGTCGAGGCCGTGTTCCTCGATCTTGCGCCACTGCATGGGCCCGTCACCGTTGGTAAGAATCCCCGTCCGATGCCGGTCGGCGACGGTCTCGAGGAGTCGTCGAACCACCGGGTCGATGGTCATCGACGCTGCCTCGAGGGCGACGTACTCGGCGGCGAGCGACGGCGGATCCCCCGAAATCCCGTAGCGTTCGCAGATCGCTTCGAACGCCTGCTCGTAGGGATCGGGTTCGATCCCGGTAATGCCCTCGAGCACCCGATCGGAGAAGAATTCGGCCAGTTCCGGGGACGGGTCCTCGGAGAGGACGCCGGCGAGCAACTCGTCGAACGGCGTCGTGTACTCGAGGAGCGTGCCGTCGAGGTCGAAGTAGACGGTCGTCGTCATGGCGAGACGAGGAGAGCGATTCGAAAAGGTCGTTTCGGTTCGTGCGTACAATATCCGGAGAGACGAGCCGGGAGAGACGACGGTCAGGACAGCCGCGCCGCCAGATCCGCCTCGGTGATGATGCCGACGGTCTGGCCCGCCTCGGTGATCATGACGGCCTTGTAGTGCTCGAGGAGGTTGCTAATTTCGTCGAGGGTCGCGTCCTTCGAGACGGTCGGGAAGCTCTCGGCCATGTGTTCGGCCACGGGTTCGTTGCGGTCTTCCTCGTCCAGGTGTACCAGTTCGGTCTGGCTGATTGACCCCACTGGAATCCCGTCCTGGATGACCGCCAGTTGCGAGTACGCCTCCCGTTCCATCTGGTGGGCGGCCTCGCTGACCGGATCGTCGGGGGCGACGCTGACCACGTCCTCGTGCATGAGGTCGTCCGCACGGATGATGTCGCCCTCAGCGTCCTCGAGAGCGTTGACGATCCGACGCAGGGTCGAGAGTCGCGGGTCGACGTCGCCGCCCTCGATGCGGGCGATCAGTGGCTGGGAGACGTCGGCCCGGTTAGCCAGTTCGCTCTGGGTGAGTTCCAGTTCGTTCCGGCGCTGTCTGAGGTCCGTCGGCGTCGGCAGGTCCATACCGGCACATAACCGCGGGTTATAGAAATGTGTTTGGGTGGGACGGTCTCGAGAACCCGCCGTTGGGGTCAGTCCTCGTCGTCGTCGAGTTCGAAGATTTCGACGACCGATAGCGGTACGTCCCGAAGCGCCCCGCCGATCTCGCTCTTCGCGATACGGGAGGCGTGTTCCTCGCTGTCAGCGTTGAAGACGTCCATCTCGAGAGCGAGCCCGACGAGCGCGGTTTCGGCCGCGATGAACGCGGAGTCGAACGGTTCGCCGCAGGCGGGACAGCCCGTCGCGCCCACCTCGACCTCGACGTACTCCATATTCTCGCTGTTGAGTCGCTTTCCGGCTTCGCTGACGGCGACGCCGATTGCGTCGTCAATCGCCTCGACGTCGCGAACGAGCCACGCGGCTTCCATCGCGACGAGATAGTTGGCCATACCCACTGGTCGGGCCCCGGGGTTTCCTGCTTTGCGGTTTGGCCGCGCTCCGTTCGTCGTCGAAACCAGTCCGCGGGTCGGGACGTCACGAACCGAGACGCGCGCACGGTTGGCCTACGTTGGCCATAAGTTATGGAAATTGCCCCGGTGTATTGGCGTCTGGATACCCATTCCTCGGGCAGAAACGCGGATCCAGTTGCTCTTTCCACAACTGTACTTGAACCGCAAGACAGCGTCTACCTCAATCCCTCCTGATTAATCATCAACTCGCTGTCGGGGCAACAAGGCTTATATATACACCTGGTCTGACCATCGACCGAACGCCGATGATATCCCGCGTGTACCACGCGTCCCTGTTCGCACTGTATCAACTGTGCATCGCAGTCGGTATCGTCATGATGCCGCTCGCGGTCGCCGCCCGCCAGGCCGGGATCTCGATCCCGGTTCACAAGATGCTCGCCACCGTCGGTGAGGCCTACGAGAACGCCCAGCCGGAGCCCTGAACGTCCACCTCTTCTACCGATACACACCTCGAGCCGCCGTGAACGACCCGACCTCGAGCCACCGCGTTATGCGACGCGGCGAAACCGGAATGAAGCACGGTGACCGCCGATGTTTTATACCCTGTCGGCCGTAACATGCGGATAATGCGAACGCCATCCCACGACTCCGAGTTCTCTCGCACCGTCGACCAGCTGGCGAACGAGCCCTCGCCGTACGAGCCGGAACTCGGCTCGCTCCCCCAGAACGGCCTCTCACAGGCCGAGCTGGACAACGTGAACAAGACGGGGACCACGACAATCGGCATCACGACGGCCGACGGCGTCGTCATCGCGACCGACATGCGCGCGAGCCTCGGCGGTCGCTTCGTCTCGAACAAGAACGTCCAGAAGGTCGAGCAGATCCACCCGACCGGCGCGCTCACGATGGTCGGCAGCGTCGGCGGTGCCCAGTCGTTCATCAAGAGCCTCCGCGCCGAGGTCAACCTCTACAGCGCCCGACGCGGCGAGGAGATGAGCATCGACGCACTCGCCACCCTCGCGGGCAACTTCGCCCGCGGCGGCCCGTTCTTCGCCATCCACCCCATCCTGGGCGGCGTCGACGCGGAAGGGAGCCACGTCTACAGCATCGACCCCGCCGGCGGCGTCATGGAGGACGACTACACCGTCACCGGCTCCGGCATGCAACTCGCCTACGGCCACCTCGAGCAGGCCTACGAGGAGGGACTCTCGAACGACGAGGCGATGACCATCGCGGCCCGGAGTATCAAGTCCGCCGCCGAGCGCGACACCGGCTCCGGCAACGGCGTCTTCCTCTGTGAGATCACCGAGGACGGCGTCGAGATCCACGGCCACAACGACTTCGAAGAAGTCATCTGAGCGAGCAGGGTTTGAGCGAGCGAGGTCTGAACGAACCCATTTTCCCGCCCCCGGCGAGTAATGACCGTCGCGTCTCTCTCGAGGGATGCTGCACATTTCCTCTAGCGACTGAACCGATCGATTCGTAATCCGGAGCCGCTAGCAATTCAGTACCCGCCGGCAACGTGCTCGAGCAAGACTGCCTCCGTCCCCTCGTACAAACCGATGACGACGATTCGGTCTTCCGTTTCGACTGAAATCGTGTGGGTTTCGCCGACCGAGGGATCGTCGTCGACTCGAACCGTCTCTCCGTTTCGTTCGATCCACAGACCGTCGAGGTGTTCGATTACGGTGATCGTAATCACAGCCTCGCCATCCTCTTCGTCCAGGCTGAGGCCCGCCTGTGGTCCGGTATGGCGCGTCACGTCTGCTGGCGGTTCGAAATAGTTGAACGCCGTCGTCTCGATCCACACCTCGTAGACGGCCACGCGATCGGTCGCCCACACCGACGTCTCGTTGTAGTACTCGAGCGGGAACAAACGCTCGGCAAGGTAGCGTACGTGCTCGTCGTCGAGGTCCCCCGAATCCTCGTGCATGAACCCGGCCGTAAGACTCGTCCGTTCGGAGCTGAACGCCCAAGAAACGGCGAATGTGGCCGATTCATCGGACGAACGTCTGGAGTCGGAAGTAGAGATGCAAAAGAAATACGAACTTCGATCAATCGGAACGACGGCCTCCTCGAACGCCTCCAGGAGCGTCGCGATGTCGTCTTGAGTCTCGGGCAGCGTGGCACCTGGCTCCTCTCCGGTTTCCAGGAGTGACCTCACCGACAACGTTGACGAATCCGCAGCGTTCTCGTCGGCCTGGCCTGCTGTGGACGCGACAACGAGGGTGGATGGCAACGGCCGAATCCTCCAGCAGTTCCCTGTCGCCGTCATGGATGGAGACGCCGTCGTAAATCTGGTAGGCTCCGTGGCTGCTCGCGCCGGCGTACCCCGCGGTTTCGATGGCTTCGGTGACGACACTCGAGTCGAACGATCCACAAAATACCACACCCGCGTCAAGATTGAGGAAACGGTCCCTCTCTTCGTTCGAAATTCCGAGCGCATTGTACACTTCGTCGCCCTGCTCGAATTGCGATCGGTCAACGCTCGAGGCCGTGTCAGCCAGGTCGTAGGTGGCCTGGATGTCGATCTCGAGGAATCCCGGAGCCCCGGCGTAATCGTAGGCATCCACCGCTGGTGTCCACTGGCGAAAGAGCGGTTCGTCACGTGCTTCATAGGTTTCCTCGGGCTCGTCGTTGGTGTTGGATTGGTCGTCGATTTCAGACTCGTCATCGCTTTCGGACCCGTCATCGACGCCGTCAGTATCGACGGTGATATTCGAGGGTTCGTCGTTCGCGTCGCCGTCACTGTCTCGAGAATCGGACGTCAGGCACCCCGCGACCGTGGTGAACCCGCCGAGGGCCAACGATTGTAACAGCCGTCTTCGGCCAGCATCATTCATTACGATGGGGCTCCCTCTTGAATACAGGACGAAAAGTATTTCTGAATGATACGGTCCTGTCCAAACCGGCTCAGTCCAACGTACGGGTCGCCTTGTGCGTGTCCTCGAGCTGGACCGCTCGTCCCGTCTCGCTCGAGCGGTAGATCCCGTCGATGACTCGCTGGACGGCTAGCGCCTCGTCGACCGTATTGACCGTCGGTTCCTCGCCCGCAGCGACCGTCTCGAGGAAGACGCGATCCTGTTCGTAGTGGCCGGTTACCGACGCGTCGCCGGTGAGCTGAGTGTCCGCGTAGTGGTCACAGCCCGCGGTGCCCGCCTCGAGCAACTCGAGGTCCGAATCGCCGATCTCGAACCGCGCGCCGGCGTTGCTCCCCCGGACGTGGAACTCCTGGCTCGGGTCGCGGTTCGTCGCCCAGCCCGCCTCGAGGGTGATCGTTCGCCCGTCGGCACAGCGGATGAAGGCGCTGACGGAGTCGTCGACCTCGTAGGTCTCGACTTTCGCGTTCCAGTTGTTGCCGAACCCGTCGGGATCGGCGTACTCCGTCTGGGTACCGAACGTGGTGCGAGCCGTCCCGGAGACCTCGATCACGTCCGGGAAGTCGAGCATGTAGAGCGCGAGGTCAATGGCGTGGACGCCGATGTCGAGGAGGGCGCCGCCGCCGGCGAGGTCGGGGTTCGTGAACCAGGAACCGGGGCCGGGCACCCCGCGTCGACGGACGTAGTTGGCTTCGACGTGGGTCAACCGGCCGAATCGGCCCTGGGCCTTGTACGCGTCGAACATTGCCGCCGACGCGGCGTGGCGGTTGTGGAATCCCACCATGCAGACTCCCTCGGCGCGCTCGGCCGCCTCGGCGATGCGCTCGGCGCTCTCGAGGGTGTGCCCGAGTGGCTTCTCGACCAGCACGTGGCGACCGGCCTCGAGCGCGGCGACCGCGATTGGTTCGTGGAACTTGTTTGGCGTCGTGACGACGACGACCTCGACGCTCTCGTCCTCGAGCATGGCCTCGTGAGAGTCGTACGTCTCGGCGCCGAACTCGGCACCGAACCGTTCGCGCTGTTCTGAGAGCAGATCGACACCGGCGACGATATCGGCGCCCTCCTGGCGCATGTTCGAGGCGTGGAGCTGCCCCATCCCACCGAGGCCAACGATCCCCACGCCGATTCCGGTGCCGACGCCAGTCATCGAGTAACCCTCGATTTACCAGCTTGTGTTCGGGTAATGCCCGATTTCACCTGAAAACGAATGCGAAAGAACGCTCCCATAGAGAAAACCGGGGTGGCGATCAAAATAAGGGTTGTGACCCATGTCGCCTATATATTCGTACCAGTTGGGTTCGAATTCTTGTCTGTGGTCCGACGAATGTCAGCGTCCTTACCTCTAGTGCCAGCTTACGACCTCGTCAGCCGCCGCCGGGACCGCCCACGCTTTCAGTCTCGATGTCGAACCGCTTCACGATGGCCACTGTCACGATCTGGAACGAGTACCGACACGAACGGGAGAACGACGAGGTCGCCGCCGTCTACCCCGACGGAATCCACGCGACCATCGCCGACTTCCTCGAGGGTGACCACCAGGTGATCACGGCGACGCTCGACGAACCCAAACACGGGCTCACCTCGGACGTGCTCGAGGAAACCGACGTCCTGCTCTGGTGGGGTCACACGGCCCATGACGAGGTCGAGGACGAAATCGTCGACCGGGTCCAGGAGCGCGTCCTCGAAGGGATGGGCCTGCTCGTGCTTCACTCCGGCCACTACTCGAAGATCTTCAAGCGACTCATGGGGACCACCTGTAGCCTCCAGTGGCGCGAGGACGACGGCCTGGAACGCCTGTGGGTCGTCGACCCTGGCCACCCGATCGCAGACGGCCTCGACGAGTGCATCGAACTCCCGGAAACGGAGATGTACGGCGAGCCCTTCGACGTCCCCGAACCCGACCGCCTGGTCTTCACGAGCTGGTTCGAAGGTGGCGAGGTGTTCCGCAGCGGCTGCTGTTACCGGCGTGGAAGCGGCCGCATCTTCTACTTCCGACCCGGCCACGAGACGATTCCGATCTACGAGAACGAAGACGTTCAGCGGGTGATCCGAAACGCCGTCGAGTGGGCCACGCCCACCGAGGGCGCCCCGCGGACGTTCGGCGAGCGAGACTGATTTCGTCCTGACTTGCATCGAGCGCGCGAACTCGGCTCGAGCGCGAACTCGGCCCGACCTCGGACCCGAACGTGAACTCGGAGCGAACGCGATCAGGAACTCGACCTCGAGCGGCGCGTTTTTGCCGCCGGCGCGAGACGCTCGTGTATGGACGTACACGTAGTCGGTGACGACCCCGTTCGTGCGGCCGTCGTCGCCGCGTTCGACGACGTGGATTCGGTATCGGCCGTCGACGCGACCCCCGACGATCTGAACGACGCCCGATTCGCCGTCGTGAGCGACGTCGTCGGCGCCGAGACCTTCGAGCGCGCGAACGCGGCCGCTCGCGAGGGGAACACGCCCTGGGTCGCCGTCGAAGTCGGTGGCATCGGGGGTCACCCACTCGAGGCGGTCGACGCCGCGATATCGGGGTTCGCCGCCGACACGGCCTGTTTTTCGTGTCTCGAGGCGCGCGTCGAGTCGACGCTCGAGGACGGTAGCGACGAGAAACCGCGCGCGAACCGGAGCGCGGCCAGGCTCGCGGGGGCCATCGCCGGTCGGGAGTGCATTCGGCTGTTCAGCGGGGAGGAACCGACGATCATCGGGCAGGTTCGCGAGGTTCCCCACGCCAGGCGACAGTTGCTTCCCGTTCCCGGTTGTGCGTGTGAACCGTCGGAACGGGATCGGTCCCTCGACCTTGGGGACAACGAGTCCCTCGACCTCGAGGCAGCCGTCGACCGGGCCGAACTCGCCATCGACGAGCGAGTCGGAATCGTCGAATCGATCGGCGAACTCGAGTCGTTCCCGGCTCCCTACTACCTCGCGACGGTGGCCGACACGACGGCCTACAGCGACGCGAGCGCGCCGACCCAGGCCGCCGGCGTCGCCGTCGACTGGAACGCGGCGTTGATGAAGGCCGTCGGAGAAGGGCTCGAACGCTACTGTGCGGGCATCTACCGTGACGCGGACTTCGTTCACGCCAGCGAGGCTGACCTCGAGCACGCCGTCTCGCCGACCGACCTCGTTCGACCGGAGTCAGCCCCCGAGTACGACCCCGGCGAGGACCGCCGATGGGTCGAAGGTGTCGACCTCGAGACCGGCGAATCCGTCCACCTCCCGGCGGCGGCGGTCCAGTTTCCCCAGCCCGGCGACTCGCTGGTGCCGTCGATCACGACCGGACTCGGCCTCGGCTCGTCGACGGTCGACGCGCTCCGCTCCGGGTTGACGGAGGTCGTCGAACGCGACGCCACGATGCTCGCGTGGTACTCCACGTTCGAACCGCTGGCCCTCGAGGTCGATGCTGAGGTCGAGTCCTACGAGACGCTCGCCAGGCGAGCGCGGAGTGAGGGACTCGAGACGACCGCGCTCCTGTGCTCCCAGGACGTGGACGTCCCCGTGGTCGCCGTTGCTGTCCACCGTGACTTGGATACTCCTACCGAGGAGTACGCGGACCCGTGGCCCCACTTCGCCGTCGGCTCGGCCGCCGGATTCGACGCCGGTGCCGCGGCGGCGGGCGCGCTCAAGGAGGCCCTCCAAAACTGGATGGAACTTCGAGGGATGGGACCGGAGGAGGCCGAGAACGCGAGCGGTGCCATCGGCGAATACGGATCGTTTCCCGACCGGGCCAGGGAGTTCGTCGACGTGGGCGACGCCCAGCGAGTCTCGGCTTCGTCCGTCGGTCCGGACCCCGTGCCGACTGGCGCGGCGAGACTCGAGGCACTCCTCGAACGCGTGACCGATGCTGGGCTGACGCCGTACGCCGCCCGACTCACGACGCGAGACGTCGAGCGAATCGGGTTCGAGGCCGTGCGAGTCGTCGTTCCCGAAGCCCAGCCGCTGTTCACGGGCGAGCCGTACTTCGCGCCTCGAGCCGAGACGGTCCCCGACGATCTTGGGTTCGAGCCGCGGCTCGAACGGGCGTTCCACCCCTATCCGTAGGTCGGTATCAGCGTCACGGAGGCGCCGGGCGAGCGATCAGTCGTCCGTCGCATTCTCGGGTGAGTCGTTCGCCTCCTCCTCGAGTTCCTCCTGCTCGGCCTCCGCTTCGTCCTCGTCCTCGATGATCTCGAGTTCGAGGGCGTCGTCGTAAATTCGGATGCTCACGAGCTGGGTATCCTCCGTAATTTTCCCGGTCTCCACGAAATCCTCGCCTGGGCCCCCTTCTGCGCCGTCGCGTCCGTACCGAGTGACGCGGAACTGCTGTGGGCTTCGTTCGATACGGCCGGTGACGGCCCGCTCGCCCGGAATCATGTTGATTCCATCGTCGTGGGTCTTGCGTCCAGTCTCGACTTCCTGGGCTTCGATCGCAATGTTGTACGAACGTTCGGCCTCGCTGAAGAGCTGTATCGGCACGTTCGGCTGGATTCCACCGCCCGTGAAGAACTCACCGAGACCCTGAAAACAGCCGGCGAGTCCGACGCTCGCGCCGACACCGATCGCCTGGAGGACGTTCCGACGGTTCACACCGCCGGCTAGGGAGTGGACGCTCCTAAGCGTGCTGATTCGTCGCCTCGAGTTTTACCCAGTCTTGTACACGCCTCGAGCGTCCGCGATCAGCGTGTCGTCTTCGCTGTAGACCTCGACGTCGACGACGCCGACGTCCCCGCCACAGCGGACGACGTCGGCCTCGGCGTAGAGGTCCCCCGTGCCCGCCGAGAGGTAGTCGATGCGCATGTCGATCGTCGGTACTGGCTGGTCGACCTCCGAGACGAGCGCCGCCCCGCCGACGGTGTCCGCCAGGGTGAACGTCACCCCGCCGTGGGCCATCAGTCGATCGGCGTTCCAGGACAGTTCCTCGCGCATCTCGAGGCGGCCTTCGGCGTGGCCGTCTGCGGCTTCGGTGACCTCGACGCCCAGCAGGTCGGCGAACGGCATCTCCTCGAAGAAAGACTCGATGTCCATACTCGAGGATGGTTCGGGATGTCGCATAAACGATGGGGATCGCGCGTGACCCTCGAGACGGCCGCGAAATCGAGACGGTCTCGAGGAGGAAAACTTACGGTATCACAGTATTTTGGATTGAGTATGTCTACGCGCGCACACTCCCGTGGCGGTGGCGGATTCGTCGCCGCGGTGAAAGTCGACCTGGTACGGCTCCACGGAGCGTGGATGGAGCTCGTCTTCCCCCGTCAGCGTGGCCGGGGCCACTCCGTCATGGGAAAGTGGAAACCGGAATCGCTCCCGCAGAAAGTGGGCTACTATCTCTGGAGTCTCGTCGGCGCCCTCGGTTTGCTTCTGGTGTACCCGTTCACCGTGATCGGCCTCGCGACCCGCTACTACGCGGCGAAACTCGACTCGACGCGGACGCGACTCGGCATCGTCGGCGTCACCGCCGTCGCCCTCCTCGGCTGGGGTCTGCTGACCATCGCCTGGGGCGCGATGTCGTACATGGAGCAGGTCGACGTCCCGCTCGACGCCGTCTACGCCGTCGCCGCAGCGAGCGGCGTCGCGACGATCTCGACCGCGCTCGCCGCCGCCTGCTCGAAGTTCGGCGGACGGGCACTCTCGGTGATCCTCGCCTACCCCTTCGCGATGACCGCCCTGTTCTTGCCTCCGGTCGTCGCCGCGCTCGTCACCCCCTCCCTCGAGCCGTACGTCCTCGAGCCCAGCTACGACCTCGCCGTGTGGCTCCTCGACACCGTCTTCGTCGTCGGGGACCTCAACCAGTACCTGCGGGACAACTACCAGCTCGAAGGCGCGGCCTACGCGGGCATGTGGCTCGGGTTCTCGTTCCCGATGGGCTGGTTCCTCGGGATCATGGTCTCGCTGGCGAACGTCGTTCGACCGTCGGGCGAGTAACCGAGTCCTCGCCATCCAGCAACTCGAGGAACCGACGGAAACGGGCGCATCGTTTCGGTATTCTTAGGAATCTTCGGAACCAACGTCCGCATATGGCACTCGAGTTCGACCTCGTCAAGACCGTCGGTGTGTTCGTCGCGATCATCGCCGTCGGGACCGTAGCCCTCACGATGATGCCGGGCATGACGACCGGAACGATCCTGACGATGGTCCTGCCGTCGATGGCGATCTTCGGCGCGATCATGCTCGCGATCGGCGTCAAACACGGGGAATACCGGGCGGCGCGCTGATCGAGGTATTCGTTTTGGAGCGTATAGAGCGTGTCTCGAGGATGAGTCTCGAGCGACAAATTTCGGCCAGTGGTCTCGAACGCGAACGATGAGCCTCGAGTCGTAACGACGCCCTTTCGTGAGCCGTCGCTTTCTCCGGTGGACCGCTCGTAACGGAGCGTGCGCTCGCTAGGAGCGTATCGTAAACGAAGTAATCTCCGGACGGTCGATGAAGACGACCCGGCGTCAGAACTTAGTTGCGGACGACGTTCGTCGCGCGGGGGCCCTTGGGGGCCTGTTCGATATCGAATTCGATGTCTGTGCCTTCTTCGAGGTCCGGGCCGCCGACGTCTTCCATGTGGAAGAAAACGTCATCGTCCGCGTCGTCCGTCGAAATGAAACCGTAGCCGCCTGTGTCGTTGAAGAAATCAACCTTTCCGTTTGCCATTGCAAACAAACGTTCACCCGGGACACGGATAACCCTTGCGAGGGTCACGGTACCACGACGGTCGCTTCCGCCGTCTCCTACATGTAACCGAGGTCCCGCAACCGCTCCATCAGGTCCTCCTTGTCCTGGGCGCGACCGGCGCGCTCGGTCGTTCCCTCGAGGTCCTGGAGCCAGGCGGGGTCGTCCTCGGTCTTCTCTGTGCTGATCTCACTCCCGAGCGAACGGAATCCTTCCCAGTACTTCGGCGAGACGGGGGTATCGCTGGGCTCGAGATCGTTCGGCAGGTCGTCGGCGCCCTGCGGGACGTAGCCGTCGTCCGGGAACGCCTCGACGGTGTCCGGGACGACGAAGTTCCAGAACGCCTCCCAGACGGCCGCCTCGTCGAACTGGAGGATGGGCTGCACGCGATCGTGAGGCGGATAGATGTCCGGGTCGTGGCGGGGCGAGAAGAACGTCTCGTCGGCGCGGGCCTCCTGTTCGTCCCAGCGGACGCCCGAGAGGATGCCATCGATGTCGTGTTCCTCAAGGGCGTCGTTGAGCGCGACCGTCTTCAGCAGGTGATTCCCGGCGTAGGTGTCGAGCAGGAACGGGAACGTGTCCTCCTCGTACTCGAGGATGTTCTCGACGTGGTGCTGGTTGTGCTCGGACAGTTCGTCGACGGGGATGTCGTCACCCGGCTCGAGGTCGTTCGCCTCGACGTAGCTGCCGATGTCCTCGTTTCGCGCGTAGATGACCTCGAGGTCCCACTCGTCGGCCCAGTGGTCGACGAAGTCGTGGATGGCCTCGAAGTGCTGGTAGTGGTCGATGAAGATCGCCGGGGGTACCTCGAGGTCGTAGCGGTCCGCGACCTCCTTGACGAAGTACAGGACGAGCGTCGAGTCCTTGCCACCGGTCCACATTACGGCCGGGTTCTCGTACTGCTCGAGACCCTGTCGAGTGACCTCGATGGCCTTCTCGATCTTGTCCTGAATCTGCGGGTAGTCTTCGGGGTCTTCGTTGGTTCCGTCCTCGTAATCGACGTCGACGTACGTGGGGAAATCGTCGGTCATACGGTGTAATTACATATAATTACATGGGTTAAAGTCCTTACGCCGGCGGAACGTACTGTCGCCGCTGTTCGGTCTTCACGTGGGGAGTGCTAGCAAATATGGCTATTCGAATTCGATCGTACGATCGACGCTGACGATTCCCTCGTACACGGGCCCAGGACGTATTCGTTTCGACGGTCCGCACTTGATGATCACGTCTGTTCACGCCGGTTCTTATGCCGTCTCGACCACAACCGGACATCGACAATGACTCAGCGGCCGCCGTCACCGCAAACGCCGGCGTCGAAACCGTCCGTCGTTCCGACCGGTGACTCGTCCCTCCAGGACCGGGCCGTGCTGACAACCCCACAGCTCGCCGACCGACTGGAGGAACGGATCGGCTACCGGCTCGACGAAATAGCCCTCGAGCGGGTGCTCATCGAACTCGATCGTCACGGCTACGTCGAGTGGGAGGGAGTCACCCGCGTCGGCGATTACGTGTGGAACCTCTCGGAGTCGCCTGGTCACATCGCCGACGCGGTCGCAAAAACTCTGACGGGTCGGCTCGAGAACTGGCTTCGCGGATAACTCAGCCGCCGTCGGATTTGAACCATCCCGTCACGACCGCTCGCGACGTGACTCGAGACGACCGTAAGACGACCGTAGTATGAGCTTCCGGAAGTAGGGCCGGACCGATTCATTAAAATCCGGGATGTTTATTTGAATAGAATTCCGGTGAGATACGGGTTCACAATCTCAGTGGCTGTTTTAATTTGTCCTGGAAAAGGAGGGAGAGTGGCGGCGACGGACTGTTTCGATCTGTAATCAACGTCATATCCTGTGTATAAGTATAATAGAACAGTCGATAGTTCGACTCGATGAACGTCCGCGAAGTGTATCAAACGGCGAATCGGGTGCGCAGGCTGGTCCGGGACGAGCGAGAATCGAGGTCGATGTACGACTTCTCACGGCAAGAGCGCCTCCGGCTCTACCGACGGCGATTTCTGAGTAAGTCGGGTATGCTCTACGACTTTGACACCTACGACCCGTCGCTGTATCTCGACGATTATCAGCGGTACATCCGAACGGGTCGAATCAACGACCACTGGGGTGCACTCATCGACAATAAACTCGCCTTTCACGAGATCCTCGGCGAGTTTGCGTCCCATCGGTCGACGGTACACGGACTGCTCAAGAATGGCTGGTTCCACGCGTTCGATTTGAGTGATACCGCTGTCGTCGCAAGCGACGGTGGCATCGAACTCGAGCATCCGACCGATTCCGACGCGTCGCGTCCGACCAGGGATCCAATCGACTGGTTCGACGAGACCCTTTCGGACGGAGACCAACTCGTTTTGAAGTGGTTCAGCGGCGGCGGCGGAAACAACGTCCACTTCCTCGAGCGCACGGACGGGTCGTATCTGTACGACGGCGAGCGGGTGACCGATGCCGAGCTTGCCCAGACGGTCGCGGACCTCGAGGACTATCTCGTCTGCGAGTTCGTCGAGCAGGACGAGTACGCCGCCGAGCTGTACCCCGCCACGGCAAACACGATCCGGGTGCTCACGATGTACGACGAGCGTGCTCAGGAGGCGTTCGTTCCGATTGCGGTCCAGCGGATCGGTACCAGTGATTCCGCGCCCGTGGACAACTTTTCGAGCGGTGGACTGTGCGCGGAAGTCGATCGAGAGACCGGAACGCTCGGCGCTGGCGCCCAGTACTATAACAGAGACAGCGTCGTCTGGCACGACACGCACCCCGAAACCGGCGCCCGCATCGAGGGAACGAAGATCCCGGGTTGGGACGAGATTCACGCCAGACTGCTCGAGATTGCCAACGAACTCTCGTACATGCCCTACGTCGGGTGGGACATCGTCGTTACGGGTGACGGCGAGTTCAAGATCATCGAGGGGAACAGCCAGACGGGCGTCGCTGCGCTACAGGTCCACCGCCCGCTGCTCGCCGACGAGCGAGCGCGACGGTTTTATCGGCGACACGGCGTCGTTTGATCACCCGTTCGCGGGCGAGTCTCTCATCTGTCAGGTATCCTCCGGCATGGAAAGACGACCGGCAGGAGTTTCTGCGGGCTTACACCGCGAAGCCACTCTACTTTGTGATTTCGCTCGAGATGAGAGGGGAGAGAAGCACTTCCGATTCGCTTTATTGCCTTTATGTTCAATCGCTGATGAACTTATTGTCCCGCCAGTTGACCCCACTCGAGGCCGACTTGCGCTCGCGCGGCCCCTCGACGACCTCGACGTCGGCGGGTCTGGCCTCGCCGTCGACGATCCGGGTCGCCTCAAGGTCGCCGTCGCGCTCGGAAATCGCCGTCAGCGTCCCCTTCTCGGTCTGGAGGGCGATGTCACAAAGCACCTGGAACATCTCGTACTGGAGAAGCGAGTTCTGGAGTACCGTCTCGCGGTCGCCCTTGAACGCCGCGAACTCGACGAGTTCCGACTCGATTTCCTCTTCCTCATCTTCGTCCCAGCGGAACGAATTCTGCCGGCGTTCCTCCGGATCCTCCTCGTAGACGCGGTTCTCCGTGACGCTGGCTTTCAACTGGGCCGTCGGTGTGTACTTGCTGACTGTGTCGTCGTTGGAGACGGCTTTGAGAATGAGGGTGTTGTTTCGGCGGGTGAGCTCGACGTCGGTGACGCCATCGGGGTAGGTCGCCGTCTCGAGGTGCTCTTCGAGGTCCTCGAGCGGGAGTTCGAGCGTGGAGTGCAGCCGATACACGTGTCTGGATTCCTCTGTTGACATATCTGGAAGGGGGTGGGCGATAGTCGTCTGCTTCCTAGTACGGTCGCTCCCCATATATGACCTGCTATTATCTCCCCGGGTGACGTATTGGAATACATATGAGTATTCGCGAACAGGTCGTCGAGGATCTCGCCGACGGCGGTCCTGTCAGGTGGCCAGTGTTCGGGGTACCCGATCAGGTACTCGCCTGGAGCGTCGTCTCGAGTTCGCCGCGCTCGTCGAGTTCGGCCAGGACGTCCGACCCGCCGACAAACTCGCCGTCGACGTAGATCTGGGGGATCGTCTCCCAGCCACTGTGGTCCGAGAGCGCCTCCCGGAACTCGGGCAGGGACTCGAGCACGTCCACCGTCTCGATATCGCTTCGGTGCTTGCCGATCAGCTCGAGAGCGCGCTGGGAGTACCCACACTGGGGCATGAGCTCGTTGCCCTTCATGAAGAGGACGATTTCGTTCTCGTCGAGGGTGGTTTCGACGATTTCGTCGACCTCCGCTTGCTCGAGGCTGCTTTCTGGTTGAAACGTCATGGGCGTTCGTAGGGGCGTGGGATGGAAAGCGTTTGCGCCACACGGACAGCGTCGCGACTTCCGCTATCTATACAAACCCTCTATACTATCGGAATATTGTATCCGAACCCGTGCTCGAGCGAGGGTGCAATATCCGACGACGAACCGAAACGCCGGCCTAGGACTGGTAGTCGTCCGCCTCTTTCCCGACGCTGATGACCTGCAACAGGGAGTAGACGGGGACTCCGTCGAGTTCGTCGACCCCCTGCTTGTCCGCGAGGACGACGCACGCGAGCGGTTCGCCGCCTTCCTTTCGAATCGCTTCGATGGTCTCGCGCATGGTCGTTCCACTGGTGACCGTGTCGTCGACGACGTAACACTCCCGGCCCCTGATCGTCGCGAAGTTTCGGGAGAAGGTCCCGCCGAGTTCGTCGATGTCGCCCTCCTCCCACTGGTGTTTCGCCGGCGTGTACGTCCCCAGGTCGGTCTCAAGTTTGTGCGCGACCAGCGCGGCGATGGGGCCGCCCGCCTTCTCGATTCCGATGGTCAGATCGACGTCTTCACCGTGTTTCGCGAGCAGGTCGGCCATGGCGCTGGCGACGTAGCCCATCCGCTTCGAGTCCCGGCCGATGGCCGACCAGTCGACGTGGATGTCCGCCGATCCGGCGGTATCGGCCGTCTCGGGGGCCGACGGCTGTGGTGCGGTGCCGCTGCGTTCGACCAGCCAGCTCGCCGTCTCCCGGGAGACGTTCAACTCGTCTGCGATCTCGCCCTTCGAGAGGCCGCGCTCGGCGAGGTCGGCCGCACTCTCGATCAGGTCGTCGACGTTCTTCATATACGATCGAATTCGACCGCCGTTTTTATAGTCGTGTCGTCGTCGACGAATGCCGCCTCGAAGGCTTCGACGTCGTAAATCCCGGTCACGAGGTCGTTCAGGAATGACGACGGCAGCTGCGTGAGCGTGTCGATGGCGGCCTCGAAGTGGCCGCGGTTGGCGTTGACGCTCCCGACCAATGCCTTGTTGTGGAGTACGAACTCCTCGTGGAGCGCACCGCCGTCGATCTCGAACGTCCAACTCGAGGGGACACCGAGCAGGGCGCCGACGCCGTTGGGCGCGAGTGCCTCGATCGTCTCGAACGCGTGGGGGGCGTAGCCGGTCGCCTCGTAGATGAAGTCCATCCCCTCGTAGGCCTCAGGCACCTCGGACACCGGCGTCTCCCGCGAGTCCACGTACGTCGCGCCGAGGGACTCGACGATGTCGATCGTCGGGTCCGGCCGATCACGCCGGCCGAGGCAGTACGTGCGATCGAACTCGAGGGTTTTCGCGAGCATGGCGACGGTCAGGAGGCCGAGCGAGCCGTTGCCGAGGACCATCGCGGATTCGGGCTGCCAGTCGAACGCCGACCGACTGGCGACGGCGTGTTCGATGGCCTTCTCGGAGATAGTGATCGGTTCGACGAGGAACCCCAGCGGCGCGAGTTCCGCCGGGATCGGAACCAGGTACTCGGCGGGGCTAGTGAAGTACTCCGCCATGAACCCGTGGGCGCCGACGATGCCGCGTTCGTGGTACTCGCCTTCGGGTGCCATGTCGGGATAGCCCGACTCAAAGTAGCGATTCGACCCGTTCGGTGGCCGTCGAACCGTCGGGACGACGATCTGTCCCTCCTCGAGGGCGGTCCCGTTGGCGTCCTCGACGACGCCGACGGCCTCGTGGCCCAGTACGAGGTGGTCCTCGCCCTCGGGGACGCCGCCGTGTTCGCCCGCGATGACCTCGTGGTCGGTCCCGTCCACGCCGACGCGAAGAGTTCGAACGAGGGCTTCGCCGTCAGCCGGGACGGGAGACGGCTTCTCGAGAATCGCCGGCTCGCCCGAGCCCGGCTCGACTGCGATCGTTTTCATACCGATACCTCGTTCCCCGACGACTAAAAGTTTATTCTATCTCGAGTAAAGATCGCGTCATCGCCGAGGGGTGGTTACTATCGCACCAGCGGAAACGATTAACCCGTCACCACGTCAATTCCCACCATGGAACGCTACGACCTCGTCTACCGACTCTACGACGAGTTCGACACGAAGACGCTCCGGGAGTACCAGGAGTTCGTCGACGTCTTCCCGCCGATAGACTCCCGGGTGGCCCTCGAGCACTGGCAGGACGCGAGCGAGGAACTTGAGTCCCGAAAGGACGAGATTCGCTCGTCGTTCGCCGCCGGCGAGACGCTTGCCGAAGTCGCCGCGCGAACCACGCGCGACCAGGCGTTCACGGCGCTCGATCTCGAGGCCAGGTACGGCCGGGCGGTGAACGTCCTCGTGCTCGACGTCGACGAGACGCTTCGCTCCGCGGGCGGCACGGACAACGAGATTCCGCGCGATACCCTCCACGTGCTCACGGAGTTTCACGAGGCGGGGATCCCGATCGTCATCTGCACTGGCCAGACCCTCGAGAACGTCAAGGGGTTCGCCATCCAGGGACTGGGCAGCGAGATCGTCCATTCGGGAAACCTCTCGATCGTCTACGAGACGGGCAACGGCGTCTTCACGCCGGGCCACGGCGCCGACACGAAACAACTGCTCTACGAGGACCTCGACGCGGAGATTCGCGACGTCTTCGACGACGTCCGAGCGCGCGTCCTCCCCGACGCCCCCGAGGACCTCCGCCGGGGCTGTCACCTGCAGGGCAACGAGTTCAACGTCACGATGAAACCGAACTACGAGACCGGGTCAAGTCGGGCCCGCGAGATCATCGACGACGCGCTCGTGTACATGATCGACCTACTGGGTGGTGCCGTCGCCGAAGCAGTGGACTGGAGCGGGGACGACACGACCGAAGCGGGCGACGACGGCGCCACCAAGCCAGCCGGCTACGCACGCGCGTTCTACGCCACCGAGGACCCCGAGATCAGGGGCGTCCTCGAGCAGTGCGGCGCGTACCTCGACGTCGACCGCTCGAGTGTGCCCAACGCGCTCGCGGACGTCTTCGAGCGCATCGACGTCGCCTACTATGAAGCCGACGCGGCGGAAATCGGTAGTCTCGAACTCGACAAGGTTGCCGGCGTCGAGCGCGCGCTCTCGGTCCTGGACGTCGAGGATCCGTTCGCGCTCGTCATGGGCGACTCGAAGAGCGACCTGCGCGTGATGGAGTGGGTTGCGAGAAACGACGCTGGCATCGCTGCCGCGCCGGAGCACGCCTCGGAGGACGTCCTCGAGCACGTCCTCGGCTCGGACGAACTCGTCTTCGACCGCGGCAAGAGCGTCGACGTCCTGCGGACGGTGTACGCGCTCAACCGGTTCGCCCGCCTCGAACGCTGACCACTCGGTGGGGCGGACCGTCTCGAGACTGTGAAAAAGTGGTTTTCACTCGCGTCGTGACGTGATCGTATGCGACGTCGAACACTGCTGGCTGGACTCGGGGGTGTGGGTGCGGCCACCGGCGTGGCGGGTGCCAGCGACGGTGAGTGCGAGACTCGAGACCAGGACGGGGACGATACCAGTGCCCCCGACTTGCCGGACTCGATCGAGATCGACATCGAGACGCTCGAGGGCGACTGTCTAAGCGGCGGGACAGGCGCCTATCCAGCAGTGCGGTTGCTCGAAGACGGATTGCAGGTCGAAACCGCGTTACAGACGCCGTCGCCGTGTCACGAGATCGTCCTCGAGTCGGCGGCCGTTCGCGAGTGCGGTGGCGACGATCGTCCGGACGACGAGGATGGCCAGGCCGATGGCAACGATGGCGATGGCGACGGTGATAGGCACCCGGACCGGAGCACGACCGGACTCGTCGTCGTCCTCCGACCAGCCGAACCGACCGACGAAGCCTGTATCCAGTGCGTCGGTACCGTGACCTACTGCCTCTCGGTTACGTTTTCGGACCCCGAGGTGCGTCCCGAGGCGTTCAGGCTGGTCCACGAATCGTTCGCGGATCCACGGACGGTTCTGAGTCTGGAGTGGCCGGCCGCGAGAGACGAGAAGGATTGTGGCGGTGTGAAGAACGATACGGGTTCGGACGACGAATAGGTGGAGACGACATCAAATGCGGAGATGACGAAGGCCATGGATACAGCGAAGACGAAACCGATCGCTGAATCAGTGCTCGACGAACTCGAGCAAGATCCCACCCGTATCCCGGGGATGCAGGAACGCCACGTTGTGGCCCCAGGCGCCGGGCCGCGGTTCGTCGTCGATACACTCGATGCCGAGGTCCCGGGCGCGTTCGAGGGCCGCCGCCGCGTCGTCGGTCTCGACCGCGAGGTGGTGGATGCCGGCCCCGTTTCGCTCGAGGTAGGTCGCGATGGTGCCCTCCTCCTGGGGCTCGAGCAGCTCGAAGTAGCCGTTCTCGAACGCCAGGAAGACGACGGTCATCCCATCGAACGTCTCCTCGTGGACGATCTTGACGTCGAAGAGGTCGACGTACAGGTCGGCCAGCGCCTGGGCGTCCTCGGTCGCGATTCCCGCATGGTCGAAGCGCATCATGTCTCGAGATGAATCGACCAGCGTCGTCAGTGTTGCGCTCGAGTCTCGCTCCGGAAATTGCCGTACAGACGCCGCGACGAGCGATCCATCACGAACGCGATGGTCGACCGAACCCAAAGGTGTTAGTAGGGAAACAACAGATATTCGAACGAATGCAGATTACTACCACCGAAACCGTCCCAGACGGCGAAATCGACGAAGTCCTCGGCGTGGCCCGCGGGAACACCGTGGAAGCGCGAAACGTCGGCCGCGACATCACCCAGGGGATTCGCAACATCTTCGGCGGCGAGCTCAAGGCCTACTCCGAGTTGCTCTCGAAAGCGCGGGACGAAGCGGTCGACCGCATGGAGGCCGACGCCGAACGCATGGGCGCCGACGCAGTCGTCAACGTCCGCCTCGAGACCTCTCAGATTATCGATGGCGGCTCCGAAGTCATGGCCTACGGAACGGCCGTTCAGCTTCGGTGACGGGACCGGTCCCTCCGACCTTCACTCGGCTGAATACTCTCCTGCCGAACACTCGCCGAATCACGACTCGTCGTCGCCCTCCAGCGCGAACGCCGGCGACTCTCCCGAAATCTCGAATACCTCGCGCATCTCCTCGCCCGAGAGCTCGAAGTCGAAGCAGTCGGCGTTCGCTTCCACGTGATCCCGACTCGACGCCTTCGGAATCGCGACCACCGACGGCTGCTGGAGCAGCCACCGCAACGCGACCTGGGCCGCCGACTTGCCGTGTCGTTCGCCGATGGACTCGAGGCGCTCGTCGTCGGCGACGTCTCCCCGTGCCAGCGGCGAGTAGGCCGTGAGCGAGATTCCTGCTTCGAGGCAGTACTCGAGCAGCGCGTCCTGGCGGTTGAACGGGTTGTACTTCACCTGGTTCGTGACGATGGGCGTCTCCGATCGGTCGACGGCCTCCTCGAGTTCCGGGACCGAGAAGTTGCTGACACCGATGTGGTCGACGACTCCCTCGTCCTGGAGGTGGTTTATCGCGTCAAGGGTGATCTCGAGGGGCACCTCGTCGCTCGGCGCGTGCAACAGTAGGAGGTCGATCGTCTCGATCCCCAGTCGGTCGCAACTCCCTTGCGCCGACTCGAGCGCGTCGTCGAAGGCCGCGTCCTCGGGATCGATCTTCGTGACGACGAACACCTCGTCGCGGGGGACGTCCGCGCGCTCGAGGCCGTCGCCGACGGCCGATTCGTTGTCGTACATCGTCGCCGTGTCGAGGTGGCGGTAGCCGGCCTCGAGGGCCCACTCGACGGCTTGTGTGCAGTCCTCACCGGTGATTCGGGCGGTGCCGAAACCGAGGGCGGGGATCGACGCTCCGCCGGCCGATACGGTCGAGTCGATGGTCAGTTGCGACATGGTAGCCGGACACCCTTCCGGGTTATGAAACAGCGGCTTCGACTCGCCGGCCCGGCGGTCGTGTGCCCGATTCAGGTGTCCGGTGTTCGGCGAGCGATCGGGGAGCGACCGCTGAGAAGCGACCTGGAACGAGTGGCGAGCAGCGGCCTCGAGTGATCGCCGAGTTGCCGACGAGAAACCGGTAAACGAGTGCCGGCTAGCGACCGGCGAACAAGCTGCCGGCGATCGACCGAAGAGTGGCTGGGTGCGTTCAAACGGAAATTCTGCCGCTCTCTCACACCGCGCTTCCCGGCGTGTACTCCCCGAACTCCTCGCGGAAGACGTTACAGATCTCTCCCACCGTCGCGTACGCCTTGACCGCGTCGACGATGACCGGCATGAGATTGTCGTCGCCCCGCGCGGCCTCCCGAAGGGTCTCGAGCGCCGCCTCGACGGCCTCTTCGTCGCGATCCTCGCGGATGGACTCGAGGCTTCGAATCTGCCGGCGCTCGTCTTCTTCCGTGACCTCTTGGACGTCCATCTCGGGGTCTTCGTCGACCTCGAAATCGTTGACGCCAACGATGATGCGCTCGCCGTCTTCGATCTCGCGCTGGCGGTCGAACGCAGTGTCCTGGATCTGGCGCTGGACCCACTGCTGTTCGATTGCTCGTCGCATCCCGCCGCGCTCGTCGATCTCCTCGAGGAGGTCGTAGGCCTCGGCTTCGACCTCGTCGGTGAGGTGCTCGACGTAGTAGCTGCCCGCGAGGGGGTCGACGGTGTCCGCCGCGCCGGACTCGTGGGCGAGGATCTGCTGGGTGCGCAGGGCGGTCCGGACGGACTTCTCGGTTGGCAGAGCCAGCGCCTCGTCTTTGCCGTTGGTGTGGAGGCTTTGCGTACCCCCGAGGACCGCCGCTAGCGCCTGGTACGCCACCCGGACGACGTTGTTCTCGATCTGCTGGGCGGTGAGCATCGAGCCCGCCGTCTGGGTGTGGAATTTCAGTTGCCTGGATTTCGGATTCTGCGCGTCGAAGCGCTCCTTCATCAGGTCGTGCCACATCCGCCGGGCCGCGCGGAACTTCGCGACCTCCTCGAAGATGTTGTTGTGCCCGTTGAAGAAGAAGGAGAGCTGCGGGGCGAAGTCGTCGACGTCCAGGCCGGCGTCGATCGCGGCCTCGACGTACTCGAGGCCGTTGCCCAGCGTAAAGGCGAGTTCCTGGGCGGCCGTCGAGCCGGCCTCGCGAATGTGATAGCCCGAGATGGAGATGGTGTTGAACTTGGGCACTTCCTCGGCACAGAACTCGAAGATGTCCGTGATGATCCGCATCGACGGCTCGGGCGGATAGATGTAGGTGTTCCGGGCGACGTACTCCTTGAGGAGGTCGTTCTGGATGGTGCCCCTGAGTTCGGCGCGGTCGACGCCCTGGAGGTCGCCCACGGCGATGTACATCGCCAGCAGGACCGACGCGGGCGCGTTGATCGTCATGCTCGTCGAGACTTCGTCGAGCGGGATGCCGTCGAACACCGTCTCCATGTCCTCGAGCGAGTCGATGGCGACGCCCGCCTTGCCGACCTCGCCGGCGGACATGTCGGCGTCCGAATCGTAGCCCATCTGGGTTGGCAGGTCGAACGCCATCGAGAGCCCGGTCTGGCCCTGGTCGAGCAGGTAGTGGAACCGCTCGTTGGTGTCCTCGGGTATCGAGAACCCGGCGTACTGGCGCATCGTCCACAGCCGACCCCGGTAGCCCGTGGAGTAGACGCCGCGGGTGTACGGTTCCTCGCCAGGGAAGCCCAAGTCCTCCTGGTAGTCGAGGTCGGCGACGTCCGCCGGCGTGTACAGTCGATCGACTTCCTGGCCGCCGGTGTCGGTCGTGAACGTCTCCTCGCGTTCGCCGAATCGGTCGATCACCGGTTCGACCTGCTCGTCGTGCCAGGTTTCTTTCCCCTCGCGGATCGCCTCGAGATCCTCGGCATCGAACATTATCGATGACGACGGTTTCCTGTGGCTTGAAGGTTGACAAACGAGTCGGTCAACGGAAACGCGACCGGCCGCACTCGTCCGGCGCTATCCTACGTTCTGGGCTCGGCTGCCTCTGCGTTTTCCTCCCGATTGCGATACTCATCGAGCCGACGGTCTTCCGCCGAATCCGCTCCGAACAGCCGCTCGGTGAACGTTCGTTCGGACGGTCGTTCCGAGAGCAGCACCGACCCCTCGACGACCCGGGCGACGTCGATGTGGAGGGCGTCTCGGACGAGCCGCGAGAGCAGGCCGCGCTCGGTCGCGCCCATCATGACAATTGTGGCCTCCAGGTCTTTGGCCGTTCGACAGATCGCCCGCTCGACGTCGCCCGAGTCGTCGACGACGATTTCGGCACCGTCGAGGCCGTGATCGTTCGCCCAGTCGGAGAGGAACGCTTCGCCCGCCGCCCGGTCGGCCGGGTCGTCGACGACGTGCAGGAGGGTAATCTCGGCGTCGGCGCCGGCCTCGAGCATGCGTGCGACTTCGGCGCTGAGATCTGAGTCGGGGCCGCCGGCAGTCGGGAGGAGGATCCGCGACGGGTCGAGCCCGCGGTCTTTGATCACGAGGAAGTCCGTCGGGAGGCGGTTCGTGAGTTCGTCGAGGTGGCTCTCGGCGCGGGCGGAGGTCCACAGCTGATCCTGTCCCCACCCCATGAGCACGAGGTCGGGGCGGGTCCGCCGGGCGCGGTCGAAGATTTCCTCGAACGACCGGGGAGAGACGATAGTCGACGTCCCGAACTCCACGTCGTAGCCGTCGCCGATTCGGCGAATGTCCTCAAGCAGGCGGTCGGACTCGCCAACTATTCGGTCGTCGTGGCCGCTGCTGTCGGCGACGTGCTGGGGGGCCTGAACGATGTGGACGACGTGGACCTGCCCCTTCTCTTTGGTTTCTGCCAGTGCGCAGGCGAACTCGACGAGCTGGGATTCGGTTCGCGGATTGGCGATGGGGACGAGGATCCGGTAGGAGTCCTCGTCGCGAACGATCGTCTCGACCGTGTCGACGACGGGGACGTAGGTACGCCCCGAGAGCGACCCGAGGAGCCACTCGCGGACGGAGAGTCGCCTGGTGTTCTCGTATCGGTCGATGTCGAGTCGCCGCTCGCTGGTCTGGTAGTAGTTGACGACGGTGACGAGCAGGACACCCCCGAGGGTGTTTCCGAGCAACACCGGGATCACGAACTGGGTCATTGCCGGAAAGATCACCCCAACGTCACCGAGGACGAGGGTGAGGTACACCACCTCGGTGAAGGAGACGACGACGTGGAACAGGTTGCCGAGCGGAACCGTCAGGAAAGCCAGGTAGACGACGAGCAGCCTCGAGGTTGTGTCGCGAACGGCGAAGTTGATCCAGACGACGCCCGCGACGACCAAGCCGGCGAACGTCCCTTTGAAGAAGAGACTCGTAGCCGGGGTTTCGATGCCCTTCTCGGCGAAGTAGATCGCCATCTCCGCCGATTGGGCGTCGAAGACGCCGCCGTAGGCGAGAGCCACCGCCCCGAGCGCGCCGCCGGCGAAGTTTCCGGCGAGGACGATTACCCAGTGGCGAAGCAACGTCGGGACCGACGAGAGGCGCTCGAGGACCAGCGCGACCGGTGGCAGGGTGTTTTCGGTGTAGAGCTGGTAGCCGCCGATGATGATGTAGATGAACCCCAGCGGGTAGAGCAAGGCGGCGACGATGTCGCTCTCAGTCTTCGTCGACATCGAGGCGTAGACCAGGAACGTGAGCGTGATCGAGAAGCCGCCGGCAAGCGCGCTGAAGAAGAGTTCGCGCGTTCCGGAGGTGATCTCGTGATCGGCGTCGGCGACGACGCGCTGGAAGACTTCATCGGACGAAAACCGGTCAGGCATGACCGTCCCGTACGCCGGCGCGCCACTCTCGGCCCGCTGTGGAATCTCCACTGCGGAATCGTCGTCGTCACTCATTGTCGACTCCCACTCATGGCAGGGCTAAGTGACTTTCTTCATCGGACGGGCCGTGCCGGGGTTCGAGCGTCATCGACGGCCGGTGTCGTACTTGTACGTGGCCGTGTCAGGATCGATGCCAAAGTCCTCGGGGGAATCCTCGTCGCTAGCGTCGGCGTCCCCGGATTCGTTCGCTTCCTTGAACGCTTCCCGTAGCCGTCCGGGCATCTCGAACCCGTCGACGCCTATCGCAAGTGGGACCGCGTCCGGATCGACGCCCTCCCGTTTGTCCGCCAGTCGCTCCTGTAACACGGCGGGGAGAGCCGATTCCTCGAGGCGACTGAAGCCGAACTGCGCGAGGTAGGCCCCCTCACCGGTGAGGGTGTAGACCGTCTCGAAGCCCTCGTCGTCGGCGTACTCAACTAGCCGCTCGATCACGTGGGCGCCGACGCCCTGGCCGCGCCACTCCTCGAGGACGCCGATACTCGTCAACTCGCAGACGTCGTCAGCGTCGTCGGGTTTGTGGACGCGGATGCGGCCGAACCCCGCCTTCTCCCCCGACTCTTCGTCGATGGCGACCACGTAGTCGCGCGATCGGAACGCCGTGTCGTCGAGCCCCATTGCCTCGATGTGATCGAGAAGCCAGACCTCTTCCCGGTTTTTCGCGTCCCGTACGTACATGATTCGAGCTAGGGCCGCCGCGGCCAAAAGCGTTTGTGGGGTACTCGCAGGTTTCGGCCGGCCTCGAGACGGTAACGTTCATGACACGGGACGGCAAACCTTGCCAGTGACATGGAAGGGGACCTGATCGACGAGGTGGTTCACGAACCCGACGAGGCGTTCGTCGAGTCCACCAACGTCCGGGCGTTCATGCGCGAGTACGGCATCGAGGACTACGACGACCTGATCGAGCGCACCACGACCGACCGGGGCGACGGCGAAAGCGGAGTCGAGTGGTTCTGGGACGAACTGGTCGACTACCTGGGCATCGACTTCTACGCGGACTACGACCAGGTCCGGGACGACAGCGACGGCCCGCAGTTCACCGACTGGTACCCCGGCGGCGAGCTCAACATCGCCCACAACACCGTCGACCGTCACGCCGACCTCGAGGCCGCGAACCGAAACCGGGTCGCCATCATCTGGGAGGGCGAAGACGGCGAGGTCCGGGAGATTACCTACCACGAACTCCACCGCCAGGCCAACAGGGTGGCGAACTACCTCGAGTCGGCAGGCGTCGAAACGGGCGACACCGTCGGGCTGTACATGCCGATGGTGCCGGAAGTGGTGTCGATCCTGTACGGCTGTTTCAAAGTCGGCGCCATCGCCGTCCCCATCTTCTCGGGCTTCGGCCTCGACGCCGTCGCCACCCGCATCGAAGACGCCGAGTGTTCGGTCCTCTTTACGGGCGACGGCTTCTACCGCCGCGGCAGTCCGATCACGCTCAAGGGGAGCGCCGACGACGCCATCGCCCAGGCGGGCCACGTCAAGCACACGGTCGTCTTCGATCGACTGGGCTCGAGCAATGCCGGCGACGATGAGGATGATGGCCCGGCTGCCGGCGTCGAAATCCCCTGGAACGACGCCCGCGACGCGTGGTGGCACGATGCCGTCGAGAGCCAGAGCGACGAGTATGAGAGCAAGTCGCTGCCCTCGAGCCAGGAATCGATGCTGCTGTACTCCTCGGGCACCACGGGGACGCCGAAGGGAATCGTCCACACGCACGCGGGCGTGCAAACGCAGTGTGCGAAGGAACTCCACTTCGGGTTCGACCTCAAACCCGCCGACCGCTTCTTCTGGGTCAGCGACATCGGCTGGATGATGGGGCCCTGGACCCTGATCGGCGTCCACACCTTCGGCGGCAGCGTCTTCATGTACGAGGGCGCCCCCGACCACCCGAACCCGGACCGCTTCTGGGAAATGATCGACCGCCACAAACTCACCCAGTTCGGCATCTCGCCGACCGCCATCCGCGCGCTTCGGAAGCACGGTGACGAGTGGCTCGAGGGCCACGACCTCTCCTCCCTTCGAATACTGGGCTCGACGGGCGAACCGTGGGACCCCGAGAGCTGGCAATGGTTCTACGAGAACGTTAGCGGGAGCAAGGCACCGATCGTCAACATCTCCGGGGGCACCGAGATCTGCGGCTGTTTCCTGATGCCGATGCCCGACCAGCCGCTCAAGCCGTGTACCCTGGGCGGTCCCGGCCTCGGCATGGACATCGACATCGTCGACCGGGACGGTAATTCGGTGAAAGACGATCACGAGCGCGGCTTCCTCGTCACCCGCGATTCGTGCCCCTCGATGACCAAATCGCTGTGGAGTGGCGACGAACGCTACCTCGAGGAGTACTGGTCCACCTTCGAGGACCTCTGGGATCACGGCGACTGGGCCCAGCAGGACGAGGACGGCTTCTGGTTCCTCCACGGTCGGGCCGACGACGCCTTGAACGTGGCGGGCCGGAAGGTCGGTCCCGCCGAAATCGAGGGCGTGTTGATCGATCACGAGGCCGTCAACCAGGCCGCGGCGGTGGGCGTCCCCGACGACACGACCGGCACCGCGGTCGTCGCCTACGCCATCCTCGAGGACGGCGTCGACGAATCGGAGGAACTCCGCGAGGAACTCCGGGAACAGATCGGCGAGGAGCACGGCAAACCGTTCCGACCCCGCGAGATCCTCTTCGTCGACGCCTTCCCGAAGACGCAGTCGGGCAAGATCATCCGCCGGGCCATCGAGGCCGCCTACACCGGCGAGGACCTCGGCGACCTCTCGAGTCTCGAGAACCCGGACGCGCTCGAGGCGCTCGAGGACGCCCGGTAGGGCGGTCAGGCTGTCCGCGACCGTGATGGTCATCGAGAGATGTTCGGCTACGCGATCGCGATGATGCTCCTGCTGACGCGTTCCTCGCGCTCGCGCTCACGTTCATCCTGTACTGACTCGAGACGTACTGATCCGAGCGAAACGGTATCGCCTTCTGGTTTCGAGACCGAGAATCGGTCCCGTTCGACGTCGAATCCCTCGAGAGAGCGATGCCTGCTATCGACGGCACAACACGCTTCCGTGTCACCACCCCACATACTGATGATCTGCTTTCGAACGGTACAGATGGGACCACGGAAGCAGATCGTGTATCGACTCGAGAGACAGCGAGCGTGGAGCGATTTCGACGGCGACCACACGGACACGCGCGATCCCCCACAGACACACCACGTTGCATTACGTTCAGGAACGGAGTGCGATACAATACTTTTCGCGGACTACTGCATCGAGAGCAGTTGGTCTTCCCCGTCCAGGAACGGCGTGATCGATCGGATGCGACCGGAGAACCGAAACCAGCCAGGGAACCGAAACCGGCCGGCAGCCGATACTATAAGAGACTCGAGTCCGACCCCACGTGTATGCGCCACGCACGGGGTCCCCTGCTCACGGTCGACGTGAGCGACCGGACCGCAACCACGACCGATATCGACGACGTGCTCGAGCGAACCGTCGGCGGCCGCGCGACGGCCACCGCCCTCGCCCACGACCGCATCCCGTTCGACGCCGATCCGTTCGGGCCCGAGAATCGTGCCTACCTCTCGACGGGACCGCTCCAGCAGAGCCGGATGTCCTTCACCGGCCGAATGAATATGACCGGGCTCTCACCGCTGACAGACGGCCTGGTCTCCACCAACGCCGGCGGCTACCTCTCCCGGAACTTCGTGGGAACGGGCATCAGCGTCCTCGAAGTCGTCGGCGAGAGCGACGAGTTGCTCGCGGTACACGTTACGGACGACGAGGACGGCGTCGAAGTCGAGTTCGAACCAGTCCCCAAGCTCGAGAACGCGCTCGTACCCGGAATCTCCCAGCACATGGCCGACACCCGAGACCTCGGCCCCGAACACTGCATCGCCATCGGCCCCGCCGGCGAGAACCTCGTGCGCTTCGCGAGCGTGATGACCTTCGACTCGCGAGCGTTCGGTCGGGGCGGGCTCGGGGCCGTTCTGGGGTCGAAGAACGTCAAGTGCGTCACCTTCGAGGGCGACTCCGCGCCCGACGTCGAGTTCCCGCCGGTCCAGATGGACGTTCACAAGGAAGCCGCCGAGTCCGATGACCTGATGAAACGCCAGGGGACGACTGGCGGTACCGAGTTCATCAACGACAACTTCTCCCTGCCGACGCGGTACTTCCAGGACTACGAGTTCGAACACGTGGCCGACATCGGCGGCAACGCCGTCGAGGAGAAGAAGTACAAGCGCGCGGCCTGTTCGGCCTGCGCCTACGGCTGTAAACTTCCGACCAGGGACGAGGAGACGGCCCTCGAGACCGAGGGACCGGAGTTCGAGACGGTCTACTCCTTTGGCTCCCTGCAGGGGGTGGGCGACGTCGTCGACGTGATGAAGGGGAACGAACTCTGTGACATGCTGGGGATGGACACCATCTCCGCCGGCGTGACGGTCGCCGCCTACCTCGAGAGCGAGGACGCCTTCGGCGAAGCCGACCTCGCCCACGAGGTTACCGAGCGAATTGCCTATCGCGACGGCATCGGCGACGTACTCGCCGAAGGCGTCCACCGCTGTCACGAGGAACTGGGCGTCGACAACTACACGGTCAAGGGGATGGAGTTCGCCGCCCACGACGGGCGCGTCCTCCACGGGCAGGGGCTTTCCTACGCCGTCGCCAACCGCGGCGGCGACCACATGTACGCCGGCATGCTGAGCCTCGAGTACAGCGGTGAACTCGACCCGGAGGGCACGCTCGGCAAGGCCGAGACACTGGTCGACGAGGAGAACTCGTCGGCGTTTCGCGATACAGGAATCGTTTGCGCGTTCGGCGGCGACTACGTGACCGACGAGCGACTCGAGGAACTCTTCGACGCGGATTACGCGGACCTCATGGCCGTCGGCGCTCGCACGGTCGAGCGGGAGCGCCACTTCAACAACCAGCGCGGGTTCGGCGTCGAGGACGACCGAACTCCCTACGACCTGCCGGACCTCGAGGCCGCAGTGGGTGAGTACTATGAGGCTCGCGGCTGGAACGACGACGGGACGGTTCCGGCGGGGCGAGTCGATTCGGTCGCTCCCTCCGCGGACTGACGGGGCCGAGTTCAGGTCGCCGTCACCAGCGGCTCGCCGTCAGCCCCCGTACACCGACGGCACGAGCCGATACACGTCGCCGTCCTCGAGTTCCGTTTCGAGACCGTCGAGGTGTCTGACGTCCCGCTTGTTCTTCGTCACGACCGTCTTCCCGGCGAGGGACCCCTCGTCGGCGTCGAGCAGGCGGCCCTCGAGCACCGGATAGGCGGCCTCGAGTTCGACGAGCAGGTCGTGGACGGTCTCGCCGTCCGGTTCCCATTCGGTCGTCGTCTCGCCGGTGTCCTCGCGAAACGGCCCGAAGAAGACACACACAAGTTGCACGTCTCGACGGAGGAGTCGTTCGCTCTTGTACGTACGGGTTCTGGCGCCCGTTCGTCCGGTCGTAGCCGGGGCCACTGAGTCGTCTCCGGAGTCACCGGGTCGTATCCGGAGCCACTAGGTCGTATCCGCAGCAATCAGGTCGCAACCGGAACCACCGGGTCGGCGCAGCGGCGCCCTTTTAGTGATCTACGCGCAATGGAGTCTATGCGCCACGCGATGGAAGCGGCGACGGGAACGGTGCTGGCCGTCGGCACTGCGTCCTGGCTCGAGGGCATCGGCCCGCCGGCCGAACCCGAGAATGCCGAGGACGGACGGACGTGGGCTGGCGACGACGGGAGCCAGCGAGCCGATCACCCCGTGAGCGTCTACGGCCCGGTTTCGGCCGTCGAAGAGCGGCCGCCGGGACTCGAGTCCCTCGAGACGGTCGACTGCATCATCACCGACGATGTCGAGACCGTTTCGGCCGCCTCCGCAGCACTCGAGGACGTACCCGTGATCGTCGGTCCGCCAGCCGACCGATCGGCCGTCTCCGACCGCGGTCGGAACCGAGACGGCGACCCGCTGGCGGCACATCTCGAGGCCGCGCTCGATGCCGGTGCGAACGACGTGGTCGACGTCACTACGGCCGAGCACCCCGGTCTGCTCCGACGGCGTCTCGCGGCCGTTCTCGACCGCCAGCGAGCGACGGCGGCCGCAGCGGAAGTGAACACGTGGTGCCGGACGCTGATCGAAAAGTCGCAGTCGCTGTTCTTGGTCCTGGACGACGGCGGGCGAGTAACCTTTGCCGGGCCGTCCACGCCCCACATCGTCGGTGCCGACCCCGATGTGCTCGTCGACCACCCGTTCGACGAACGCATCCACTACGACGACCGCGATTCGTTTTACCGGGCGTTCGAGGCCGTTCGCGAGGCAGACACCGGCACGTCGAAAACCTGCGAGTATCGGTACCGACACGCCGACAAAACCTGGCGCGTTCACGAGGCGGTCCTCACGAACCGGTTCGAGGACCCGGCCGTGGACGGAATCGTCGTTTCGGCCCGCGACATCACGGCCTACCGGCGGGTCAAGCACGAGTTGAGCGAGTCGTTCGACCGCGTCACCGACGCGTTCTTTTCTCTCGACACGAACGGGAACTTCACGTATCTCAACGAGAGGGCCGAAGAACTCCTCGAGACGTCGAAAGAGGAGACCCTGGGACGGTCGTTCGTCGACGTCTTCCCGGAAGCCGAAGGCGGTGACTTCCAGCGAGAGGCGATTGCAGCCCTGCAATCACAGGAGGCACGAACGATCGAGAGCTACTACGAACCGTTCAATCGGTGGATCGAAGCCCGGATGTACCCGTCACCGACGGGGTTGTCGATTTACTTCAGAGACGTGTCGAGACGAGTTCGGCGCGAACGCGCGCTCGTCGAGCGGTCCGAACGGCTCCAGGTCCTGGTCGAAAACGTCCCCGTCGTCCTGTTCGTCATCGATGACGACGGAACGTTCACCCTCTCGGAAGGGCGTGGCCTCGAGCGAATCGGGCTCGATCCAGGGTCAGTCGTCGGCCAGTCGATATACGACGTGTACGCGGAGCATCCGTCGGTCATCGGCGACGTCAACCGAGCGCTCGGCGGCGAATCGGTCCACAGCTTCCAGCGGATCAAGGATCGAATCTTCGAGACCTGGTATCGACCAGTAGTCACCGGTGGAACGGTCGAACGGATCATCGGCATTGGCGTCGACGTCACCGAACGCCGCCAGTACGACGAAACGCTCAACACGCTGTACGAAGCGACCCAGCACCTACTGACGGTCGAATCGAAACAGACCGCCTGTGAGTACATCGTCGACGTCGCCACCGACGTGCTAAACCTGGAGAACGTCGTCGTGTTCCGGTTCGACGACCGGGAGAACGAACTCGTTCCGGCCGCGTACACGACGGACCTCTTGACTGACATCGGCTCGCCACCACGGTTAGGGCCCAACAAAAGCATCTCCTGGCAGACGTTCGTCGACGGCGAAGCGAAGGTCTTCGACGACATTCGAACGTCGCCACACGTCTACGACGAGGATACCGCCGTCAGAAGCGGGCTCTTCGTCCCACTCGGTGAACACGGCGTGCTGGCGACGCTGTCGACCGAAGAGGGCCAGTTCACCGACGAAACGGTCGACCTCGCGCAGGTGTTCGGCGCGACTGCCGAAGCGGCCCTCGACCGGATCAGTCGAACCCAGCGACTGCACGAACGCGAACAGGAGCTCAAACGACAGAACGAGTATCTCGAGCGCCTGAACGAGGCCAGTTCCCTCCGCGAAGAGATCGAGTCGCTCCTGTTACGCGCGAGTTCGAGGGACGAAATCGAGACCGGGCTCTGCGATCGACTCACGGACCTCGAGGACTGTTCGTACGTCTGGATCGGCGAACCGGATCCCGGCGGCAACGAAATACTGGCGCGTCACGAAGCCGGGTACGGCCGCGGTTATCTCGAGTCGGTGACAGTGACGGCCGTCGACGACCCAGCCGCCGAACCGGCCGGTCGAACCGCTCGCACGCTCGAACCGACGAACGTCGACAACGTCGCCCAGGACCTCCGTCACGGCGCCTGGCGAACCGAAGCCCTCTCGCGGGACTTCCAGAGCGTCTACGCCGTGCCGCTCGTCTTCGACGACTTCCTGTACGGTATCCTGACGCTCTACAGTACGGATCGGACGGGGTTCGACGGACCCATCCGGTCCGTCCTGGACGACCTCGGCGAAACCGTCGCCTACACGATCAACGCCGTGCAGCGAAAACAGGCGCTCCTGGGCGGTGCGACGACCGAAGTCGAACTCGAAGTGACGACCGAGACGCCGCTGACAGCCCTCTCCAGCGTCGCGAACGCCCGTGTCGAACTCGAGGGAATTATTCAACAGGACGACGGCACATCGACCGTCTTCGCGAGCGTCGATAGCGACGTCGAACCCGACGTCCTGGACTCGATCGAGACGGTCACCGACGGAACGATCATCAGTCGAACCGACGACCGAACGGTGATCCAGCTCGAGCTGACGGAGCCGTTCCTCGCCGCCGTCGTCGACGGCCACGGCGGCCTGCTTCGATCGTTTACGGTCCACCCCGAGACGGGAACGCGAACAACGCTGGAGATACCGAACTCCGTCGCCGTCCGCGAAGTTCTCGCCGAGATGAATCGACGAGGGTTCTCGGCGTCGATGGTCGCCCGTCGGGAGCGGTCGGACGAGAACGAACGCCTGGCCGGGGACCCGAGGACGCGCGAGCGTGACCAGTTCCTGTCGCTGTTGACCGATCGCCAGCGAGAAGTCGTTCAAACCGCCTATCACGGCGGCTTCTTCGAGTGGCCGCGAGAGACCACGGGCGAGGAACTCGCCGGGTCGCTCGGGATCTCGCCACCGGCGTTCCACAACCACGTGCGATCGGCCGAGCGAAAGCTCTTCACCGCCGTTTTCGATTACGAGTGGAGTAGGGTTAATTGATTAACCCCCTTCCTACATCCTCGTTATAGAATTAACAGCCAGACTCTTTACCCACACCTGCAAACGGTCATCTGTCTTCCCATCTCTACGGGGGGTTGAAAACACGATGACTGAAACATCTTCGCCACAAATTCGCGCCGGAACGACTGAATCGTACTCGGTTCAATTCGATCGACTCGACGACGAACCGCTGAGCGTCACCGTCGCTGACGCCGTAGCGACGTTTACCGGACTCGACGTCACGGAACTCGATCCGCTTCACTACGCGATCGACGCCGACGCGCTCGAGCGCCTCTTCGAGCCCCGCGCGGAGGGGCTTCGATCTGACGGAACGGTCTCGTTTGCGTACAACGAGTGTCTCGTAACCGTCTCTGCTGGCGGCGAAATCAACGTCGAGTCACTCGACGACTGATCGGTTTTGGATTTTCTCGAGCGAGTGAGACGGGGAGCGACGCCGTCGTTGTTGGAGAGCGAGTACCGAGTAGCACGTAACGGATAACGAATCCCGAGTGTCGAGAAGCGAGTAGCAAGTAACGAGAAACGAGCAGGAGCAGCGAGCATCTGCTCATACCCAAAATATAGTGTGATATTAACACACTATATTGTATTCATTCCCCATAGGCAACGTCTTTATAGGACGTCTCGCTACGTCTGTCCATGTCATCGAAAACCCCCACATCCGAGACGATGAAGGACGTTAGCCATACCCCGCCAGCAGGAGACTCCGTCACGAACGTCTGGCACCGCGGACGAGCAGACGACGAATCGGACGAGTAAAAGTAACTGGCGGCTATCCTGACCTGGATCCGTTCTCCCTCCGCAAACGAACCATTGGCTTCAGAGCGACCGCCGTCTCCCCTTCGGAATCATCGACCTGAGTTCGCCGTGCAGATAGAGGCCGATGCCAATCGGTTCGCAGTCGCCGTCGACCTCGTGTGCGGCGATCAGATACCCCCAGTCGCCGTCCCACTCGAGCGCCTGGTCCTCGCCGTCGGCGAACCGGGCCGCTTCCGCGTCCGAGAGGTCGAAGACGCATCGGGTGGCGTGACGCCCGAACCGCTGTACGAAATCCGTCGTCGGTTTCCAGTGTTCCTGTCGCGTTCGCAAGCAGGTCATCCCCAGGGCCTCGATTTCCGCCGGTGACGGGCTCTCCCCGCTGTAGATCCAGATTTTCCCGGCCCCTTTCTCCCAGAACGTGTGCTCGTCGAACGTCTCCGCCGGGATGCCAAAGCGGTCCTCGAAGTACTCGAGCACCGCTTCGCGCGAGGCCCGACCCTCGACGCTTCGGTCGGCGTCCGTCGCCGGAAGCCGATCGAACTGCTGGCCGACGTTCGCCTCGAGGTCGTCGGCCATCAGGCGCCCACCTCCAGTTTCGCGACGAAGAAGCCGCCGGTGTCGTTGTGGTGGGGGTAGATGCGGATCGCCCGCTCGAGGCTCGAGTCGTAGGTCTCGTCGTTCCACTCGGTAACGCCGGGGGCGTACTGGAGGTCCGAGTCGAGATCCACGTCGACGACGCGACAGTCCTCGGCATCGAGGACGTGCTGAACGACCGCTTCGTTCTCCTCCGGAGCGAACGTACACGTCGAGTAGACCACAGTACCGCCCGGCCGAGTCGCCTGCACCGCTCGCCGGAGAATGCCCTTCTGAATGCCCGCCACCGAGTGCACGTGGTCCTCGGACCACTCCTCGAGCGTCGTCGGGTTCTTGCGAATCGTCCCCTCACACGAACAGGGGGCGTCGACGAGCGCGTGATCGAACTGGTCGACGGCCAGCGGTGAGAACGAGAAATTTCGCGCATCCTGGTGGGTGACCGCCAGCGACGTCGCGCCGAGGCGTTCGGCGTTGAACCGAAGGGCGGAGAGACGACCGAGGTTGCTGTCGTTGGCGACGACCGTGCCTCGGTCGTCCATCAGCGCGGCCAGCTGGGTCGCCTTGCCGCCGGGGGCCGCGCAGGCGTCGAACACGGTCTCGCCGGGTTCGGGGTCGAGAACGACGGGCGGCACCGCGGAGACCTCCTCCTGGGTGTGGACGAACCCGTGAAACGAGGCCCACGTCGACCCCGGCGAGTCGGTCTCGAGGCGGAGTACCCGCGAATTCCACGCGGCCTGCTCGTACTCGATGTCGTCGTGCTCGAGGGTCGCTATCGCTCGCTCCACGGAGGCCTTGATCGTGTTCACCCGGACGGCGATTCCGAGCGGCCGCTCACAGGCCGCCCGAAACGCCTCGAAGTCGTCAATGATCGGCCGGTACCGCTCGAGTGGCTCCATTGAGACGTGATTCGAGGGCGCTTCGCTTGTGGGTTTCGAAGCGGTTGGCGACATGGGGTCGGCACCAGGGGGATCAGCGCCAGGGGATCGACGGCCGCGGGCGCCTGCCGCGGCCGGTTTTAAGTCGTCGGACGGCGTCACCTCGACTATGTCAGAGATCCGTAGACAGGGGCCGGAAGCCGAACTCGAGGATCCAGTGCTCGTCGAAGGGTTTCCCGGCATCGGTCTCGTCGGGAAAATCGCAACCGACCACCTGATCGACCAGCTCGATATGCGCTACTACGCGAGCGTCCACTGCGACGGACTCCCCCGAATCGGGATCTACCGCGACGGATCGACGACCATCCAGCCGCCCGTCCGTCTCTACGTCAGCGAGGACGAGGACGTCATCGCCCTCCAGAGCGACGTTCCAATCAGCACGCAAGCGCTCGAGTCGGTCGCCGGCTGTCTGACCAGCTGGGCGGTCGACCACGACGCGACGCCGGTGTACCTCAGCGGCTTGCCCTCCCAGCGAGACGAACCGCCCCAACTGTTCGGCGTCACGACCGGCGACGCCGACGCCGTCGACACCTACGGCATCGATAGCCCGACGGAGGACGGCGTCATCAGCGGTCCGACCGGCGCCCTGCTCAACCGGGCGGCCGAACTCGGGACCGATTCGTTCGGGCTCGTCGTCGAGTGCAGCCCACAGTTTCCCGACCCCGAGGCGGCGAGCGTCCTCCTCGAGGACGGCATCTGTCCAATCGCCGACGTCGAACTCGACGTCGAGGCACTGATCGAGCGGGCGGGGGAAATTCAGGAACAGCGCCAGGCGTTCGCCGAACGGATGCGCGAGGTCGAATCCGCCGAGAGCACGCAGGCCCAGCCGTTGCGGATGTACCAGTAGCCGACGCATCCACGTTCGACCCGTCGCCCGAGGCGGCACCCGCAAACCCAACGCCTTTTCGACTCGTCCGCTAGCGCTCGAGTATGGATTCCAGTTCCGAACCGACCAGTGGAGACTGTCCGGCGGCGAACGGCATGCCGATGCTCGGACTCGGCACCTGGCAGAACACCGATCCGGACCAGTGTGCGGACTCCGTCCGAACCGCCCTCGAGATGGGGTACCGTCACGTCGACACCGCCCAGGGATACCACAACGAGGAGTACGTCGGTCAGGGAATCGCCGACGCCGACGTCGACCGGGAGGACGTCTTCCTGGCGACGAAAGTGTCGACCTCCAACCTCGCCCACGACGACGTCCTCGAGACGACCGAAGAGAGCCTGGGGAAACTCGGTGTCGACGCCGTCGACCTGCTGTACGTCCACTGGCCGGCCAGGACCTACAACGCCGAGGAGACGCTGACCGCGTTCGACGAGCTCTACGACGACGGCCTGATCCGCAACGTCGGCGTCAGCAACTTCGAGCCTCGTCACCTCGAGGAGGCGGTCGACCTCCTCGACGCGCCCCTCTTCGCGAACCAGGTCGAGTGTCACCCGCTGCTCCCCCAGGAAGAGGTTCGCTCGGTCTGTGCCGACCTCGACGTCGAACTCGTCGCCTACTCGCCGCTGGCTCGATGCGAAGTCTTCGACGTACCCGAGATACAGTCCGTGGCGGAGAAGCACGACGCTAGCGAGGCCCAGGTCAGTCTCGCCTGGCTCCGAGAGAAGGGCGTCACCGCGATTCCGAAAGCGACCGGCGAGGGTCACATTTCGGACAACTGGGCGTCGCTGAGAGTTGAGTTGGACGAGGAGGATCTCGAGAGGATCGACGGGCTCGAGGAAACAAAACGGGAGGTTGATCCGGATATGGCTCCCTGGAATTGAGATTGACAGCACTAGTAGTTCTCTGAGCAATTAATCGGTTCTATCGATATCTGATCTGCATCAATTCAGTCCCCGTCGACGAGAATGTCTGTTACGGTCACCTGTAGAAATGTCGTATCGGTCACCGTTCGTTTCGCTCCTCCTCCGGATGACTCTTCGATCAGCGCCGCGTCGTAGTAAAAGTCGATATTCTGGTCGACACTTTCGACGGATGCGACGAGGCCACCGTAGAATTCGACGTTGTTGTTGAACGTGACACGAGCAGGTGGTTCCACATCGGCATTTCCGGCGTAGACCACACCGACGAAAGTCGTGCCTCCGGATTCAAAGGAAATATCCGAACCGGGCCGGGAAAGAATCCAGAAGTTAGTGGCATCCTTGTCAGAGTTCTCGTGGATATTGACGTCATTACGGACTGTTAGCGAATCTCCGGTCATGTAGAGGTTAACCTGGTGTCCATTCTCGCTATCGAGCGTGACCTCCTCATCGAAGACAATATCGACATCAACGAGAATATCGACTTCACCACCGTCTTCGAGATCAACCTTGAGGGTATCGTCAGAGGAAATTTCGGCGAGGTAGTACTCGCCAGGAGTTGTTATTGTATTTCCAGTTAAACGCCCATCTTCGTCGATTGCCTCCGTGTTCTCGTTATCGTTCTCGGTCGACGTAATCCGCTCCTGTTGGCGGTCTATCTCGAGCGTCGACGAGAGCGGAGTCAACTCGATGTCGGTGGTATGCATTTCACCGTAGTGGGCGCCACTATTGATCGTGAGGCAATCCGCAGATTCGCCGACACAGTAGATGTCGCCGTTTATCTCCGCATTACTCTGATCGAGCGTTAGCTCACCGTCAATAATGATGTCAGCGTCTATCTGGGTATTGTGGTTGATAACGACGTCGTCTGCAAACCGGATCTCGAGGTCATCGACATCCTCATCCGGGGTTGCAGAATTGTACGCTTCCATATCGACGTTGTTGTTAATCTCGATATTCGCCCCGCTCGGCGGTGAGGTGATCCCAGCGTCGATTTCGAATTCATAGGGGACATCGATCACGAGTTGCATCCGTTCGTTCGTGTGATCGATGGACACGGTCCCGACATCTCCACCGTCGTCACCAACTTCGATATCCTTCTGTTCGGCAAAATATGCCGCCCAGGCGTCGTAGTACGACGATTGGATGGTAATCTCCATCTTCCCAGGTGGAAGCTCTTCAGGAAGCGAGTCGGTAGAGGTGTTCGTGCCAGCAGAACGAACGGTAAAATCCTGTCCTCGTCGCTCAGTACTCTGGAGGTTCGTAACGTGGACTTGAAGGTTGGTTACCTGGTTCTCGTCTGTAATCACGTCCACATTAGGGGCGCTGTGAAGCAGCGTTCCATCGTCCGTCGATTCCCAGAGTCCGCCACCCTGATAGGCCAGATGAGTTCCATCACGCTCGTAACTGATAGTACCAAGACCGTACGTTGTCGATTCGCTACCAGCAGCAATAGTGAGGGTGCCATCGTTTGGTTTGACACGAACGTCGTCCTCGATCGACTCGCTGAACGCTATGGATTGACCTTCCCCCGGTTCGAGCGAAACCAACTCCACCTTAGCTTGCTCGAGCGACTGCGTCGCAGCCTCGTCGCGACTCTGTGACTCGAGTTACGCAAGCGCAGTTTGTCCGACCGCAACAACGCCGACCGCAGCGATAATAACGAAACCCAACAACACTACGACGGCAATGACTTCGGCCTGTCCACGGGAATATCCCCTCGGCAGTAACGTATCGTCTCCGTGGTCAGCGTCGTCGCTCATACGCGTACTCGATAATCAGGCAATATGATAGTATCGGCCGATTTGGGGTACTAAATCGTAGAAATAGTCTCGAAAGGCGTCAAAATACGAAACTCGAGAACCCGCGTTACGCAGCCGTCACTCGCTTGGCGAGTAGTTCGGCGCTTCGTCCGTAATCACGACGTCGTGGGCGTGCCCTTCGGCCTGGCCAGCCGAAGAGACGCGAACGAACTCCGCTCGCTCCTTGAACTCGGGAATCGTCTCGGCGCCGACGTACCCCATTCCTGACTGCATCCCGCCCGCCAGCTGGTGG
The DNA here is from genome assembly GCF_024204665.1 of Natronosalvus rutilus. NCBI lineage: Archaea > Methanobacteriati > Methanobacteriota > Halobacteria > Halobacteriales > Natrialbaceae > Natronosalvus > Natronosalvus rutilus. The sequence continues at coordinate 2,858,014 of NZ_CP100355.1, read as the reverse complement.
AGTTCCGACTGGAGCGTTCCCTTGTACGGCGTTGCCGCCTCAACGCCCTCCGGCACGTACTCCTCGTCGTCCTCCGGGTCGTCCTTCAGGTAGCGGTCGCCGTCGCCCGATTTCATCGCTCCGACCGACCCCATTCCGCGGTACTGCTTGTAGCGCTTTCCGTTCATCGTCACGACGCGACCCGGTGCCTCGTCAGTGCCCGCGAAGTACGACCCGAGCATCACGGCGTCGGCACCGGCGGCGATCGACTTGATCGCGTCGCCGGAGTAGCGAATCCCGCCGTCGGCGATTACCGGGATACCGTGCTTGCTCGCGACGTCCGCAACCTGCGCAACGGCGGTGATCTGGGGCATACCCGCGCCGGAGACGACCCGCGTCGTGCAGATTGAGCCTGGGCCGATGCCGACCTTGATGCCGTCGGCGAAGTTCACCAGGTCCTCCGCGGCCTCTCGCGTGCCGACGTTTCCGACGACGACGTCTGCGTCGACGGATTCTTTGATCTCGCGCGCTCCATCAATGACGTTCAGGTTGTGTGCGTGCGCGCAGTCGATGAAGAGCACGTCCACGTCCGCCTCGTCTGCCGCAACCGCGCGATCCGTTTCGAACGGACCGACGGCGACGCCACACCGCAGGCGCCCGGTTTCGTCTCGAGCGGCTTGCTTGTACTCCCGGCGCTGCAAGATGCCCTGCATCGTGACCAGGCCGACAAGCAAGTTCTCGTCGTCGACCACGGGAACGCGCTCGATCTTGTGCTCGTACATCAGGTCGAACGCGTCGCGCGCGTCGATGTTCTGAGGCGCCGTGATGACCTCGTCGGTCATCGCCTCCGTCACCGGGTCGTTCTCGCCGACCTCGAGGTGTGGGCGGATGTCCGTACTCGAGATGATGCCCAGCACCTCGCCGTTCGTGTTTACGACGGGGGCGCCGCCGACGCCCTCCTGGACCATCATCTCGTCGACTTCGCGGACGGTCATCTCCGGGTCGGCCGTCACCACGTCGTCGAAGGGGATGATGAGTTCGTCGGCGCGCTTGACGCGACTGATCTCCTCGACCATCTCGTCGATGTTCATGTTCCGGTGGAGGACGCCGAGTCCGCCGTGACGGGCCATCGCGACGGCCATCTCGCTCTCGGTGACGGTGTCCATCGCCGCCGAGATGATCGGAACCGAGACCTCAACGTTTCGAGACACTCGCGAGGTGAGATCCGCCTCGTCGGGCTCGACACGACTCTCCTTCGGCCGGAGCAAGACGTCGTCGAACGTCAGCGCTTCCGGTACGCGTAATTTCGCAGAATACGGCTCGTGCTCGGGAACGTCGTTCGCCATGTAAACTGTCCGGAACCGTCGGTAAAAAGCGTTCCGAGACTCCCTCGAGCGTGTGGTACTTTACGGCATTCTCGATATTCGATGCGATGGCGGTGTCGACATCGGCAATTATACTGGAACCGACATCGGCACTGACGCTGGAAGCGACGCTGGAACCGTCACTGGCACCGGTACTAACACAATTCGCAGTGTCACGCTCTGGCGGGCAACTTTTGCCCCACGAGGGCGGTCTGTGTTGAAAACTCTCGTCCAATCGGCTACGACAGGAACTATTCTCTGGTGTTACTCGCGTTTCGGTTACGATTTCACGGTTCGTGTTCAGCAATCTCACACAACGTTTAATAATACAGGTCCACTCGTTTCGAGTATGCACGCTGTGAACTTCCGCGATTCCCGACTCGCCGGCCGGACGACGTTCGACTCCGTAGCCGCGATTTTCTTTGGGAATTGCCCACTCACAGCGCGAGGTCTTCGGCTTGGGCGGAAACGCTCAACGTCGACGTCGGTGCCGACGGCGACGCCGATGGACTGGCTTCCGCTCCAGCAGCCGCTGCGGGACCGTTCACCTCGTTACCCCCATCCCCAGGCCTCGGGTCACGGCCATCGTTCGTGATCGATGAGTACGTCACAACACCCCGTCGCCCTCCGTCTCGAGCGGTTAGTCGGCGGTGACGCCAGACTCCTCGCCCTGGTGATGGCCCTCCCGTTGGTCGACGGCATCTTCGTCGCCCTTATCCTGGCCGGCGCCCTCGAGACGCCGACGAGCGCCGTCCAGGTCGGCCTCCTCATCTTCGGCGGCAGTGCGACCCTCGCCGTTATCCTTGCGGAGATGCAGGGGACCGTCCGCGAACAGGTTCGCGTCGTGCTGATCGTCGGCATCCCGCTGATCGTGCTCGCGGCCATCCAGGCCGCGCTCGCGCCGGCGATCGAGAGCGTGATCGAGACGGCCACCTTCGAGCGATTCGCCGCGCTGGTCATCCTGGCAATCGCCGCCAAGACCGCGAGCGCCACCGTCGGCGAGTACCTGCCGAGTCCCGGCGTCATCATCGGACTGGGGCTCGTCGCCAGCCTCGAGCCCACGGGTGCGGAGTTCGCGCTCATGGACGACCCGCAGTTGGTCGCCAACGCGACGCTGGCTGCCGTGATCGGCGTGGCGTTCGCCCTCTCCGTGGCCGTCAGCGGTCCGTACCTGCGCGAGTACATGGACCTCAACCGGTTCCGGTTCGGGAGCGCCGTCGCGCTTGGTCTGTTGCCACTCTCGATCATGGGGATGGCCTTCGGGCAGGCCCCGCTGGCTGCGCTCGTTGTCGCCGCGTTGTTCGCGCTGGATCCGGACACGGATGACGAATCGGACGCCCCGTCGGTCAGTTCCGGAACCCAGACCGATGGCGGCGTCAGTTCGGAATCGGCGGCGGAAGCGACCGACTCCGAACGCGAGGACGCGAACGTGACCGTCGACGAGTCGAACGGTGACGCCGATCCGTACCCGGGCGACGACACGACGTCGACCGCTGGACGTGCCCCCTGGCTCTAGACTCGAGTCGGGACTTCGTCCGATTTGGACGAGCGCTCGAGTCGCTGGTTCGGTCGCAAACTCTCCCCTGAATCGTAACTGCTTTAGGCTGGATCACCCAACGATTGCTCGAGGGGTCGTGGCCAAGCCAGGCATGGCGACTGACTCCAGAGGTCCCGCGCCCGGGACGACACTCCAGACTGATATACTGATCGGGCACCTGATCAGTGTCCGTGTGATGACCCTCTGGAGTTCCGAGGCGCACCGGAGATATCAGTCGATCGGGGGTTCAAATCCCTCCGACCCCATCTGAAATAAAAGGCACGGAGAGTCTTCTCTCGCCTTCTCGACATACTTCTAACCAAGGGTGGTCTGCGTGAGTTCCACGCCCTGGACGCCGGTCGATCGGTCGACCTGTGACCACTGTGGTGCCCACGTTAGCGAGCAATTCCGGCGGGTCTACGGCGACTCGTCGGACCGTGCCCACCGCTGCGGCGAGTGCGATTCGTTCCGTCGACTGAGTCGCGGGACCGGCGCCGGCGTCGACGTCGCGATCCCCGATCCCGAGATCGCGCCGGGCCGCCACGGAGGTGAGGCTGATGTCTGACTTTGAGTGGCCGGAGTCGTTTCCACGGACGCCACCGAAGAAACGTGAGGTCTACCCGGGGAACTTCCGCGTTCAGACTCGGTGCGCGTTCCAGAACATTCTCGGCGAGCTGCAATCGTGGGATGGCGTTACCGACGTCCAGCTCGAGAGTGGTGCCGATCATCTCAAGCAAAATCCGAATCTTCCCTACGCCAACGCCACGAAGCCGGATGATCCGGGCGTCGTCGCCTACTTCACGAAAGACGGCGAGCAGATGGCTGCGGCCTGTGATCGGTGGGATAACCTGCGCGACAACGCGCAGGATCTCTACCACTACCTGCACGAGACGCGGATGCAGGAACAGCGCGGGACGGTCACCGCCGAAAGCGAATATCAGAAACTTCGACTCCCGAGCGCTGGTGAGGCTGTCGAAGCCGCGCCGTCACCTCACGCCGTCCTCGAGGTCGCCCCTGACGCTGCCAGCGGCGAGATTCGAGATGCGTATCGAGAGCGAATCAAAGAAGCCCACCCCGATAACGGCGGTTCGGAAACCGAGTTCAAACGGGTTCAGGGAGCTTATGAGACGCTGACTACCGGGGGTGACTCGGCGTGAACGAAAGCGCTCATTCCTCGAGCGGTACGAAGCACTGCCCTACCTGCGATGAAGAGATGTACCCCCACAACGGTCTGTGGTGGTGCGACGGTTGCAACCGCGAATACTGGCAAGAAGGTAATTCGTGGTTCTGCTGCGGTGTCGACGGCGACGCGCGTTCGGTCCATTTCGAGGCGTCCTCGTGTCTGTTTGACCGATGGAGGGGGAAGGCGTCAGATAACATCGAGAAGTGGGGACTACAGCGCGAGGAGACGCTGTTATTGGCGATTCAGGAGGAACTCGGGGAACTCACTCAGGCACACCTCGAAGCTACGCACGAAGGCGGTGATCCTGGCCGAGTAGCCGAGGAGTTAGACGACCTGGGCGCGTTGCTCATTCAACTTTACGAGTCCCACAGAAATCGCTCACTGCAGGCGGGAACGGAGGGTGATCGCGATGTCTAAGAACGGCACTGACCGGCCGATCAAGCACTGTTCGCGCTGTAGCGAAGCGTTCTGGATCGGCGTGATCGCAGACATAGCTATAGCCGGTTGTAATTCACTGGTTCAAAAACCGAGGAATCGGTATTCACGGTTGGTGGTTGGTGGGTGCGCCGCAGGCACCCGATCCCCATTTTCCTGCGGCACTCTCGAGTTGACAGGCTATCACCATAGTTTGGTAGACAAACGTCCATTCTTGCCAAAAATTTCGAAGTTTGATTACCGACTTCCACACTCAACTAGGCACTCTTTCCCACAACTTGAGAGTTCCATACGAAACAGAGGGGGTGTCCAGCGGTGAGCCGTCTCATCGAAAACAACGAGTGCGTTCGTTGTGATGAATCCGTCGACGGCCTCCGTTCGCTCTGTCCCGAGTGTATTCGAGAGGTTCGCCGTGCTCGAGGTGGGCCGCTATGAGCCACGCCGTCGAGACGATGGCGCGGTCCAGGCAGGCGGGCGACCGCGCCGAGACAGCCGTCCTCGAATTAGTCGACGGCCTTCGGTACGTCCCCGATTCGGAAGGCCAGCACTACGACGCCGTCGCTGAAACGGTGATCGTACCCCATCGAGAGCTTCCCTTCGTCGGTATCTGTCTTCTCGAAGCCGATGCTGTTGTCGAGATCAAGAGCGTTGCTGTCGTCTACGGACAGAACCAGCGCCGAGGTCGGTTCAGTCTTCGACGCGTTCAACACCAGAGTCTACTCGAGGAGGGCGGCGTCTACCTGTTCGCCGTCTGCACGCCGAACAGCCGGGAGATTATCGGAATGAAGGTCGTTCCGGCCACCCAGGTCGATCACCTCCTCGAGTCGGTGACCGACGGCTGGCGGACCGCGGGCGACGGTCGCGAAGACTATTCGCAGCTCGCCTGGACACGAATCTTCGATTCGAGCGAACTCCGCCAGCGAGGTGATGAGCTGTGAGTACCGAGCACGTCGGTGACGATCGTGACCTTGAGGTCGAACTAGCGAGCCCGGCCGCCGGCCGAATCGGATTGCCCTTCGACGCGATCTGTACCGGCTGCCAGCGTATCGCGGTAAAGCGGGCGAGCCTGGAAGACGTCGGACATGAGCCGCAGGCCAACCTTGAGGAACTCGAGGCGGGCGACTGCACGTCGTTCAAGCACATCTGCCATCGCTGTCAGACCTGTACGTGGTGGAATCCGGTGGCCGTGCTCACCGGCCTGATCCGGGCCGATCAGGAGGAGGACTGAGCCCATGTCCCAACCCGAGACCACGCCCCACGAGAGCCACGGGCGATGGAAGTGGGACACCTGGGGCCGCGGGCCCTACGATGCCCTCTCGAGCGTGATGCTCGGTCCACCGTTCGAGGGACACCTGAAACTGGACGTCGACGTCGACGGCGAGCCCTGGCACCTCGAGGTCACCTACTCCAAATCGGGATTCAAACCGCGGCCTCGAGACAACATCAACGCCTCGAGGCTCTACGAGTGGGATATCAAGGGCCGCGGACCGGGCGAGGCGAAAGCGTCGTTCAATATTTCGCCGCGGTTCCCGAACATGCGTCACTGGGAAACCGGCGACCCGGTGGGCCTTCCCTGGGAAAACCAGTTCGGCGAGGTCGACGGCGTCGACGTCGAGTACGAACCCTCGAACGTCGAACCCGAGCGAACGCTCGAGTTGCTACCCGAGTTCTACGCGGCGATCTTCGAGGAAGCCGGCGAGTCGGTGTACCCCGAGTACTTCCGGAAGCCGCCACACCCGACGTACAGCCGCGAGTGGGCACACGAGCGCTACGTTCGGATGCGTCGCGAATGGGCCGAGAAACTGGCCTCGGCGGGCGTCCTCCAGAAGATCACGCACCACCTGACCGACATGGAGGGCGTCATCGCCGAGTTGAAGATCAATAATAAGGAGGTTGTCAACCACCAGAACCGGTTGGTGCTCGACCCGGCGGCAGTGAGTGAACTGCTCCCCGGCCACAGCTACGGACGGAAGTTCGAGATCTACCAGCTGAAAGATCCCGATGCGGTCTCGAAAGATCACCCGTCCTACCACCCGAAGGTCGAGGTCCTGGTCAACAAGAAGATGAACGACCGCGAGGCATGGGCATGGGCCGAGCGGCGTGAGGTCGTCGAGGAGATCGACGAGACGCTGATGAACTTTATCAACTGGGACGACATCCCGCTTGCGCCCGACGCAAGCGCCGTGTACGTCGCAGACGACCACTTCGAGGCCGTCGCTCGAGATGATCCGGTCGAACTCTACCCGGACCCGACGCCGCGCCTCGAGGCGAAGAGCGACCATCTGTTGCTGACGACGCTTCGCGATCTCGGGAAGACGCCTCGAGACGTGGCCGAGAAGGTCTCGACCGATGGCGGCGTGACCGTCGACGACCTGGCCGACGAGCTGGGGAAACATCCGTCGACGATCTACCGGGCGATCGAGGAACTCGGTGAACTACTCGACCTCGAAAACGGCCAGGTCTCTTACCGGGCCCGGAAGTATCGCGAGGAGATCCGGGCGCTCGTCGAGAGCGCCGAGTACGGCATTGAGAGCTACGCCGACCGTATCCAGCACATTATGGGCCTCGCGGATCACGTAGCCGAGTGCTCGCCGTTCCAGAAATGGCTGGCCGAACACGGCGCCGAGCTCGAGTTCGACCAGGAGGGCGAGCCGAAGCGACTCCGCATCGACACGATCCTATCGACGCTGAAGGCCTCGAGCTTCGAGAGCGCCCAGGAGGTCGCCCGAGAGGCGATCGAGAAGTGGCGTCACTCAGGAAACGACCCAGCGTTGTTCTCGAGGGTGCCGATGCTGTGGCGGACACCTGGAGGCGACACGGAAACGCGACCGGTTGGCCGACTCGCGCCCGACTGGTAGCGCGGCCCTCGTGAGTGGCTACACTCTTTCGTACCTTCTTTTCAGCAAGTAATATTGTACTCAATTCGTGAGTGTTCAACTCCGGTTGTGTTCCGGTCCTCGAGGGGTAGGGCTCCGGCGCGATCGGGCCGGGGCCTCAGCGGGGTCAATTCGCACTGAGTGCGAACGCCCCCTTGCGGCGTGTCCCCAAGGGGACAAAGCCAAAAAATTACATCGCCCCCGCCCCGCCTCCGCACGCAGATCTCGAGTTGATCCACATGAAACAGCGGTTGCTATTCAGTTTATATGGAATCCAGAAACCCTGAGATTGTCCCCCTGTTAATCTTGTTGGTTTCTAGAAAATCTTTTCAACGACCTATCTAGTTGTGTAGATAATGGAATCCGAATCTCAAGAGGTTGTAGTAGAAGAGAATACAGAGGAAGATTGGAGAATCAAGTATATTTTAGATTTCACAACACAGCTTCCAGACCCAAGGTGGCTTGATGATTCCGCCTATTCCAATGGGTCTCTGGAACAGTCAAAAACGGATCTCGCTAACGCCTATCTGAAAGTCATCCGTCCAGGTTTGAAAATGCCATTATTACTCATGTTGGCTGTAGTTTTTGTTGATTCGTTAATAAATATAAACCCAGTTACATATGGTCTCGCTTTGAGCATTTGGGCTTCTACTATGATGGTGGCTCCTTCATTGAAAAGTCCGAGAATAATCGCCTCTGTCTCTGATGGGGAACCGGATGTGATCCGTCGTCTTCAATCTGAAGAGATGGCGTACAATAACGTTGGTTTTGCACTATTGGGAATTGGGTTCATATTGCAAATTGTTGGGATTCACTCCAACACAAGCGTTATTGAAACAGCTATAATAACGAATGAGGTCTCACCATTCATCACATCTTTCGCAATTCTCGTGTCAATCGCATTTCCAATAATCACTCCCGATCGGTATCATAAACTTGGGTTCGTTATTTTGTCGGCAGCATTGGGTTACATCCATTTCGTCTAAAATGCCCCTAAGGGGGCAGGAGAATCTTGCGGCGCGCAGAGCGCGCGCCGCGCTCGGGTTTTGGTCGATCGGCTGGAAACTGACGGCTCATACCTCAATACTCCCCGTTGACGATGATGAGACCTCGCTAATCGGGATTGTCGAGTGTGTTTAGGGTGGGCCGATTCGGCCACCAAGATTACTTCCTCTGCGGACAATACTCAATCAGCGCGGGGGGAGTCTGTCGTTGCCACGTCGGACTTACAGCTGACCAGCCAACCAACCACATCATTGTTAGTTCCCCGCGCTACTCCTATCTACCAGAGCTAGTGACTACGATTGGATTCTTACCTCGAGCATGTCCCTCAAAGCCAAAAAATTACAACGTCCCACCTCGCTACCGTTTAAGGAACTCAAATTGAAGCACTTAGAACAATGATGGACCTCATAGATCCTCTTCACTATATTCTATGGTGAATTCGTCAAAATAACCCTCCAGTAGACTAACGCTCATGTTAATCCATTCATTTATCTGCTGAAGATCGGGGTCAGGTATGAACAGGTACAATTCGGCGGTATTGTCCTGCATATGTACCTCATCAAATTCTCTATTGGCAGTTAATTTAAGTGTTTCAATTAGCTCTTCTTCTATTTCTCGCATAACATTGGTGGGTTTATCAAAGCCATGCATCGGGTGAACGTTTAAAACAAAACCACCGCCTAGATGGCCTCCAACAAAATCAATATTGAAATCCGGGTTTTCAATAGAATGTGTCTCTCGTATAAACTCTGATCCAGCATCCAAATTCTCTAATGTGTAATCACGAAAATCGGAATAATTGTTTAGAGCATCATATAGATCACGATAGGATTTTTTAAACAAATCACCCCCCTCAATTACATCATATGAACTATCATCTAATAAATCATCTGTATCATTATTTTCTTGATTGGGTTCTTTAGATGTATCACCCGTGATAACTCCCCCATCTGTTTGTCCACCTTCCTCATTATTCCTTGTTCGTTCCGATATTCTATGTAGCATATTTGCTGATTCACGGGTATTATTTTCAATGCTATCTAATTTATTTCCTAAATTGTCGTTCACTCGGTTAAGCTCGTTTTCAACTCCGTTAAGGCTAACAGAAATATTATACATCAATTTTGCCATATATCCGAAAATCGCAAAGAAAGCGGTTCCAGCGATACCGATTAAAACCTCTATGTCAATGTCCACCATATTGTCTGTGTTATCCAAGGAATAGTGCCAGTGTATTGTAAGACTTTCTGTATATAATATTCAGAAACGGCTACCTTTCTCAATATGTCTCAAGAGGATGCATACCACAATCAATTATCTTCCAAATAGATACACGAACTTGATACTATAGTGTATGGCTATCCTTACCCATTCAATTCTATCTGCCAGTCCAACTAAGCAGAGAGTGAGAAATTGCTGATCTACTCTCGGCTTGAGATCTTTCGATTTGGATAAACAATACCGTCATCGAGACGGTTAGAAGAGATTATCAATTTGAATTTTTGCTTGTTTGGTTCCACGGTGATCGCCGCCTCCGTGCCATCGAAGCAACGGTAGGCTCGAGGCCTTGCACATCCTGTCTTTGACGATCGTCAGTCCTGATCGGCCATGCGGTCGATACACCACGAAACAATACCAGCCATCCGCCCGCTGTAACCGATCGTGATACGCTTTGTAGACTTTGAAGTTTCCTGGCTGTCCATCGCTGTGCTCGAGCATCGTGCTCTTGATCTCCACCGGAGTCCCGTTCTGAAACTTCGCATCGTGCCAACTCGAACGCTCGAGGTCGAACCGTCGCTTCCGGGCCATCCGCTTCTCGCAGATCGTCCCGAAGTGGTTCGCTCGCTTCGAGCGATTCACGCCGACCACGCGCGTCGCGCGCCGATATATATCAACTCCTCCGCCTGGTTCGACGACCGCCCATCGGTCGCTTCGCTCCCCGCGGGAGCGAGCGATGGGCGTGGGCCTCGAGTAAAGGGGTCTGCGTATCCGTATCCACCAATCCAACTCGGCGGAGTCATGCGATAACCTCGTTTACTTTGGAAATCGCGTCGACGTGTTCGCCGTCGTCTCGGTACTCCCGCCAGCGCGAACCTACCCAGCCGTGGCTGTAGGGAACGAATTTGGCGGTTTCACGGTTCGTCATTCCCTCTTCCTTACAGCGGATTACCGTCCACAGCGCGGTGAGTCGAGCGGCCTCGTCGGCGTTCATCTCGTCGGTTTCGTCGCCGAAACGCGACCAGCTCCAGTCGCTCGCTTCTTTCGTGTTGTACCGGAGGTCCGTCGGCGGGATGCCTTCGATCTCGCCCTGAATGTCCGCGAGTTTCGCGTTGCTAATCGAGTCGGCGATGATCGCCTTCTTCTGGCTGACCTTCTTGACGATCGTGCCGACGCGCCAAAGCATCGGGTGGATCGATCGCTCGCCGTGAGCGATGTAGATGAGCGCGCCGCCGTACTTGCGGATCTTGTACACCAGCGGCGCCATTTTCATCCGGGTTTCGTAGCCCTGCTTGCCCTGGCCGCTCGCCGAGCTCGAGAACTCGTCGCCGATGAACAGTTTCGGGCGCTGGCTGTGCTCGAGCGGGTCGCCGTCCTGCTCGACCCATTCCATGAGAGTGCCGTAGTCAGGAATCCAGCCGTCCTGGACGTCGCCACCGTCGTCGACCCAGCGGTTCTTTTCCTCGAGGGACTGGATGTTGGTTCCGAGCAGCGAGTCGGATCGATTGAGGTCGCGCCAGCGCTGTGCGAGCAGACAGGCGAAGTCGGTCTTTCCGGCGCCCATCTCACCCAGAACGACGACGACCGGCGCCGGGCCGTCGATCAGGTTGTCGACTTTGCCGATCGCTTTCATTCCTGAGACGTCCGCTCGCTGGGAGGTGTCGCCTACCATGTGCTTGATCGTCGGCATATCGCCGTTCTCGAGCGCCTGGCGGAAGGTTTCAGTCCCTTCGACCATGCGGATGTCGCGGTGTTTTCGAAGGTCTTTGCACTGGCCGGGCATCTTGTCGGGCCGATCGGCCTCGAGCGGATCGTAGTGAACCGACCGGATCGACAGCGCTCTCGAGACGTGTTCGTCGCGAACGACACCGCCGTGGTCGTGGATCTCGCGGTTTTCCCTGTCGCTGTAGCCTTCCTGGTGTTCGCGTGCCTGTGCGGTCGTGTAGAGCGCCTGCTGGTCGGCGCCGTTGTTGTCAGTCATGGTTTCCTCGGTTCTGCAAATTCGCATCCTTCTTCGAGCGCGGCTATCCACAGTCTCAAGCCCTGGTCAAGAAGGAGATCGTGCATGAGATCGGTCTGAACAGGCTTTGTAACAACGTCTACCCACTCGAGCACGTAGATTCCAACTCGCAGCTCTTCACACGTCATCGTAGGTACCTCCGTCTACAATCGTCTCGTGAGCGTCTTCGTCGGTCGACTCCTCCGTCTCCTCTCGAAGCCGTCCGTAGCTATACCACGCGGCGACAATCGGGGCCGTGATGGTCACGAAAAAGTAACTCCGTGGAACCGGAAGGAACAGCGCGCGTTCGGCCGTCTCGCCACCTGGTCCGGTCGACCGCTCCTCGGTTGGAACGTTCAACGCCTCCGCGGGGAGCATGAACAGACCGGCCCACAAGCCCACGACAAGACCAACCGCGAACGTCATCGCGAAAATCGCTCGTTCCCGATTGGTGAGGTCGATCGTCATTCCGACCACCTCCATTCGGATTTGTCTTCGTGACCGATACACAGTGGCCGATTCTCGAGTCGTCGCTGTTTGGCGAGAATCGACGCCATGAGCGCCGCAGTGTTGGTCCGTCCTCGAGCTGGTGTTTGACTCTCGTCGAAGACGAACACCGGCGGCGGATCGATCGTCGTGTCTCGAAGCGCGCCGTCGTGGATGTATCTCACGAATCGACACCTCCGTCAGTAGCCGTTTCAGCGGGTTCGAACGTGATTCCCTGCGGGTTCTCCGCCGGATCGTAATCGATCGCGTAGTCGTCGACGTCGCGAATCTCGTCGCTGTCCCACTTGTCTGCCTCCTCGCGAGCGGCCTCGAAGCGTTTCTTCACGCTGGTCTGCTGGCCCATTAGCCCACGCTCGTCGGCCTCCGCCTGGAAATTGATCGAGTCGCGCTCGATCTCGACGCCCATCTTGCTGATGCGCCCGCGAAGTTTGTTCAGCGCGATCGAGTCCTCGATGAGGTCGCCGTGGATGTCCTCGAGCATCACCTTCAGCGTCACGAGCTTCGAGTCCGCCATATTCGACTGATAACAGCCGGTGACGATGAGGTCATCCGTGTCCTCGAGCCACTCGAACTCGCGAACCTCGAAGGCCTCGTTGTCGTTGCACTGGTACGGCGATGGTCCTTCGACGGTCTTGTTCGCCCACACCTCGGGTTCGACGTAGTACTTCTCGCGGACGTCCTCGACGCCGTTGATGTGGTGAACGGGAATCATGTGCCGGTTTCGGAGCTTCCGTGCACCCGTGACGAATACCGCGAGCAGCGGCGGCCCCAGGAGTAACAGCGCGGCGAACCAGCCGAAGACGATCGGCGGGATACCTGGGACACTCGGTCGAATCCAGATCAGCGCAGCGCCGAGCGAGACCATGATCCCGAGAACGATCAACTGGCTCTCGGCGAGCAGGTACGTCACGCGGTCGGACCAGCTCGAGAACGTTCCGCTCGTCTCGGTCATGCCTGCACCACCCCGCTCTCTTCGGAGCGGACGACGTACGCGGCGCCGATACCTGCGAGCGCTGTCGTCATGATGACGCCCGAAAACAGACCGCTCTCACCGCCGAAGTGACGGAACGGGTTCTGCTCGACGGCGCCCGTCGAAACGATCGCGCCGGTTCCCTGTGCAAGCGACTGCCTGGTAGCGACCGCGACCGCGGCGCCGGACCGATCGGCGACCGCGAAGGTGATCGTGTTCTCGCCCTCCTCGAGGCGCACCTCGTCGTAGTTGAACGACGACGTCCCCTCCTCGAACGTACCGGCTTCGGTCAGCGAGATACGGCGCCGTTCGTCGGCTTCGATGGTAAGCGTGAACCGCCCACTCGAGTAGGACCAATCGACGATTCGCGTTTCGGCGTCGATCGCCCGCTCGTAGTCCTCGCCTGCCTGGATGCCGTCCTCGGCGGCAGTCTCGTTCGTGGAGTTCTCCTGGGACTGTGCGAGCGCGCCCATACTGCCCATGCCCATTGCGAGCGATACCGCTACGACTGTGGCGAAAATGAAAATCCGTCTCATGGTCAGTTACCCAATCCGGGGATGAGGTCGGTCACGATCCCGACGATCGCCAGGATCACTACGCCGATGATCCCGATGCCGAGGAGACCGCCGCTTTCGAAGCCGTCCCCGAAGATCGGACCGAACAGCGGATCATCGTTGTCGCTTCCGCCGTCGTTGTCCTCTTCACTCTCGAGTTGCGCGATCTTCTCCTCGAGCGAAGCCATCGCCTCAGCGAACTCCGTCGAGTCGAACGAGTCGTAGTCCGGGTCAGTGTAGTCCGGTTCAGTCGTCGTTACGTCGCCGTCGCCGTCGTTTGAGACGGTCGTCGAATCCTCGATCCCATAGTGTTCGAGGATCGCGAATACGTGCCGTGCGTAGCGAATGTCGTCGACCGAATCAAACTCGTTCATCTCGGAAATGATCGTGTCGATCGAGTCAGGCGTTCCTTCGAGGCCTTCAATGTCGGCGATGGTTTGGTCGTCGACGTGCGTGATCTCTGCTCCGCCAGCGTCCCACATCTCGACGACCTCGAGCACGCCGTGCCAGAGGTCGACCTGTCCCTGGCCGTTCTTCTCGTTGGTCGACTCGTCGAACATGACCGCTTTCGCAGCGAAGCCGTCGATTTCACCAGAGACGTGATGGTACGTCGGAGACCCGAGGCCAGACAAGACCGACCGAAGAACAGCACCATCCGACATATCGCGTATTTCCAGTTCCGAATCGGAGCCACGGACGAGGTAACCGTCCGGCGAAGCCGTCAGCGAGCCGCCCGAAACCGTGTCAACCCACACCTCGGTTCCGTCGGTAATATCGTAACCGGTGAGATTCCCCTCGTTGTCCCTGACAGCAACGTACTCAGCAGATGCCGCAACCTGTTGCGTGTTGTTGGTTTCCATACCGTTGGAACCCCAGATATGGCTCCCGTCGGAAGGGTCTCGGACACCGACTTCTGCGAAACTGTCATGGGTGATGCCAGTATGGGCGAGATACTGCTCGTCAGGAGAGAGCGAGAGGTCCGACGCCCGAACGTCGGCCTCTGTAAAGATATTCGACCCATCAGACGTGTCGTATGCGACGAGGTTGTCAGTGGTGCCTCTGTTAGACCAGTAGACAGTCGATCCGTCAGCGAGCAGTGCCATGCCACCAATATCGTCGGCAGCACTGATCGTCTGCGTAATCGAACCATCGGAAGGGTCCATTATCGCAACCGTGTTGTCCCCTCGTTTGAGAGCGAGTACATCGCCCTCCGGCGCATACTCAATCTGATTTACCGTCGTCGTGTCCGTGCTCGTCCAGATTTCGGACCCGTCCGTAATATCGAGGCAGGCGACGCCGTCGCCAGCCGCGTAGAGCACGCCATCACCGACAGCCACATCGTTACTGTAGGCCGTGTCGATAGCGTACTGCATCTCGAGCGTATAGTGGTCGAGCGCCCGGATTTCGTCCGAAGCCCGCCCGTACACGAGCGGGCCGACATAGTACCGACTGCCGGTCTGAAAGCCGGACGCAGGGAGATCGCTGCCGAACAGCACCCCCGAGTAAGAAGCGTCCTCCGTGAACGCATCGGGGTGAACGCGGCGGTCATCGAGGTTCGAATCAGGGTTTACCCAGGTTTCAGTTGCCCCGTTCCAAGTTATCGACATACCACGGACCTTCGTCAGATCGGCCCGTTCGAAGCCGAATTGCTGCATCCATGAGATTTGGAACCGCTCGTCTTCTACATCGTCGGTTCCCGAGAGATAGCGAGCCATCCCTTCGGGAGAGCGAACCTGTTCGGGCGTCAGGTTCCCAGCGTCAAGTTCGGCATAGATGTCTTCGACGAACTCGAGATCATACCAGCCGACGACCGTGTCGGACTGGCCCCGAATGTCGTGGAACATTCGAACCCATTCGGTGCCGTCGAACGCGAGCAGGGAAGCATTCTCATCGACGCCGTCGTCGACGTTTTGCGTAACCAGTCGGAAGTCCCAGACGTATTCTGTCCCGTCATCATCAGTGAACGTGACCGTTTCCTCAGTTTCGTCCCAGGAGTCAATCAGCGCGTCCGTGACCGGCTGCGTGTGGACGACGTTTGCCGCGCCGTCCGGATCTTCGATCAGCTCGAACTCAGGGAAGTACGCCGAGCCGTTGGTAATCTCTGTCTCGTCAGCAGGTGTCGAGATCGTGCCGCCCAGGTGGTCGACGTGCTCGAACGAACCAGGTTGGAGAGCAGTTCCATCATGCAACGTGAACAATTCCTCCGTCCGGTTTTCGGTGAGCCGGACCTGGACAGTCGAGTCAAGTGTCCCGTCGTCAGTGCTGTCGTAGTCAGCGAGGCCCGTGATTTTGTACTGCGGGTCCGTGTCGAGGCCGCTATTGACGATATACGACATTTGCAGCAACGCTTTCGCGCCGACGTGCAGGTGGTTGTACTCGGCCAGTTCGTAGTACTGCCGAATGCGCTTGAGCGCCGTGTCGTAGGCCGTCGACGAACCTTCGCCAGCCTCCCAGGCCGACGCGATCCCGTGGCGTGCCTCGAGCGAGGCGATCGGGCGCGTGTCCTCGAGGTAGTTCCCGAAGTTGGTAAAATGGGCATCCATCCACGCAATCTCGTTGTGGACGAGTTGGTGGAGGATGAGCCGATCAGCCGATGGGTCGGTATTGGTGTCGTCGAAGAAGTAATCGACACCGACAGCGCCGACGAACAGCGCGAGGCCGATCGGTGACGTAGCCGCCGCGAGGTAACCGGATTTGGCAGCGCCAGACACCGCCTCTTTGATACCATCGACGACTCCGAAGTCTGCGGCGACCGTTCCGCTCGAGGCGGCCGCGCCGCCCCCGGCGACCATCACCGCGCCGAACGCTTGGAGCGCCCGGCGCCGGGTGAGCGTGATCCCGTGCTGGTACGTCTCGGCGGTGGGCTTTGGGCGTTGGGCCGACGACATCAGCTCCCTCCTCGAGCACGCGCCATGCCGGCCGCCGCGATCGCTACGACCGCGACCCCGACACCGAAGCCGGGCGAACCATCGGCGTTGTATCCGAGGATACCACCGAGCAGGCCGCCGGACACTTCGACGCGCTCCACGTCAGCATCTTCGCCTTCGACGATCAGCCGATACTCGGTGTCGTACTCGAGCGCCGCGTGATCCTCGAAGTACACCTCCTCGACGATGGTATCGCTCTCGGTGCCGTTCACCGTCAGCGAGTGCGCGACCGTCGCGTTCGTCCCGGTTTCGTTGAACTCGGTTTCGTTGTAGAACGTCACGTCGACGCCCGTCTCGGTCATGTTGGTGTCGTTGAACTCGTCGACGAACTCGACCTCGAGCGTCAGCGGATCAGACTCGTTGTCGACCTCTACCGTCTCGTTGAGCAGCTCGCTCGTATCCGCGGCGCCGAGGCCGACCAGGAGGCCGGCGCCGAGCGCGAGCACGACGACCACCACTGAGAGGAGCCGGCCAGTCGTGGGCGTGGGCCGCATTCAGACCACCCCCGCAGCCATCACCCCGGTAAGCGCGATCGAGAGCGCCGAGGCCGTAATGATGTAGCCGGTGATCGTCGAATCGTACCACTCCGCTTTCGTGCCGTTGAATTTCGTGAATTGCATGAATTGAATCTCGAGGTTACTTGTACGCGATCAGGTAGAACGCGGCAGCGTTCAGCAGAACGATGAACCAGCCGAGATACCACATCGAGTCGACGGCGTACGAAACAGCGGGTACGAGCGCCGAGAGGATGTTGAGGATGAACGCCAGCAGCAGCGTCACCGTCTCGATGTCGGTGTAGTCCTCGAGCGTCGTCTGGCCGTTCGTGACCCAGGCGGTCACGAGCGTCAGCATCGAGACGATGAACGCGTAGGTGATCTCGGTGCCGTGGGCGGCGTAGAGTGCTGCGTCCATCCCGACGTTGAACGGCGCGTTTAACGCAATCGAGACCACGCCGACCATCGAGACCGACGCGAGTACGAACAGCGGCGCGAGCACGCTGTCTATCAGGTCGATTCCGTCCTCCCGGCGAACCGCGCCGGGGACCATGTTCTGCGGTAGGCTAAGTGCCATACCTCCGTAGCGGCGCCCCAACGGGTCGAAAAACTCCGTATTTCATAGGCGAGACCTCGGGTATTCATTGGTAAAACAGACTGTCAGCAACCTTTATACCAAGGCGGGTTGCCCGCCGGTTATGGCACTGAACAAACTACGCCAGCTCGACCAGAACTCAGCCGGTGTTACGCTCCCGAAAGACGACCTCCGCCTCGAGGGAATTCTCGACGAAAACGGTGAAGTCGAAGGCGAACACCACGCGCATATTCGCCACGTCGACGAAGGGAAATGGATCGTCGAATTGGTCGAGATTACTTTTAGCGAAAAATAACAGCGTTATATTTTCAGCATCAGTTATGTTTCCTGACCGGAATATATTAGATAATTAGGTCAAATTTCCTACTATGCGTCGCAGACAACTCCTTGTGAACGCAGGATCGGTAGCGCTCGGTAGTACGATAGCCGCTTCGGGTCTGGCCGCTGCAGAGTCCGGTCGACGGCTTCCACCGAACGATAACGTCTCGAGCGTATCCATCCATCCGTTTTCGACTCCAGAGCCCCAGGAGGTGTCGACGGGTGACTGGATCACCCACCGGCTTGGGTGGATCTCGCCAACCAAGGAAGAACTCGAGGATTTCCTCGGGAAATACGAAGTTCGCGCCTGGATCGATGGAGAACCGATAGACGATTTTGACTCCTATCGAGGAGGTATCAACGAGGAAGAGAACGGCTGGACGACGTACTGGCGCTACACGATCCCGCCACGGTCGCCCGGAGAATACGAATTTAAGATCGAGATCGAATTCAACGAAGATTTAGATAACGGGAAGAACGGTGCTGGCGACGTTATCACGACCGCTGGTACGTACGAAGTCTCACCTGGTGGCGGCCGTGGCAAAGGACGATAGCAGAGTCCGTTCAAACTCCGATTAAAGCCAGTCGACTTTTTTGCGTTCTCGCTGTTGAGCTTCCGGTGAGTACGTTCCACGATAGTGCTCAAGGAACGTCTCGAGGTCGTTCCATCCACCCCAGTCGATCACCAGGAGCGGATCGACGTCGGCAGCTGCGAGCGCGGTCGCCCATGTGCGCCGGAGGTCGTGCATCCCGAGATAGAGCCAGCCGTCGTCGCCAGATCGCGGGGAACGGGCGTCTCACGGAACTTGTCACCTTTTCCGTGCCATACCCGTAGCATCGTCCCCGCGTCGGTGTCGACGACGTCCTCGGGCGAGACATCGAGAATTTCGTGTGACCGAAGCCCACAGCGAGCACCCAGGGAGTAAGAGAGTCGTTGTTGGGTATCGGTGGCGGCCTCGAGGAGCTGTGCAACTTCGGCCTGACTGAGCCAGACTTTCATGTCGTCGCGGTTGCGATGTTGCTGGAGATTCATGTCCGGGTTGCGAGTAAGGCGGACGGCAACCCGGTGTATAGTGAGTGTTTTGGTGCGATGGGCGGCCCGATCGGGCCACTTTACGTCCGAGATCTACTCCTTACCGGACACTAACCCTATTATCCATCCAAGAGTATATTTCCGTTCAATAAGAAAATGCAGCTCCGTGGCTGAGGCAAATGACCTGAGCCGAATTTCTATAAAATAACTATATGATAGGAAACTTAATGCTGAATATTAGTCGTGGTTGATTTCAACCGTTTCCACGACTGATTCGTCCTCTCCATCGATCGCGACAACGGATATCTCGCTAGTGTCGCCTCCAGGAGTGCCATAATCTAATTCTATAGATTCTCCTGTTGCATTGAGGCTTGATACATCATCATCATCGAGTTCAGAGACTCCATCACCACGGAGCTCAAACTTTTCAGCATTACCCATCTCTCTGACCCTGAGAGTCACTATCCCAGGATCGCTTGAATTGTCCACTTCAGAGTCCACAACTGCATTTACAGGGGCACCGCCTGCACTTGAACCGAGATCAAGCACAAACGCTGCGATCACAGCCGCGAGAATGACCGTAATCGCAACCATGAGTATCACTCCGATGACAGGAGAGACTGCTCGCTCCGATTCGTTTCCGATTAGCTTGCTTCTGTATTTCTTCAGGTCCATGATTATCGTTGTTCTATTACGCGCATCAGATGTGAACGGTCAGAAACTTTATTGACTTACCCGGTGTCGAGTCAGTCGGCGGATGGGGTTGGGGGTACTCACCTTCCCACACCGTCAGTTCTTCGCGTCGCACCTGTGCTGATAGTCTCACTTAACGGCTGTATAATAAACCCTGTGGCCGGGTCTAAATAAATGACCTTCACAGATTCTTAGACGGTTTCAGATGTGATAATCAGCGACTCATGGAAGGCCTACAGCACCCCCTTGAAACGTTCACGTCTGGCGATTTCCTCCTGTACTGTCGAAATCCGAATCCTATTACACAACACCATCCATCACTCGATCAATGACCGACAGCGTGTTTGTGACCGAGGAAGATCTGGCGCGAACCTTCGACGGTGGGGCCTACGAGGATGCCTTCGAGATCGTTGAGCAGTACCGAGAAGCGACGCGCTACGCCTCGAAACACGACGTCAAATCGGGCGCGACCGCCTCGGCGCTGGATCTCCCGCGCTCCCGCTTACGAACGTGGATCGACGACGGCGGTGCACCCGATGCCGTCAATTGCATCGAAGCAGCACGCCGACACGGTTGGCTCAATCTCGAGTACGACGATCCAAAATTCGACGCGCTGAACTCACTCATCGCGAACGTCTTCTCGGGCGGGTCGATCGCCCGCGAGAACTACACCCCAACGTTCGCCCTGAACCGACGCGGCAACGAGAGCCACGTGATCGACGCGCTCGAGCTCGCCGGCGTCGACTACGATCTTCTCGAGCGCACGGGCCGCGCGGACGAAGCCCGACCGACGACTGATGGCCGTGTTCTGGGGCGTGTGCTCGCCAGCCTCGGTGCACCCGTGGGGTCGAAAGCCGTTGGTGAACTCGAGTTGCCCACGTACCTCGAGGGCGCACCCGACGAAGTCCGACGACTGTTCGTCGTCTGCTATCTCGAGAACCGCGCCCATGCCCATGGCTCCATCCTCAAATTCAGGGAGGAACGCTCGAGGGCGTATCTCAAGGAGTTGGCAGCGCTTATCCAAGACGTCACCGGGGGGCCGGTCACCGTTTCAGAAAAGAACGTCAACCTCTCGAAAGCGGCCGCTGAAAACCTCGGAAGCGTGATTTAGTGATTACTCGAGGTCGTCAGCCTCGAGATCGCCCGCGACCCACGCCCGCCCGCGATCAGAAATTTCGTAGTATCCTCCGTCGTCAGCGCGCTCGAGCAGTCCGTGGTCCTCTAACTCGTTGAGTCGCTGGCGAACGGTCGAGTAGCCGATCTGGTGCCCGTGGCGGTTGAGGTTCTTATACAACGGCTTCGCCGGAAGCTCGAGATCATGCTCCGCGAGAAACTCGAGGATCAGGCCGTCTTTCAGACTCATCCACTCGGGGCGGGGTCGCATTCAGTCCGTTCAACCCACTCAGACGGTTTAACTGCAGTCGGTTCGCTGGCAGATGATTGTATTTGTGCCACATCAGTAGCGGAAATACGCTAAACTATAAGTCAGTGGGGTGTCTCGGAAGCGATCAACGGACGCCAGACGGACCCACCGCTGCCCGGTCGGGTCCTCGCAAAACGCAGACCCGGTGTTTGGGGCACCGATCCGCCTGGCCTCCGTATCCAGACTACGGAAGCATGTTAAGACGCACTTCGCGGGGAGATAAAGTCCCCGACAGACGACGATCGTATCGACGAACTACTTTCAGTCGAGAGAACAGTCACCGATTCCGGTGCTTTGGGCCTCGAGACTATGCTCACCGCCTCGAAACGCTATCGCAGTTAAACTTTCACTTTCACTCACCATCCAAGGAATCCGCCTTTTGTCACGTCTTCCCTCAGAATCGATCGATGTCGGAGACGACGATTGATTTAGACGACGAAGTAGATCGATGGCGGTGGGCTTGTCCTGCCGGCCATCGGAACTGGGAAGCGACGAACGGGCACTTCTGGTGCGCCGAGTGCGCGCGTACGTACAGCGACGACCTCGAGCCCGAGTTCGAGGAACTTCGAAACCTGGTGACCGGCGATATCGTCCACCGCGATGATCTCCAGTTGCTCACGCAAGTCGGCCCGTACGAGACGCTTTACGGAGGCTCGGCGTGATCTACGAGCAACGCCACTGGACTCGAGTCCAGCAAGTCGCCCGGAAAGCACTCTGTGAACTCGCTACCGGAAACGTGGAGACGGCCACCGAAGCCGTCGATGCCGTGGGCGATGGGCTTGGGCCAGCGCGTCGAGCCGATTCCACCTGGTTGGTCGAGATCGTCGACGAACGACTCGACGACCAGGAGAGAGCTGAACTCCTCGAGGCCGTCCGATCGGAGGCTGGTTCGGCGTGAGCATGCGAGACCTCTCACCTCGAGACGCTCGCGATCGATTCCTTTCCCGCCGAAAGCAGGAGAACACCGAGAAAACGGTTCGAAGCTACCGGAACCGGTTGACTCGGTTCGTCGAGTGGACCGAGGAGGAAGGCATCGAGTCGATGTCCGACCTCTCGGGTTGGGACCTCGACGAGTACCGGGCCGCTCGAGAGGCTACTGGCGTTGCTCCGGCGACACTACGAGGCCAGTTAACGGCCGTGAAGCAACTCCTCGATTACTGCGCGTCCGTCGACGTCGTCGACGACGATCTCCCCGACAAGGTGAACGTCCCGACGCTGAGTAGACAGGAGGAATCGAGCGATACGAAGCTCGAAGTCGCGGACGCGAAGGCGCTCCTGTCGTTTTATCGCCAATCGACGGACTGGTTCGGACGGCCGAAGCACGCCTTCCTCGAGGTCGCCTGGCACGTCGGCGCTCGAATGAGCGGCATTCGTGCGCTCGACTTGCAGGACTTCGACCCCGATCGCCAGACGCTCGAGTTCCGTCATCGGCCACCGACGCTCCTGAAAAACAAGGAGGAAGGTGAGCGCGTCGTCGGAATCTCGAAACCCGTCGTGAGAGCCCTACGGACGTATATCGCTCGAGAGCACTTCGACAAGCGAGACGACGAGGGCCGACAGCCGCTCTTTTGCTGTCGACAGGGACGACCATCGGATACGACGTTCCGTGCCTGGTCGTACCTCGCTACCCAACCGTGTCACGTCGAGCAGTGTCCGCACGGAAACCGTCGTGAGACCTGCGATTACACTCGACGAAATCACGGGAGCAAGTGCCCGTCCTCGAGGAGCCCACACGCTATCCGAACGGGTTCGATCACCTGGCAGCTCCTTCACGGACTCGACATCGAAACCGTCGCGAAGCGAGTGAACGCCCGTCCCGAGACGATCCGGCGCCACTACTACAAGGCCGCCGAGCGGGAGGAGTTCGAACAGCTTCGTGCAGAGATCACTCTGAACCTTGACATTGAAGACAATGATTAGCCACAAATTCGCCCGAAATGTGTACCGCTCAGGCCGGACCGTGCAGTTCAACCCACTAGCGCACGTCCCTCCGACCCCATCCCTCTGCCGCGAACAAACACGTGAGCGGCAGGTATGTGATTCGGAGGGATTTGAACCAGGGAGCAGCTTTTCTGCGACTGTGGTTCAAATCCCTTCGACCTATCCTCATTATCGAATCCACTTTGTATAGAATCTCGAATCAATCAGAAATTCCGGCAAGTTTCAAGTACTCTCTACTGCAGATGTAGTGTGAGAAACATATGATGGGCAGTGATCAACAGACGTTCGACCGTGTTATTGAGCTCGTAGAGGCCTGGATTCCCAGGAAGGCATACGGACACGAGCGGAAATTTCAAAGTGAGCTTCAAGACTACCTGGATCAACAGTTAAACGAAACCCAGGGAAGGGGAGGGATGGGTCTTCTTGGTGGAATGGCCCAATAACGCGATCTCCCCGTATCTACCGAGCGAGGAAAGGCAAGAGCTGATGTCGTCGTAGATGATCTCGTTGGCATTGAACTGAGGCGGGATATTACCAACAGTCAGCGAAACAAACTCGAGGGCCAGATTAAGAACTATCTGAGGGAGTACCCATTTGTGATAGTCTGTGCTTGTGGAATCCAGGATCTGGATGCTGGCGCCAGTTGAAAAATCAATACAGGGGACCGTCTGGATTCCGTATGAATCAACAGGAGGTTATATTCATCCACAAACGAAAGGAGGATTTCGGTAAAGAGCCATCTGAACGAAGTGGAAATAGTGACGGGTTCTTTGATGGTAGCATCTTCTAATGTGGTTCTGTCAAACTCCTCAACGAGTACGTGAGGGCGACAGTATCGTTGTAACGGGAAGACACGTCTAGGACGGAACCGGGACACGTTCGTAATTCGCGCCGTCAACGATGGAGGCGTTCTCGAGCTAAAGAATCTACTTCCAACGGTGAGGAGGAGACAACTCTGGTGTCTGCTTGAGCCAGAACTTCGCCTCATTCTTCCGGTTCTTCCACTATCTTTGCGATAGTGAGCAGGGCGTCAAACTCCTCGGGTGACCCCTGGACCTGGATGAGACCCTGTTCCCGGTCGTACTGGATGAAATCCACTTCAGCAGATTTTGGCAGGTGGACGTGTTTCAGATCGAGAGCGATCTCTTCGAATCGATCAAGACTCCCATCCGCCTCCGGCGGGTCGTCTTCCCACGTCTCTATTTTTTCTACCACTTCAGAAACGGCTACTGGGCCGTCTTTTTCGTAGAGACAATACAAAGCATATCGCCGTCGTTGATCTTCCAACAGTTCAAAGATTTCGTCCAACGTAACCATATGCAATATTTGCCGTGTTACCATTTAACGCTCTCCACCACCACTCTCTCACGTTATTCTCATTCAATTACATCCGATCGGCCTACCTGCGTCGAATCAACTATTCGCCAGACGTGGATCGGGCAAAAATCGAGAGCTGGACTATTCGTCACTGACGACGACCTCGTCTCCCTCAATCTGGACGTCGTAATCGTCGACAGAGAAGGAGATCGAAACGTGATCAGAAGCGGAGACGAGGGTATCGAGAGCGTCCGGATCGACTTGATCGTACAATGTCGTATCGAGAGCGGACGAAACGTCGGTTATTTCGACGTCTTCAGCGTGCGCAACGGCGTCGATTACGGCGATGCTCGGCCTCGTCACCGACCAGTCGTATTCCTCCCGTACCGAACCGTCATCCGCATTGTTACCCCCCATGCATCTACTTGCGACTTCAGAGGGAAATATTTGCCGTCAAACGACAGAAAACGGCACTCTCAGCCGTGTAATACACAATCTCTCTACGATACTATTGCTACAACTGGTCTCTTCTTTGCGCCTTCGCTACGCTCCCGACGAGTAGGTTCCGCACTAGTGCTCGGTGGGCGTCTCGCGAAGCCGGTGTCTGTTTCCGTCACATCCGAAGTGCTGTCTTGGCAGCGGTTCGACGTCCCAGACGCAACGCCCAGGGCGAGACGTCCTCGGGCGCGACGTCGAGAACGTGGTGCGAGCAGAACCAACAACAGCGCTCGACGAATAGGCCAACCGCTGTTGGGTGCCTTGGTGACGCCTCGAGGTGCGGTGCACCAGAACCAGAAAATAACGCACCTGGATCGAGGCTCGAATCGGCCGTCGAACGACGACGACAGTATTGACAGCACACAGAGTACTGCGCCCGTTACTTCACGAGCGACACGAGCACGAGCACCAGTCCGCTCGAGACAATCGCCGATTGGATGAGCCCGGCCGAGAGAATCGAGAAGCCGAACGTGTGATAGATGAGCCCCTCACAGATCGCCCCGCCAGCGATGAACACGAATCCCGCCGAGACGTATAGCATCGGCTGACTCTGGTTCCGACGGTAGCCGTGGTAGGCGAGCAACGCGACTGCCAGTCCCAGGACGAACGTGATCAGTTTAGCGGCGACGAGCGATGGCCCGATCATCGTGATACTCGCATATCGTCCCAGAGTTCCGTGAAGTTGTCCGCTAACGTATCGCAGGTATCGACAGTGAGCGTAAACTCGCCTTCCGAGAGATCGACGTGGAGTCCCTCGAGGACGGTTTCGAACTCGCGTCTGTGCGTTCCATCCGAATCGATCGACGTCCGCTCGTCGAGAAGTCCGTGGTCCTGTAGCGTAGAGACCCGACGGTACACCGTCGCGAGCGAGGCGTCACACGCGTCACTGAGCGCTTTTGCGGTCATTGGCCCGTCGTCAGCCGCGACGAGGATTCGACGGGCGTAGTCGTCCGCCAGGACCTGAAACATATCCGACGAATCTCCCATTGCCTCCTGGTTCACGGCCAATCGGTCACCCAACGTCGGCAAATAAGCTGCGATTTTCCAGTCCAGCAAAAGACCATGGGTGTTTTGTGTATCTCTCGATTCGGTACGAGTATCGAAACCAGTCGCCACCATGACGGATTATCTACTCGCATTTAAACCCGCGATCGGACTGTACGGCCAGCACGATCCCAGTGCGGTTCTCTTCGAGGACGGAGTCCCCGTATTCGGCGTCGAGGAAGAACGCTACACACGAGAGAAACACGCGACGGAAACGTTCCCCTCCAATGCTATCGAGGCGTGTCTCGAGTACCGTGACCTGGATATTACCGATCTCGATCGTATCGTCTTGCCCTACGATCCGACGCTCCGTGGGAAGATCACCGCTCACTACGTGACCGACGCAATTCGCGCCCCGGGGATCGGTCGGACGCTGTCTGCGCTCGAGGAGGCGCTCGTCACGGAGGTTCGGAGCCGATTCTTGCCGACGCGACAGATCGAGCGTCGCCTCGAGGCCTTCGGTACGCCGTTGCCGCCGGTCGAGACGATCGCTCACCACCGATGCCACGCGGCGAGCGCGTTCCATCCCTCGGGGTTCGACGAGGGGGTCGTTCTCACGATCGACGCGAAAGGCGAGTACGACTCGACGGTCGTCTGGCACGCCACCGAGGACGGCCTTCGGCGGGCTCGGACGTACGAACACCCCAATAGCCTCGGACTGTTTTACGCCATCATCACGGAGTACCTCGGCTACCGCATGTTCAACGGTGAGGGGAAGGTCATGGGACTGGCACCGTACGGCGAGGACAACACCGAAATCGAACACACGCTCCGTACGCTGATCGAAACGGGGGTCGACTACGACGTGACCAGCCTGACGAAACGCTGGGGGACTGGCCACGGCGTGGAAGCGCTCGAGGAGGCGTTCGACCGCCCCCGAAGCGAGACGTCCGACGAGTTCGACCAGTGGGAGAAAGACCTCGCTCACACGGCCCAGAAATTGCTCGAGGAGACCGTCGTCGACATCGTCGAAACGGCCGTCGACCGCTTCGGGACTGGAAAGGTCGCCATGGCCGGCGGCGTCGCGCTCAACTGCAAGTTGAACCAGCGCGTTCGCGAGTTGCCCGTCGTCGAAGAGACGTTTGTCCAGCCCGTCGCTCACGACGCCGGCCTCGCACTGGGGGCTGGCTGGGCGCGCCAGCGGCCGATCAACGTCGACCGGCAGACGCACGTCTATCTCGGCCCCGAGTACGAAACCGAGCAGATTCGGTCGACCCTCGAGACGAACAAACTCTCCTACGTCGAACCCGACGACCTCGAGCGCTACGTCGCCGAACGGATCGCCGATGGCGACCTGGTCGGCTGGTTCCAGGGTCGCATGGAACTCGGGCCGCGGGCTCTCGGCTCTCGTAGTATCCTCGCCGATCCGCGAACGGCAGCCTCACGCGACCGAGTCAATCGGTTCGTCAAACACCGCGAGGAGTGGCGTCCCTTCGCGCCGTCGATGCTCGAGTCGGCCGCCGAGGAGTACCTGACCGACGGGGAACCGGCCCCGTTCATGATCGACGCGTTCGACGCAAACCCGGAGACGGTCGAGGATCTCGAGGCCGTCTTGCACCCCGCCGACGATTCGACGCGACCCCAGACGGTACGCGAAGACCAGCATCCACGATATCACCGGCTCATCTCCGAGTTCGCCGACATCACGGGCGTTCCCGTCGTCCTCAACACGTCGTTCAACGACCACGCCGAACCGATCGTCAGAACGCCGACGCACGCGATCAAGGACTTCTACGGAATGGGACTGGACGTGCTCGTCCTCGAGGATCTCGTCGTGGAGAAAGAGTCGGCGTAGAACGCGAGTCGCCGACTACCGCACCCACGTCGGTAATCGAACGACCGAGAGCCAGAACGTCTCGAGCGACTGGATCGTCTCGATGAACTCGGTGGGGTCGACCGGTTTGGTGACGTAGGCGTTCGCGTGGCGTTCGTACGATTGGCGCATGTCCTCGTGACTCTCCGAGCTGGTGAGTACGATCACCGGAATCGTCATGAGGTCGGGATCGGATTTGAGTTCCTCGAGTACTTCCACTCCGTGTTTCCGAGGTATATTGAGGTCGAGTACGACGAGATCCGGGCGCGGCGCGTCCTCGTACGCACCGCGCCGATGGCAGAACTCGAGCGCCTCGATTCCGTCTTTTGTGACGTGCAGCGTACTCTCGCTGTCGCCGGTCGCGAACGCCTCGGTGACGAGCCGAATATCACCCGGATTGTCCTCGACGAGGAGAATGTCGGCCGAGGGTTCGCCTTCTTTCATCGTCTCTAGTCGGTAGATGGGGTAAATGAGTATATCGGCCCAGTAGTGATCGGACTCGAGATATCCTACGAACGCTTCGGCTGCGGTGTTCACGTGAATTACAAGTCAGTAGTAACGGCTACCGTCGTAGGTAAGTGTCCTGTCTATCCGTCGAGCAGCGAGAGAATCTGTGTGAAAACGGCGAGACGCGCGGGAGCCAGGCCTGCTTCGCACGGTGGTCCACAGAAGAGTGCTCCGTCTGGGATTTGAACCCAGGTCATCGGCTCGAAAGGCCGAAATGATTGGCCGGACTACACCAACGGAGCGGGTCGCATCCAATCGTTTCCCGGGGCTAGTAAAAAGCGTTCCGTTCCGCGGCGAGGATGATAGCCCGTGACGAACGCCTCGAGTCCTCCGCTAGCGCATCGAATCATCCGCTGGGGCGCCTCGAGTCCCACTTCCACCGGGAGCCTTCGCCACCTTCTCAACGCTTTTCGTCCAGGCGCGCGAGCACGCACGTACAGCATGAAATTCGTCAGATTCCGCGATCCAGCCGGAGCGATTCGACGAGGCCGACTCGAGAACGACCGCGTCCAGTTCGGGTCCGACAGCTACGACCTCGAGAGCGACGAAATCGACGTTCTCCCGCCGTGTGAGCCCTCGAAAGTCGTCTGCATCGGACGCAATTACGCCGACCACGCCGCAGAGATGGACTCGGACGTCCCCGACCGCCCGTTGCTCTTTCTCAAGCCGCCGAACACGCTGGCGGCCCACGGCGATACCGTCACCGTTCCCGGCGGGAAGGAGCGAATCGACTACGAGGCCGAACTCGGCGTCGTCATCGGCGAGCAGTGTCGGCACGTCCCGGTCGAGGACGCGATGGACGTCGTCGAGGGGTTCACCTGTGTCAACGACCTCTCGAACCGCGACGACCAGCGCCAGGAGAAAAACTGGGTCCGCGGGAAAGCGTTCGACGGCGCCGCACCCATCGGTCCCGTGCTCGCGACGCTCGACGAAGTGCCCGACGACGCGTTCGTCCGCTCGCGCGTTAACGGCGAGCTGAAACAGGACGGCTCGCGCTCCCAACTCATCTTCTCAATTCCAGAACTCATCGCGGAGATCACGACCTACCTCACGCTCGAGCCCGGCGACGTGATCGCGACCGGTACCCCCGAGGGCGTCGGACCGCTCGAGGACGGCGATACGGTCGAAATCGAGGTCGAGGGCGTGGGGACGCTCGCACACGAGGTTCGGGTTCCCGACGAAAGTCGGTGAAGGGCGTCACTCCAGATCGGCTGGGCTGTCGCCACGGGCTCGAGACGTGGCCAATACTCGCCTCCGTGGCGTGGGACCACTGACAGACCTGGCCAACCGTGACAGTCCTTCGGAGAGTGAATCTCGCCGGACCTTTATCGTCCCCGAAACCGAACGCAGGCATATGGAACGAGTTGCGAATCACTGCGACGAGCCCTCGATTCGAAAACCGGATCACCGCTTGCCGGGTGTTCGCTGATGACGATCACGTTCGACGGCCCCATCCTCGTTCCGGCAGCCGACCCCGACGACGCGGAGCGGACGGCCAGAGCGCTCGCCCCGCGAATCGGTCCGGAAAACACCGTCCTGGTCGTCCACGTCATCGAGAAGGCAGGCGGTGCGCCGGACAAGGCGCCGCTCGAGGCCCGACGGGAGTTCGCCGACGACGTCTTTTCGCGAGCGCGCGGTCCGCTCGAGGAGACGGGTGCCCGCGTCGAGACGGAGGTCCTGTACGGGACGGACGTGGTCGACGCCATCTTCGAGGCCGCCGACGACCGCGGAGCCGACGGAGTCGCGTTCGTCCCACGGAAGGGGAGTAGGTTAGTCGAGATGCTGAGCGGCGATACGAGCCGACGGCTGATCAGAGAGGCGACGCTCCCGGTGCTGGTGTTGCCGGTCGAGGATTGAGTCGGCCCGCAGTCAGCCCGTAGTCGGCGTCGAAACCTAGAGGTAGCCGTTCTTGAGCAACAGTTCGCCGTTCAGCACGCTCGCCCCCGCCGCCCCGCGAATCGTGTTGTGAGCGAGGCAGTTGTACTGCAGGCCGAAGGTCGACTCCTGGAGCCCGCCCACGGAGATTGCCATTCCCTCCCCCAGGGTACGGTCGAGGCGAGGCTGGGGTCGCTCGAAGTCCTCGAAGACGTGGATCAGCGGCTCCGGCGAGGAGGGGAGGTCGAGCGAGGGGTACGCCTCGAGTGCCTCGGCGGCGGCTTCGGGCGTGAGGTCGTCGCTCGCCTCGACCCAGACGTTCTCCAGGTGGCCGTCCAGCGTCGGAATGCGATTACACGAGGCGCTGACGTCGACGCCGTGGAGGTCGAGTTCCGCGCCGTCGAACGTGCCCAGGAGCTTCTTCGATTCGGTCTCGAGTTTCTCCTCCTCGCTCCCGATGTGGGGGATGGCGTTGTCGATAATCTCCATCGAAGTGACGCCGTCGTAGCCGGCTCCTGACACCGCCTGGAGGGTGGCGACGTGGACGCGCTCGAGGTCGAACTCGGCCAGGGCAGCGAGGGTGGGCACGAACGTGATCGTCGAGCAGTTCGGGTTCTTGACGAGGGCGCCGTCCCAGCCGCGATCGTCGCGCTGGACCTCGAGAAGGTCGAGGTGGTCGGCGTTGACCTCCGGGATGATCAGCGGCACGTCGTCGGCCATCCGGGCGTTCGAAGAGTTCGAGGAGACGACGTAGCCCGCCTCGCAGAAGCCGGGTTCGACGGCGGCGCCGACGCTCGAGGGGAGCGAGGAGAAGAGGAGGTCGACGTCGTCGGGGACGGCGTCGGGGTCAGTTTCGGTAACGGTCGCGTCGGCGACGGTGTCCGGAATCGGCGTGTCGACGCGCCACTTCGCGGCCTCGCGGTAGGGTTTGCCCGCGCTCGAGTCGCTGGCGGTGAGCGTCGCGATTTCGAAGTCGGGGTGTGGCTCGAGGAGCTGGATGAGTCGTTGTCCGACGGCGCCGGTGGCGCCGAGGATGCCTGCTCGTACGGTCATTGTCGGCCCTGGGAACCGGGCGCGCAAAACGGTTTGGATGGTGTCACGGTTTGCAGTGGTTCGGGGGCTCGTGACGTGGACGGCAGTCGCTCGAGGATGAGGAAGAGGAGACGATCACATCGAGAACGAGTCGGCCAAAATGGATCAGCTGAGAACGAGACAGTCTGGCCGCTCAGTCGTCCGCCGGCGCCGCTCGCGACTGTACCTCGAGGTCGCCCTCGTCGAGTCGCTTCTCGACGTTGCGGGCGGCTTCGACCATGTTCTTCATCTTGCCGTAAGCGACCTCACGGGGGAGGAGTTTCACGCCGCAGTCGGGCGAGACGACCAGCTGTTCAGGAGGGACGATCTCGAGGCCCTTCTCGATGTTGCGCTCGATGTCCTCGACCGACTCGACCTCGGCGTCGTGGACGTCGACGACGCCGAAGGCCAGGTCCTTGGTGAACTCGGGGTCTTTGAACACCTCGAGCTGGTCGTAGTCGCCGTTGGCGAGTTCGAGGTCGAATTCGTCGACGGGGAACTCCAGTATTTCGGGATAGATCCTGGAGTAGTCCCCGTAGCAGACGTGGAGGCCGATTCGCACGTCCTCGGGGATGTCGGCGACGATGCGCTCGAGACACTCGCCGACGATGGCGTGGTCGTCGGGCGTGGTCGCGAGGGCCGGTTCGTCGATCTGGATGTAGCGAGCGCCAGCCTCGACGAGCTTTGCGATCTCTTCGTTGACCAGGTCCGCGAGGTCGTACGCGAGGGACTCTTCGTCGTCGTAGGCTTCGTTGAACGACCAGTTCGCGAGAGTGTACGGGCCCGTGATGGGGACCTTCACCGGGCGGTCGGTCGCCGATGCCGTGAACTCGTACTCGTCGACCAGCCACGTCTCGTCGTACTCGACCTCGCTGACGACGGAGGGTTTGTCGAAGTAGTTGTGGCCCCAGACCTTGACGGGGCCGTTGAACTCGTAACCGTCGATCCGGTGAGCGAAGTACTCGACCATCTCGTTGCGCCGCATCTCGCCGTCGACGACCACGTCGAGGCCAGCGCGCTCGTGTTCGTTCGTGATGAGACGCGCCGCGTCGTCTTTGGCCTCCTGGTAGTCGTCGGCGTCGAAGCCGTGCTCCGGGTCCCGGTACAGTTCCTTCGCCCGGTTAAGCCACTTGGGCTTGGGGTAGCTGCCGACGACCGTCGTCAGCAGGAAGTGCTCGGCCGCGTGGTCCTCGGGTCGGAACTGGTCTTTGTTCGCGTTCTGGTGCTGGCTCATGCGTGGGTCACCTCCGCGAGCGCGGCGGCCTCGGCCAGCGCCTCGAGTTTCGCCTCGAACTTCGCGTACGGCAGGTAGAACGTCTCGGTATTCGTCGTCAGGTACGTCGTCTCGAAGTCGGTGACCGGAATCTGGTCGAACACCCAGTCGGCCCGCTCGCGGATCGCTTCGGGTTCCTCGAGGAGGGTGTTCTGGCCGTCGGCCAGTCCCAGCGAAACGTCGTCGGTCGCGCCGTACTCCTGAATGTTGTAGAGGTTCTGGTCCTGTTCGGTCACGAAGTCGAACCCGAGCGCATCGAAGTCGGCGTCGAGCAGATGGGCGTAGACCTTCTCCTCGAGCGCCCCGTAGAACGGCTGGACGATGACTTCGGCGTCGGTCGCGTTCGCGACGGTATCGACCGCCTCGCTCGCGAGTTCGTCGAGGCCGTCACCGGGTGGGTTCTCGACGAGGGACGGCTCGAGCAGGAACAGCGTCTCGTGGGCCGGGAACGCGTCGACCTCGCCGGCCAGGAAGTCCGCGACGGCCGCGAGAAACGTCTCCTCGTCGCCGTAGTGGTCGTCGGTAGCCAGGTCGAAAAGCGAGTACGGGCCGGGGAGGACGGCCTGGAGCGGTTCCTCCGTCAACGCGGCGGCGGCCTCGAGTTCGCCTGCGACGTCGCCCGAGAACGTTAGGTCGTCGGTGACGACGGGGTCGCGATAGAAGTTGTTGTTGTCATAGTAGCGGACAATGCCCCCTGTGTCGACGGCGTCGTGCACGGTCAGCGGGTGAGCGAGCATGTCGTCCCAGCGAAGCTGGCCCTCCGAGATCAGGTCCAGTCCGGCCTCGACCTGGGTCTCGACGACCTCGGCGCGCGCCTCATCGTAGACACTCGTGACCGTCTCACCCTCGTCGCCGCTGATGAGGTCGTGTTTCTGGTGTCCTTTCGCGTCGGATAAATCGTCTTTCGCCCAGTCCGGGAGCGGAAACAGCCCCGGCGTGGTCGATACGTACTCGGTCATGCGTAGACGAGGCTAGGCTATGCTGGTGCTTAATATTTTCCATACACTCGTATGCCTACGAGTTATCTGAAGTGGGCTCGAGAAGGCATTCAATCTATTCGAGGACGGCGTCGAAACGGCGGAACTCTCGCTCGATGCAGTTACCTCGAAACGCGAATGGCCACAGAAGTTAAATTCCGGACCCAATTACCGAACCAGTTCGAGCACCGTCAGCGTCTCGAACGGGAACGACTCGTCGGCGACGGCGACCGCACTGAATCCCTCCTCGCCCGCGCGTTCGACCACCGCGTCGACCCCCGTGAGACTGCTGACCAGCAGGAGGACGACGCCGCCGGGGGCCAGTACCCGGGACACCGTCTCGAGGAACGGATCGATCACCGCCCGGCCGTCCTCGCCGCCCGAAAGCGCGCGCTCCATCCAGTCGTCCCACTCGTGGTCCGGGTCCGTGGGCAGGTACGGCGGGTTGAACGCGACGGCGTCGAAGGTGTCCGCTCGGAACGGCGAGACGAGGTCCGCCTGTACCGCCTCGAGCCCACGGTCGCGCGCGTTCCTTGTCGCGTACGGATTGACGTCGGCGGCAACGACTCGTGCCCCGACCTCGGTGGCGATCCGGTCGGCGACGTACCCCGAACCGGTGCCGACCTCGAGGACCAGATCCTCCGTCTCGAGTCGGTCACAGGCCGCGTCCGCGAGCAATTGCGAATCCTCTGCCGGCTGGTAGACGTCGGTCTCGAGGCCGCGACGCTCGGCGAGATCCTTTCCCATCAGTCGTCCTCCGACGGCCGACTGGAGGCAGTCCCTCGAGCTGTCGTTTCGTTCACCGGTTCGTCCACTCGCATTCGAAATCCGTCGGTCTCCTCGCGTCCGCTCAATTCCCGCTGTGGGTACGGGATCTTGACGTCGGCTTCCTCGAACTGGGTCTTGATCGCGCTGATGGCCTTCGTCCGGGCCGTCCAGCGCCGTCGCGCGCTCGGCCGATCGATCCAGAAGCGAACGCCCAGGACGACCGACGACTCGCCGAAGTGCTTCGTGACGACCATCGGCTCGGGAACGTCCATCACCTCCTCGATCGGCTCGAGGGCGTCTCGAGCGAGTGTCGCCGCCTGGTCGACGTCGACGCTATAGTCTACGCCGACTTCGACCTCAATGCGTAGGCGGCCCTTCTTCGAGCGGTTCGTGACGATGCTCGTCGTGACGACGTCGTTCGGCACGATGATGTACTCGCCGTCGAACGACTGAATCTGCGTATTGAAGATCGAGATGTTCGTGACCGTCCCTTCCCGCCCGTCGATCTCGACCCAGTGACCGATTTCGAACGACCGGGAGAACATCAGGACGAACCCGGCGAGTAACGCACCGAGGGTCTGCCTGGCGGCCATACCGACGACGATGCCCAGGAACCCGGCCCCGACAAGGAGTCCGCTGAGGTCGTCGATCCAGATACTGAGGACGATCACGAGCGTGACGGACCAGATGAAGACCTGGATGACGCGATTTGACACCTCTTCCTGGTGTTTCGTGACCGTCGTCGAGGAAGCCACCACGTCGTGTAACAGCCGCCTCACGAATCGCCAGACGATGTAGGTCAGCACGACCATCACGAACGATGCCGTCACTCGAGGGAGGAACGTCCCGTCCGGGTCGAATCGCGAGAGGACCGTCGACAGTTCCTCGGTCGCCCCCCAGACCCCGACGGCCACGTATAGCGCCAATCCCCCCGTCCCGAACAGGAGAATCGTCGCAACGATGTCGGCGTATAGCGGCCTCGAGCGGTCGGAAATCCAGGACTGGAGTCGTCGATGGAAAACCAACACGAGCAGAAACAGCCCCGTAACGACGGCCGTCGCCACTCCCTTCTGGATCTGGGTGTGGAACGTGTTTTCGAGCCACTCGAGCCCAGTGAACGCGTCTACCACGGATTCTCACCTCTCATCCGAACGGCCCACCTCGTCGGCGAGCGTCGCCAGTTCGGCGAACTCGGCGGGCGTGACGGCCCCCGCTCGTTTGCCCAAAAGGTCCTCGTCTGCCGCCTCGACAACGGCGTCTGCATCCTCGAGCCCCGAGATGTGAGCCGTATTTCGAATCGCGTTTCGCATCGTCTTCCGTCGCTGGGTGAACACCGCCTTGACGAACCGCAAGAAGAACGCCTCGTCAGCGACCTCGTAGTCGGGCGTCCGCGGGGTCGACCGGACGACCGCGCTCTCTACCTGCGGCGGCGGCGAAAACGCCTCCTTCGGGATCGTCTCGACGATTTCGACGGCCGCGAAGTGTTGGGCCGAGACCGACAGCCGCCCGTACTCGGGCGTCCCCGGCTCGGCGACCATTCGCTCGGCGAACTCCTTCTGGAACATCAGGACGAGTGGACGCTTTTCGGGGAGGAGTCGAAAGGCAATCTGGCTCGAGACGCCGTAGGGCAGGTTCGACACCGACGCCGAAAAGGAAGGCAGGTCGACCTCGAGGGCGTCGCCCTGGATGACGGTCAGGCGGCCGGCCGCAACCTCTTCGGCGAACTCATCCTCGAGAAACGCGGCCAGCCGACGGTCTCGTTCGACGACGGTCACTTCGTCGGCGACGGCGAGCAGTCGGTCCGTGAGCGCACCCGTCCCGCCGCCGATCTCGAGGAGGTGGCTCGTTACCTCGCGGGTGGATTCGGCCGATTCGATCGGGTCGGTCGATTCGGTCGATTCCTCGCTACCACCTGGCGACGCGTCGCGGTTTGACAGCTCGAGATACGTCGGCAACCGGTCGAGGACGCGATCGTCGACGAGAAAGTGTTGATCGCGGTCGGGATCACCGCGAACCCCCGCCCTCGCGATTAACCCGTCTGGATCTCTCATTGCCCGGGCGTAGGTGGCAGGGGGCCGTAAACGCACCGTCTCGAGAGCACGTCGCTCGCGTGAATAACCGTCGTGTGTATAGCCGTCGCTCGTGACCGGAGGCGAAGGCGAGAAGGAGAGAGTGCGCTACTCGTCTCGCTGATTGCGGCCCACGAACGTCCGATACTTGAGGTCCTCGTCCCGCAACTCCTCGAGGATCCGATTCGCCAGCACCTCGTCGGGGTCGTGCAGTCCCGAAACCCGATCCTCGAGGTCCTCAAAGCTCTCGAAGGGTTTTCGCTTTCGCTGGTCGAGGATGTTGTTTCGGAGTTTCTTCCCGATGCCCGGCAACAGGTTGAGCTGATGGAGCCGGAGAGTGATCGGCTGGGCATCGTTGTAGAAGTCCACGAACCGCTGTTCGTTCTCCTCGATGAGGTCGGCGATGACGTACTCGAGTTCCGATTGGGCACCCGAGGAGAGGTCGTCGTACTCGACGGGGTGACACTCCTCGACGACGTCGCGCTCTGCTTGGGGCTCGACGACGACTCTGGTGCCGATCGTGAGCCGAGCGTCCTCGTCGAAGGCGACCTGGTACAGCGTGAAGTCGTCCACGCCGAGGGCATAACCGGCCGGTGACTGCTGGTAGCGACGGCGGCCATTGGAGAGCCCGTGGGCTAGATAATCCAGCACGACCGCTCGGCGCACGTCCACGTCCGTCTCATCGCTGTCGGCTTCGCTCATTGACTCGGGGTACGGCGACGGAATACTTAAAGAGTCGGCTCAACGACGAATAGCGCGACCGACGCACAGCGAGCCGAAGTCGGACACGTCAACGCCCGGGCAGCCTCAGACGTACTTCGCGATGACGTTGAGGATCTCGTCGAGTTCGTCACCCGAGACGGAGTAGCGCTGCTGGGCGAACACCGTGCGAAGCTCCTGTCGGTCCCGCGGGAGCAGGTTCACGATTTTGTACGCCGTCGGCTCGTCGACCTTCTCGAGGTCCTGGAGGTCCTCGACGAGGGCGTTCGCGTCCTCGGTCTCGAGGATGGCGAATCGGTTGACGTGCTCGATGGCACGCGCGAGTTCGTATCGCAGTTCGCGCTCGTCGTCGAGCGCTCGTTCGGTTTCGATGTCCTCGAGGAGGTCCTTCGTCTCCGAGACCGTCAGGTACTCCTCGTCGACGATCTCTTTGAAGATCGTCATTCCTGGGCGCGGAGGTGGGCAGCGGTGACGATCAGCGTCTTCGCCTTCCCGCCGTCGGTGATCTCGACTTTGAAGGCTTTGCCCTGTTTGCCGACGACCTCACCGGTGTGGCCGTCGAATCGTGGGTGGAAGCGCCCCTTCGGAACGCTCGGGTCGATCTTGAGGTGGACCTTCTGGCCCACGTCGTACTCCTGAATCGCCCGTTGCGGCGGCGAGGTCCCGCGATCGCGGGGATTGTTCGAGAGCTTTCGCCGGGTTCCCTGACGAGGTCCGTTCGAGTTCGGCATAGTCGTACGACGCTCTTGACCGGTGACGGTTATAAAACGCACGTTCTCGACCCGTCTCGAGTCACGGCAGCCGCTCGAGGAAGCTATAGGTGAGGCAGTTCGTGATCGAGTAGCTGGGAATCTCGACGGAGAAAGGGAACAGTAATCCCGCCGGCGGTTGCCTCCGTACGTATGAGCGACGATCGCGGTACCGACGACGATGACGGTGACGGCGCACGGACGTTCCGCTTCGAGACCCGGTCGATCCACGCGGGCCAGGAACCCGACGACGAAACCGGCGCCCTCATGACGCCGATTTTCGCTAACTCGACGTACGAACAGGACGGCCCCGGCGACCACCGCGGCTACGAGTACTCCCGAACTGGCAACCCCACGCGCGACGACCTCGAGGCCAACCTCGCGAGCCTCGAAGGTGCCGAGTACGGCCGCTGTTTCTCGAGCGGCATGGGTTCGATCAACACCGTCTGCAACCTGCTGGAGTCCGGCGACCACGTCGTCACCGGGAACGACGTCTACGGCGGCACCCACCGCATCTTCACCCAGGTCTACGAGCAGTACGAGATCGAGTTCACCTTCGTCGACATGACCGACCTCGAGGCGATCGACGCGGCGTTCCAGGACAACACCGAACTCCTGTGGCTCGAGACCCCGACCAACCCGCTGCTGTCTATCGTGGATATCGAGGGGGCTGCCGACATTGCCCACGAGCACGACGCCATCTGCGCCATCGACAACACGTTCGCCACACCGTACCTCCAGCGTCCACTCGAGTTGGGCGCCGACGTGGTCAGTCACTCGCTCACCAAGTACCTCGGCGGCCACTCCGACGTCGTCGGCGGGGCGCTCCTGACGAACGACCCCGACCTCGACGAGCGCTTCGGCTTCTACCAGAACTCCGTGGGCGCGACACCCGGACCCTTCGACGCCTTCCTCGTCCTCCGCGGAACCAAGACCCTCCCCGTCCGGATGGATCGCCACTGCGAGAACGCCCGTGCGATCGCTCAGTGGCTCGACGAGCACCCCGATGTCGACCGCGTCTACTACCCCGGCCTCGAGAGCCACCCCGGCCACGAGATCGCGGCCCGGCAGATGGACGACTTCGGGGGCATGCTCAGCTTCGAACTCGACGGCACGCTCGAGCAGGCGAGCGACGTCGTCTCGAACACAGAGGTGTTCACCCTCGCCGAGAGCCTCGGTGGCGTCGAGAGCCTGATCGAACAGCCCGCGCCGATGACCCACGCGGCCATTCCACGGGAAGAGCGTATCGCGGCCGGACTCACCGACAGCCTGATCCGCGTCTCGGTGGGCATCGAGCACGTCGACGACCTGATCGGGGACCTCGAGCAGGCGATCGAAGGGGCGCTCGAATGAGCCAATCCGAATGAGCCAACTCGAACGACCACTCCCCGTAGACGAATCCACCGTCCGGCACGTCGTCGCCGTCGCTCGAGAGAACGGGTTCGCCCTCGTCGCCGCCGGAGTTGCGTTCTACATCTTCAACGCCCTGATCCCGCTGGTCATCTTCGCACTCATCGGGATGACGACGGTCGGCTGGCTCGAGAGCGCCTTGGAGTTGTTAGCACCCGCGTTCGGGGCCGATCCGGATTCGCTGGTCTCGACGATGAACGGGATGATCGGCGAGGGGGCAGGTCGAGGACGGGCCGCGGTGATCGCCGCCGCCATCCTCGTCTGGAGTTCGTTCACGACGTTCCAGTCGATCAACCGCGCGTTCGGCCACGTTTACGGCGTCCAGGCGGAACGATCGCTTCGTCAGACCGCTCGAGACACTGGATTGATCCTCGTGACGGTGATCCTCGCCGTCGCTTCGGTGGTCATCGTGCAAATCGGGCTAGTGGCCGTCGCTGGGCAGACGGTAGCCTTGCTGGCGAGTATCCCGCTCCTGGCGGGGGCGCTGTTCGGCGTGTTCCTCCCGATGTTCTACCAGTTTGGTCCGCCTACCGTGACGGTCCGGGAAGCGCTTCGCGGTGCCGTCCTCGCGGCGATTTCGTGGACCCTGGGCGCGCTCGCCTTTCGCCTCTACCTCACGACCTCCGAAAGCGTCGAGCTGTACGGCGTGGCGGGCGGCGTCATGTTGCTCCTGACCTGGCTATACGTCGGGGCCCTGGCGCTGCTCGGCGGGGTTGTTCTCAACGCCGTCAAGGCCGACCGCGTCGAAGCCGAAGACCGGTGGGAAATCGACTGAGTGACTCGGTTCTCGTAAACTCGGGCGACTCAGTTATCGCGGATTCGACCGATCCGTTCTCGAGGATGCGAGTGGCGACCTCACCGGCTCGAGTACGACTAACACATACCTCTCCTGGTCACCGCGACTCCTCACTCACCGATTCGAGAAGCGAACGCGGTCGCTGCGATGATCGACGACAGACGAAAAATTCGGCGGTCGCCCCTTTAGATACGGCCGACGTTCTCGACGTTGACGCTCTCGACGCCTTCGACCTCGCTGAAGGCCTCTTCGACACCCTCAGTGCCACCGGCACCGTCGGGGACGATCACGGTCGGGTAGAGCGCGACGAGGCCGAACGCGACTTCCTCGCGCTCGACGCCGTTGATTTTCGCCCCCTCCGAGAGGGCGGTCTCGAGGCGCTCCTGGAGCGCGTCGAGGTCGATATCGGGACTCTGCGGCATGACTTTGATCTTGGCGGCTACTTTTCCCATGGTATCAGGGGCCGAGGAACCCACAGTCGGGGCACTCGTAGAGGTTGCTCTGTTTGCGACACTTGGCACAGCGGTAGATCTGTGCGCCACAGTCGGGGCACTTGAACGACGCGGCGTTCGTGCCCGCGATGTTGATCCCACAGGAGACGCACGAGCGAGTCTCCCGTCGGTCCGTGGAACTCATACTCGCTTCTTCCCGCCCGTCGCTTTTAACGGTTGTCTTTCGGATTACCGGCGGTCACTCGCGCCTCGAGCCTCGTCGCTTCTCAGAGCCCGGAGAGAGCCAACGGGTCGATCAACACGCCCATGAGATGAACCCGCCTGGCCTGCAGGCGGACGAGAACTAGTCCGACGACGGTGGCCACGCCGAACGTGAGAACGCCGATCGGGCCCGCGAACAGGAACGCGAGACAGACCAGCATCGAGAGCACCGCCGCCGAAATTCGCCAGTACTCGAGCCGGCCGACGAGCTCGAGGTAGGCATCCCCGACGACGATCACCAGCGCGAACCCAATGACGCCGGCCAGGACGATGCCGGAGAGAAGAATCGGTAGCTCGAGCGGCGCGTCGACGCGCTGGAAGGCGACCATGACACCCGAACGCGGCTGGCCGATAGCGACGAGCGCGAAGAGAGCGAAGATCGTGTTGTGAAAACTGTGAAAACAGCAAATCGCGACTCGTTCCAGGCCCCCTGTTTGGTACTCGCTATTCGTCAGACCACCAGTTAGCCGTTCCGACTGATCGCGGAGATTCAGAATTCGACTATGCCTCGGTTCGAACTCGTGTACCCCAAGCAGCGAGTGGACTGCGTTCTCGCTCCGGTAACTCGGCGGTGGTCGGCGCATGAGCGACTTCGACGTGCTCGTGTGTTCGACATGCACCCAAACCTGGATTCACGAGACTGGGTGGCGCGCACAGGGTTCTGTGTCGTGCCCCCACTGTGGGAAAGAGCGTGCTCCGAAGAAGGTGAGGTGTGAGAAGACGCTCGGATCCCGGGACGCCGCTGCCGAGTGGCGATCGCGCTACCACGCGAAAGAGGCCGACGAAGCGACACTGTACAACGACTTCGTCCTCGAAAACGGCCAGTACGGGCGGCAAGAAGTTGACCTATTGGAACGCGCCGAGGCAGTGGTCGACCGCTTCGACGTCGATCTCGAGGTCTCAGACTTCGCGCGCTTCGAGGAATTGGTCGACGTCTCGATGGACGAGGAACGCGAGCGCTACGCCGACCTCGTCGACGAGTGGTGTGCCGACCCCGGTGACGAACTCGCGGACCTGGTTTCCCTCGAGGACCCTGACCACGAACTGTTCGAGAACGGGATTCGGGACGACCTGGAGGCGTGGGCTTCCCCGCCCGATCGGGACGACATCGCGCGCGGCGAGGTCACCCCGACCGACCAGCCGCCCGTCTCGGCGGCCGCGATCCTCGAGTTGGACGCCGACGCGACCGTGACCGCTGTCTGGGAGTCACTGTTCGAACACGCACGCGTACGAACACTACTCGCCGAGAGTGTCAAGGAGTTCTTCGCAGGCGCGGACGTCACGGGCGTGTACGACGCCCTCGAGGACCTCGGGATTCCCTACTGGATCCGATCGGAGATCGTCAACGCCGCGCGCGGTGACGCGAACGCTGTCGGCCAGCTCGAGGGCGAACTCGTACCGTCGATTCCCGACAGCCCGATGGCGAGTACCGACGACCTGCTTGCGGCCGCCCAACTGCTCGGCGCTGCCGAGGACGCGACGCTCTCGGTGATCGTCGAGGAGTCGTGGCTCGAGAGCCGGCGTCGTGACCAGCGCGTCGACGTCTGTCACCTGCTCGCCGTACTGGCAGACAGTTTCGACGTCCGCGTGGTCGCGAGCGGATTCACGCTCTCGAAGGTCGTCAACTCCCACCGCGTCGACCTCCCAGGTGTTAGTGAGTGGTGCAGTCGTCAGCGTGCCTCGGGAGCGAGCGATGAGACCGCGAAGGCGATCGCCGGCGACCTCGAGGCCGACTCATTCGAGGTCGCGATGCTCCGCGAACTGTACGCCGACTCGAGTGGTATTCTGTCGTACGCGGAGTTGTACGACCTCTATCCGGGCGATAACGATTCACGTGTTCGCCAACTTGTCAGCGAGTTCGTCGACGACGATCTCGTGACCCGCTTCGGTCCCCAGTGTTCGAAGAAAGTCGAGCTCCGACCACTCGGTGAACAGGTCCTCGAGACATTCGAGCGTGAAACCGCACGACAGCGGTCGATTTCCGACTTCGCCAGTAGACCTGTTAATGGCAGCGGTAAACAAGACAGACAGGGCCGTGTAACCACCGAGACGGGATTGGGTGGGGGAGAGGACGGCGAAGACAACACCGCCTACTACCGGACCCGCTACCTGGGGCCGGCGGCGCACGCGGCGGTGGCGGCAAGCGGCGGGAACGGCGGCGTGATGCTTGTACGTGGGGGGATAGAGGACCACGAACAGAAGACCCGGTACGTAAGCTACGATGATGAGCGCCGGGTGGCGGTTGTGGCCGTACGAGCGGGCGAGCCGTTGCCATTGACGGTGAGCAGTGCACTGGCGTTAGCCAGCGAGGAGTTTGTTGACCGGGTGCTGACCCCAACGCGCCTAGAGTCGGTCGACGACCCGGCCCCGATCGTTCGCGATGCGCGGTGCATCGGCGCTGCATCGGATGAGGCTCTCGAGGACGGCCAGACGTTCCGGGACAACCTCATCGGGTGGGGCGAAGAACTCTCGAGACTGACGACCCAGCTCAAGCGCGGCGAGTGTGACGATCGGGATTCGTTCCGGTCGGCCATCGTCCGCTCGGCACATGGTCTCTGGGGGACGATCGCCCACATCCTGGAGGCGCTGGATATCACGCTCCACCGCGAGATCCGCGTTCCCGAAGGTCTGAAACTCGAGAAACGCGAGGCGTTCGCCGACTCGCTAGCTCACGCGGCGGCCATCCAATCGCTGTACGGCGCTCACGCCTGCTACCGTCAACTCTTCGAGGACCGCACGGAGAAGCGAGAGGCGGCCATGACGCCCTCCGTCGACGCCGCAGATCCGACTGGTTCCCTCATCGGCTCGTTCGTTCTTCGTGGCCCCGACGTCCACAAACTCG
This sequence comes from Natronosalvus rutilus, assembly GCF_024204665.1. Lineage (NCBI taxonomy): Archaea > Methanobacteriati > Methanobacteriota > Halobacteria > Halobacteriales > Natrialbaceae > Natronosalvus > Natronosalvus rutilus. The sequence goes on along the minus strand of NZ_CP100355.1, from coordinate 2,814,521 downwards.
AGGACCCGCTTCGAGACCGTCTGGAGTCACCCAAAGAGGTCCACGAGGACGCTCCCGAGTTCGGTGTCGAGATTCCCGTCCGATCCGAACCCGACCGCGTCGCCTACGCCAACACCCTCCAGCGCATCCTCTCCCGCAAGAACCTCCGGCCGACCGGCGAGGCCGTCGCGACGACGCACGCTCTCATCGAGACGCCCCAGGATGCGGCCCGCGTCCTTCACCGCTACCTCTCGCCGGAAGCCGACCGCCGAGAGATCCGACCGGACGAACTCCGGACCGCGTTCGCGAACCTCGAGGCCTGCGCCCTGGTCCCCGATCTCGGGACCGACGAGCGCCGGACGGACTCGGCGGGCAAGATCGTAAAGGTGCTCCTCGAGGCCGACGAACCGCTCTCGAAAACGGAGCTCGCAGAGCGGGCCGACGTCTCCCCGAAGACCGTCTACAACTATCGCGAGGACCTGGAATCGCTGGGCCTCCTGCTCGTCACCGGCGACGGCTACCGACTGGCCCTCTCATTCTCGACGAGCGAGGAACGCGCGGACCCCGTGCTTCCGTCGTTCGCCGACGGGTCGTTCCTGGACGCAGTCGACGCATTGTTGCTCGAATCGTTGCCACCGGATCGCTACGGCGACCCATCGGACCCGATCGGCGGCGTCCTCTTCTGGCCGCAAGATCCGTGGGCGTTGCTTAACCACGACGAGTACGGGCCGTGGGTATGGCTGGCAGCTAAACTCACCGGTGAAACGCCGCCCGATGAAGACGACTCAGACCTGTTAATGGGTCCGGTAAATAAGCAGCAGCCGATTAAAACCGCCGTACGGCAGGCCGCCGCCGACTGACTGGATGTCACTTATATCAGATGGATTTATAGTAATTGATACTAGAGAACCACGTATGGATCGTGACCTACTATTACTCAAGTACAGCTCTAAATCCCTGTAAGATGGATCTTCTAATTCAAGCAGTAAATGAAACTGCGGGCGCAAATTCCTCAAATTTTGAATCGTTAGCCGATTCCATTGCATGGATTCCTAATTGGCTTAGGATTGCTGTTACAGTTCTCAGCGGTGGACTTGCAACCTATCTTGTTAGACAGCAAGTTGAGCGGAAAAAGTTGCTGAGGGCCTTAAAATCGGAAATCCGTGGTATGAGTGGAATCGAGACTTGTAAGGATACAATGAATGCTCGCGGTAAGCCTTCAGCCTCAACAGAGGATTATCTAAAGCCGAAAGAGATGCCGCCTACAGAGTCAATCCCGACATTAGTGTTTGAATCCAACGTTGATAATATTGGTTTACTCAAACCCAACGATATTCAAAAGATAGTGGGATTCTATACAAAAGTCCTGAATTATAAAGGAATAATATCCTCGGTTCGATCAGGAGATAGCATTCCAGAGGTTGACCAAAATGAATTATGGGACGAGATTGAGGATTTGGCTGACGATCGGAACTCTCTTTTTGGCGAAGGTTGGTTAGACGAATGTTCCACCGAAAATAGTAGAGACTAAGTTACTTTGGTGATACTAATCGAGTACAAGGCAAGAGACACGATCTATGCCAGAATTTGACTTTCTAGATGCTAGTGGGCAAGCTTTCTCCGATGAGCGGAATCTATTCGAATACGTCGATAGAAATGATGTACTTGAGGATGTAGGAAGGAATGTCAATATAATTGGGTCTGTTAATAATTTTAACACGAGAAGAGAATTCTTCGCAGCAATCGAATCCAATTTTGAACGTATTTGGGGAGAGGAAGAGGAAAACCTTGAACTGCTCTCTGCAAATTCCGACGGAAGAGCCATTCCTTATTACGTTTACTACGACGATGACTTTCCGTTATTTATCACAACTGCTAATATATCTGAAGAAATGCCAGATACAATTGAGAAATTCATAGTTTCACAGCCAAATATTGGTAGATTCTGGATATCTATGCAGGAGATGGACTCGATGAGGGCACGTGTTGTTCGTGAGGACCCCGATGTAATTATTCCGTTTTTCACAGGACACCGCTCCAAGTATTCCGACGTCCCTGCAGAGAAAAGAGAAGATGTGACCAGAACGATGACCTATTGGGCCATCGATGGGAGGAAAACCTATAAAGAAATGAGGAAGAAATACGGGATTCTTCCAACGAATATACGATTTGAAAGGCCCGACCAATACAAATTTGGGCTCAAGCAGGAAGGGATTATCACACACCAGAAGGGAACTATAACAAAGGCATGGGACTTGTTCCAGTCACAGAAAGAGCGCCAGCTCATACTGAAACGTGCAATAAATTCTGGTGGGGCACACTCAGTTGAAAGCGGGGTCTATCCTGATCATAGAATATCATCCACAAAACCATGGGAAATAGACCTGACAAAACCCATCTCTGGAGACCCACTAGAAGGGTTTGAGTCTCGACTTTCTGAGGATCGATGGAAGTTTGGGTTGTCTGAATTTTCAAACCCGACTAATTCTAGGTTTAGTGCCGAAGTCATTGATGAAGATAAATTTGGACGGACTGAGATCGAAGGCAACTGGAAAAGCATACGTGTATATCCGATAGATGGGAACGATATTGACCCTCAATTTCGAGTTTTCAATTTCGTGCAAGACCATTTTGACGCTAGTTGCGAGCCGATGGAGGTTTGAAGATGCGGGGGCCCGAAACTGTTGATACCTCTAACACCTTCACAGATTTACTAGAAAGTGATAAGGAGAGGTTTCGAGAACAATACAAAGCAGAATATAACGAGATTAGTGACGGGTCAGCATTAGATCTCGTAGAGTCGGAGTTCACGAACGAAATAAAGCCTGCATTTGAAGTGTTTAAAGCGGTGAAGGATGCTTTTCATCCGGACAATGAAGATGGCTATCGGACTGAGTACGAAGTTAGCTTTACTGATCCACTTTGTGAGATCTCTCCGAATCCTGCAGATCTATTACTCACAGAAACAAACCGTAGAGAAGCAAATCTGTGTTTTGTGGTTTGTGAGCCAAGCGGTGAAAATAGTGATCTTTGGCCCACCAGGATCAATGAAATTGTAAACATCGTTGGCGGCCACGAAACGGAACTTCTCGAGCAGATTGGCCATAGTGACAAGGAAGTGAATCACGTCCAGTATCTCACTGTAACTCTAAAAGAAGAGTATCCTGATGTTCAATTCAGACATCTTCAGCATGGTGCTCCCGATGAATATGCAATCTGTACGGTAGATGACGACTATGAACCAGAAGACGGTGAGGACGCAGAGAAGGAATATGTGCTCCGATATGAAGATGGGACTATTGAACACGGAAAGCTACATAGTCCATTGTCTGACGGTATTGACTACAAAGAAGCAAAAAATAGGGACGTATATCTATCGTTGAAGGCACCCCCAATAATTTCTCTTCAGGAAACTCTGATGTCTCTGTTAACAGAACAACATGGGGAAGTTGACGAACCCAGGGAATTCAACCGAGATGACTTTCTAAACAGATTTAGAGACCTATGTTTAGTGGGACCTGTTGGAGAGCAGAAGGACACTGTGTTCAATAGCCGAGCTGATGAATTGCTAGAAATCGCCAAAAAATCGGGAATTCTCATATACGGTGACTCGGATGACATACACGAAAACCGTGACTTCAGGGCGATGTATAAACAAGGGAATACTACAGCTGGCCTGAAACACAGCGTGAAATCAAAAATTTTCGATTCTAGGATACAGAATAAAAAGGCTGAAATGGCTTTTGAAACAGTCGAAGACCAGTTTCAGCCTCGAGGTGGTTACGAATCAGGGGTGAATGATTTTTGACATTCCATTCGTTCAATCACAATTGGTTTGAGGTTTGTTGGAGACAGCCTACTCAACATTCTCACACACTGCGCGCTCGATCTCCTTGAATATCTCCGGGTAGTTCTCTCGCAAGACGTCGACGTCTTTCTTGAGATCGCGGACACGCTGACGAGCAGTCGACTCAACCTTGTACCGGTAGTTGTCCTTCACATTAGCGTCTCCAGCAAGAATATCCCGTTCACGGTCGGTCAGTAGCGCCCGGCCAGATGACATTACGTCTGCTTCAGCGGCATCATTCATACATGATGTGGTATATACGGCCACCGATAAGTTACTTACTAAATATAGTATATACTATTTTTAGAAAGAACTAAGACCCTCCAAACGAACGAACTATCCATACGAGCCACTCGACGGTGCAATCGCGCCGTAGAAACGCCAAGTTAGGGCTTGGCGCGGGTCGGTTCGTGTACCCCTGGAAGGATACGCAGAACCATGCGAGAATATAGCGCCAATCCCCTTAAACTAGCGGGGAACGAAACACAAGCAGAGAACGGTGTCCGCCGGTACGGCCGCTCGGACACTGAAGGAGTCCACATCGACGTCGAGTTTTCAGCACGCACGTCACGCACGCTCGAGACGCCGCTCTCGGAGGTGGCAGATCGATGAGCGTTCACGCGTACGTGCCCGAGTCGAGTCTCAACCTCGATCGGAACACCCACAATCGCGTCCTCGAACTCGCCGACGAAGACCCAGTCCGCTTCATCCGGATGGACGAACCGGACACGGCGCTGGCCGTGATCCGGGGCATCGACTCTATCGAGCGCCTGGCCGGTTGGCGGCTTGCGAACCAGTCGTTTTTCGACCCACCGAAGAGCCAGATCACCGAAGCCCTGGACGCTCGCGAGCGCGAAATATTAGGGGAACCGGTTGATTCATCTACATCATCTGAGAAGATTGAAACGGGTCCAACCTCCTCAGCCTTACCAGAGGCACCCGTCTCGGACCCTTCTCCCAACCACCCCGATTCGCGCCTCGAGACTGACGAGGTCCTGGTGATCGAACGTGGCGACCGAACCGAGTACGTCACGCCCGCGAGCGCCGGCGCCGACGCACCGTACGTCTCCCGGACGATCGACGAGAACGGCGACGTCTGGAACGAGAACGACGACCTTCGGAACGACGATCTCCTCCGGCGGCTCAACGGTGAGCACGAACGAACAACGATCGACGACGCACCAGCGGCACTCGGGGGTGGCCGATGAGCCAGACCGCACTCGGCCACCGCCACCAGCGAACTCTCGAGACCATCACGCGCCTCTACGAGGACGGCGAGACGGACGCCTACGGCGGCGGCGTCGCGGCGGCCACGATCACCGAGGCGATGGAGTTCCACGAGGGGACGACGCGCCGGTACGTCTCGGCACTCGCCGACGTGGGTGACCTCGAACAAGTCCGGGGCATGGGACCCCGCGGCGTCCGCCCAAGCTACGTCCCCACGGAGGCGGACCGATGAACCCCGACGAGTACTGCGGACGCGGCGATCTCCCGGATCGACTCGCGTTCGTGAAACCGAACCGGTCGAAGTTCTGGATTCACCTCTCGACCTGCGACGAGCCCCAGACGGCAGGCGAACTCGAGGGCGCGGTCGAGTGGTCGACGGCCACGATCTACCGGATGATCGAGGACCTGGAAGCAATCGGTCTCCTCGAGCGCGTGGTGAAGCTCACCGACTCTGGCCCGCGTGACGCCTACGAGACGGCCAGTCCTACCGAGAGGCCGGTGTGGGAGCGCCAGGCGGCCGAAGGGGTGGTTCGATGACCATCTACGACGACCATCTCGAGGACGTTCGCGATCTCGTCCGCGAACGCGATCGGGACGGGCAGGCGTGCGTGAGTACCACGCAGGTCAAACGCGAACTCGGTATCGACGGTCGGATCGGTGGGCGCCTGCTCGCCCGACTCGAAGACGAAGGGATGCTCGAGCGCTGGGGCGGCTCGTCGTGTGGCGTCTATCGGATCATGCTCGAGAAGCCGCTTGTCACTGACGGCGGCGAGCCGATCGACTGGCCCGACACCTTCTCGCGAACGGCCCCGGAGGACCGCCAGTCCTACCCCGGCGGCTTCCAGGTCACGCGCTCGGAGGCGTTCCAGAACGTCCTCGACGAGCTGGCACGCTGGCCGGGCGTGACGGACGTCCAACTCGAGAGCGGCGCCGAACACCAGAAAACCAATCCCAACAAACCCTACGCGCGAGCGTCCTTCGATCACCCTGGCGTCGTCGTCTACTTCACGAAAGACGGCGAGTCGATGGCGGCCGCGTGCGACCGCTGGGACAACCCTCGGGACAACGCCCAGGATCTGTACCACTACCTCCACGAGACGCGGATGCAGGAACAGCGCGGGACGGTCACCGCCGAGAGCGAGTACCGGAAACTCCGACTCCCGAGTGCTGACTCCGAACCCGCAGCGCCCTCGCCGTACGCGGTGCTCGGTGTCGGTCGCGACGCCGGTGCCGAAGAGATTCGAGGGGCGTACCTCGAGAAGATGCAGACCGCCCATCCCGACAAGGGCGGGTCAGAGGAAGAGTTCAAGCGCGTGAGAGGGGCGTACGAGACGCTTCTCGAGGAGGTATCTCCCGATGCCTAACCGGACGCTCTCTTGTCCGTCGTGCTCGAGCACGGTCCACAGGCTGAACACGCGGTGTCCCTACTGCGGGACGGGCCTTCCGGAGGCGATTCGGCCATGATCCAGACGCACACCGTCGACCTCCTGGAAATCGACCTGGATCGAGCGATGTGGGGCCTCGTCGCTATCGCGCTGGTCGCTGACATCGCCACGACCGCCCACGGACTTGAGGCTGGCCTCACGGAATCGAACCCGATCGCGAGCGACGTGATCGACGGCTACGGGATGGCCGGGATGGTGGTGATGAAACTCGGAACGGTTTGTCTCGCCCTGGCGTGCCGGACGGTCCTCGAGAAACAGTACCGAGCAATCGTTCCGGCGGCACTGGCCGCGCCGTGGCTCGTCGCCGTCTGTCTCAACGTCTACCTCATCGGGGTGGTCGCGTGAGGGTCGATCTTGCTGCCGCGTTCGCCGCCGGCGCCTTGATGGCGACGTTCCCGGTAGAGGCGCTGGCCGTAATCGTAGTGATCACGCTCCTACTGGCGATTATGGTACTCCCACGACCTGAAGGGGTGGTCGTGTGAGCACCGTCCCGACGGTCTACGGCGCCGATCTCACCGGGAACCGCTGTCTCAACTGCGAGACGCGCGTCCTCGAGGGGACCGTCCGCGTGTTCGGCTCCAACGGTGTCGACCTCTTCGCGTGTCCCGCCTGCACGCCACTCCGAGATCTACAGCGCGGCGCCGGTTCGAATCCAGACTTTACGCGCCAGGAGGACGGCCAATGAGACGCGTCATCGAGGACAACGGCCGGTTCAACTGGCAACTCGCAGTCTGTGGGAACGACGTCGTCGCGTCGTTCCACTACCCGGGGGACAAGTCGATCTACTACTCAACGGAACGCATCGCGAACAGGCTTCGCGACCCCAGTGAGTTCGGGTTGCTCCCGCTCGAGGTGATCGAGCGGTATCACCGCAAATCGCAGACGGACACGCCGATGGGCGAGCTCGCCCGCAAAGTCCAGGCGGCCGTCCACGACGACGCCAGCGAGGTGCCGGCATGAGCGACGACCACCCGGAGGCCACTCACGAGGAAGTCGAACAGGCGATCGAACAACTCGAAACGGAGGACGACGATGCACGATAGAATCCCACTCGACGAGATGGACCGCGAACTGACCGAAGAAACACTCACCGAACTGTGCGCCCGGCGACTCACCATCGAGGCGATCGGGAACGGGCGCTTCCGCGTCGAAGGCTGTAGCGAGTACGAGAACGGTGAGACGGACCCCTGGACGCCCTTAGACGCATCGCGTATCGAACAGACTCCCTGACCGCGACAGTATCCACGCTGGCTCTCGAGTGCAAGTTCTCGAAGCGGTCCTCGGCGCGTCGGCTCGAGCGCCTACCGAACCGGAGTAGTTCCACGAAATCGGGACTCGAGCGCCTAAGGCGGCGTTGCCACGACGATACCAAAAACGGCGTCGGACTCCCATCACCTTCCTCACACACCGACGCCGGCTAAGGGGGTTCAAAGCGCGATCGCATCGAGCCAGACACACCTTTTCGAGACCGATCCACAATCTGGACAGTCTAACTCACCGCAAAAAAGAATCAAATCGAATCGTGTGGAAAGTTCACACGCCGGTGTGCGGGCTGGATGGTCATGGCTTGGATCGCTACTGACTTCTTGCCCTGCACACCGGTTTCCTCTGACATCTGGTTTAAGTGATTAGTTTCCTGGACGAGTTTTCCAAAGGCCATCCCCTCCACTTTCGCACCGAGGCGGACTGTTTCAATCCAGTACTGCGAACGGAGTGTATGCTCTCGTGCGAGTGGCGTGACTGCGACCGGACCACAGACTACCGGTTCAACGTCAAAAACCGACGTCGAGTCACCCAGCGCACCGAGTACTACTGCGAGCGTCACGCCCTGGAGCGGATCGAGGAAGCGAACCGGGACCCGTGGCTCGAGATCATGTCGTCGACGAAGGAGTGACCGGCCTGAAATAAACCGAGCGGGCAGATTTATTCATGATTGGCAACAATACGCGAATCATGACCAACACACAACTGCTCGAAGATAGGATATTGAAGAATCTGGAGATCGCGAGCGTCCCCATTCAGGAGAACACCGAGAAGAGTCTAAAGATCACGATGCAATCTAAATACGGATACGAACCAGAAGAAGTCAAAGAATCCCTCTCTCGACTTGAGACGCAGGGCCTGGTAGAAAACGATTCGGGTGTATGGAGAGTAAAAGATGTCCGGTGAATACGAGCTCGGGACCTGTGAAGTGTGCGAGGAGCGAGATGCACAAACCCGAATTCCGCTCAACGTAGACGAGATGATCGACGTCTGTTACCAGTGTCGTGAAGACGACGACCGGTTTCAAACTGTAGGGCCATGAGCGTCCGGCGAACAGAACTAGTTTTAGATAAGGGTCGGGAACATGTTCTGAGGAGAAATAGCAGAGAATGACGAAAAACCTCGAGGTCTCTGATTCTTGGCCGTACGTTACTGACCAGCATAAGTCCGAATCAAAGGAGCACGTTCAAATGAAAAATCTCGCCATTGAATGGCTCCTAGGATTTGGATTTGAGACCAACGATATCAAACTTGAACATACCGTATATTCATCTAATTCATATGGTTATACTGATGTCTACGCATCAAGAGATGAGGTCGAAGTATTTGTGGAGTGTGAGCGGGGGGCACCCATAAAAGGGAATCTAAGTGCAGGTGGCAGTATCCCTGCGAAAAAGGGGGAACTCGTGTACTTCTTGAATGAAGAGGTATTATACAGAGTTCGGTATACGACTGTCACTGCGACAAAGAAGTACGGGCCGTTTGGTGTTTACGAAACCTCTGAGGAACATGAGTTCCAGACGTACGAGTTCGATCGTTTAGGGCCGGTTCCATCTCGCGATGAGGATTATAAATTCTCTTCTGAAGCGCAGCAACGTGAACGAGAAAAGGTGGACTGGCTGTGATCGATAGCCCGGACGAGTTGGTCAGTTATTATGTATCATGAGAACAATGTTAGTCTATGGAGAATATTGCAGCGGCGGTCCTCGCGCTTCTCTTACTGATAGCATTCTTGGTGTTCGGGATACTCGGAACGGGTGAACTCCTGTTTTGCGATATACTCGGCGCCGAGACGATGTGCAAATAGGTGCTGGAAATCAATAGGGCATCAATGACACTACGATCCTTCGTTTGTCCATCACCGGTGTGTTCGCACTCGACTGGCGGCGCTGCCGAGCTCGCCGAGCACGTCAACACCGAACACCCGGGCGAGTTCCGACGCAAGGACTGGCCGGCGACCGAGGCGGGTCGAGCGTCCCGGGCTCGAGATCGCGTCGAAGAGGACTCGGACGGAGGGGGGGAGGGGGGAACCGGAGCAGGCGGGGTCGTAACGTTCGCTTGAAGAAGGAATAACTTGGCACAGTTCTCCTACACCGAAAAGATAGTCCTTCGACTATCGACGATGAGATTTGCAACGATCGACTAGAACGAGTGATACTGGACCTGAGTCTGGAACGAACACTTTCACTCCGGTAGCGGCAGTTTAAATACGATACCGCTACAAAGCTCGTATGCTGTATGAGTCAGAAACCCGAGAATCCCGGTCGCGGAAACGGACCGGACCGCCCTGAGTACCAGATCGACGAGACAGTAACACTTCCGCGAGATGACCCTCTGAAGTACTGGGATATCGACGTTGATCCTAACAAGAAGGAAACGTGGGTGATTCGGGCAATAGCTCGAAGCCCCAACACCAACATCAGGGCGTATATCCTTCCTAAAGAGGAAGTGGCGTTTTTCGAGGAAGATGAGAACGTATGGTGGGAATTCAGATCAGAGAACTCATCTCGACTGAAGGATGCCACAACCATCACCAACGAGGATGAGCACCCCTACTTCCATGATGGGGATTATGTTCTCGCAATAAAAGCAAAGAGATCAGGGGGTACCCCTGACGAGTTCAAGTTCTCGGTGAAATTCCGAAGAGAGTAACAATCCTCAAACCCCTCCGTTTCCTATCCGTGAGCTAACAAGCGTCAGACGTTGGTTTCTTGCCGTTTCGTATCTAGGGATGGAGTCAACCAAAACATATGGCGACATACGATATACTGGTCCCTGCAAAACCCGCTAATCTCACGATTTCGAGACTCTCAAAGCCTGAAACCACAGTCCGACAAACGACAACAGCACACAGCACATTAGACCAATAGTCTGCGGTGGATTTACTAGGGTCGCCGCTGTCTATGAAGCTGACTCGATGGAAACCAGCAATTCAGGGCCTGCACCCCAGGGAAAACGGCTCGAAGACGCGAAGGCAGAGTTCCTCGAGCGCCAGTCGGGGAACTACGCGAAGAATCTCGACCGCGTGCTCGAGAAGTGGATCAGTTGGTGTGACGATCGTGGCGTCGACACGCTCGAGGGCGTGAGCAAACGCACGATGGGGAACTACGCCGCCCATCTCGATCGGCGCGTCGAAGCGGGCCAGTCGGAGGACGTCGACGGCGGAATCGCCGCCTCGACGGCGTGGACCTACTACAACCAGGTGTCGGCGTTCCTCTCCTGGGCAGTCAAATATGACTACCTCGCGGAGAACCCGGCGGAGAAACAGGTCGCGAAAGACGACATGCCGCCGCGTCCGTCCTCGAACAGCGGCGATCAACAGTTCTGGAGCGTCGAGCAGCGCCGGGCGATCGTGAACTACGTCGACGAACGAGCTCGGGAAGCGATCGACGAGAAAGGATCGGACGCTATCGAGGAAGTTCGTGACCGGGCGCTCGTCACCGTCCTCGCGTACTCGGGCGTACGCGGCGCCGAGATCCTCGCCGACCGGAACGACGTCCGGCGTAACGGCCTCCGATGGCACAGCGTCGACCTCGAGGACGGGACGATCACCGTCCTGGGGAAGAACCAGCAACGCGAAGAGACGCCACTCACGTCGAAGGCGGTCGCGCCTCTCGAGCGGCTGTACCAGATCGTCGACCCGCCGGCCGACGGGTGGCCGGTCTTCCCTTCTCGGCATCCTCCGTCGCTGTACGGGGCGATCGATGACGCCGGACACGAGAAACCGGAGGGCAATCCGTGGGAGTATGTCCTCGAGACCGGCATCGAACCGCCGTCGCTCTCGACATCGGGCGTACGCACACTGTTGAAACGGTTCTCCGAGGAGGCAGACATCCCCGACCTCGAGGACGGCGACTATCTCACGCTACACGGCGCTCGTCGAGGCGTCGGCGAAACGCTCTTTCGCGAGCGCGACGCCGCGACCGCTCAACGGATGCTCCGCCACGCCGATCCGAAGACGACCTCGCAGATGTATTCTCATATCGAAGCAAGTGAGCTGGGTGAAGACGTGAGCGAGGTGTTCGACGACGAATGACAGTGTTCGATCCAGCGGCCTTGTTGAAACTATCTTGGGCGGTGATAGGTTGCGACAGTCGTGCTGATAGGAGGTGCTAAACCATCGCCCAGACGGACATGGGTTACAGTATGAGATACATGTCAGTTCAGACATCTCTCTTGACGGAAAAGACACTTAGAAGGAAGAATCAATCCTGTAGGTCGCGTAGTTCAGCGGCGTGTTTCTGGAGTGTCGGTCGTGAGATAGCCGCGTACTCGGTGAACTCCCGTTGGGTGAACTCGTCTTCAAGAACTACGTAGATCGCTGCTGCCGCGAGACAGCGAGGATCTTTTCCGGACGCGGCCCCTGTCTGTTGTGCTTTCTCTACAAGTTGTTGTGCGGCCAGGCGATCCTCACGCGTTACCTTCCCAGGTTCCTCATCAATATTGTCATCTTCCTCGTCACCAGCGAGGTTGATCGCAGTGTTCAGTTTCTCGGCGACAGGGTTAACGTGGGTGCGGTAGCTGGGGGGCTCGACTTCGAGGGCAAGTTCGCGGTTCAACGCCTTGTATGTGCGTACTATCCGACCCTCGTCCTCCAGGCGCGAGATGATGACGATGTCTTCCCACGCGCACGGACGGCTATCGATACGTGCAGCCGCGTAGACAGCTGCTGATGCGACTGCCTCTATCGAGCGGCCTAGATGGAGTTCCTCATCAACTGCCTTCCGGATGATGACACTAGCCGTCTCCTCGACGTTTTTCCCGTACTCGAGGGCGTCGCACATGCGCTTATTTTCCGATAGTAGTTCCCTGAGGGTACGTTCTCGGCTGTTGCGCGTCTGACTGATGCGGTTCAACTTCCGCTGGCGGCGGTCACCATTTTGATCCCCACCGAGTTGCTGGTCGTCGGTCGAGTGACCGATAGTAGTGGAAAGGCCTTTGTCGTGAAGTGTAGGTGTCGACGGCGCCCCCACCCTCGATGGGTCCTCGCTGTCGTCGTCAAATGCGCGCCACTCTGGGCCGGGGTCGATGTTCGTGGTGTTGACCGTGTACCCGCAGTTGTCGCAGTACGTCTCACTGCGCCCGCTTTCGAGTATTCCAGGCTCACAGTTCGGACAGGCGTTGCCAGGGGCCGCTAGACCAGGATCCGTCGTAGCAGAGTCGTCCCGTGGATCACTCGCCATGGATAGCCGTCACCTCCCCGTACCCGGCTTGTGCCTCCTGTACGGCGGCGTGCTGGGCGAGCGCTAGGACGCCGCTTGCGGGGTTCCGCTCGTCGTCGAGGAGGAGCAGGTCATCCTCTGCTGAATCCGCTGTCCGAAGTGATGCGGAGATAGCGTTCGCCGTGAGGCGGTACTGGTGGCCAAGGACACGAACGGAGTCGACGGCGGCGAGTTGGTAGGACAGCAGATTCTTCGCCTCGTCATCACCGTAGATGATGAGCGCCAGTTCGCCGTGGGCAAGTTCAGTTCGTTCTGCAACAACGGTGGAGACGCCCATGTCGTCAGCTTCGCGGAGTAGGACACCGAGGTCTACGGTAGTCACCGTACGACCACCTCGTTCAAGGAAACGAACCCGTTACCGGTGGCGAGTTCGAGGGTGATGCCAAGTTCGTCGATGCACTGGACCATGACCCGCATCGTCTCGGGGATGTCACCGTAAGGGTCGAACGCCGCGCCGTCGAAGGCCGCCACGGGGTGGATTTCATGCGGCGCGACGTTGGACTCGGCCTCGAGGAGCGCTCGTTCGAGAACGAGCGACCCGACAGCCGCGTCGAGGTTGCCCGGCGTCACGAAACGTTTCGCTTCAACGATGCGATACGGCGGATTCGCCGACCAAACAGGGGACATGAGATCCACGTGGCGTGCGCCACACCCGCGCGTCCAGTGTGCGGGGTTGCGCCCAACCATTTTGGTGCCGAGCATCGCCTCGGTTTCCATACGGGCACCGGGGAAGCGTTGGCGCCACAGTCGGTGGAGGCAGGAGGTTTCGGTGGTGTACCGCCCCCTGGCGGCGTTGTAGATCGCCCCCACGCCACTAAGGGACGTTTTAGGGTGACCGTTGGTACCTTTCGAACTCATCTAGCACGCAATTCTTAGCCATGATGAATATATAAACGCTAGCCTAAGATCCGGCCCTGAACCACCCATGTCGCGTGCTACTGATTAGCACAGATTGTGCAGATGGCCTATCTATGATAGTTGGTAGCATGCCTTAGCCATCTGGCTAAGGTTTAAGTAAGTTGTATCACTAAATAGTTATTGTGAGGGTCCACACTAAGAGACGCTCAGGGGTATTATGACTAACGACGCCAACCTACATAAAATTCCGGAAAAGGTCACATTCGGGGCAAACAAGGCGGTATGGGCCAACTTAGCCAAAGAAATCTCTACTCGTGGGGCAATCTGTGAACTCGTTGACAACGCAATCGACGCACAAGAGCGCTACGGGTTCCGAGACCAGATCAACATCGATATCGAGTACGACGAAACCACCAACACTCTCCGAATCCTCGATGACGGTGGCGGGATACCACCCAAAGACCTGGAAGCGATTTTCAGCCTCGGTGATAGTGTCCAAAGTGAAGACCACTACGATTCCATCGGCTGGGCAGGCATCGGCCTCAAACGCGCATCAGTCGCGCTTGGACACAAACTTACGGTATATACACGCTTCGAGCTGGCTGACGCTGGATCCGAACTCACCATCGATATCGACGAGTGGCTTCACGATGAGGAGAAGCGTGAATACTCCGTATCCAAAATCACCGACCTCGAGGCCCACGAAGATCTCTCTGAATCCAAGGGCACTACCGTCATCGAGATCAAGGATCTGAAATTCGCCTGGGGGCGGGAAATGGGTGCCGATGATGTCTCCGATGATGTCGAAAAGCCGCTTGACGAATATCTCGCGGACACGTACGACCTATATATTTCCGACGACCTCCCTGAGTCCCGTGACGTTCAGGTAAACATCTCCATCAACGGTGATCCGCTTACCGCCGAAAGTGACCTTTCACTGAGCTGGTCCCCGTTCGACGGCCTCTATCCGCGGTGTTACCCGAAACTTCTTCTCCGGCCTTCGACCGGGGATTACGAAGGCGACGTAATGATGGACGTCCGGGTCGGGCTGAAAACAAAAGCCGATTCGGACGAGTCCGGCGTTACGTTGTATGCAAACGGTCGGAAAATACTCTCAAACCGTACTGACGAGGAAGCTGGATTTGGTGTCAGGGGCGGGCTGAACCAGTTTAACCCCGCCACGGGTGACAAACGACTCGTCATCCGTGCCGACATGTGGTCCACGGAAAGTGCAGAGGACCTCCCGTTCAACACGTCAAAGACCGGAATCAATCCGGACGACGAGATGGCAAGGGAAGCCTACCGGAAGATCAAGAACGCGACACGGGCATACTTCGACGCGAAAACTGGGAAAGTACCCATTCCCATCCTCAAGCCATATCCCCAGAACAGTCCCTACGCGGATAACAAAGGGGAATGGAAGGTTTACAACTATCGCGGTCGCCAGCGCATCGATAGTGATCACAAACCCGGGCGAAGCCCCTCGACCAGTCGGAATTGGGAGTATCCAGAAACAGCCGAGTTCAAAAACCACGTCGCGATCCACGCTAAGTTGGGAATTGCTCACCCCGCGGCGTTCCACGAAAGCAAACAACCCGCGTACCTCGGTGTCCATACGCCACCCACTGAGGACCGAACCATAGCGGAAACAGAGCGACTAGACCTCTGGACGCCCCCCGACGACTGGGATCCCGAAGAAAAACGTAGCGAGTGGCTCTATACCGATGAGTACGACTGTGTCGATGAATCGTTCAAAGGTCAACTCGAACGTCACTTCGAGGAGAACTATAAGAGCGACCAGAAACAGCGCCTCACACTGGTCGATACGGGTCCCGAAGACGAATTCGAATTCGACGACGTTGATGACCTCGAGACGAAAGTCGAAGAGGTGATCGAGGACATCTCGGAGGAGGCCGAGGCCCATGCCCGGCACGAGATTCGCCTTGCAGAGAGCGCTATGACGGCGTGGAAATGGCCAACCTATGTGGCTGCTCTCAAATCGACGTACGGGATTGATATTGACGACCTCACCGTCGTTGAATCCCGAGAAGAGGTTGACCAATACCTGCCCGGGTCGGACTCTTCGGACTCTCAGGACGATAGAGAGCAGGCTAGGGAAACCGCCGAGGAAGGGTCGTCTCGAGAGACGGAGGGCGACGTCTCGTCTGACGACGTGGTTTCTGGTACCGAGTCGGAGTCGGAGGTTACGAGTGAGTCGGCAGCAATAAGTACGGCAGCCGATTCTGTACCGGCCGCAGAGGCCGACGAGAAACTAGATCTCTACTTTACTGCAGGGCAGGAGGCCCAATTGCGAGAGCGGTACGATGATTACGATGACCTCTCCCATGACGACCTCGTCGAACGCATTTTGAGAGACGTCATGTTTGCAGGAGAGGCAGAAAGATTCGGGCGTCAGAGGTAGGATTGACCCGCGGCCTGACGTCTACGTCATCGAGGTTCCGTTATCCACTCTGTTCTATCGGGCGAGGTACTCGCCGGGCAGCTAGTCCTCTTTGGCCTCTTCGACCGGGATGGTTGCTCGAAAGGCGGTCTCGAACGGTCGCGTAGGCGGTCACCGTGATCGCGATGGCGAGGATGGCTGTCTCGAGTATCGTGGGGTCGGCGGGCATCGTTACTCGAATTCGAGCGTGACGAATATCACGATCGCCTCCAGGGGTCGCGCTCGAGGAAAACAACCGTCTCCCCGGTCGAATCTTCTCTCACGGACAGTACACCGTGACGCCGGCCCCAGCGAACCCAGCTCTCGAACTCCTCGGACGGGTACTCACGCACCCGGTCCTCGAGAACGGACAGCCACTCCTGTTTCTCGTCACGTAACTCCCCGAGACACCGCTTTCGGATGCGCTCGGTGATCTTCGCGTCCGCTTCCTCGGCGTCGACAATACCGAACCGGAGGGCGTACTCCGCTCGCCAGCGCGGACGCGTCGTGACGTCCTCGCCACGGCTCACGTCGTCATAGACGTCACACACGGCGTGGACGAGGTTACTGGGCGTGTCTGCGAGTACGCGAACGTCGCTGTTGAGGACGGCGAGATATCGCGTCGTCCCGCCGGCGTCCTCGAGTACGTAGGCCTCGAGAAGCACGTCCTTCTCGACGGCCTCCAGGGCCTCGAACATCGAGATCCGGTACTTTGCACTCATGAGCGCCTCGTAGGCCAACCGCGCCCCGAGACCGACCGCGACACCCACACCGATCGCCATCGGCAAGGGGAACCGCAGCGAGTACGCGATCGCCGTCGCGACGACGACCGCCATGATCGGGACGCCCCGTCGGAGGGCGGCCAGGCGAACGCGTCGACGTGACCACGCTTCGCGAAGCCCGAGGCCGAGAGTGTCCATCGAGTCCCGTCCGAGGTAGGCCACGACGGCGATCGGGGCGAGGACGCACGCGAGTACGAGCGCCTGAATCCCGGTATCGGCGGCAACCAGCGCCCGACCGACGTCGACGTACGCGCCACTCGAGACACCGGAGAGGAAGTACCCCAGCGGCAACGGCGCCGCCAGCATCCACGTCCCGATGAGGACTCGCCGGACGGCAAGCGAACCGGCCAGCGCCCAGTCGACACGACTACCGCGCCAGTTCCGACCGGTCGCCTCGAGCCGATCGAGGAGTCCGTCGGCGGCCTCGTGGTGATCGTAGCCGGCGCCCTCGAGGGCAGGGTGATCGGCCAACTGTCGACCGTCACCGATCGTGACGTCCTCACGAGCGGCCTCCAGTACACCCGTGATCGCTTCGGCGACCGTCAGCGCCAGATAGTACAACCCGATAGCGAACGCCACCACGAGTCCGAGGACGGCCCCGTACTGACTGACCGGCGGGCCACCGGGGACCGCGTTCTCGAGCCCCGATCCGATGACCGTCGGCACGACGCCGGCGATCCACACGATGGACACCCGTTTCACGGCCGTTACCCCCAGGGTTCGACGCTCGAGACCATCCTTCGAACCGGCCTCTCGCGTCCGATAATGGTCGAAGACGACGATCGCCGTTGCACCGCCGGCCAGCAGGGCAACAGTGAGCCACCAGCGAGTGAACAGCCACTCACCGACGATGAGCACCGCCGAAAGAGCGAATGCGAACAGCGTCCCGGCGTACGGGAACGACGACACGACGTCGACGGCGAGCGTTCCCACCGTGACCGTCGCGTCGGCGATCATCGAGAGTGCCTCGAGGCCGCCGGGTCGATCGGTCTCCGAGCTCAGGAACTCGAGCAACGCGGCCGTCGAGACAGCCGGCGCCCCGAGGATGGCGACCAGGACGGCGAGCCCGAGCGACCGCCGTGCCGGCCGGGGAAGTCGATCGATCACGGGGCCTACCGTCGACGAGAGCGTCGAACGCACCTCGCCGAGGCCGCCCGAGACCGTCGCCGCTCGCCGGTCGATACTTTCCCGATCCGTGACGGTCTCGAGAATCGCGTCCCGGTGACGAGCGACGTCGATGCCGGCCGGAAGACGGTAGGTCGACGGATCACGGTGGTACAGTTGCGTCCACAGCGTGTCCTTGTGCTCGGCGTTCGAGGGTTTGAGGCCGGCAAACCGGCTACGATACCAGATGAACAGTAAGAGCACCGCCATCCCGACGAGGACGCCGACGCCGGTCCACTTCTGGCCGGCAGTGAACTCGGGGACGCCGCTCTGGAGGAGTTCAGGCCGCACCGGTGCTCACCTCCTCGGAGTACGCCGCCGCTCGAGCCGACCGGTCGTAGCTGTCGACGGCCGTCTCGAAGGCGTCGCTCTGGTAGTCCCCGAGGGGGAATCCGTACCGGTCCTCGAGGAGTTGGGCCGCCTGGAGCAGGTTGTTGAAGATGTACCGGAGTTCGTCGGGCGTCCCGTCGTCTTCGGTGAACGGGTGCTCGCGTACGCTCGCGACGAACGAATGCAGGTACTCGCCGTACTGTTCTTCGTCTTCGAAGTGAGTCATGTCGGCGTCGAGGCGTTCGATCAACGTCTCGAGATCCAGGGTTTCGATCGGCGTCTCGAGTCGCGTCGGATTCACATCGGCGTTCTCGAAGTCGAACGCGACCAGCTCGTCGTGACACCAGTTGACCGTCCCGAGGATGGCCTCGAGATCACACGGCGCGTCGCCAGCGGCCTCGGTGAGCGGGGCGATCGCTTCCCGCTCGTCGAGCGTATCGACGTCGACGCTGTCCTCTCGCACGAGGTCGACGCTTTCGAGAACTGGCTCGAGCACGTCTTCGTCGTCATCGTCGATCTCGAGGGACCGATCAAACGTACAGACAGCGACGTACCCCGACTGACCCATCGCCTGGAGTCGGTCACGAACCACGTTCCGGGGCCGGATAGCGGCGTTCAGTCGAATCCACCCGCCGAGGACGGTCTCCCCGAGGTGGTCACGGAACGCCCGGGCGATGTGGTCGTCCTCGAAGATATCGAACCAGTCCATGTTTGCCAGTTTGTTCAGGCGGTCGCGTTCGTCGACCTCGAGTTGTCGCTCGGCAATCTCGCCTTCGTAGGCTTCGTTCTGCTCGAAGTCGTGGTTCTGGCCCCGGAGTTTGTGGACGACCCACGCGAAGAACCCGAGGTACTGGAGCGCTGCCAGCATCGCCCCGAGTGAGACGAGCAACAGGGTGTGGAAGCCGAGATACCCCGACGAGAACATGTTCAGAGGGTTCCCGATGGTCGCCGCAACCGACCCCATTCGGTCGATCACGTCGCCGGCATCGCCCGAGGTATCGAAGAACGGAAGCCAGCGCCCTTTCAGGTCGTTGACTACGGCATCGGCCTTTTCTCCGAGGTCGACCATGTCCTGGCGATTCTCGTACTCGGACTGGGTGAGGTAGACGCCGTCGGTGTCCGAGAGCCGGACGGTGGCCTCGTAGCGAACGGTTTCAGTGCCCGTCGCGTTCTCGTCTTCGACGGGTTCCTCGACGAGCCAGTAGAGTTCGAACGTCCCGGTTTCGCCGTCGACGTCGAGCGTCCATACCTCGAGGTTATCGTCGAAGGTGAACGATCCGGCGTCGGTGTCCTTCCCGTAACCGGTGATGTTCTGCCGGTCCAGGTTCGTCGGCACGATCGTCACCGACTCACCCCGCGCCTCGTAGATCGTCGTCCCGTTATCGGTCTGGCGGGCGACGTCGGAGTCGATATAGCTGGGTTGCTCGATGTGGAGGTTGGCCTCCGGGTGGTCAGTCATCTCCTGTGCGCCGACGATGCCCGCGAAAGGCGCCGCCAGCGACACGAGAAGAAGCAGTGCTATCGCTAGTGCAGTAGGTGTATGCATGAATATCTCGTCTCCTCAGTCGTCTTCGATCTGAATGTCGGTCCCGAGGTCGTCGGCCGTCGGCTCTCTCGAGAGGAGTGTCCCCTCGCTATCGTCACTCGAGCGGTTGCGCCGGCGGTCCCGGACGCCCATCACCCGGTCGACGCGGTCGATGAACGGATCGAGGACTTCGTCCTGGGCCTTCCGGGCCATCTCGTAGGCTTTGTCGCGCTGCTCGGTGAGCGTCTGGATCTTGTCCTCGAGGTCGTCGACCTGGTTCTTTTTCTCCTCGAGTTGTTTCTTGAGCGTCGGCACCTTGTTCTCCCGAGTCATATCCGGGATGGTCGCCTCGAGAACAGACTTCCCGCCGCCTTCGAAGGCGTCGATGCCGTTGGTCGGCTGGGCGACGATCGTGCCGAACTCGGTGTGGCTGACCGTTGCGAGCTCGCGATGGATCGAGATCGGCGCCGGGTCGTCGGCGTCGTACCCTCGATACTGGGCGAGACGTGCCCATTCCGGATCTAAATCCCGGACTTTGAGCTTCGAACCCGGGTTTCCGAACCGTGTAAAGCCCTTGTAGACTTCGACGCGCTCGTTCTTTCCATCGGTGTCGGTGACGTACTCGCAAAAGTAGCGCTTGTTCTCGTGTTCGCCCTGGGCGACGAACTCGTCGACGCTCGTGAACACGCCGAGTTGGTGGCGCCGACCGGCGTAGTACGAGACAGCAGCGAGCACGAACGCCCCGAGGGCGAGTTGTGCCCATCGATTCGAGAGCAGGTTGCCCATCGTGGTGGCGATCCATCGGAACGCGAGCACGAACACGCCCACCGCGAGCAGGGCGGTCAGGAACACCCAGAGCTTGTTGTTGACGATGTACTCGCGCCACTTACCGCTCGATTCGTCCGCGACTGTCCCGGGGTCGGTGATCTCGTCGATGGAGTTGTACGTCCCCGAGAGATACCGCCGGCGATGCCGCTGATTGATGCTACTCGCGTCGGTGGTCATAATCAGAGATCAACTCCAGGTAGGCCGCCAGTTGGTCGTCGGGCAGTTCGTCGCCGCGCGTCCATACGATCTCTCGAGCGAGCGTCGCGACCAGCGCCTCGTTGACGTTGACGTCGGCAGTCGCGAAACTCGTCTTGAACTCGTCCCAGATCGGATCGGGACAGGACAGTGGATAGTTTGTGGTTCCGGTCAGTTCCATGTTGGATTGCTTAGAACTTCGTTGTAGTACTTCGATGTCGATACCTCCAAAACGAAATGGAGGGGGTGGCGGACGATCGCCTCGAGAGTTCGCCGGGGAATTTTTCGTCCGGGAGCTGGCCTCGAGGCTCAGGGTGGTGTGTGGGTGAAGAATTGTCATGCGGTCTAATTTGATCGGGGGCGCGCATGATACGCGCGTATATTACTGGTACAAGTAGCCCGGTGCTTTGTTAGTTCGAACGTTCGTGAACGCCGCGCCTGCTATGGGTTTTGATTCGCAAAACCTTCGAATTACGTTCGGAGTAGTTCGCTACGAGTGGATCGGCTCGGCGGCGCTCTGGATGTCCACAGTGGCCTCCTCGAGGAACTCTTTCCCCTTCCTCGTGAAGCGGAGATTTCGGTAGGCCATGTCGCCGTCGATCTTCGTATTCGTGATCTCATCCTCGATAACGCTCTTCATGGCCGACCCGAACTGGGACTGGACGCCCCGGTGCTCGAAGTCCCATCGGTCACGATCGTGGCCGTGGGCGACGACGAACTCGTGGAACGCCGTGTAGACGTCGCTCTTCTTGATGCGTTTGTCCCACTCGTGAGTGAGGCATTGCTGGGCAAACGCCTTTGCAGGCGTCGCCTCGGGGTCATAGACGCCGTCGGACTCAGTGCCGTCGCCGTTGAACGGATCAATCACCAGCGACGGGTGGATCTCGTCGTCCCAGATCACGCCGTCGACGTCCGCCGGGGCGCGTAGCTCCTCGTTCTCGAGGTACTGCACCCGCCCGTGCCATCCCGTCTTGTCGACGGCTGCGTCGCGGTGGTGATGGCTCGGTGGCGCGTACCGAACGGGTGAGACGAACTCGATGCGGTGGTTCTCGACGGCCGGCTCGACCATCCCGATCACGCCAGCCTCGCCACGCCGGGCGCTCATCGTCCCCCAGAACGCTTTCTTCCGGTTGTTCTGCGTCCACGACATGATATCGTCGATCGTGTCGTAGTTCGCGCCGTAGACGACGTAGCGATTGAACATCTCCCGGATTGATTTCAGGAGGTCGCTCGGTTGCTGGGTGTCAGCGAAGACGTGGACGCCGTAGTGGCGGTTTTCGCGGAACATTCGCATCAACACCTGCCCGATCGCCTCTTGGATGGCCGCGACGCGCGAGTCGAAGCTCTGGCGCTGTTTGTGCGGCGCCACGCTCCACAACTCCCGCATGATGACGCCGCAGTCGGGGACGAACGGGTCCTGCTTGCGTTGCTCGAGGATGGAATCGCACAAATAGGCGAACGCCATCACCTTCGAGATTTCCGTCCGGCAGAACGCTTGTGAGAAGACCGTGATCGTCTGGGTGTCGTAGAAGATGTCGTTCCACTGGATGGCGTACGGATCTTCTCGAGTGCGGATGAACCCCTCATTCTGGAGTCCGCGAAGCACGCCGATCGCTTTCGCCTTGTGCTTATCTGAGAGCTCCGGTCGGAGTCGAATCTCCTCGGCAATGTCGCCGAGTGACCAGTCGGTTTTGTCGGCGTCGACCTCGTCGTAGACCTCCCGGATGGTTTGCTCCTCGCTCTCGGACACTCGAGACATGATGAGCGAGACGAGCAACGGCTTTCGAATCTCACACGCCGGCACGGTGAACGGTCGGCAGATAAACTCGCCGTCCTCGCCGCGTTCGGTATCAAAGGGAAGCTCCTGGTCGTTGAGTCCTTTCGTGAGCGGCAGCAGGATCTCCATCTTCCGCTCGTCGAACTCAGTGCCGGTGAAGTCGGGAGCGAGCCCGAGTTCTTCGCGCACCTTCCGGAGCGGTTCCTGTTGTTGGGGGACGTCGTAGAACCAGTTCTCGCCGTCACGCATTCCGACGAGGTCGATGAGCTTGATGTCCTTTCCGTCGACGAAGTTCCGGAGGTAGTAGTCCTCGGTCTCCCGACCCATGCCGGTCGACTTCCCCGTTCCGGTGCCGCCGCAGTACAACGTCTTGAGCGGGCCGGCCTGGTCAGAAAAGAGGTTGATCGGGTCGCCGATATCCATGTCCCAGTCCTGGAGGTGGACGCCAAGTTTCGTCGTGTGGCCCACGCAGTCGACGGCGTTGGTGTAGCTCGTGGTGACGACCTCGAGGTGCTCGGCGATCGCCACCGCCGTCTTGAACGTTCGCTCGACGAGGCGTTTGGCCGTCTCGAGTTCGTCACTGACGCCGGCGGACTCGAGGGCGAGCCGCGACCGGTTGCTCCGGGTACCAGCCGCGAGGACTTCACGGATACGCGTCTCGTCGGTCGTGAACCGACGGTAGGCCGGGTAGTCCCAGTACTCGTGATCGGCGAGGTCTTCGGCGAGGCCGACGACCAAGCCGTCGATCTGGTCCTCAAGTCCGGGGAGGATGGTCTCGCTCAACTTCCGGGCGACGTACTGGTAGTGCGTCGTCTCGCCCCGGTCGAGCGCTCGAGAACACCGCCGGATGGCCGTGTTGACCGCTTCCTTCCGGGTTCGGAAGGCCTCACGCCGGCGCTTGCGTTGCTCGTGTTCGATCGTGTCCCGCGTGGACTGGTTGAGTACCATTAGGCCATCACCGTCGTCGGATCGTGTCCGGTCGTCTCCTCGTCGCTCTCCTCACCGTCGTCAGCGTCGGCGTCGTCGGTCTCTTCCTCCGCTACCTCGTCGGCAGCCAGCGCTTCGGGGTCCTCGAGCGTCTCGACAGGGACGTCTTTTGCGAGGGCGATCTTCATGAGCGATAGCTCGCTTTCAAGATCGGAGCACAGCGAGTGCCACTCCTGGCGAGCCTCGTGTAAGGCGACCGGGTGAGCAGTATGCTCGTGCGTATACTGGCGAGTGGCTCGCTCGGGGTCGTCAGCCGTCCGGATCGATATCGGCAACCGGCCGTTGCCGATCGGGCACGAGGCTACCATACAGTGGCACGTCGGCGTAGAACGCGTCTCCTCGTATTCGTGATTGTCCGGGCCGTTCCCGTGGTGAAGCTGGTACTTCTCGTGTTCGCGCTTGAGGTAGGCAACCAGGAAGTTCGTGTAGCCGTTCGTGTCGTACACCCGTCGGAGGTCCGGGCCGATGGCCTGGAGTCGCTTTCGAACCGAGAGGAGTGTCTCGGTACTGGCGGCCGACTCCTCGAGGCGCTTGCGGATGAAGTCGTGTTCGTCGGCGATTATCGAATCCATGATCGAACCTCCTGCTGTGGGTTTTCGACGAAGATGTACATCGCGGCGATGAAGAACACGAGCATCCCGACGACCATGAGCGGGAATACCCCGCTCCCAATGAGTACCCAGGCGAACGAGAGCCAGAACAGCCCGAAGAACACCGCCCGGAGTGCCCAGAACCGTCGGAACCAGCGCCGGGCCGTGTTCGGGAACCGCGTCGTCAGCACGTACGCGACGGTGATCGCAACCACGACGAGCATCAGTATTGATAGCATTAGCGACGCCCTCCAGTACCCGAAAGGTAGTTCATGAGTCGCTGGTGGCCGCCGACGCCGACCAGATACAGGACGTACAGCACGAGGGCGACGATCGCCACGCCGACGATGAACGCCCAGAGGTTAGTCGTCAACAGGAACAGCGCCACCGCGAGTGCGAGGCCGATCGCTACCACGATTCCTTTCGTTGTCTTCGGTGTGTCTACCATGTGTGTACCTCCACGATAAATCCGGGCCGCAGTTCGGCGACTTGGTCCATCGCCTTCTCGAGGGCTGCCTCGAGGTCGTTCATGACCGTCGATCGGAAGCCATCCAGCCACGACCGGTCGTCCGTATACCGGAGTGCGGGGGGTTTGGACGTCCGACTCATGACGTAGGTTGTGTTCTCGACGCCCTGGCGTTCGTACTGACAGACCACGGCGTCAACGCCGGCCGATGAGCTACAGTCGGGGACCGTCTGCCACCGTTCTCGCCCGGGCGTGTCGTCGCCGTCGTACTCGAGCACGATCTCGCCGTCGTGGTCGATGGCGACCGTCGACTCGTTGCCCGCGAACGCATCCTGAGCGTACTGCCACTCGGTCGAGGCGGCGATCGTCGGGAGTTCGTAGCCGGTGACGTTCTCGACGAATCCGCTGCTCGTATCCCGGAGCGAGAAGACCGTCGACGCTTCTTTGCTCACGCGAAAGACGGCGTCGGTGCCGTTCTCATCGACGTCCTCGAAATGGAGAGTGACAGCGGTGTACTCGCCTTCTCGAGTCGGCTCGAAGTCGGCCCCGATGTCGTTCGTGATCGACTGCTCGGCCTGTGAGGGGTACGAATACCACAACTCGTTCGGGATGTAGACGCGTACGCTCCGGTCGATGGTCTCGTTGTACTGAGCCCGGAGGTAGACCGCGTTGAAGTCTGTCTCGAGACGCGAGTCGACGCCGGCGTCAGCCGATTCCTCCGCTACCGAGAGCGTCATGTCGAGCTGGCCGACGTGCCCCTCCACGTAGCCCTCTGCCTCGAAGGTTTCAATAGCGTCGCCAGTCGCGAGTGGGTGGTCGGTGTCGATCGTCGTGACGTTGCCGTCCGACGTCGACGCCGCTGCCGGCAGGCCGATACCTGCGAACAGCGAGAGCGTCAGCAGGGACGCGAGTATGAGTGAAAGTGTGCGTTTCATGGTTTGAACACCCAGAAATCGCCGTTCCAGATGTCGACGAGCGTCGCCGTCAGGTCGTCCATGAACGCCCACAGGAAGACGCCGGCCGCGAAGAACGCCACCAGTCCTGAAGGGTTGACTGCGAGGGCAAACAGCCCCGTTCCGACCACCAGGACGACCAACGCTACCCGGTAGACCGTTATGATGAGGCCGTCACTCGAGAGGTCGCGTCCTCGACGAGCGAGGTGCCGAGGGACGGGCGTCGGAATCCGCCCGCGCGTGTGCCAATAGTAGGCCACGACGACGAGTGCTATCAGTGCGAGTATCCAGAGCATGATTACCCCCGTACCAGATGCCAGACGAACCGGGCGACGCCGATCGACCCGAAGGAGAGGAAGACGAACGCCAGGACGAGCGTCGCCCCGAGCGTCACCGTCGACGAAACCAGCGCGATGATGAACAGCAACATGTTCGCAGCGATCTGCCGGCGTGGATCATCGGCCCACACTACGTCCTGGAGGCGCTCGAATAGCCAGTCGAGCGGGTCGTCCGGCAGGGCGTCGGCGGCCGGGTTCATGGCGACCACCCCAGGAGCAGTTCGAGGACGTTGCTCGCGTCCTCACCCACCCCGATCGCGAATGCGTACTTCCCGGCGATCGTGTTGAGGTATTCGTTCGAGGGGAGCTCGTGATCGTCGCCGTCATCGTCGATGAACTTCCGACGAAACTCCGAGAGTTCGTCCGAGGCGTTCTCGGCGGTGTTGTTGGTCAGCGTCACCTCGAAATCCGGGTCCTCCGGGGATTCGAGTAGCCAGTCGAGGTCGGTGAAGCGGTCGGTCGCGTCGTCGTAGTCGGCGACGACCGTGGTCTCAGTGGTTTCCTCGGATTTGAGGAAATAGTCGTGTTTGAAGGTGACGCCGATCTCGGCGTTGCCGTAGGGCGAGACGTCGGCCTCCTCGAGCAACCAGTTCCCGTAGGACACCCAGCGGTCGCTGTTGGCCCGGAACTCGTTTCGAGCGTCGTCGACGGTCTGCTCGAGGTCTTTCGGTCGCCATACCCGCCCCGAGAAGAGGCCACTGGCGAACGCCCCGTAATCGGGCTCGTAGGTGATGCCGTCGGCGAGGATGCCCTGGGTTGAGTCGGTTGTCTGTGCGCTCACAGGCATCGAGACCCCGGTCGTCGCGACCGCAAGGCCCGAGGCCTGGATGAACCGTCGTCTGGTGGTGTTGGGTTTCATGATTCTGGTACTGAAAGAGTGGTGCGGAAGGTTGCGCGAAGGGCTGAAGAGGAGGCCCCAGGTGATTGGATTCGCTGTGCGTTGTCGGATTCGGTGTCTCTGAAAGCCCGACGCTGTGAAAAGCAGCGTCGAAGGCCAACACCTGTCCCGATATTTGTTGCGCGCCTCGAGACGAGGGCGCGATTCGCTCAGACGAGTAGGACGCGTGGGGTGGCGTTTTTCGGACCCGAGAACTCGATCATATTGTTAGTCATCGTTGTTGATTCGGGAGGGGATTTGCCGAAGCGTTCCAAACACGTCCGGGTAATCGGACCGGAGTACCAGGTAGATACCGAGCGGTCCACCGACACTAACCACGACGGCCAGCGCGCCTATTCCAGCCTGGGGGATGTACTCCACGAGAGGCGACACCCCGAACCAGCCGGCCGTGAAAAGTACGCCGCCCAAGAACCCACAGGCCGTCATAAGCAGCATGTAGATGTTGAAATCGATGAGTGCTGAGTCGGCGAAATCGGTCTTTGATGCCTCTACCAGGTCGTCGGGCGATTCGACGTGGGTCTGAGCGACGTCGTTGGTTGTATCTGTGCTCATAATGCCCGCTCGAGGAGTCGAACCTCGATACCGCCAGTGCGGGGTTACGGGAGTGCGCGCCACTTGCCGTCGCCGCCGCCAGTCATCGCGAAGACGGTCTGGCCCGCGCTCCACATCCAGAAAGACTCGATATACGAGCCGACCGACGAACCCGAACTCAGACCCTCACTGCCCAGGAGGAGTTGCCAGAGCAGGTCGATCACCATCCAGATGTTGCCGACGATCATGACCACGATCGTCAGGACGTACCCGACCGTGAACTGCCAGATGAGCGCCCACAGGCGGACGATCGCCTGTTTTCGCATGCTCATTAGCTTGCCCTCCCGGTCCGGCACTCGATCGGCACCGACTCGATATCGGCCGCGAGTCTTTCGGCTTCCTCGAAGGCGGCCTCACGCTCGAGGCGATCGTCAGTCACGCAGTGCTCCCGACCGTCGGGCGTCTGGTGGTAGACGTGCCAGCCGGCCAGCAGCGACGGCGAGCGGGCGACGATACGCTCTTCGTAGTCCTCGCCGGTTGCGCGCGTCCACACCTTCCGGAAGACGCCATCCTCATCGGTGAGGAACCGGCCGTCGACGCTCACGGGGTCGATCGTCGGGAAGCCGATCTGTTCGGAGACGGTCGCGACGAGGTCAGCGAGTGCGTCGGTCCGGGTTCGGTCGCCCGTCCGGGTGACGGTGGCGGTGCTTCGGTCGGTGGCTGTTCGAGTAGCCATAGGCGCTCTCGAGGCGGTTGAACCCCCGCTCGGCCTGGATACCGAAAGAACGTGTCGCGTTGGTGGTCAGAAGTCGGTGCTTAGTACGCAGGCCGTCGAGAGACCAGGAGGCCGCCGGCGAACAGCGAGCTACCAGCGAAGCCCGTCAGGTACGGGATGCTGAAATCGTAGCCGAGCGGATTGAAGCCGTACGCCTGGGTCGCTTCCCACCACGAGGGGTCGGTGTCGACCTTGACGTCCATCGTCGTCTCGCCGTCGTAGTCGTTGCCGGGCTCGAGGACGAGTGCGTCCGTCGAACCGGACGTGTCGTACTTGAGCGTCGACGTCTCGCTGTCGAGGTCGTCCGGAAGCTCGGCGTAGTTGCGAACCGCCGAGTCGTCGAGCATCGTCAGCGTCGACGTGGTCCACTCACCATCGTCGAGTTCGCCGAGGTCGTCCTCGAAGTGCGTCTGAGCCGTGTCCTCGGCGAGGTAGGTGTAGATGGTCGTGTTCGAGCCGTCGATGTCTCGGGTGGTGTCGAGCGACGTCGACCGATCCGCGAGGTACTCGATACCGAACATGCCGTCCTCGTCGGTCTGCTCGAGGCCGTAGACCTCGTTCTCGATTTGATAGTCGCCGACGTACATGACGGAACGCTCCATCGTGTTGTCGATGGTGACCTCGATGGTCGTCGTGTTAGCGTTGTCAGCCGTCCAGTCGCTCTGGTTGGCAATCGTCATGTGAACGGTCTTGTTCTCGCTGGCTTCCATCGGGACCGTCTCGAGCTGGTCGGCCGTGATGTTGAAGCCGTAGATGCTGTTCGTGTCGTCGACGGTTTCGAACTCGTCGTCATCGCCGTCGAGTTCGAGGTGGGACTGTGCCTCCTCGGCAGTGTCGCCAGTCTCGGGGTCCCAGACGACGAGGGCGCCGTCTGCGGCGTCGGCGTTGTTGAATTCGATGAGCTTGTTGTCATCGGACGATGCGTTGAAGTCGGCCCAGGTACCGCCATCTTGCAGGTCGGAACTGGTTTCGACTGTGGGTTCGGTTGCGAGCGCGCCGCCGGTGAACGCCAGGCTAGCCGAGAAGACTAGCATGGCAATCATGAAGACGGACAGTGCTCTGTTGGTGTTCAGGTTGAACATGTGAATTGTGAAGGAAGGTTGATTGAGAAGCGATGCTCGAGTGGGGGGTTACGGCGGTGGAACCACAGGCGGGGGAATCCCTCCGACAGTCCACCGTATTGTGTTCTGAGTCATTGTCCTAGCTGGAGATATCGATCGATGGAATGCCATTAGGGATGGTGACGTCTTTGTCCGTCCACTCGAGGCGATCGTCCCACAAGCATGGGCCGCCATTGGACTCATCGTGAGTGCACGAATGGTAGCCGAGTCGGTACCAGTCAACTTTGTTCACGAGTTTGTCCTCGAATTTCTGGGTGAGGTTAGCCTTCGTATCCTCCTCGAGGAAGCGCACATCGACGGTGTAGTAGACTTCACCAGTGCCGTCGGTCGCGGTATTGCGCTCGTGAAGTTGGTGAGTTATGTGGTCGGCTTCCCAGCGAGCGTTCTGCTGGAGCCAGGTATCGATAGCGGTCTCAAGGTCGGTGAGACTCATCGCTCCGCGGCCGATGAAGCCTCTGAACATGTGGATTGACATTATTTTACATACCTCTGCTGAAGTTTTGATGATTCGGATCCATTTCGATTACCCCAGCCTATTGCTGTGATAATTCCCGAAGGCCTGCGCATCCTCCGCGTCATTACACACAATTATTTCCGCGACGCAACCGTCGAAATATCCTGAAGAATCAAATGGCGACCTTCCAATGGTATGGTTATTGTCTGACACTGAATAGGAAGGCGAGTCTGATGTATCTTGACTACCGTTCAAATAGAGATTCCGAGTGGAACCATCGTAAGATACACCAAACGTAAACCATTCGCTGGTTGGGGCCGCTGATCCTAAGAGGGTATTCCCGTAAGTCCGGTGGGAAACATTCCCACCCCGGATCATTAATCCATGTCCATCATTTGACGATGAGTTCCCCCAACCCACAATGTCATAAGAACCACTTCCCCAGGAAGAGGAATAGACCAATGTCATTAGGGAAAAGGTCTCATCACCAATCGGAAGTTGAGAATCGGGAGACCATGTGTAATAATCGTCGACCCCATCAAATTCAACAGCGTCGAAGCCAATGTAGCCTTCTCGGAACGTCTGACCGCCCATTGCCGATGTGTCAATGCCAGCTAATTCTTCAGGCCACGGGTCAGCATTCGATCCATCTGCTACCGTGATATTTCCTCCCCACCATCGGTAGATGGAGCTCTGAGGGATTGCGGCTGGAATGGAGAGCACACCGTTTTTCAACTCGAGGTTATCGAGCGATGCGTTGTTCCAATCACTGCCGCTAATTTCGGCAATTTGATCCGTTGGGCTCTGCTTTTCCGTTCTGAATGAACCTGTGTCTGCCATGTGAATCACCTAAAGGTCTGCCTCGTCCGCTCCGTACCATCCGAACCACTGACCAAGTTTTACGTACAATCGATCATACAGCGTGTCGAACGATTCAGCCCACCAGTGGTCGTGAGCGCCGATCTCCCACGGGTTCTCGATCGTGTTCGGTTTCGAGCGCGAGTAGAACGTGTTATTCTTCCAAACGTCTCGAACTTCGGGCCACGGCTTCAGTTCGTAGAAGTCTCCGGGTTCGGTTGCGTTAAACATGAAGTGTCCGTGTGGCGTCATCTCGAAAGCGGCATGCGCTGGATCGTCTTTTCGATCCTGCCACAGTACATCCGGTCCTGGTGTGATCGTCGCCGTGTACCAGTGGAACGCCGAGTAGACGATTTTCTCGACCTTTCCAGCGTCGTTGACAAAGACGTAGATCGGCTGGTGATCGCCGAGATCGCTCCCAGTTCGGATTTTCTCATCTGCCTCCGATTCTCGGTCGAGGTACACCCAGTAACAGAGGACGTCCGTGTTCTCTTCTTCTGAGCGGGCAACGTAGGCGTACATCCCGTTCATCCGGTCGCGCTCCTCGAGCGCCATGTTGAGCTGAGGCTGATAGTTCCGAAGGTACCACTCGTCGTACTCGATCGTCGTCGATTCGGCTTTGTGCTCCCACTCCAACACATCCGTATAATCGACGTTATCGAAGTCCTCGGGATCTGCCGGGATCTCGAGCCGAAGTGTCTCGAGTTCCGGTGAATCTGACTCGCGCGTCAGCGTCCCGTCGTGGACGTAATAGTAACTCCCAGCACCGTCGATATTCTCGAGTGGGTGGGCCGATCCGGTGTCTGTGACCGTCACCGTCTCCGTATTCAACGGTGACTCAGAGCCTTCGGTATCGTACTCTTCGACCGTCACGTCGATCTGTCCGTCAGAGGGGATCGTTCCGAAGAGTGTGAGCTCCGGGTCGCCCGAGTCGGTCGCTGAGACGATTCGTGTGAGCTGAGGAACGCCAGCCAGCACTCCGGCGGCTGCCCCCGCGCCTTTCATCGCGTCGCGTCTGGATATCGTGTTCGTGTTCGTCGTCATTGGTCTATGGATTGCCGCTCAAAATTCGGTTGACTGTATCTCTCGAGTCTGCTGCCGACGTTTGGACGTCGACCTGGGTTTCATCGGGCGGGTCGCCCTCGAGCAAACGATCGAGTTGTGGCATTCCCGCACCGACCTCCGTCTCGCCGGCTTTCGGGATAGGTTCACAACTCTCGAGAAGGCGTTCTCGAACAGCCTCGTGGTCACCTTTGAGTGATGGTTCGGCGGCCAGTAGTATCGCGACCAGAGCCGCGACCAGCGGAGACGCCATACTGGTCCCCGAGAGTTCTGACCGGCGGGTCCGAGTCGAGCCAGTCGTCGCGAGTAACGCCTCGAGTTTCATCCCCGGCGCGGCCACGTCGACGGAGACACCGTGCGTCTTCCCGTCCGAAAGGTCAGCCACACCATCAGAAGGGCCGACGTTTCCGAAGTTCGAAACACGCGCTTCACTCGGTGGCGAGTTCGTCGTCGCGTTGGCGGCGATCACCGACTCGAGAGAAGCGGGCGTGTTGACCGTCCGGGTTACCTGTCGATCGTTTCCGGCGGCCGCCACGACGGCGCTCCCGCCGTTCTCGTAGAAGTATTCGATGGCGTCTGCGAGTGTCTCGCTGTAGACGTACGATCCCAGCGAGAGGTTGAGTACGTCGACACCCTGGTCGGTACACCAGACGATCGCGTTCGTTATCGCCGCCGTCGAGCCACTCCCATCGACATCGAGGGCTCTGGCGACGACGAGTTCCGGATCGGTGCCGTTCGTGAGGCCGGTGTAAGCATCGTCACCGGGATCAGCGGCCATCGCCGACAGACACCACGTCCCGTGATCGTTGCCGTCCTTGATCGGGTCCCAGTCCGATTCACCGTTTTGAACCTGGACAGGAGAAGTGACCTGTTCGGCCTGGAGCTCGAGTGTGGCGCTCTCGGGTACGTCAGGCGTCACCGTCATCGACACACGCCACTGCTCGAGATCGGCCCCAGCCGTGCTGAGGTCGAACGCGTGTTCACCACTACCTGAGGCCGTTACCTCGTCGATCGTTTCCCATGCGGTCTCGCTATCCGGTCTCCCCTCGAGTGTGAGTGTCGCCATCACGTCAGCCACGTTCTCGAGCGTTGCTGAGCCAGAATCGATGGATCGTAGATAGTGCGTGTCACCGACATAAGTGGCATCAGCGGTTGCCGTGGCCGTTGATGTGTAGTCATCGACCGTCGGCGTTGTCGTGGTATCGGTGGTCTCGAGAGTGATCCGTACCTGGAGGAACTGCGTGTTCGGAAGCGCCGTAATGTCCGTCTGCCACGCGGTCGCGTTCGTTCCGGTCGCGTCGTCGGCACTTCGGAATTCGTAGGTGATCGTTTGAGAGTTGAGCGTCTCGATACTGGTGAAATTCGACGGGGAAGCCTCTTCGCCGAGGTCGTGCCACTCGGATTCGTAGGTCCCACTGGTGAGGTAGTTCCCTTCCGCGTCGGTGGCTAACTCGAGTGTCCCATTGGTGACGACTGTATCAGTCAGTGTCCCATTCGACCACTCGGTATCGGTCGCAACGCTCACCGTAATCTCGTCAAGTGACAGAACGAGGCTTGAGTTCTCTTCGAATCCCTGGATAACCAGCCCTTCGAAGGATTCTGCGTTTCTCCAGTCGGTTTCTGTGGTGTTTTCAGCGGTCACCATCCCTTCAGAAACGGTGATCTCGGAGCGGCCGGTGTCCGTGAAGTGAGCGCCCTTTGCGATCCGGATCGGAGAACCACGCTGGCCGCGTCCGAACACCCGACCGTCAACGACGTTCGCTCCCGAGTCTACGACCCCGATCGAGACCGGTTCGGTGTCGTCAGGGATAGTAGCCCGATTGACGCCGAGGCTCTTACGGGCAACCTCGATCGTCGTCGGTCGAGTTTCGAAGGCGATCCCATCGAGAGGGTAGTTGTTCCCCCGTCGATCGAGATAGTCCGGCGTATCAAACTCCGATTGGTCTGGAATGAGATCGAGTGGCTCCGGCCGTTCGAACCCGACGATGGGCTCGATCCGCGTGACGTAGCTTTTCGAGGCCAATCCTCGGCCGAGTGCTCGATCGAGGAAGTGGACACCCATCAACGAGGTCGGCGCACGAATTATCTCCGTGTTCAGCGCCTCAATATGTGTAAGGTCGACAACTCCATCGACCTGGGAAATCCAGGCCTCGAGTGATTCGAGGTCGGCGTCAGTCTCGTAGTGGACCGCCCACGCGAGATCGCCGGCCGACCCGAACGTCGGCAGGTCGTCACTGGTAAGCTTCGGCCGCCAGAGCGATCCCAGTTCGAGGGCACTCGCGGTGAGTGTGTCGCTACCGAACGGCGACGACAGCAACGGTACGTACTGCGCCGGCATCACCGCCAGCGTGCCAATCGCCTGTAAAAAGCCTCGTCGTTTCATTGGGAATCCTCCGTCAGTCGGTTGTACGTCGATGCGTCTCTGTGTCTCGAGTCAGGTGTTCCTGTCATGGTTTTACTCCGGAAGGGCCGCCGGTGACGCCTCATCAGCGCCCCGTAGCCCGAGCCACGCCCACCAGCGGGCGGCTTTTGCGTCTCGCGTGCTTTCGTCCCACCACGAGTCCACGCGGTTGTCAGGGAACGCCCACGGATTGTCGATGGCGAGGTTGTTGGTTGCATCGAAGACGCCGTTTTGGTCCCACTCGCCACGCACGTCGAGAAACGACTCGAGACGTCCGTAGATCGTCGGGTCGCCACCGATGGTGTCGTTATCGAGTAGGTAGTGATGCCACGGATCGACCACCTTCAGGTGTAGGTGTTGGCCGCCGTCGTCGGCCCTCGTGATCGGGGGTGATTGAGAACTGACGAACAGCGGGAAGTGGTGATAGCCGGTGACGACCGCGAGCTCGAAATTACCAGTCTCGCTGTCGACGAACACGTACGAGGGTTCGTGGTCCCAGACGTGGCCGTCAGAAGCGAATGCTCCGACCGCCCAGTCCATGAGGCCGATGTCACCAATTCCGGGCGTCTGGTGCGTGTAGCGCGCCCAGTACGCATAGACGTCGGTATCCCGATCGGGGCTCTCGGCTTTCCATCCGTACAGGCCGATGAACGACTCGCGAGCAGTCCTCGAGGTGGTGAGATAGGGGACATGGCGTCGAAGTTCGTCTTCCGGGTAGGATCTATCAATGACGTCACCGCCATCGGTCCATGAGTAGTCCGTTTGAGCGGTTGTCGGGGTTGTCAGACCGATTGAAGCGAACCCGACGCTCGCGAGGAACCGGCGACGATTCATCTCGTCCATCGCTTACCCCGTTGCCGGCACGGTTGTCGTGGTCACGGTTCCGAGGCGTTCGACATCGGCCTCGAAGGACTCGAAGATGACGAGGATCGTCGAGAAGAACGGGAGCGACGGCCTCGGGATATATTGATCGGCCTTGTGCCAGGCTCGATCTCCCCACCCGGGGTCCATGTCCGTTCGAAGGTAGACTTCTCCGTTACTCGCGGTGTAGCTGACGAGAATGTGTTTCTCCTCTCGCACGAGGACTTCTCCGAAGGTGTTCCCATCGGCCGGAAGCGCGCGCCCATTCCGCCACGCGAGCGTGTCATCGTCGTAGCCGCTCTCGAAGTGCATCAACACCGCCACGTTGCCGTTGATTCGGCTTTCAGACGCCCCCTCGAGTACGGACACGTCGAAGGTGACGTCGTTGGTCGTCACGCCAGCGTCGGGCATGAGGTGGATCTCGCCTGGGATCTCGTCCGATGGGGCGATCACGTCGATGCCGATTTTCGATCCATCTACGTCAACACGGGCGCTCTCGAGATGGTCGCCGATCGTCGCGTGATAGCCGAGTCTGGACTGGCCGATACGGACAGTCGCTCGATCGCTCCGTGATTGCTCGCCCGCACGCACACGTTCTGTGATCTGGAAGATGTCTCCCGAAGTGGACTCTATATACAGTCGGACGTGATAGTCGCCAGCTCCCGAAGTCTTGAACGTCAGTCGATCCTCACCACTCGTGCTCAACGACGACTCGAGCTCGTTCCCATCGGGTCCGAATACCGTCGCATCGACGAGCGAGTCGTAGTTTTCAGTGGCGTCGAGAGAGACGCCAACCGTTTCGTCGGGGCCGGGTGAGAGGTCGGTGAAGTCCACCGCATCGATCTTCGGGGCGGTGCCATCCCACTCGGGATTTGCGATTGAAATGATACCATCGCCGACGCCGTGCTCACCAGCGATTACCAGTTCGAGATCGGCCAGCGTAACCCCGTCATCTATCGGGTAGTTGCTAACGGTGACCGTGTTCGTCCCAGCGAAGCCACCCGTCGGTTCGACGCTAATGTACTCGTCTGGGATGGGTTCGGTCGTGCCGTTCGTCAGCAGATTCACCGCGACGTCGTCTTCGCCCACCCACGATGGGACCTGCCACGTCGCCGTGAGGCCATCATCGCCGAATTCGTAGTCGCCGTCGCCAATACCGATATCTCCAGTTGCCTGCTCGGCGAGTGCCTGCCGGATGGCCTCGAGCTCGGCCTGCATTTCAGCGACGGAGGGATCATCATCGGGATCGTGTAACTCTCGCCCGAGAAGTTCCTCGACTCGGTCCCTGAGTTCCTCGTTTCCATCGACGAGGTTGTAGTAATTCTCGTAGAGCTCGCTCAGTCGTTCGCCTTCGATCTCTTCGATAATCTCGTCCCATCGGTCCTGGTAGACGGATGAATTTAGGAACTCCTCGGTAAGCTGGTTCATCAACTCTTCGAAATCGTCGATACCGTCGAACGGCATCGTATCGAGCTCGTGCATCTCGAGCGTGACATTGTTCGCTGGGACGTCCGTCCGCGTCGGGGCGAGAGTCATCCCAATCGAACCGTTATACCCCATGTCACGAAGACCCCGCAACTGGCTGACAGAGGCACCCAGTTCGCCCTGCAACAGTTCCGGATCGCCTTTGTAGGCCTGGACCGCAGCCTTTTGTACCGGTCGCTGGACGTTGAGCTCGTAGTAGCCGTTTTCGTCAGTAGTAGTCGTCGTCCGTGTGAGGGAACCACTTTCGATAGTGCTCTGGATCTCTTCGGACCAGTCAGTGAGTCGATTGGCTTCATCACGAAGATCTGACTGAATGGCGCTCACAAAGTCGTCCGGGTCGCCGATTGCGAACACGTACGAACTTTCGGGCTGTCCCTCTGGATAGACGCGGTAGAAGTGGTTTCTCGGCAACGATACCCGGACAGCCTCGTGATCTTTCTTTGCAAGCGAGTATGTCGGGTTGACGTCCTCGGCGATGACCTCGGTCTCGCGTTTGGTTTTGTCGACGGCTTCTCCGGATGGGGATATTTGCTCTATGACGACCGTTCCAGAGGTTGTCCGTCCGGGGAGCTCTCTGTCTATGGCGTCCTCGCGATCGGTAACTGTTCCCCCTACGTCGGTCGGATCCCAGATCGAGAGGACGAGATTCCGCTCGTTGGTTTGGACCGACGGCGCTCCGAGATCGGGGTCGATCTCCGCTCCGTCGCCCCACGCCAACTTTGTTTTCCAATTGTGTTCGGCGTTCAGGTCCCAGTCTTCGCGTTCGTGGACCGCGATATAGTTCCATTCAGAAGCCTGGGCTTCGTCGACGAGGCCGCCAGATCCAAGCATCTGGAGGTCAGAGTCCCAGTCGTTCGGGACCATGTTCTCGGCTTCATCGAGGAGTCGATCCGCTTCTGCTTCGAGATCGTCGGCCTGATTCTCGAGGCCATCAAAGTTGACACCGTAGGCTTCGACGGTCGCATTCGAAACCGGGTCACCGTGCCGGTTCAGGACTTGACCAGAAATGGTATGACCTCCTAAGTCCACATGGTCGATCAAGACCTCTCTTCCATAATCTCCGTTGCCAGCATTGGCGTAGAAATACCCTTCAAAATTGTTGAAGTCGCGAACCATCTGCCATTTCTCAGGCTCCTTCGTTCCAGATTCCCATACTTTTGCCCGGGCAGTTCCAGAATCTACCTGAATCCTCCAGTCAACCCACATATCGTGATGGGCACCCTCGATATATTCGCCGTGGTCCTCTGGGTTTTCACCCCAATCAGTTGTTAGAGAGACACTGTCGTATTGCTTACTAAAGGTGAGGAGGAGCCTATCCTCAAGGTCCTCCGTTCGAACACCTATCCGAGACCGTTGTGTGGAATTATCCTCGAATCTTGAAGTCCCCTGAATCTCGAAGTCATCAGAGAGTTTGAGAAGAGGACCACTGTCGAACAAGATATCTCCCTGTTCTCCTGACCCGCCAGAATCATCCAAACGTAGAGATTTTCCACCGTAAAATCCCTCATCGACAACTGAGACAGCGTCGGGATTTCTCACAGGGGTCCACCCCTCATAATCCCCGTCTTCGAAATCGTCATAGTGTCTGACAGTCGTGTTCTCGGTGGAACCGTCACCACTGCCAGTGCTGCCATCGTCAGTTTCGGCAGCCATTACGCCCGCTCCTGCCATTGCCGGGAGCGACAGTATCAGGAGCACGCTGAAGACGATCGCCTGAAATTGGTGGCGTGACGGCAGCCAGCGTTTATGCGTCGCTTTCGAGTCTTTGGTTGTCATTGGTATGAGTCTCCGTTATTTCCGCCTGAAATCTCGCTTCTTGTCCTCCCGCAGGATGTTTGGGAGGAAGATCCACTCTGCCACCCGCCGCATGATTTGGACGTCGTGAAGCTTGCCGCGCTGTTTGAGCTTCTGAGCGCCCTCTTCGATATCTCGCTGGTTTCGTGGTGGGACGTCTACCGCCCAGATGTTCGCGCTCACGTACCCGACGAGTTCGAGGAGTTTGTCCTTCGGCCGATCACGGATAATACCGCCGTAAGTGAGGTGGCCGTACTCCTCGGAGTAGCGCCACCGTTTCGAAGAGGGTGCCTTCTTTTCCATCTGGCTTCGAGCGGTGACCTGGCTGTTTGCCGTCGGTGGGTAGACCTCCGGATCGGTGAGGTCGGCCCTGATTCCCTCACTTGAGTGCTGACCGTTCTCCGTCGGTTCGCACAGGGCGACCGGATCCAAAAACGGCTCTTGAGACGTCTGCTTGAGCCAGAGGTGCGCGAGCGACTCGATTTTCTGCTGGGTGACCGCGTTGCCGTTTGGATCGTGGCCGACGAGATCCTGTTTCTCTGTCTCGTTGTCGGTGTCTGATTCGCCCCAGTGGTCGTAGCGGGCGTACTGTGCACGAGCGTGAGACGCGCGAGTCGCGGACTCGTCACTATGGGCGGATGAGGTTGACATTGGTATCGTGGAAATCTGAGCGGTTGTCCGTCGGTTCTTAGAAGCGTA
Organism: Natronosalvus rutilus; assembly: GCF_024204665.1. NCBI lineage: Archaea > Methanobacteriati > Methanobacteriota > Halobacteria > Halobacteriales > Natrialbaceae > Natronosalvus > Natronosalvus rutilus. The sequence goes on along the minus strand of NZ_CP100355.1, from coordinate 2,775,366 downwards.
GCTATGTACCACGGCCGTTTTACGGGCCGTAGAGCCTCGTCAAATCGACCACCAAGCAGGGCGATGCCGATTCAGAGTCCGATCCAATACGGCCCCTTTCCCGGACACATGTCGTTGACGATGACCGTTATTGTATTGATAAACTCCCTAATACATGAAGGTTCCGGGGCTAATCGATTCTATTCGACTGTTTTCGAATGGTTTCGAAACAATTCGATTATTCCCCATTTACTTCAGTTTCAGTGAGCGCAACGGAATGGACTAGATTATTGGCCCGCCACTTCGTGGGTCGCGTATGGGCGACGAGCCCGACGGTGACGACGAGAAGGTTGGATTCCATCTGACGATTCCGAAAGACGCCGCCGACGAACTACTCGCGAGTACGCCATCGGCGAACGACTACCAGGACGCCGTCAAACGCGCGATCGACACTCATCTCGAGATACACCACGCGCTCGAAGTCACCGTCGTGAAAAACCGAGAGTAAGCAAGCCCGTAACCTGCCAGGGAAGACGGGCCTCAACAGTGGCTACGCTCTCATTCCCTAAAGCCGTTCGGTGATCCACAGCATATCACGACTCAAGATTCGATTCTGCCAATAGATTTAGGAGAGGTGGGTGTTAATTTGCTTTCATGACAGTTGGATTGTTTTTAGGGCAACAATGTCCTCCGAACATGGAAGCCTATCTCGATTCGTTACCCGACCGGGAAGAAGGGATATCCTCATTCGATGTTTTAGTCGACCAGGACCTCGAGATGCCAGCATGGATCCTCGAGGATGAACGGTTTTCCGTCTGCCGGTATGAGATCGGTTCGCCATCAGGAACCGACATTATCAAAGCCTGTATGAGTGCTGTCAAAGCATACATTCAGGATCACGATCCAAAAGAAGTGCGACAGATTACACAGCCTCGTTGGCATGCCCCAGGCGTCCTTTTGGGTTCACGTGGAGAATCTGTTCGAGCGTGTACGAGAGTCTCCCAGTCGAATTTTACTGAGTACGGACAGTCTAGCGGGGTTTCTCAGGCCAAAGACTATCTCGTGAACAACATTATCGGCAAGAGTGTCTTTCTTGCAGATAGGGTTTACACTCCGCTGTACGGTGGAGTAAAGATTCCCTGGTGGTCGAGTGCAGCGCTAATTGAAGAGCCTCGAATCGCGTCACCTGGCCGATTCAATCCTGATGTCGACGCTATCGACTCGGTTTTCGTCCAGGAATCGAGACGTGTCCTCACCGTTGGTCGAATTAGCTATAAGAAGGGAGTTGATCTCGTCTTAGATGCCGCTGAACTGCTCCCTGACTGGGAATTCGTGCTCGTCGGTCCGGCTCGAGACGATGACCTCGTTGATCGAGCAGCCCGCCTCCCGAATGTTTTTCACCACGGATCAGTCGACTACGTCGAGATGCCCAGATACTACGCTGCCTGTGACGTACTTCTTGCACCATCACGCGTCGAGTGGGGTGGGATTTCCCGTTCAATGCTCGAGGCCATCGCCAGTGACCGGGATGTCATTGCATTAGATCTGGGTGACGCCAACCAGATCGCGATGACTGTCACCGATTCAGCTACTGAGATTGCACAGTGTCTGAGGGATATTCCAATCGAGACCGAAGAGCCTATGCCTGAGACCCAGGCACAGATATAAACCTATATCGAGGCCAACAAAGTTATTACTGACCTGTTTGAATTACTGATAATGAGCTTGGCTATAAATATCATTCCTTTTATAAATGGGCCTCCGTTGGCTATTGTTCTTGTGAAATCGGTTGCAACACAAGGTAGGCCAGAAATCGCTAATGGATTTCGGAGTTATCACTAATGGCTACGATAGGTATTGTGATTCCGGCTTTTCGACCAGATCCTGATAGGCTTGTAGATTACATTAAAAAAATTCGGGAAGGTATCACGGTTGACGAGATACGGGTAGAGCTCGATGATCCGAAGTCTGAGAGCGTGGTTGAGCAGATCAGTCAAGAGAGTGTATCAGTCGCCACATCATCTACACGGCGTGGGAAAGGGATGGCCATTACTTCTGGGTTTGAAGAGCTAACCACGGATATAATGATGTTCCTTGATGCTGATGGATCAACACCAGTCAAATCCGTTCGAAAAATCTTAGATCCTATTCGTCGGGGAATTACTGACATTAGTGTTGGTTCTCGTCGCCATCCAGAGTCTAACATAACGAGTCATCAAACCACAGTACGCCGGTATCTCGGAGATTTTTTTGCACTCGCTGCCGGGGTTGCACTCCCGGTGAAATTAAATGATTACCAATGCGGGGCAAAAGCGATTACATCTTCCGCATGGAAACAGATTCGAAATCACCTTTACGAGGATAAATTCGCGTGGGATATTGAAATGCTATCTGTAGCCAGTTCATTTGATCTCAAGATATCCGAAATCCCCATCACCTGGAACGATTATCCTGGATCGACAGTAGATCCGTTTAGCACTGTGTTCGATTTTGCTCGAGCATTATTGACAATTCGTCATCGGTCTTTGAGAATAAAGGGTCATCCGATTCATTCAGCCCTTCCACAAAGCAACCATAGACCTCTTCTGAGTGACGATTAATGGAACTCGCTAAAAACATTCATTCAATCGCGTCAGCTCCACGGTTCAATCAATTCCTCAGTGTTGGTGTGGCGGGTGCTATCATTGACAATGTCGCTCTCCTAGCTTTTGTTGAGTTCATTTCGCTTGAGCCCCTCTTATCAAAGGTGATTGCTGCTGAGATCGCAATTATTATAATGTTCTTAATAAATGACAAATGGACTTTCTCGGATTTTGGCTCCGATAACATGTGGTCACTCTTCCGGCGATTTGCCAAATCGAACGTCGTAAGAAGCGGCGGCGTGGGAGTAGCTCTGTTGACCCTATTCGTTCTTCATAATATTCTCGGAGTTTGGTATTTGGCCGCCAATATAGTCGGAATAGGTGGGGGATTTTTCGTCAACTACTGTGCTGAGAGCCTCTTTACCTGGCGCGTCCAACAATGATTTGAATTGGTCTCCAATAGAGTTATGAATTACTTGAGTTCAATCCAAATCATGGATAATTCGATTTCTAAGGATCGATTGTTGTCTCCCCACTTGGCGATCGTGATAGGCGGGATTGCTGTTCGAATAATATTTTGGCTCCTTTACCCGCCTATTTGGAAGTCATACTCCGTCTTCATCCCACTACGTGGTTCCGCATTGTCGTACATGGCTGGGTTTCAGAGCTATCACCCGCTCCGAATGCCCTTCTATGACGTCGCAGCTGCTGTGTTTTTCCTACCTACAGAGGGGCTACTTGGTATAAAAGCAGTTACTCTATTCTCGTTGATCGTGTCATGTGTGGGGGTTGTGGCTTTCAATCTGGGTGCAAGAAAGCTATTCTCTGACAGGATTGGTCTGTATGCCACTGTTATGTTCGCCTTCTATCCTAAATTCGTGATAATGACGGCCAGAGGTATTCCAGAAGCAGCCGCAATCAGTATTATTGGCTGTATGTTCTACCCGCTGGCTATAGGGTTCGAGACGGGGCGTTCTCGCTATTTTCTGGTTTCAGGGGTAGCCGCTCTCTTTGCATATCTCATGTATATGCCTGCCGTTCTAGTTGGGATCGTCACGACATTATATCTGTATGTCCGGCATCAGAACGAGACCACAGGCTTTCTGCCGGAATTGAAAACAGCAGCATTCGCCCTCCCTTCTTTTATTGTCGGCGTTTTATATTTGATATACGGCCCCCTTAGTGTAGCACTCTCAGCCACAACTGGGTCTGCAATCGGGTTTGGAAGTCGACCGCTTTTCATTAACTCCTATGGTGTGATTGAGAAAAGCGTCAGGTATGTTGGATACACGTTTATCGATTTTTGGTGGCACCAACGCGGATGGGATGCAGAGAATCACATTTTTGAGCGTATCGGGTCGATTGCTGATCTTCTCGGAATACTCTTCATCCCTGCCGCTATTTTCTGGATTTCAGTCGTTGTGATGCTTACTGGTTTGGTGTTCGCTGGAATCGCGGCGCTATACCGTCAGAAAACCCCTGAGACACTCTGGTTGTTTAGCTGGTTAATCGTTTTCGTAATCCTCTACAACGGCAAGAATATTGGTTGGGTCGGCGCTTTTATGACACGACAAGTATCACCGATTCTCCCAGCAATATGTATTGTCTTTGGGGTTGGAGCAGCAACACTATATGATCGATACTCGGGACGACTCTCTAATTTCCAATCCAGTCAGGGACCCTTTAGCGTGCCAAAGACCCTCTCGGTGTTTTTCGTTTGTTGCCTCTTTTTGAGTCTGCTAGCTGTAGGCGGGGTTCATGGATCGTTCACTGCTAGTGACGCATCCGATACACAAAACGAAATACGAGAAGTGCGTCAAGCAGTCGGACCTGATGACCAAATTGGTGTCGTTGACTCCTATAGCTATTATAGAACAGTGTTATACTCAAATGGCGAGCTCTGGCCGACAGTTTTTCTGACTCCTGAAGAATTAGAACAGGATACCTTGTACTTCAGCTCGCTAGCTGATATTCAATCTCAGGAGGACATGGATCGGTCGGGCGTGAGATACGTGTATATTTTAAAAAAGTGCGATGGTTTCGACTCCAATCAGCAGGCACTAATTGATAGCGCACCTGCTATTGAATTCGAACACGAGATACAGAGCACTGGATGCAATACCAAATCTGTTCTCTTAGATATGGATTCAGACAGTACAGAATAGAGTGCTTCTTCTATCTGTGTATTTTCCCGCTACAACGAATTTGCTATTTCGACCGATCCACGACCGTAGCCCCACTGAGGACTAAACGCGAGCGCCCGGCCGGCGAGATCGACGGTTCGAGCTGGCCCTCGACGAGCCAGCCGTCGCCATCGAGGCCGTGTTCGTGGCACCCGAAACAGCGCGTCGCCTCGAGCGTGCCGTCCTCCAAGAGGACACACTCGACGAGTGCGTTCGGTCGGAGTGTAGTTCCGCAGGTCGTACACCGCGTCGATTGGCCGGCGTCGACGATGGCCTCGAGTACGGCCCGTTCGGGCGTCATCGATACTGCTCGAGACGCGCTTTCGCGTCCTCGAGTCGGCAGAACTCCGGGTGCGGGTCGTCCGGCTGGAGGAACGTCAGTCCGTCCTCGACGTCCCAGCGCGGCCGTTTGGATTTACCGAACCCGACGCGCTCGTCGTAGCTCGCCGAGACGACCCACAGGCCGCTCTCGTCCAGACCTTTGACCGAGGCGCCGAATCGATTCTCGCTGAAGAGTACGAGATCGACGCCCGTCTCGTCGCGGACGTGCTCGATGGTCGAAAACCAGTCGCCCTGTTTGATGGTCGAGATGCAGCGATCGCCCTCGAGCAGTTCGCGGATGCGCCGGACAGTGGTGCGGGAGTGTTCAGCGCGGCGGATCAACTCAAGTGGTTCGTCGTCGATACCTTTTTGCGTCGGTGTCTGTGACTGACTCATAGCTTTCTGACCTCAGAAAGCAGTTGGTCGCGTGGTTCCAGCACGCGGCCGGGATTCCTCCCGAACCAACTCCTTTCTAGTTAGTTCTCTAGATCGCTACCACCTTATAGATTGGTGTTCCTCTCGGTTTTCTGGTATAGTGTATCGAGGCTACCGGGTACCGGATTTTTGAATGTCCTACCAGAACGCATATCTATTTTTGCGGTCGCCATCGCGAACAGCGCTCGTGCGCCGACTGACAGCCCAGATCGGTCGTAAATCGACTCGAGTCGCAGGCGAATACCTACGCGCGCCTGGAGGAACGAAACGTACGAAACCGGACCCCTATCTATTTCTGACAGTCACGCCGACCAACGGGTATGATCGTCACAGACAGGTTGGTTCGCAACCGGGAGGTCCTCGAGGACGATACCCAGCCGGAGGACGTCCTCCACCGCGATGGCGAAACCGACCATCTCATCTCGCTGTTGTCGCCGCTCACCGCCGGCGGCAGCGCCTCGGGTGCGTTCATCTACGGCCCGCCAGGAACGGGCAAGACCGTCACCGCCCGCCAGATTTTCGATGAACTACACGAGGAAGCCGACGTCGCGACCGCCGAAGTCGACTGCTGGTCGGATCACTCTCGGCGCCGAGCGCTATTGGCGATCCTCAACGGGCTCGACGACGCGACAGCGATCAACGCCGAGAACGCTGCCCCAGGCGATCTTCTCCACCGGATTCGGAACGCCGTCGACGGACCCGCCGTCGTCATGTTCGATGAGGCCGACCAACTCGAGGATTTCACCGTGTTGAGGGACGTCTACCAGTTACCCGATGTCACCATGCTCTTGATCGCCAACAAAGAGCACTCCGTGTTCGGGAATCTCGAGCCGGGCCTGCACTCCCGGATCGGCACAATGCATCGGATCAAATTCGATCCGTATCACGACGAGCAACTGGTGGAAATCCTTCGCGAGCGCGTCCGCGTCGGTGTCCACGATGGTGTCGTCGACGACGACCACCTGGAGGAGATCGCCGACGCCGCAGCTCGCGACGCGCGGGTAGCGATCAATATTCTCCGGGTGTCTCTGGATCTGGCGACCGCTCGCGAAGAGGAGTCGCTCTCGGAGGCGATCATCGACGACGCCATCCCGATCGCCCAGCGAGATATCGCGAAGGCGCGGGTTAGCGCGGTCACGCGTGAGCAACGCCAGTTGCTCGAGGCGCTCCTCGAGATCGAGCCGGCGAAGATTGGTGAGATTTACGAGGTCTACGAGGCAGAGATCGGGGATAAAACCAAGCGGACGATCGGTAACTGGCTCCGGGATAAGTTCCCGCAGTACAATCTGGTTCAGAAGGATTCGTCCGCGAGTCCGACCGAGTTCGAGCTCACCCAGGCTGCGCGAGACGTGCTCAAGTAGAACGCCCAATACACCTATTAGTTAGTGTTTCTGACTTTCCATGAATGGATACAAAGCGGATTGTTGTGGTAGTTGCTCTGGTGGGAGTCCTTTCGACAGGCGCGCTCGCGGGCGCTTCAATTGCTGACCCAGATGGTGACGGAATATCAGTCTTCTCGGAACTTCGAGATGGCACGGACCCATTGGATGAGGATACCGACGGAGATAGTCTGAGTGATGATTTAGAGGGCGAACATGGAACCGATCCGACTGAACCCGATACGGACGGCGACGGCCTTGACGACGGTCGGGAAGTGTATCTGGTGAATTCGGACCCAACGAACCCCGATACTGACGATGATGGTCTTTCCGATGGTGAAGAGGTTGATGAGTACGGCAGTGACCCGCTTGAGGCCGACACTGTTGGGAACGGTATCGAGGATGGTGAAGAGGTGCTTGCCCACGGGACAGACCCCTCGCAAAAGGATTCTGACAGTGACGGATTAAGTGACGTCGCCGAGATCAATGAACACGGTACTGACCCGACCGAGAGGGATACCGATGGTGATGGGTTAAGCGATGGGGCGGAAGTCAACGACCACGAAAGCGATCCCCTCGAGGCCGATACTGATAGCGACGGTCTCGACGATGGTGAGGAGGTCGATTACGGTTCCGATCCGGTCAAGGCAGACACTGACGGTGATGGCCTCTCCGATCTCGACGAGATCGAAGCCGGAACCGATCCGGGAGAACGTGATACCGATGGCGACGGCCTCGAGGACAACGAGGAACTCACACTCGACACTGATCCCACCTATTCCGATACCGACGGTGACGGCCTCGACGATCGTGAAGAGGTCGAGATCGGCACCGATCCGACCGAATCGGACACCGATGGCGACACGGTCCCAGATGGGAGGGAAGTACACGAGCACGACACCGACCCGCTCGATGGAGATACAGACGGTGACGGCCTCAGTGACGGAGACGAAGTTCGCCATAATACCGATCCAACCGAGACCGATACCGACGGCGACGGACTCGACGATTACGAGGAAGTACGAGAGATAGAGACCGATCCAACCGAAGAAGATTCCGACGGCGATGGCCTCAAGGATGGCAATGAGGTTGACATTGGATCTGACCCACTAAACGCGGACTCCGACGACGATGGCCTCGAGGACGGCAAAGAGGTGCACGAATACCAAACTGACCCGGTAAACAAAGATACGGATGGGGACGGCCTCGCGGACGGCGCCGAAGTCCACAGACAAGATCTATTCCCAGATGCGGATCCGCTTCGAACTGATATCTACGTTGAAGTTGACCAAATGCAAGGGGGAAGTCTCACAGTATACGATACCAGGCCTATCGTCCAAGAGTTCAAAGACGCGCCAGTAGAAAACCCAGATGGATCGACTGGGATTGACTTACATTTCATCTTCGATGAGACCGTTCCCGAAGAACCATCAACGGACACAGATAGCCTCTATGACTACCAGGAAGAATATTTTGACAAATCGGGATATGCATATCACTACCTGCTCGTCGCCAGTGATGTAGAGGGGAGTGAGGAATCATCGAATGTCGTAGGCCTTGGAGGGTACGGCTCTATGGTGGTCGAAGAACCCAGATATAATGAGATTGGATCTGTCGTGATGCACGAGCTAGGTCATTCCCTGGGGCTCGGATTTGGATCGGGTGAATTTGAGGGGATCGACTCGACGAAGTACTCCTATTCCCAGTATCCGAGCGTCATGAACTACAACCACCCAAGCGGATCTTACGGCTATTCTGACGGAAGTGCAGGCCCGAACGACTTCGATGACTGGGGCTTTATTGAAGAAAGTATGTTTATCCCATCCAGCTGGAGGATATAGCAACCCGAGTTCATTCGAGGGGATTGCTCCTTGAGTTCGTTCCGAAAAACATAATCAGCCAGCAGGACCCGAACTAGAGAAGTGGTGTATTAGTAGTGACTACCGATAATGTGGCCTAGAACTATGAATCGGACTTCCGGCGCTTTCGGCGTTTCCCTTTGGAAACACGTTGTCCTCTGAAGGACATATTTGAAATCCGCTCTTTTCGATCTGGATTTTCCGATTCTTTCTTCCGGAGTTCTTGAATTTGGTGAAGGATTTGACCTTCCTCTCTAGCGAGAGCGTTGAGGTCATCGATAATCTCTCCATCTTCTGAATCTACATACTCCTTACGTACCTCTCGCTTTTCGCTGCGTATCCTGCGCAATTCTCGCCTCAATTCGCGCAATTCGCGTAAAGCTTGAGAGGTGCTCATAGTTGTGTATAGGCGAGGGCTTTGTATATAAGTATGTGGTGGTTCAGAAGAACTGGTTTCTCAGTTTCTCTTTACAGAATGCGATTTTACGGCCCCAGAAAGAGACATGCCACCAGCGAGCAATCTGTTTCGGTAAATCTGCCCAGATCACTAACCCGATGAGAAGCAAGTGAACTAACCATACCGGTTCTGGTGCTGGTAATTCTTCGATGGAGTCAAAAACACCAATAGCCAGATATGTTATTCCTGCAATTAGCGAAAGTGTGGTTGCAGTACTTAGTGGAGTGTTTCGGATGTTCGTTTCGTTATTAAACTGAATCCAATCCGAGTAACTATTTGTAAGTACGATATGCAATTCGTGTTCCGTGAAATTTTCATCGGTAATTGTGTCCAAGTCGGCTGGCTGAACACCTGGGAGATACTCTGAGGCGGTATAAGTTAGCGCTGCGAACGTCGTAGACACGAACAAAAATAATAATCCAATAACCAAAAAATCGCTATTGAAGTCTTCTAACCTGAGTCCATCTGTCTGAGGGGCTATCGAAATAGCTGTGAGGATCAAACCGAACAAAAGCACGTTGAGCCGAAGTATCTTGGCTGCTTTTGAATCCATATCATTTAACGATTGGATCTGATGATCGATCGTCTCTCGAGCTTCATCTATACCTTTTTCCAGTGCATTGAGGTCAGGTTCGTCCTCTAAAACGAAATCTGATAATGCCAGTTGAGAGGGGTTAGACGTGTCTTCATCGATAGTATTGCTCTCGATAGGATGCTCGAATATCTCGCCATCTAGGTATGCCCGTCCTGCTTCCGTGAGTTCGTAATAGCCCCACTTGACGGGTTTGATGAAGCGGTACTTTTCGAGCACTTTGAGGCGATCGAGAATCTGCCCGTAGGATAGCTTCTCGAGATTGAGTGCTAGCCCAGAGGCGGTCTGCGCTGAGTCTGTCTTTCGAAGGTGGAGTAAAATCGTATCGTCAGCCGCGTCCATCCACAGTGGTCGCGTCCGCGTCATCCATCAGTCCTCCTCGTCTTCGAGCTCGTCGGCGTTGAGTTCATCTCTTAAGAACTTGTAGCTCTGTTCTATCGGGCGGTAGGCCGCCTTGTCTGGGTGCTTCTCGAGTAATCCGTGATCAGCAAGTTCTCGGCACCGGTTTGAGATATGCCGCCTCGTGTATGGGAGATTCAGCGCCAGCGTCGGGGCCTTCACCCAATCACCTCCGTATTCAACGATTTTCTTCACAATCGGCCTATCTGAAGGCCGCATCCAGTCGACGCTGTGGTGCATTTCGTCGTCTGCATCGTTCGGTGAATCACCCATAGTAGTGTATGATGTGAGTTTTTCAACACCTATAGTAGTATCTTTTGAATACGATTCCGTAGTCAAACTTTAAGTGGGAGTAACATAAAGAGGGTGCTGTCAGCGAATACGACCGGCTCACGGCTCTACAAGTTGTGGGAAATCCCTGCGCCCCCACGCAGGGACAGGTGATCGTTGACGCAAACGAGGCCAACACCATGACGAACGGATCACCCATACAAAACTATACTACCGGTAAATCGCCAGACGGCGCGGCACGAAACGGACGAAACGGGGGCCCCGCGCTTAATAGTAGGGTCAGTCTACATCATGGTATGGCCGTCGAAACGCAGAGTGCGACCATCGCGAACGCGATTGCAGATACCGCAACGATCGACCTCGCGGACTTCGTCCCCGGCGTCCCAAGCGGCACTGACGTCGAGGTCACCGTCGCCGGCGATCGCTCGAGTTACACGATCGACTTCGAACGGCGCGCAGATCGCTACGTCATCAAGGGCGCTTCCGGAAGCGCGGAGTTGACTGCCGTCTACGGTGATGGCGTCGGCCGCAAGCCCGATCGCGTTCCCGACTGGATCGTGGCCGTGCTCGCAGTCATGGATATCAACGAGGTGTCTGTCCAGCGGTGAAGTACGACCGACGCATCGACTCCCCGTCGTTAGGGCGGCGGGCTCGAAACAACCCGGCATCCGTTAGGGCGGGTGCCCGTGGCAGTGACACTGCCTCTACGTACCCCTGGAAATTGAATGCAAACTTCGACCAACGATAACCCCGTCCACGGACCGGGCGACCGGTCACGATATAGCAACGCAACACACCCATGAGTCACAGCTATCAGAAATCGACCGACCAGGTGCTCGATGCGATTCGAACTGACGATTCAGTTCGATCCGACGTCGAGACCCTTGCCGAACGGGAAGACAAATTCGGCGCACTCGCACGTGTCGTGATCGATATTTCCGATGGAGAAACGCCGTCGGCTGTCGATTGCGAACGCGCAGGCCTCGAATCGCTCCCCAAACTCGCACAAGAGCTGTAAGATGGCCGTCGACTACGGGTCAGATGTCCCCGGAGTCGAGTTTGTCAGCGATAGCGACTGGATCATCGATCGCCGTCAACACCTTCCGCAACGCCCGACGCTCGTCGGCAGTGAAATCCCGATCGCCACCCACAGCCTCGTCGATCACTTCATCTCGCGTTTCGGCCAACTCGTTCTCGACGTTCTTGAGTGTCGGCGCGAACAGTTCGTCACAGGCCGGACATCGACGCCAGTGATCCTCGAGCAACTCCCCACAGGTCGGACAGCTATCGGGGGTGAGCGATTGAGCTTCGTTCTCGTCTCTGTACCCCAGTTGCGCCTCGGCTTTGCGAACGTAATCGTCGTTCGTCACGTGCGCGTACGTCGTCTCGAGAACGGTGCTGTCTTTGGCGACACCCATCAGTGCCCGAAGCGTATCCGAGTCCAGGCTGTACTCTCGTTTCATCACCGTCACCCAGTAGTGACGGAAATTGTGGGGGTTCACCGGCTTTTCAACACCTGCTCGTTCAGCGATCCGCTTGAGGTGGTTGCGGACACCCGGTTCGCTCCACGGTTCGTCCATCTTGGTTTTCCAATGATCCGGATCGCCGATGAAAAAGGGCTTCTCGGGTTTGCCCTTGTGAGGGTGGTTCTGTTTCCACTCTCGGACGTACTTTCGAGCGCCGAACATCGGCCGCTTTCGCCCGCGCTTTCGCGCGCCTTTCAGTCCATCTACCTCGTCGTTCAAGTAGATGTACCCCTGCGCATAGTCGACGTCTTTCATACGAAGTGTCCGCAGGGCTGTGAGCCGCTGGCCAGTGTAGACCAACAGTTCGAGCAATGCACGATCACGGTAGCCCTTACAGGCTTCGCGAAGTGCGTCGACCTCCGCGTCAGTGAACATATCCTGTTCGTCGTGGCGCGGCTTCGAACGCTCTGTATAGGAGTCGATATCGTCAGGAAACACGCCGAAGTCGTGATATCGGTAGAAGGTCTGTGCAGCCGCCTGGTAGCGCATCAGCGTGGTCTTTGCAAGCCCTCTCTCGTCATGCATCCGGTCGATGAACTCGTTGAACTCCTCAGCCGTACACGCCAGCAGATCGAGACCACGCTGTTCACAGAGGCGCATCGCTTGAAGGTAGTTCTCGATCGACCGGGGCTCGAGCGTTTTGATGGTGCCCTTGTCGTCGATATACTTCCGTCGTGTAGTCGTTTTATCGAGAGCGTCGGCCCATTCGAGCAGCGCATCTCTCGTTTCTGTATCGAGCTCGCCATCGTCGAACATCTCGTCGACGATGTCCTTTTCATGATTCAGTCGGTCACGGGGCGTTTGGGCCATCTCTCTGTCCTAGGATTCACAGGTGTTGACATATGTTTTGCTGTTTATCCTAAATTGCGAAGATCGTGTTCGCGGTGTCGACGCCGCTCGTCGCCACGATGTAGCTCCGGGCGGTGGCTCTGGGAGGACGACGAGAACAGCGACTGCGGCGATCGCCGCGGAGATGCCCGGCAAGTAGCCGACGACGGCACTGGACAGTGCGCCGGCGACAGCCGTCACCAGAAGTAGCGGTCGGGACATTCGGAGAATCGTTCCTCCCTGTGGCGGGACGCCACCGCCCCGAACGGCGTCGATCAACACCGGCGCACCGAAGAGACCGGCGAAGCGACGCCGCCACGTGGACTCAGAGAGTACGAGGGCGAGAACGATCACCACGAGCAACACCGAGAGGTTGGCCCGTATCTGGGGGTAGACGGCAGTGACGGCGACGATCACGGGAATCGCGAGCGGAATCGCCACGAGGACTGCCAGCAGGCTCCCAACTGCCGAGAGCCGAATCGCCTCGAACCCCCGGCCCTCGAGTACCAGCTGGTGGCCCGGTAGCGCCGTGACGGCCTTCTCGGCGTCGGGGACCCCGAGTGCCATCGCCGGGACGGCGTTCAGGAAGGTGTGGACGACGCCCGCCGAGAGCATCGCACAGCCGACGAACAGCGTCGGCCCCGGAACCGAGGGGGTGACGCCTGCGAGCAGGAGCGCGAAGTTGTTCGCGTGCAGCCCGGGAATGAGGCCGCTGACCGAGCCGAGAGCGGCACCGCCGAGAATCCAGCACAGGAGCGCGGCCGTGAACGTCGGGTCCACGGTCACCTCGAGGAACGCCTGTGCCATTGGTCACGTCTGGGCGCGTTTCAGTACTTAAACTCGAGTAGTGTGCAATGGTTGCTCGGCGAGAGCAGTCAATAGTCAAAATAGGTGCAATAGGTGGAAACTTAACAATAGATGAGATGGCCAGTCTGACCAACATCACTAAAAAGGCGACCAACCCCGTGGTAGCGCAAGTGCTTCACCAGTGGCTGTAGCTCGACTGTGGCTGCGGTTGCGACTCTCGTTACGTGTCACGGCATCGCGCCAAAAAATCGATGTGACTGTGAAACGTCGAGACCCGACTTAGCCGAAGAGTTCGCCGAGGCCCTCGCCGCTGGCCTCCTCTTCCTCGTCATCGTCGTCGTCCGTCGTGTCCGGGACGTCGCTGGTCTCTTCGGCTTCCTCGGCCTCGCCCTCGTCGTCGGCGGCGGCCGCACCGCCGGCGGCAGCGCCGGCAGCAGGGACCGCAGCGGCCTCGGAGACGGCCTCGTCGATGTCGACGTCCTCGAGCGCGGCGACGAGCGCCTTGACGCGGGACTCCTCGACTTCGACGCCGGCGGCCTCGAGCACGGCGATCAGGTTGTCTTCGTTGATCTCTTCGTCGGTCTCGTTCAGGATGAGTGCTGCGTAAACGTATTCCATTGGTGTAATCCTCGTAGTGTGTTTGTATCTGTGTTATCCGAACATTGCGCCGAGTCCTTCCGCGCCGTCACCGTCGTCATCGTCCTCGTCTTCGTCATCGTCAGCGGCCTCGGACTCGTCGCCGTTCTGGTCGTCGCTCGATTCTTCTTCCGCAGATCCTGCCGCACCCGCGTCAGCAGCGGGGGCCTCGACGCCCTGGAGTTCCTCCGGGAGCGCCTCCTCGTCGTCGATATGGGCCGCGATCGCGCGCAATTGCGCGTCGGCCTTGCGGACGAGGTCGGGCATGAGGTCGTCGTTCTCGATCGCCGCGTGGAGGCCGAGGCTCTTGGCCTCGCCCGTCGCCTTCGCGATGATCGTCGGCATGGTCTGGGCCGTCGGGTAGCCCGCGTTGATCGAGAGGTTGCGTGCGAAGGCCGCGGCCGTCTGCACGTCGCTCTCGTAGGCCTCGACGTCGATGTCGAGGTCCTCGGGGTCGAACAGCACGCCCTCGGAGAAGACGGCGCGCAGGTCGAGACCCACTTCCTTGGGCTCGATGCCGAGTTCGTTGAGGACGTTCGCGAGATCCGCGGACACTTCCTCGCCGGCCTCGAGGACGGTCGAGTCCTCCATGACCTGGATCGAACCCTCCTCGATCCGGGCGTTGGCCCCGACCTGCTGGAGTTCGCCCACGAACGGACCGGGGTCGACCCCGGTGTCACCCTCGGGGATGACGATGTCGTTCGGGGCCACCTCGCCGGCGTTGATCGGCGCAGGCGTCTTCGAGGCCTCGAGTTCCTTGTACAGGGCGAACGGGTTCGCGTTCGTCGCGACGAGGCCGACCTGTCCGTCGACGTGCTCGACGAGGTCGTCGAGTCCGCCGGACTCGAGCGCGCGCGTCTGCAGGGTGTTGCGGCTGACGCGGACCACGGCGGTACCGTGGAGGCCGCGACGCATGTCCTGCAGCTGCTTCGAGGGGATCCCGGTGATGCCGATGACGCCGACGCTCTCGTAGTCCTCGATGAGGCTCTCGAGTTCGTCGACCTCCTCGCGCTTCCACTCGGGAAGGTTCTCGGTCTTGCGCTCGGCTTCCGCCTGTGCTTCGGCGCTCATCTCAGGCCACCTCCACGGACGGGCCCATCGTCGTCTTCACGTAGACGGAATCGATGTTCTGGGGGCCCTTCTCCAGGTCGGCGTGCAGGCGTCGGAGGATGACGTCGATGTTGTCGGCGATGTCCTCGGCGCCCATGTCCTCGGCACCGACGCGCGTGTGGAACGTACGTCGGTCCCGCGAGCGAACTTGCACGGTGTTTTTCAGTCGGTTGACCGTCTCGACGACGTCGTCGTCGGGCGAGAGCGGGTCCGGCATCTTCCCTCGCGGGCCCAGGATCGTCCCCAGGTGCCGCGCAATGTCCTGCATCATCGCCTCTTCGGCGATGAAGAAGTCGGTTTCGTCCGCCAGATCTTTGGCGTCGTCGTCGTCCAGATCGGCCACGTCGCTCCCCGAAAGGACCTGGTCCGCAACCTCCTCGGCGCGGACGGCGGTCTCGCCTTCGGCGATGACGATAATTTGGGTCTCCTGGCCGGTTCCAGACGGCAACACGACGGACTCGTCGACACGATTCGACGGTTCGTTGAGGTCTAGATCGCGCAGATTGATCGCAAGGTCGACCGTCTCGGTAAAGTTCCGATCGGGCGCGTCCTCGAGTGCGCGAGTGACTGCTGTTTCGATATCCGAATTTGCCATCGTTCACCTCCGTAGTACGCAGGGTATGCTCCTACGGGTCAGTGAAACAGGCCATGCCTGTCTCGCTTTGAGAAAGTGTCATGGCGAACTTAAACCCGTCGAACTCTGCGCCTCGAGGAGCGAGGAGTTTCGTGGCCTCGAATTGATCCAGCCTCGACGCAATTCAAGTGCGCGGTTCGCCCGGCTGATTCAGAAAGCCGAATAATTAGAAATTGTGAATGTGCAACTGACCGAAATATACATTATGGTGGCAGATGTAGAACGCGACAATGGGGCCGGTAGATTTATACGCTATCGTTGGGGGCGTCGGGGGAGAGGGCGAGAGCGGATCAGTTCACGTCTACGAACAGGCGGTCGCGGTGTTCACCGGGCTGTCAGCGCTCGAGCAAGCCGCGATTCAGGCCGTCGCGATCGTCCTGATTGGCGGGGTCGCTCTCGGAATCCTCCGATATTCGGGGACGAAGACGCTCGAGGTTTCCAGACGGAGCCCGGTCATCTCCCTGTGTATCGGTCTTCCAGGTGCGCTCGTCCTCGGCGGCCTGTTCTACACTGGCATCCTGCTTTCGTCCTCGGCGGTCGGAATTTTCTTCGCGATTCCACTCGTCGCCATCGGCGTGATCGTGCTTCCGGTGAGTGCAGCGCTCGGCTACGTCGCCATCGGGGCGACGATTGCGACGCGAGTCGGCCTGTCTCGGACCGCCGTCTGGGTGATCGCAGGCGGCCTCCTCGGTGGGGTTACCGCGCTCGTTCCGGTTCTCGGGATCGCACTCGTGACGATAGCCACCGCGCTGGGGGTCGGTGCCGGTACTCGAGTGCTCGTCGGGAACGGTGGCGTTCGCCAGCCAGAGGAACGGGTCGTTCCACCGGCGAACAAGGTGTAGGCTCTCGAGCGATTGTCGCGTCACCCTTCTTTACGCGATGTGGCGAATCGAGGACGGTAGCGGCTGCTACTCGAACTACCGACTGTGATGGAGAAGTGGGTGACAGCTCGGTGCTCTGATCGTCACTCGACGAGAACGTCGTCGTACTCGCCGTCGTCGACCTTCGCTTTGAACTCGCGAGCGTCGACGCCTTCGATGGTAACGCCCATCGAAGCGCAGGTACCGACGACCTCTTTGGCCGCGTTCTTCGTGTCGTAGGCGAGCAGGTCGGGCTTCTTCTGCTCGGCGATCGTTTTGACCTGGTCGATCGAGAGGTCGGCGACGAAGTCCTTCTGCGGTTCGCCGCTTCCCGTGTCGAATCCGGCCTCGTCCTTGACGAGGGCGGCCGTCGGTGGGACACCGACGTCGATCGAGTAGCTGCCGTCGTCTTCGTACTCGATGGTAACCGGCACTTCGGTGCCGTCGAAGGCCGCAGTCTGTTCGTTGATGTCGTTGACGACCGCCTGTACGTCGACGGGCGTCGGTCCGAGCTCGGGACCGAGCGGCGGGCCAGGATTGGCCTGGCCACCCGGTACGAGCGCTTCGATGGTTCCAGCCATACCCGAATGAATCCTCGCTCGAGTTTTAAGGGTTGCCATTCGGTCCAGTCCGGCCCGATAAACGTGTGAGAGGATGTCGTAGCGAGTGAGACGAGACGAAGATTCCTCGATGAGACTGTGCTGAGTCGGATCGAAGGGGAGCTACTCGGAGGGTATCCGTGACCCACCCACCCCACTGTGTCGAGTGTTTCCCTGCGTCGGCGGGGAACGGTCAGAATAAGAGAAGCCGTCCAAAATATTCGGACATCTGGGTGACCCTCCCCACCGTGTCGAGTGTTTAATCGGGCGACCGTCCGTCTCGGATCACATTCAGGCGAACGAGGGTGAATATCCGTCGGATCGAGGGCAGGGGTCTGCAGGTTACACCCCCACCCCACTGTGTCGAGTGTTCTGCCAACGCTACTGGTGGGTCGAACGGAGGGGGACTCGAGGGGCTGTTAGGGAGCATCTCAAAAATTGATGGAAGACCGGAATAACTCGACTGGTAGGGTCGATGGAAGACGACGCCTCGACGACTGGGATCTTTGGAAGTCCACGGCGAGTAAACGGATCAATTGAGGTCGACGGCGACTCGAGTTTGCGATCTAATCAACCCGAACAGACGAGTAGCCCGCAATCGGGTAGCTTTCGTTCAGGCGGTTGTCGATCATCGTACTTCTCGCAGCCACCGTAATCCCCATAGTCACCGTAATCCACGCAGTTTCGCACCACGAACCGCCTCGAGCGAGATGTCGACGTCCTCGAGTTCGTCGACGACGTCGAGGGCCAACTCGAGGGTCACGTCGAGATCGTACTCGTAGTACTGCCCGCCCGATCGACCGTGATTGCGGGCGTACCGCTTCAAAATCCCTTGCATAGCCAGATCGGAGAGGTGGTCGTGCATTCGTCGACGGACGAGGGGCTTCGTCCCGAACCGCTCGGCGATCGCCGAGTACTCGGGGTAGATTTCGCGAACGCGGGCGGGCGTCTCGTCACTAATCGCGATGCTGAGCACCGCCGCCAGCGCCAGGTGACCGTGTCGGGTCAACTCCATCATTCCCTGCCGGATCTGTCCGCGCTCGAGCGCCTGCTGGGCGTCGCGAACGTGCGATTCTCTGATGGTCGTCTCGTCAGCCGCACGCGTGATGTCCCCTGCCTTGTAGAGCAGATCCAATGCCTGTCTCGCACTGCCGGTGTCCTGGGCGGCGAGTGCTGCACACAGCGAGAGCACGTTCGTCTCGTAGGCGGTTTCGTACAGGGCGTTCTCCGCTCGCTGCTCGAGAATCGAGCGCAACTCGCCGGCGGTGTACGGCGGAAAGTGGACTTCCTCCTCACAGAGCGTGTCCTTGACCTTCGGGGAGAGACTGTCGTGAAAGCTCAAGTCGTTACTGATGCCGATGATGCCGGGTTTGACCGACGAGAGATAGCCGTTCGCGCGAGCGCGCGGAAGTTCGTAGAGGATGCCGTCGTCGTCGCCGATGTGGTCGATTTCGTCGAGGACGATCAGGACGGTGCCGCCGATGCTCTCGAGTTCGGTGTAGAGCATGTCGAAGACGGTCTGGCGCGGGTAGCCGGTGGTACTGATCTGTTGACTCGGTGGTCGCAGTTCGTTGACGAGATTCGCGGCGACCTG
The DNA here is from genome assembly GCF_024204665.1 of Natronosalvus rutilus. Taxonomy (NCBI): domain Archaea; kingdom Methanobacteriati; phylum Methanobacteriota; class Halobacteria; order Halobacteriales; family Natrialbaceae; genus Natronosalvus; species Natronosalvus rutilus. The sequence continues at coordinate 2,756,295 of NZ_CP100355.1, read as the reverse complement.
GTAGGAAGAGGAGAGGTTGTTACAGTTGAGCCAGACGACGGTCAACGCGACGTCATCGTAAGCGTCGACGTCTCGCTCGAGATGGGAGAGGAGATAGCGGGTGACGGCCGTCTTCCCGACGCCGGCCTTGCCGTAGAGAAAGAGGTTTCGTGGCTGTGCTCCGTTGATGACGGGCTGGAGGGAAGCCATGTACGTGTCGATCTCTTCGTCCCGTTCCTGGATCGACTCCGGTTGATAGTCCTCCCGTAGCACGTCCTCGTCGGAGAAAATCGACGTGTCCCGATCGAACAGCGGCATTAGTTGGACTGCTCGCTGCAAGATATATAAAACCACCGTGTCGAGTGCGTCGAGTGTTCAACGGACGTCTTCGGTCGTCCCTACCGCCCCTTGATGAGGCGGACACCCCACCGTGTCGAGTGTTTCGGAGCTCCCTAGGACCTTGATCTGTTCGTCCTCCCTGGTCGACCTCCGGCACGTCACATGTCGCATAGTGGTCCTAGCGCGTCGCGACTGATCGTATCGAGAGATCACGAACGTATCGAGATATCAGATAGACTGTCTCGATACCGAGTTCAGATCTCGAGTCTTCCACTGTATGCGTAGCCGGGAAACACTCCTTCCAGTGACGTACACTTGATTTCGGATTTCTCATCCGACGGTCTCGATGACTCATTTGCGTTGGCGGTCTCGATGAGCCATCCGAGTGAATCGCTCGTTGCGTTCTGTTAGCGGGAGTTTGCGTTCGATGATGACTATCTTTTCGATGTTGTGATGCCGACGTGATTTTCTTCGTCGGTGACGTTACTATCACCCTTCCGTGCCAAGAGACTCACCGTCGAGGTACCGTCCTCTTTCAGACCACCTCTTCGAAGGCGCCTCGAGTCCACCCACCCCGGCCTCCCTCATCGAAGACGTCTCGACTTTTGCTCGCTTCGCAGACACCACCCCCCCCCTAACCCGAAACACTCGACAAAGTGGGGTCTCTCACCCCACCACCCCCTCAACCGACGGCCGTCCCACACTCCCAAAAACACTCGACACGGTGGGGTGGGACACCTCATGAAATGCCGATCGACCGGACAGACCTCGAATTGGCCCTCCTCTTTCTTTAAGTCATCTGGACGAACATCTTCGTTCGTATTCCCAGCGGCTAAGAACTGGCGTGGCCCGCTATACTACGGGAGTTCATATGGTCAAGTGTACATGACCGATCACATCGGAGCCCCTGGAACTGGCATCTCGCGGCGCGAATATCTGGCTGCAACCGGCGGAACCGGCGCTGCCGTCCTCGCCGGCTGTCAGTCACCGATGAATCTGAATTCGAAAGCAGCCGCCCAGTCAGACCTCCCGACGACGAGTCCACCGTCGGTCGTCCAGGTCGATGAGCAGGGCGGAGAAGTCACGCTTCGAAGCGTCACCTCTCGACACCCTGTTCACCCGCTCGAGTCGATGGGCGGGCCGATCGAGTTCCCGCAGGTCTGGGCGTTCCAGGCCGACGATCGCGAACCCAGCGTTCCGGGGCCAATCCTGCGGACGACCGAGGGCAACGACATGGAAGTGACGCTCGACAACACGGACGGGAGCCACGCGCACACGCTCCACTTCCACGGCTCACACAAGACCTGGGAGAACGACGGCGTGCCGACGACGACAGGCATTCGCGTCGATCCAGGCGAGAAACACACCTACACGATCCCGGCGAACGTCCCGGGGACGCACCTCTACCACTGCCACTACCAGACGAACCGACACATCGACATGGGGATGTACGGAATCTTCCGCGTCGATCCGAAGGGGTACGAACCAGCCGACAAGGAGTACTTCATGACGGTCAAGGACTGGGACTCGCGCGTCCCCAGGCAGATGAACGGCGAGGACGTCGACTACAGCCCTCGCCAGCGTAACCCCGACGTGTTCACGATCAACGGAAAGAGCCTTCCCCGGACGCTCCACCCCGAAGACGGTTCGCCGATGATCGTCGATTCGGGTGACACGGTCAGGCTCCACTTCGTCAACGCCGGGTACATGTCTCACCCGTTGCACACGCACAACCACCGCTTCCGTCTGGTCGAGAAGGACGGCGGCCAGATTCCCGAAGCGGCGCAGTACGAGCGCGACATCACCAACGTCGCGCCCGCGGAGCGCCACACAATCGAGTTCGAAGCGAACGCCGATCCCGGTATCTACCTGATGCACTGTCACAAGGTCGACCACGCGATGAACGGGAACTTCTACCCCGGCGGCATGGTCAGTGCGATCGTCTACCGAGACGTCATGGACACCGACATCTTCAGCGAGCTCATGGGGCACGCAGGCTACGAGGGTTGAGCAAGCCGCGACCTGATATCTGACGCTCTCTCCTCGAGTTCAGCTTTCGTCTGAGCCCGGCTCTCCGCATCCTATTCGACCACCGACCTCGCTCGAGACTGTTTCTCGAATAAAAGGATCACTACCTCAACGAAGCCCCGATTACCCGCCGTAACAGTCGTTTCACGTTATTCCGGTATCAGGAGTTGTTCTCGAAGGGACATGAAACCAAACGACAACGGACGGGCACCTGACGACGAGCAGGCGCCCGACACTGCACGGACGACACTCGAGGGAGAATTACGCGACGGGACGAGTCGACGGACGTGGCCGTCACGACGAACCTTTCTCCGGGCGACCGCTACGGCGGGCGCCGTAGCTAGCCTCAGTGGACTCACCGTCGCCCAGGAAGAAACGACGTTCGAACTCGGCGGCGTCACCTCCGGCTGGGAGGGGCGATCGCCATCCGATATCGAAGGGGAGACGAACCCGACGTTGACGCTCGAGGCCGGACAGACGTACTCGATAACCTGGGAGAACGTCGACGGCCTTCCACACGATATCATCATCCTGGACGCGGACGGGAACGACATCGTCGGGACGGAAATCATGAGCGAGCAGGGCGAAACCCAGACCCTCGAGTTCGAGGCGACCGAGGAGATGGCCGAGTACTACTGTTCGGTCCACCCGGGGACGATGCGCGGCGACATCCAGATCGGAGCGGCAGCGGACGGTGCCGACGGCGACGAGACTGAGGAAGATGTGAGCGACGTCATCGGTGAAGGGCCCACGATCGGCCTCGAACACGTCGCCGGCGGGTTCGTCTCGCCGGTCGGGTTCGAGATAGCGCCGGGCCAGCCAAATTGCTACTACGTGCTCGACCAACCGGGTCAGATCTACCACGTCGGTGCCAGCAGTGGCGAATCGACCGAGTTCCTCGACCTCACCGACCGGATGGTCGACGTCGGCGCCGCGACGGATGCTGGGTTCGACGAGCGCGGCCTCCTCGGCCTCGCGTTCCACCCCGACTATCAGGATAACCGTCGGCTCTTCGTCTACTACAGCGCACCCCTGCGTGAGGACTCGAGCGATGATGGTGCCGAGGGCGAGTCCGAAACCGGGGAGGGCTCGAGCGACGATGCCAACGAGACCGACAGTACTACCGACGAGAACGCGAGTGACGACAACGACAGCGAGACTGACGACGAGAACGGGACCGACAACGAGAACGACAGCGAAGACTCGAGCGAGGAGGACGAAGCGGAAGAAACCTACAACCACACCGCCGTCCTCGCCGAGTTCCAGGCGACGGAGGACTTCGCGTCGGTCGATCTCGATTCGGAACGGATTCTCATCGAGGTAGACGAACCACAGTTCAACCACAATGGCGGCCCCGTCGTATTCGGACCGGACGGTTACCTGTACTGGGCGCTGGGCGACGGCGGCGGAGCGGACGACGTGGGCTTCGGCCACCTGGAAGACTGGTACGACGAGAACGAGGGCGGCAACGCTCAGAACACGACCGAAACCCTGCTCGGCGGGATTCACCGGATCGACGTCGACAACGAGGGCGAGGACGGGAAACCCTACGCCATCCCGGACGACAACCCGTTCGTCGACAGCGAGGACGGCTTCGACGAGTACTTCGCCTGGGGGCTTCGCAACCCGTGGCGGGCCTCGTTCGACGGCGAGGGTCGCCTCTTCGTCGCGGACGTCGGCCAGAACCTGTACGAGGAGGTCAACATCGTCGAGAACGGCGGCAACTACGGCTGGAACGTCAAGGAGGGCATCGAATGCTTCTCGACGGCCGATCCGAACCAGTCGCCCTCGGAGTGCCCGTCGCAGACTCCCGACGACGTTCGCGGCGGCGAACCGCTGCTCGATCCCGTCATCCACTACCCACACCAGGTCGGCGAGGAGACCATCGGCATCTCGATCACCGGCGGTTACGTCTACGAGGGCGAGGCGGCACCGGCGCTCGAGGGTCACTACGTCTTCGGCGACTGGAGTGACGCGTTCGAACGACCTTCGGGGGCGCTCTTCGCGTCGCCGCTCGAGGAGTACGAACCGATGGCCGATCGAAGCGAGGAGGACCTGTGGGACATCAACCGACTTTCGGTTGCCAACGCGCCCGAGAACGCGATCAACCGATTCATCCTCTCGTTCGGTCGGGATCACGACGGCGAGCTGTACGTCCTGACGACGGCGCGGTACACCGATGGCGAAACGGGCGAAGTGTTCCGAATCGTCTCGGAGGAAGACGGTGAGGAGATCGAACCGCACGAAGATTCGATCGCTCAGGAAACGGGTGACGAGGAAGGCGACGGAGAAGACGGTGAAGGAGAAGAGGGCGACGGAGAAGAAAGCGAAGGAGAAGACGAAAGCGAGACGGACGACAGTGAAAGCGACGCGGGTAACGATACGGAGCAGGAAGAAGGAACTGACGACGGGAACGAAACGGACGACGCAAACGAAACCACCGACGGAAACGAAACCGACTCCAACGGGGGTGACGGGAACGATACCGCGTGATCGTGAATGGTAGCGTAACTTCGTCTCGGTAGGCGACGCAACTCAACGTCCGCCTCGAGGGACGGGGATGCAACTTCGTCTCGAGGTCGGAGACAAAACGCTGCACCAGTAACGGCGACGAACCTACCTTCGAGTAGGGCGACCGGGCTCGAGGCGGTTTGTGAGCCCAGCACAACGATCTGGCAAATTTCGACTTGTACGACAGTCTACCTGCGCGGCAGTTGAAGCGCCTGTCCCTCAATTTCACCACGTCTGAAGAGGCAAGCCGGGGTATTACACAGCGATTTCCCGTGAGGTAGGATATGCCGGATACCCTCTCGATTGACGCAGACTGGAACGCGTTCTACATCGACGGCGAATGGACGGAATCAGACGGCGACGAAGAAATCTCGGTCCAGGACCCCTCGAGTCGCGAGGAAATCGCCCGCGTCCCCGCGGGAACGGAAGCCGACGTCGACGCGGCGTTCGAGGCCGCCGCAGCGGCCCAGGCCGAGTGGCGAGAAGCCCCGCCCATCGAGCGCGAGCGCGTCGCCCTCGAGGTGGCGAACCTGCTTCAGGAGTACGAAGACGAAATCGTGGATCTCCTGGCACACGAGGCTGGCGGGTCTCGGATTATGGGCGAAACGTCGGTCCAGATCGCCGCGGACCAGGCGATGGAGGCGGCCACGCTCCCTCGCCGCATGAAGGGCGAACAGGTCGACTCGAACGTCCCGGGCAAGGAAAACCTCGTCAGGCGGGAACCGCAGGGCGTCGTTACGGTCATCTCGCCGTGGAACTTCCCCCTCAATCTCTCCGGGCGGGCCGTCGCACCCGCCATCGCGACCGGTAACGCCGTCGTGCTCAAACCCGCGTCGAACACGCCGATCACGGGCGGGCTCCTGTTCGCGAAACTGTACGAAGAGGCGGGCTTACCGGACGGCCTGCTGAACGTCGTCACCGGGAGCGGCTCAGAGATTGGCGATCCGGTGGTCGCTCACCCCGAGAGCGACGTCGTCGCGTTCACCGGTTCGACCCCGGTCGGACGCGGCGTCGCGACGACCGGCGGCGAGAACCTCTCCGTGATCGCCCTCGAGTTGGGCGGAAACAATGGCCACATCGTGACCGCCGACGCCGACCTCGAGGCGGCCGTCGATTCGGCGGTCTTCGGGACCTTCGTCCACCAGGGACAGGTCTGTATCTCCATAAACCGCCACATCGTGCACGAGGACGTCTACGACGAGTACGTCGACCGACTCACCGACCGCGCCAAGTCGCTCCCGGTGGGAAGCGCCCACGACCCCGACACGGTGGTCGGTCCGGTCATCGACGAATCCCAGCGCGACGAGATGCTGGGCTACGTCGAGGAGACGGTCGAGACCGGGGCGACGCTCGAGACGGGCGGCGAGAAGGTGCCGATGGATGGCGGCGGCGATGGAAACGCGAGCGACGCCGTCGACGGCGACAGCGATGGAGACGGGGGTAGCGACTCCCTGCTCGTCGCCCCGACCGTGCTCTCCGGCGTCACGAACGACATGGCCGCCGCGTCCAACGAACACTTCGGCCCGATTGCACCGGTGATCAGCGTCTCGAGCATCGATGAGGCGATCGAGGTCCACAACGACACCGAGTACGGCCTCTCGGGATCGGTCCACGCCGGCGACGTCGGAACGGGAATGCAAATCGCCGAACGGATGGAGACGGGCATGGTTCACGTCAACGACCAGCCGGTCAACGACGAGGCCCACGTTCCGTTCAGCGGAGCGAAGGCGTCCGGCGTCGGCAGCTACAACAGCACTGACATCATGAACGAGATGACCGAGAAGAAGTGGATCTCGCTCCAGCACGACCGTCGGGAATATCCATTCTAACCTCCTCACTGTTTTCACCGCCTCACCGTTCTTACTGTCTCACCATTCTCACCGCCTCACAATTCTCACCGCCCCACGCGTGACCGAATCTACGCTCGAGTTGGGTGCGAGCGATACGTCTCGAGTACGTACGCGGTCACAGAACGAATGCAGTCACAGAACGAATGCAGTCACAGAACGAAGTTTCTCACTCGAGCGTGACGCGACCGTCGGAGTGGACGGTGATGGCGTAGCCACGGTACTCGAAGCTCACCTGCTTGAACGACGCCGCTGGCCCAGTTCCCATGAATAGCTGGTCGAGAGCGGACGGATCGACGACGTCATTGAGCGGTGGATTACAGGCATGTGGGGCGATACCATCGGCCTTGGCGACAGTTTCGATGACGCGCAAACTCGGATCCGTCGCCCACGAACCGATAGCATCGTCTGGTGCCATGCGCACGGTTAGACCAGCAGCTGGATGTCCGACTCGGCCATGTGCTGGAGCGCCGTCGCGGCCCCGACGCCGGTCGTCACGCCGTCGTAGAAGTCGTCCTCGTCGTAGTCCATCAGCTCGATGGTCATCTGGCAGGCCTGGAGGTCAACCCCGGTCTCGAGCGAGAGGTCGATGAGCTCTTCGATGGTGGCCGTGCCGTTCTCGTCGATTTTCTTCTGCATCATCTTCGTCGCCATCGAGTCCATCCCGGGGAGCGCGGCGAGGGCGTTCGGCATCGGCATGTTCGGGTTTCCGACGGCGCTCAGCTTGAGGTTCTGGGACTTCTCCTCGTGGAGAATGTCGAGCCCCCAGAACGTGTGGAAGACGACGACGTCCCAGCCGAAGGCTGCTGCCGTACTCGCGAGGATCAGCGGCGGGTACGCCATGTCGAAGCTTCCTTGGGTGGCGACGATCGTCATCTTCTTCTGGTCGTCGTCCAGGTCGGCGACGGTGTCCTCGAGTTCCTCGACGCGCTCGAGCAGGGCCTCCATGTCGGCGGCGTCGAACTCGGTGTCGTCGATGGATGGGGTTGCGTTGTCGGTGCTCATTGTATGCTCACGCAGTCTTCTTCACGTAGTGCGTGTAGAGATCGTCCGATTCGACCTGGTCGAGGAGCTCGACGCCGTCGGTTCCCTCGGCCCAGCCTCGAATGTCGCTCATGCTACCCGAGTCGGTCGCCACGACCTCGAGGACGTCGCCGTCGCCGAGGTCGTCGATGGCCTGCTTGGTCTTCACGATGGGCATTGGGCAGGACTGTCCTTTCACGTCGAGCGTCTCCGTAACGGTGTACTCTGAACTCATTGATGATCGTGTGCTCTGTATTGGAGCTATCCCACAATACCGGGCGGGAGAATAAAAGAGTATCGATTATTGCCCTGGTGATGAACCACCGCAATGCAGAGGTGATGGCTATATCTGCTTGTGCGCACTGCCACGTGCGTTATTCGAGATATCGGCGACCAAACGACGGAGGCAGTATTGTACAAACAGGGAACTACCATGCAAACCCTTAAGTGGGAGCACCCGGTACAGAGGGATGTACACCATGAGCGAAATGGACTTTCCAACGTCCGACGTTCCAGTCGATTCGATCACGCCTGCGGAGTTGAAAGCCAGCATCGACGAGGGAAATTCGGTCACGATCCTCGACGCTCGCATGCAATCGGATTACGACGAGTGGCGTATCGAGGGTGACACCGTCGAGACGATCAACGTCCCGTACTTCGAATTCCTGGACGACGAAATCGACGACGACGTGCTTGCACAGATTCCGGACGACCGCGAAGTCACCGTCCTCTGTGCGAAAGGCGGCGCCAGCGAGTTCGTCGCCGGGGCGCTCGAGGAGCGCGGTTACGACGTCAACCACCTCGAGGACGGGATGAACGGGTGGGCACGCATCTACGAGGCCCACGAAGTCACGAACTACGACGGCGCTGGTACCCTGCTTCAGTACCAGCGTCCCTCCTCGGGTTGTCTGGGCTACCTGCTCTACGATAACGACGACGCCGCCGTGGTCGACCCGCTGCGTGCCTTCACCGACCGGTACCTCGAGGACGCCGACGACCTCGGCGTCGACCTGACGTACGCGTTCGACACGCACGTACACGCGGACCACATCTCGGGACTTCGATCGCTCGCCGAGGAGGGCGTCGAGGGCGTTCTCCCCGCGCCCGCAGCCGACCGCGGGGTCACCTACACTGACGACGTGACGCTGGCCGAGGACGGCGACGAATTCGCGGTCGGCGACGCCACGATCGAGGCGGTCTACACACCCGGGCACACCTCCGGAATGACCTCCTACCTGATCGACGACGGCCTGCTCGCGACCGGCGACGGCCTGTTCGTCGAGAGCGTCGCCCGACCGGACCTCGAGGAGGGCGACGCCGGGGCGGAAGACGCCGCGCGCACGCTGTACGAATCGCTGCAAGAGCGCGTGCTGACCTTACCCGAGGACACGCTCGTCGGCGGGGCTCACTTCAGCGACGCGGCCGCCCCTGCCGAGGACGGGACGTACACGGCGCCGATCGGCGAGCTCGTCGACCGCATGGACGCGCTCACGATGGACGAAGACGAGTTCGTCGACCTGATCCTCTCGAACATGCCGCCTCGTCCGGCCAACTACGAGGACATCATTGCGACGAACCTGGGACAGCAGACCGCCGAGGACGACGAGGCGTTCGAACTCGAGCTCGGTCCGAACAACTGCGCCGCCAGCCAGGATTCCCTGGCTGACGACTGATCCATATACCCGTGATCGCTGAACTTCTGCCGCTACAACTGACGCCACCCGCCGACCTCTTCCCGAACGGCCTCTCGCGGTACGCCGTCGGGGGCTTACTCGTCGGTCTCGGCGCGGTCGTAATCTACCTCGGGACGGGCATCGCCGCCGGTGCGAGCACGTTCCTCGAGTCGACGCTGTCGTACGTCTCGGACCAGTCCCGGTTCCAGCAGTATCGGGCGTCTCGAGACTGGCGCGTCGTCTTCACCCTCGGAATTGTCCTGGGGGCGGCGGTCTACGCTGTCGTCTGGCAGGGCGGCGCCTGGACGACCGATGTCCAGGCGTGGCGACTCCTGGTCGGCGGCGTGTTCGTCGGTATCGGCACGCGCGTCGGCAAGGGCTGTACGTCGGGCCACGGCGTCTGCGGCGTCGGCTCGGCCTCGAAGACCTCGATCGTCGGCGTCGTGACGTTCCTGGCGGTGGCGATTGTGACCGCACAACTGGTCTCCGCACTGGGGGTGAGTCCATGAGCACGAGTGGGCCCGAACGGCACCCGCTGTTCATGCCGCTGATCCTCGTTGGCGGCCTGATCTTCGGGTTTGGTCTCGCCTACAGCCACATGGCCCGGCCGGAGGTCGTGCTGGATTTCCTCCAGTTCGACGACTTCGGCCTGTTGTTCGTGATGTTCGGTGCGGCGATCGTCTCGGGCATCGCGTTCTGGGTCACGCCGCGACTCCGTGAACGGGCGCCGCTGACCGGCGATACCTACGGCCGTCGCCTGAAGTCGTTCGACCGGAACGTCCTGATCGGCGGCGCCATCTTCGGCGTCGGCTGGGGCCTCTCCGGAATCTGTCCCGGCGCGGCCTACGCCAGCCTCGGGATCGGGAACGTCACGATCCTGTGGGCGATCGGCGGGATGTTCGCCGGCGCCTACCTCCAGGGCGTCTGGCGGAGCCAGCGCGCCTCGAGCGGGACGACACCGTCGAGCGCGGACTGAGAGGCGACGACGACGATCAACAACCGACGCCCCACGACCAACGCTCGACGACTCACGCCCAACGACCCACGCACCCCTCGAGCCAAGGACCAACTTCCGACCCAACGACCAGATTTTCGACATACACGTCACCAACGATGGATCCCACAACGATTGCGCTCTTCAGCGTCGCGGCACTCGCCAGCCTGTTCATGGCCTGGGTGATCGGCGCCGGCTCGAGCGGCGCGACGCCGTTCGCCCCGGCGGTCGGCGCGAACGCCATCTCGACCATGCGGGCGGCGTTCGTGGTCGGCATCCTCGGATTCGCTGGCGCGGTTACACAGGGCGGGAGCGTCTCGGACGCCGTCGGCCGCGGCCTCGTGCAGGGAGTCACTCTCCCGCCCAGCGCCGTCATCGTCGTTCTCCTGATCGGCGCCGGCCTGATGGCGATCGGCATCGTAACGGGGTATCCGATCGCAACCGCGTTCACCGTCACGGGCGCGGTGATCGGCGTCGGGTTCGCACTCGGCGGACACCCCGTTCCCTCGAAGTACGCCGAAATCGGGGCGCTGTGGGTCCTGACGCCGTTCGTCGGCGGCGGGATCGCCTACGGAATCGCGAGTATCCTGCCGCGCGCTGACGTCCCCGAACGGGTGAGCGTGCCGATCCTGGCCGTGATCGTCGGCGCCGTCGTCGCGAACCTCGAGTTCGCGTTCCTCGCGTCCGCAGGTGGGACCCTAGCGGCGGCCGGAAGCCGGTTTATCCCGCTCGAGGGACTCGTCGGATCGGGGGTCGCAACCGCGTTCGTCGCGATTCCAGTGGGCCTGCTGGTCCGCTGGGACGTCAGCCGCGACCAGGCCGGGGGCCTTCGCCGGTTCCTGCTCGCGCTCGGTGGCCTCGTCGCCTTCTCGGCGGGAGCGAGTCAGGTCGGACTCGCGGTCGGCCCCCTGCTCCCGCTGGTCGAACAGGAGGCGGCGATGGCCGTCTCGACCACGGCGATCCTCACCGGTGGCGGACTCGGGATCCTCGTGGGCTCCTGGACCGGCGCGCCGCGAATGATCAAGTCGATCTCCCAGGAGTACGCCTCGCTCGGTCCCCGGCGGTCGATTTCGACGCTCGTTCCCTCGTTTCTGATCGCGCAGACGGCCGTCGTACTCGGCGTTCCCGTCTCGTTCAACGAGATTATCGTCAGCGCGATCATCGGTAGCGGACTGGCCGTGGGTGGGACCGGCGGCGTCAGTCCTCGAAAACTCGGCGTGACGGTCCTCGCCTGGATCGGTTCGTTCGGCCTGGCGTTCGGCCTCGGGTACGGAGTCGAGACGGCGATCGGGATGTGATGCTCGGAAGTGGGCGTCGAGTCAGTCGGGCGAAGGACGACGCCGACGTAGACGTTCTCGCGGGCAACGCGCGACTACCGCGGACAGCCGGGTCGAATCTTTATCACGAATTCGGGAGAAGGTTGACGTATGGCTTCGAGTGACACGGTTCGATCGCTGCTCATCCTCGTCGTCGTCCTCGTACTCGTCCCGTTCGTCGCGATGGCCATCTTCTGGCCGGCGATGGGCATGTGGGGTAGCGGACACATGGGCAGTGGCCCGTGGGACGGAACGGGGATGTCGTGGTCCTGGCTCGTGATGTGGGCCCTGTTTCTCGCCATCGTCGTCGCGAGCGGCTACCTGCTCTACAGAGCGCTCACCCCGCGAAGTGGCGCAACCGACCCTGCTCTCGAGTAATTGCGCCTGGCGTACGCCCGCGGCGACCTCTCCGAGGAAGAGTTCGAAACCCGGCGTGCTCGACTCGAGGACGAACGGAATCGATAGTGTCGTGGTCAGATGAAGGCCAGCGGGACCATCACCAGGACCCCCGCGATGATCCCGCCAGCTAGCTCCGGTTTTCCGCCACGTGGCAACGCCGAGCCGATGTCGAGCGCCTCGGGGATGAATTCGCTCACGACGAGGTAAATCATCGCACCCGCGGCGAACCCAAATCCGAACGGGAGGAAGTCTCGGGCCACTTGGACGAACGCGAAGGCGATGACGGCCCCGATGGGTTGTGGAAGGCTCGAGAAGACGGCCCACCAGACCATCTTCCAGCGATCGACGCCCATAGCCTTCAGCGGGATCGAAATCGCCGTCCCCTCCGGGATGTTGTGGATCGAGATGGCGACCGTCATGAACACCGCTAGGAGCGGGACGGTGAATCCCAGAAACCCGAACCCGCCCTCGAGCCCCAGGTCGGCGAAGGAGACGCCGACGGCGATCCCCTCCGGGAAGCTGTGAACCGTTAGAATGCCGAGGATGAGCACGAGCTTTTTGAAGTCGGCCTCCTCGTACTCTCGAGGGTCGAGATCCGCGTCGAGGAGCACGTCGTGGGCCAGGACGACGAGGACGACCCCGACGGCCATTCCGACCGCGATCTCGAGGGCGGTCCCCTCGGCCAGCCCCTCCTCGATGAGGCCGAACACCGACGCCGAGATCATGATCCCGGACGCGAGTCCCCAGAGCACGACGTTGTGCCGGTCGCTAATCTCGTCGAAGAAGAAAAACGGGAGTGCCCCGAGTCCGGTTGCGAGGGCAGTCACGAATCCGGCGACGAATACCAGCGTCAGGTTCTCGAGGAGACTCATCGTCGGTGATCGGTTCGGATTGGAGATACGTACCTGTTGTGTCTACTCACTGCCGCGGGCGCGCTCGAGGGCGCGCTTCGTGGACGCGGCGGTCGAGATTCGTACTCTGTCTCTACTGGTGATCGATCGAACCCGGACGTGACGTCGTGAGCACCGGAACTGGCGTGATCCGAAGCACGCGCTCGGTCCTGGAACCGAGCAGGCGTTGATCGAGCCCGGACCGACCGTGCGTCCCCATCGCGATCAGGTCGATCCCGTGTTCGACAGCATACGAGCGAATTGCTTTCGGGACGGATCCCGATTCGACCGCCGTCGTCACTTCGTCGACGCCACCCGCTCGCATCGTCTCGGCGGTTTCGGCCAGCGCGTCCTGAGCACGGTCACGCGGCCCTGACGTGGTTTCGTCCGACGAGTCCGTTCCAATGGCGAACAGCGAGTCCTCGAGGACCGAGAGGACGTGGAGCGTGGCACCGTGTTCGCGCGCAATTTCACCCGCCAACTCGAGGGCACGTTCCGCGTGTTCGCTGCCGTCCGTCGGCACGAGCACGTCTTCGTAGGGGTACGGGTGGCTCGCGTCGTCGGCTGCTCGAACCGCGAGAACCGGCTTGTCGCTAGCGTTGACGACGTGTTCGGTGACGCTCCCGAGAACGTGTTCGGTCAGACTGCGTTCACCGCTCGTCCCCATCACGACCAGGTCGACGACGTCCTCGGCGGCCACCTCGGTGATGACCGTCCGCGGTTGCCCCTGTATCGTGTCGGTGACGGTCGAGACGCCGCGGGCCTCGGCCCGCTCGCGTGCGTCCTTGACCACGTCGTCGCCGGTCTCTTCGAGCACGTCGACGACGGCCCCTTGCGTCTGGACGAGACTGGGTTTGTTCGTATCGGCGACGTATAACAGGTGCACGGTCGCGTCGTGGTCGGCCGCGATGTCGAGGGCGTACTCGAGCGCGACGGTCGACGCCTCGCTCCCGTCGACCGGAACGAGGAGGAAGTCGTACATGGGGCGGAGTTCGACCGGAGCGGTCATAACTGTGAGGCGTTTCCAGACCAGTTCTGAGATCGACGTCGTCGAACGGCTACCGATGTGCGGCGAGCGACTACCGAGGTTCGACGAACGGCTACCGAATCCGATAATGGCTATCGACGCGTGGCGAACTGGACCGTTAAAGCGACCGAGCCACCGCAAATCCAACGACGCTATCCACGTCTCTACCCACGTCTACGCGAAAACGTTACACGACCGATCTGGAACTCCTCCGCCTCGAGCAGGTCGTCGAACTCCTCTTTAGGGGTACTGCCTGACTCAGGTATGCGCGAACTCGGTGGCGACGAAGTAGGCATTCACCAGAATCAAACCGACTCCAGCGAGCAGCCTGAGCGCGATTTCCATGCTGTTCACTGGGGAGGGATTCCACGGACACGCATTAACGTTTATTCCCGTGCCGGGGGCTATCGCGAGTTTTCCGCGGCTGTAGCTGTTCCGCTCCGTCTTCGTTTTTATCTCCGTCTTCAGATTCCATGCGACGGCGTGTTCTCGTTTCGCGAGCGTCCAACTTCGCGGGCGTCCAACGGTCTCGAACCGCGTCGCCCACCCCGCGTCTTTACCGTTCGACGTCGATGGTCGAGTCGATGGTCGCCCATCCGCACGAACGCCCACCGGAGCGCGTCCTCGAGACCCTCGAGTCGGGGCCCGACGGGTTATCGGACGAAGAGGCCGAGCGGCGCCTCGAGACCGACGGTGCGAACGAGATCGTCAGAACCGCCGGTCGAACCCCGGTTTCGATCCTCCTCGCACAGTTCGATAGCGTCTTGATCTGGGTGCTGCTGGTCGCGGCCGCGCTGTCGATCTGGGCGGGCCACGCCGTCGACGCCGCTCTGATCGCGATCATCGTCGTCGCCAACGGCTTCTTCGGCTTCACACAGGACTTCCGGGCCGAACAGAGCCTCGAGTCGCTTCGCAAACTCGCCGCGCCGACGGCGACCGTTCGCCGGGCCGGCGAGTCCCGAACCGTCGACGCGACGGAACTCGTTCCCGGGGATGTCGTCGAACTGCGTCGCGGCGACGTCGTTCCAGCCGACGGTCGGTTGTTCGAGGAGCGCGACCTGCAGGTCGATGAGGCGACCCTCACGGGAGAGAGTACCCCAGTGTCGAAGTCGATACCCGCCGTCGATGCAGAAACCCCACTCGCCGAGCGGGAGGGCATGGTCTACAAGGGGACGAACATCACCCGCGGCCGAGCGAGTGCGGTCGTCACCGACACTGGGATGGAAACGGCGGTCGGGGAAATCGCTCACGAACTCTCGATGACCGAAACGACGAAGACGCCACTCCAGGAGGAACTCGACGAGCTGGGCCGTACGCTCGGCCTCGGCGTTCTCGTCCTCTCGGCGCTGGTCGTCCCGCTGTTGATCGTTCGGGACACGTCGGTGGTGCAGGCTGCGCTCACTGCAGTCTCGCTCGCCGTTGCCGCGATTCCCGAGGGGCTGCCAGCGGTCGTCACCCTCACGCTTGCCCTCGGCGTTCGGCGAATGTCCGACGAGAACGCACTCGTTCGTCGGCTTCCCGCCGTCGAAGCGCTCGGGGCCGTCGACGTCATCTGCACGGACAAGACCGGGACGCTCACGAAGGGGCAAATGACCGTCAGCAGACTCTGGCTCAACGACGAGGTCCTCGAGGTTCGAGGGGTCGAAGGAGGCGAAAACGACGCTGCCTGGAGCGGGGACGACACGACTATCGGCGAGTACGACAGTGACCTCGAGACCGAGATCGAAATCGAAAACGAGACCGAGACCGAGCTGGCGAAAGCGGAGACGGGCCGGACAGCCGATCGCGAGAAGTTACTCGTCCGAATCGGCGTCCTCTGTAACGACGCCACCCTCGAGGACGGTGACCCGACCGAGCGGGCCCTGCTCGAGCTAGCCGAGCGTCTGGGCGCCGACGTCGAGGCGCTCCGAGAGGGGACGCCGCGAAGCGACGAAGTCCCGTTTTCCTCCGACCGCAAGTGGATGGGGACGATCCACGACGACGTCGGCTACGTCAAGGGCGCACCGGAGGTCGTCCTCGAGCACTGCGATTCGATCCTCACGGAAGCGGGACGGAGACCGATGAGTGACGACGCCCGCCATCGGGTCGAAGGGCGGATCCAGGCGTTCGGCGACGACGCGCTTCGCGTCCTGGCGATGGCCTACCGTGCCGATCCCACCGACGTCGCGGATCTCGAGCGGGGGCTGACGTTCGTCGGGCTGACGGGGATGATCGACCCACCACGCACGGAGGTCGCCGACGCAATCGCGGCAACTAGGAGTGCCGGAATCGACGTGAAGATGGTGACCGGGGACAACGTTCGGACGGCGCGGGCCATCGCCGACACCCTCGGACTCGGGACGAGCGTCCTCGAAGGGCGGGAGATCGAGGGGATGGATGCCGAGACGCTCGCCCGGCGGGTTACGACCGTCGACGTGTTCGCTCGTACCTCGCCCGAACACAAGGTTCGAATCTTGCAGGCCCTCCAGGGGCGGGGGCGAGAGGTCGCGATGACGGGCGACGGCGTCAACGATGCGCCGGCATTGAAGAACGCGGACGTGGGCGTCGCAATGGGTATTCGGGGGACGGACGTCGCCCGGCAAGCTTCGGACATCGTCCTGCTCGACGACAACTACGCGACGATGGAGCGCGCGATCAAGCGCGGGCGGACGATCTTCGACAACATCTGGAAGTTCGTCGCCTACCTCCTCAGCGCCAACGTCGCGGAGGTTGCGCTCGTGTTCCTCGCCTCCCTGTACGGCTACCTGATCCTGCCGGCCGTCCAGCTCCTGTGGATCAACCTTCTGACCGACGGGCTCCCGGCGCTCGCGCTTGGCGCCGATCCGCGTAGCGCGGACGTGATGGACCGCCCGCCGCGGGACCACGGCCGCGACATCGTCGAGCGGCAGATGCTCGGCCTGATCGGCGGCTTCGGGGCCGTGACCACCGTCGTGATGCTCGCGCTCATGCTGTGGACGCTCGAGGGCGCTGCCGAAGTGACGCCATATGCGATGACGATGGTGTTCACGGCGTTCGTCTTCCTCGAGTTCGAGAAGCTCTACGTTATCCGCTGGGTACGCGAGACGCCGACGTTCTCGAACCGGTGGCTAGCGATCGCTGTCACGATCTCGATCGCGCTCCAGCTCGCCGTGCTCTACACGCCGCTCAATCGGTACTTCGGGACGATCCCGCTAACCGTTTCGGACTGGGGACTCGTCACCGCCGTCCTCGCGATCTGCTTGCCAGCCTACCTCGTCGTCGCCGCGCTCGTGAGTCGGTTCGAGCGGTGATCGCTAGTCGGCTCGAGCAGCAACTGCGTGGCCCGAATCGATGCACAGAAAGGCGCCCACAGCTCAAAAATTAGCCGCTCAGTGACTCACTCGTAGAGCGGGTTCGCCGCACAGAGCTCGTCGACCGACTCGCTCACGTCGGCGATCACGTCCTCGTCGTCGGGCGAATCGATCACGCGCGCGATGAGGTCGCCGACGGTTCGAAGATCGTCCTCGTCGAAGCCACGGGTCGTCAGCGCCGGGGTCCCCGCCCGGATGCCGCTCGGATTGAACGCCGAGCGCGTCTCGCCGGGTACCGTGTTCGCGTTGAGGACGATGCCGGCGTCCTCGAGCGCCTCTTCGGCGTCTCCGCCGGTCGTATCGGGGTGGGACTCCCGGAGGTCCACGAGCACGAGGTGGTTGTCGGTGCCGCCCGAAACCAGCGAGAGCCCGTGGTCAGCGAGCGTTTCGCCGAGAGCCTTCGCGTTGGCGACCGTCCGTTCGGCGTAGGTCTCGAACTCGGGCTCGAGGGCCTCGCCGAAGCCGACGGCCTTGCCGGCGATGTTGTGCATGAGCGGACCACCCTGGCCGCCGGGGAACACGGCGGAATCGATATCGTCGGCGTACTCCTCGTTCGTCATGACGATGCCGCCCCGTCCGGAACGAATCGTCTTGTGGGTCGAGCCGGTCACGAAGTCCGCGACGCCGACGGGCGAGGAGTGGACGCCCGCGGCCACGAGCCCCGTGATGTGGGCGATGTCGGCGAGGTGGAGCGCGTCAACCTCTTCGGCGACGTCCTGGATACGTTCCCACTCGACCTCTCGCGGGTACGCGGAGTATCCCGAGACGATGATGTCCGGTTCGAACTCGGCGGCGTGGTCGGCGAGGCCGTCGTAATCGAGGTACCCTGTTTCGGGATCGACCTCGTACTGCTCGACCTCGTAGAGCTGGCCGGTGAAGTTCGCGGGGTGGCCGTGGCTGAGGTGGCCGCCGTGGGTCAGGTCGAGCGAGAGAATCTTGTCGCCGGGCTCGAGCATCGCGAAGTAGACGGCCTGGTTGGCCTGCGTGCCCGAGTGGGGCTGGACATTGACGTGCTCGGCGCCGAAGAGTTCCGTTGCGCGGTCGATGGCAAGTTGTTCGACCTCGTCGGCGTACCGACAGCCGCCGTAGTAGCGCGCGCCGGGGTAGCCCTCGGCGTACTTGTTCGTGAGCGCGCTCCCCTGGGCGTCGAGAACGGCGCGGCTGACGTGGTTCTCGCTGGCGATCATCGACAGCGTGTCCTGCTGTCGTTCGATCTCACCTTCGAGCGCGTCGGCGACGACGGGGTCGACCCCTCGGACGTGGTCGTGGTCCATATTTCGAGTGGCGCCCGGACGCTGTATAAGTGTACCTTTCCCCGGCAACGTGGGCCGCGAACGGTCGGAACCGTACAGCGGATCCAGAGAAGGAAATGGAAGATATACAACTAATAAGGCGATACAACTAACTTCACGGGCGGAGATTCAATAACTCGAATGATAGAGTGGGAGGTGGCCGACGACGACACCCACCTGCGAGTCGTCGACGCGGACAACGCCGAACTCCGCGTGCAGGGAATCGGCCTCGACGTCGAAGGCCCCGGCCCAGACATCTCGCGGCCGGTCGACGACACCGTCGCGGTGACGGCTACCACCTTCCGATTCCCTCACGCCGTCGTCTACGCGTTCTCGCTCGGCCGCGACGAACGATTCCACCTCGAGCCGGACCAACACTCGATGACGCTTCCTCCCGGCGAGTACGTCCTCGACATCGACACGGGCATCAAGACCTACCTCCGGTTCTCGGGAGAGGCTGTCGTCCAGCGCGCGCCGGACTATTCCTCGTTGATCGTCTCCTTCCCCGAGCGCATGCGAACCATCCTCGGCTTCCGGAGCCGTCACGAACTTCCGGCCGAGACGATCACGATACCCGACACGCCCGCCGGATTCGCTCGCGGCCTCTCCGCGCTCTCATCGTCGATCAAGACCGACTCACCTGATCGGACGTACCCGACGCTCCGCGGTCATCCGCCGCTGCTCGAGACCGGGCCCACGTTTTCGGCACCCGACTCGGTCCTCGAGCAGGCGACTCAGCCCGGCATCGAACTCGTCGTCCCGCCGTGTTACGACACGCTGTTCGTGACGGCACCGCTCGCATACTACCTGCAGGCGACGGTTAGGACCGAACCCGACGCGACGCCACGGATTCGCCTCCCGTCGGTCGCCCGCGAGCACGAACTCGCGCCGATGCCCGACCTCGAGCGCAACGCCGAACAGTGCCTGCGTCAGTGGTTCTTCCTAGACTGTCTCGTTCGCAACGCCGGACCTTACGGCACCACGCTCGCGGAATCGAGCCTCCTGGACGTCCTCGACCTCGACGCGGATCGGTTGTACCACGCGACGCCCCAGGAGCGACTATCGACGTATCTCGACGTTCCCTACGCCGCGGTCAAACACCGCTTGCCGGAGTGGCACCTCTCGACGTACGTCGAGCCAAACGCCGCGAGTGTCGAGGGGATTCCCTACCTGCTCGACCGCCTCAGCCTGATCTTCACGCCCAGGACGTCTGCGCTCGAGGGACGGGAACTGGTCGAGCGTTCGCTCACCGACTTCTACCGCAGCGGGCCGTCCGGGGCCGGGAAGGTCGCGTCCGTCAACATCGTCAAGCCGGAACTTCGGGGCGGACGCGTCCACGGCTGGCTCGCAGACGGCGTCCCCATCGACGTGTTCAAATCGACCGTCGGCGCCTACCGGAATCGCCTCCGGTTTCTCGAGCGCGACACCGAGTCGACGTCGATCCGCGTCGTCCTGAACGATCCCGAGATGGCCGGCGAGCGCGAACGGGTCGCCGAAATCTATCAGCAGCGAGCGGAGGAACTCTCCCTCGACGTTCGCGTCGAGGAACACCTCACGACCGACGCCCTCGCGCGAATGCTCGAGGACGACCATGCGTTCGTCCACTACATCGGCCACTGCGAGACCGGTGGCTTCCGGTGCTCGGACGGATCGCTCTCGGTCTCGAGCCTCGAGCAGTGTCGCGTCGAGACGTTCTTCCTCAACGCCTGTGGCTCGTACTACGAGGGAATGGGACTCATCGAACGCGGGAGCGTCGCGGGGGCGGTGACGTTCACGCAAGTGCTCAACGACCACGCGCTGAAGGTGGGCGCGACGTTCGCGAAACTCCTCGTCCACGGCTTCAGCTTCGAGCGCGCGATGCGGCTCGCCAGGCGACGGATCATGATGGGAAAAGACTACGCCGTCGTCGGCGACGGCACGCACGCGCTGACGGGCGGCAACCTCGAGTTGCCGACGACGGCGACCATCGACCGACTGGAGGACGGCCGCTACTTGCTCGAGCTCGAGTGTTACTCCACGCGGGTCAACGGCCTCTATTACTTCCCGCACGCGGCCGACAACGAGTACAGCTACCTCTGTGGGTCACCAGCGACGTTCACGCTCAATCGAGCAGAATTAGCGGCGTTTCTCGCGGAATCGAACGTCGCGGTCATCTACGACGGTGACGTCTACTGGTCGACCGAACTCGCCGGCGAGTTTGGCGGTCAGGGGCCTCCGTAAGTGCTGATTCGGCTGGACGCGTCGGTCGTCGTCTCGTAATCCTGGATCGACTGTTCGACGGTTCTTCGCTCTCGTCCCCACGGTCGCGTATCCGTGACACCCATACGACAACAGGAATGGCATTCAGGGAAGTTAACTGTTGCTATTGTGTGACTGTCTAGCATGGGTGGGGGACTATTTGTCACTGTCGATGGAACTTCGGTACGGACCGGTGCCGGACGGCTTTCTGTATGTGGTTTGCTAGCTAAACTCTCTGCCGATCGGGAGAAATGCCGAGAAAAGCGACAAAAATCACCTCATCTAGGCGTTAACCACAAGGTCTGGGGGAATTTGGGCCAATAATATTAAGTAGTTGGCGATCAATTACTTGTGTATACGCATGGCTTCGAATTTACTCAACCACCAGATTGACGATATCCTCGAGTCCGTCCTCGAGGAGACGACTGGCGACGTATACATGATCAACCCGTCCTGGGACGCCATCGACGAGTTCGTCACCGTCGCGACGGCCTTCGACGGCGACCTCCCGACCGTCCACATGCTCGCAGACGACCGCACGCTCAAGGACGTCATGGACGACTTCATCGTCGCCTCGAACGCCGCCGACCTCATCGCCGACGGCGCCCTCGAACTGCGCACCCTCGAGCAGGCCCCCGAAAACTCCCTGCTCATCACCGAAGACAGCGTCGTCGCCGTCGTCCACGCGGGCGACCGCGTCGGCGGGCTCGTCACCGAGGACGAGGAGTTCGTCGAGTCCGCGTTCGACACCTACGCCGGCCGCTGGGAGGAGGCAGACGACTTCAACCTCCGGACGCCGCCGATCACGCGCGTCCGCGAGACCCTCACCGACGAGATCAGCGCCGAGGCCGAGGAGGACTTCACGGCGATCCTCAACTCGCTCGAGACCGCCCGCGGCGATGGTGACGGCCTGGACGAAGTGACCATCTCGCTGCTCGTGGCCGCGAAGAACGAGGCCCTGCTCTACGACATCAGCAAGTGGGGCGAGGACGTCGGCATCGCCAGCAAGGCGACGTTCAGCCGAACGAAGACCAAGCTCGAGGACATGGGCCTGATCGACACCGAGAAGGTCCCGATCGACGTCGGTCGTCCGCGACTGCGCCTCAAAATCGGCGACGAGCGCCTCGACGAGGCCGACAACGGCCAGCTCGCGACGGTCGCTCAGAGTATTCTGAACTAGAGAACCGACCTTTTACGCTGCGATTGTTTCGCGTCGACGCCAGCGTAGCTGGCGCACGACGCGCTGGCACTCGGTAAAAGCTCGACCAAAAGCACTCCTCCCTCCGTTCGTTCACTCCGTTCTCTCACATCGCTCGTCGGTCCGCTCGCTCACACGTTCGCTCGCGGTACAAACTGGTGTGGGGCCTGCCCTCCCCCGAAACGCGGGGCTCTCGCAATGCTCGAGCCCCGCGTCCGGCCACGTCGGTTGTCCGGGGCTGTTCTTATCGGTAGCAATTCTCCACGTATACGGTCGCAAACCACAAGTCAACACCGTCCCTCGAGACGCGTATGTACGAGGCCGTTCGCGTGAACGCCGACGCCGACGGGGTCGAGACGGACGCCGAGGCCGTCTCCCGCGTCGTCGAAACTGCCGCAAGTTACGGCTTCGATGGCGTGGTCGTTCGTAATCACGACGGCTCGCGACTCGAGTTCGATGCCGACGAACTCGGAGAGGAGCACGGCATCGACGTCGTCGACGGCATCGAAATTCGGGCCGACGACCCGCACCAAGCCAGCGGTTCGGTGGGGAACTACCGACCGCAGTACACGGTCCTGGCGATCCACGGCGGCACGAACGCACTCAACCGGTTCGCCGTCGAAACCGACAAAGTCGACGTGCTCGCCCATCCAATGGACGGCTCCGGCGACGTCAACCACGTCCTGGCGAAAGCCGCCGCAGCTAACGGCGTTCGCCTCGAGTTCTCCTTTGCGGACGTCCTCCGAACCACGGGCGGTCGCCGGGTTCGGGCCATCCAGTCGCTTCGCAAACTCCAGGAGATCGTCGACTACTACGACGCGCCGTACGTCGTCAGCGGCGACCCCGAGGGGCCACTCGAGGTACGGGCGCCCAGAGAACTCTGCGCGCTCGGCGTCGAACTCGGCTTCGATCGCGAGTGGATCGTCGACGGCCTCGAAGCCTGGAAAACCCTCGCGGCGCGCAACCGACGGATCCAGTCCGATTCGTTCATTGAACCGGGGGTCGAACGTGGACGATATGAAACGAAGCGTGGCGGATCACGCGGCTCGATTCGACGAGAAGGCGAGTGAGTACGACGACTCGAAGAGCGACGAATACCGCGCGTGCGCGAATCTGGTTATCGAACACGCGACCCCAGAATCCGACGAGACGGTCCTCGACCTCGGGGCTGGAACCGGGGCGATCGCTCTCGCCCTCGCACCCGACGCCGAGCGGGTGATCGGCCGGGACATCAGCGAGGGCATGATGGACGAAGCGCGCACGAAAGCCGAGGAGCGCGGCCTCGAAAACATCTCCTTCGACTACGGAACCTTCCGCGAACCCGACGTCGACGACCGCGTCTCCGTCGATATCGTCACCTCGAACTTCGCCATGCACCACCTCGCGGACGACGAGAAGCGCGAAGCCATCGACGTCATCGCCGCCCTCGAGCCTCGACGATTCGTCCTCGGGGACGTGATGTTCTTCGGCGAACCGGATCCGAGCGAGCCGTTCTACGACCCATCGGTCGACGACCCGGCGACGGTCGGAACGCTGGCAGACGCGTTCACCGACGCCGGCTTCTCGCTGACGGCCGTCGAGCGCGTTCACGACCAGGTCGGTGTCCTGGTCGCCGAGCGCGCCGAGAACCAGGAGTCGTGAGCCGACGCAGATGAAACACCTCCCCAAACACCTCCGACCGCGCTGGCGATACCTCGCCGTCGCCCTCGAGACCCGGCCCGACGACGCTATTGGTCGGCGGGCCTTCCAGCGGGAGGTCTGGTACGCCGGCCAGAACCTCCTCGGCGATCCGGGGAGTGCGGACGCCGACCTGGCGGTCGTCCGATTCCGATTCGACGCCGATACAGGGAACGGGGAGGCGATAATTCGCGTCCGCCACGGCGAGGTCGACCGCGCTCGAGCCGCGGTCGCCTGCGTCCACAGCGTCGACGACGCGCCGCTGGGTCTGGTGGTTCGGGGCGTGAGCGGAACGATTCGGGCGGCCGAGTCCCATCTGTGATGGGGCGTTCGATCGACGACCCCCCCCCTCCCTGTTTCTCGAGCCCGACGCTCGAGGGGAACACTCACGACGAATACGTCCCCGGACCGCGGTAAGCGAGGCCGGAGGAAGAAAACTATTTAGGACGCCGCCGGTAAGGTCGGGTAGAGAGATTCGTCGTGTTCGACATCGCTGACCGAGTCGTCGGGCGAACGAGCGTCGTTTCCATCCTGTGGCGATGACTGGTGCCGATAGCGGTCATCCGGGAGCAGCCACTCGTCCCGATGGAACCGGTGCCGACGCCGTTTCACCACGACTCGATGACGCGACCGTCACCACGACACCCCTCGATTCCGATCTAACGTTAACGTGATACTATGCAGGGACAAGCCCAACAGCAGGCGTACGACCGCGGCATCACGATCTTCTCGCCAGACGGCCGACTCTACCAGGTAGAGTACGCCCGCGAGGCGGTCAAACGTGGCACCGCGAGCATCGGCATCCGAACGGCTGGCGGCGTCGTCCTGGCCGTCGACAAGCGGATCCCGTCGCCGCTGCTCGAGGACTCGAGCGTCGAGAAGATCCACAAGGCCGACGACCACATCGGCATCGCGAGCGCTGGCCACGTCGCCGACGCTCGCCAACTCATCGACTTCGCTCGGCGGCGCGCGCAGGTCAACCACCTCCGCTACGGCGAACCCATCGGCGTCGAGAGCCTGACCAAAGAGATCACCGACCACATCCAGCAGTACACCCAGGTCGGCGGCGCCCGCCCGTTCGGCGTCGCGCTCATCGTGGGCGGCATCGAGAACGGCGAACCCCGCCTCTTCGAGACCGACCCGTCGGGAACGCCCTACGAGTGGAAAGCCCTCGCCGTCGGCGCCGAACGCGGCGAACTCCAGGGCTTCCTCGAGGAGAACTACGACGAGGAGGCGGACCTCGACAGCGGCGTCGCGCTCGCGCTCGAGGCACTCGCGTCGGTCAACGACGACTCCCTCCTCCCCACTGAAGTCGGCCTGGCGACGATCGACGCCGAGACGGAGTCGTTCGTCCAGTTCGACGACGACCGCATCGAGGAGTACCTCGTGGAGAACGAACTGCTCGACGAAGGCGACGACGAAGCCGAAGGCGACGGCGACGAGTAACCTTCGCAATCGCGACGGCGACCCACGCCGCGGAGGACGTTGCTCCGCCTCGTCCCCGCCCTCGTCCCCATCCCGACATCGCTACCGCCCGACGGGAAACACTCTTGTAACCGCCCGCGGATATCTTCGGGTATGATATCGCTCGACGAGGCAGTCACCGCGCGACTCGAGTCACACGGCGCGCGCTTCGAAGTGCTTGTCGACCCGGACGCAGCACTGGCGATCAAACGCGGCGAGTTCGACGGCGACCTCGAGGACGTCATCGCCGCGGAGGACGTCTTCGACAACGCCTCGACGGGCGACCGGCCGGCCGAGAACGACCTCGAGGACGTGTTCGACACCACGGATCCCCTCGAGATTATCCCCGAAGTCATCAAACGTGGAGAGATCCAGATCACGGCCGACCAGCGCCGCGAGATGCAAGAACAGAAGCGAAAGGAACTGATCACGACCATCGCGCGAAATGCCATCAACCCGCAGATGGACGACGCGCCCCATCCCCCCGAGCGGATCGAGAACGCCCTCGAGGAGGCCGGATTCACGGTCGATCCGATGGAACCGGCGAGCGAGCAGGTCGACGACGCCCTCGACGCCCTCCGTCCCGTGATCCCGATCCGGTTCGAAGAGATCACCATCGCCGTCCAGATCCCTCCGGAATACGCCGGGAGTGCCCAGGCGAAGATCCGCCAGTACGGCGACCTCGAGCGTGAGGAGTGGCAACCCGACGGCTCCTGGATTGGCGTCATCACGTTCCCGGCGGGGTTGCAGAACGACTTCTACGACGTCGTCAACGAGAACACGAGCGGCGAAGCGGAGACGCAGATCGTCAGCGACAAAGGGGAGTTGAGCACGCGGTAGCGATCGTTCGACGCGCGAAATTCGAAAAAACAGTTATCCGCGACGGAATCCGATCAGGAAGCCGGCCGTGAAGCCGGCCCCGACGGACATCGTCGAGATGAACGACTCGAGGTAGCTCGGGTCCGCGTGTTCTGAGGTTTTGATCAGTCCGTTCGACAGCGCGCTCCAATCGACGATGAGGATGCCCTGTGATTCGAGGTACCGGAATATGACGAGTTGCACGCCGATGATGACGGCGATAAGTTTAGCGATTTTCTTCGCGGCGAAGCCCATGAGAGCGCCGATGGCTGCACCACCACCGAACTCGAGTCCGAGGGCCGTTGGATCGATATTGACCATGATAGAGAGAATTCGAGTCGGTCACCATGACTTTTGTGGTGGGTGGACATTCTCAGGAATTGGATGAACGATGCAGAGTGGAGTGGCCGACGACTGTAGAACGGACTAGCAACGCGAACCTCCGTTTAAAACTACCAGTGTGAATACCGTTCGAAACTGGTACCGCGAACCACCATTCGAAACTGGCACTGCGAACTACCGCTCGAGTTCGTGCGCGTGGCCGGCGTAGAGCGCCACCAGGTGGACGGCGAGCAGGGCGACGAACAAACCCGTTCGTGTCCCGTCTGAACTGATGGCCAGTATCGGCAGGTACGCGATCGGCAGTACGATTGCCGTCCAGAAACTCGCAACGCGGAGGCGCTCGATGAAACTCTCGGTCGTGGATCTGCGCTCGCCTTCCTGTTCGGGCGTGGAACCGGCTTCTCCGGGCGCTTCCTGGTCGGTTGCGAGGCGACTGTTCTGTGTCGCTCGAGGCCCTGGCATTGGTTACCTGATCGCCGATACCTACGCCGTGGACGCGTAAATATCGGATACTGCGTTTCAGTGGAATCGATTCAGTTCACTCGTGTAAGCCGTGATTACTGGGTTGAGTCGATTCGACGTCTGCGAGAAAGAACCGATTACGACCGGTGGGAACCCGAATTACGCCGGCCGTACGACCGTACGTTACTGGAACCCGATACGACTGCCCCGGCGACCCGTGCCGGGTTCGACCCGGTTTCCACCGCCCTTGAACTGCTGTTCGATCTGGTCGTAGTACTCGAGGATGTCCTCGTTGATCGTCGGGCGCACGTTTTCCATCGCTTTCCGGAAGTGGCGCATCTCGACGATGTCGGCGTCGTCGTCCTCGCGAAGGGCTTCGATCGCCGCCTCCCGACCGATCGACTCGAGGTCGCTGCCGACGTACCCCTCCGTGATCTCGGCAATCTCGCGCAGGCTGACGTCCGCGGCCAGGGGCGTGTCGTCGGTGTGGATCTCGAGGATCCGTTCGCGACCCTCGGTGTTGGGCTCGCCGAGCATGACCAGTCGGTCGAAGCGACCCGACCGGAGGAGGGCGGGGTCGATCATGTCCGGCCGGTTCGTCGCGCCGATCACCATCACGTCCTCCATCTCCTCGAGGCCGTCGAGTTCGGTCAGTAGCTGGTTGACGACTCGTTCGGAGACGTTCGACCCAACCTCGCCGCCGCGGCCTGGGGCGAGCGAGTCGAGTTCGTCGAAGAAGATCACCGTCGGGGAGACCTGCCGGGCCTTCCGGAAGGTCTGACGGATCGCCTTCTCGGACTCGCCGACCCACTTGCTGAGCAACTGCGGGCCGCGCACGGAGATGAAGTTGGCGTTAGTCTCGTTGGCGACGGCCTTCGCCATGAGCGTCTTTCCGGTGCCCGGCGGCCCGTACAGCAAGACGCCTGCGGGTGGGTCGATGCCCATCCGCTCGAACTTCTGTGGCTCGCGCAGGGGCCACTCGACGGACTCCTTGACCTGGTCTTTCGCCTCGTCGAGACCGCCGACGTCGTCCCAGCTGACCTTCGGCAACTCGACGAGGACTTCCCGCATCGCCGACGGTTCGACCTCGGCGAGGGCGCCGCGGAAGTCCTCGCGCTTGACGATCATCCGGTCGATCAGGCTCGGCGGGATGTCCTCTTCGTCCAGGTCGATTTCCGGGAGGTACCGCCGCAGGGCCTTCATCGCGGATTCTTTGGTCAGGCTCTCGATGTCCGCGCCGACGAAGCCGTGGGTCTCGTCGGCCAGGTGCGAGAGGTTGACGTCGTCGGAGAGGGGCATCCCGCGGGTGTGGATCTGCAGGATCTCCTCGCGGCCGACCTCGTCCGGGACGCCGATCTCGATCTCGCGGTCGAACCGACCGGGCCGACGGAGGGCAGGGTCGACGCTGTCGACGCGGTTGGTCGCGGCGATGACGATGACCTGACCGCGAGCCTCGAGGCCATCCATCATAGTCAGCAACTGGGCGACGACGCGGCGTTCGACCTCGCCGGTGACGTCCTCGCGCTTGGGGGCGATTGAGTCGAGTTCGTCGATGAAGATGATCGCGGGGGACTCCTCGCTGGCGTCCTCGAAAATCTCGCGGAGCTGTTGTTCGGACTCGCCGTAGTACTTCGAGATGATCTCGGGGCCGGCGATGGAGAAGAAACTGGCGGAGGTCTCGTTGGCGACGGCCTTCGCGAGCAGCGTCTTGCCCGTCCCCGGCGGGCCGTGCAGGAGCACCCCTTGCGGGGGCTCGATCCCCAGTTTCTTGAAGATCTGGGGGTGTTTCATCGGCAGCTCGACCATCTCGCGGACGCGCTGGATCTCGTTTTGCAACCCACCGATGTCCTCGTAGGTGATCCCGCCGCCGGTCTTCTCGAAGCCCGAGATGGGCTCCTCGCGGAGTTCGACGTCGGTGTCCTCGGTGATGAGGACGACGCCCTCGGGATCGGTTTCGACGGCGATCAGCGGGATCGCCTGGCCCGGCGAGCGCATGAACGGGTGGTTCGTCGAGCTCATCACGGGGACGATGTCGTGACCGACGACCGGCCGCTTGAGGATCTGGCGTTTCACCATGCCGGCGGCGTCGGAGCCGAACTGGACGGAGGCCTCCTCCGGGGGAGCGAGCACCAGCGTGTTCGCCTTCGTGGCCTCGGCCTTCCGGATCGTGACGCGTTCGCCGATGCCGACGTCGGCGTTCTGGCGGGTGAACCCGTCGATGCGGACGGTATCCGTGTTCCAGTCCTGACGGTCCGCACGCCAGACCTTCGCAGCGGTCGTCTCCGACCCTTCGATCTCGATGATGTCGCCCGGACTCAGCTTCAGGTGAAGCAAGGTGTCCGGGTCGAGACGGGCGATGCCGCGGCCCGAGTCGTTCGGGTACGCTTTCGCGACCTCCAGTTGCACTTCGTTCATGGTTTGGGGTAGACGGGGATGTTCCTGACTCCGACTCGGTGTCGGATAGGTGTTTTGCTCACAGCAGACGCATCGAACCGCGAACGCACCTGTGCTAGCGCCTGTCATATGAGACTGAGTCAGGGAGCTACATAGATGTACCGGCATCGGTCGTTTTCCGAGACGGAACGACGGCCTTTCCCTGCGTGGGAGTGCGTGGGTTTTTGGTCACGCTGCCCGCCGTCCTAGCTATGACCAGGAGACTGCTCGCTTTCGACGGCCGGATGGGCGCCAGCGGCGACATGCTGCTCGCCGCCCTGCTCGCCGCCGGGGCCGACCGGGCGGCCCTCGAGCCCATCGAGGACGCGCTCGACGTCGAGTATCGTATCGGGCACACCTCGAAGTGTGGGATTCACGCGACGGCAGTCGACGTCGTGATCCCCACCTCCAGCAGCCAGGACGCCCACCTCGGGGCGGCCCGTCACGACGATAGAGAGCGCGGGGACGAGCATAAGGACGACGGTGTGCACGAGCAAGGTTCGGGAAGTGAGGTTACGGGCGGTCACCATCACCACGGCAAAGAAGACGAGCACAGTCACGCCGCCGATAATGGCCATGGTCACGATCACAATCACAGCCACGGTAACGGCCACAATCACAGCCACGACCACGGAGACGACGACCACGACCACAACCATGGAGACGACGGTCACGTCCACGCCGAAGGCCACGGCCCCCACCGGAGCTACCTCGAGGTCTGCGACATTGTCCGAAACATGGATCTCGAGGATGCGGTCGAAGCCGACGCCCTCGCCATCTTCGAACGGCTCGGAGAGGCCGAAGCGAGCGTCCACGGAACCGACCTCGAGTCGATCCACTTCCACGAGGTGGGCGCCGACGACGCCATCGCGGACGTCGTCGGTGCCGTCCTACTGATACACGACCTCGAGGTCGATCGCGTCGTCACGACGCCCATCTCGGCCGGCGGCGGCACCGTCACGATGAGCCACGGCGAGTACCTGGTCCCCGCCCCGGCCGTCCTCGAGATCACGGAGCGGGCCGGCTGGGAGCTCTCCGGTGGCCCGGTCGAAGCGGAACTCCTGACGCCGACGGGGGCTGCTATCCTGGCCCACGTCGCCGAGGGGGTCGAGACCCTGCCGACGATGACCATCGAAGACGCAGGCTACGGCGCCGGTGGCTACGACCTCGATCCACACCCGAATGTCCTCCGCGCGCTGGTCGGGACGACTCGCGGAAGCCTCCAGCGCGAGGACATCGCCGTCCTCGAAACGAACCTCGACGACGCGACCCCCGAAGTGCTCGGCGGTCTCCAGGAGACGCTCTCAGACGCGGGCGCGCGCGACGTCTCCGTCGTCCCGGTTACGATGAAGAAGTCCCGGCCGGGCCACCTGGTCAAGGTGATCTGCAGACCCGCCGACAGGGAACGCGTCGCCCGGCAACTCGCCGAGGAGACGGGAACCCTCGGGATCCGCGACGCCGGCGTCACCCACCGCTGGGTCGCTCGGCGGGCGTTCGAGACGGTGACGCTCGAAGTCGGCGGCGACGCCTACGAGGTGACGGTCAAGGTGGCCAGCGACGAGGCCGGCGATGTCTACGACGTGAGCGCGGAATACGACGACGCCGCGGCCGTCGCTGCCGAAACCGGCGAACCGATTCAGTCGATCGTGGCTCGAGCGGAGCGGGCGTTCTGGGCAGATAATTCGCCCTGATGCCGAAACTATAACTACTATAGCAATCGATGTATTGATTGGAGTAATTCACTATGTATTTTATATCATTGGGTGTGATGGCTCTATACGCGACCTCGAGCTACGACTTCGAGTCACGACCTCGAAATCAGTTTGCGTCGCCGCCGTCTCCCCCGTTTCCCCCGTTTCCCCCGTCTCTCCCGTCTCCCCCGTCGCTGCCGTCGACATCGTTTCGATGCACCGCGAGCGCCTCTTCGACCGTCAACTCCCCGCTCGCGACCCGCCTGGCCAGGGTCTCGTCGATCGCCCGGTTCGTCTCGCTTCGCTCGCGCGAGCGGTCCTTGATCACCTGTAGCTCCCCCGGCGTCGGTTCGATCTCGCGCGTGTCGATCGCCTCTCCCTCGAGACGGGCGATGTTCACCGCCGCGAGGACGTCACCCATCCCTCTGGCACCGGTTCCGAGGTACGGCGTCGTCCCCGTTTCGTCGACCATCTCGACGCGGACGTCCTCGAGTTCGTTGATCAGTTTGGCGCCTTCGAGGCGCGATCCGTCGCCGATGCGGACGACCGGGTCGACGGCGTCGTCCCCGCGGACCTCCTCGAGAACGACGTCGACGGCGTCACCCAGCGGCACCTGGAACGCGGCGACGACGGTCTCCCCTGCGAGCACGGCGATGCCGGGTTGACGTCCGGGATCGACGCCGACGACGGTTCGGCCGTGCTCGCCACGGATGGTCGCGAGCGCCTGATCGACCGCCTGTCGGCTGTCGTCGGGGTCCACGACGATGGTCGGCGCGTCGGTGTCCCCGAACGACTCGGCGTGTTCCGCGCCGGTGAGGACGACGGCGGTTTTCGACGGAAGCGGATCGTCGGGCTCGATCGTCGTGAACGTCGCGCCTCGCTCGCGAAGGTCGGCGACGACCTCGTGATACACTTCGAAGTCCGCGGTGGCGACGACGATCATAGCCGTGCTTCGACCGCCACCGAATAAATTGCTCCGTCTCCGGACGAGCGATCGGTTCCGGGGGGTTTTTGCCCGCTACCTCCCAACTGAGCGCGTGAACGACGAGGCGATATCGACCGGTTGTCCCCCGGTCGACGCGTTGCTCGAGGGCGGGTTCGAACGCGGCGCCGTCACCCAGGTGTACGGCCCGCCAGCGTCGGGGAAGACGAACCTCGCGCTGTCGGCCGCCGTCGAGACGGCCGTCGACGGTGGTACGGCCGTCTTCATCGACACCGAGGGCGTCTCGGTCGACCGATTCGAACAGCTCCTCTCCGCTCGTACCGACGACGTCGAGTCGGTCGCTTCCCGGATCATCATCGAGGACGCCTACGACTTCGACGAACAGGCCGAGGCCGTGCGCGACGCGGCGGACTTCGCGACCCAGGCCGACCTGATCGTCCTGGACAGCGCGACCGGCTTCTACCGAATCGAGCGCGCCGAAGACGGTGACGCGGGCGACGCCCTTCGGCAGGTGGCCAGCCAGATCACCCACCTGCTCTCGCTCGCGCGCAAACACGACCTCGCGGTGGTCGTCACGAACCAGGTATTTGCCGACCCCGATAGCGACCGGACGCGTCCGCTCGGGGGGAACACCCTGGAGCACTGGACGGGCGTGGTGCTCCGTCTCGAGCGATTCCGCGGGGGCAACCGGCGGGCGACGCTCACGAAACACCGTTCGAAACCGGCGGGCGAATCAGCGACGTTCCGGATCACGGGGTCGGGACTCGAGGGCGCCGACGACGCTCGACCGTAGCGTCTTCCGTTCTCAGTCGCCGCGCGCGGCGAGCCGTAACGTGACAAATTTTTTGATTTGTGCGGTTTTCGCTCGAGTCGAGCCCTGGCCCTACAATTCGTTCAACTTTCGGAGTAACTGCCCGCGGTACTCTTCGTCGCTCCGGACGCCCTTGAGCTCCAGGACGTTTCGCTCGAGTTTGTCCAGAGCGACCCTGAACGCATTCTCCGCACCGTAGCCTTCGCCGGAGCCGGCAACCTGGGATTTGTTCGTCCGGAGGCGGATCTGACACTGGATAAGCGGCGTGCCACGGAGTTTCTCCTTGTGCTCGTGGAAGCGAACGTGGGCGTGGTGGACCTGCATGTCCGCGTACTTGTCAGAGACTTGCTCGATGCTCTGGACGATGGACTCCCGGGAGATGGTGTCCATGAGCGAGATGTTCGTGATCTGGACGTCCATGTGCTCTTCCTCGGTGAACGTCAGCGCCCGAAGCACGTCGGTCTTGGTGACCACGCCATCGATGAGGCGGTCGTCGTCCGTCGGCGTGACGACGAGGCCGGCGTAGTCGTCCTCGAGCATGGTTTCGACGGCCTCTCGAGCGGTCTTGTCGGCCGTCGTGGTGACTACGGGGCTGTTCATGATGTCGTAGATCGGGACGTCGAGCATCCGCTGGTTGTCGCCGACGCGGTCGCCAGTCGTCATGCGCTCGTTCTCCCGGATGACGAAGTCGGCGATGTCGTGGGTCGTCACGACGCCGGTCAGGTAGCCGTTCTCGTTGACCACGGGGAGTCGGGAGATACCGTGTTCGCGCAGGTGGTTGATCGCCTTGCCGACGCCGTCGTCCTCCGCGAGCGTGATCGGCTCGGTGGTGTAGATGTCGCCGACGGTGATCGCGTCGAGGTTCTCGAGGACGGCGGTGAGTAGGTCGTCCTCGGTGATGACGCCCCAGAGGTTGTCGCCTTCGAACACCGGCGCGACCTTGGTGTTGCCCTCAACGAGCATGCGGGCGACCTCCCGGACGTCCTCGTGCCGGTCGACTTTCGGCGCCGGGTCGTTGCGACTCGGCTTGATCAACGCCGCCACCTTGGCGTCGTCTTCGACGTGTGACTGGAGTACCTCGCGTTCGCTGATCACGCCAGCGTACTCTCCGTCGTCGGTTACGATCAGCCCCTTGGGGTTGCCGTCCTCGAAGGTCGAACGGACTTTCCCCATTCGCGTCCCGACGTCGACCTCGATGTACTCCGTGGTGGCGATATCGGCGATATTCATCGTTCCACTTGCCCCTTCTCTCGCTGGACTATTTAACGTACCGCCCGGCCATGTAACCCGTGACTACCGGGTGTTTTTATGTACCGCCATCCTGGTCGTGACATGGCTCGAGACATTTCCGTCTTCGGCCGGTATACCTACCTCGCAACGGAGATTTTCTGGGGTGCCGTCGCGTTCGTATTGCTGCGACGGGCCGGCGCGCTCAGACGAGCGGCTGTGACTATCCTCGCGCTGTACCCCATCGCGTACTTCTGGGACTGGTACACGCTCGAGGTCGGCGTATTCGACATTCAACTGCGAACGGGTTACGAAGTCGGCGGTATTCCGATCGAGGAACACCTGTTCATGGCCGTCGTCCCCGGTCTGGTCATCGCCTTCCACGAGACGATTTTTGGCTCGAGTGCGTCCACTTCCCTGGAAGAGGGTGATCCATCGCCAGCCAAGAGGTAGCCCGTACGTCGTCGCGAACGACCCCCTCGACACAATCTGTCTCGGCCGACGACACTCACAATCGGTAGTTAGTTACTGTCCTTCGTGGAGGTACACCCATGAGCAGACGCGGTCGCCGCCTCGAGCGGACGAGGTCGTCCAGCGAGCGCCAGACGAACAGAGCCAGTCTCAACCTCACGTCGCTCGTGATGACCGTCGTCCTGATCGGCGCGGTCGTCCTCGCGGGGGTACTGCTCGCCCCGCAGGCCATCGCGTTCGTCCAGGACGAACTCGGCCCCTCCGTCGAGCCACCGGAACCGGGCGACCGAAATCCGCCCGTCACCGACCCGGGCGATCAGGGCCACTCGAGCTACGAAACCGACACCGAACGAGTCAACTCGAGCGCCGTCGAGGACCGGGTTCACGAACTCGTCAACGAGCGACGCGCCGAAGATGACCTCGAGCCGCTCGCGTGGGACGGGACGGTTGCCTCGGTGTCCCGCGCCCACAGCCAGGACATGCACGCGGACGACCGATTCGCCCACGTCAACGCCGACGGCGAGTCGCCGTACGACCGGTTCGGCGACGTCGCCGACTACTGCCGAGCGTATGGGGAGAACATCGCACTCACGAGCGTCGGCACGACGGTCGAACGCTCCCACGACGGCGAACACGTCGAGTACCAGACTGCGGACGAACTCGCCGAAGGGCTCGTCGAGCAGTGGATGCACTCAGAGGAACACCGGGCGACGATTCTCGAGGAGAGCGACGAAATCGACGGCTGGGACCGGGGCGGCGTCGGCGTCTACATCGCCGACGACGGGCGGGTGTTCGCGACCCATAACTTCTGTACGGTGCGCAAAACCTTCGACTGGTAACACCTTCGTCGCCGATACTTCGCATACCCTTAAGTTCTCCTCGTGGAAGCCGACGGCATGAGCCACCAGTCGGACCGCGACGTTCGTACTATCGTACGAGGGGTCGTCGGCACCGCAAAAGAGCGAGAGATAACGTTCCTCGCCGCCGGATTCGCCTACTACGCGTTCGTCTCGCTCTTTCCGATGATCGTGCTGGCGCTCGTCGTTGGTACCCTCGTTGGCGGCCAGCAGGTCGCGGAGGACCTGATCATGCTGGCTGGCGACTTCCTTCCCGACGCCGGCGAGGACCTCGTGCTCGAGGCGCTCACCGCCGAATCGGGACGAACCGAGGCGACCGTCGTCGCCCTCGCCGTCTCGATATGGGGTGCACTGAAGGTCTTTCGCGGGCTGAGCCTCGCGTTCGACCGCGTCTACGACACCGTCGCCGAAAACTCCCTGCTCGAGCAGATTCGCGACGGGATCACGGTCATCTTGACCATCGTCCTCGCGCTCTTGCTCATGATCCTCATCGGGGCGGTGATCGGCCTCCTCGCCGGGCGGGTTCCCTACGTCGGGGTCCTCAGCTGGCTCGGCTTGCTCCTGGGGCTCCTCCTGGTATTCCTGCCACTTTACTACGTGTTGCCGCCGATTCCCGTCGACCTTCGCGAGGTGATTCCGGGCGCGTTCTTCGCAGCGATCGGCTGGGTGATCCTCCAGGCCGGCTTTCAGCTCTACGCCGCGAACGCCGGGCAGTACGAGGCCTACGGGGCGATCGGCGCCATCCTGTTGTTCGTCACCTGGCTCTACTTCGCCGGGATCCTGATCCTGCTGGGGGCAGTCATCAACGTGGTGATGTCTCGACCGCGACTCGTCCCCACGTAGCCGTGACCGCAGACCCAACAGGCGAGCGAAGGGCGAGTTTCGTCCCCCTCGAACGGGGAAAATTTATGCCGACTCGAGCGCCAGGCGTGAGCAATGAGCGAGCACGACGGCGCGGGCGACGACTCGGGGGACCAGGGGGCCGAAAGCGAAGACGACGGCCCGAGGGAAAAGGGGGGTGAAAGGGAACGTGAGGGACCCGGCGGCGGGCCGAAACGGGTCGTCTCGAACACGAGCGTCGACGACATTCTCAACTCGCTGAACGAGACGAACGCCGGCAACTCGAGCCCTCGAGCGACTGGCGACACTCGCACTCAGTCCGGGCCGTCCGCTGACTCGAGAGGAGAACTCGAGGACGAGGCGAGCCTCGAGGAGGACGAAAAAGCGGGGAGAGAGAACGTTGAAGAGGCGGAGACGGGGAACGCTGAAGAAGCGGGGGAAGAAAACGTCGAAGAAGCGAGGACGGAGAACGCCGACGGAGACGCCGAACAGACCCAGACCGCCGAAGGGGCCGATGGAGAAATGGAACCCGAGCAGCCGCAGAACGACGTACCGACTGCGAGCACCCCGACCCAGGACGCCCTCTCGAGTCGCATCGAACGCGGAGCCGTAACGGGCGCCGACGTCCGGGCCGCTGAGGCCGGCGAGGGCCGCGAGCGAACCCCGGACATCGACGAAATCGACCTCTCCCTCGACGACCTCGAGACGAACCAGGCGTCCGAGTCCGCGGCGTCCGGGCCGACGGTATCGCCCCCTTCCGACGGGGTCGACGACGCTGCTCCCTCGAGCGACGAAGCCGACGACCAGGCGGACTCGAGCGGACTGCTCGCTCGACTTCGCGGCTTCTTCTCGCGCTGAGTCGACGTTCACGGGTCGAGCCGCCCTCGTATTATTCCCCCATGAACACCCGACTGTTCCCGTCGAAACGTCGCCGCTCTCGACTCCCTATGCTACCGTATCACACCGTTCGGCTCGTACGAACCGTTAGGTTCCTCGAGCGACCACGTCGACCATGACGCGAATCGCACTGGTATGCGTCCAGAACGCCGGCCGTAGTCAGATGGCGACCGCCTACGCCGAACGGGAGCGTGCGGTCCGCGGCCTCGAGAACGAGGTCGAGATTCTCTCCGGCGGAACCCGTCCGGCCGACGAGGTCCACGACGAAGTACAGGAAGCCATGGCCGAGGAAGGCTTCGACCTCGCTGGCCGGACGCCGACGTCGATCAGCACCGACGAACTCGAGTCCTGCGACGTTGTGGCGACGATGGGTTGTTCGACGCTCGACCTCAACGCCGAGGTCGACGTTCGCGACTGGGACCTCGAGGATCCTCACGGGAAATCACCCGAGCGAGTGCATGAGATTCGCGAGGACGTCCGACGACGGGTCACCGCGCTGTTCGACGAACTCGAGTCGGGGCGGGATCTCGATCCCGTCACGGAGTAGGTGCAAAAGCTCTGTTCACCCCCCTCTGGGTGATAGGTTTGTACTGCTGTGCTGTATCCACGGTGCGGGTAGCCGCACACCACACGTGCGTACTGACCGTGGCATAGTATCGTCCTTTTATACCACACGTGAAGAACTCAGATATCGAATCACCAGTAGGTGCTCAGGCTTCTTCGGGTTCCTCTTGAATGAGCGCCATCCAAAATCCCTCGATTTCCTGGACAAATCCGATATAATCCTCTGGTTCAACTGGCTTTTGGACAAAGTGATCCACATCGAGCCCCTTCGATTTGAAAATGTCCGCTCCAACCTCCGAACTCGTGAGGACAACAACCGGGATCTTACGGAGTGAGGGTTCATTCTTCAGTTCAGCTAGTACGCCCGTACCACTTCTTCCAGGTAACTTGGGTTCGAGCAGGATGAGATCAGGACGCGGTTCGTCTGCATACTCTCTCCGCTGATTGACGAAATCGAGGGCTGCGTCAGCATCAGCGACGGTGTAGAGACTATTCTTGAGTTTCGCATCTTTGAACGATTCCGTAAAGAGACGGGTATCCCCGGGGTTTGGTTCAACCAGTAATATGGTTACCAGCCTATCCTCCTGCGCACTGTCTGAAGCCATCATAGATGATTTTGACCGAACAGTGAAAAGGCTGCGGCCAATTGGCATTGATCTGTGACTTCTCTGTATTAACCGCCCACCACTACGGTGATCGAGCAAACTCTCGTGCCGCATTCGCGCTGTGCGTTCAGCACGCGACCCCTGCCAGGATCGAAGGGTTTCGACAGAGGCGTGCACAAACATCGATCACCGCGCGGCAACTATTCACGACCCAGCGTGTGAAACTCCTCGTTCGGTCGCATGTCCGCGAGCTGGGCCATCCGGTTCGAGAGGTTGAAAAACGCCGCCACCGAGCCGATGTCCCAGATTGCCTCACGGCTGAATCCGTGCTCCTCGAGTGCCTCGAGGTCCGTATCCTCGACGGTCGCCTGGTCGGTCGTGAGCGCGACCGCTAGGTCGAGCATCGCCCGGTGGCGGTCGCTGACGTCGGCGTTCCGGTAGTTCGAAATGAGTTGATCCGCGAGCAGTGGATCGTCCCCGTAGAGGCGAACGAGCGCCCCGTGAGCCGTGTTGCAGTAGTAGCAGTCGTTGGCTCCACTCACGGCGACGATGATCATCTCGACCTCGAGTCGGGTGAGTTCGGTGTCCTCAACGAGGGCGTCGTAGTACTGAAAGAACGCCCGGAAATGCGACGGGCGGTAGGCGTAGGCGAGGAATACGTTCGGCGTGAAGCCGGCGCGTTCGGTCTCCTCCTCGATGCGCTCTTGCAGGTCTTCAGGGAGCTCGTCCACGTCTGGCACCGGAAATCGCGTCATCGGATCGACGTCGGTCATGGTCTCGAGGACGGGCGCCTCGAGGAAAACGTTCCGGGTTCGAACGGTCAGACGGCACCTCGAGTCCACCGGTATCCTGCATTTCGGGACGCGGGTCGCTCCGGGACGCGTATCGCCATCGAAACGGATCGTTCAGAAGGATTATGCCACGGCTGTTCGTGCCATCGAGTAGAGGTCCATGTACCAACTCGGTCACTACGGCGTTGCCCTCCTCCTCTACGCGCCCGTCGCTATCTGGCTCGGCCTCGCCGGCGAGGAGTTCGTCGCCCTCCTGGGCGCCGTCATCTGTCTCTCCTTCTCGACGCTTCCGGACTGCGACCACAGTCTGCCGTTCGTCGCCCACCGCGGGATCACCCACACGATCGGATTCGTCCTCCTGGTCCCGGCCGTGGTCGCCGGCGCGGCCTACGCGACCCTCGAGGTGACGATGGGATCGCCCGACCCGACCGTCGTGGGGTTCGTCTACGGCGTTACCGCACTGTCGCTCGGCTCGCACTTGCTGGCCGACGCGTTGACGCCGATGGGAATCACTCCCTTCTGGCCACTCTCATCGTATCACTTCTCGCTCCGGGTTACGACCGCGAAGAACCCGATCGCGAACTATGGTCTTTTCGCGCTCGGCGTCGCCGCGAGCGTGCTGTCGATCGGCGTCGTCACGGGTGGATTGTAGCCCGTCACCGCGCGCCCTCGACGGGTGACGATACGGAACGAGCGTACCTTCCGGTTGCAGTCGGTTCGATACCAGTATTCGGCCCTTCGAGGCGCGATGACTGTCAACGTCAGTAGAAACGAGAGTTTCTGGCTCAGTTGAGACAGCGTACGGTCGAAAAAATCGGCTTGGTGCGCTAGTCACTCGGCGTCTCGAGTGACGTACTCACGCGCGGACGCCGGCCATCCGCCGGGCCTCCCGGCGAGTGTGAGCCCACGACCCGGCCGCGCCGCCGATAGCGCCGGGGACGGCGTAGAAGGCGATCAGGAGCAGGCCGCCCACGGACACGCCGAACGCCGGGACCAGGCCCGCGAAGAGCAAGGTGGTGAAGACTGCGATCACCAGCGTGACGAGCGATCCCACGACGGTCGCGATACCGCCGTGGACGACGCCACTGGTCATCGTTCCGCCGGCAACGTACCCGGCGGCGAGTCCGCCGACGATGCCGATGACCGTCCACGACATTGCCAATGTGGTAAGCTCAGAACCCGCGACGAGCAGTCCGCTGATGACGGCGACGAGGAACGTTACGACGAAACCGGTTGCGATTGCTGTCCAATTCAATTTCATGGTCACTCTATACATAGGCTGGCAGCGGGAATAAAGGGCACCTCAGCAATTACGAAGAGTCAAACGTCTCAGACAGAATATCTGACTGAATGTGAATACTCGTGTCTGTGACCGATGACGATCGAACGATCTTATCGACAGTCGAAACCCGAACGTTCAACCCAGTAAATTGTTCACTGCCATGACAATGAAGAAGACGATCACGGCTTCGTTGACGACCCACGAGTTCGCATTCATCCAGTCGCGGGCCCTGGGCAGGAGTGATTCAGCCCGCTCTCCGAACCCGACCAGGATCAGCGACGGGAGCGCTAGGACCAGGAGCGTGGCCAGGATAAACGGGACGGCATCCGTCCACGGCGCCTCGCGTGCTGCGAGGTAGGAACCGACGGCGATCGACGTGAGGATATTCGTCGGAAAGAAGCCCATGAGGAGAAATCCGAGTCTGAACGAGAACCGCGGCATCGCCCGCTCGAGCTTTCCCATCCACCGCGGCGGTTCGGCCTCCTCTCGCGTTCGGTACGTATTGACCATCGCGAACAGGAGTACGGCGAGGACGACGGCTGTAAGCGTCGTGTTCGACGCGCCCTGGCTGCGAGCGCCGGTCCCGAACGTATACGCGAGCATGACGACGAGCGAGATGGAAAGGGCTGCACCGGCGACGAAGGCCGCGGAATTCTGTCGCCAGTTCTCGCTCGTCGCGAGGAAAATAGCACTGAGGATCTGTGGACCCGCGACCATCACGAACACCAGCGGTAAAACTTCGAGAAAACGCATGTGTTGATCAACCAGTACTCACGAGTACTGCTCGTTTTACGGAACGCGGGATAAAACTTGACCGAGAAATCGAACGTTGCATCGGGTTCTGATCGCCGATCAGCTATCGAAGGGATAAAAATCACGCATTGAATCGTCCCACCGCAAGTGTGCGACGAGGTGATCGTCTCACTCGAGGCCGACGCCCTCGGACAGGAGTTCGTGAGATCGCAATACGTCTTCGTGATCGGCGACGAGGTTCTGGACCATCACCTCGGAGACGCCGACGCGGTCGGTCAGTTGCTCGAGGAGCCCTGCCAGCGTGTCCGGATCGCCCGAAATCGCCCGCGGCCACTGTCCGTCCTGGAGTTCGGCCGGCGTCGGCTCGGGCACATCGCCGAGTTCCGAAATCGCCGTCTCGACCGACGGCATCGAGCCGACGACGCCGCGTTGCATCCGTTTGTAAGAGGCTTCCGCAGTCGCTCGCAATCGGGCCGCTTCCCTATCAGTCTCGGCACAGGCGGCGTTGATCGCCAACATTCCGTGGGGGTCGTCGGGTCCAGCGCCGATCGAGGAGGGCTCGAACGCGTCCCGGTAGACCTCGAACGCGCGTTCGGCGAACGTCGGCCTGATGAACGCCGCGAAGCAGTAGCGGAGGCCGAGTTCGCCCGCGATCTTCGCACTCGAGGGACTCGAGCCAAGTACCCAGAGGTCGGGCGGACCGGCGCCGGATCGCGCCAGGGTGAGGTCGGCGTAGGCGTGGTCGTCCCCGAACCCGTCGTAGAGGTGGTTCGCGACGGCCTCGATCTTCTCGGCGTGATCGCGGTCGGGATTCTCGCTCACCCGCGAGGTCTGGAGCGCGCTGTCGGCGGCTGGGATTCCGGTCGCGCGGCCGAGGCCGAGGTCGATCCGGTCGGGAGCGAGCGAATCGAGGACGCCGAACGCCTCGGCGACCTTGAACGGGCTGTAGTGGTTGAGCAGGACCGTTCCGGACCCGAGCCTGATCTCCTCGGTTCGGGCGACGAGGTGGCCGATCAAAACCTCGGGGGTCGTCCCTGCGATAGAATCGGCCATCCCGTGGTGCTCGGCGACCCAGAACCGCTCGTAGCCCACTCGTTCGGCCAACTTCGCGAGTGAGATCGTGTTCTCGTAGGCGTCGGTTGCCGTCTCTCCCTCGCGAACGGGCGAGAGGTCGACGATGGAGAGGTCCATGTCTCGAGGCTAGCGAGCGCGGTGGAAAAGGGTTCTCGAGGCGGAAATCCGGACGGGTCAGACTCGGACGCTCGAACGTTTGGATGCTCGACGGTAACGACACGAACGTTCGAACGCTCGAACCCTCGACGGAAACGGCGCGACGGCGCGAATCAACTCGAACGCGACGCTCCAGACTGTCCACCCCGAAGCTCCGCTCGACTCGCCCAGGCTCCGGCGAGGAGCGCCACGATCAGGGCGCCCGCGGCGAGCACGTATAGCAGGTCGAGTGCCGACGAGACAGTCATCACGGATTCGCGGCTGAGGAACAGCGTTACTGCGGTCAGTCCGACGCCCGCACCGATCGCCACGCGAGGGAACCGTCTCTCGAGAACAGCGCGGCCGACGACCGTCGCCAAGACGACGGCGCCGACGAGCGTCAGGAGCAACACCATCTGGATCGTCAGGGTCGTGGGCGTGTTCTGTGAAATGAACAGCGGGCTCAGGATCACCTGGGCCGGGACCGTGAGGGCCGCGACGACGAGTGCGGCGACGAGGTGTCGACCCGAAAGGCGATGGCGCAGGGCG
This sequence comes from Natronosalvus rutilus, assembly GCF_024204665.1. NCBI lineage: Archaea > Methanobacteriati > Methanobacteriota > Halobacteria > Halobacteriales > Natrialbaceae > Natronosalvus > Natronosalvus rutilus. Next base: position 2,713,486 of record NZ_CP100355.1, on the reverse strand, counting down.
ATAACGAGTGCGAGGACGAAGCAGACGAAGATCACGATGGCCGTCCAGAAGTGAAGGTTGAGGATCTCGTACTCGTAGGTGAGGACGGTCTCTCGGCCGAGCAGCACCTGGATCGGCGTGAGCAGCGCTCCGGCCACCACGAGGCCCGTGATCCGTCGATCGACGGCCTCGTCGAAGTACCCGACGAGTGCGGAGGCGACGATGGCGAACCCGGCGAACATCGCAACGAGGCGATGGAACCACTCCCAGAAGCTCGGCCGTCCCTGCGGGAGCAGGTTCAGAAAGCCGCCGTCACAGACCGGCCAGTTGGCGTCGCAGGCCAGCCCCGAACCGGTCGTTCGCGTGGCGACGCCGAGAACGATCGTTCCCGCCACGAGCGCGACCGTCACGGTGAGCAGGGCGGAGAACCCCCGTCGACCGAGGTCGATCGGTAAACGCGAGGAATCGGACGTGTGAGTATCGTACGACACGGTCTCTAAGCGGTGATTGGGTGCGCCCGTATTTGAATCGTCCGCGTTCGTCCCACCGCGTGGGAACCGGGCCGAACACCATCGATGCGGCGCGTCAGCGACACCGAGACGCGCCCTTCGTCGGATTCAAGAACCCGCCACCCGACCCACCGGCATGGAAAAACTCGAGCGACTGGACGCCACTCTCGAGGCGACCGACCTGGAGTCAGTCTGGTTCGCCCGCCCGAACTCGTTCGCGTGGCTGAGCGGCGGTAGTTCGGTCGTCGACCGCGAGGGCGACCTCGGCGTCGGGGCCCTCGGCTACGACGGCGACGAGGTGACACTGCTGGCTGATACCATCGAGATCGACCGTCTCTACGAGGAAGAACTGCCCGACCTCGAGGCCGCAGGTGTATCGGTAACCCGGGAATCGTTCCCCTGGTACGAACGCTCGCTCGTCGAGGCGATTGCCGAACGCGTGGAGGGCCAAGCAGCCGCGGACGTCGACGTCCCCGGCCTCGAGCGCCTCGATCCCACGACGGTTCGCCAGCCGCTGACGGCGACCGACCGCGAGCGCTACCGCGACCTCGGCCGAGAGACGGCGGCGGCCGTCGAGGCCGTCTGCCGTGAGCTCCAGCCCGATGACACCGAAGACGAGGTCACCGCGGCGCTCACGGTTTCACTCGCCGCCCGAAACATCGAGGCGCCCGTCGTCCTCGTCGGTGGTTCCGAACGCGCGCAGCAATACCGCCACTACACCCCCAAACCCGTCGAGTTCGGCGACTACGCGCTCGTCTCGGTGACCACCCAGCGCCACGGCCTGCACGCCAGTTGCACCCGCGCCGTCGCCTTCGACCCGCCGGAGTGGCTCGAAGAGCGCCACCGTCACGCCGCCCGGGTCGAGACGACCGCGCTGGCCGCGACCCGGGACGCTGCCGCGGCGGGCGGCACCGCCGGCGACGTCTTCGCCGAGATTCAGACGGCCTACGACGCCCTCGGCCACGCCGGCGAGTGGGAGCACCACCACCAGGGCGGTGCCGCCGGCTTCGCCGGACGCGAGTGGATCGCGACCCCGGACCACGAAGCGCCCGTGACCGCGCCGATGGCCTACGCCTGGAATCCGACCGTCCAGGGCGCCAAGAGCGAGGATACCGTTCTGGTCTCGGACGACGGCTTCAAGACGTTGACGGACGCTGGCAGCGATGCCGACGACTGGCCGACCGTCGAGGTCGAGGCGGTCGGTGAGTACGACCTCGAACTCGAGCGGCCCGCGGTGCTCGGGCTCGAGTGAGTTGCAACCGATTCTGTTCCTGAGTGAGCAGCCTCGCGCTTCGACGCAGACTCAGGTCATTATTCGCCGAACCACCGGCTCGGGCAACGCCTCGAACAGCCACGCGACCAGCCGCCAGCGCCGGGTGACGTAGACGTGCGAGCGCTCCCGCCGGATCGCTCGAGCGATCTGTGTAGCCGCGGTCTCCGGCGAACTGACCCAGAACGGGTCGTCCGCGAGCATGAGCTCGGTGTCGACGAATCCGGGTTCGACAGTCGTAATCGTCACGTCGGCCGCTCGTTTCGATTGCCGATACCGGAGCCCCTCGAGGTACGTCGAGACGAACGCTTTCGAGGCGTTGTAGGCGGGGGAGCTGGGGTTCCCGAACCGAGATGCGACCGACGAAATGCCGACGAGGTGGCCGTCGCGCTCGCTCTCGAACGCCTGGCGATTCTCGAAGTACTCCATCGCCGCCGTTGCCAGCGCGGTAAAGCCGCGGACGTTGACGTCGATGGTCTCCCGTTCGTGCTCCCACTCAAGGCCGTGGTTGGGGCCACCGACGCCGGCACTGAGGACGACCAGGTCGACCGGCGGCATGGCCTCGACCAGGTCCTCGAAACCGTCCCTGGCGTCCTCGACGTCGGTGACGTCCATCGTCGCGACGTAGGTGTTCGTCGGTAGAGACTCGCCGATCGACGTCAGCCGCTCGGTTCGCCTCGCCGCGAGGCCGAGTTCGTACCCCTCTTCGGCGAGTTCGCGGGCGAGCGCTTCCCCGATGCCGGAGGAGGCGCCGACGATGATCGCGCCTCGAGTCGTGGACATGGGCGTGCATTCGGCGTGGACGGTATAGTCGTGTTGACTCGAGAAGTCACTGGCTCGAATCGTGGGTCCGCCGGGCCCGTACCGACGTCTCGCAGTGTACGGCAGAAGGCGCTCACGTCTCAGGGGCCGGGAGCGTAACCGAAAACGTCGCCCCCTCTCCGAGTTCAGCATCGACCCAAATGTCGCCGCCGTGACGCTCGATGATGCGCTTACAGAGCGCCAGGCCGATACCGGATCCCGAGTACTCCTCGCGGCTGTGGAGCCGCTGGAAGACCTCGAAGACTCGATCGGCCCGCGCAGGGTCCAGTCCGATCCCCTCGTCGCACACGGACACGACCCATTCCGTCTCGTCTTGTTCGGCCGAGACGTGTATCTGTGGCGGTTCGTCGCCGCTGTAGGTCATCGCGTTGTCCAGGAGGTTCTGGAACAGTTGGCGTAGTTGCGTACGGTCCCCCTGGACCCGGGGAAGCGAATCGGACGTGATGGTGGCGTTGCTCCGTTCGATCTGCCCCGCGAGGTCGTCGAGCACGTCCTCGAAGACGGCGTCGAGATCGGTCGGTTCGAGCGGCTTCCCTCCCGTCTCGATGCGGGAGTATTCGAGCAGTCCCTCGATCATCGCCCGCATTCGGTTGGCCCCGTCGATGGCGAACTCGAGGTAGTCCGTCCCATCGGCATCCAGGTCGTCTCCGTAGCGTTGTTCGATCAACTGGAGGTAACTCGAGACCATTCGCAGGGGCTCCTGGAGGTCGTGGCTGGCCGCGTAGGCGAACTGTTCGAGGCGTCTGTTCGACCGTGTTAACCGCTCGTTCGCTCGCTCGAGTTGCCATTCTCGTTTTTTCCGATCGGAAATGTTCCGGATAACGCCGGTGAAGTAGCGGTCGTTCTCGTAGACGATTTCGCTGAACGTGATCGACAGCGACACCGCCGAACCGTCGGCACACTGACCCTTGAGTTCGACGTAGTCCCAGTCGAGGGTCCGCTCGTTGGTCTCGAGATACCGCTGCAGTCCCGCCTGATGTCGAACCGCGAGGTCGTCGCGCATGAGTTTCGTTAGCGACTCGCCGATCAATTCGTTGGGTTCGTAGCCGAAGACGTCCTCGACGGCGGGATTTACCGAGCGGATCGTGCTCTCGGCGTCGATCGTCACGATGACGTCGTTGGCCGCCTCCGTAAGCGCCCGATAACGCTCGAGTTCCAGTTCGTGCTGTTTGCTCTCGGTGATGTCGCGGAAGTAGACGGAGACGCCTGTCTCGGAGGGGTAGAGGTTCGCCTCCACCCAGAAGTCGAGCGGGTCGAAGTACAGGTCGTAGCTGGTCGACACCTGGTCGTTCAGCGCCGTGTGAAACGCGTCCCAGACCTCGTCCACCTCCGCCGCTTCGGGGTACAGTTCCCAGAGTTTCTCACCGAGTAACTCTGCTCTCGGTCGCTGAAGTAGTTCCGCGGCGCGTTCGTTGACGTGCATGAATCGAAACTCGTCGTCGACGGCGTAGAACGCGTCGGTAACTCGCCCGAGCATCTCCTCGAACTCGCTCTCGAGGCGCTTCTGGTCGGTGACGTCGGTAAGCGCGAGGACGGCGCCGGCCCCCTTGCCATCGACGTCCAGCGGGGCGCCGTTCACCGTCACCCAGATACGCTCGCCGTCGGGACGGCGCAGGCCGACCTCCATGTCGAAGGCCGGCTTACCGGTTTCGATTACCCGCATAAACGGCGTTTCTTCTCCGGAGAGAGGGTTTCCATCGGCGTCGGTCAGCCGCCAGCGCGGGTCGTCGTACGCGACCGATTCGAGGTTTTCGCGGTCACGGCCGAGGATGCTCTCGGCGTACTCGTTCACGAACTGGAGGTCGCCATTCGCCCCGAATACGACGATTCCGACGGGGCTGGTCTCGACGATTCGTTCTTTGACCTCCTTTTGCGCCTCGAGGGATCGCTTCGCCCGCCTGGTTTCGATGGCGGAAGCGAGCACGTTTGCGATGCTCTGGACGAAGTTCACGTCGTACTCGGTGAACGCTCGGCGTTCCGTCGTGTGCGTACCCAGTACGCCCCACGGGTCCTCGAGCGAGCCGATGATGACGCTGACTCCGCTGACGACGTCGTGGTTGACCAGGAGGTCGGGCCCGGAGAAGCGGTCTTCGGTCCGCAGGTCGTCGACGACGACAGGCTCCTCGGAGCGGAGCGTATAGCCCGCCTGCGAGTCCAGATCGGTCGGCGCCGTTGCGGTTCCGACGAGTCCGTCTTGCCAGCCGACCCCCTGCCGGAGAAGGACCTCGTCACCACCGGGGAGCAGTTCGAGCACCTTACAGTACTCGGTGTCGAGCGTGTCCGCGACAGCGACCGAGGCGTCGTGCAGCAACTGATCGATGTCGTCGGTCTCGAGTGCCTGCTGGCCGAATTCGGCGACGACTTCCTGCTGCTGGACCCTCGTGCGGAGTTCGCTATCCGCACCCGGACTCGAACCCATTGCCATTGAATATTTGCGTCCGTGTGTAAATCCTTTCGTTCGGTACGACTATCTTCTAATAGTTGGGCGTACTGAGACGAACGATCGATTGGCGTTTCCGGTGTCGGCGAGTTCACCGGCGATCGGTCTCGGACCTGTCTTCTCGACGACATCTGGTCGAATCCTCCTTTCGACGATATCCAGTCGCCGTCACTCGTCACTGCAAACGACATCCTCGACGACGCGCCGCGCCCGGACGTCGTCCTCGTCCGTCTCGTACACGTAGAGTTCGTCAGCTCGTTCGTCTCGCGTCGTCCGATGGGTGCCGTCACAGAACGGGTACGTCTCCGCGAGTCCGCACTGACAGATCGCGACGTTCCCTTTCTCGGAATCGATGTCGTCTTCCTCGAGCTTTCGCGGGCCGGTCGCATCGTGGCGAACGAGTCGTGCCATATCGGGAGAGACGACCGTATCGTACAAAACGGTGGCCACGTCGGTCAGACCGGTCGCTCGAGCCTCGAAATCGGGAAAATCGTTACACGGCAGGCAGTACGCCTTTCCCCCTACCGATCGACTATCAAGCCATGGTCGACGCCCTCACCGTGCTCGCGCTCCTCCTCCTGGTCGGCGGCATCGCCGGCACCGTCGTCCCGCTCGTCCCCGGTGGCGGGCTCTCACTGGCCGGACTCTTCCTCTACTGGTGGCACACCGGGTACACCGAACCCGGCGTCGTCCCGTTCGTCGCGTTGACCGCGCTCGGCCTGGTCACCCTGTTCGCGGAGTTCTTCGCCGGGTCGATCGCTGCCCGTGCCGGCGGGGCGTCCTGGCAAACGACCGCGCTCGCTGCCGCCGTCGGCATCGCACTGATGATCGTGACCGGGCCGCTCGGCTTCCTGATCGGCCTCTTCGGCACCGTCTTCGCCCTCGAGTTCGTCGGGAACCGCGACCTGGAGAACAGTCTCCGGGCGGCCGGTTACGCCACCGCTGGTACGCTCGCGTCGACGGCGGTCCAGTTCCTGCTGACGAGTGCAATCCTTGTCGGGTTTCTCCTCGCCGTGTTCGTCTTCTGATCGCCCCGACTGCGTTCAGCATTGCTGACCACCGAAACTATTGTGTCACTGGATCGCCCAGAGTCGGCACAATGCGCTGTAGCGAGGAGGGCTGCGACCGGAACGCCGCCGTGGAGTTACACATCCCGTGGGCCGAAAATCGTGTCGTGTGCGCGGCCCACGCCCGCGTCCTGGGTCGTCAGGACGGCATTGTCGCCGACCCGTTTCCGGACAGCGGGCCGGATCTGCTGGAGGAGTAATCGCGACCGTTGTTCGGACTCGAGAATGTCGACGATCGACGACGATTACGGGTGCGCGTAGTAGGCGATGACCTCGTCGCCGACTTCCTCGACCTCGTCGATCCGGGCGAACCCGACACGCTCGAACTGGACGACGTCGTCGGGGTCGAGGTCCCCGACCTCGGGTTCGGCGCGACCCTCGACGTCGCCGTCCATCGTTCGCAACGTGAGCGGGACGCTCTCGGTCGCCGGTGCCCAGTGGATCACGTCGACGTCACCCTCGCGAACGACATCGATGGAGTCGCCCGTGTACTGCAGGACGTCCCGGGTGTACTGGAAACAACCGAGCCCCTTCAGCCAGATGCGCTCCTTTCGCTGGGGGACGTCGTCCTGCTCGAGGACGACGGCGTCGCCGACGGGGATGTGTCGAACGCCGCGGTCCTCGTGGTTCGGGTGCAACGGCGGCGTCGCCTCGTCGGGCGGACTCCCGGCCAGCCCGACTTCGGCGCCCTCGCGAACGAAGAACCGCCGGTCGGTCTCCTCGTCGATCAGGTTTCGGTTCTCGGCGTAGATGGAACTCATCGCGAGGTCGACGTCGCTCGTGGAGGTGCCGAGCTGGATCATGGCATCGGTGATCGCTTCGCCGCGAATCCCGCGGCGCCGGAGGCTCTGGATGGTCGGTGCTCGCGGGTCGTCCCAGCCGTCGAGGTGACCGGCCTCGATCAACTCGCCGATGCGCGACGTGCTCATCTTCACGTCATAGGCGTCGACCTGCACGTGGCCCCAGTGGACGACCTCGGGGTACTCCCAGTCGAAGTAGTCGTAGAGGAACCGCTGGCGTTTCGCGGAGTCCTGGAGGTCGATTCCGCGGATGATGTGGGTGATGCCGATGCGGTGGTCGTCGACGCCGGACTGGAAGTCGAGCATCGGCCAGCACCGGTAGTCGGCGGCCCGCTCGCGCGGGTGGGGCGTGTCGACTATCCGGAAGGCAACCCAGTCCCGGAGGGCGGGGTTCTTGTGTTCGATGTCCGTCTTGACCCGGAGGACCATCTCGCCGCTTCCGTACTTGCCTGCGACCATGTCCTCGAACTCCTCGAGGGCCGTCTCCGAGTCCTTGTCGCGGTGAGGACACGGCTCGCCGGCGTTTTTCAGGTCGCTAAACTCGTCGCCTGGACACGAGCAGGTGTAGGCCCCGCCCATCTCGATGAGCTCTCGAGCGTGGTCGTAGTAGCTCTCTACCCGGTCGCTCGCGCGGTAGACTGCGTCAGGATCGAACCCAAGGTAATCGATATCCTCGAGGATCCAGTCGTAGGCCTCGAGGTTCGGTCGCTTCGTCTCGGGGTCGGTGTCGTCGAAGCGAACGCAGAACCACCCGTCGTAGCGCTCCTTGTAGGTCCCGATGACGGCGGGCATCCGCGCGTGGCCGATGTGCCAGGGGCCGTTGGGATTCGGCGCACAGCGCATCCGGATCTCCTCGTACTCGTCGGCGTTCGGGAGGTCGGGCAGGATCGTGTCGTCTTCCTCGTCTTCGGCCTCGAGTTCGGCCAGTTCCTTGGGTGCCAGTTCCTCGAGTCTGGCGCGGCGCTCGTCGGGGTCGAAGCCGTTGACCCGAGAGACGACGCCACCGACGACGCCGGGGACCTCGTCAGCGTGTGCTCGGAAATCGGGGTTGTCGCCCATCAGCGGCCCCATGACGGCGCCGACGTTGGCCTCGCTCCCGTGTTTGACCGCGTTCAGCAGTGCGTGCTTCTCGGCCTCGCGCTCGACGCGGCCTCGTAACTCCTCGTCCATGTTGGCGAACAGTTTCGCCCGCGCGTTCAAAACAGCCGCGGTGTGAACCGGCTACTCGTCGGAGACGTTCGACGCCTCGGCGACGTCCTCCTCGTACACGATCATCTGCTGGATGTTCATCCACAGCGCCATCTGCTGCATCTGGCCCTCGTTGTGGGCCTCGAGCCACTCGTTTTTGACGCCCCAGCCGTGGGCCTGCCCCTCGAGCGGGTTGACGATGTCGCCAACGAGCATGCCGTAGTCGCTGTCGCCGTTCGCGACGACGGTCTGGTTGTACGCCTGGACGACGACACCCATCTCGTCGAGGGTGGCCTGGTAGAGGTCGTGGTCGACCCTGGTCGCTGGCGGGTCGTCTGACTCGTTGGTAGACTCGTCGGCGGAGTCGCTGTCCGACTCGGTAGCAGATTCGCCGTCCGACGAGTTCGATTCACTCTCGAGGTCGTCGCCGACAGTCGACTGATACTCGAGGATGAGGTCGCCGTCGTTCTCGTAGAGCGCTTCGACGGTAATGTCGTAGTCCCGGATGCCGTTCTCGAGGACGTAGTAGAATTCTTCGGGCGTGCCCTGTGGCGGGTCGGATGGTTCGGTCGGTCGAGAGTTCCGACTGGAGCTGCTGAGAAACGAGCCGAGACAGCCGGCGAGGCTGGCCAGCCCCGCCGTCCTGAGACCGCCCAGCAGACGGCGACGAGAGAACGAACCGTGCGAGTTGTCCATACCCTTCGTAGCGATACTACGCCCAAAAACCTCCGTTCCATTTCGAGTGGTGAGTCGTCGGCCAACTCGAGTGGTGAGTCGTCGGTCAACTCGAGTGGTGAGTCGTCGGTCAACTCGAGCAGCGAAAAATCACTGAGGGACGACCAAACCGACCGTTTCAGTAGCCGCGCTCGATCAGGTAATCGGCAACCTGGAGGAGCAATTCACGAGCTTCGTTGTCGGGGAGCACCTCGAGGCGGTTCTTCCCGCGGTCGACGAGGTCGCGCGCCTTGTCGTTCGCGTAGGAGATCGACCCGGAGTCCTCGAGCGTGGCGACGGCGTCGTCGATCTCGGCCTCGGTAACGGCGTCGACGTCGGTGGTGTCGACCAGCGACTCGACGTCGACGCCCTGCTCGCGGGCGTGGACCGTGATGAGCGTCTGTTTGTTCTCGACGAGGTCGCTCCCGCGTTGCTTGCCGAGCTTTTCGCTGGGGACGGTCAGGTCGAGCACGTCGTCCTGGATCTGGAAGGCACGCCCGACGTCGAGTCCGTAGCCGTAGAGTGCGTCGACGGTGTCCTGGTCGGCCCCCAGCAAGATTGCCGGGAGCGCCGCCGAGGCTGCGTAGAGGATGGCGGTCTTCTGCTCGACCATCTCGAGGTACTCCTCGGGCGTGACGTCCTCGCGCGATTCGAAGCTCACGTCGAGTGACTGTCCCTCACAGATCTGCGTGCAGGTGTTCGCGAGGACGTGCAGCGCCTGCACCGTTCGGTCGGATTCGGCACCCGTCTCGAGCATGATCTCGAAGGCCTTCGAGTACAGCGTATCGCCCGCGAGAATCGCCGTCTCGAGGTCGTAGGCCTTGTGGACGGCGGGGACGCCGCGTCGGAGGTCGTCGTCGTCCATGATGTCGTCGTGGATGAGCGTGAACGACTGGATGACCTCGACGCTGACCGCGGCGGCCATGAGGTCGACGGTCTTGGACGGTCCCTCGACCGTCGGGAACTCCCGGTAGGGCGTCGACAGTGGCTCGACGTCGGCGAGTGCTTCCCCGGTGGCCAGCAGGACCGTCGGCCGAAGCCGCTTGCCGCCAGCGTCGAGCAGGTATCGGGACGCCTCGTAGAGACGTTCTGGCCGCGTGATCGGTAGCTCTTCGGGGATGGCCTCGTTGACGAGTTCGCGTCGCTCGCCGACGGCCTCGAGCACCGCTTTCTCGCGTGCCTCGGGTGATGTCATATCAGTCGACAAGCTGGATCAGGTTGCCGTTGCGCGAGACGTGGACGTCACGGCCCATATGGTACCCCTCGCCTTCACAGAGCTTGACGTAGCCGGAAAGTCCCTTGAGATCCTGGTGAGCCGGGACGATGTGCTGGGGCTGGAGCGCGTCGAGCATCGCGTAGTGACCCTCCTGATTGAGGTGGCCGGAAACGTGGATGTCGTCGTAGATGCGTGCGCCCTGCATGCCGAGCAGTTTTTCGGCCTGGTAGCGCTGACCCTCGTTGGTCGGCTCGGGGATGACGCGGGCGGAGAAGACGACTTTGTCGCCGTCGTCCAGTTCGTAGGGGGTCTCGCCCCGAGCCATGCGCGTGAGCATCGCGCGGGGTTCGCCCTGGTGGCCCGTCACGACTGGCAGGAAGTTCTCCTTGCCCTCGTTCATGATTCGCTTGAACGTCCGGTCCACGGACTTGCGGTGGCCGAACATCCCGAGGTCCGACGGGAAGTCGATGAAGTCGAGTCGTTCCGCAGTGCCAGAGTACTTCTCCATCGAGCGCCCGAGTAGAACGGGCTGGCGGCCGATGTCGTCGGCGAACTCGACGAGACTCTTCACGCGAGCGATGTGTGAGGAGAACGTGGTGGCGACGATGCCGCCGTCGTAGTCCTCGATGCTGTAGAGGACGTCACGCAGGTGTTCGCGAGCGACGTTCTCGGAGGGGGTTCGGCCCTTCTTGTTCGCGTTGGTGCAGTCCTCGATGTAACAGAGGACGCCTTCGCCCTCGCGCCCGATCTCGCGGAAGCGTTTCATGTCGATGGGGTCGCCGATGACCGGCGTGTGGTCCATGCGCTTGTCCAGGCCGTAGACGATGGCGCCCTCAGGCGTGTGGAGCACGGGGTTGATCGCGTCGATGATCGAGTGGGTGACGTTGACGAACTCGAGTTCACAGCCGTGGTCCCCGATGGTCATCGACTCGCCGGGGTCCATCTTGACCAGGTCGTTCTCGACGCCAAACTTCTGCTCGCTCTCGATCTGCTGTTTGACCAGTTCGATCGTGAACGGCGTCGCGACGACGGGGGCGTCGTAGCGGTGGGCGAGCTTCGAGATCGCGCCGATGTGGTCGAGGTGACCGTGGGTGGGGACGATCGCCTGGACGTCGCCCTCGAGGTCGCTCATGATCCGATCGTCGGGGATGGCGCCCATGTCGATCAGGTCGAGGCTGTGCATGCGTTCGGTCTCGACGTTGTCGTGGATGAGAACCTGCGAGAGGTTCAGACCCATGTCGAAGATGACGACGTCGTTTCCTGCGCGAACGGCAGTCATCTGCCGTCCAACTTCTTCGTAACCGCCGATGGTTGCAATTTCGATTTCCATGGTTGTATACACTGAGCGCGGTGTGTGCGCTCATCGAAACGGTCCGCGGACTCCCGGGTACGAAAGACCGCCACGGTGTCGCGTCGGTCGGGGTCCCGCTATGCGTTCGGGATCGATTCCGGACGTCGAACACGGCGAGGCCGTGTCCACGTCGCGCGAACGCACTTGCCCGCGGGTTTCGCTACCCCCGTCTACACACCCAGGTAGTATAAAGTCCGTGGGTTCGACGACCGATCGGTGCGGACACGCTACAGACTGTCGATGAACGCGACCACTGTCGCTCGAGTAGAGGGCTACGGATATCTTTGGCCATATCCGAAATACACTCATTCAGACGAGCGAATAGAATAAACTTCTTGCACGTTGCTCCGAATGTTATTCTGCACGAACACTCTCGATAACATTAATATTTAGGTGTATTGAAGTACGACCTATGCCACCACGACACACGAGAGATTATGGCACGACCGATCGACCTGTTTCGCGACGAACTGTCCTCCGCGGTCTCGGCGTCTCTGCCGTCGGTATTGGCACGCTTGGCGCGGCGACGTCGTCCGTCCAGGCGGGGAAAGGCGATTCCTGTGAGGACCCGCCGATGGACTTCCCGCGCGTGAGCACTCGAGGCCACTTCGACACGAACTGGTACGGGAGCGTCTACGTCACCGACGGAAACACCGACACGAACTACGACCTCGCGGGCGATCCGATCCCTGGACTCGGCCAACCGGCGGCCGGAGAACTCCTGATCCACGCCCACGGCTGGAACAACGACCACGAGGGCGGCGTCTGCTCGACCAGCACCGCCGCAAACACGTTCGACCTCGAGGGCTACGATCACCCGGTCGTCGGCTACACCTGGGACGCCGACTACGGCTGGTACAACGCAACGGAAATTGCCGAACGAAACGGAGCAAAGTTCGCGAGTTTCCTGGTCGACTATCGTGCTCAGAACCCTGACGTGACGCTCAGGCTCTGTTCGCACTCCCTCGGCGCTCGAGTCGCCCTCAGCGCGGTTGCGACGCTCTCGTCGTGGGGCTACAACGGCCTCCTCGAGAGCGTGACCCTCCTGGGTGGTGCCGCCGCCGACGACGCACCTTCGCTTGAGGGCAGTTACGGTTCCGCGATCGCGAGCGCGACTGGTCGCCTCGACAACTTCTGGATGAACGACGACGCCGTGCTCGACTGGGCCTACGGCACTGCCGAGATGGGGACCGCAATCGGTGCGACGACGATCGATGGTACACCGCCGTGGAACTACACCGATCACAACGTCGACTACGTTCCGGATCACTTCACCCACTACAAGCCCGACGGGTGCATCCACGAGGTCGTCGCGACGTTCTGAACCCATCCGCTTCGCTTCGTTTTCTCCGGCTGTCTGAGCGCCGCTAGGCGGTGATGCGTCTGGCTGTTAGACATAAAATTTTAATTACTGATAACCTAAAGTAGCGAATTTCTTAGAGGTTTCTCCCAAAGCTCATCCAAAACTCGGATATTACATAATACGACGTTTTAAAGCCAATATAAGTGAACAATAGGAGACTATTTAAGAATAGGATACAGGACGAAACGAAAAGACCAAAATCGCCTGTAACGGGGAAATACGGGGGATAAGCCGTTTCATGAACATCATCAACGCGAATATCTAAAACAGTTAATATATTTTTCTAGAGTATAATTGTCTACTGTGAATTACGCTTGGGATATCGCTGTACGTTCGCTCGAGGATACGCTTCTTCCCACTCGTTTCCCACGGTCGTCGCCAGATCGTGAATCCGCTCGAGTTCCGCGACCGCGTCGTCGTGCTCGTCGACCCGGAGGTCGTGAGCGAGACGGGGGTCGTCGGGGTCGAACACGCGCAGGGCAGCGCTCTGGGCGTGCTCGCCGCGTTTGTCGCCCCCAGCGTCCTCGCCTGCCCGAAGAGCGTCCAGGAGTCGCCGATCCAGGGGTTCCCCACTCGAGGATTCGAACGTATCGGCCATAACCGCCAGTACGTCCGCCGATTCGAGCATGTTGCCTGCGACGGTGTACCCCTCCCCCTCGAGGTCACCGGCGACGGGGACGCACTCCGAACCGGTCACCGCGACCGTGTCGCCGCCAGCGTCGACGCCGTGAACCTGCCGAACGGCGGCGTCGGGGTCGTCCGCGAGTTGGGACTCGACGGCGTCCTCGACGGTCGCTCCTGCCTCGAGGGCCCGGACCGCTCGCACTCCGAGAGGCGTGCTGGTCGTCGCCTGCGTGCAGACGGCCCCCTTCCTGCAGACGAACGGCGCGGTCGATCCGACGGCGATGGCCTTCGTCGCGATTGCGACGCCGTGACTGCCGTCGACCGTCGCGCAGATGGAGAACGTCACGGTCGGTCCGTCTCCGACGCGGTGGGCGCGCGGCCGTGTACCGGCTGGCTCATCTCCTCGACCGAGAGGTGACAGGCGATCCGGTGATCGCTCTCCGCGGTGACCGGCTCGGGATGCGGCTCGTCCGTCTCGCACACGTCGCCGATCTTCTTCGGACAGCGCGTGTGGAACGGACAGCCAGTCGGCGGGTCGAGCGGGCTCGGGACCGTCCCCTCGAGGAGGATACGCTCGGTCTCCCGGTTCGGGTTCGCGTGCGGAACCGCCGACAGCAGACTCTCCGTGTAGGGGTGATACGGCGGATTGAACACCTCTTCGACGGTACCTAGCTCGGCGATTTTCCCGAGGTACATCACCGCAACGCGATCACAGAGGTGCTGGACGACGCTGATGTTGTGGGAGATGAACAGGTACGAGAGACCGAATTCGTCCTGGATGTCGTCGAGCAGGTTGAGGATCTGTGCCTGGACGCTCACGTCCAGCGCGGAGACGGGTTCGTCACAGACGATGAGGTCGGGTTCGACCGCGAGCGCGTTCGCGATGGCGATCCGTTGTTGCTGGCCGCCCGAGAACTGGTGCGGATACTTGTCGGCGTCGCTCGCCGAGAGCCCGACGCGCTCGAGCAACTCCTCGATCCGGGCACGCTTATCGTCTCCCGTCGCGATGCCGTGTTTCGCCATCCCCCGGCCGATGATCTGGGCGACCGTCTTGCGCGGGTTGAGCGAGCTCTTGGGGTCCTGGAAGATGATCTGCATCTCCTTGCGGAGGCTCCGAATGTCCTTCTTTCCGAGTTCGTGCAACGGGTGGCCATCGAAGTAGACCTCGCCGCCGGTGGGCTCGAGCAACTGCATCACGGTCCGGGCGACCGTCGACTTCCCACAGCCACTCTCGCCGACCAGACCGACCGTCTCGCCGCGATCGATCGTGAAGCTTACGCCGTCGACCGCCTCGACGTACCGGCGCTCGAGCGTCAGCCCGCCACTCTCGGTTCGGGCCAGTGCGAGATTCCCGAAGAGTCCGTCACCCGCCGGGAAGTGCTTCTCCAGGTCGCGAACCTCGAGCAACGGCTCCGCGTCCGTGCGCGTCTCGTGGTGTCGACGTTCGACGCCCTCCTCGACGGCCGGCTCCGAGAGGTTGAGTTCGTCGGTTCGGATACACGCCGCCTGGGCGTCTGGCGGGGCACCCGCGACCGGCTCGAGAGGTGGGTCACCGCCGGAACGACACGCCTCGACGGCGTGTGGACACCGGTCGGCGAAGTTACACCCGTCCGGCAAGGTCTTGAGGTCCGGCATCGACCCATCGAGGGCGTAGAGCCGGTTCCGGTCCGAGTCGACCGCCGGAATCGCGTCGATGAGCGTGCGCGTGTAGGGGTGTCTCGGCTGTTCGAAGACGTTGTCGACGCGGCCCGTCTCGACGAGGTTGCCGGCGTACATGACGCCGACGCGGTCACAGGTCTGGGCGACGACGCCCAGGTTGTGGGTAATCATCAGGATCGAGACGCCGCGCTCCTCACGGAGGTCGTTCAGCAGGTCCAGGATCTTCGCCTGGGTCGTCACGTCGAGCGCCGTCGTCGGCTCGTCGGCGATGATCAGGTCCGGCTCGCAGGCCAGTCCGATGGCGATCAACACCCGCTGGCGCATCCCCCCGGAGAACTCATGGGGGTACTCGTCGATGCGCGACGCCGGGTCCGGAATCTCGACTTCCTCCATCGCCTCGATGGCGATTTCGCGAGCCTCGCTCTCGCCGACGTCCTGGTGGAGCCGGATCGTTTCGACGATCTGCTGACCCACGGTGAGCACGGGATTGAGAGAAGTCATCGGATCCTGCGGGATCAGCGTGATCCTGTTCCCGCGGACGCTCCGCATCTCCTTCTCGGTGAGCGTGAGGAGGTCCGTCCCGTCGAAGGTGACCGACCCGGAGACGATTTCGCCCGGGTAGCGGATCAGGCGCATGATCGACTTCGCGGTTACGCTCTTTCCCGCCCCCGACTCGCCGACGATGCCCATCACCTCGCCGCGCTCGAGGGCGAACGAGACGTCGTCGACTGCGGTAACGACTCCGTCCTCGGTCCGGAACTGCGTGCGGAGGTCCTCGACCGCGAGGAGCGAGTCGCTGGCGATACTGTCGGCGTCTGTCGTCGGCGTGGTGTCGGTGGTCTGTCTCGAGGTCATTCGATGATCTCCCCCTTGGGATCGAGGACGTCGCGGAGGCCGTCACCCAGCAGGTTGAACCCGATGACGGCGACGGCGATGGCGGCCGCCGGGAAGAACACGAGCCACGGCGCGTCGCCCATGAAGGCCCAGCCCTGGTTGATCATCAGGCCCCATGAGGGGGTCGGCGGCTGGACGCCCAGCCCGAGGAACGAAAGGCTCGCCTCGAGCAACATGGTGAACGCGACGTTGATCGACCCCTGGACGAGCAACGGTCCGACGCAGTTGGGCAGCACCTCCCGGAAGATGATGTAGCCGTCGCTCTCCCCGCGGGCGACGGCGGCTTCGACGAACGATTCGTTGCGCACCGACAGCGCCGCGCTGCGGGCGACCCTGGCGATGAACGGCGTGTACACGAACGCGAGCGCGAGGATCACGTTGTTGAGACTGGGCTCGAGGACGGCAACGATGGTCAGCGCCAGCAGGATCGGCGGAAACGACATCATCGCGTCCATGCCGCGCATGAGTCCCTCGTCGATAAGCCCCTGGTAGTAGCCGGCGACGACGCCGATGGTCGTTCCCATGACCATCGCCGCACTGATCGAGGTGAACCCGACGTACAGCGAGATCCGGGCTCCCATCATCACGCGACTGAAGATGTCGCGACCGAGGTCGTCGGTTCCCATCGGGTGCTCGAGCGACGGCGCGATTTCGCGGTCCTGGACGTTGGTCGCCTCCGGATCGTGGGGAACGACGAACGGTGCGAGTATCGCCGTCGCGAAGAGGGCGATGACGATGAGCAACCCGATCATCGCCTTCTGGTTCCGGCGGAACTGGCGGGCGAAGCGGCCGTAGTGGGCCTTCTTCTCGTCGGTCAGCCGGAAGCGTTCGGTCGACATTACTCGGACCCTCCGTAGCGGATTCGCGGATCGACGTACGCGTAGAACGTGTCCGCGAGGAAGTTCGAGACCATGTAGATCAGTGCGATGACGATGATACACCCCTGCAAGAGGGGGATGTCGCGGTTCTCGATGGCCGTCAGCGTCAACTGGCCGATCCCCGGCCAGGAGAACACCTGCTCGAGGACGACGACGCCCCCGAAGGCGTAACTGAACTGGAACGCGATGACCGTGATGACGGGAATCGCGGCGTTTTTCAGCGCGTGGCGAACCACGACCGCCCGCTCGCTGAGCCCCTTCGACCGGGCGAATTCGACGTAGTCCTCACCCAGTTCGTCGATCATGCTCGAACGGGTCATGCGCATGATGTAGGCCGTCAGCGCGACGCCCATCGCGCTCGCGGGCAGTGCGAGGTGGTGGGCCGCCGCCACGGGATCGTCCATCGGCGAGACGTAGCCGCGAGTCGGGAAGCCGCCGAGGGTGAGCGCGAACACGTAGATGAACACCAGCCCCCACAGGAAGATGGGGAGCGAGAGGCCGACGAACGCGAGCATCGACGCCGTCAGGTCGGTCGGGGTGTTCTTCTTGACCGCGGCGATGACGCCAAGTGGGATCGAGAGGGTCACCGAAACGATCGTCGCGGAGATGGCGAGCAGCAGCGACCGCGGGAGCCTGACGCCGATCAGGTCGACGACCGGCGTCCCGTACCGGAGCGACGTGCCCATGTCTCCCTGGAGCAAGCCGACGACCCAGTCGACGTACTGCAAATACAGCGGCTGATCAAGCCCTAGCTGTGCCTCGAGCTGGGCGATCGATGCGTCGTTCGCGTTCGGGCCGAGGATCAACAGCGCCACGTTCCCGGGCAGGATGTTCGTGAGCCCGAAGGTGATGAGCGACACGAGGAACAGCGTGATCGCCATGAACCCGAGGCGCTTTGCCAGGTAGCTAACGAACGCCATCTATGCAAGTGGTCTGTGTCGCGTGGGTGTGGTAGCAGTACGCACGTGAACTCACGGATTACTCCATCCAGGTGTTTTCGAATCTGAAAGTCGATCCGTCGGGCGACATGACCTCGCCCTTGTAGTTGGGTTGACGGGCCATCAGCGTCGGCATCCAGTACAGCAGTATGTGACCCGACCGGCGCTCTTGCAGAATCTCGGCGGCCTCGTGGTACAGCGGCGCGCGCTCTTCGATTTCGTAGAGTTGGCGTGCCTCGTCGATGAGGCTGTCGTACTCCTCGTCCTCCCAGCCGGTGAAGAAGAACGCCCCCTCGGAGTGGAGCGGTCGGTGGAAGCCGGCGTCCGGGAACCACAGCGCCAGGTACGAACTCGTCGTCGCCTGGAAGTTCCGGTCGGTGTAGACGTCGCTGAGCCAGTTGCTCCAGGTGATGAGCTGAATGTTGAGGTTAATCCCAACCTCTGCCGCCTGGGATTCGATGACCTGCGCGGCAGTCACCTGGTCGTTGTACTGCTCCGGGATCTGGAACGTCGCCTCGAACCCGTCCGAGTACCCGGCAGCGTCGAGGTGCTCCTGGGCGAGTTCGTAGTCCTGCGGCCGGGGCTCCAGATCCGGGTGCTCCCACTCGCTCCCCGGCGCGGCGGGACTGGCTGCGACCTGGCCCTGGCCGTACAGCGCCGCCTCCATAACCTCGTTCTTGTCGATGGCGTACTCGAGGGCCAGTCGAGCGTCTCGGCTGTCGAACGGCTCCTCCGTGCAGTTGACCCCCAGGTAGACGAGCGACTTCGGGAACCGGCTGATGAAGTCGATGCTCGAGTCGCCTTCGAGGGACTCGGCGTGTCGCGGCGGGACGTCGTTGATGAAGTCGACTTCGCCGGCCTCGAACGTGTTGAGGCGGTTGTCGTTGTCCGAAATCTCGGATTTGGTGACCCTGTCGAGGTAGGGGAGTTCGTCGTCCCAGTAGTCGTCGAACTTCGTCATCACGAACTCGGAGTCGAGCTCCATGCTCTCGAACTGGAACGGGCCGGTCCCGACCGGCTCGTTGACCGTATCCTGCTCGGCCTGCTCGGCCGTGAGGATGTGCATGTGCGAGGTCGCCATCCGCGAGAGCATCGGCGCGAACGGCTCGCTGAGCTGCATGACGAACGTTTGGTCGTCCGGCGCCTCCATCGAGTCGACCAGCGCCATATAATCGGCGGCCAGTCCCTCGTTCTCCTCGATTCGGGTAAAGGAGGCGAGCACGTCGTCGGCGGTCAGCTCGGTGCCGTCGTGGAACTGGACCCCCTGGCGGATAGTGAACGTCAACTCGAGGTTGTCGTCCGAACTCTCCCAGTCCTCGGCCAGCAGCGGCTCGAGTTCGTAGTCCCAGTTCACTCGCACCAGCCCCTGCGTGATGTTCTCGAGGACGCGTGCGCTCGCCGCTGCGCTCTCGAAGTGTGGATCGAGACTCTGGACGGGAACGCTGCCACCCCAGAGGAGTTCCCCGCCCTCGACCGGGTCGCCCTCCTCGGCGTCGGGTCCTGTCTGATTGCCGTTCCCGTTGCCGATGCCGTTTCCGTTTCCATTCCCATCGCCACCGCCACCGAGGCACCCGGCGAACGCGATCGGCACCCCTGCGGCGGCCGCCTTCACGAAGAGTCGACGGCTCGGGCCCGTCGACGAATCGGCAGTCTCCGGGCTACTGTTATGACTTGCCATGCCTGTTTATGAGTACCATAGTCATCACATATAAATGTACGCATTTCCGCGTTCAAACCCCATAGAAGGGCGTCTCGGCCACTCGAGACGTGGATTCGCTCGGCCACTAATTCACACTTGCACCTCCACGCGTCGGCTAAACGAGCGATTTCACGCGTCAGCCAGACGAGCGATCGTCTCGGCGAGGACGGCCGTCGCTCTGGCACAATCCGTCCAGTCGGTCCACTCCTGGGGGTTGTGGGAGAGCCCACCTCGAGACGGGGCGAACAGTAGTCCTGCGTCGGTTACCCGCGCCACGTTCATCGTGTCGTGGGCCGCGCCGGAGTGCATCCGGACGGTCTCGACGCCGGTCGCCGTTCCCGCCTCGAGCATCGCGTCACGACACCGAGGAGCCATCGGCTCTGGCGGGATGTCGTACGGCCGGGTCACCGTTACGTCGACGTCGCGCTCGGCCTCGACCCGACGCGCGCTCTCCTCGAGCGCCTCGACGAGTGCCTCCATCGATTCGGGTTCGACGTCCCGGACGTCGACCCCCAGCCGGACTGACCCCGGAATGACGTTCGTCGCGTTCGGCGAGACCGACGCCTTTCCGACAGTGGCGACCGCGGACGGCGAGTCGTCGACGACGATTCGGTTGGCCGCGTCCTCGACGTCGAGGACAATCTCGCTCGCGGCGGCGAGGGCGTCGCTTCGGTCGCCCATCGGCGTCGATCCCGCGTGGTCGGCTTCGCCGGCGACGTCGACGTAACAGTGGGTGATCCCCGTGATCGACGTGACGACGCCCGCCGACGCCCCCGCTCGCTCGAGTTTCGTCCCCTGTTCGACGTGCAGTTCGAGCCAGGCATCCCACGCGGCGGCGTCGAGGCGTCCCGAACCGCGATAGCCGATGTGCTCGAGAGCGTCCTCGAGAACCGTTCCCGAGTCGTCCTCCGTGGCAAGCGCCTCGTCGACGGTCGTCCGACCCGTGGCGACCGACGAACCGAGCAATCCGTTGCCGAATCGCTGGCCTTCTTCCTCCGTAAAGCTCACCACGTCGATCGGCCGGCCGAGTGATCGATCGGACTCCTGGATCGCCCGGACGGCCTCGAGCGCCGCGTAGACGCCGAGCGGTCCGTCGAAGATGCCGCCGACCGGCACCGAGTCCAGATGGCTCCCCGACGCGACGGGGGGCGCTGTCGAATCGGCTTCGGGCGGGTCCCACCGGCCGACGACGTTGCCGACGGCGTCGATTCGCACCTCGAGACCCGCGTCCTCGAGCCGGTCGACGAATTGATCGCGCGCCAGTTCGTTCGCCTCCGTTCCCGTCAGTACCGTTCGCCCGCGGCCGTCGACGTCCGCTAACGCGCCGAACCGCGCGTTCGCTTCGATGTCGGCCCGAAGCCTCTCCTCGGAGACCATCATGTACACCTGACCGATGCGAAGCCTGCTGTGTTAAGTGTTTGCGTTTGACAGCACCTTGGTTCCGATCCGAACGATTCGACGACACCCGAACAGTTATGCGACGTTCCGTTAGAACGTTGCGTACGCTCGAGGCCCCGGCCGTCGGTCGAGCCGTGAATCCAAACCCAGTCGGCGTCCATCCGTGAGAGTGGACCGTCACCGGCGGCCGCGGGCTGATCTCGAGACGACCCCGAACGCCCCACCATGAGACTCGCGTGCATTCAACCCCCGAACCGTTTCGACTACGGAACGGCGATCCAGCGCATCGTTACCGATCGATTCCCGGACGTCGAGTTTCGCGTCCTTGACCCCCGACGCGATCGGTTGCACCCGATTGTGACCGCCGATGCGGTGATTATCACTGGCTCTCACGCACGCATCAACCGACGTCCCCCGTTCCTCGTCCACCTCGAGGACGCGATCCGCGCCGCCATCGCTGAAGCGATTCCGATCCTAGGCGTGTGCTTCGGCCACCAGGTCCTTGCGTCGGTGCTCGGCGGCACGATCGAGACGCTCCCGGAGCGTTCGGCCGGTTTCGAGGACATCGACCTGACCACGGCGGGGTCGAACCACGACCTGTTCGCCGGTTTCGACCACACCATCACGTCGTTTTGCTGGCACCGCGACCACGTTCGGGAACCGCTCCTGGACGCGCGAGTCCTCGCGACGAATCGAACTGGCGTACAGGCGTTCGAATCGACCAGGGCGCCCGCTTTTGGCATACAATTCCACCCCGAATTCGACCAGTCTATGGTCGAGACTATTCTCCGCGACCGGCTGGCCTCGGACCGGTGTCGCCAGCAATTCTCGCGTTCGGTCACGCCCGACCAGTACACGAAGGCACAGGAGTCCAGACGACTCTACACGCGCTTCCTCGAGCAGTATGTGGTGGACTGAGTCGTTGCCAACGTCGCCAGCTGAACCATCGATATCGTCGGGTCGACATCGATTGTTGCTCCCTTCGAAATGAGAACGCCGGCGTTCGCTCGATTGCTGGGAGCGTTATCGCGAGCATCCGTACCTGGGTATTTTCCAGGGAGAGGGTGCTACCGGCTACCAGTGCCAGGCGTTCGCCAAATGCGAACAACTATGGGTAACGCTCACGAATGGCACGTATGAACGACCACGAAACCGGTTCCGCCCGGACCCTCGAAACGGTCGCTCGAGCCTGTGACGTGATCGAAACGCTCGAGAAACGCGACGGCGTCGGCGTGACCGAACTGGCGATGGCGCTCGATCTCTCGAAGAGTTCGGCCCACTCCTACCTCAACACGCTCCGCGAGAAACGGCTGGTGGTCAAACGCGGCGACACCTACCACCTCAGCCTCGAGTTTCTCTACCTCGGAAAGTCGGTTCGCCACCGGCACGTCCTCTTCGAGCACGGCAAGTCGACGGTCGACCGCCTCGCCGAGCGAAGCGGCGAGTACGCCCACCTGATGTGCGAACAACACGGCCTCGAGCGGAATATCTACAAAGTTCCGGGGGAGAACGCCGTCGGCGACGACTACCACACCGCGAAAGAGCAGAAACCGGATTACCTCCACTTCACGTCAACCGGGAAGGCCGTTCTCGCACACCTCCTCGAGACCCGGGTTCGATCGATCGTCGACAGTTATGGGCTCGTCCGGAAGACGGAGCACACCATCACCGACCTGGACGCGTTGCTCGCGGAGCTCGAGTCGATACGCGAACGCGGATACGCGGTCAACGACGAGGAAGAGATCAAGGGAATTCGTGCTGTCGGCGCTCCAATTCGAAGCGCGAACGGCGAGGTGCTCGGAGCGATTAGCGTGTCTGGTCCGACCAGCCGACTCAACGACGAGTACTATCACGACGAACTGCCACGTATGGTCATGGAGAGCGCGAACGTGACCGAAGCGAGCATCAACATGTCCACCGCCAGCGAAACCCTGTGAGTGAGTTTCCATCCATTACGGGCTTATTCGTGTAACGCCTCCGCGCAAAGTAGCCCGGTTATTGTTCGCATTTCGAGAACTCGCTCGATTTCAGGCGTGACCAGCCACCATTGTCCGCCCGTCGGTTGGCGCTCGTCTCTGCTGGTCGAATGGACAGTCAGTACCGGGCTCGAGTAAGCTCTCGATGTGAAGTGACACTATCTATCTAGCTTTGAATATCTTTCGGGAACTGTACGCTACGAACTGTCCGCTATTAGACTCTGTAGCCAACACCGGGCTATGATACCTTCAACACTGTGATCAAAAACATAAGGAACGAGATCCGTGTACGATTGCGTACGCTCCGCCCACGACGCAGTTAGAGTCTCGAGAGAATTGGATCTCCAATTCTCGATAGAACCGAATCACTACCAGAACGAATATTGATGTGAAGTCCTCGAAAACTATCTGTATATCTGGCCGTGAACGCGAAGCTGAACGCGTCCGTAGCGGAACGTCACTACCTGGGTTGCACTCCCGAAAGCGGTCGTTTCCGTCGGTATGGACCGGGTTTCGACGAAGCGGCACGATAACGCGACACCAGAATTACGGGCCTATGTGTGTAACACTAAGAGTCAGACACCTATCTGTTTGCTCGTTCCAGAAACCTGTTCGGTCACTGCAAACGAATTGAACCGTGTACAACTTTCAACAATTCTTCAATGCCGACCCAGAATGGCGGTGAAAGGCGTCTTATTTGAGATGACTAGCACTTGAGGTGAGTTGACGATACGAGGGGCCGTTTGCGAGGGGCGAACTCACACCTGCGTCGAGTTCACTTCGATTACGTTCGCCGCACTTCGGACGATTTCCGGTAACTCCTCGCGAAAGCGATCGCGTTTGAACCGGCTGGTCGGCCCCGAAATGCTGATCGCACCCTGTATGTCTCCGTTCTTGTACACGATCGGCGCCGCAACACACCGAAGACCGGAGAGGACCTCCTCGTCGTCGTAGGCCACGTTCTCCTGACGGATCGTCTCGAGTTCGTCGAACAGTTCTTCCCGCGTCGAAACCGTGTTCTCGGTGTGTGCGGGCAAACCGTGCTCCTCGATGATCTCCTCGACGCGTTCTCGCGGAAGTTGGGTGAGGATCGCCTTCCCCAGTGCGGTGCAGTGGAGGTCCTTTCGCTCCCCGGTGTAGGAGGCGGTCCGAATGGCGTTCGCCCCGCGGGCCTTGTGGAGATAGACACCGCGGCCGTGTTCTTCGACCATGAATTGCGCGACTTCGCCGGTCTGTTCGGCCAGTTTGTCGACCTCCTGTTTGGCGATCTCGTGAATCGCAACGCCATTCTTCGCGAACTCGCCGAAATCGACGAATTTGAGGCTGATCTCGTAGCCGTTCCCACGTTTGACCACGAACTCATTGTCAAGGAGCGTCGCCAGATGGGAGTGAACGGTTGCCTTGGAGTAGCCGGTCTCTCGAGCGAGTTCGGAGACGCCTGAACTGCCTCGTTCACGAAGCGTATCAAGCAGTTCGCACGTGGTTTCCACCGCCTGTATCCGGCGGCCCCCTTCCGTTGGCGTCGATTGCTCGCTCATAGCTAACCATACGCTGGAGAACCACCTTAACTGTTTGCAAGGGCCAAACGAACGCTAGAGTCGCTGGGTCGGTTCGACGTGGTCCGTCGTCGTACTATTCTTGATCGCTGCCCCCGATCTGTCGTCGAAGAGGTGGATCTTCTCTTCCGGAAACACCACGGCGATGTCGTCTCCCGCGTCGATACGCGTCTCGCCATCGACGCTGAGCGTGTAAATCTGGTCCCCGATTTCGATGTAGGCGTAGGTTACTTCCCCCATCGGTTCGACGACGTCCACCTGCGTCATGATCGCGTTCGGTTCGCTTCCATCGGTCAGTTCGATGTGCTCGGGTCGAATGCCGAGGGTCATCTGATCCGTCGTTCCCTCGAGCATCGATACCGTCTCCTCGGACAGTTCGTACTCGAACACGTCGTTGAGCAATCGGTCCCCGTCGCGGGTTACGTCGAGGAAGTTCATCGATGGCGAGCCGATGAACCCGGCGACGAACTGGTTGTCGGGCTTGTGGTAACACACAAGCGGTGTACCGATCTGTTGCAGTTGGCCGTCGTTGAGGATGGCGATCTTGTCGCCCATGGTCATCGCCTCGGTCTGGTCGTGCGTGACGTAGATCGTGGTGACGTCCATGTTCTGCTGGAGTTGCTGGATCTCCGTCCGCATCTGCGTTCGAAGCTTGGCGTCCAGGTTCGACAGCGGCTCGTCCATCAGGAAGACTTCGGGCTCGCGAATAATGGCCCGTCCCAGCGCCACGCGCTGTTGCTGGCCGCCAGAGAGTTCCTTCGGCTTCTGATTGAGGAGGTCGCTGATCTCGAGGAGTTCGGCCGTCGATTCCACGCGTTCGTCGATTTCGTCGCTCGAGAGGTCCGTCGTGATCTTCAGTCCGTACCCGATGTTTTTCCGGACTGTCATGTGAGGATACAGCGCGTAGTTCTGGAACACCATCGCCATGTCCCGATCCTTCGGTTTGGCGTCGGTGATGTTTCGTCCGTCGAGCCGTATTTCCCCGCTGGTCGCCCGCTCCAGGCCGGCGATGCATCGGAGCGTCGTCGACTTCCCACAGCCGGAGGGTCCCACGAGGACCAGAAAGTCGCCGTCTTCGATCGTGACGTTCAATTCGTCGACGGCGACGATACCGTTACCGCCTCCGTCGAACACCTTCGTCAGGTCGCGTAATTCGAGTTTGCCCATGATCCTCAGTCGTGACTATAGAGTTTCTGGGCATGGTATTAAACTTCTTTCCTCGGTGGAGGGGTGACGGCCGTGACGCCGACCGCCGTCGTTCGCCCTCACAACACGGCGTTCAGCGATACGCCCGCGTCCGTCCACTCGCCTGGATCCGGATCGCCATCGGTACGAGAGAGCGATTCCCCGTCGACGACGACGTCCGAAACTGTGGGCGCATCGACGACCTCAATCGCCAGTCGGTCGGTCGAGAGTGGCGGCACCTCGAGGTACAGGGACCCGTCGCGGATCTCGCCCGAAATCGTCACGAGTTCGTCCGCGCTCTCGTCGTAGTACCGCCCACTCGCCGCGCCGTCCTCGAGGGTAACCCGGAGGGTAAGTTCGTCCGGCGTTCCCGGTTCGACGAACTGCGTCGGCTCTCGTTGCGGGAGGACGCTTCCTGCACGAACGAAGACCGGCATGATCTCGAGCGGCGCGTCGATGGCGACGGTTTGTTCGCCCTCGTAGCGTTCGCCGTCCCAGAGGTGGCGCCACTCGCCCCGCGGAAGGTAGACGTCACGGGTCGTCTCGGGTTCGAAGACCGGCGCGACGAGCAGGTCCTCGCCGACGAGGTACTCCGTATCCAGCCGATGCGTTCGCGGGTCGTCCTGGTACTCGAGCACCAGCGGACGAACCTCCGGCAGCCCCGTCCGGGCGGCGATTTCGGCGTAGGTGTAGAGGTACGGGAGCAGCCGGTACCGGAGTCGGGCGTATGTCCGGAATATGTCCAGCGCCTCCTCGCCGAAGGCCCAGGGTTCGCGCGGCGTCGTGCCGTGACACCGGCTGTTGCTCGAGAGCAGTCCGAACTGGGCCCACCGGACGTACAGGTCGTCGCTCGGGGTTCCGCGGAAGCCGCCGATGTCGTGGCTCCAGAACGCGATTCCCGAGAGGGAGGCCGACAACCCACCTCGAAGCGCCGCGGCCATCCCGTTCCAGGACGTCTGGGGGTCGCCGCCCCAGTGCATCGGGAATTTCTGGCTCCCCGTCCAGGCCGCTCGCCCCCAGACGAGGGCCTCCTCGTCGCCGTTGACCTCGCCGACCGTCTCGTACACCGCGCGATTGTAGAGGTAGGGATAGAGGTTGTGCATCAGCCGACCGCTCTTCCCGTTGGCGAAGACGGCGTCTTCGGGGACGTACTCGCCGTAGTCCGTCTTGAACACGGCGACACCCATCTCGAGCAGCCGTCGGTGTTTGTCCTTCCACCACTTGACGGCGTCGGGGTTGGTGAAGTCGACCAGCGACCCGCGATAATCCCCCTGGCAGGTGTGATCCATCACGTACGGTTTGCCGGAGCCGTCGGTGACGAAGTAGCCGTTCCGCGCCCCCTCGAGGAACGCGTCCGTCCCCACTGGGACGTGGGGGTGTTCCCAGAGGGAGAGCCGGAAGTTCCGCTCGCGCAGTTCCGCCATCATCCCTTCCGGGTCGGGGAACTGATCGGTGTCCCACTCGAGCGTGCAGGACTCGCCGGGCGGCATCCAGAACGGGTCCAGGTGGAGGACGTCGCAGGGAATCTCCTCCTCGCGGAGCCGGTCGGCGACCGCCTCGAGTTCGGCCCGCGATTCGTAGCCGAGGCGGGACATCCACGTCCCGAAACTCCACTTCGGTGGCCGTTCGGGCCGGCCGGTGAAGGCGGTGTACTGACGGACGATGTCCTTCAGCGACGGACCGTAGAAGAAGACGAACGCGAACTGGTCGTCGTCGACGGCGACCGTCCCGCTGGCGGTCGATTCAGCGCCGAAGTCGTAAGTGACCCTAGCGGTCGTATCGACGAGGAAGCCGTAGCCGTCGGTCGAGATGTGAAACGGGATGTTCTTGTACGCGCGCTGGGTCTCGGTTCCGAGCGGTTCCTCGTGCCAGGCTTCGATCGTTCGGCCGCGGCGGTCGAACTCGACGAACTGCTCGCCGACGCCGTAGAACTTCTCGTCGGGGCGCAGGCGGAACCCGGTTCCCGTTTCGGCCATTCGACGGGGGTTGTGGTTGATCTTCTCCTGGACGCCGCCGAGGGGGGCGACACGGTCCTCGCCGAAGACGTCGAGATCCTCGCGCTGTTCTTCGAAGACCGTACCGTCCTCGTTGTCGACCCGGAAGCTCCACTCGTCGAGGCCGACGACGACGGTGAGAACGTCGGTCTCGAGGTACAGGGATCCGTCCCGTTCCGTCGCCTCGATGTCAACCGACGTCTCCAGTGCCGACTCGTCGTACTCCGGGTACGTGCGTTCGGCACGGACCTCGGGGACCGTCTCGAGTTCGAACCGGAACGTCCGATCGTCGTAGAACCGAAGCGTCACGGGCCAGGTCCGCTCGGTGGCGTCCGGGGGACCGTCGACCGCGCACTCGAACCGAACTGTGTCGTCCTCGAGATCGTACGACTCGACCGCCGAAACCGTCAGTCGCTCTCGTTGCATCGATACCTGGAGTGGTGTGGCTCTGGCTAATAAATGTACCTCGTCGAACCCCGACGGATCGCCGCGGTCCGACCCCCATTCGACAGGCCTCTCGCCCGGAACTATTTACGCCCGTTCCGCGAAGCGCACTCCATCGACGTTCCATGCAAGAGACCAACACGGAGCAGGTCGCCGCGCTGCTCGAGACGCTCTCCCTCGAGGAGAAGGTGGCTCAACTCGGCACGGTGCGAATCGGAACGCTCCTCGAGGACGGGTCGTTCTCCCGCGACCGTGCGCTCGAAACGATACCCCACGGTATCGGTCGCGTTACGCGCGTCGGCCGAGAGAGCCGCCTCGAGCCCGCGGCTCTCGCTCGCGTGGTCCGAGACGTACAGTCGTTTCTCGAGGCCGAGACGCGACCCGGAATCCCCGCTATATTCCGCGAGGAGGCACTCTGTGGGTACGCCGGGCGACGGGGAACCGCGTTTCCGCAGAGCATCGGGATGGCCAGCACCTGGAATCCCGAACTCCTCGAACGCGTAGCTGACGGGATGTCGAGCCAACTTCGCGCCGTCGGTTGTCGGGCAACGCTCGCGCCGGTTCTCGACCTGGGGCTGGATCCCCGGTGGGGCCGCATCGAGGAGACATTCGGCGAGGATCCCGCGCTCGTGGGTCGGCTGGGACTCGCCGCCATCGAGGGGTTCCAGGGTGGGAACCACGGCTCGGTCCTCGCAACCGCCAAGCACTTCGCCGGCCACGGCCGCCCCGAAGGCGGCCAAAACCGCGCGCCGGCTACCAGATCCTTTCGAACGCTCGAGGCGAACGATCTCCGGCCGTTCCGCGCCGCTGTCGAACGGGGTGACGTCGAATCGATCATGGCGGCCTACCACGCCGTCGAGGGCGTCCCCTGTCACGCCGACGAACGACTCCTCACGGGCGTCCTCCGGGACGAGTGGGGGTTCGATGGAACGGTCGTCTCCGACGGCCGCGGGATCGAACTGCTCTGTGACGATCATCACGTCGTCCCCGACCGCGCGGCAGCTGGGCGGATCGCGCTACGCGCCGGTATCGACGTCGAACTACCCGAGCGCGAGTGCTACGGTTCCGCCCTTCTCGAGGCGGTTCGCGACGGGGAGATCCGCGAGGCACTCGTCGACCGAGCCGCCCGTCGCCACCTGGAGCAGAAGTCTCGACTCGGCCTCTTCGAGTCGGCGACCCCCGACCCGGATTGCGTCGGCGAGGTCTTCGACAGCGAGGAGCATCGTCGCCTTGCTCGACGAGCCGCTCGAGAGACGCTCGTCTTGCTCGAGAACAACGGCGTCCTGCCGCTCTCGACGGACGCGACCGTCGCAGTCGTCGGGCCGAACGCTGACAGTCCCCGACACCTGCTCGGCAACTACACCTATGCGGCTGCAGAATCTGACGAGAGCGGCCTCGACGTGGTCACGCCGCTCGAGGCCATTCGTGATCGCCTGCAAACGCGATCCGTTCGGTACGAGCGCGGGTGTGAGGTTCGCGCCGAGGACGATGCGACCGACGGCGAGTCGGGCGACTTCGATGCTGCGACGGCCGCCGCCAGGGATGCCGACGTCGTCCTGGCCTGCGTCGGGGGCCGATCCGGTATCGACGTGGAGCGGGACGCGACCGGCACCGCGGGAGAAGGCCTCGACCGGACGTCGCTATCGTTGCCCGGGCGGCAGCAGGCGTTACTCGAAGCGGTCGCCGCAACCGGGACGCCGCTCGTCGTCGTGCTCGTCAACGGACGTCCCCTCTCGCTGGCTTCTCTCGACACCCCCGCGGCCATTCTCGAGGCGTGGCTTCCCGGCCAGGCCGGCGGTCTCGCGATCGCGGACGTGCTGTTCGGCGACGTCGACGCGACCGGGCGCCTCCCCGTGTCGATCCCGCGATCGGCCGGACAGCTCCCGGTTCACTACCGCCGGACGGCCCTCTCGGCGGAACAAGATTACGTCGACGAACCTGCAGATCCGTGGTACCCGTTCGGCCACGGGGAGAGTTACGCGACC
Organism: Natronosalvus rutilus; assembly: GCF_024204665.1. Taxonomy (NCBI): domain Archaea; kingdom Methanobacteriati; phylum Methanobacteriota; class Halobacteria; order Halobacteriales; family Natrialbaceae; genus Natronosalvus; species Natronosalvus rutilus. The sequence continues at coordinate 2,683,537 of NZ_CP100355.1, read as the reverse complement.
TTCGAGTACGCGAACTTCGATGTCGCGTCGACGACGGTACCGATTGGCGGGGCGATCGATCTCTCCCTGGACGTGACGAACGCAGCCGACCGTCCAGGCGTCGAGGTGGTGCAACTCTACGTGCGCGACCGCGAGGCCAGCGTGACGCGCCCGGTTCGGGAACTTCGCGGTTTCCGGCGCCTCTCGCTCCCGCCAGGCGAGCGTCGACGGGTCTCGTTTTCGCTCTCGACGGACGCGCTCGCGCTTCTCGATCGGGACGCCGAGTGGGTCGTCGAACCGGGATCGTTCGAGGTGCAAGTCGGCCGATCGTCGGCCGATATCCGACTCCGCGAGACCGTGACGGTGACGGGCGCACTGGAACCGCCGTCGTCGCCGGTCGCCGTGCTGGATTCGATGGGGCATCGGTAGGCCGACACCGACTATCTCTCCGTCGTCGATCGACCGCTCGAGACCGTAGTCCGCTCGAGACTCACACGTACCGTACACACCACAAGGTTTATTCGAGGCTTCGAACATCGGTTAGACGATGAACGAGGACGAACCAGACTACCGTATCCCGCAGGGCGGCGGCGTCCCCTGGCGGGATATGGGCATGGAGGAGTCACACCGGCCCGCAGATCGAGACATCGAGATTACAGACGTGAAGACGATGGCCATCGCCGGGAACTTCACCTGGGGGATCGTCAAAGTCGAGACCGATTCGGGGGTCTACGGGCTCGGCGAGACGTTCCGGGCGGAGGCCGCGCTGGATATGGCCGGGCGAATGTCGATCGACCTCGAGGGCGAGAATCCGCTCGACACCGATCGGATCGTCGAACTCCTCGAACAGCGATACACGGCGACCGGCCGCATTGGCCAGGCGGCGTTCACCGCAATTGAAACCGCCTGCTACGACATCAAAGGAAAGGTGCTCGACGTTCCGGTGTACGAACTGCTCGGCGGGAAGTACCGCGACGAGATCAAGATTTACTGCGACACTCACGGTGGCGAGTCCCTCGGTGAAGCCGTCGCCTACGATCCGACGGACGTCTACACGCCGGAATCGTATGCCCGAGCGGCTCGCGAGGTCGTCGACGAGGGCTTCGACGCGCTGAAACTCGACCTCGACGTGCCGACGCACGCCGCCTACGACGAGGCGAACCGCCGAATGGACAACGCGGCCATCGAGCACAAGGTGCGACTCGTCGAGGCGGTTCGCGACGAAATCGGCTACGACATCGACCTCGGGATGGACCTCCACTGGAACTTCACCGTCGAGACGGCGATCCGCCTGGGCAAGAAACTCGAGCGGTTCGACCTGGCCTTCCTCGAGGACCCGGTGCCGCCGGAGAAGTTCGAGGCCCAGAAGCGGGTCACGCGGGCGCTGGATCTGCCCGTACTCACCGGCGAGAATCTCGTGAAGCCTCATCAGTTCAACAAGGCCGCCCGGGACGGAGTTTTCGACATCGCTGCCCCGGACGTGAACAAGTGTGGCGGCCTCGGGGAGTACCGAAAGATCGCCATGATCTGTGACCTCTACGGCGTTCCCGTGGCCTCCCACAACATCTCGAGCCCACTCGGGACCGTCGCCGGGGCGCACGCATCGGCGTCCATTCCGAACTTTCTGATGATGGAGTACCACTCTCGCGACGTCCCCTGGTGGAACGATATGGTCGAACGCGTCGAGGGGAGCGGTCCGATTCTCGAGGACGGCTACATCGACCTCCCCGAAGGCCCCGGCCTGGGCGTTCGGTTGAACCGCGACCTCTGTCGGGAGTACCTGGCCGACGGGTCAGAACTGATCGTCTGAGTCTCCCTCGCTTTCCGACTCGACTCGAGCGCTTTCGCACTCCTGTTCCTTCCGAGACGGAACCGTAATCTGATACGCGGCTTTTCGCCGGCACTCTCGCATCAGAGCCACCCGTAGTCGTCCGGTTTTCGCCACCAGTGATCCCTCGATCCGTCGTCTCGAGAGGGTAGATTTATGTGTCCGCTGAGCACAAGGTCAGCCAGTGCATGAGTAAATTGCCGATAGCTCGTACCACCGGGGATATCTGTCGACTTTTTCGACAGTTCGTCCCCGGTGATCGGGGATGGCAGGCGACGATAATCGGACTCGGAATCTCGCTCGTTTTTGCAGTGGGTCTGCCCTGATGTCGCCCGTCGGGAATCGCGTTCTTCCGGGACTCGTCGTTTTGGCAGTTCTCGGTATCCTCGCCAGAGTCGTCGGTGACGCGACTGTGGTCAATCCGCTCGTCGTCGCCATCGTTCTCGGCGTCCTCGTGGCGGTTTTCGTCGGCGTGCCGTCGTGGGCCGAACCCGGGGTCAGGCGGTACAAGCTGCTGCTGGAGACCGGAATCGTGTTGCTCGGGGCGAGTCTCGCCGTCGATCAGCTGGTCGCAACCGGGCCAGTCATCGTCGTTCTTGCCGTCGCGGTCATCGCAGTTGGCGTCGGGTTCACGGAAGTAATCGGCCGCCTGCTCGGTATCGGACGGGAGTTGCGCCCGCTGCTGGCGGCCGGCGGGAGCGTCTGTGGTGTCTCGGCGGTCGTGGCCGTCGGGAGCAGCATCGACAGCGACGAGAGTGCGATCACGTACGCCGCCGGAACGATCCTCCTCTTCGACGCGGTCACGCTCGTCGCGTTCCCGATCGCCGGCTCCCTGCTGGGCGTCCCGGATCGTCTCTTCGGCGTGTGGGCGGGGTTGAGTCTCTTCAGTACCGGACCGGCCGCGGCCGTCGGCTTCTCGATGTCCGAGACCGCCGGGCAGTGGGCGACGGTCACGAAACTGATCCGGAATACGTTCATCGGCGTACTGGCGGTCGCGTACACCGTCTATCACGTCACCGACGCTGAACGAACGAACGTCTCGCAAGTGTGGTCCCGGTTTCCGAAGTTCCTCGTCGGGTTCGTTCTCGTCGCGCTGCTGGCGAACCTGGACGTACTGGACGAGTCCGCTCGTGCATCCATCTCGCTCGCCAGCGACTGGTTGTTCACGCTCGCATTCGTCGGCCTCGGGATCGACCTGAACCCGCGCCAGTTCCGAACGACCGGGCTCCGACCGGTCGCGGTCGTCCTCGCACAGTTCGTTACGGTTACGGTGCTCGTGTATCTCGCCGTCGTGACGCTCCTGTGAGGACGCCTCACTCGTATCAAGTCGTTAATGAAAAAGTATATAGTTTACATGACTGTATGTCGTTAACATGGCATGGGAAGACAGTGCTATCAGACGGCGTCAGATTATCAAAGGGGCTGCTGCAGGTGGTAGCGCGCTCGTGGCTGGTTGTCTCGGAGGTGGCGGCGGAAACGGAGATGGGAACGGAGGCGGATCGATAAACTTCGTTCACATCTCCTCGTTCGAACCGTCCGCGAACGACTTCAAGGAGGCCTACGATAACCAGGCCGACGCGACGCTCGAGGTCCAGTCGACGCCCGCCGAATCGAGTTCGACTCGCGAGTACTACGTCAACCAGTTCTCCGCCCAGTCCTCGGAGTTCGACGTCGGCATGATGGACGTCGTCTGGCCGGCGGAGTTCGTCGACGCCGGCTGGGCCGCGGAAGTCGACGACCCGGACGGACTCACCGACGAAATGATCCCGACCGCCGTGGAGACGGTTACGATCGACGACTCGCTGTACGGGATGCCCATGTTCACGGACGCGAACGGGCTCTACTATCGAACCGATCTCCTCGAGGAGGCCGGATACGACGAACCGCCGTCGACGTACATGGAACTCGTCGACATGGCCCAGGACATCATGGATCAGTCCGACGAGGACCTCAACGGCTACATCTGGCAGGGTGGTGCCAACGAGGGCCTGACGATCATGTGGCTCAACTGGCTCTGGGGCATGGGCGGCTCGGTTCAGGAAGACGACGGGACCCTCGTCGTCAACTCAGACGAGGGCGTCGAGGCCCTCCAGCACGCCGTCGACCTCATCTACGAGTACGAGATTACGCCCGAATCGATCCCCTCGAGTGGGACCGACGGCAACCGTCAGACGTTCCAGCAGGGCAACACGATCTTCATGCGAAACTGGCCGTACGCGTACGCACGCTTCCAGGACGACACGCCAGTCACTGACAACTTCGCCGTGACGACGATGCCGAAAGCCGAGGGCAACGAGGACGCAGCGAATTCCTGTATCGGCGGCTGGAGTCTGTTCATCAACAGCTTCTCCGAGAACGCGGCCGCAGCGCAGGAGTTGGCGAACTACGTCGGCTCGCCCGAAGCCCAGGAGCAACTGGCCGCCGAACGAAGTCGGCTTCCGGTTCGCCAGGAACTCTACGAGGACGGCTACTGGGAAGACAGCGACGCCGACAAGCCCGCGTTCCTCGACCGGTTCAGCGAAATTCTCGACCAGACGAGCGCCCGACCGGCGATTCCGAACTACTCACAGTGGTCGAACATCGTCTACACCGAGTGTAACAACGCGCTCACGGAACAGAAATCCCCGCAGCAGGCGCTCGACGACGCCCAGGACCAGATCGACAGCGACATCAACGACGCCTGAGAACTCACCGACACCACGGCTTCCGAACCGTCGTCCTTTCACGACACGCTCGTAACCGCCCGGTTAGTCTAGAGTCCGGTTTTTGCGTGCCTCATGGTATCATTAGACACATTTATGGCTCATGAAGCCACAACCAAAGGCAATGGCAGACTCGACCACCGGAGAACAGAATATGACCCGGCTCGGTGAGGAGGGAGTACGCGGGCGCCTCGAGCGCTACCGCGAGCTCAGAATCACCGAAGAGGAGCTCGCGGTCGCGCTGTTGACGCCGGTGATGCTCTTCTTGCTCGCCGTCTCGTTTTACCCGATCGTGGACACGGTCTGGGCGAGCTTGCACACGGGGTACGTCATTCAACTGCCGACCAAGCCGACCGAGTTCGTCGGCATCGAAAACTATCAGAGACTCTTCTCAGACGGGAGTTTCTGGAACGCCTTAGGCGTGAGCCTCTTTTACACGTTCGTGAGCGTCCCGATCGAACTGGTCTTCGGCCTCGGGTTGGCCCTGCTCCTCAAGGCGGATTTCAAGGGCAAGTACTTCGCACAGGCCGCGATCCTCTTTCCCTGGGCGCTCCCGACGGTCATCAACGCGAAGATCTGGGCGTGGCTGTTGAACCCCAATTACGGCGTCATCAGCGACATTCTCGTCCGGGTGGGGATACTCAGCGCGCCGTACCCGTTCCTCTCGAAACCGGACGCCGCGCTGTACGCCATGACGAGCATCACGATCTGGAAGACAACGTCCTTCATGGCGCTCATCATGCTCGCCGGCCTCTCGAGCATCCCCGACCACCTCTACGAATCCGCGCGGATGGACGGCGCCTCGAGGTGGCGTCAATTTCGGGACATCACGCTCCCGTTGCTCAAACCCACCATCCTGGTCGCACTGATCTTCCGGACGCTGCCCGCGTTCCAGGCGTTCGGGCTTCCGTACGGCCTGACCGGCGGTGGTCCGGGGGAGGCGACGACGACGCTCGTCCTCTACACCCAGCAGGCCGCGTACAACAATCCCGGACCGACCAACGGCGGATTCGCGCTGGGCTCTGCAGCCGCGACGGTGATCACGATGATCGCGCTGGTGATCGCGCTGATCTACGTCGCCACCCTCTACGAACCGGAGGTGCGGTGAGATGAGTCTCATCGATTCCGCTCGCGAGACGAGCCTCGAGGACGTCGCTCTCTGGGACGTCGGGAAGCGGCTGGGATTCTACGGCTCCATCCTGGCCATGGTGTCGATCTCGATGTTCCCGGTATTCTGGATCCTGCTCAGTTCCCTGAAGCCGCCGTCGGAGCTGTTCGTCTTTCCCCAGGAGTTTCTCCCCTACACCATCGCGATTCAGGACGGCCAACCGACCCTCGTCCAGCAGTTCCCCCTCACCCTCGAGAACTATCGAACGGCCCTGCAAGAGCGTCCCGTCGGTCGGTACCTGATCAACAGCGCCATCGTCGCCTCGGCGACGGCGTTCATCGACGTCGTCCTCGGTGCGATGGCCGGGTACGCGCTCTCGCGGCTCCGGTTCCCCTACAAGCTCCAGGTGCTGTTGATCATCCTCTTCGCGGTGCTCCTGCCGTTCGTCTCCAGACTCATCCCGCTGTACAAGCTGGCGATCGACCTCCAGGGGACAGCGTTCGGGCCGTTCTTCGGACTCAACCAGTACCTGGGCCTGATCCTCCCCTACGCGGCCTTCCAGATGCCGTTCGCGGTGTGGATCTTCCAGGCGTATTTCAACGAACTCCCGGCCTCGCTCGAGGAAGCCGGCCTCATGGACGGGCTCTCGCGCGTCGGCGTGCTGTTCCGGATCATCCTCCCGGTATCGATGCCCGCCATGGCGACGACGGCGATCATCGTGTTCATCTACGCCTGGAACGAGTTCCTGTTCGCCCTGACGTTCATGACCGAGGACTCGAAGCGGACGATCACGGTCGGAATCGCGCTCTTCGGCGGCCAGTTCAACTCCCCGTGGGGAACCATCACGGCGGCGGTGTTCATGTCGCTCGTGCCGCTCATGGTGTTCATGCTCGTCTTCCAGAAGAAGATCGTCGAGGGAATGACCGCCGGCGTCGGGAAGGCCTGACCGCCGGGCTCTGGGCGAATTCCTCTTTTTACGGAATCGTTCGCGTCTCGAGTGCTGCTCTTGATTTCGAGACGGGATCGAACGAATCTCGAACCGGCACCCTTCATCTATTCGTCAGTCGGCCACGTCATCCGTCGGTACGCGTAAGTCGAGGTGCGCTATCGCAGTAATCGGAACCGACCCGCTACGAACGCAGCGTTACTTGACCACGCTGACATCGAGCGTCTCCACGATGTCCCGGTGACACGCTTCGAGCCGTCCTCGCTGTTCGCTCGAGAGGGGCGCGAGCGGCGGTAGCGGTTCGCCGAGGTCTAGCCCCTCGAGTTGCACGAGATACTTGATTGCCGCCGCCGTCGGGAGGTCCTGGTAAGCGCTGACCAGCGGCATGACGAGGTCTCGAGTGAGGCGAGTGACCGTCCGGTCGTCACCTCGGTCGTGGGCCGCGTACAGTTCGGCGAGGGCCTCCGGAAACACGTTCGCCGGCCCAGCGATGAGCCCGTCGATTCCGACGTCGAGCGAGGGGGCGGCGGTGGCTGTCATTCCGTTGAAGACCGCGAACGACTCCGGCGTCGCTTCGATTACCCGGTGCTGGTAGATGAGGTCTCCCGACGTGTCTTTCAGGCCAGCGATGGCGTCGTGTTCGGCCAGCGCGGCAACGGTGTCCACCGCGATCTCGTTGCCGGTGAGACCGGGGATGTTGTAGAGCAACAGCGGGAGCGGGCTCTCGTCGGCGATCATCGTAAAAAATCGCGCGAGACCGCGCTGGGTCGTGTTCAGGTAGTACGGCGAAACGACGACTGCCGCGTCGGCGCCGGCGTCGGCTGCCGTCTCGAGTTTCGTTCGGACGTCGGCGACGCTCGTCCCGCAACAGCCGGCGAGGACGGTCGTATCGCCGTCCGCTGACGCGGTTACGGTTCGGACGACCGCTTCGTGATCAGCGGCGCTCAGGCTCGAGAACTCGCCGATAGAGCTTCCCGGAAAGAGGCCGTCGACCCCGCCGTCGATCAGTGTGCGCGTAAAGTCCGCGAGGGTGTTTTCGTCGATACCCTGGCCAGTTCCGTCGATAGGCGTAGCCATGGGAACGACTGTTCCCGACAGGTCCATACTCCGTAGTTGCTCACCGACAAGTTATAATTTGGGATGGTTCGACCCCGTCGCAAGACTTATTCTTCCCTTCCCCAACTGTTCGAACATGAGTCTGGACGTAGCCAGCAGTCTCGACAAGCGGATGCTCATCGCGGGCAAGTGGACCGACAGCGAGAACCGAACGGACGTCGTCCACCCATACGACGGCGAACGGATCGGTTCGGTCCCGATGGCCACCGACGTGCAAGTACGCGACGCGGTCGAAGCTGCCGAGGCCGCCTTCGACGCGTCGACGCTCTCAGCGTACCAGCGGTACGAATTGCTCGAGGACACGGCCGACCGTCTCGAGGAGCGCGCGGAGGAGGTCGCGCAAGTGATCACGGGCGAACAGGGGAAACCGATCGGCGAAGCCCGAACCGAGGTCGATCGGGCGACCCAGACCCTGCGCCTCTCTGCGGAGCAGGCGAAACGGATGTTCGGCGAGTACGTTCCGATGGACGCCCAGAAGGGCTTTGCGAAGGATCACTGTTTCACCCAGCGCGAACCCCTCGGCGTCGTCGCCGCCATCACGCCGTTCAACTTCCCGCTCAATCTGATGGTTCACAAAGTCGGTCCCGCTCTCGCCGCGGGTAACGCCGTCGTCGGCAAGCCTGCGACCAATACGCCGCTCAGCGCCATCCTGCTGTTCGAGTGTCTGCAGGACGCGGTCGAGGACTCCCCCGCGCCGGACGGCCTCGTGAACGTCGTCACCGGCAGCGGCTCGACCGTCGGCGACGAACTCCTGGCCCACGACGCCGTCGAGGCAATCTCCTTCACCGGTTCCACCGGCGTCGGAAAGTACCTCGCCGAGAACAGCGGCATGAAGGAGCTGACCCTCGAGCTGGGCGGCAACGACCCGACCATCGTCTGGCACGACACGGACGTCGAGGCGGCAGCCGAGCAGGTCGTCGGCGGCGCGTGTTCGAACGCCGGCCAGGTCTGCAACAGCGTCGAGCGCGTCATCGTCCACGAGTCTATCGAGGACGAACTCGTCGACGCGATGGTCGACGCCTGCCGGAGCCTGACGATCGGCGACCCGTTCGACGAGGAGACCGACATCGCGGCGATGGTCGACGGTGATCAGTTCGAAGACGTCGTCGAAATCTTCGAAGAGACCATCGAGCAGGGCGCGACCGTCGAGTGCGGCGGGGACTACGGCGGCGACCTCGGCGACTGGGTCTTCGAACCGACCGTCCTCTCGGGCGTGACGCCGGAGATGCCGGCCGCGAAAGAAGAGACGTTCGGCCCGCTCGTGCCCGTCATCAGCGTCGACTCCTTCGACGAGGCGATCGAGGAAGCCAACAACACGAACTACGGTCTCGAGGCCGGCCTGTTCACTCAGGACATCGACCGGGCGAAGCGGGCGGCCGACGCGATCAACGCCGGCGGGGTCAACATCAACACGGTCAGCGGGTTCCGGGCCGACCACATGCCCTACGGCGGGTTCAAGGATTCGGGCGTCGGAAAGGAGGGAATCAAGTACGCGGTCGAACACTTCTCGCGAGAGAAGCTCGTCGGGTTCCACCAGGGATTCACCGACGTCTAATCGTCGGTACCGTACGCCGTCACTCGTCACTCGAGCGAAACCCACCGATCTTCTTCGGCCCCCTCGTAGATCGCTTCCATGATCTCCATGTCGGCGATCCCGTGCTCTCCGTCGGGATACAGGGCCGCGTCCCCGCGCACCCGGTCGGCGAAGTAATCGAATTCCTCGAGCATCTGATCGACCGGCTCGAGTTCGATCGAGGCGCGACCGTCCCCGCGAGAGACGTGGAGCGTTCGGCGCTGCTCCTGGAAGAAGGCGGGTTCGACGCGGATCTGTCCCTCCGTCCCCGTGACCGTGATCGAACTGGCCTGACGGGCGTTGTGGCTGGCGTAACACCGCCCGGTCACGTCGTCGGGGAACCGGAGCGCGAACGAAACCGTCTCGTCCACGTCGGCGAACGCGTCGTGGGTGCTTGAGGTGGTCCCCGTGACGGTGATGGGGTCCGAATCGAGGAGGAAGCGAGCGGTGTTGAGGGGGTAGATGCCGATGTCGAAGAGTGCGCCGCCGCCGGCGAGGTTCTCGTCGAGTCGCCACTGCTCCGGATCGGGGTTGATCCGGTCGAGGAGTCGCTGGGACATCTGGCCGTCGACGGCCATCGGTGTCCCGACGTAGCCCTCTTCGATCAGTTCCCGGGCGCGTCGGACGGCTGGTTCGGTGTGCATCCGATAGGCGATCATGAGTTCGATTCCGGCGTCCGCGGCGACGGCCTCGAGTTCCCGGGCGCGGTCGCTCGAGCGCTCCATCGGCTTCTCACAGAGGACGTGCTTACCGTACTCAGCGGCCGTCTCGACGTACTCGAGGTGGAGGGCGTTCGGGGTGACGACGTAGATTGCGTCGTAGGCGTCACGTGCGACGCCGTCGTGGAACTGGTCGTAGGTGAGTCCGCGCGTGGCCCCGTCCGTCTCGTCGGCGAGCGTTTGCGCTTTCTCGGCCGAGCCGCTGACCAGCACCGAGGGAACGCACCGGTCGCTCGACTCGAGGGCGGGCAGCGCGCGCCCCTTGGTAAACCAGCCGAGTCCGATCACCGCGAATCGTACCGGTTCGACGTCGCGCGCGTCGACCGTCTCCCAATCGCGTGCACAGCCGTTACCGATCGCTGTCTCGAGGTCCATGACTACACCCACCGAACGCGCACTAATAAAATCTAGTCGGCGGAAATCGTCTCGAACCCGAACCTTTTTGATCCGGAGCGACGGATCCGACTACGTTACCGTGACTAATACGAACAGCGTGGTTAGCCACTTCGAGTGCTACGACTGTGGCTCGACCTACGACCTGGAGCACACCGAGTTCCCCTGCCCCGAGTGCGGGGGCATCCTCGATCCGAAGTACGACTACGAGGCCATCGACGTCTCCCGCGAGGAGATCGAAGCCCGAAACGGCTCGATGTGGAAGTATCGCGAACTCCTTCCCATCCTCGATACGGACGACATCGTCTCGATGGGCGAGGGCAACACCCCGATTGTCGAGTGTCCGGCACTTGCCGAGGAGATGGGGGTCGCCCGCGTCGCGATCAAGGACGAAGGACAGAACCCGACGAACACGTTCAAGGACCGCGGCGCATCGGCGTCCGTCTCCGGTGCCTCCCAGCAGGGAATCCGAGAAGTTGCCATTCCCTCGGCCGGCAACGCCGGCCAGGCCGCCGCCGCGTACACGGCTCGAGCAGGCATCGACTGTACCGTGGTCCTCAACTACCAGTCGAACGACATCCAGAAGACGATGGTCGAGGCCCACGGCGCGGACCTCCACCTCGTCGACGGCAAACTCGACAAGGCCGGCGGGAAGTTCGGCGAACTCAGCGACGAGAATGGATGGTACACCGTCGCGACGTTCCAGACGCCCTTCAGACACGAGGGGAAGAAAACGATGGGACTCGAGCTCTTCGAGCAGTACGGCTGGGGGAGTCCCGACGAGATTTTCTACCCGACCGGCGGCGGGGTGGGCCTGATCGGCATCTGGAAGGCCTACCAGGAACTCGCCGAGCTAGGCTGGCTCGAGGACGAGACCCCGCCCAGCCTCAACGTCGCCCAGTCGAAGGGCTGTGCGCCGGTCGTCGACGCCATCGAAGAACACCGAGAGGAACACGAAGCCTGGGACTGTCCCGAATCCATCGGCCGCGGGATCGAAGTCCCCGATCCCGGCGCCTCTCCCTGGATGCTCGAGGCCGTCTACGAGACCGGCGGCACTGGCGTCGCCGTCTCCGACAGCGAGGCGCTCGACGGGGCAATCGCCGCCGCACGACACGCCGGCATCGAGATGTGCGTCGAACCCGGCGCGGCGCTGGCGGCAGCCATGCAGATGGCCGAGGAGGGCGAACTGGACGAGGACGACGAAATCCTCATCATCAACACCGGCGCGGGAAACAAGGCGACCGACGCCCTGAGCTACGCGCTGAACTGAGCGCGTTACGGGCGATTCACCGACGCGATTAGTTCGCTAACCGCGGACCTCGCTCGGACTCGGCGCGACCCCGCTATCGATTTTTCGAACGGTCGAGATACTGATGCCGATTACCGATTACCGTGGGAGCGCGTCCGCGAGCGCCTGAACCGGCGTCGGCGGACCCTGGCCGTCTGCCGAGAGCAGGTCGTGGTTGGTGTCGACCTCGAGGTCCTCGAGCTGGGTCCGACAGGACGCCCCGGAGGCGACGACGACCTCCCCGGTGCTCTCTCCGAGTTGTCCCTCGAGGATCTCGCCGATAGCCGTACTCATCGCGTGGTGTTCGGCTTCGTAGCCGAAGGTGCCAGCCATCCCACAGCACGTCGAGTCGATCGGATCGACGGCGTAGCCCGCTCGACGAAGGACGCCGACCGCGTGGTGATCCTTCTTGGTCGCCTTCTGGTGGCAGTGGCCGTGGTAGGAGAGCGAAACTGGTGGGGCGTCGAAGTCGATCGACTCGTCCAGCCCGAACCCGTCGAGGTACTCGCAAACGCCGTAGGTGTGTTCGGCGACGGTCTCGACGTCGGTCCCCGAGAGCAGGTCGAGATAGTCGGATTGAAACATGACGGCGTCGGACGGTTCAACGAGAACGACGTCCCACCCGTCCTCGACGAGGGGTATGAGCGCGTCGACGTTTTCGGCGGCCGTTCGGCGCGATTTCTCGAGAAACCCCTTCGAATGGGCGGGCCGACCGCTGTCCGTCTGGCCGGCGAGACTAACGTGGACGTTCGCCGCCTCGAGCACCCGTATCGCGGCCTTTCCGACCTCGGGGTGACTGTAGTTCGTGTACGTGTCCGGGAAGAGAACGGCGCGGCGGTCTGCCGTCGAGCGAGGGACTCGAGAGCCGCCGCGCGCTCGGAACCAATCCTGGAGCGTGTCCCGTTCGAACGTCGGCAGCGTCCGCTCGCGGGCGATTCCGAGCCCCCGTTCGGCGACGAGGCGAGCCCCCGGCAGCGAGGGGAGGACGTTCGAAAGCGGTGCGGTCGCGCTCCCGATTCGGGCGAGCGAATCGACGTTCGCAAAGAGCCGACCGCGGAGGCTCGCCCCCTCTCGCTGGTGGCGAGCGTGACTGACTTCGGCCTTGAGTTTGGCCATGTCGACCTCGCTTGGACAGTCTCTTGCACAACCCTTACAGCCGATACAGAGGTCGAGCACCTCGGTGGCGAACGCGTCGTCCGTCGGATCGTCCGGGAGGTCGCCGCTCATCGCCTGTCGGAGCATGTTCGCTCGTCCGCGGGTGGTCGTGATCTCCTCGTCGGCGGCCCGGTAGGTCGGACACATCACGCCGCCGGTGTTCTCCTGGGTGCCGCGACAGCCGCCACAGCCGTGACAGAGTTCGACCATCCCCTGCATGCCGTTCTCGTTGTCCCACTCGAGGGCGGGTTCGAACCCTGCATCGAACTCGTACTCGCCGTCGAACCGGAGGTTCTCGGTCATGTCGACGTCGCCGCAGACCTGTCCGGGGTTGAGCAACCAGTCGGGATCGAACGCCGTCTTCAGGTCGCGAAACGCCTGCCAGAGAGCGTCGCCGTAGAGCTTCCGGTTCCACTGGGTTCGGGCCCGGCCGTCGCCGTGCTCGCCCGAAACCGCCCCGCCGAATTCGACCACGAGGTCCGTCACAGCATCTGAAATTGCCACCATCGCCTCCCGATCCTTCGCTGACTTCGCGTCTATGAGAGGACGAATGTGTAACACTCCTGGGCCCGCGTGCCCGTAAAACGAGGCGAACGTGCCGGACTTCTCGAGCACGTCCTGGAACCGGTCGACGAACTCGGGCAGGTGCTCGGCGGGAACGGCGCAGTCCTCGATGAAGCTGATGTGTTTGGCGTCCGAGGTTCGCGAAAGCAGGATCGGGTTCGCGGCCTTGCGCATCTTCCAGAACGTCGCCCGGTCGGCGGCGTCGTGCGCCTCGAGCGCCTCGAGGGCGTATCGTTCGTGTTCCCGATCCGTCGATCGTTCGCCCCCTGAACGTTCAGTCCCGAGCCGGTCGTTTCCGGTGTTCCGCCGTAGTCGATCCTCGACGAGGGCTCCGGTTTTCTCGCGTCCATCCCGGTCGTCGGTGGCGTAAAATTCTACGAGCAGTGCGGCGTTCGTCTCCGGGGGCAGCATCGATACCACCTCCGCGAATTCGGCCGTCTCTCCGGCCAGTTCGAGCAGCATGTCGTCGATGAGTTCGATCGCTGCGGGGTCGTGTTTCAGGACGTTCCCGACATCTGAGACGGCGTCGTGCAGTCGCTCGTAGGTCAGAAGGACGACGGCTTTGGTCTCCGGAACGGGCTCGAGGGAGACCGTCGCCTCGGTGACGATGGCCAGCGTCCCCTCGCTTCCGGCGAGCAGGCGGGCGAGGTTCACCGTTCCCGTCCGGGCCTCTTCGATCAGTCGATCGAGATTGTATCCCGAGACGTTGCGCTTGAGCGACGGGTAGCGCGCCTCGACGTCGTCGGCGTGGTCGTCGATAATCGCGAGAACGCCAGCGTAGATTCGAGGCAGGATGTCGTCGGCCTCGGGGTCGGCTCGCTCGCGCAGTTTCGATACGGTCACCTCTCCGAAGGTTTCGACGGATCCGTCGGCGAGCACGACCTCGCAGGACTCGACGTAGGCGTCCGTCTTGCCGTATTTGAGGGAGTGGGCCCCGGTCGAATTGTTTCCGATCGCCCCGCCGATCACGCTCCGATTGCCGGAAGCGGGATCCGGCGCGAACTTCAGGCCGCCGGGGGCGAGTCGCTGGTTCAGATCCTCGAGGACCGTTCCAGCCTGCGTGCGAGCAATCTGTGAATCGGTATCGACCTCGAGGATGCCGTCCATGTGGCGCGTGAAATCCAGCACGATTGCCTCGTTGACCGCCTGACCCGCGAGGCTTGTGCCGCCGCCACGAGGGAGCACCGGAATCTCCCGATCGGCACAGTACCGGACCACCGAGGCGACTTCCGCCGTGGTTCGCGGAAAGACGACGCCGATGGGTGTCACCTCGTAGGCGGACGCATCTGTCGCATACAGCTGTCGAGTGTACACGTCGAATCGCACCTCGCCATCGATTCGGTGACGGAGATCCTCGACCAGGTCGGGGCGCTCGAGGTCGTCACTGACGTAGTCGTAGTTCGCCCGATCGTCGAGCGCGAGCGCTGTACCGTCGTCTCCATCTCTGGCGTCGTTACGTGCCATCGATTGGTACCCGCTATGAGTTGCCACGTCTTTGACTTTCGGGTCCGACATCGACCCTGACCGGGAAATTCTCCCAGTTTTGCTAACAACTCTTCACTCTCTCGTTCGTCGATCGTATTCGAATCGTTAGCATCGACTCGAGCCGGTCGTAGGTACGTTTCGGCCTAGAATAATATTGTGAAATGGTATTTACACATTAATATATAAAATCCGATAATTTCTACTGTCCGGTCCGTTAGAGCCCAGCGGAATACGACAATTTCGAATGTATGCAATCTGTATCGCCTCTAACCGCCATATACGATCGACCCTCCGCCACATTCGACCGGCACCCCGCTACAGTCGATCGATACCCTGCCATTTCCGAACGTTCTCTCGAATATCGTTCCTCTCCGGCCGTATCTCTCCTCAAGATCAGCTTTGGTCATTGATCGATCGTTTAACGCCGACCTGATCGAATCGACTGTCTCCACTGGACAGTACAGATTGTATATTGATATAACATAGTACAGACTACTATTTGAATTAGACATATGTGCTCGTCGAGTACCAGTAACGCTTACTCGAGCCCGCTCTAATTTGGTCCATGATCCGATCCTTCGACGGCCGGGAACCGACGATCGCGGATTCGGCGTACGTCGACGAGCGCGCGGTCGTCATCGGCAACGTGACGATCGAAACCGACGCCAGCGTCTGGCCGGGAGCTGTGATCCGGGGCGACCACGGCGAAATCGTCCTCGAGGAAGGCGCGAACGTCCAGGACAACGCGACGGTCCACGAGGGGTCGACGATCGGCCCCTACGCGACCGTCGGTCACAACGCAATCGTGCACGCCGCGACGGTCGGCGAGCGAGCCATGGTCGGGATGGGCGCGATCGTCCTCGACCGGGCGACGGTCGGCGCGGAGAGCCTGGTCGCTGCGAACAGCGTCGTCACGGAGGATGCGACGGTCCCCGAGTCGGTCCTGGTCGTCGGTGCCCCTGCCGAAGTCAGGAAGGAGGTCGATGATTCGCCGTGGGCAACCGCTGCGGACCACTACGTGGAACTCGCGGGGCGGTACGCCGAAACGTCCGAGGTTCTCGAGCGGGGGACGCTCGAGCCGGATTCCGGGACAGACTAGGTCGACCCCGATACCGGATAATCCGAAATCCTTCACCTACGTCGCCGGTGAGACGTCCGTCACCGTCCCGACACCCTTGCTCCGACCCTCGCGGAAGACGAACTTCTGGCCCTCCTCGACCAGGTACGAGCGGAACTTGAACTGCACTCGGGTTTTGCCCTTGTCGCCTGGCAGGAGGCGGCCGTCCTCGGGATAGAAGGCCGCGGCCTCGCCGATGGTCTCGAGGTGGACGACGGGTTCGTAGCCGTCGCCGATTCGCGTGGGGTGGTTGAGCACCATTACCTCGGCCTCGAACTCGCGAACGGGCGTGGGATCGGCGTCGCCGGGCAGGAGGACCATCCCGCGCTCGATTTCCGCCTCTTCGACGCCCTTGAGCGCGATGCCGACGATCCGCCCGGATTGTGCCTGATCGACGCGGTGGTAGTGCATCTCGATGGATCGGACTTCGACCTCGCGGAACGACCCGTCGGCCATCGGCCCGAGCAGGAGTTCGTCCCCGGCCTCGACCTCGCCGCGCATAACCGTGCCCGAGGCGACGGCACCGACGCCGGTCACGGCGTAGCTCCGGTCGATGTACATCCGGAACTCGCCATCGTCGCTGGCAGTCTTCGGCAGTCGGTCGAACAGTTCGTCCAGGACGTCGAGGCCGTCCATCGTGATCGCACTGGTTTCGACGATGGGGACGACGGTGTCGCCGATTTCCTCGACGGCGGCGTCGACACCGTGGCGGCCGACCCGGAGCGGGGACTTGCCGACGTCCCGGAGGAGACGCTCGACCTCGAGGACGACCTCCTCGATGCGGTCGTCGTCGACGAGGTCGGTCTTGGTGAGGGCGACCACCGTGGGGAGTTCCGTGGCGAGCAATACCCCCAGGTGTTCGCGGGTCGTGCGCGTCGGCCCGTCGTCGGCGGCGACGACGAGCATCCCGTAGTCGAGTTTCTGGCCGACGAGCCCGCGGATCGTGGTCCGGAGCCAGGGCTCGTGACCGACGGTGTCGACGAACGAGACGAGGCGGTCGGCCTCCTCGACGACGGCCGCCCGGTCCTGTTTCCGATTCGGGTTCACGACGTGCACCGGCCCCTCGTCGTCGAAGCCGTAGACGGCGTAAGAGAGGTCGGCAGACAGTCCGCGCTCGACCTCGTGGGGCTGGACGTCCAGGAAGGCTCGCGTCGCGCCGTCGCCGTCGTCCGGGCGGCCGGTGACGAGCGAGCCGACCAGCGTGCTCTTTCCGTGGTCGACGTGGCCGGCCGTCCCGACGACGACGTGCTGGTCGTCCGTCTCGAGGACCGCACCTTCGCGGATCAGGGCGATGCCGACGACGCCGCCCTCGATGCCCCAGGTCTGGACGTCTTCGATGTGACACTCGGCTTCCTCGGCGAGCAGCGAGAGCACGTCCATCGACTCCGAAAAGGTGTCGACGTCGATGCCGGCGAGGCCACCATCGTCGGTGACGCCGACGACGTACGTCGCCTCGCCGTCGCCCGAGAGGACGCGGTGTCGGAGCTGTGCGGCGAGACTCTCCCGTCGCCCGCCCTCGAGGTGGATCGACTCGAGCAGCCGTTCCTTGAACTCGACGTTCCCACCGTCCTGTTCGCCACGTTCCAGGGCCCGCTCCAGCAGGGCCCGGTCACGGCTCATATCCGGTGATAGCGAGTCACACGGCAAAAGCCTTCCTGCCGAATGTCAACGTGTGTCTTTCGAGAGCGACTGTGACATAGGGTGTCATGTCTTCACTCGCGGAGGCGATCGTAGGCCGCCGTCACCCGCTTGAACTCCGCCTCGTCGCCGCCACGATCGGGGTGGACGTCCTTGACGCGCTCTCGATAGGCTCGTTTGATCGTCGCCTGGTCGGCCGTCGGGCCGACGCCGAGCACGTTCCGGGCTTCGGCGGTCGTGGGTCCGCTCGAGGTCGCGGACACTCGATTTCGTGGATCTTCGCTGCGCCAACCTGTGGGACCGGCTCTGGACCCGCCCCCGCCCAGACCGGCACCGAATCGAGCCTCGCGCTCCGCACGCGTTCGCGGGCCGCCTCGAGCACGTGGCCCCGCTCCGAAGCCACCACGTTCGTCCCGGGCGTGTCGCGTCCGCTCGCGCTGACGTTGCTGGCTCCGAACCTCGCTACGGCGAAATCGTTCCAGGAGCTTTCCGCTGCCGTGGTAGTACATGAAGTAGGCCGTCGCTCCGAGCGGAACCGCGACGACGAACGGAATCGGCGAGCGCGAGACGAACGAGCCGATCACGAGCAGGGCCGTCATGCCCGCGAACAGCACGGCGACGAGCAACACGATCGGTGACCGTTGCACACTCGAGGTAGGGACTCGAGCGGCCTAAAGGATGCGGCGACCGAACACGCGTCGGTCTCGCCTCGGGGTGTCATCCGGCCGTCGCGTCGAATACGCGACCGTTTGTGTTCACCGAGCGAAGCGGCCGAACGGTGTCGCTTCGAGCCAAAAACGCACGGCCTTCAGTCCGACCTTCCGTTCAAACTGATCGTTGGGACGATCTGGCGGGCATTTCAGCCCGTTGAGCACGGGAGCAAAACCGTTCACAAACGATTCTGAATCTCCAGAACGAACGGCACTGCTTTACCCGGTTCCTGTCTGGAGGGAGTAATGCCAAACAATCGAGCAAGCGACGAGTCGAAGCGGGCGAACCACCAGTCGAAACCTGGCGTGGGACGCCGAGCGTTCATCGCTGCCGGCGGTAGCGTCGGTGCGACGGCACTCGCCGGGTGCACGTCTGGTGACGAACCGGAGCAATCAGGCGACGATGGGACGCCCGACCAGGACACACAGTCCGACGACGGGGCACAAACGGATGGCTCCGAGGAGAGCAGACACCAGGGGAACTTCAGACTGCTGGTCAGTGACATGCCGGCCGACATCGGCGACTTCGAACGGCTGGACGTCACGCTCGATTATGCCCGAATCTTCGACGGTGGTAGGGACGAGGGTGACGACGAGGACTCGAGTGAAACTGAAGAAGACGGAGGCGAGGAATCGAACGAAACTGAAGGGGAAGATGCCGACGATCAGCAGAACTCGAGTGACGATGGCGAGGACGATGTAGACGCGGACGGGGAATCCGACGAAGGTGACGAAGACGGTGACGACGGCGAAGACACCGAAGGCAACGAAGACGAGAACGACACCGCCGACGGCGTCGAACGAAAGCGTGGATTCTACATCGTCGACCTCGAGGGAAGGACGGTCGACCTCACGGAACTGGTTGGCGAACGTGCAGTCTCCGTGTTCGAGGGTGAACTCTCCCCGGGAACGTACGAGAAGATCGAACTGCACGTCTCGGCGGTCGAGGGAATCGTCGATGGCGAGCAGGCGAACGTCAAGCTTCCCAGCGAAAAATTACAGATCACGCACCCCTTCGAGATCGGTGCCGACGACCCCGTCGATTTCGTCTTCGACATCAACGTGGTCAAACGTGGACAGGGGTCCGATTACAACCTGAAACCCGTAATCTCCGAGAGCGGGGTCGCAGGCAAGGACGTCGAGATCGAGGAAGTAGAACGCGACGACAGAGCAGATGGTGGCGAAGAGACGGACGACCAGGAAGACGAGGAGTCCAACGAATCGGAAGATGCCGACGAAGATACCGGAGAGGAAGCCAACGAATCCGAAACGGATGGCGACGGGGACAGCGAAGACGAGTAGCGACGGACGGCCTCTCGACGGGACTCGACTTCGGCTCTCAGCTCCTCGCCAGCCCTCAGCGTTCCTGAGCCTCAGTTCCCGCCGGGCCTCACCTCTCTTCGGGCCAGCCTCGAGCGCATCGAACCGACATCTCATCGCGAACAGTGGCACACTTTCTGAAGTTACTATAGGATGTGCATCGTTAATCGATTTCTTGCTCGAGCGACGTCGCGTCCCCAGTGCCGGCACCGGTTTGAAGCCACTCGAGTCCGTACCTCGAGTATGAGCGTCAGCGGCCTCTGTCAGATCTGTGAAACGCGGTCGGCCGAGCAGCGGTGTGACAACTGCGGCGCCCTCGTCTGCCAGGTCCACTACCAGGAGGGGGTCGGCCTCTGTGCGAACTGCGCCAACACGGTGAATCCGAACGACCCCGACGACGTGGACATCAACCGGCTCTGAACCGATGACGTCGATTCGCGACCTGGTCAGCGGTTCGCTCGGCATCGGGGAGCGCTACTGCCTCGAGGTCTCGAGAGCCGACGACGGAACGCTGATAGCCGCACATCCTTCCGACCGGAGTCCGATGGACGTCGTGGTCTTTGAGGGGCTCGAACGCCTCGATTCGCCGACGGAGCGGCCGCCCGAGGGACCGCTCGTAGTCGAGGTCGAAATCCTGGGACGGGTGGTCGACGGTCGTCTCGCCGGGCGAGTCATCTCGTCGTCGTGTGCGTCGCCGGAGAACGTGGACTGAGGCGGTTTCGCTCTCGAGATGGGTCGACATCAGGTTCGGCCTCGAGGAGGGCAGTCAGGCTCGTCTGGCCTCGAGAACCTCTCGCAACACGGTTCGGTGACAGCGCTTCTTGCCTGTGTTCTCGAAGCAGACGAGCGCGATCGATTCGCCGTCCTCGAGCCGTCCCTCGAGTTCCGCGAGCGCCTCCCGGGCCTCGCTATCGGTCTCGAGGTGCTCCCGGTACCGGTCCTCGAAATCCACCTGCTCCCAGGACGCGTTGTGGGCGCCCTCGTCGCACATGCCAGCCATCTTCAGGTCCTCTGCGGCCGTTTTGGCGTCCTCGAGCAACGTCGACGGCGGCCCGAGTGCCGGTAGGTTCTCGTCGACGGCGGCGTGAAACCACGAGGTCGGCTGGCGGACGACGCCGACGAGTGTCGTTCCGGTCTCGAGGTCGACCAGGTCGTGCTGGAGGGCGGCGACGTAGGTGTCGGTGAGCGTGCTGCTCGCGGTGCCCGCTGTATCAGAGAGCGTCCGCTCTTCCGTGTCCACTCCTCCGGCGGCGTCTCCTTCCGTCTCGGGTTCCGCTCCCGCCCCGGCGTTCGGATCGGTGCCCATACGCCCCGTACGGTCCTCCAGCATTTATATACGATGGCGCGACAACTCTCGAGTCTCTATGGCCGGCGACAGCGAAGACCCGAATGCCGACGTACAGTACCACCTCGAGGTCGCGGCCGACGACGTGGCCGATACCGTCCTCTTGCCGGGGAATCCCGAGCGCGTCGAGAAGATCGTCGCTCACTGGGACGACCACGAGGAGCGCGCTCACCACCGCGAGTACCGCACGGCGACTGGGACCTACGACGGGACGCCAATCTCGGTCACCTCGACGGGAATCGGCAGCCCCTCCGCGGCCATCGCCGTCGAGGAACTCGCCCGCGTCGGTTGCGAGACGTTCATCCGTGTCGGCTCCTGTGGGGCGCTCCAGCCAGAGATGACCGTCGGCGATCTCGTGATCACGACCGGCGGCGTTCGCCAGGAGGGCACGAGCGACGAGTACGTCCGCGAGGACTACCCCGCCACGGCCGACTACGAGGTCGTCAGCGCGCTGGTCGCTGCGGCCGAACGGCTCGGCTACGATTACCACACGGGGACCACGATGAGCGCCGACTCCTTCTACGCCGGGCAGGGTCGACCCGGGTTTGACGGGTTCGAGGCCGCCGGCGCCGACGACCTGATCGACGAACTCACCGAGGCCAACGTCGCCAACATCGAGATGGAGGCCAGCGCTATCCTCACCATCGCGAACGTCTACGGCCTCCGGGCCGGAGCGGTCTGTTCGGTCTACGCCAACCGCGTGACCGGCGAGTTCCGCACCGAGGGCGAGTCTCGAGCCGCCGAAACCGCTTCGCTGGCGACGCACCTCCTGGCGAAGATGGACGCGGTCAAGCGCGAGGCCGGCGTCGACCGCTGGCACGCTGGACTCAGCCTCGAGTAACGTTCCTCGCAGGCGAGAACGAGAAGTGGCGTTTATTCGGTAACCAAGCGTGCGTTCGGTATGTCACTCATCGTTCCGTTCGACGGATCGAAACTCGCCGAGGCCGCATTGCGCAAGGCAACTCGGTTCGCCGCCGTGTTCGACGAACCGATCCTGGCCGTAACCGTCGTTCCGGTAGGAAATTGTGCCTACGCCACCGAACGTGGCTGGATCGACGACGAGGCGGCTTTCGACGGCGACGCGATTATACGGGGACTTCGCAAACAGGTGGAAACGCTGTGTCCGGACGCTTCCTTCCGCGTCGAGCGAGTGGACCGGTACGCCCCGCCGGGAACGATAGCCAAACGGATCCGACGCATCGCTCGCGAAGAAGGCGCGTCGATGGTGTGTATCGGTAGCGAGAACGCTGGCCGGCTCGTCACCTCGGTGAGTAGCGTCGGCTCGAGCGTCGCCACCGACGACACCTACGACGTCCTCGTCGTCCGACGGGCCGATCAGACGCACGTCGAAACGGCCGGTAATGCGACGCAGACGAACGGCCCGTCGCAGTGATTTCGAATCGAAACGCATAGGTCGCCTGTGGCGAATCCCCACTCGTGAGCAGATACCGAAACTTCGGCCTCTTTCTCGCGCTAGCGGCCGTCTGGGGAACCGCGTTCGTTGCGATCGGGGCCGGCCTCGAGTACTTCCCACCCGTGCTCTTCGCGGCGCTTCGGTACGATATCGCCGGCGTCATCATGCTGGCTTACGCCGCGTACGTCGTCGACGGTGAAACGTTGCTCCCGCAGGGCCGCGACCAGTGGCTCCTGGTCACGATCGGATCGGTCTTTCTCATCGCGGCCTACCACGCGTTCCTCTTCGTCGGCCAGCAGAACACGACGGCCGCGGCCGCCGCAATCGTGGTGTCGCTCTCGCCCGTCCTCACGACCGGCTTCGCCCGCGCACTCGTCCCGTCGGACGCGCTCTCTGCGGTCGGACTGATTGGCGTCGGAATCGGCCTCTGCGGAGTGATCGTCATTGCCCAACCGGACCCCAACGACCTGCTCTCGGCGAACGCGATCGCGACCGCCCTTGTCTTCCTCGCCGCGGCGTCGTTCGCCCTCGGGAGCGTCCTCACCCGTCGGCTCGACGCCGAAATGGCCATCGAGACGATGGAAGCCTGGTCGATGATCGGCGGCGCGATCCTCATGCACCTGCTGAGCCTCGGGCTGCGCGAACCGATCGAACCAGCGACGTGGCTCCACCCGAACGCGTTTTGGTCGCTCGCGTACCTCGCACTCGCTTCGAGCGCCCTCGGCTTCCTCGTGTATTTCACCCTGCTCGAGCGCCTCGGCCCGATCGAGATCAACATGGTGTCCTACGTGGCGCCGGTCTTCGCCGCAATTTTCGGCTGGTTGCTCCTCGACGAGGTGATCACCGGAACGACGGTGTTCGGCTTCGTCCTGATCGCGATCGGGTTCGTCCTGGTCAAGCGCCGGGCCATCCGCGACGAGTTCGTGAACCTGCGCGCGACGGCTAGGAGCTAACGCTGGTTCTCGTTCTCGCTGGTTCTTGCAGGCTCTCGTCACGACAGCCTGCGTCCGCTGAATCGTTCACTGTCGCGGTCGAAGCCGACTGCTGACGACGTCGCGAGTCACCCTCTCCATTACACGAAGTCAAGGAGAAAGCCCACGACGTTAGTCGTGGGATGAATCCGACACTCCGCTATCCGAACCACGTGCGATGGCAGGCCCGAGTCTCCCACGCTAATCCATACGTTTACGAACCAATATTACGTAGCACGTAGTAATGAAGCGAACCAACCAGTTCGACGTTCGCCCTCGTTCCGAAAAGGAGCGCGAGGTGTTCGTTCGCTGGTTGGACGCTTCTGCGAGTCTCTGGAACGAGACGAACTACGCTCGCCGCCAACACTTCCTCACAGACGAAAGTGTCTGGGACGCCGACACCGGAAGGCTCGAAGGCAAATACAAGGGCGTTCTCAGTAGCTCGGCTGCCCAACAACTCATTCGGAAGAACTCGAAGGCATGGCGGTCGTTTTTCGCCAGTAACGAGACGTACCACGCAGGGAAACTCGATGACCGACCGTCGCCACCGGGGTACTGGGGCAACGAAGACGACGGACGGGTGCTACGCACCTACGTCCGCAACGACTAGTACACCCTCGAGTTCGGGGACCGATCTCGCCTCGAAGTCCCGATTGGCTCCGAACTCAAGGATGAACTCGGGCTGAATCGGAACCAGCGTCTGCGCGTTGAAGTTGCGGGCGATCCGAAGTGGAGCGGCGAGCAGGGCCGACTCGAACTCGTGTACGACGAACTCGAAGAGACGTTCAGGGCCTATCAACCAGTCACCGTCGACCGTTCTCGACTGGATTCACCACTGGCCTCCCACGAGCCCGCTCTGGACGTTGGCGCGAACAACCTCGTCGCCTGCACGACAACGACCGGCTCCCAATACCTGTACGAGGGACGCAACTTATTCAAGGAGTTCCGTGAAACCACGGAACGAATCGCGTCCTATCAGTCGCTCCTCGAAGACCAACGCAAGTCCAGCAAGCGCATCGACCGCTAGTATCGAACGCGCACGAACCGCCGCAACCACGCCCAAGACAGCCTCGTCCGAGACCTTGTGGAACGCCTGTATGACGAGAGTGTTTCGACGCTGTACGTAGGCGACATCAAGGACGTTCTTTCGGCGCACTGGTCGCCGCGTGTGAACGAGAAGACGCACACCTTCTGGGCGTACCGACGGTTCATCAACCGTCTCGAAGACGTGTGCGAAGAATACGGCATCACGGTCGCGGAAGAATCCGAAGCGTGGACGAGTCAAGAGTGTCCTGTGTGCGGTGAACGCGACAATACACGTCGCCACGAGAATTCGTTGACATGCCCGTGTGGGTTCGAGGGGCACGCCGACCTCGTGGCGTCGGAATCGTTCCTAAGACGGCAGAACAACGCAGTCGGGTCGATGGCACGGCCCGTGTACCTCAAGTGGAACAATCACAACTGGCGGGACGACCATAGCCCGCCTTCCCTCGCGGAAACAACGGCCAACGAGGCGTACACAACCCGGAGTACCGCACCGAGCGGGAATATCGCTCTCGAGGACTCGGACGACTGAGACTCCCACGAGAGGAATCCCACGACTTCAGTCGTGGGTGGATGTCAAGAGGTAACAGAACGAACGGCTGCCGCTCGAGTCCGAAGAGTCCCACGAGTACGACGACACCGAATCTGGAAAAGCGTACGTCCGAACCTCCACAACGTCGACTCCTCCATCTATCGAACGGTGCCGAGGTGTTCGCCCTCGAGGCTATCCGAACTTGCCGGTGATGTAATCCTCGACGCGCTGGCTCTCGGGATTCTCGAAGATCTTCGTCGTGTCGTCGAACTCCACGAGTTCCCCGCCCGTGAGGAATACGGCCGTCTTGTCCGAAATTCGGGCCGCCTGCTGCATGTTGTGGGTGACGATCACGACGGTGTAGTCGGTCGCCAGCTCCTCGATCAGGTCCTCGATCTTCGAAGTGGCGACGGGGTCGAGCGCCGACGCTGGCTCGTCCATCAGGATGACCTCGGGATCGGTCGCGATGGCGCGGGCGATACAGAGGCGTTGTTGCTGTCCGCCCGAGAGGTCCAGCCCGCTCGAGTCCAGCTGGTCTTCGACCTCCTCGAGCAACGCGGCACGCTCGAGGGCGCGCTCGACGCGCTCATCGACGTTATCGTCGATGCCCTGGACCTTGAGGCCGTAGGCGACGTTATCCCGGATCGACTTGGGGAACGGATTGGGCTGCTGGAACACCATCCCGATCTTGCGGCGCAGCGCGACGGGGTCGACGTCGTCGTCGTAGACGTTCTTCCCGTCGAACAGCAGCTCCCCCTCCACGTTGGCGGCGTCCACGAGGTCGTTCATGCGATTGATGCACCGGAGGAACGTCGACTTCCCGCAGCCGGAGGGGCCGATGACCGCGGTCACCTGTTTCTCGGGGAGTTCCACGGAGACGTCCTGGAGCGCCTGGTCGTCGCCGTAGTAGACGTCCAGGTTGCGGCTCTCGAGGATCGTCCGACTGTCGGTGGTGGTCGACGTATCGGCGTCAGTTGCCCGGTCGGCCAGTCCGTCGGATCCCGGCGTCGGGGAGGCTTGGTCGTCGCTCGATTCGGTCTTCGAGGTGGTCAGGGGTTCTCGGGTCATTGGTCGTGCTGGTAGTGGTTCCGGATGAGGATCGCGACGGAGTTGATCGACAGCAAGACGACGAGCAGGGTGACGACGCCGGCGGCGACGACTCCGTACTGGAACTCGGTTTCGGGGTACCGGGCCCAGGTGTAAATCTGCATGGGCATGGCGCTGACCTTGCTGAGGAGGCTGTTGGGCACGCCGAAGACGGTCGTCGGCGCGCCGATCATGATCAGCGGGGCCGTTTCACCGATGGCGCGGCCGAGCGCGAGGATGGTCCCGGTCAGGATGCCAGGCATCGCCCGCGGTAGGACCACGTTGCGGATCGTCTGCCACTTCGTCGCGCCCATCCCGTAGGAGGCCTGTCGCTGGGAGTCTGGAACGGCCCGGATCGCCTCCTGGGCGGAGATGATCACGATGGGCAGGATGAGCAGGGCGACAGTGAACGCGGCCACGAGCAGGGTCCCGAAGCCGAAACCGATGAGGCTTACGAACAGCCCCAGTCCGAGCAGGCCGTAGACGACCGACGGGACGCCTGCCAGGTTGGCGATGTTGATCTGGATGAACGTCGTGAGCGGCCCGTCGCTCGCGTACTCCTCTAAGTAAATCGCCGCGCCGACGCCCAGCGGGAAGGTCACGAGCGCGATCAGGAGCATGAGCGCGATCGACCCGATCAGCGCCGGGAAGATGCCGGCCTCGAACGGGTTCGGGTGTGGGGCGCTGGTGAGGAACTGCCAGTCGAGCCAGCCGACGGCGTCGACCGTGACGTACGCGAGCAGGATCGCGAGCGAGAGGATACCGACGAGCGCCGCCGCGAGCGTCAGCCAGCGGAAGGCGACGTCCTTCGTCCGACTGATCTGCCCGAACTCGGATTCGCGTTCGTCGACCGTCTGGTCGCCAGTTTCGGCCGCCATCACTGGTACACCTCCCGGTAGCGCGAGGCGACATACTCGCTCACGAGGTTCATGGCGAACGTGATCACGAACAGCGTCAGGCCGACCGCGAACAGGCTCTTGTAGGCGATCGACTGGCCGACGACGTCGTTCGTCCCGATCTGGACCATCGCCGCCGTCATCGTCTGTACGGACTCGAGGAACAGCCCCGCTGGATCGGTCAGGTCGATCAGCTTGGGCGTCTGTCCCGCCGCGATGGCCACGATCATGGTCTCGCCGATCGCCCGCGAGAGCGCGAGGATGAACGACGAGAAGATGCCCGACAGCGCCGCTGGAACGACGACCGACGTGGAGACGGTGAACTTCGTCGCCCCGAGACCGTAACTGGCCTGGCGCAGGGAATCGGGGACCGCGCTCATGGCGTCCTCGCTGATCGAGGAGACCATCGGGATGATCATGATGCCGACCATGATCGAGGCCGACAGGGCATTGAACGTCGACAGTTCTACGAACGGAATCGCGTCGAGCGCCGGGGTCACGTAGACGAGTGCGAAGTAACCGTAGACGACCGTCGGCACGCCTGCCAGCACCTCGAGTGCCGGCTTCAGGTATGCTCGCCGACGGCTCGAGGCGTACTCGCTCAGGTAGATCGCCGTCAACAGGCCGATCGGTAGCGCGATAGCCGCGGCCCCGACCGTGATGGTGAGCGTCCCCGAGATCAGCGGCAACACGCCGAAGGCGACGGGATCGTTCGTCGGGCTCCAGCGAGTGCCAAAGAGAAACTCGATCGGCGAGACGGCGGCGAAGAAGTCCACTGCGTCGAGCAACAGCGTCAGGACGATGGCGACTGTCGTCAGGATCGACAGCAGCGCACACAGCGTGAACAGATATCGGAAGGCGATTCCGCGGGCCGTCCGGCTCCCGTCGCTGGAGAGGTCGATCGCGCTCATGCGGTCACCTCATCGATGGCCGTCTCGAGTTTCTCGAGGTTCTCGTCTCGAACGTCCTCGGTGACGGGGACGTAGCCGACCTCCTCGACGAGGTCGGTTGCCGACTGCTCGATGTAAAAGCGCAGGAAGTCCTGCACTTCGGGGTTGACGAGCGCCTGGTCGGACGCGTAGATGAACAGCGGACGCGACAGCGGAGTGTACTCGCCGTCCATGGCCGTCTGGAGCGACGGTTCGACGCAACCGTCGCCGCTATCGATTCCGACGGCCTTGATCTGATTCGGGTTTTCGGCATAAAAGGAGAAGCCGAAGTACCCGATGGCGTGTCTGGAACCACGAACGCCCTGGACGATCGTTCGATCCTGCTCGGTCGCGTGATAATCGCCGCGGTGGTTGACGTCCTCGCCGATGACCGCCTCGTTGAAGTAATCGAACGTTCCCGAGGTGGTAGCCGCGCCGTACAGTTCGAACTCCTCGTCAGGCCAGTCGTCTCGCACGTCGCTCCAGCGCTGGGCGCCGTCGGCGCGCCAGATTTCGCGGAGTTCCTCGACCGTAAGGCAGTCGATCCAGTCGGCGTCGGGGTTGACGACCACCGTCAGCGCGTCCGTTGCAATGGTGAACTCGATCGGCTCGATTCCGTTCTCGGCACACTGCTCGAGCTCGGCGTCTGCGACCTCGCGACTCGCGTTGTTGATCGCGGTCATGCCTGGACAGAAGAAGTTCGAGAAGCCGCCGCCGGTCCCCGTCTGGCTGACGGAGACGTTGACGCTCGGCCGTTCCTCGAAGTACGCCGCGGCGACGGCTTCGGTCACGGGAAAGACCGTGCTGCTTCCGGCGATCGGTACCTGTCTCCCCTCTTCAGCCAGTACGTCGGTACAACCGGCCAGCCCGGCGGTCGCCGCGACCCCCGTCGCGGCGATCAGTTCCCGTCTCCCGAGCCCGGTCGCCGGCACGCCAGAGGCGTCTCTCGACATCACCGGATGGATACCCCAGACGAGGTAAATAGTCTACTATGATCGGAACATAGTGCTATATAGTCATACGTGGCTCGATTGTGGCATCGACCCGCCCTCGGGTTCTCAGGTGATGTAAGTGCAGAACCGGCGGCAATCGCTCTTTCTGTCCGACGGCGAGTGACTCGAGTGAACGCTGTCCAGTCGACGATCGGTACCGTCCTATATAGGATCGGTAGGAAATCGGTCGCGTCGGCCGGGAATCGAGTCACGCCCGCTCCCTGGCGTCGGTCGGGCCAGCGGTGGCCGTGACCCGCGTGACGGGGGCGCCGACATTGGCAATACGGGGCGGCTCGAGTGCCAGATCGCCGCCGTAGCGTGTGGTGGGATTCCTCGTCCTGATGCCGCCCCGACCGTCGGTTTCGTCGGTGGGACTGATCCCGCCGGCAGTAGCCGTCCGCGATTCCGTTCCGGTCGTCGGGTCCGGTGGCTCGCTCGTCGGCACGTCAGGTCCCTCGTTCGAACCTGTTCCTGAGGATAATCGCGGTCGCGTTCATCCCCAGCAGGACGATCAACAGCGTGACGACGCCGGCGGCGAGGACGCCGTACCTGAACTCGGCCTGCGGGAAGTTCGCCCAGGCGTAGATCTGCATCGTCATCGCGCTCATCTTGCTCCAAATTCCGTTCGGCGGGCTGAAGACGGTGGTTGCGGCGCCAATCATGAGCAGCGGGGCCGTCTCCCCGATGGCCCGGCCGAGCGCGAGGATCGTGCCCGTCAGGATACCCGGGAGCGCTTCCGGCAACACGACGTTTTTGGTCGTCTGCCATCGAGTCGCGCCCATCCCGTAGGAGGCCTGTCGCTGGGCGTCGGGAACTGCACGAATCGCCTCCTGTGCCGAGATGATTGTGATCGGGAGGATCAACAGCGAGAGCGTCAGCGCAGCGGTGATGACCGAACCGAACCCCAGTCCCAGCAGGTTGGCGAACAGGCCCAACCCCAGCAGGCCGTAGACGACCGACGGAACCGCGGCCAGGTTCGCGACGTTGATCTGGACCAGGCGCGTCACCGTGCCGACGAGACCGGTATCGACGGTGTACTCCTCGAGGAAGACCGCCGATCCGACGCCCAGGACGAACGACAGCACGGCTACGAGGGCGATGACGAGGATCGAGCCGACGATCGCCGGGTACAACCCCGCTTCACGGGGGAACCTCGAGGGACTGTTCGTCAGGTACGACGGGTCGAGCCAGGGATCCGGAGCGGGAACTCCCGTCGTCTCGACCAGCAGCGCGCCGAGGAGCGCACCGGCGACGAGCACTACAGGCAGCACCAGGCCGATTCGGCCGTCGTTGGCCTCGAGCGCTCGCCGACCGTAGGCGACCGTCGGAACGCCAGTCGTCAGCAGTACGAGCAACGCCGACGCCGGGGAGACGCCGACGAAACCGCCCACGAGGCTGCCGCCGACGGCGAGGAGGAATGCCAGGCCAGCGGAGGCGAAGGCCGTTCGTACCCCGTCCCGACGAACAGTCAGCGCGGCGATGGCTGCCGCAATTGGGACCGCGAGCGTCCAGACGTAAATCGCCCAGGTGGTCGGGTACACGTTGACCGGGCCGCGAAGGAGGACCGCGGCGAGGACGCCCACGGCGGCCACCGGAACAGCGAGCAGGGACGCCGGCGAAGCCGGCCGCCGCTGACCGTACGCTAGCACTCCGAGGGCCGGTAGGAACCCGAGCGTGTACGCCAGGAACCACAGCCGGGCGTCAAAGACGACGAAGAGGACGATCAGCGCCAGCCCGAGCGCGACGCCCCCGACGAGTCGCCCCAGGATACCGAACCCGGTTCGGCCGACTGGCCGCTGGCTACCGACGAATGCGACGATCGTGGCGACCGGCACGACGACGACGAACAGGTACACGAGTTGCCAATTCAGCCGCGGAACCGGTCGGACGACCATCTCGAACGCGTAAAAGAGGCCAGCCGTTGCAACCAGTCCACCGCCGAGCGCGAGGCCAGTCTGACGAGTGAAGTCGCGGTCGTTCGCGCTGTAGAGGCAGAACCCGATGAACGGGAGCACCAGGGTCAGAAAGTACGTCAGCAGCCACTCGGGACGCGCGTTGCTAAGCTCGAGCGCGTCGATGAAGACGTAGATCAACAGCGCGGCGAGTGCGACGATGCCGACGACCGAGGCGCTCAGTGCCAGGTACTCGAAGACGACTCCCTTGAGCCGACTCACCCGGCCGAATTCAGGAGTGGGTCGTTCGACGGCCACGTCAGTACTCCTCCCTGTACCGTTCGGCGACCACGTCGCTGACGACGTTGAGCGTGAGCGTGACGACGAACAGCGCCAGTCCGAGCGCGAACATCGCGTCGTACGGTAACGACCCGCCAGTGAGGTCGCCGCCGGCGATCTGAACCATCGCGACGGTGATCGTCATGCCGGGATCTAGCAGCACGTCTCCGGGGTGGACGTACGGAACGCCGGCCAATCCATTCCGGATCGCGGGCAGGTTCGCTTGCGCACCCATCGCGACCACGACGACCATCGTCTCGCCGATCGCCCGCGAGACCGCGAGGATGTACGACGAAGCGATCCCCGATATCGCCGCCGGCACGACGATGCCGGTCGAGACTTCGAACTTCGTCGCGCCGAGTCCATACCCGGCGTGCCTGAGCTGGTCAGGCACCGCCCGCATCGCGTCCTCGCTGATCGAGGACACCATCGGAATCGTCATGATGCCGACCATCAACGACGCCGAGAGGGCGTTGAACGTGCTCATCGACGGAAAGAGCGTCGCCTGGAGCGCCGGCGTCACGTACACGAGCGCGAAGTAGCCGTAGACGACCGTCGGTACGCCTGCCAGCACCTCGAGCATGGGCTTCAGAATCGATCGCGTACGCGACGTGGCGTACTCGCTCAGGTAGATCGCGGTCAGCGTGCCGATCGGCAGCGCGACGAACGCGGCCGTGATCGTCACGACGACGGTCCCGACGACGAGGGGCACGATGCCGAATGCGGATCCGCCGCCCGTCGGGTTGGGACTCCAGTGTACCCCGGTCACGAAGTCGACAATCGAGTACGCCGTGAAGAACTCGACGGCGTCCGCCAACAGCGTCAGGAAAATCGCCACCGTCGTGAAGACAGTAACCGCGGCGCAGACGACGAAGAATCCGCCGTAGGACCGCTCTCTGATCCGCTCTATTCCGCCCGTGCGCTGGAGGTCTGGTGATACCGATGCGTCGCTCACGGACGATCACCGTCGCTCTCGACTCGAGTCCGTCGGGTTTCGGTCGATTTCGATCCCATTCTCAACCTCAATCTCGATCCTGTTTCCACTCGTCTCCCCTCCGTTCGACGAACGCCGTCAGAGCCGACTCCAGGTCGGCGACACCGTCGGAAAGAATACCGCACGGTCCGGATTCGAACAGTACGACGGGTCATGTGTTGAATTAGCCCTGTGCCTCGCTGATCGCGTCCTCGAGCGTCTGCATCTGCGCTTCTTTGGTTTCGTCGGTGGCGGGCACGTAGCCGACCTCCTCGGCGACGAGTTGCTCGTTGTCGGTCTGGTCGACGAAGTACCGGGCAAACTCTGCGACGTGCTCCTCCGCCAGTGCGTCCATCGACGGGTAAGTGAACAGCGAGCGCGACAGCGGGGTGTACTCGCCCGAGGCCGCCGTCTCGAGGTTCGGCTCGACGGGGCCGTCCCCGTCGTCGATGGCGACGGCCGTCACCTGGTCGGGGTTCTGGTAGTAGTACGCGAAACCGAAGTAGCCAATCGCGAACTCGCTCCCCTGAACGCCTTGCACGATGGTGTTGTCCTGCTCGGTCGCCTGGTAGTCGTCGGTGTGGCCGCGGTCTTCACCCGTGACGTTCTCGACGAAGTAGTCGTACGTGCCGCTGGTTTCGTCGGCGCCGTAGCGCTCGATCGGTTCGTCGGGCCACTCGGAATTGACCTCGGTCCACGTCTCGGCGGCGTCGGCCTCCCAGATCTGGGCGAGTTCGTCGACCGTCATCTCGGTCGCGAAGTCGTTGTCGTTGTTGATGACGACGGTCAGGGCGTCCGTCGCGGCGATCAGTTCGACGTACTCGACGCCGTTGTCGGCACAGAGCTCCTCCTCTTCCGGTTTGATCGGCCGGCTGGCGTTGTTGAAGTGCGTGTTGCCGGGACAGAAGTGGTTCGAGAAACCGCCACCTGAGCCGGTCGAACTGACGTCGATCCGGACGACCTCGTGTTCTTTCTGGAACTCCTCTGCGACCGCACTCATGAGCGGGAAGACCGTGCTCGACCCAGCGATATTGATCTCGCCGGAGAGAGAGGCGCTTGCTCCGTTTCCGTTTCCGTTTCCGTTCCCGTTCCCACCGTTGCCATTGCCGTTCCCGTTGCCGCTCGAATCTTCCTCGCTCTCGAGACAACCCGCGAACCCGGTGGCGCCGGTGACGCCGGTCGTAATGATGAACGCTCGCCTCGATACCCCACTAACCGATTTCTCGGACGTGTTGTCCGTCATCAGGTAAGCGTCGCCGAGGATCGGGTAAATACGATGCTATGACCCCTCTATCGGCCCTGTGATCGCTATACGCGTCTATATAGGCGTACGTTCAGCAACAGCGACCGCTCGAGCGGCCACGCTTCGAATCGAGTCGTCGGCAGTCTCGAGTCCGAACGAGTAGGTCGGACTACCGGCTCGAGGCGTCGATCCGAAGAGGTGCATTCAAGTATGCGCCGCGACTTCGTGAGCGTATGAAAGATCAGGGACGCTCTACGCGCAAGCGCACCGGCGGACGACTGAAGCCCTTCAACAACCGACGCAAACACCAGCTCGGTCGCCACCCGACCGAGACCCAGGTCGGCGAGCCTCGCTTCCGCACCATCGACGCCCGCGGCAACAGCGAGAAGACCCGCGCCCTCGCGACGGACGTCGTCAGCGTCAGCACGGGCGAGGAAACGGTGACCGCCGAGATCACGGACGTCGTCGAGAACGACGCCAACCCGAACTACGTGCGTCGAAACATCATCACGAAAGGCGCCGTCATCGACACGAGCGAAGGCCAGGCTCGCGTCACCTCGCGACCCGGGCAGGTTGGTCAGGTCAACGCCGTCCTTCTCGAGTAAGCGCTCGTTCGTCGATTCACCGTCACTGTCACCGCATCTCCTCGAGGTCGACGAACACGTCTGCGTTTGCGGTGAGCCACGTCGTCACCGTGTCGAACCTGTCCTCGTCTGCAGACGCTTCCTTCGGTGCGATCGTACACCGGTCGGGACGGTTGTCGTAGCGGACGACGACGGCGGTGTACATCGGCGGAGTCGTTTCGTCGTCGAGCTCGTCGGCCGTTCGCGGATTGGAACCGTTTTGCGCAGGTGACATTGGCGTACCAGCGCCCCTGGAGGGCCCTGTATTCGGCCTCTCACACGAACGAGTGAAAACCGATGCTAATTGTGCTCCCGACTCCTCTGGACGGCTCCGTACCGATACGGACGACTGGCGAGAAGGGGCGATCGGGATCAGGGACGGGGCGCCGCCTTCTGAAGAGCCGTCTCCGCGATGTTCCCGCCATAGTCGGCGCTTCGGGAGAGCGAGTCGACGATCAAACCGAGCGACTGGGCCTGGACCGAGTCGAGGTTTCGAAGCATGTGGTCGATCGATCGCGTGTGCTCGTCGATCTCGAGGACGGCCTCGAGCGCGTCGTGACCCAGCTCCGTCGCCTCGTCGCTGTCGTCGGCGAAGAGCGCGTCGAGGGACTTCTCGAAGACGTCGAACGTCTCGTCGTACAGCTCGACTAGCGCATCGGCGACCTCCTCGGATACGTCCTCGAGCTTCATCGCAAGTTTGCTGATCTTGACCGCGTGGTCGGCGACGCGCTCGAGTTGCCGGGCACTCGAGTGGTAGTCGAAGCAGTCCTCCCGTGAAACGCCGAGTTCCTCGGAGGCTCGGGGTGATCGGAGCGTCGCACGGAAGATGCGAGAGACGACGAGCCAGAGCCGGTCGACGTCGTCGTCGCGCTCGATCACGTCGCGAGCGATGTCGTCGTCGTTCTCGATGAGCGCCGTGACGGCGTCCTCGAGCATGGAGGCGGCGATCAGGCGCATGCGGTTGACGGCGTTGACGATGGACAGCTCCGAGGAGTCGAGCAAGTCCTGGATGACGACGCTGTTGGTCGTTTCCTCGAGAACTTCAACGCCGACTAGCCCCTGGGTCGCGCTCCTGATCGCCCGGCGCTGGTCGGTCGTGATGCGGCTGGCCTCGAGTGCGATGATGTCGAAGCCGCTGACGTACATCGTCATGACCGCCCGCGTGAGGCGCTCGCCCTCGAGGTTCGAGATGTCGAGGGTTCCCTTCTGGCGGTCGCTCTCACGCTGGGGCGTCAACAGGAGGGCGTCGTCCTCTGGGTAGCACTCGACGACCGATCCGGCGCTGACGTCGTTCGCGGTTGCCCAGGACTTCGGGAGCGAGACGGTGTACGTCGACCCGCCGGTCACCTGGACTTTTCGCGTCTCCATACCGGAACCACGCAATCACGAACATATAAATCTATACAAATCTATAGATCGTGCTCGTCTCAGCAGCATGCCTCGGTAAATTCGTACCATCGGGCTCGTTTTCGACAGGCGTACGTACGGGAAAGAGCTACCGGAAACCACCACTTGCCAACCCGAAATTCTATACTGGACTATTTTGATCGAGAGTAGACACTCGAGAATACGTCACATATGTAGTGCTATATAGACAGATACAATCTATGTTCTCTTGAGGAATCCGACCAGCGCTTCGTTGAACGCGGTCGGTCGCTCGAGCATCGAGAGGTGGGCTGCGTCGGGGACCTCGACCCCGTCAGCGTCCGGAATCTCCTCGACGAGGTACTCGTGGAACCACGGCGGCGTCAGCTGGTCGTGTTCGCCGTAGATTGCCCGGACGGGAACGTCTATTTCGTGGAGTCGGTCCCTGACGTCGAACTCGTGGCACGTGAGGAAGTCCCGTCGCGTGACCGTTTGCCCGCACTCGCGCATCGTCTCCATCGAAATCGTCCGCAGGCGCTGGTCCGGGTCGTGAAAGAGCCGGTCCGGTTCGTGCAGGAACTCGATCGCCCGCTCGAAGTCGTTCTCGAGCCACCACCGGAGGTCCTCGAGTACGCCCAGTCGTGCCCCCGTTCCGGTCAGTATCGCTCCGTCGAGGTCGACTTCGTCCGCCCGCTCCAGGAGGACGTGCATGGTGATCGCCCCACCCAGAGAGTTGCCGATGAGCATGCGTGCGCCCGTCTCATCGAGGACCGCGATGACGTCGTCGGCGTACGCCGAGAGCGTCGTGTAGCCCGGACTTGCCTCGACTTCTTCGGAATCTCCGTGGCCGCTCAGGTCTAGCGCGACGATGGGTCGCTGGCTACCGAGTCGGTGCTGGGACTTCCAGACGGCGCTCGAACCGCCGCTTCCGTGAACGAAACAGATTGGGTCCCCCGATCCGTCACGGTCGGCACGCACGTATGCCGTTTCGCGTCCTTGGTGTTCCACCGTGTGCATACGCATATACACGACGGGCGCCCTGATAAGTGGGGATGACGGTGATCGTTCGTCCCGTCACTGTTGTCGTCGGTTCTTGTCGACCAGACGAAGTGGGACCGCCACACCATCGATATCTGGCTCTTCTACTCACGTATTGCGATTCTTCAGCGAAAGGTATTTATAGTAGCACAGCTTACCTGGGGTTAGTTACAATGAAAATAGCACAACTTGCTCGCGACGACGATCGACTGGTCCGTCGGTACGAGAACGACGAGGGATCGACGATCGTCATCGACTTCGGCGGCGACTCCGCCGACGCATCCGTCGAGGTCATCGACGGGACCGTTCTCGTCGTCGCCGGCGACGAACAGTACGAACTCGAGGTGCCGGCACAGGCGAGTGACGCGCAAGCGTTTATGAAAAACGGCGTCCTCACTATCGACCTGGAGGCATCCCAATGAAACTCACCGTCAGACCCCTCAAGCAAAAAGACGCAGGTCGCGGACTGGCCGCCATCGACCGCTCGTCGATGAGCGAACTCGGCCTCGAGAACGGCGATTACATCCTGATCGAGGGCAACGGCGAGGACCGGGCCGTCGCCCGCGTCTGGCCGGGGTATCCCGAGGACGAGGGCCGAGGCGTCATCCGCATCGACGGTCGCATCCGCCAAGAGGCCGGCGTCGGCATCGACGACCGCGTCACTGTCGAGAAAGCCGACGTGAAACAGGCCTCGAGCGTCTCCGTGGCGCTTCCCCAGAACCTCCGGATCCGCGGCGACATCGGCCCGCTCGTTCGCGACAAGCTGAGCGGCCAGGCCGTCACCGAGGGCCAGACGGTACCCTTCTCGCTCTCGTTCGGTCCGATGGCCAGTTCCGGCCAGTCGGTCCCCCTGAAGATCGCCTCGACGTCCCCGAAAGGGACGGTCGTGATCACGGACTCGACGGAGATCCAGATCTCCGAGACGCCTGCCGAACAGATCAGCGCCGGCGGCGGCGCTGGCCAGGAAGGGATCCCGAACGTCACCTACGAGGACATCGGTGGTCTCGACAGCGAACTCGATCAGGTTCGCGAGATGATCGAGTTGCCGATGCGCCACCCGGAACTGTTCCAGCAGCTCGGCATCGAACCGCCGAAGGGCGTTCTCCTGCACGGTCCGCCGGGAACGGGGAAGACCCTGATGGCCAAAGCCGTCGCCAACGAGATCGATGCCCACTTCCAGACGATCTCCGGCCCGGAGATCATGTCGAAGTACTACGGCGAATCCGAAGAGAAGCTTCGCGAGGTGTTCGAGGAAGCCGAGGAGAACGCCCCGGCGATCGTCTTCGTCGACGAACTCGACTCGATCGCGGCCAAGCGCGAGGACGCCGGCGGCGACGTCGAACGACGCGTCGTCGCCCAACTGCTCTCGCTGATGGACGGCCTCGAGGAACGCGGACGCGTCACCGTCATCGCCGCGACCAACCGCGTTGACGCCATCGACCCCGCGCTCCGACGTGGCGGCCGGTTCGACCGCGAGATCGAGATCGGCGTCCCGGACAAGGACGGACGGACCGAAATCCTGCAGGTTCACACCCGCGGGATGCCCCTCTCTGACAGCGTCGACCTCGACCAGTACGCCGAGAACACCCACGGTTTCGTCGGCGCCGACCTCGAGAGCCTGACGAAGGAGGCGGCGATGAACGCCCTCCGGCGCATTCGCCCCGAACTCGACCTCGAACAGGAGGAGATCGACGCCGAGGTACTCGAACGCCTGCGCGTCACCGAGAAGGACTTCAAGGAGGCGCTCAAGGGCATCACGCCGTCGGCGCTCCGCGAGGTGTTCGTCGAAGTGCCAAACGTCACCTGGAACGACGTCGGCGGTCTCATGCAGACGAAAGATCGGCTCCAGGAGACCATCCAGTGGCCGCTCGACTACCCCGAGGTGTTCCAGGCAATGGACATGGAGGCCGCGAAGGGCGTCCTCATGTACGGCCCGCCGGGGACTGGTAAGACGCTGCTCGCGAAGGCCGTCGCCAACGAGGCCCAGTCGAACTTCATCTCGATCAAGGGTCCCGAACTGCTGAACAAGTACGTCGGCGAGTCCGAGAAGGGCGTCCGCGAGGTCTTCGAGAAGGCCCGGTCGAACGCACCGACCGTGATCTTCTTCGACGAGATCGACTCCATCGCGACCGAACGCGGCAGCGGCCAGATGGACTCCGGCGTCGGCGAGCGGGTCGTCTCCCAACTACTGACCGAACTCGACGGCCTCGAGGAACTCGAGGACGTGGTCGTCATCGCAACGACGAACCGGCCGGACCTGATCGACACGGCCCTGCTCCGGCCCGGACGGCTCGACCGTCACATCCACGTGCCCGTGCCGGACGAGGAGGCTCGCAAGAAGATCTTCGAGGTCCACACCCGCGACAAGCCACTGGCCGAGGGAATCGACCTCGAGTGGCTCGCGAGCGAGACTGAGGGCTACGTCGGCGCCGACATCGAGGCTGTCTGCCGCGAGGCGTCGATGGCCGCGACTCGCGAGTTCATCGAGACGGTCGATCCCGAAGACATCGGCGAGGCTGTCGGGAACGTCCGGGTCAGCGAGGCCCACTTCGAGCAAGCGCTCGAGGAGGTCCCGCCGAGCGTGACCCAGGAAACGCGCGAGCGCTACGAGGAGATCGAATCGCAGTTCCAGTCGAGCGAACCCCAGCCGAAAGAAGAGCAGGTCGGCCGGACGTTCCAGTAAGCCGACTGCTTTCTCACTCTTTACGAGACTGAAACGCGATTCTGCGGCGAATTTTCATTGATCGACTGACGAACCGCTGAGGGAGTCACAGCACTCCTGCGACGAACCCGAGTCCCATCACGACGAGCACGACCGCCGAGAACGCCGGCAGGTACGGCGTGTACTTTTCGACCGTCTCTTCGTGACGTTCGTAACCCGCGACCAGGAGCATGGTCAGGGTGACGATCCCGATGATGACGGTAATCGCATAGGCCGCCATCAACTCGAGGCAGTAGTTCGACCCCGAACAGAGGGCGATGATTTCGAACTCCTCCTCGTGGGCGAACCCGAGGAGGAAGGCGAACCAGGCGATGCCGAGGAGTCCGCGGTCGGCGGCGTCTTCGAGGTTGCCGTGCCTGTGACTGTGGATGTGGTCGTGATCGTGGCCACCGACGAACGGGAGTGCGCGTTTCAGTCGGGTCAGGAGTGCGGCGCTTTCGTGGTGGTTGTGATGATCGTGCTCGTAGTGGTGGTGGTCGTGATGGTCGTGGTCGTCTTCGTGCTCGTGCCCGTGGTGATGGGACTCGTGTGAGTGCCCATGTCCATCGTGTGAGTGGCCGTGCCCGTCCCCTTCGTGGGAGTGGCCGTGTCCATGACTGTGCCCGTGACGATACTCACGAATGCCGAGCCCGATGAGCAAAATGCCGGCGACCAGACTGACCGGACCGCCGATCTGCACGCCACCAAGTATCGCCAGCGGTTCGTTCACCTGCGTGAGTTCGAAGTACGACTTCGCGTAGAAGAACGCCCCCACCATCGCGATGCTGCTCACGAGGTGGCCGACGCCGAGGATGAAACTCGCCGCGAATCCGTACATCCACTTGTTCGTCTGATCGAGGGCGTACGACGCCGCCACCGGCCACCCGTGCCCTGGCTCGATGCCGTGTATCGCCCCGAGGACGACCGCCCCGAGGAACAGCCCTGTCAGATCGGACGGAATCATTCGTGTCGCATATCGCAGGACCCCCTGCTTAACCATTGTTACTACCGGAACGGGGGATTCATCATACGCGGCGCGCTTTTTCCACCAACGAATCACCACCATGCGAACGAGTTTTAGCATTCCCGACGACGTCGTCGACGCGTTCGACCAGGTCTGGCAGGACCAAGGGCTGGATAACCGCTCTCGAGCCGTGAGAGAGGCGATGCTCGAATATATCGAGTCACACTCACGACTCGAGGAGACGACCGGCGAGGTGGTCGCCCTGATCGGCTTCGATTACCGCCACCACGAGGTCATCCGTGAACTCCACACTGCCCAGCACGAGTTTCAGGACGTCATCCTCAACACGAGTCACACCCACCAGCAGGAGTGGTGTCTCGAGTCGCTGTTCTGCCGGGGGAGTGCCGACCGAGTTCGAGAACTCACCTATCGACTGCGCGACTTCGACGGAGTACGCCGGGTGAAGGTGATGGTGATCCAGGACCAAATCGACTGACTCGCGTCCAGAACGACGTTCCGACGGTTCACACCACGTCGGAACTCGAGGCACGAGACAGTAGGTAGACCGCGACGGCACCGAACGCGAGAGCCAACCCTGCCAGGACTGCGACACCGGGGACGACGGCATCGAGGGTTCCGTCGAACCAGGTTACGTCGATCACCGTCATCACGTCCCGGTCGAGCATGAGCGAGCGCGCGGTATCGACGCCGTAGGTGACGGGGTTGTAGCGCGCGAAGGTCTGGATCCAGTTCGGCAGCGCCTCGAGCGGGAGAAACGCGCTCGACAGGAACAACAGGGGAAACTGCAACAGGTTCGCGCCGATGATCGTCGATTCCTGATCCCTGGTGAGGAGCGCTAGCGAATTCGAGAGAGCGACGAACCACAGCGAAAACAGAATGCCCACGGCGACAATGCCGACGGCACCGACGAATCCGGTGACGATTTCCGCCCCGAGGAGAACGCCGAGACCGAGGATGATGGTGATCTGGAGGGAGATCCGGAACACCTCTGCAGCGGTCTTGCCGACGAACACGGCCGTTCGGTTCATCGGCGTCACGAGGACCTTCTCGAACATCCCGTTCTCGATGTCGTTGACCAGGCCGATCCCCGAGGTGACCGCCGCGGCGAGGGCCACCTGGATGGCGATCGCCGGCACGAGGAACGTCTCGTAGTTGATGCCCGGAATGCCGCGGTCGACGGCGCTTCCGGCGACGTTTCCGAACACCTCCGTGAACAGGACGAGGAAGATTATCGGCTGGACGAGGGAGACGACCAGGACGAACGGGTTTCGGACGGCCTTGAGGTTCCACCGCTTGAAGTTCACCCAGACGTCCCCGACGAACGTGTTTCCGGATCTGGCGGGCTGTCGGTCTACAGACGTACCAGCGGAACCCTCGGTCTCGGGGGTGCTCACCGTGACACCTCCGTTCGCGCGGCGTCGTTCCCGTCGGAATCGACCGCTTCGCCGGTGATCGCGAGGAACACGTCGTCGAGCGTCGGCGCTCTAATGTTGAACCCCGTGACGATCAACTCGGCGTCTCGGAGGGCGACAAGCAGATCCGTCCCGTACTGGCGGGCCGATTCGGCGGTGACGCTGATCCCCTCGTCGGTTTCCGTGACGGCGGCGTCCGAAAAGGCGTCGAACGCTCGAGCGATCGTCGCGGCCCGTTCTCGACTGGCGGGTCCGCCCTCGAGTTCCACGTCGAGGACCTCGCCGCCGACCCGTCGTTTCAGCTCGGCGGGGCTCCCCTCGGCGACGATTTCGCCTCCCGAGATGACCGCCAGCCGATCGCAGAGCTGGTCGGCCTCCTCGAGGTACTGCGTCGTCAGGAAGATCGTCGTCCCTCGTCCATTGATGCGTCGGAAGTAGTCCCACAACCGGTTCCGAGCCTTCGGATCGAGCCCGGTCGTCGGTTCGTCGAGGAAGACCAACGGCGGCCGGTGAACGAGCGCGGTCGCGGCGTCCAGGCGCTTTTTCATCCCGCCGGAGAACTCTTCGGCCCGCTTGTCAGCGACGTCCACGAGATCGACGAGGTCGAGTAGCTCGTCGACTCGTTCGGATCGCTCGCCTCGAGGGACTCCGTAGGCCTCGCAGGCGAATCGAACGTTCTCTTCGGCGGTGAGCTCCGGATCGACGCTCGTCTCCTGAGCCATGTACCCGATGGTCTCCCGTACGCTTTGCGGTTCCGTTCGAACGTCGAATCCGTTGACGCGAACCCTTCCGCTTGTCGGCGAGAGGAGCGTCGCGAAGACTTTGATCGTGGTGGTCTTGCCGGCGCCGTTCGGACCGAGAAACCCGAAGAATTCCCCTTCCGGGACCGTCATGTCCACCCCCTGTACGGCGGCGGTCCCGTCGGCGTAGACGAGCTCGAGCCCCTCGACCTCGATAGCCGCTGGTGGGCTGGTTCGCCCGTCGTGGCGCGACTCGATTGCGTCGTCCGATCCCGACGATGGCATACCCGTACTAGTGGAGATAACGTGATATAGGTTCGACCACGAGGCGAAGGCTGACTCGTTCGGAAAGAGGTGGGAAAAGGAGTGGAGAGAGCTGCCAGCAGCAAAGTCCTCTTTCCATTGCTCCGATGTCTTCTCGTGATGAGTCTCGGGTCACCCACCAACCCACCCATCGTGGCGAGCTCGCGATTCGTTCGTACGACGTCCACGATGGACGGAACGCCTTTCGGAATCGAGCCGTTACAGACGAGATGTGGTGCCCGCCGACCAACGAGTGACTCGAGACCAGGTGCTGACGGTCTTCGAGGACAGAGCGAACCCCCACGAGCCGATGGCTACCTCGGAGATTGCCGACGCAGTGGACGTTGCCCGCCGCACAGTCTACGATAAGTTGGAACAGTTGGTAGCGGAGGGCTTCCTCGAAAGCAAGAAGGTCGGTGCCCGCGCTCGCGTCTGGTGGCTGCCGACCGCCGCCGACGCACCGACTTCGGCAGCTACTGGTGCCAGCGCGCTGGAACTCACCTCCGAACACGTCCGCGAACTCGAATTCGCGTCCGAGTCGGTGTCCAGGATGGCGTCTGCCGCTAGCGACGACGATTTTCACACTGAGGTCGACGGCATCGTCCCCCTGGACGGTGGCGGTCAGCTGGAATACTGGGTCGTGTACGGTATCGACCCGAACGCGTATTTCGAGGTCCTCGATACGTTCCCAACTGTTCGTGATGCCCGCTTGCTCAGCACGACCAGCGAACAGTTTCGCCTCGAAATCGAAGTCACGGAAGATTCGCTGATGAGCATTTTCGCGCAGTTCGACGGGCGGCTTGCGTACGCTACGATCGATGCCGACACACTCACAATGATCGGGGAGTTCCCGATGACTGCGGACGTATCAGAAGTGGTCGCGGCCGGGCGAGAGGTGGTCTCTGACCTGCGACTCGTCTCGCAGCGACTCGTGTACAGCTCACGGCTCTTTCGCCATTTGGTCGAGGACGATCTCACGGATCGCCAGTGGACGGCCTTGCAGGCAGCTTACTACGGCGGGTACTTCAACTGGCCGCGAGACAGTACTGGCGACGAGTTAGCGACCCGTCTGGGGGT
This sequence comes from Natronosalvus rutilus, assembly GCF_024204665.1. Taxonomy (NCBI): domain Archaea; kingdom Methanobacteriati; phylum Methanobacteriota; class Halobacteria; order Halobacteriales; family Natrialbaceae; genus Natronosalvus; species Natronosalvus rutilus. The sequence continues at coordinate 2,639,996 of NZ_CP100355.1, read as the reverse complement.
GACACGCCAGACGTTCCACCACCACCTGCGCCACGCGGAAGCGCGACTCTGTCGAAAGTTGCTCGAAGGGGTCGAACACGACGGCGACGCTATTTCTAACGAGTAAGAACGTGCCCTTATCCCCTCGTGACCAGTAGAACGGGGTAATGACGACTGATGAAGAACCACTTCGCGATTCGTCGATGGCCGCGCCGCGTGACTACCTCGCGAAAGAAGCAAATGTGACGGACCGGGCGAGCGTCCCCACCGCCCAACACGTTGGCGACGCCGAGTCGTTCCCGATCACGGCTCTCGAGTTGCTGGCTGAGGTCCTCGACGAAGACGTACTGGAGATGAGTCCGCTACTGGCGGACGTCATCGATCCGGAAATCCTCGTCCGACTTCGGCAGACCGATTCTCGATCGAAGCAGACGTTCACGTTCACGTATCGGGACTACACCGTCACGGCGACGAACCACGGGGTCGTCAGCGTGTGCCAACACCCGCCAGATGGCTCTTCCTGAACCGGGCGGTACGAACGCGGAGTTGCATACCTGCGCGTACTGTGGGTCGACGGTAACAGTAGGCAGAAGACATCCCGTGTGTACCGACGAATCTGAGGACGGCGATATTTCCCTCTACATATTCTGCGATACAGGGTGTAAAGACGCGTGGTCGCGCGAACACTGACTCGTGTCCGAGATCGGCCTCCTTCAGGTACCATACCTCCAGCAGGCCGTGGGGCGACTCGCATGTAACCGCCCGAAGATAGATACCGTAAATGTCACCCTCCCACTCGTGAAATCGGTGTGTACAAAACGGCCAAGAACCGTCAGTCTGTTTGGTCGTTCCGGCTGTCGAGCAATTCTGAATCCGCTCTGACCGAGTTGTACACACGTTCGGCCCACTCCATTGCAATCGGTGCATCAGTCTCGACGAACACCTGCATGTGCCCCGTCGTCTCGTCGTATCCTCCTATTCCGACGCACTCGTCGAAGAGAGCGAGTCCATACGGCAGGTGGTTGCGCGTTCGAAGGGCGAGGTAGCCGTTCTCAATCGCCTTCTGAGCACGCTCGGGATACGTGTCGAAGAGTTTCTCGGCGATGTGGGGAAGGTAGACGATTTCGGTGTCGGTTGCATCGAACAGTTGCTCGTGGAATCCGCCGAGAGCAAGTGGTGCCATGTGTGTCGTATTGAACCCACGGAACGTCTCCGTCTCCTGAACGAGTGAGATAAACCGCTCGACAGGTCGATACGGGTCATCTGGTTCTGCGACGGTAACTGTGGCGTCCACGAACGGCTCGACGACAAATTCCCGGTGGTCCTCACAGATCACGTCGAGCAGCGGTGTCAGCTTCTGTGCAGTATGTACGTTCGCCTCGAACCGGAGCACCTCCTCTGCAACGACTTCGCCTCGTCCAGTCAATTGAAACCGCCCATCTACTTTCTCGGTGAATCCCTGTTCGTCGAGCCACTGCGTGAAGCGGTGACTCGTTGCTCGAGAAACGTCGAGACGGTCTTCGATCTCTCGACGGTCGAGAGGTTCTTCCAGGAGCGCTTCGAGGACCGGACCATGCCGGACGATATCGCCGAGCAGGTCTGTGTTCACGCGATTGCCCGCGGTGTTCAGGCGCTGGCCGAGATGGCGACGGTTTCGCTCGTTCTCCAGAATGGCCTCGAAGATCGGCGAGCCTGGTTGTGGATGACGATCGTCGTCGCATCCCTCGTGTTCGTCAGGCATCATCTGGCTCACCCCCTAGAGAATTGTTGGCAATGACGGTAACTCTATCCCATTCACGCTTCGTAACTCGTCTTACGGTCTGAAACGGCGCTCACTCCATCGAACAGTGCTCGATAGGTGAGGCCAACGACTGTGACGTCGTACAGGTTGGCATGACACGACAGAAGGTCGGCGAGGATCAGACCGAACAGTTCGAAGGAGTATTCCACGGAGACCTGATCCGACCCGCTGATCCCGCCTACGACACGCACGAGCCGTCTGGAACGGGATGATCGACAGGCGACCCGCACTCATCGCGCGGTGTCGTAGAGTCGCCGACGTCATCAGCGCGGTGAACTTCTCCCGTGAACACGACCTGGCGGTGGCTATTCGTGGCGGCGGCCACAATGTCGCCGGGACTGCCGTCTGCGATGATGGGCTCGTTATCGACCTGTCCGAGATGAGGAGCGTGTGGGTCGACCCTGACGAGCGGACGGCGTGGGTTCAAGCCGGCGCCACGTGGGCAGACGTCGACCACGAGACGCAGGCGTTCGGGCTGGCGACTCCCGGCGGCGTCGTTTCGGATACGGGCGTCGGGGGGCTCATCCTCGGCGGTGGCATCGGCCATCTCCGGTACAAGTACGGGCTCAGCTGTGACAACCTCCGTTCCGTAGATCTCGTTACCGCGGATGGCAACTATCTGACTGCCAGCGAGGATGCACACGAGGAGCTTTTCTGGGGCCTTCGCGGGGGCGGCGGGAACTTTGGCGTCGTCACCGGCTTCGAATTCGAGCTCCATCCGGTTGGGCCCGACGTGGCGGTCTGCCTGGTGTTCTATCCGAGTGACCAGCTGACCGATTGCCTACGAGCGTTCCGTGAATACGCCGAATCCGCGCCCGATGCGGTTAGCACGCTCGTCTTCGCGGGCGAACTGCCCGACGAAGAACTATTCGAGGGCGACGATGTTCATCGGCAGAAGTTCGCCATCATGGGGTGCTATGCCGGGCCCGTCGACGACGGGACACGAGCGCTGTCGGCCCTGCGTGAACTCGCGGAGCCGATCGCCGATTTCAGCGGGGTGATGCCCTACACCGAACTCCAGCAGATCCTCGACGAGGACTACCCCGACGGGATGCACTACTACTGGAAGTTGCTGTATCTCGACGGCCTGTCGGAGTCCGCTATCGATCGCATTGCCTACTGGGCCGACGTGGCGCCCTCCCCACTCTCGACGGTCGACGTCTGGCAGTTAGGGGGTACAATTTCCCAGGTCGTCGTCGAGGATAGTGCGTTCGCGGGGCGGCACGCTCCGTTCTTGCTCGGTGTCGAAGCGAACTGGGAACACCCGGTGGATGACGACGCCAACGTCGGGTGGGTGCGTGACTGTCTCGACGACATGCGCCAGTTCTCGGACGGGTCAGTCTACCTCAACTTTCCAGGATTTCTCGAGGAAGGTGAGGACATGATGCGGACCACGTTCGGACCCGCCTACGAGCGATTAGTTGCGCTGAAGGACGAGTACGACCCGACGAATTTCTTCAGCCGTAACCAGAACATCTCACCGTCCGGAGCCGTGCAAACCAACGGCGGGGATAGCATCGATGTGTAAATTCAAGAGTGAAATGATAGGAAATCCGTAACGACCATTGACCGTTCGTGTCGTGTTCGTGAGTATACCCTGGATTTTGATCGGCATTCTACTGGTCGCAGCTGCGGTTCCCGTCATCCGCGATACGCATACAGTACCGAGTGGAACTGTGCAGGCTATGACGATTGTCGGCGTCGTTTTCGCCGAGGTTATCGTGCTGTACGTCGGTTACGGCGCTCTCGTGGCAATCGTCGAACCGTCGATTCGTGACCTGCTCGGTGGAGACTCCGCATGGAACTCCTCGGATTAAGCCTCGTATGGATTGCCGTCTTCGTCGGATTTGGTCTGCTGGTCGGTGTTCTCTTCGGGTTCTTCGGGATGGGTGGGTCGTTCCTCGTCACGCCAGCACTGCTCGTCCTTGGCTACCCGGCAAAAGTGGCAGTCGGAAGTGGATTCGCCTTTGTGTTCGGGACGGGCGTTGTGGGTTCGCTCAGGCATCGTACCCACGGTCAGATCGACTACAAGCTCGTCGCGTCGCTGACGGTGTCTATGACAGCTGGAATCGAGGTTGGGAGACGAGCAGTCGTGGTACTGGAAGAGTTCGGGTCGGCTGACCTCGCAATCGGCTTCGCGTACATCACCCTTCTCGCCCTCGTCGGACTGTTCACCCTGCGTGATGCACGCCAGGAGAGGGACGAATATCCCGGAGATGATCTCGCCAATCATGTTCAAACTTTTGACTGTCCTCCGATGGTGTCGTTGACCGGTGACGTCAGGGTGTCAGTCTGGGTTATCCTGGCAATCGGTGGGACCGTCGGAACGCTCTCTGGATTCCTCGGTGTTGGTGGAGGATTTCTGCTACTGCCCGCGATGATGTATTGACTCGGCGTTCCTGCTGGAATCGCCGTCGGAACTGACATACTCCAAATTACCGTGTCTGGTGCGTTCGGCGCGTTTGTCTACGCACGAACCGGCGCGGTTTCCCTCCCCGTTGTTAGTTTGCTACTCGTGGGAAGTGCGCTTGGTGCTCGCATCGGTGCAGGAGCATCGACGCTCGTCGACGAAGACGAGATCAAGGAATACTTCGCAGCAGTACTGCTCGCAGGAAGCCTGGCTGTGGCTCTGAAAAAGCTGAGTGCTCTACTCGGCGTCGAAGCGCTTCATACGGCAAGTATGGTTCTCATTATTGGCGCGGCGATCGCAGCGAGTGCTGCGGTAGTAATCACTGCCGTCGGTCGCGCACGCGTCTCTGCGTCACGAACGCCGGATGCGTTGTAACCAGAGCAAGCACGCCCCCGTTCTTTCTTATAGTGAGAGATAACTGACATATAACTAATCCGGCGACGAAGGAAACACAACTGCCGGACGAAGATACGACTACCCAATCAGCAATAATGCTCTGAAACAGCCGAATTCGGTCACCTACTCTCTCGCTGCTCGACCTTGTTCAGCTCGATCAGCAATCGAAAGATCGCCTTGACGAGGTTTGCGTCGACATTGAACCGATCCGCGTTCTCGCCCGCTCGCTCCATCACTCGAGCCTCTTGCGTTTCGTCCGTCGTGGGTAAGTCCTCGGCGGCTTTCACCTTCGCAATGGTGTCCGCGACGTAGGTTCGACGCGCGATCAGCTCGACGAGGTCCTGGTCGATCTCCTGGATTTCCTCGCGTAACTCCTCGAGGTCCATCTCCTCGGGCATCCGTCCCTCGTCGTTCGGTTCGTCAGCTGTTGTCTCTGAATCGTTCGTCATAACGTTGTGGCTCCGTCAGTTCGCGTTCGAACCAGCCGCGTCGTCCCTGGCCTGTCTCGCCACCGCTCACATACTGTCTCGAGCGCGTCTCGATCACCGACGGCCACGTAACTCGGGCCTGTCCCGGAGAGCGAGACGCCCGCAGCGTCCGGAAGCGCTTCGAGCATCGGTTGGGTCGAACACTCGAGGGCGCCACAGAAGGCGAAGCCGTTGACGGTCATCGCCTCGGTGTAGCGTCCGTCGAGGGCGAGTTCGGCGACGAGGTCGGCCATCGAGTCGATCCGCTTGCAGGCGTCGACGTCTGCGTCGGCGCTGAACGACTGTTCCGGCGGGGTGTAGATGGCGGCGTGCCGTGCGAAGTCCGACCGGTCGTGCTCGAGCAAGCGGTCCTCCGTGTTGTCGGTGATCGTAACGCCCCCGAGCATGCTCGCGCTCGCGTCGTCGAGGGCTCCGGTGACGGTGACGCCCGCGTCCCTGGCGGCCTCGACGCCGACCAGGCAGGCCTCGAGTTGGTCCACGTCGTCGGCGAGTCCGAGGGCGTCGAGCGTCGCGAGTACCGTCGCGTTGGCGGCGGCGCTCGAACTCTTGAGTCCCGAGGCGAGGGGGACGTCGCTCTCGGTCGCGACCGTTCCGCCCTGGACCGATTCCTCGAGATCGGCCGCCTCGCGGTAGTGCTCGAGCGTGCGCTCGACGCAGCGTTCGATCAGCGTAGTGTCGGCGTCGGGAGCACTCTCGACCGTCCCGGAGAACCCCTCCGAACCGTCGAGTTCGACCGTCGCGGTCGTCTCGAGGTCGATTGCGAATGCAGCGCCCGTACCGGTCGCTAGGGCGTTGAGTATCGTCCCAGCAGCGGGTGCGGTCGCCCGGCCGTCCATACGGTGTCTCTCTTGTACGGGCTATTTACGGCTGATGGTCGGTGCGGTTCTGGCCGCAATCGCCGAGTCGCCGGTATCGGTCGGTATCAGCACCATCGTGCGTCGCCGGTAGCAGCGCCATCGTACCGCCCTCGAGCCACGGGCAGTCCGTGGTGCTTTTGCCGTCTGCCACAAAGAGGTGCGTATGAGCACGCGAAGCAACGTCGCCCCGAGCACGCTACCGGTCGAACTGGTCGACGGCGGCGTCGTCGTTCGCTACCTCGACGGACGGGAGACGTTCTACAACGGCGTCCCGGAACCGAAGGCGGGAAGCGTTCGGTCCCCGCCGGGAAAAGAGGTGCACGTCCTGGTCACCGATCCCGACGGCGTCGAGGGTGTGATGACCTACGTCAACGATCGAAACACCCACGAGGACATCCTCGAGGCGACGGGCGTCGGGCGAGTCATGCTCGAGGCGACGGACGAGGAGGAACTGTTTCCCGGAGTTACCGTAACGACCGAGGGGTACTCCGTTCGCGTCGAGGCGGATCACGACGTCGTCGACGGTCGGGTGTTCGTCTTCGCCGAGGACGAAATGAGCGAGCATGCATACGAACTGGTCGAGGGAGACGGGCCAGACGAACGAGACGAGCGAGGCGGGCCAGACGAGCAGGACGAGCAACACGGGTCCGAGTGATGCCGCTACGAAAACAGTGGCGACCCCTTGAGCGCTCGACCGTCGCACGGGCGCCGGATCGCCCGGGAGTCTACGAACTCGGCGACACGGACGGCGAGGTTCGAACGGTCGACTCGGGCGTCCTCCGGGACGAACTCAAGACGGCGCTCGCCTACGAGAGCGCCGACCGGGTGCGCTGGGAGGCGACGCACACGCTCGAGGAAGCCGAGAACCGAGCCGCCGAGCACCGCGCTCGAGCGGGTCTCCAGGAGTAGGCGACGGCGTCGCTGCTGGCTGTGAGTGAACTCACTGGATGTACGACGGGCCTTCGGCGTCGCAGTGTCGTTCGTGTTTCTCGGCGTCGTCTTGGAGGTCGAACAACAGGCCGCACTCCTCACACTCGTACCAGGTGGCGTCGTCACGCTGGGTAGTAACCACCATACCACACCATGGCACGCGAAGGGGAAAACCGTTACTCCGGCAGTGGATCACGAACGGCGACCGATTCTAGAATTCTAGCGCTCTTCGTTCGAGCGGCTGGCGCGGTCTGCCGCGGTTTCGAACCCGAGTTCGGACTGCTCGAGCGACCGGCGACCCTCGCGTTCGGCGAGTGCTTCCGGATCGGGGGCGACGTCGTCGGTGATCCGCGCCCACGAGTTGTGCACCTTCGCGTGACACCACCGACAGAGGTAGATCGTAATCTCGTGACCGACGGTCTCGCCGTCTCGAGCGTAGGACAGGTGGTGTTCCTCGAGAAGCGGGCGCTCGCCGGAGATGATCGACTCGTCGGGAACCTGGCCGAGCCGGCGTTCCTCGAGGCCGCAGCGAGCGCACTCGCGTTCGGTGGTCCGGGACCGGAAGTGGGGGCACGCGGCCCAGGGGGAGGGTTGGCTCGCGTCGCTCCCGTCGCCGTGATCGCTTGCGTTGAGTTCGTCGATACCATCGCTCACGTCCGACGTCGGCTCGTTCGCACCGCTACACCCGGTACAGTCGCCTTCCGCATCGGCGACCACGCATACGTAGTCGGCCTCTGCTCGCTCGCGGGCGAACTCGGGGTCGTGCTGGTAGTAATCGAAGGCGTATCGGCACTTCCCGTCGCTGGTGAGGTGATCGCAGACGCCGGCGAACGCGTAGGGGTCGTCGACACCGACCGAGGTGCCCCGTGGCGTCTTCTCCATACCCCTGTGTACGCTCGAGCGAAGTTGAATCTGTGGTCTGTGCCCGCTCGGTGCCGACACGCCTTTTACCCTGCCGGCGCCACTCGAGATTGTGTCAGTCGTGTACGACCCCGACGGTGCGATGCGGACGCTCGCGACGACCGTCGACACAGCCGATTCCCTCTTGAAGCAGACTCGCGGGCTGATGTTTCGTCGCTCGCTCCCCGACGACTACGCGATCGCTTTTCGGTTCGACCGGGCGAAAACCCGCGACATCCACATGCTGTTCGTCTTCGTCCCGCTCGACGTGATCTGGGTCGCGGACGGCGTCGTCCAGCGGGTGGAAACTCTCCGACCCTGGCGGGGATTCGCCAGGGATCGAGCCGACCTCATCCTCGAGTTGCCGGCGGGCGCCGCCGAAGCCGTCGAACCCGGTGAAAAACTGGTTCTCGAGGCTAATTCCGGCCGAAATTGATCGCCGTCGAGTCAGCCCGCCAGCGACGATTGGCAGGTAGTGCCGTGACCGGCGCCTTTAACCACCGATGGGGCCACGGCTGAGATACAATGACACGAGACTCGTTCTCACCGTCAGAGGATAGAGGAAGTCGGGGCGACCCGGCTGGCCGCGAAATTCGCCGATAACGCCTTTTCAACCGACCCAATGACCCGTCCACCTACCCCGCTTACGGACACGTCCGTCGAACTGCTGGATACGACCCTCCGAGACGGCGAACAGGCCCCCGGCGTTTCTCTCTCGCCGGACGAAAAAGTCGAGATCGCCCGCGCCCTCGAGCGTGCCGGCGTCGGCGTCATCGAGGCCGGGAGCGCCTGTACGGGTGCTGGCGAGCGCAAAGCCATCTCGCGCGTGACCGACCTCGGCCTCGAGGCCCGCGTGACGAGTTTCTGCCGCGGCGTCAGGAACGACGTCGACCTCGCCCTGAAGTGCGACGTCGACGGCGTCCACCTCGTCGTGCCCGCGAGCGACCGCCACGTTGAGGGGAAAGTCGGCAGCACCCGCGAGGACGTCCTCGAGACGACCGCCGACCTGGTCGGGTACGCTGCGGACCACGGCCTCTGGGTCGAGGTGATCGGCGAGGACGGCTCACGGGCCGACCTGGGCTACCTCGAGACCCTGATGGAGACCGCCCTCGAGGCAGGTGCTGACCGGACTTGCTTCGCCGACACCGTCGGCCACACGGGTCCGGAGCGAACGGCCGCGGCCGTCTCCCGCCTGGCCGAACTCGGGCCGGTCAGCGCCCACACCCACGACGACCTCGGGCTGGGCGTGACCAATGCGCTCGCCGCCGTCTCCGCGGGGGCCGACCTGGTTCACTGCACGGTCAACGGACTCGGCGAGCGTGCCGGGAACGTTGCCCTCGAAGAGGTCGCCATCGCGCTCGAGCACGTCTACGGCGTCGAGACGGTCGAACTGAGCGAACTCTACGACCTCGCCCAGCGCGTCGCCAGGGCGACGGGCGTCGAACTGGCGCCGAACAAGGCCGTCGTCGGGCAGAACGCGTTCACCCACGAGAGCGGCATCCACACCGACGGCACCCTGAAGGACGATAGGATGTACGAGCCCTATCCTCCCGAGACGGTCGGGCGAGAACGCCGACTCGCGCTCGGCAAGCACACCGGTCGGGCCGGCGTCAGGGCCGCGCTCGAGGAACACGGCGTCGACGCGACCGACGAGCAGGTCGGGACGATCGCCACTCGAGTGACCGAACTTGGCGACCGCGGGCGGCGGGTGACCGACGCCGACCTCCTCACGATCGCCGAGGACGTCACCGGCGCCGACCGCGACCGGACGGTCGAACTGCTCGACCTGAACGCGACCAGTGGCGGCGCAGTGCCCACGGCGAGCGTTCGCCTGTCGGTCGCTGGCGAGGAGCGCATCGCCTCCGGCACTGGCTCAGGTCCCGTCGACGCTGCCGTCTCCGCCGTTCGTGAAGCGATCGGATCCGCCGCGGACGCCGATCTCGAGGCCTACCACGTCGACGCCGTCACCGGGGGCACGGACGCGGTCGTCACCGTCGAGGTCATGATGGCTCGAGACGACCGTAGCGTGACGGTCGCCCGGAGCGAGGCCGATATCACCCGGGCGAGCGTCGAGGCGATGGTCGACGCGCTGGATCGGTTGCTCGAGGACGAAGACGAACGGCAGGTGGTGGCGTCGGCGGACGACTGATCGCCGTTGCCTATTAACCGGGCAATGGAGCCGCGCCGTAAGGTGTGACGAACGGGCTCGAGTGCGAACTCAGTAGATCCGATCCAGGTCAGACTGCTCGTAGCTGTGTTCTTCCGCGGGGAACGACTCGCCCTCGACGGCTTCGACGTAGCCCTCGACGGCCGATTCCATCTCCTCGCGGACGTTTCCGAACTGTTTGGAGAACGAGGGACTCCACTCGCTGAGTCCCACCGCGTCGTGGAACACGAGCACCTGCCCGTCACAGTCCGGGCCCGCGCCGATACCGATCGTCGGGATGTCGATTGCCTCCGTGACCTGCGCCGCGACGTTCGAGGGAACGTGCTCGAGGACGAGCGAGAACGCGCCAGCGTCCTCGTGGGCCTGGGCCAGGTCGACGATCGCTCGGGCGGACTCCTCGTCGGTTCCCTGGCGGGGGAAGCCGCCGTACTGGTTGACGTGCTGGGGGGTCAGCCCGAGGTGAGCCATTACCGGGATGCCGAGCTGGACCATCTTCTCGGTGAGGTCGACGGTGTGTGGCCCCGACTCGAGTTTGACCGCCTCGGCGCCTTCCTCTTTGAGCATGCGTCCGGCGTTCTCGAGGCTCTCTTTCTCGTTGACGCCGAAGGAGAGAAACGGCATGTCGGCGACGACGAGGGCGTCCTCGGTTGCGCGGGAGACGGCGTTGACGTGGCTGGCCATCTGGTCGACGCTCACCGGGAGCGTCGTCTCGTACCCAAGGGTCGTGTTACCGACGCTGTCGCCGACGAGGATCACGTCGACGCCGGCCCGGTCGACGATGCCGGCCGTTGGCGCGTCGTAGGCGGTGAGCATCGTGATCGGTTCCGTTCCGGCTTTCTCGCGAACGTCACGAACCGTTGGCATACCACGACGGTCGCCCTCGAGCGAGTAAACGTCACTGTTTCTGGGCCAGAGCGGGCCCGAGACGGTCGGCCGAGTTCCGAACCGAGAACTCGAAGCAGGCGCCGTCGAACCCGTTTCGCCCGCGGTCGCTGCACTCGACGGTCCAGCCGTGTGCGTCGGCGATCTGGGTGACGATCGAGAGTCCGAAGCCCGTTCCATCTGCCCCGATCGAATACCCCGAATCGAACACGCGTTCCCGTTCTTCCGGCGGAATTCCGGGTCCGTCGTCGACGACGTAGAAGCCCGTCGCTCGAGCCGACTGCGACCGATACCGTCGGTCCGGCGTGTTCCACACAGTTCCGAAAAAGGTTCTCGAGGGCTCGAAGCAACCGATCTCGATCAGCCTCGAGCGGCCGATCGTCGACGACCGTCAGCGTCGCCGCACCCGTGTCGACGCCGTCCCAGGCCTCGCGGGCGACGGCCTCGAGCGACAGCGTCTCGGTCTCGGTTTTGTCGACGGTCGATCCCTCCCGCACCAGGGTCAATGCGTCGTCGATGATTGCCTGCATTCGGTCGTGTTGCGTTCGAACGATGTCGAGGGTCTCTCGACCGTCCTCGTCGACGGACGTCTCGAGTATGTCGAGATACCCGGCCGCGATATTCAACGGGTTCCGGAGGTCGTGACTGACGACGCTCGCGAACTCGTCGAGGCGAGCGTTCGTCCGCTCGAGTTCGCGTTCGTGGCATCGTCGGTGGGTCACGTCCTGGATCGTCACCAGCGTGGCGTCCGACCCGGTCGTGATCGGTTCGCTTCGAATAGCTACGTGCTGTGTGGTTCCCGCCCGTTCGATAGCGAGTTCGCCACGGCCGGTTTCGACGACCGTTTCGACAGTTTCGGTGCCGAGTCGGACTCGGTCGGCAGAAGCGCCGACGAGGCCGGCGTCGGGGTTGGAGTCGGGACCCTCGAGCATACACTCAGCCGTCGCGTTCACGTCGACGATGCGCCTCTGTCCGTCGAGCACGATGACGCCGTCACGCATCGTCTCGACGACTGATTCCCGGGCGACCGGCACGATATCGAGCAACTGATAGCGAAAGATGGCCGCGGCGACGGCAACACCGGTAATCGTGAACGCGACGGGCGTCCAGTTGACCGATTCGGCCCCGGCAATTCGGACGTAAAAGACGTTCGTGAGGAGGGGAACGACGACGGCGGCGGCGATCGCTACCGCCTGTTTCCGGTACACGCGACGTGATGTGTACGCGACGTGTCCGACCAGCGCAATCCCAGCGTAAATCAGGTGGATGTCGTACGCCCAGCCGGACGTGTGGGCAACGTGAGCGTTTCTGCTGACGAGTCTGGCGTCGGCCAGGAACCAGCCTGAAACCCGTTCGTCACCATCGTGAGAAACGTGAGGGCGGGAACGACGGCCAACAGTCCGATCGTTCGCCGAGTGACGTGTCGGTCGTAGCCCGCATAGTGAGCGGCAAAGACGGTCCAGGTAACGGGCAACGCGAACGTCGCGACGTTGCTCAGTCCGAACCAAAACCACGTCGCTGACGCACTTGCGCTCAGGTGCGCCCCCAGCGATCCGACGCTCCAGGCACAGGTGATCGACATCATAACTGCCAGTGTGACCGCCAGTCGATCCTGACGATTGCGCCGTTTCCGAAGGGCGTAGACGACGACACCGACCGAGAGTACTGCTGCGACGAGCAACGCTCCGACGTAGACGGAATGGAGGTCAGTCATCCGTCCTCCGCCGGCAGCATTGTTCCATACCGGAGTCACTCTTCTACCAGTACATGAAGGCGTTGGCCCTCTCTCACGGGCCAGGAACGACGGTCAAAGCCAGTATCGTTAAGCCCGCTCACTCGAGATGTCCGCGTGTGCCTCAACGCGTCGAGACGAGTTCCCCGGAGGGCGTCGATTACGGCTGGGTGATGCAGGTCACGTTCGTCACGACGATCGTGGTCGGTGCCCCGCTCGTCGCCCTCGCGTCCACGACTGTCGACCTGCCGACGTGGAACGCTCGAGCGGAGTTCGCCATCCGGGTCGGCGCTGTCGTCTGGGTCTTCACCGCGCTCGCCGTCTTCGCCTACGCGAAGCGGGTGCAGGGTCGGTAGGCTGTCTGGACCTTTCCCATCCGTATTTTGCCGACCTCCCTCTGCGCAAACCGCCGCCTCGAGGGCTACCGACCGTCGACGTATTGAAATCTCGTACCTGCTCGGTTCGCCGTCTCTTCGTCGCGCTGAGAGTCGCCGATGAAGAGCGTCCGCGAGGGTACTGACTCGAGCGTGTCGATCACTGCGAGCAACGGGTCCGGGTGAGGTTTTCGTGTCTCGACGGAGTCCCGTCCGACGACAGCGTCGACGGCCGACGCGAGCGCGTGTTCCTCGAGGGCGATCCGACACGCCGCCTCGCAGTTGAGCGAGCAGACGCCGACGGGAACGTACTCGGCCCGCTTCTCGAGGTCGTCGGCGTGAGCCAGTCGCGTGGATCGGCGCGCACCCTCGCGTTCGTGGCCGGCGATCGTCGCCTCAACCTCGGCCGCGAGTCCGACGTCGGGCGCGCTGGCCAACAGCGACCACAGGTTGGATTCCGGCGGGTCGACGTCCGCCGCGAGGTACACCTCGCGGACGTCTCGGGTGACTGAGGCCCAGTCGACTATGAGGTGGACGAGCGTCCCGTCGAGGTCGTAGACGACTGCGTCGTATCCGTCGGTGTTCACGAACGACGAAAGGAACGACAGGGCGATAGTGGCTTCGGTCGCCGCCGGCACCCCGGATGGAGAACGGTGTTTCGAGGGGTGCTCGAGGGGTACTCGACGGCCATTCGGAAACGCCAGGAAGACGGCCCGAGGGCTGTGAAGGCTACTCGAGAACGCTGGAGGAACGCCTCGAGGGCAACTCGAGAACTACTCGAGCAGGTGACGAGCGATGATCTTCTTTTGTATCTCGGTCGTCCCCTCGTAGATTTCGGTGATTTTGGCGTCCCGGTAGAGACGCTCGACCTCGCCTTCGGTCACGTAGCCGTAGCCGCCGTGGACCTGGACGGACTCGTTGGTGACGAACATCGCCGACTCGCTGGCGAAGTACTTCGCCATGCTCGCGATCATCGCGGCATCGCCCTCCTTCGCCGCTCGCTTGCGGGCCGCTTCCCGGGTGAGCAGGCGGGAAGCCTCGATTCTGGTCGACATCTCCGCAAGCTTGTGCCTGATCGACTGGATGTCGCCGATCGGTTGGTCGAACTGTTCGCGCTCCTGGCTGTAGGCGATGGCCTCGTCGAGGGCGCTCTGGGCGAGCCCGACTGACTGGGCGGCGATGGCGATGCGGCCGCCGGTCAGGATTTCGAAGGCCGCAGAGAGGCCCCGTCCTTCCTCAGTCAGCCGATTCTCGGCCGGGATTCGAACGTCATCGAAGTGGAGGCCCGTCGTGTCGCTCGCCCTGAGCCCGAGTTTGTCCTCCTTCTCGCCCACGGTGAGTCCGTCCGCGTCGGCGGGCACCAGGAACTGCGTGACCGTCGAGGGGTCGCCCCGGTCGGTCTTCGCGAAGAGGACGATCACGCCCGCTCGCTGGCCGTTCGTGATCCACTGCTTGTCGCCGTTGATGACGTATTCGTTCCCCTCTCTGACGGCCTCAGTCGTCATCTCGGCCGGGTTGGACCCGGCGTGTGGCTCCGAGAGCGCGAAGGCGCCGACCAGCCGTCCGGTAGCCATCTCCGGCAGCCAGCGCTCCTTCTGCTCCTCGTCGGCGAACGTGGCGATACACGAGGTCGCCAGACAGTGGACCGAGAGCGCCGTCGCCACCGCCAGCATCCCGTAGGCGACTTCCTCGTTGACGATGGCGTAGGTGATCGGATCGGCGTCGTACCCGCCGTACTCCTCCGGAACCGTCAGACTCGTCAGGTCCATGTCCGCGAGGCCGTCCCAGACGTCCTCCGGGAACGTCTCCGTCTCGTCAGCCTCGAGCGCCGTCGGTCGGATCTCCTCGAGGGCGAACTCGTGCACTACGTCCCTGACCGCCTCCTGCTCGGCCGTGAGTTCCATGCCTCGTGATCCGTGGCAACGGCAAAAAATGCCTCCGGTTTGCGTTCCTCGTTCCCCTCTTCCTCCCGTCGATCGGCAGCGAACCAGCCTCCGACGAACACGGCCGACGACGAAACCAGCGAGTCCCCTACAGCAGATCCAGCGCCTTGAGTTCGGCCTCGAGTTCTGCCGTACTCGCCTCGTCTTTCAGCCGCAGCGGACTCCGGAGCGGTCCTGCGTCGAATCCACGAAGCCGGAGCGCGGTCTTGACGCCCGACATGTACGCACCGCCGGTCTTGAGCGCGTCGCGGACGTCGTAGACGCGACTCTGGAGTTCACGGGCGCGATCCTCGTTGCCCGCGTCGTAGGCCTCGTAGAGGTCGACCACGAGTTCGGGAAAGACGTTCGCGACCGCGCTCACCATGCCCGAACAACCGATCTCGAGGCCGGGGAAGAGCAGCGAGTCCGAGCCGGAGAGGAATGTCAGTTCGGGGTGAGCGTCGATCGACTGGGCGAGCCACGGGACGTCCTTGCTCGAGTCCTTGAGGCCGGCGATGCCGTCGATCTTCGCCAGATCGTCGAGGGTCGACCGCGAGATGGCGTTCCCCGTTTTACTCGGGATGTGATAGATGTAGATGGGGAGGTCCGTCGCCTCGGCCACCCGACGATAGTGCTGGAGGGCAGCGTCGTGGTCGACCGGGTAGTAGTACGGCGTCACGACGACCACGCCGTCGACGCCGACGCGCTCGGCGTGGGTCGCGTGCTGGACCGTCTCGTGTGTGCTCGGCGCGCCGACGCCGGCGATGACGGGTACGTCACCGTCGATTTCTTCGACCACCGCTTCGACCACGCCCCGTTGTTCGTCGGCGGTCAACAGGGGGAACTCGCCGTTCGTCCCGAGCGGGAACACGCCGTGGGCGCCGCCGTCGACGACGAACCGGGCGTGGGCCGCCGTGGTCTCGTAGTCGACCGACTCGTCCTCGTGAAACGCCGTGACCGTCGGGGGGACGACGCCGCGGACCGAAAGCGGGTCCTCCGTTCCGGGATCGTGATTCGACATACCCGCAACTCAGTCCGGCACGGCTATAAAGGACGGCGGTGCCGGCAGGGTTTCCGACTTCGTCCCGATGCTGGCCCCACGCTGGACCGCGAGCGATGCCGGTGTCAGCTTTATACGGGCGTTCGTGATAGAACCAGCTATGGCAGACGAGGTCACCGAACTACTGACGAAGGCGTACATCGACGAACTCGAGACCGTGATGAACTACCTGACGAACGCGATCGTCCTCGACGGCGTCCACGCCGAGGAGGTCAAAGAGAGCCTCGAGGCGGACGTCGAGGAGGAACTCGAGCACGCGCGGATGCTCGGCAACCGACTGAAGCAACTCGACGAGTCCCCACCTGGATCGATGGAGTTCGAGGCCCGCCAGTCGAGCCTCCAGCCACCCGAGGACACGACCGACGTCCAGTCCGTCATCGAGGGTGTGCTCGAGGCCGAGGAGGACGCCATCGAGACCTATCGCGCGCTGTTCGAGGCGGCGGGCGAGGCGAACGACCCGGTCACCGAAGACGTCGCCGTGACGATCCTGGCCGACGAAGAGGCCCACCGGACGGAGTTCCGCGGGTTCCAGAAGGAGTTCCCGAACGACTGAAGACAAGGACCCGCCCTCTAAGGACTCACACGGTGTACACGAGGGTATGCCCGTACCGGTACGACGGCTCGTCCTAGACCTCCTGAAGCCACACGACTCGGAGACGGTCGAGTTCACGACGACGATCGCCGAGCACGCTGGAGTCCAGGGCGTCAACGCAGAACTCATTGAGACGGATCGCGAAGTCCAGACCCTGAAGCTCACGATCGAGGGCGACGACATCGACGTCGACACCGTCGAGGAGGTCATCGCTGACCTCGGCGGGACCGTTCACTCGATCGATCAGGTCGTCTGCGGCGAGCGCTTCGTCGAACAGGTCGACACGGCGCAGGATCGGTGACGGCAGGATGACCGATCTTCGGGAATTGCTCCAGCGCGAAGACGTCCGATCAATCTCGAGACGGTACTTCATCTCCAACGGCTTCGACGGGACGCTGACGAGCATCGGGGTTGTCGTCGGGTCCTACCTCTCCGGCGTTGACGACGGGCTCACTGTGGTGGCGATTGGCCTCGGCGCCGCCGTCGGCCTCGGGACGTCGGGCGTCTGGAGCGTCTGGGAGATCGAACGCGCCGAGAAACGCGCCGAACTATTGCGCATCGAAGCGGCGATGCTGACCGACCTCGAGGGGACGAGGGTCCAGGAGCGCCAGGCTGGTGCGCGGTCGATCAACGCCGTCGCGAGTGGCGTTGGACCGCTCATCGGGATCCTCCTTCCGCTAGGTCCGTTTCTCGCCGAGGGCGTCACCTTCTCGATGCTCGAGGCGACGGTCGCCGCTATCGGTGTCGGGGTCGCCGTGCTGTTCGTCTTCGGGGCCTATCTCGGATCGATCTCGAAACAGAACTGGCTCGTTGCCGGCGTTCGAATGGGGCTGGCGGGGGTCGTGGTCGCGGCCATCAACGTATTACTCCCCGGCTATGGTTCGAGTTCAGATGCGGTTTCGCCCTGATCGCTCCGTTCGACCGACACGCGTTTTACCGATGCCCGAGCAGGTCACCTATGACCGTCGACGCCGTGCTCTTCGACTTCGACGACACGCTCTACCCCTACGCGCCGTGCAACGAGGCGGGAAAGACCGCCGCCCACGAGGTTGCCCTCGATCGTGGATACGACTTCGAGTCAACAGAGTTCGAAGCGTTCTACCAGACTGGCCGCCGCGACGTGAAACGCGACCTCGCGGGGGTTGCTGCCTCCCACGAACGCCTGCTGTACTTCAAACGGGCGTTCGAGCGCCACACAGGCGAGCCCCGACCGTCGGACGCGCTGGCCCTGGGCGACGCCTACTGGGAGGGGTATCTCGAGGCGATGGCGCTCCACTCGGGTGTCGAGGAGACGTTGTCGGCGTTCAGAGAAGCCGACGTTGACGTGGGAATCGTCACGAACCTCACCACCCGGATTCAACTGCGCAAGATCGAGCGGTTGGACCTCACGGACGCCATCGACTTGCTCGTGACCTCCGAGGAGGTTGGCCAGGAAAAACCCGCCTCGGTCATGTTCACCTACCCGCTGTCCCGACTCGAGTGTCACCCGAGCGATGCGGTGATGGTCGGCGATTCGATCCGCTCGGACGTCGTCGGCGGAAACGCGATCGGTCTCGAGACAGTGTTGTTCGACGCTGCGGGCGAGGAGCCGGGCGACCCCGATCCCCTTGGAGCTGATCGAACGAAAGACGATCGAATCCCCGACCACAGGATAGATCACTTCGGCGACCTAACAGACCTGGTACTGTGACTGTGATCCTCGAGACCCAGCGCGAGCAGGTGGTCGAGCACGCGAGCGACCTCGCGACGCTCACTCCCGGCCGAACCGGCAATCTGAGCGTCCGCGGCGGCGACGGCGACGCCTTCGCGATCACGCCGACGGGCGTCCCCTACGACGCGTTCGACGTCGACGACGTGCCGGTCGTCGGCGTCGACGGCGAGCACCGCGACGGGGCGATGAAACCCAGCAGTGAGGTCCCGATGCACAGCGCCATCTACCGCCGGGAGGACGTGGGTGCCATCGTCCACACCCACTCGCCGTGGTCGACGACGCTGGCGATCGCCGACGAACCCCTGCCGCCGATTCACTACATGATCGTCGCCGTCGGCAAGCGGGTGCCAGTCGCCGAGTACGCCCCCTACGGTACTGACGCACTGGCCAAGAACATCGTCACCGCGATGCGTGAGGCCGACGCTACCGCGAGCCTCATCGAGAATCACGGCCTCGTCGTCACCGCGCCGGACCTCGAGACGGCCCTCGAGAACACGGCCCACGTCGAGAGCCTCGCCCGGATCTATCTGGAAGCGCGCTCGGCCGGCCTCGAGCCCCAGCGACTCTCCGACGAGCAACTGGAGACGGTGCTCGAGCAGTTCGAGTCCTACGGCCAGCAATAGCGACATCGGGCGTTCGATATCGGTTTTCCGTCTCTTTCGACGGCCTGCTGATTTACCAGCCTCGTTGCCGATGCTCGTTACGGATGGCCAGTGACTCGAAATCGAATCACAACGATTACTTCGAATGGTGCCACACGAACGTGTTCATGCCACCCGATGAGAGTCCTACCGTGGAGGACGCATACGACAAACTGGCGGAGACGTACAAGACGCAAGAAGAAAACCCGTACTGTGCCGACCTCGAGTTTCCTGCGACGACGGAACTCGTTCCTGACGTCGCGGACAAACGAGTCCTCGATGCGGGTTGTGGACACGGTCGGTACGCAGACTGGTTGGCCGAGCGGGGAGCGGACGTTCTCGCTGTCGACAGGAACACCGAGATGCTCGAACAGGCAAGACGACGAATCGGCGAGCGAGCAGAAATTCGCCAGGTCGACATCACGGAGCCTCTCGAGTTCGCCGACGACGGAACGTTCGACGGTGTCATCTGCGGCCTTTCGCTCCATTACGTCGAAGACTGGCGACAGCCCTTCGCGGAGTTCGCTCGCATCCTCCGGCCAGGCGGATTCCTCGTGTTTTCGGCGCAACATCCAGTCGATGAGTACATTGCGTTCGAAGCCGAGAACTACTTCGACGTCGAACGGGAACGAATGACGTGGTCCGCCTCTGGCGAGGACATTGAGGTTCCCTTCTATCGTCGGCCATTTTCTGAGGTCGTCAACTCGCTCGTCGAAACTGGGTTCCACCTGGACGAACTGGTCGAACCGAAGCCGAGAGAGTCCTTCAAAGAGAAAAAGCCAGAATCGTACGAGAAACGGTTAAAATACCCGACGTTCCTGTGTGTTCGGGCATCGAAACCCGACTAACGAGCTATCGGAACTATCGCATTTGAACTGATTTCGACGCCCCGTCGAGACTACCGCTTGAGAACCGCTCAGTCGCGGTCGGCCAGCAACTCCTCCGCCGTCACCAGTGCCTCCATCTCGAGGCCCGCGGCTTCGACGTTCTCGCGGCCACCCTCCTGCCGGTCCACGACGACGAGCGCGCGCTCGACGGTCGCACCCGCCCTGCGTAGCGCCTCGACCGCGTCTACCAGACTCGTGCCCGTCGTGACGATGTCCTCGACGACGACGACTTCTTCGCCCTCCTTGAGTCGGCCCTCGATCAGGTTCGCCGTCCCGTAGTCCTTGCGCTGCTTCCGGGCGATGACGTAGGGAACGCCGGCGGCGACGCTCGTCGCGGCCGCCAGCGGGACGCCGCCGAGGGCGACCCCGCCGAGTTTCGCGTCGGCCCTGGCCTCGAGTCGCTCGGCGAAGGCCTCGGCGATCAACTCGAGACAGCGTGGGTCGGTCTCGAAGAGGTACTTGTCGACGTAGTAGTCGCTGGTGCCGCCGTGGGAGAGTTCGAACTCGCCGTATCGAACCGCGTCGGCGTCACGAAGGGCGTCGATGAGTGCCTGGTTCGTCATTGGCGACAATGGGGCGGCGAATCGAAATAAACGATGTGATGCGCGCTCGTAGCCGAGGGGGCTCGAGATCGGGCGTGTCCGGAGCTCGAGGAATGCATTTGCGGTCGGATACCCGTCCGGAGTTGGCTCGTAGGGGCAACACTCGAGGCCGGCACTCGAAGTTGACTCACACGTCGAAACTCGAGGCTGGCACTCGAGCGGCCGACACGAAGAGCGAGACGGGACCGGCCTACCAGGGTTCGTCCTTCAACCCGAGCCTGTACGCGATCACGTTCGTCAGGACGTGCAACAGCGGCGTGATGACGACGACGACGAGGATGACCTCCCAGGTGAATACGGACAGAAACCAGTCGATGTCGAGCAGGGCCGTCACCGGGAGCGAGACGACGACGAAATCCAGTTGATCGACGATTGGGAACATCGCCCCGCGGTCCCGGCCCGTTCGACGCTTGAGAAACGAGGCGAGGATGTCCCCGAGCATCGCCCCGCCAGCGAGTCCGAGCGCCGCGAGCGCCGTGAACGTCGGCACCTCGAAGCCGAGCGCCTCGCTCGCGTCACTGGCGATCAGCGTCAACACCGCCGCCAGGATCAGGCCGACCGTCGTCCCCACCGCCGTCCCACGCCAGGTCTTGCCGTCGCCCAGCAGTCGCTTACTGTTGAGGGTTCGACCACCGTCGATCGGCCGACCGCCGCCGGCGAGCACCGCCGCGTTGTTCGGCACGTACGCGGGCACCATCGCCCAGAACGCGACTACGATCGTCTCGAGTACTGCCATGTCACCCTCGATGTGCCGATGGCTCTTAACCGCTGGTGGTTCTCGCGCGCCAGCCGGAGGCGTCGATGACCGATGACGGTCGTAGGCGCGTCGAAAACGGTCGCAAGCGACGATTCCTCAACGAAGACGAATCACAAACTGCCAAATAAGAGGGGGACACACGTTCGATTATGATCCCGCCCATCGCGAATCGGTTCGTCGCCGGGGAGTCACCCGCGACGGCCCTTGAGCACGTGCGGACCCTGAACGACCGGAACATCAACGCCATCGTCAACCTGCTCGGCGAACACTACGACTCCCGGTCGCCGGCGGCGGCCGACGCGGCCGAGTACCGCACGCTCGTCGCGGACATCGGCGACTCGAACCTCGAGGCCTGCATCTCGGTAAAACCTTCTCAGATCGGCCTCGACGTGGGCGAGGACGTCTTTCGCGACCTGCTCGAGGAAATCGTCGCGGAGGCCACAGATCGAGACGTGTTCGTCTGGATCGACATGGAGGATCACACGACGACCGACGTCACCCTCGACGCCTTCGAGGCGATGACGACGACCTACGACGGCAACGTCGGCGTCTGCGTGCAGGCGAACCTCGAGCGGACTCGCGAGGACGTCGAACGTCTCGCCGACTTGCCAGGCAAGGTTCGGTTCGTCAAAGGAGCCTACGACGAACCGGCCGAAATCGCCTACAAGGACAAAGCAGCCGTCAATCGTGCCTACCGGGAACTGCTCGAGTACGCCTTCGAGCACTTCGAGGACGGCATCGCCGTCGGCAGTCACGATCCGGCGATGATCGAGCACGCAATCGACCTCCACGAGGAGTACGGGACCGACTTCGAACTCCAGATGCTCATGGGCGTTCGCGAGGACGCCCAGGAGGAACTCGCGGCGGAGTACGAGATGTGGCAGTACGTTCCCTACGGCGGCCGGTGGAAGTCGTACTTCTACCGACGGGTCATGGAACGCAAGGAGAACCTGTTTTTCGTCCTGCGGGCGATCCTCGACCGGTAAAGGGAAGGGCTGATAACCCCGTAGTGTGACCCACAGCACATGACCTCGTGGAAGCGGGACTTTGCGAGCGGCCTCGTCGTTCTCGGTCCCATTCTCATCACCCTCTACCTCCTCTACTGGCTCTACGGGATCATCGCGGGGGTCACCCCGGAATTGATCCTCGACGCCAACGTGCTCCGATGGCTCATTCCGGACGGAGCGTTCGAGGGTGCGGCCAGAACCCGCGAACAGGTCGCACAGTTCCTGCGGGTCGTCATCGTTCTCACGGTGCTCATCATCCTCACGCTCTCGATGGGGTACCTGATGCGAACGACCATCGGCGGTCTGGTCGAACGCGTCCTGGACAACGTCGCCAACCGCGTGCCTGGCCTCCGGGTCGTCTATAACGCCTCGAAGATGGCTGCCGAAACCGCCTTCGGGGAGCAGGAATCGCTGCAGAAGCCAGTCAAGGTCGAGACCTGGAACGGCGCCCGGATGACGGCGTTCAAAACGGGCAAGAAGACCGACGATGGCCGCGAAGTGCTCTTCTTGCCGACCTCGCCGAACATCACGACGGGGTTCGTCATCGAGGTCGAAACCGACCGCATCACCGAACTCGACGAGGATGTCGAAGACGCTCTGACCCGGGTGCTCAGCGCCGGATTCGGCGACGCGGATCGGGGCATGGACGCCGGCATCTCGATCGACGTGATCGACGAACGCGTCGCACAGCATCTCGAGTCCGACTCCGACCAACCGTCCGAGACGAACGACTGAGACCAGCCGGTTCCCGCTAGATCACACCTATGTCGACGCTCCCCGAGGTCCTCGTAATCGCGACGCTCGCTGGTTGTGCGACCGGAATCGGTGCGCTGCCGACGATCTACACCGACCGGGTGAGCCACAGCGTCTACGACAGCTCGCTGGGATTCGCCGCCGGCGTCATGGTCGGCGCGGCAGTCTTCGCGCTGATCATCCCCGGTCTCAACCTCGGCTCGCCGCTCGAGGTCGTCACCGGAATCGTCGCCGGCGGGGCCTTCTTGCTCGTCGTCAACGCCGCGCTTCCCCACCTCCACATCAACACCGGGTTCCGGGACGAAGCCAGCGGAATGGAGGGGATTGCCCTGCTCCAGAGCGATGAGGCCGCGGCCGAACGGGCGGCGATGGACGACGACCGCCGGCGGGCGTTGCTCGTCGGCGCCACCGTCACGATCCACAACGTCCCCGAAGGACTCGCCGTGGGCATTGCCTTCGCCAGCGGCGAGGCGGGACTGGGACTCGCGATCGCGACGGCCATCGCCGTCCAGAACGTCCCCGACGGATTCGCGATGGCGATTCCAGCCATCAGAGCCGGGGTCTCCACCCCGAAGACGATCTTCTATACCACGCTCTCGGGTGGCCTTCCCGAGCCCATCGCGGCCGCGGTCGGCTTCGCTCTCGTGGCGGTCGTCACCGGCATCTTCCCGATTGCGGCGGGCTTCGCCGCCGGCGCGATGATCGCGGTCGTGTTCCGCGAACTCATCCCCTCGAGTCACGGCCACGGCTACGCCGATACCGCGACGATGGCGTTCCTCGCCGGGTTTTCGGTGATGCTGGTCGTCGACACCGTCCTGGCGGTGTGACTTCCAGTTCGAGTGGCGCTACGACGAGGGCGAGTTGGAGATGACCGCGCTGACATCCCATCCCGCTAGTCACGATCGGCGGGAGCGTCGGTCTCGGAGTGGTCTGCTTCGGCGTCCATCGATGCCTGAATCTCCTCGAGTCCCGGGGCTCGTCGTCGGACGATCATCAGAACGAGTCCGAGCATGATCGCCGGAATAACGACCATCGCGACCAGGACGAAGAGGGCAATCTCGAGTTCCGGTGGGCCGGGGATGGTGGCGAGGGCGTGCTCGAGCGAGCGGCTGATCGAACGGCCGATCGAGGGGCCGAACGACCAGTACGGCACGAACATAACACACGTACTCGAAGCGCACATACAACAGTTGTCCTCGTTCTCAGTTCGAGAGGTATCGTCGTTTTCCGTTCACGACGCTCTCGCTCGTCGAGTACGCCCACCTCTCCGAGGCGCTCACTCGATGCCCAGGAACGACTCGGCGTTCTCCCAGAGGAGCTTTCGCTGCACGTCCTCGGGGAAATCAAGTTCGGCGAACTGCTCGAGCCAGGGCCTGGGCTCGAGCATCGGGTAGTCGGTGCCAAACATGACCTTGTCCTTCAGCAGAGACTTCGCGTAGTGGAGCACCTGGTCGTCGATGTAGCGGGGCATCCACCCCGAGAGGTCCATGTAGACGTTGCCCTTCTGCTGGCAGATGGCCAGTTGCTCCTGTTCCCAGGGGAACGCCGGGTGCGCGATCAGGATCTGTAACTCAGGATAGTTCGCCGCCACGTCGTCGATCAGCATCGGATTCCCGTACTTGATCTTGAGGCCGCGGCCGCCGGGCGAGCAGGCCCCCAGCGTCGAGTTCCCGCCGTGAAAGACCACGGGAACGCCCAGGTCCTCGATGGTCGCCCATAGCTCCTCGTGTTCGGGGTCGGAGGGATCGAAGCCCTGGGCAATCTGCTGGAACTTGAATCCCGAGAGATCGAGGTCCTCGACGCAGCGAATCGCCTCCTCGACGCAGTCGTCCTTGAGCGGGTCGACCGAGCCGAAGCCGACGAAGAAGTCCGAGTACGTGTCCCGAACCTCGGCGACGTAGTCGTTGGGGACTGGCGGATTGCCGGTGTTGGTCTCGGCGTCCCACCCGAGGAGGACCGTCCGCCCGACGCCCGCCTCGCGGTACTCCTCGATCATGTGCTCGTAGGTGTCGGTCTCGAGGTCGGCCCCGAAGCGGTCGGCCGCGTCGCGCATCATCTCCCCGCCCGCGTCGTGGAGGAACTCGCTGGTCGGCTGGTGGGCGTGGGTGTCGACCGCTCTCGGCCCGTCGGCGGCCTCGAGTACTGCCGGAAGCGTCATACCTGACTTTCCGCCTGCGGCCGTAAAAACGGCGCCGGTTCGCGCTGACGGGCGAGCGCCACCGCATTCAAGACCCTTCCCGACGTAGGTGAGGTATGATTCGCGACCAGCTAACCGAGGTGACCGGCCGGCATCCCTGACGTGGTCAGGTACTGGGCGGATTCGAGAGACGGCGCCTCGAGGCACGCCTTCGTCGGCCGCGTTCGCGAGCGTTCACTTGCGCGCTCGCTCGACTGCTCACTCGAGTGTCAGTCCGAGCACTCATTCCTGCGTCCGTCCGAGCGCCCACTCGAGCGTTCGAATCGCGTCGACGCCACTATCGACCACGATCAGCTACTCGTATGAACGAACGCACACACGAACGGACGAGTGCGGACGCGACGGCGGACGAACGAGCGATCGTCGCCAAACGCGTCGACTCCGGCGTGCCCGACACCGAGGAGATTTCGGACCTCGCCCGTGCGGCCGGGTACACCGTCGTCGACGAGGTTACCCAGACCAGAACGGCGGATGCCGCCCTCCAGCTAGGCGAGGGAAAGGCGAACGAGCTGGCGGAGACGGTCCGGCGGGCCGACGCCGAGACGGTCATCTTCGACAACCGGCTCGGGCCCTACCAGACGTACAATCTCGGACAGCTCCTTCCCGAGGGAGTCACGGTCATGGACCGATTCACGCTGATCCTCGAGATATTCGGCCAGCGCGCCCAGACCCGGAAGGCCCAGCTGCAGGTCGAACTCGCCGAACTCCGGTACGAACTCCCGCGCGTCGAGGCGAAGGCGAGCCTCGCCAAACGGGACGAACACCCCGGTTTCATGGGGCTCGGGGAGTACGACGAGAGCCGCGAACAGGACATCAAGGACCAGATCAGCCGGATCAGGGACGAACTGGACCAGATCGAGCAGACCGAGGAGCACCGACGCGAACGACGCCGCGACTCCGGATTCGACCTCGTCGCCCTGGCGGGGTACACCAATGCCGGCAAATCGACGCTGCTCCGACGCCTGGCGCGAGATCTCGAGGTCGAGGAGAACGAGGACCTCCACCCGGACCTCGACGCTACCGCCGAATCGCAGGACAAACTCTTTACAACCCTTGGGACCACGACTCGACGGGCGGACATCGAGCCCCGGAACGTGCTCGTGACCGACACGGTCGGATTCATCAGCGACCTGCCCCACTGGCTCGTCGAGTCGTTCAAGTCGACCCTCGATTCGGTCTACCGGGCCGACCTCGTCTTGCTCGTTGTCGACGTGAGCGAACCGGTCGAGGAGATCCACGAGAAGCTCGTCACCAGTCACGACACGCTCTACGAGCGCAACGAGGCGCCCATCGTCACCGTCCTCAACAAGATCGACCGCGTCAGCGACGAGGACCTCGCCGAGAAACGCGAGGCACTCTCGGCGCTGGCACCGAACCCGGTCGCCGTCAGCGCCCAGGAAGGGAGCAACGTCGACGCGTTGCTCGAGCGCATCGACGAAGAACTCCCCGACTGGGAACGCGAGCGCCTCGTGGTGCCGATGACCGACGACACGATGAGCCTCGTCTCCTGGATCCACGACCACGCCAGCGTCGACGACGTGACCTACGGCGACGACGACGTCGTAATCTCGTTCCTGGCCCGGCCTGCAGTGATCGACCAGGCACGGGCTCGAGCGAGCGACCTCCAGGCGGCGGAGGTCTGACTGGCCGCGTTCAGCACAGATCCTCTTCTGGTACGGACTCCAGACGAGACGAACCGCTCGACCCTTTCGAAATCCCACTTCCAAGTATCGTACCGCTGTAGCGCGGAATACGCGCTCACATGGCTTCCCAGGCGCACGTTCCACATTTTGTTTCAGTTAGCCTGGTTTCGCCGTCCAGCTCACTGCTGCACGAGCTGAATGAGGTTCCCGCACGTGTCGTCGAAGACGGCCATCGTAACGTTCCCGGCGGTCATCGGCTCCTGAGTAAACTCGACACCGTGCTCGCTCAGGCGTTCGTACTCGGCCTCGACATCCTCGCATCCGAACATGGTCCAGGGGATGCCGTTGGTGACGAGTGCATCGCGGTATGCCTCGAGTTCCTCGTCAATCGTTGGGTTCTCTGTGGGTTCTAAGAGCAGTTCAACGCCGTCGGGCGAGTCTGGCCCGACCAAGGTTAGCCAACTCGCTTCGCCTACTGGTTCGTCGGTCTTCTTCTCGAAACCGAGGACGTTCGTGTAGAATTCCAGGGCCTTCTGCTGGTCATCTACGGGTACGCTCGTTACGGTGATTTCCATGTAGTTACCTTTTCTCAGTTTCCGTGTCAGTGTTTTTCTCGGCTAGACGGTCTAGCCAGGTCGCTACCGCCTCGATTTGGTCTGCGCCCGCGAACTCCAGGACCTTGTACTTGCCCCGACGACTCGAGGCGATTAGTCCGGCCTCCTCGAGGACCTCGAGGTGGTTGCTGACCCCTTGCCGGGACATGTCGATGTCGTGCTCCATGGTGAGGCGCACGCAGAGTTCGTAGAGCGTCTGCTCGCTGTTGTCTGTCAGTTCTTCGAGGATCAACCGGCGGGTACTGTCGGCCAGCGCCTGGAATACGTCGTCGTTGGAAGACACGAGACAACGTGCAACCATACGCTTGCATGTTTAGATAAGCCTGCCGGTGGGCTGTGAGGTCGAGCAAGCAGTACGATCACGCCACTATCTCAGCCGACCAGGATTCCATCTAATACGTGTCGAAGATGCGGTCCCTGCTGCAGTGGTCACGGTCCGCGAGTGGGCAACTTCCTTCTGATCTAATTCACTGCCTTCGGTGCCTTTCATTGATCTCAGGAAAGCAACTCAGGTTGTCTACACTGCCAGGCCCACGAAGTCGAGAACGTCGATGTCAAAGCAGTTCTACCGAACCGCCAGTTTACTGACTTCGGTGTAAAATAAGTGAAGCTGTCGTGCTAAACGCATCCTCTGTATCTCGTACACTCCTCGAGACAATGGTTCGGTAGTTCGCCCAGTGTCTGCTGAATAGATAGCGCGAATGTTGCACGAGATCTAGCTTGATCTCCGAAGTAGTGAACGGCAGTACAGGAGACTCATCTATCGATACCTTCGTAGAGCAATATGCCACCCAGGAGAACGGCAATAACCCCAGTGACTACTAGTCGTTGGCGCCCATACCCTGATGAGATCGTCTCTGTTTGAGCAAGGAGGAAACCACCGGCAACAATAGATACTAATCCGAATATACCCAATAGAAGGGGTTTCACTGTTGATTGATTCATAGTCTCTCAAGCCTTCCGGTCTTGATAAATCTACAGCCGTATGTGGCGTCTGGTTCTGACCCAAATGTGAGATCTAATCAGGGCCATCGTGCTGCATTCATCCTCTGAGCCCTGTTTAGACGCTCTCGGGTAAGCGGGTCAGGAGTTATTTTGGCTAAACAGAATCCGGTGGTAAGCACCTTACAGTACGGTTTCATACTTTGAGAACGATGCGTTAGTGCCGATCTCGATCGCGTCTAAACAAGGTCCATCCTCTGTATTCACCAGACAACTCTTGTTCTCTACTGAGGATTACAACAAAACGTACTAATCGCGTTTCAGATACCTCATAATCGGGTTCTCTGTCCGGAAGAGTAGGTATGGTCTCTCTTCGAGGGCCGATTATGAAGATCGTCTAGGAACGGTTGCACGATGAGAATCGCCCTCGAGAGCATGGCTTGAGACCTAATCGTCGAGTAGGAGACCTCTCGAGGCGATTAGGGAGCACTCACGTATATTCTGGTGATTGCCGAGACTGATGGGTGAGCGAGGTCCGTTTCGTGGTCGGCACTCGCTGCGTAGAGGCAGGACTCGAGGCGTCAAACGTGCATAACCGGTTCGAGACGCGCTCTTGGGTGCGTTTCCCTTCTCGGAAAGTGTCTCAACCGATTCGGAATTTCGGGCGTCGTCTAACACCCAAAACCGATAGCAGGAAACCGATTATGAACTTTTGAAACATGTCCTGATCGGCCACCCGTTCGACTCGAGTGGGTAAGTGAGACCCCTCCAGAGAAGGCTTCAAACCAGCGAATTCAATTTCGTGGAATGGATCTGAGGCGCTCTTCGTAGCGTTTCTCTTCTTGGTGACTGCTAACCCGGAAAACGCTAGACTGAAACCGATTATGAACTTTTTGAGAGCGTGATTTCTCCCTTTTTCGGGCTACTCGCTTTCTCCTGCTCATGCCTCCCTTTGTCCTGGACGCCATCTCGACCGATACCCGCCCACTCCATGATCTCTTCCTAGATTCGTCCAGAGGCCACCTCTATACACTTCTTCCGGACAACTGCCGTGGTTATGATCACCAGAGGAGTTTGGCCAATACGATCATAGAAGCGCTCATCCCTCTGTGATTTCCTCTATTCGTTAGGGAGCATATTCACTGCGACCCCTACCTTCCGCTTTCAGTGTAGCGGTTACTCTGGAATCAAGCGCTGCTACGTCCAACCTGTACTCCATATCGGGGTGGGCATGCGGTTAGTAGCCCGGAACCGGTATGCGCGAGATCACCATACGTACTCGTAGTTGAGGGCTACACAAACGCCCATCACTTATGTTCATATCCTCAAACGTCGCCGTTGACACTCTCTCGCGATTAAAGACGAGAAAATGTTCGATCCTCTTTCGGATTCTGGATCGGCAATTTGTTTCTGTGGCCAGGAAGACGACATTGTGCGAACACTGTGAGCGAGGAGGATTTGAAGGCTTTGTTGAGATCCTCAAACGGTGATAGGTTTCAACGACCGTGCTGAATTCAGGGCGCGACTGTGGTACGAACCGAGAGGTGATCAACACGGGAGGTTGATGCTCAGTATAACGGGAACACATACTGGGCAGGTACACCATTGCCCGACGTTCTTGGCCAAAAAAGAGATGGCAGGCGTCAGCAACTCGTTGCCAGTAATTCGAACCCAACCGCCTGCGAGCGCGCCCCACAGCCTCACACCGCTGTATGTGTAACGAAGATCCGAGTGACTACAGTATGACTTCGCCAAATCCAAACTCCTCTGGCGACTCGACCAACTCGGTTCGCATCAAATGTTGGTACGACGAAGACACGCCGCCGAGTATCACTATCGTGCGAGCGATCGCTGTCATCGAGGACGTCGATCCGATGGACTCTCCGACAGCCCTCGGAATGACACTTTACGACCACATTGATCCAACAGCACTCGACCGACTCCTCAACGATACTGCCGACAGAACCGGCGTTACTGTTGATCTTACGCTTCACAACGGCCATCAGTACGCCGTGCAGATTCCAGATGGGGGAGAGCTCGTCGTCGAAAAGCCCGCCTGAAATGCCTCGCAGTTCGTGCCATTCGACCACGTGGTGGCGAGCGCAAGACGTCGGATCAGTTCGTGACTCGATTGATAGCCCCGTGTAGGTATTTACGCTTAGGGCACCACGGATTGGACGATGGCTACAGAGGCTTCCTTTACCGTCCCGTCCAGTGAGTTCCCGCTGGGGACGGTGTTCGAGCAACTGCCGGAAGTGTCAGTCGAACTGGAGCGAATTATCCCTGCTCGAGACGTGGTGATCCCCTACTTCTGGGTGCGGGGAACGAGAGTTGGTAACGTCGAAGAGGCGTTCTTGGAGCACCCGGGCGTGAAGGAAATCCAGTTCATAGATTCCGTCGAAGACGAGCATCTGTTGCGCGTCGAGTGGACGCTGGATTACGATGACGTGTTAACCACGCTGACGGAGACGCAGATCGCCCTCATCGAAGCCGTTGGGACGGACGAGCAGTGGACGTTCGATATTCGTGGTGACACCCGTGGCGATATCGCTGAGTTTCAATCCCGGTGTCGGGAGTTAGATATCCCGATCACGCTCACGGAACTACACGCACTCACGCCTCTTGAAACGGGTACCGAGGCAGCCCTTACCGACACCCAACAGGAGGCGCTGGTACTGGCCTACGAGCGCGGGTACTTCGAATCCCCGCGCGAAGCGACGATGGAAGAACTCGGCGACGAACTCGGCATTACACAGCAAGCCGTCGCATCCAGACTCCGGCGCGGAATCAAACACATCCTCGGAAGTACGCTATCCGACGTATCGACTCCCTCTCGGTAGTAGGTATAAAAGCGTATTGGGTACTAAAAAGTGTGAGTAATTGGGGTAGGTCTCTGAAGATGCTCTCATGAGAGAGAGTCCTATTGCGTTCAACACAGTGCTCGAGTTGTGTGGAGCTGAGCACCGTCGCATCATCCTCGCGGTACTCGCAACAGAACAGCGTCCGTTGACGGTGAATGACCTCAGGAGAACGATTCTTAAGTATAATCATCATACGCCAGTTACCGACGCGTCTGAAGAGGTGCTAACGGGTATTCGGGCCTCGCTGCACCATGCGCACATCCCGAAGCTCGAATCAGCAGGCGTCATCAACTACGATACGGAACGTCAACTCGTGGAACCAAGGGAACAGTTCGACCAGTTACAGCCCCATCTATCTGCCATCCTCGGTACTGATCCGAATCTTAACGAACCAATTAAGTTGTGAGTTCGTGCAGAGGACTCTCTATTTGCAATATGACGCGTAGATTGTTTCAGTGGTGCCTGAATGGAGGTGCGGTCAATAAGCAGGTGTAGTGAGCGGATTGTCAACCAGTTTTGCCGAAAAAACGGAGTCGTCGTGCTGCACTAATCCTCTGTATCTTGCACACCGCTTCTGACAACAGTTCGGTAGTTAGTCGAATCTCTACAATGATACAGGGCGCGTGTCCCGTACTACCTCCACCGTCTCGAGGAACCAGTCACTAGCCTCCGAGGGAGAGGAAGATCTTCTCCCCCCATGGGAATCGCCCCAATTGCTTTCTTTCGACGCGACTACTCCCGAGTATGCAGCTTGGACTGATCCTGGAGACGAACGATCCGGAACGAGTCTGGAACGCGTTTCGACTGGCGAATACGGCTCTCGACGCGGGACACACGGTGGAGACGTTCCTTCTGGGAGATGGGGTTGAGGCACCCGATCTCGAACACGAGAAGTTCAACCCCCACGGGGTGATGCGCAAGTACACGAACAACGACGGAACGCTGTTTGCGTGTGGCACCTGTATGGACTCGCGAGATATCGAACCGGACGACCTCCGACCACGGTCAACGATGGACGATTGCTTGCGAATCGTGGAGGACGCCGATAAGGTGCTCACAATCGGTTGAACGTCCTCTCTGGTCTCTGTAGTACTGCATCCATCCTCTGTATTCACACACCAACCTGGACAGTACCAGAGAGATCGGTCTCCAATCCAGGAACGACTCACACTGATTCTGCCAATATCCTCACCCTATAAATGCGTGACCTGACTCAGTGTGAGCATGGAACGCGTTGCGATCATCGGCGCGTCGATGACCCAGTTCGGCCAGCGCGAGGCGTGGATCCGCGACCTCCTCGCCGAGGCTGGCATCGCCGCCCTCGAGGATGCCGGCGTCGCTTCCGACGCCGTCGAGCACTGCTACGTCGCGAACATGTCTAGCGGCGAGTTTGAGGGCCAGGGCGGCATCATGAACATGCTCGCTCACGACCTCGATCTCCTGCCGGCGTACGCCCAGCGGGTCGATCAGACGTCCTCGAGCGGCGGGGCCGGCATTTACGCCGCCTGGCAGTCCGTCGCCAGCGGGGCCAGCGAGATGACCCTGCTCGTCGGCGGCGAGAAGATGACCCACCGGACCACGGGGGAGTCGACCGACATCATCGCCTCGATCACCCACCCCGAGGAGTACAAACACGGCGTCACCCTGCCCTCCTTCGCCGGAATGACCGCTCGCCACTACCTCGAGCGCTTCGACGCGCCCCGGGAGAGCCTCGGAAAGGTCGCCGTGAAGAATCACAAAAATGGCGCCGACAACCCTCACGCTCAGTTCCGCAAGGAAGTGGACCTGGAGACCGTCCTCGAGTCGCCTATCGTAGCCGACCCGCTGCGTCTCTACGACTTCTGCCCGATTACCGACGGCAGCGCTGGCCTCGTGTTCTGTCCGGAATCGGTCGCGAAGGAGTACGCCGACGAGTACGCCGTCGTCGCGGGCGTCGCCGGGGCAACCGATACCCACGTCGTCCACGAGCGCCCCGACCCCACCATGATGAACGGCGTCGTCGAGAGCGGTGAGGCCGCCTACGAGATGAGCGGGTACGGCCCCGAGGACGTCGACGTCGCCGAACTCCACGACATGTTCACCATCCTCGAGTTCCTGCAGATGGAGGGACTCGGCTTCGCCGACCACGGCGAGGCCTGGAAGCGCGTCGAGGCGGGCGACACGGAACGCGATACCGGCGACCTCCCGATCAACACTTCCGGCGGCCTCAAGTCCAAGGGCCACCCCCTCGGCGCAAGCGGCGTCGCCCAGGGCGTCGAAATCTACGAGCAACTCGTCGGCGAGGCCGGCCCGCGCCAGGTCGATGCGGAGGTCGGCCTCTGCTGTAACGTAGGTGGATTCGGTAACTGCGTCATTACGACGATCATGGAGGTTGCAGCATGACGATGGAAGCCTACCGCTACGCCGACGGGACGATCGGGTTCCCCGGCCACCACCTCGGCCCGGACGGCGAGGAACCCGTCGACACGGTCGACCTGAGCGAGTTCACCGCGACGGTCGTCACCTGGACGACGAGCACGGCCACCCCGCCCGGCGTCCGCGAACCGAATCACCTGGCCATCGTCGAGTTCGACCTCGAGGACGCGCTCGAGGTCGACCAGCCGCCCGTTCGCGCCCTGGGTCAGCTCACGACCGGGGACGTCGAGACCGGCGACGAGGTTCAGCCGGTCTACGTCGAGGAACTTCGAGAACCAGGTGTGGGGATCAAAGTGACCGAGAGTCAGGCGTGGGACGGCTACCGGTTCGAACCGGTCTGAGTGGTCGCTCGCTTGCGGACCTAGTCGTCGGCGTCTTCGTCTCTGCCGTCTCTGTCGTCTCCGTTGTTTTCGTTGCCGTTTCCTTCGTCGTCAATCGAACCGTTACTCGAGCCGTCGTCCGCCGAGTCGCCGTCCTTCCCTGCCGGCGAGGATTCGTCCGTTTCGTCCTCGTTCGAGGCGCCATACCGGTCTCGCAACGTCTCGAGTTCGGCGTCGACGTCGACGCCGGGGTCGGTGGATTCCTCTGGGAGGTCGTCGCCGTCGTCGCGATCTCCATCCTCGTTCCTCACAAACCGCTGGTCACTCGCGGGTCGCTGGTTGTCGTCCCCGGACTGAATGTCGATCCGGTAGGGCTGAGATCTCGAGTTCGACCCAGATTCTCCTCCCCGGTTGACGCGCTCTGCCAGTCGCTGGTCGATATCGTCGCGAAGCCGTCTGGCATCCTCGAGCAACGTTCGTGTCCGGTCGTCGACCTCGACCCCGACTTCGTCGGCGTCGCCCGAGACGGCGTCCTGCAGCTCTCGAAGCGCGCGGTCGAGGTGCGTGAGCGTGGTCTCCCGGAGTTCGCTCGAGCGGTCGACCGTCCGATCGGCGGCGTCCGTCGCGGCGTCGCGAACCGCTCGCTGGCCTCGAGCGATCTTTAGTCCGCGCCTGAGAGCCTCGAGCGCACGGATGTTCGCCTCGAGGGTGGTGATCAGGGCTGGAATCGCGACTTCGTCACCGAACCGAGCGAGTTCGCCCGGCGTCGGCGGCCGCAACGGGAATTGCCGTCGGCGGCGGTTCCGGGATCGAGCGCCGTCCTCGAGTTCGTCGCGGAGCGCGTTCAGCGTCGCGCTCAACTCCCGAAGCGCTTCGGCGAGGTCGTCGCGGTCGTTACGGTCGTCGCGGTCGTCCATGCGACCACTGCGTGGCCCTTCGTGAAAAAATGGCCGATTGGGTCTCTCCCGACGAATTATACGTCGGATTCACGGAACGGATTTTGTTCGAGATGAACTTACTTAGATGAATAACGACCACAATGTTTATTGCGGTCGGCGGTGAGGCTGTAAATGGATGCAGACTGAGTCAGGTACCGGTGTGTCAGACGGCGTCACCTTCGCGCAGGCGCTCGACCGACTCAAACGGAACGGAAGTACTGTACTGGTCGTCGGGAGCAGCGAGCAAGCGGCACACGAAGTCGCGTGTCAGCGCTTGCTCGGGACGCACACCGATAGCGAACGCCATCGGCTCGCCGTGACGGCTCGAGACGCGACGTACCGCGGCCACGGCTGTGTCTGTGAGTCCACGGACGCACGGACGCGTCACATCGAACACACCGTCCAACCAGCACAGGAACCGACCATCGATATGGCCGGTCAGCCGCTCGCTACCCTCGGAACGGACGTCATTGACGCGATTCGAGAAATCGAGTCGACGGAAGACGGGCTCGATCCTGCCGAACTGCGTGTCTGCGTCGACTCGATCGTCCCGTTGCTGAGCGAGTATGACCCCGAGGACGTGTTCAAACTGCTCCACATCACGACCACCACCGTCAAAAGTACGACGGGAATGGGCCACTTTCACCTCCCGCTGGCGCGCGATCACGACGCGGTCAACCTGTTCGAACCGCTGTTCGACGCGGTCGTCGAGGTCCGACGCCGCGACGGTCGCGTCGAACAACGGTGGCACCTTCGTGACTACAACGTCCAGAGTGAGTGGCTCGAACTGTAGCCGTTCACTTTCACCCCGCTGACCAAACCCTCTTAGGCGACCGGGCCCCAGTGACTGACGATGGATGGGGACGAGTCGTCGCACTCGACGAGCCCGTCGTTGCCGCCCGCACTCGAGTCGGCAGACGTCGCTGACTGGGACGTCTTCGAGTTACTCGAGCCGGCAGTTCAGGCGTGGTGGCTCGAGGCGTTCGGCGAGTACGTCCCCGAGAACGGCGGGTTCTTCACCCCACCACAGCGCGGCGCCATCCCGAAGATTCACGCGGGAACGAACACGCTGATCTGTGCGCCGACAGGCTCCGGGAAGACGCTGGCGTCGTTTACGGCGATTATCGACGAACTCTTCAAGCGCGACCGGGACGGCGACGGACTCGAGAACGCGGTGTACTGTCTGTACGTCTCGCCGCTGAAGTCGCTGGCCAACGACATCCACCGGAACCTTGAGGTCCCGCTCGAGGGAATCGAATCGATCGTCGAAGAGCGGGGCGACTCGATGGGCGAGATTCGCCACGCGATTCGTCACGGCGACACCAGTTCGAGCGAGCGCCAGGCGATGCTCGAGACGACGCCCCACGTCCTCAACACGACGCCGGAGACGCTGGCGATCTTGCTCAACGCACCGAAGTTCCGCGAGAAACTGCGTAACGTGGAGTACGTCATCGTCGACGAGATTCACTCGCTGGCGGCGAACAAACGCGGGACGCACCTCTCGGTGAGCCTCGAGCGACTCGAGGCACTGGTCGATCACGACGTCACGCGGATCGGCTGTTCGGCGACAATCGAGCCTCTCTCGCAGGTCGCAGAATTTCTGGTCGGCTGTGAACCGTCGAGCGAGCCGGGATCCGGCGCCGATTCTGCGGTCGATTCGGAGACCGATTTGGAACCCGAGGGTGAACGAACCCCCCGAGACTACGACATCGTCGACGCCCGCTTCGCCCGCGAGTTCGACCTCCGCCTCGAGTGCCCTGCCGACGACCTGATCAACACCTCGCGAGACCTCGTCCAGGACCGGTTCTACCGACTCTTACACGAGCACATCCAGAATCACACCAATACGCTGGTCTTCACGAACACGCGTTCGGGTGCCGAGCGCGTGTTGCACACGCTTCGCGAGCGGTTCGACGCCTACGACGAGGACAACTCGGGGTGTCACCACGGGAGCCTCTCGAAGGACGTTCGTCATCGGGTCGAAGGAAAGCTCAAAGCGGGCGACCTGAACGTGGTGACGTCCTCGACCAGCCTCGAACTGGGCATCGACATGCCCCACGTCGACCTCGTCGTACAGGTCGGCTCGCCGAAGTCCGTCGCCGCGTTGCTCCAGCGCGTCGGACGGGCGGGCCACCGGGTCGGCCAGACCGTCACGGGTCGAGTGATCGCCCTCGACCGGGACGAGTTGCTCGAGTGTG
Organism: Natronosalvus rutilus; assembly: GCF_024204665.1. Classification (NCBI taxonomy): domain Archaea; kingdom Methanobacteriati; phylum Methanobacteriota; class Halobacteria; order Halobacteriales; family Natrialbaceae; genus Natronosalvus; species Natronosalvus rutilus. Next base: position 2,603,020 of record NZ_CP100355.1, on the reverse strand, counting down.
CGGTCATGCTCAAGAAGGCCCAGGAGGGCTTTGTCGACTCCGTGTCGATCCCCGAGAACGCCCAGGACGTCGCCGCCCAGCAGGTCTACGGGATGGCGATCGCCGAGATTCGACCGGAACGGGAGGTGCTCGAGATCCTGCGGCGGGCGTATCCCTACCGGCGCTACGGCGACGACGACTGGGAGCAACTCCTGGCGTACCTCACGGCCGAGTACGCCGGTATGGAGGACCGGAACGTCTACGCGAAGGTCTGGCGGGACGCGAACGATCCGCCCGACGGCGAGCACCACTACCCCGAGTACCCCGTCGGCGAGGTGCTGATGGGCAAACGTGGTCGACTCGCCCGCGTCATCTACATGACCAACGTCGGTACGATTCCGGACTCATTCACCTGCGACGTCTACACGCGCGCCGATAGCGCGTGGGTCGGCCAGCTCGACGAGGGCTACCTGGACACTCTCGAGAAGGGCGACGTGTTCGTCCTCGGCGGCGATCACTTCGAGTACCGCTACCGGCGCGGATCGAAGGTGTACGTCGACCGGACGAGGGCACGGCCGACGGTGCCGTCCTGGTACTCCGAGCGCCTGCCGCTCTCCTCGGACATGGGCCGCGAGATCCTCGCGTTCCAGCGGACGCTCCTCGAGCACTACGACGAGGGCGGCTCCTCGCGCGTCCGCGCCTGGCTTCGCCAGTTCCCGCTGGACGACTCGAGCGTCCGTGCGCTGTCCCGACTGTTCGACTACCAGATTCGCTACGCGGGCGTCGGGAGCGTGAGCACGCCCGATCGGCTCGCCATCGAGGTCGAACGCGACCGCGACGAGTACGAGCGCCACTACTACGTCCACTCCTGTTACGGCCGTCGCGTCAACGACGGCCTCTCGAGACTGCTCGCCTACCGGTGTGCCCAGGAGGCGACGGCGGACGTCCGCGTCGCCGTCGCCGACAACGGGTTCGTCCTCTCGATGCCCCTGAACCGGAAGGTCGATCTCGAGGGTATTCTCGACGACCTCGAGGCCGACGACGTGCGCCCGGACCTGCGAAGCGCGCTGTCGGGAACCGACCTCCTCCAGCGGTACTTCCGGATCAACGCCACGCGCTCATTGATGATCCTCAAGCGGTACAAGGGCTACGAGAAGTCCGCCAGCGAGCAACAGGTCTCGAGCGAGATGCTGCTCGGGTTCGCCGAGGGCCTCGAGGACTTCGCCGTCATCGAGGAAACCTACCGCGAACTCCTCGAGGACAAGTTGAACGTCACAGAGATCGAAGGCATCGTCTCTCGCCTCCAGTCGGGCGAACTCGGGGTCTCGAGACGGCTCGTCGACTCGCCGACGCCGCGCGCGTTCGGCCTGGCGACGCTCTCAGCGAGCGACGTGGTGCTGGCCGAAGACGAGAGCGCCGTCTTGCAAGCGTTTCACGAACACGTCCTGGAGGAGATCGGCGAGGGTGCGCTCGCCTCTTCGTCCGAAAGTCGATAGGGGTTCGCGTTTTCCGACCCAAAATCCAGTTCGTGTTCGAGAAGCGTTCTCCGTCCCGTTTACAGCGGCTATAATTTCAGTTTCCCCTGGTGAAATTGTTTCGCGAAACGATAACGACGGATATACCTCGACATTTAGGGACACCGCTTTCATAGGTGTTCGTTGGCCCGCTATCTGGAGACATGAGCAGTCAACTCGATCACGCACCCCAAGGAGAGATGGGACTCGACTCGACGGACGACGAAACGGACGCGTTGACGGGAGAACTCGTCCAGGCAATCGCGGCCCTCGAGGAGGTGCCCGAGACCGACGTCGGACCGTTGTACGAATCCGTCGAACTGGAATCGGTCGTGACGCTGCTGCGTCACGCGAGCGCGCACGATTCGACGGTCAATGTCGAATTCGAACACGAGGGCTACACCATCACCATCGGTTCCGACGGAACCGTTCGAATTTACGAGGGAGACCCACAGATCGGCCAGCCGAACGAATCTGCGTGAGAGGAATCGATGGAATGCGTAAACAGGAACTCATCCATTTACACGCTCTCGCAGTCGAACTCCGCAAGGACGTAACCGAACACGAGACGGTGCCGCCGGACGCGTTCGAGGAGTACGATCGGTACGGGATCGCTCCGACGTCGATTCACTACAACAAGCCTCGTCACAAAGAGAGTCTGCTGTTGCTTCTGGACGGAATTTGTCGCACTGTCGGTCGGCCGCCGACGCAGGACCTCCCCGACGGGATGCGGTGAGACCGGCCGAGCACGCGTGAAGACGTGCTGTCGTCTCGCTGGTGCCGTCAGTCGCGACTCCGCTCGAGGACCGTGCGTGACGTGTGTCTGATCTGCTCGAGCAGTACACGGTTAAACGGTGGCGGTCGCGTGCCAAATAATGCAGATATATTACAAAAATTTGTAACCGGAATCGCCTAAGTGCTATCGGTACGTCCATCCCACGACGCAGATGAGTCGAACCGAAATTTCCGCGCCCATCGCCAGGTACTATCTCTTTCAGGCTACCGATTCGGTCGGCTTCATCTGGCCGGTGTTCACCCTGTTCTTGCTCTGGAAGGATCTCACCTTCGCCCAGATCGGGACGCTCGGGGCCGTTTCGGCGCTGCTCGTCGTCGTCCTCGAGGTGCCGACGGGCTACGTCGCGGACCGACTCGGTCGTCGAAACGCGCTTGCGATTGGAATGGCGGCGATGACGCTGTCTATTGCCGGGTTCGTCGTCGCCGATTCGTTCCTCTCGTTTCTGGTTCTCTACGCCGTCTGGTCGGTCTCGCTCGCGTTTCAGTCCGGAACCGCGGACGCCTGGCTCTACGAGACGCTTCGAGCGAAAGACGACGAGGGAACCGAGGCGGATTTCACTCGCATCCGTGGTCGAGGCGGGTCGGTCCACCAGTGGGTCTCCGCGGTGACGATGATCGGTGGCGGCTTCCTGTACGCGATCGAGCCGACCTATCCGTTTCTCGCTTCGGCAGCGCTCAACGGCGCTGGCGTGGCCGTGGTGCTCACCATGCCGAAGAACGCCCAGTTCGATGGCACCAGTGAGACGAACGTGGCGGACTCTCCTGGCGTACTCGAGACGCTCTCGATGCTTCGACGGCTGTTCGCGGGCCCATCGTTTCGCGTCTTCGTCCCACTCGTCGCCCTGTTTTTCGCGCTGGTCAACGTGGCAGACACCTACATTCAGCCGATCACCGTCGACGTGTTGAACGACGCATCGCCAGTGTCGACCCTCGCCGGATCCCTGCCGGAGGAAGCTGCGCTCGGATTCCTCTACGCTGGATTCGCCGTCCTCGCGGCTATCACGAGTTATCACGCGGAAACCGTTCGATCCTTGGTGGGCCTCCGCACGGCGCTGCTGACGGTCCCGGTGGTGACCGCCGCGACCGTGCTTGCCCCTGCCGTCGTTCCGGTACTCGCCATTCCCGTCTTCTTCGGGATGAAGGGGGCTCGAGCTCTGTACGAACCGCTGGTCAATCAGTACCTCAACGACCGGTCGGCGTCGGTCGGTCGCGCCACCGTCCTCAGCGCCGCGTCGATGGGATACGCACTCGTGCGCGTCCCGTTGAAACCGCTCGCGGGCTTCGTCGCGGACCTGACCTCGCCGATCACGTTACTGGCGCTCCTCGGTGGGGGCTTTCTCGCGTTCGCACTCCCGCTGGTAGCCCTTCGGTCCCCGATCCCCGAAACCGCGTGCTCGAGCGAGGAACGGCCACCGCTCCAGGACGCGCCGGTCGATGGACAGCAATCGGGTCGAGACTGACCCTCGGGTTCGTTGATCACTCCGGTGACACGGTAAACGTCACCCGCGCGTCAGTGCCGTCGGCGAGGGCTGCCACCAGGTCGCGGTCGAACCCCTCGGCGGCGAAGTCAGCCTCGAACAGGACCGTCCGCTCGTCGACGTACTCACTGGTTCGTCCGACGGCACTGCGCTCGCTGGCGAACTCGAGGTCGGGGTCCCCTCGCCCCGTCACGCTCTCGGTGTGTTCGGCGGCCTTGATGGTGACGGTGATTACCGCGTTGGCGTCCCGACAGGCTTCGACGAAGTCCGGATCGAAGTCGGCAGGGGCGCGGTCGGCGTCGATGGCGAGGATGCAGTCGCCGGCTGGCGTGAGGTAGTCGTCGGTCGTGATCTCGAAGGTGCTCGCGTGTCGGGCGGAGACGTGCTCGTGGCCGCGGGCGTGGACGACCTCCGTCAGGGTGCTCGAGTCGTCGATGGCGTCGGTTTCCGCTTCCTCCTGACCTTCGCCTTCCACGTCGGTGGCGTCGCGCATACTCGAGCCAGCACCGGGGTCGTCAAAACGGATTCGAAAACGCGCTATCGATCGGGAACGTTCCACGAGGTGACGGCCACACATCGTTTGATCAGTGGCAAATCGCAATATCGATACTTGCGACGACACGTCAGGTGACCATGCAATCGACGCTCGTTCGAATTCTCGCCTGGAGCGGCGTTGGCCTGTCGGCCGTCTGGGCCGTGGCGATCGTTCTCCTCGTACTCGGTCGATTCACGCCCCTCCCGTCGTTCGATCTCGTCGCCTCGACCGTCGTCGTCGGTGGCATTCTGGCGACGGTCTTGGGTATCGGGCAACTGCTCCGAAATGGATACCGGTGGCTCGTCGATCGGTGATGCCGTTCGGTAGTCGGTATCCGCAGTAACGAGAGCTGTTGGCCCCTCTATACCAGGCTCGCACCGTCGAAGGCCGACCGCTTGACGTCGACCTCGAGCAGGTCGAGGATCGTCGGGGCGACGTCGTAGAGGTCAGCGTCCTCGATGGTGGCCTCGGGGTCGTCGATGAAGAGGCTGGTATCGTCGAAGCTGTGCATCCCGTTACGCGGGCCCGTGGTGAAGATGTCGCTGTCGGCTTTGAACCCCGACTTGAGGTCGAAGCCCTTAGCCGGAATCGCCACGAGGTCCGGTGCGATGTCGTCGTGGTCGCCGCGGAACGCCGTCTCCTTCTCGACGACGCGGTCGACCACCTTCCGACCGTCGGGACCCTCAAGGTTCTCGAGCATGGCCTTCAGTTCGTCGCGAACCGCGTCGTAGTCCTCCTGTGGGACCGACCCGCGCGGTTCTCGACCCTCGAGATTGAGGTAGAAGCGGCCGGGGATGAACGAGTACGCGCGCGTCTCGTCGGCGATGTCGCCCAGTTCGTCCGGGCTGTCGGTGTCGAAGGAGAGCCACCCCTCCTCGTGGAGCCACTCGTTGAAGTGGACCTCGTAGTCGAGGCTGGTGAATCCGTGATCGGAGGCGACGATCAGCGTCACGTCGTCCGGCAGGAGGCCGCGAATGCGCCCGATGTAGTCGTCGAGTTTCTCGTAGAACTCGAGGAACTCCTCCCTGTACTCGCCGTCGCGCTCGTAGTCCTTGAACAGGAAGTGGTTCACCCGGTCGGTCGTCATGAAGACGCCGAAGAAGAGGTCCCAGTCGTCCGCCTCGAGGTAGTGTTGGAACGCCTCGAAGCGGGCGTCGAGCGTCTCGTGGGCGTCCTGGATGAAGTCGGTCTTGTCCGCCTCGTGGCCGAGTTTCGGATTGACGTCGATGCGGTAGTCGATCGACTCGAGGTACTCGCGTACGTCGTCGGGAAAGGCCGCCTTCTCGAGGTCGGGGGAGAGAAAGCCCGAAACCATCCGCTGGACGTCCCGCTGTGGCGGAAAGGTGACGGGAACGTTGAACACGGTTGCCTTGCGCCCCGCCTCCGTTACGCGGTCCCAGAGGCGAGTCGCCTGTACCTCTCGTCCCATCGGCACGTACGTCTCGTAGGTGCCGACCTCGCGGTCCTGGAAGCCGTAGACGCCGGTCTCACCGGGGTTGACGCCAGTCGTGAGTGCCGGCCAGCAGGCGCTCGATTCGGGAGGGACGATGCTTGAGATCTCGCTCGCGGTTCCCTCGTCTGCGAGCGCGGCGAAGTTGGGGAATCGATCGCGGTTGTTCGTCAACAGACTGTACGGCACACCGTCGATACCGATAAACGCGACGCGCGGGTTCTCATCGCCGCGCAATCGGTCGAACAGACCCATGGGGGTCCGTAGTTCGACCGGCTACAAGAAGGTTCTTCTCGAGACACTGTTTTCGAGAACGATAGAGCCCTCGCATCCCGCCGAGAGCGATCGACGCCACTGCAGCCGATTCAATCTCGACGCTGGTTCGGCGCGTCGGGGTCGAAGTTCGTTGGCACGACCGTCAGGTGGGCCATTCCGGCTCCATCCGTCGAGTCGTCCGCCGACGCCGCGTCGTGAGTCGGGTGCTGGTTGGTCGCCATCTCGACTCTAGCTACGTCAACGACACGCATAAAATTACCCATGCTCATAATGCATCGTTCGAACGGTGTAGATAACTCTCGAGTATCACTCGACGAACGGCCGCAAAACGGAGAGGGTGCGCTATCCGAAGTGCTCCTCGTAGAGGTCCTGGGCGTGCTCGATCGCGTCGTAGGCAGCCTGCTTGTCCTCCCAGCCCTGTGTCTCGACTTCCTTGCCCTCCTCGAGGTTCTTATACGTCGAGAAGAACTCGTCGATCTCGTCACGCTGCTGTTGCGGGATGTCCTCCAGGTCCTGGATGTGATCGTACCGGGGGTCCTCCTCGGGGACGGCGACGACTTTGTCGTCCTGTTCGCCGTCGTCGTCCATCTTCATGAGCGCGACGGGACGGGCCTCGATGATACAGCCGGGGAACGTCTGGTCCTCGACGAGCACGAGCACGTCGAAGGGATCCTCGTCGTCGTAGTAACTCTGCGGGATGAACCCGTAGTCCGAGGGGTAGTGGACGTTCGAGTGGAGCACTCGGTCCAGGACGACGCCCGGCACGTCCTTGTCGTACTCGTACTTGTTTCGCTCGCCCTTGAGACACTCGACGACAGCGTAGATCGTTTCCGGTGCGTTCGGTCCGGTCTCGAGGTCTTCCCAGAGATTGACCATACAGGCAGGTCCGCGGTCGATCAAAAAGTACTTTCGTAATCCCGTGGAGCCACGATGTGCTGGTGTTTCACGTGGGAGTCGAACGAACCGAAATTCGCCCGCATACGGGCCTTCTGCCCCGCGTAGCACCTGTTATTGCGCACTGGCGCAAATTGAATAGTTGGTAACTCTTAAATATCTTGGTGACATTTGCACATCCATGTCAGAGGCACAAGCAATCACCGGCGAGCAGAGTATCGCACGCGAACTTACAGCGTTTCAGCGCAACATTCTGGTCATCCTGGCGAAGGAGCCAATGTACGGCCTGGCCATCAAGCGCGAGCTCGAGGACTACTACGGGACGGAGGTCAACCACGGTCGACTCTACCCCAACCTCGACGAACTCGTCGACCTGGGCCTGGTCGAAAAGAGTGAACTCGACAAGCGAACCAACCAGTACGAACTGACCGACGACGGCTACGAGGCCGTCCTCGACGGTCTCGAGTGGTCGCTTTCGAAGGTCGTCACGGGCGACGACCGCGCCGACGAGATCGGCGAGATCATCGAGAACAGTTACTGAAAACCCGTTCTGACATCACTGAGACGGTTCCGACCGGAATTCGGGCACCGGTTTTTCGGCCGTCTCGTAAATACGCTCGAGAGAGTCGTCTAACGCGTCGCGCTGTTCCTCGGAGGGCCAGGCGTTGCGAACGAAGTACTCCGAACGGAACTCCTCGAGTTCGTCGCTCGAGGCGGACGTGATCGGTTTCGCGTAGTGGTTCCCCATGAAGTCCGCGAGCGCTTCGGCGGTGTCGCCGTGGACGTCGCCGTGGACGGTGCGAACCTCGGCCGCTAGCGATCGGTTTTGCTCGTCGACGGTGTCCCAGTCTTCGGGGTAGCCCGGCCCGTCGAGCGGAATTTCGACCGCGCGCGTGAGATCCTCGATGCGGTCCGTTCTGATGACCCCAGCTTCCTCGTCGTGCCACTCCTTGGGATGTAAGACGAGTACCTCGTCGCCGTCGTCCGAGCGGACGTGGTCCGTGTAGTCGTGTTCCTCGAGCAATCGTTCCCGGCGGTCGGCGTGGGCCTCGCATTCTCCCTCGTCGACGGCGTTTCGCTCGAGCCGACGGAGGCGTTCGGCTTCGTCGACGACGTCGGCGGGAAGGTCGGGTTCCGCGTCGGATGCGCCGTTGGTTTCGCCCTCTCCCGGTTCGTGCTCGAATGCGTCGTGGCCGGTCATTCGTCTCGAACAGTCGGGCCCAAGGCTATTGGGCGTGCTGTTTCTGCTCACGACGACGCCACGATCACCTGCAGCCGATACGTGTTCGGCTCGAGTTGGGCACGGATGAGAAGCGGATGCGCGCCAACGTCGCACTGGCGGGAACTGTTCCCTGCCGACGTGCGTTCGAGTACCCGGTTCGGTCGATACCGCGAACGGTCTCTTCGGTGCGTATTACACAGATTCGAGGAGAAAGCCCACGACTTCAGTCGTGGGATGAATCCGACAAAGCCGACAGAATCGCTCCTCGATAGCACGGTGTAGGGTTGATAGAATCAAAGCAACTAATAGTGAGTAGTTTCTATCTAAGGCTATGCCTCGCGGGTATAGTCGAGAGCGAACGTCGGTACACAACCTCCACTACCACTTTGTGTGGTGTCCGAAGTACCGTAAGCCGGTGCTAACCGACGAGGTTGTAGCCCGTCTCGAACAACTCATCGAAGAGAAAGCCGACGAACTCGACCTCGACATACTCCGACTGGCAATCCAGCCCGACCACGTACACCTGTTCATCACGGGGAATCCGAAACTCTCCCCGAACAAAATCATCCAACAGGTCAAGGGCTACACCTCGCGGAACCTCCGAGACGAATTCGACTTCGGCCTCCCCTCGCTGTGGACGCGCTCGTACTTCGTCTCCTCAGCAGGCGAAGTATCGGCTCAGATCATCGAGGAATACATCGAAGCACAGACCGGACGATAAAATGCGTTGCGAAGTCACCACGACGGTACGGGTCAAACTCCACTCGCTCACCGAGCGGAAAGCTCGACTCATCGAACGCGAATACACCGCGTTCCAGGACGCCGTTCACGGTGACGATGATGCGAACCTCTACTCCGCCACCAAGCAACAGGCGGGGAAAGTCCAGTCGAACAAAAACCCACGCGAGGATACCGAACAACCAGTCGTCCTCCGCAACGACTGCATCACCATCGATCACGACGAGGATACCGTGCTGTCGTCGTGGTGGTTCAAACTCCCCGTCTACAACCCCGGGCGAGAACGGGGGGATAGTATCTGGGTGCCTGTCCACGTCCCCGAGAAAGACACGCACCTCCTCACCGACAAGCACATCCGAGACTCGGAACTCGTCCGCCGCGACGGTGAGTGGTACGTCCACCTCGTCTGCAAGCGGTCTGTGGCCGTTGCAGACGAATACGACGACGTACTCGCCGTCGATATGGGCGCGAAGTGGATAGCCGTCAGCACGTTCCTCTCCGACCGGGAGACCAAATTCCACGGCGCAGACGTCCGGCGCATCCGCGAACACTACAAACAACTTCGCAAGTCGATTGGGAAGGCAAAGGTTCGTTCGGGGGCACAGGTCATCGAGCGCATCGGTGATAAGGAATCGCGAACGGTCGAACACGAGCTACATCAGGCGGCGAACGAACTCATCGCCCGCGCTCGGGAACGCAACGCTGTCATCGTGTTCGGAGATATGACGGGCTTGCGCTTTGACAACGACAAGGGACGGTACGTGAACGACAAGACGCACAAGATGCCGTATGCGAAGCTGGCGAACATCCTCACGTACAAGGCCCATCTCGATGGTCGAGAGTGTCTCCCGATTAACGAGGCGGACACGTCGGTGACGTGTTGGCGGTGTGGGTCACAGCACACGAGTCGTGACGTACAGGGTCGGGTGGAGTGTCACGACTGTGAGCTGGAAGATAATGCGGACAAGAACGGGGCGTCGAACATCGGTAAACGAGCCGTCGGTAAGGACATTCAGAGCCCGCTATCGACGGTGGGGGCTGTTGTGGCTCAGCCCGAAACGCAGGTCGTACTCGAAGGAACCAGCGGTGAGACAGAACCTGCGAACTCCCCGGAAGACGTGGGCCTAACCCTCAGTGAGGGAAGCCCACGACTTCAGTCGTGGGAGTAGTCACTCGGTAGTGAACCTGTCTCGAATCTATACGACACCGTTTCACATGCGCTCAGCGAATGTACGAATGAACGGGTACGACAATGAGTGTTCACGTTGACATCGGCGAAAACCGAAACGTTCGATTGACCGACGAACGCATCGAGTGCCGACCGCCGAATCGGATCGCGTTCGCGGCCGAGGGGGTGATTACGGTGACCAGTGAGTTGCTGGGCGAATTCGAGGGCACCTCTCTGAAACCGGTACGCGTAGATATTTCGGTCGACGAGTCGCGCACCGTCAGGACCGATCTCGAGGAGGAGGCCTCGCTTCGGCTCGAAACGGTGGACGTCGGCGTCGAAACGCCCGATACTGACGACCTCTCGCCGGGGATGGACACGGTCTCCGCTTCGTCAGGCGACAGCACCGAGTCGACCGACGCGTCGCCTGGAGCGATCGCGTTCTCCGTCGAAGGAGCGATAATAGACGTGCCGACGGAGACGTTCGACCCCATCACCGACGGCTCCCCGTCGCTTGAGTCGATCGTGTTTGCCGTCGACGATTCGGTCAGGACAGACGGCGGATCGGATGACGCCATCTTCTCACTCGGTCTTCTGGGACGCCGCATCGTCATCTACCGAAACGGCGTCATCGACGTCGGTACGGGTGAGAACGGGGTAAACGTCGATATCCTGTAACGAGAACCGATCGACGTTCGCGGCCGCCGAGAATCGAACCGATCTCGCGCATCTCACTGAGCCTGATCCAGCGCCTCATTCGCCAGCGCGTCCGCTCGGTCGTTGACCTCCCGGGGAACGTGCTCGAGCGCCCACTCGTCGAACTCGCGAAGGAGTTCGTGGACGGTCACCCGCTTTTCTCGCAGTTCGGGATTGTTGGTGTTGTACTCGCCGCGGACCTGCTTGACGATCAACTCCGAATCACCGCGCACGTGGAGCTCGTCGTAGCCGTAGTCACGGGCCGCCTCGAGCGCCGCGATCAGGGCCTCGTACTCGGCCTGGTTGTTCGTCGCGCGACCGATGGCCTCGCTCCCTTCCGCCACGATGCCCTCGCTCGTGACGATCACCCAGCCGATCCCGGCGGGCCCGGGGTTGCCGCGCGCGCCGCCGTCGAAGTAGACGTGCGCGCGACCGCCGCCCTCGCGCAGGAGTGCCTCGAGGTCACGGGGCCTACCTCCCTGTATGACCACCTTGTTCTCGTAGGCGACGGCCGTCGCACCCCCGTGAGACGCCCGCCAGCGCTCGTGATCGGTGTTTCCCGACTCTACCGTCACTCCCGCGTCCTGGAGGCGTTCCCGGGCGTCTTCGACGTCGCACTCGATGACCGGCATTCGCCGAATTGTCGGCGTACTCCGGCTAAAACTGTTGTGGTTTCGATCCGAAAATGGGGCGTAAACCGGTCCGAGTCCATCGAATTCGGCCGATCCGATCCCTGCAACGAATATCCGGACCAAAGGTTTATATAATACCGTGCTACTACTATAAAAGTGCGATGACACGGTCCACCCGCCAGCGGGAGCGAATGCGCGAGACGGACGAGACCGAGGATCAAGAGGGGGTACGTGCGTGCCCCGAGTGCAACTCGGACAATCTCGTCAAGGACTCCGACCGGGGTGAGCTCATCTGTGAAGACTGTGGGCTCGTCGTGGAGGAAGAACAAATCGACCCCGGCCCGGAATGGCGGGCGTTCAACCACCAGGAACGACAGAACAAGTCCCGAGTCGGCGCGCCGACGACGCAGACGATGCATGACAAGGGGCTCACGACGACGATCGACTGGAAGGACAAAGACGCCTACGGTCGATCCATTTCCTCGAAAAAGCGCAGTCAGATGCACCGACTGCGCAAGTGGCAAGAACGCATCCGGACGAAAGACGCCGGCGAACGCAACCTGCAGTTCGCCCTCTCCGAGATCGATCGCATGGCCTCGGCACTCGGCGTTCCGCGATCGGTTCGCGAGGTCGCGTCGGTCATCTACCGACGCGCGCTTAAGGAGGACCTGATCCGCGGACGATCGATCGAAGGCGTCGCCACGTCCGCACTGTACGCCGCCTGCCGAAAGGAAGGCATTCCGCGCAGCCTCGAAGAAATCTCCGAGGTATCCCGCGTCGAACGCAAAGAAATCGGTCGCACCTATCGATACATCTCGCAGGAACTCGGCCTCGAGATGAAACCGGTCGACCCGAAAAAGTACGTCCCTCGTTTCTGCTCCGAACTCGAACTCTCCGAAGAGGTCCAGACCAAGGCCAACGAAATCATCGAGAAGACGGCCGAAGAAGGGCTCCTCTCCGGCAAATCACCGACCGGGTACGCTGCGGCGGCCATCTACGCGGCCTCGCTGCTCTGTAACGAGAAGAAGACCCAGCGAGAGGTCGCCGACGTCGCACAGGTGACCGAAGTCACCATCCGGAACCGGTATCAAGAGCAGATCGAAGCGATGGGCATCCACGGCTAACGCCGGTTAGCCGTTCGTTTTCCACCGAAAGAAGGCTCGAGAGGGCCCGGTCTGTCAGGTATTCGTTTGCGTGAACCGCATCACTGACAGCCGATTTCCTCGGCCCGCTCGAGCAACGCCGCTTCGCCGATCGGACTGCTCAACTGGTAGGTCAACTCGCCACAGTCCCAGGTGACGAGGGTCGTCCCGTTGTAGGTCGAGACGGTCGCCTCGAGTTCGCCGACACCCTCGCGGTCGGGGTCGTCGCCGCGGAGGTCGCCCTCTGAGACGCTAAACCAGAGGAGTTCCTCGCCAACGCGATACTCCTCGTGGTAGGTCTGGACGCCGTTCCACTGGTCGGCGGACACGGACTGTCGTTCGTATTCGGCGGGGAACGTTGCGTTCGGAACCTCGAATCGCAGGTACTCGTTCGCTTCCGACCGGTCCTCGAACTCGTGTTGTTCGAACTCCGGCTCCTCGACCGACTGCTCGTCGTCAGTGTCGTTCTCCACTGGGGGGTCGAACAACTCGGCCTCGAGGTCCGCTTCGAACGTGACGGAATCGAATTCGGTAATGACCTCGAGTTCGGTACCGTCGACGTCCGTGTACGTTCCCTGCATTGCGAGCGGATACCCGTACTCGTCGTCGATCCAGAACGTCCCGCCCTCGAAGTCAGTCTCCTCGTACGCACTCGTCTCGAGCGGGTAGACGTAGCGGGTGTCACCGATGAGCACGCCAATGCCCCGGTCGACTGTCGTCTCCTTCGGCTCGACAGAGACGACGTGAGTCGTCCGGTTCGCGACCGTCTCGGTTCCCTCGTAGGTCACGTCGTACCGGTCGAGGCGCTCTTCCAGCAATCGTGCCTCGTCATCGGTTTCGCTCTCGGACTCGGACTCGGTTTCGAGATCGTACGTAGTCACGTTGTCAGTCTCACCGTCGGTCAGCCAGAGCGTCGAGCCGTTTCGAACGGCAATCCCGCCTTCGTGGTTCTCCTCGAAGCCAACCGAGTCGATCACTTCCGTTCGCATCCTCGACGACGGGCGTTCCCAGACGCGTTCCGTCGTCTCGTACGTTCCAGCACTGTCCGCGAACGTGACCGTTCGTTCCCCAGTCAACGGCGGTACGTCGTCCGCCGTCACCGCCTCCTCGAGAAGCGTTTCTCCATCCGGTTGCGTCTCCCCGGAAATCGCCACCGTACATCCGGCGCAGATGACCACGAGTGCGATCGCTGCGAGAACCAGTCCGTCGTGAGTCCACCCCATACACATTCGTACGCTTACACTCTTATCTAAGTATTTCCATGTTGAGGAAAATATCAATGGGGGTGGATGCAGAAGAGCCGTCGAGTGTGTGCGTACACCTCGAGCGTGGATGGGTCGGAGCGACGTGACGAACGTGGTGTCAGAGGCACGTTCGGCTTGATGGATGCAGTGGAGGGCCGACTCCGCCCAGCACGCCGGTTACGGCCTGCAACTATCCGTTGAGACCGATGTAATATCAATTCGGACGAGCAACTTCACGCAGAGAAAAGACCGTGGACGCTTTAAGAACTATCGCGTCCTTGATGTACGGTTTAGTCGCCGCCGGATGGTATACTCGAGGTATGTGTCCCAGGTTTTCGCAAAATCGGTTATGTACTCTCGAGAGGTCGTATAGGCCAAATCGGTCACTAGCGCCGCCCACACGTCGTTTTCCGAAATCTCACGCCACCATCCGCCGTGGCCCCCGCGCCTCCTACCCCTACTTCGTTCCGTACAGCGAGTACGTGATTGCCAACAGCCCGAGCAATCGACTCACGTTCTCGAGGAAGACCGTCGTCGCCTGGTCGGCGGCGGTGAGCGTCGTCACCGAGATGTTGATCACGAATGGGCCGAGCGTCAGCAACAGCAAGCCGATGGCGAGATACTTCATCGCCCGACTGTCGTTTCGCCGATAGCCACGATAGGCCTGGACGGCCAAGATCGTCCCCACGAGCGCGACGAGGAGCAGACTCCCGACCGTCAGCAACTCGAACATTGAGGCCTGATCGAGGCGGACGCCGCTCCCGGTCATCGCAATCCCTCCCACATTCGGGTAAACTTGTCGGCGACGTCTTCGTCTTTCCGGGTAATTTCGAGGGACAGTTCGCCGTCCTCGAGGGTCACCTCGAGTCGCTCGAGGCGGGCCGCGTAGACGCTGTAGTGGTTGCCGTCCGGTGCGAGTTCGGTTTGTTCGCTGATCAGATCACACTCCCGGAGTCGCTCGAGGCGACGGTAGATAGTCGGGAGCGACGCGTCACAGCGGTCGCTCAGGGTGCTGGCGGACATGGGTTCGGCACTGGTTTCGGTGAGGATCGCGCGAGCGTACTCGTCGTCGAGGAGAGCCAGTAGTTCGGGGGGATCGGCGTCCTCACTCACGTTTGATACGTCGTTCCCACACAGCTATCAAAAGCACCCCGGTTTTTCTGACTCAGAATATCCGCTCGAGTGTGACGTCGAGGCCGTTCAGTCGCGTGGGTGAAACCGCTTGACTGCCGTCCGAACGGCGTCTTCG
This sequence comes from Natronosalvus rutilus, assembly GCF_024204665.1. Lineage (NCBI taxonomy): Archaea > Methanobacteriati > Methanobacteriota > Halobacteria > Halobacteriales > Natrialbaceae > Natronosalvus > Natronosalvus rutilus. The sequence goes on along the minus strand of NZ_CP100355.1, from coordinate 2,588,008 downwards.
CGGCCGATGAACGTGACCCGATCACCCTCCTCCAGGACGGTGCCGGCTTCGGGGACGTGCGTCTCTCCGTCTCTGGCGATCACGGCGACGATACAGCCGTCGGGAATCTCCGAATCGAGGTCGCGGATCGTCGTGCCGATCAGTTCGGCCGCGGTGACGACGATTTCTTGAGCGTCGTGGCCCTCACCGAGTTCGTTCATCCAGTGAGCCAGCGCCGGGCGTTCGATCTCGTTGTCGATTGTCCAGGCTGTCGCGCTCGAGACGTCGATGGCGTCGACGTCGAGCGTCTCGAAGGCATCGACGTTCTCCGGCGTGTTCACTCGGGCGAGGACGCGGTCGACGTCGAAGCGCGTGGAGGCGAGTTGAGAGACCAGCAGGTTGGTGTCGTCGTCGGCAGTCGTGGCGACGACCAGTTTTGCGTTGTCGATGCGGACCTCCTGGAGCGTCTCGGTCGAGGTGCCGTCGCCGTGGTGGGCCGAGAATCCCTCCTGACGGAGTCGTTCGACGGTCGCCGAGTCGCTGTCGACGAGGATGACGTTCTCTCCACGGTTCTCCAGTCGCGTGGCGAGCGTTCGGCCGACCCGACCGCCGCCGACGATGATGGTGCGCATTGGTTCGATTTCGAAGTATTCCGCGAGCTGGCGGGCGAGCCCCGCCTGCAGCACAACCGTGATGAAGATGACGAGAAAGACGGTACCGGCGAGGGTCTGTGCGGCCACGGAGTTGCCGGCCGTCTCGAGTTCGATGGCGAACAGCGTGGCGATGGAGGCGGGGATGATCCCTCGCGGGCCGACGAGGCTCAAGAAGTACCGTTCGCCCGCGCTAAATCGCCAGTGGGTGGTCGCCGCGGCGACGATCAGCGGGCGAACGATCAGCGTGACGGCGACGACGACCGCGATGCCGCCGAACCCGAGGCCGAGGAGCGCCCCCACGTCGATGAGCGCGGCCAGCGAGATGAAGACGAACGAGAGCACGAGCAGGGTCAGATCGCGATTGAATCCCTCGATTTCCTCGCGGTGTGGCAGGTCCAGGTTACCCAGGACGAACCCGGCCGTCCCGGCCGCGGCCACGCCCGTCTCGGGGAAAATCGAGTCCGCGAGGCCATAGGCGGCCAGCGCACCGGTTAACACGACGAGACGGGCGGTCTGTGGGGCGTCGCCCGCGGGCTGTCTGACCCGCGTCAGCAGGGCGTAGACGACGATGGCGACGACGATTCCTACGCCGATGCCGACCGCGTAGCGCTGGAGGAAGTACACCGGCACGTGCGAGCGCTCGTCCCCGACGACGACCGTCTCGAAGATGACGATGGCCAAGAGCGCGGCCGTCACGTCGTTGACGATGCCCTCGGCCTCGAGTGCGGCCTCGACGTGCTCGCGGACGGTGATCACTTCGAGGATGGGCGTCACCACGGTCGGGCCGGTCGCCACCAGCAATGCGCTGATGAGGAAGGCGATTCCCCAGTCGGTGTGGAGGAAGTACCGGACGGCGAGGGCGGTCCCGCCGAGGGCGACGGCTGCACCGAGCGTCGTCAACCGGATGATCGCTCGAGGGGCCAATTCGAGCTTTTCCCGGCGGAGGTGAAAGGCCCCGTCGAAGATGATGATGGCGACGCTCAGGCCGACGACGGTCGAGAGGCCGGCGCCAAAGGTATCGATCGAGACGAACCCGAGCCCTTCGGGACCGACCAGCAAGCCGAGGAGGATGAGAAAGAGGACGCTCGGAATGCGCAGTCGATTGGCCAGCAACTGTGCGGCCAGCCCGAGGACGAGGATGCCAACGATGACGGGGAGGATCGACGACACTACGACGACGTATGTGATTCCGCCTGATAAATCAATCCCGCGTGGGAGTTCGACGACCGTTCGTCGAGAGACCACGCCGTTCGGGACCGCGAGACGAACATTCAAACCCTCGCCGCCCCTACCTCGAGTGAATGCGCCTCGACGACTACATCGAGGAGTTAGAGCCCGACGAGGAGGCCGAGCGCCGGCGCCTCGCGAAGGAGAAGTCCTACGCCATCACGGACCACCTCCAGGACTTCGAGCGCAACTTCGAGCGGGCGCTCTCGGGTGACACCCTCGTCGGATCGACGGCCCCCTCAATCTTCGTCGGGCGGTCGAACTACCCCGACATCCCCGTCGGCGTGCTCTCGCCGGTCGGCGACGAGGACGACGCCGAATCCTACGTCACGGACGGGAACTGGTACCAGCAGGGATACGGAATCGACGATGTCCTCCAGCGCCGGACCGGCCTCCTGAACTCGAACAAGCGCGCCAACGTCGACGCTCCGGGCATTGCCAGCCGACTCGCCCCTTCCGTCCAGGACGTCTGGGACGGCTTCGTCGGCGTCCAGCGTGAGGTGGCAATCGCCGACCGTCCCGTGGACCTCGAGATCGGTCTCGAGGGCAAGCCCGACCTGGGCCTCGACGCGGGCACCGACGTGGCGACCCCCCGGGGTCCCAGGGCGGCGGCCCGCTCCGCGGACCTGACCGAGAACCCGCACGTTCCCCGACCCGTCAAGAAGACCCTCGAGGACGACGACTGGCAGGCCCAGGGGGCGATGACCTACCTCTACCGGCGCGGGTTCGACGTCTACGAGATCAACTCGATCCTCTCGGCGGGGGCCCTCGGGGAGGCTGCCCAGCGTCGACTCGTTCCGACCCGGTGGTCGATCACCGCCGTCGACGACACCGTCGGCCAGTACCTCCGTGGCCGGATCCGGAACGCCCCGAGCATCGACGAGGTGCAGGTCTGGGCCAACGAGTACGTCGGCAACCGCTACTGGGTGATCCTCGCCCCCGGCACCTGGGAGTACGAACTCGTCGAAATGAAGGCACCGGGCAGCATCTGGAACCCCGATCCGGGCGCCGGAATTTGGATGGCCAGCGCCTCGGAGGGCTACCAGGGCCGCTCAAGTTACGTCGAGGAGACGGCGGGGGCCTACTATGCCGCCCGTCTGGGCGTGCTCGAGCACCTCGAGTCGATCGGTCGCCAGGCCAAGTGCCTCGTGCTTCGGGAGGTGAGCGACGACTACTGGGCGCCAGTGGGGGTCTGGCAGGTCAGAGAGAGCGTCCGGAACGCGTTCGAGAGCGCACCGGGGGCCGCAAACGGTCTCGAGGACGGTAACCGTGCGGGCCTCGCCGGGGAGTACGGCACTGCCGAGACGTTCCACGACGCCGTCGCGACGGTCGCCCAGCAGTTGCCGGTCTCCCTCGACCGGCTACAGCGCAAGTCGGAACTCGCGGCCGGCGTGCAGTCGAATCTGGCGGCGTTTTCCGGGCGAGAGTAACCGGGGAGGGCGCCGGTTCTGCCCCGTTCGGTCGTTGCTGGTTTCAGTGATCGAATCTCGAGCCTCATCCCTCTGATTCCAGGCCACAGGTCTCAAGTCTCGGCCCTCAGGCCTCTTTTCTCAGATGATCCGCTCGTCGTCCTCGTCTTCGGTGCTCCGTCGCTTTCCACGGCGTCGCCGCTCGTCCTCTTCCTCACTGAGATCGCCCTGGGGATCTGAAACTGCATCCATCTCCTCCGCCTTCCGTTTTCTGGCGCTGTCACCGTCCGCATCGTTCACGCTTCGCTCGGTTGCGCCTCGCTCACGATCCGATTCGTCGTCGCGGTTCCGCGCGAGGCCGCCGTGGTGCTGGTCGGCCGTCTTCGACCTCGAGTCGGGTTCGACCGCGGATTCCTCGTCGTCGAAGACCCCTTCGCCCTCGTCGAACAGGTCTTCGTCCTCCTCGAAGACTTTCGCCGTGTCCTCCTCGTCGACTCGGCCGTGACCTTCGTCGATACCGCGGGTTCGATCCGGCTCCGACCGGTTCGGTTCTGTCTCTCGACTCCCCGGTTCCTCCTCGATCGGCTCTCGTTCGTCGGCACCGGTCCTGGTCTCCGTCTTCGGCTCCGCCTCCATTCTCGATCCCGTCTCCATCCCCGACCCCATCTCCGTCTCGTGACCGCGCGAGTCGCCCACGTCCCCGGCTCCCATCGCGCCCGGACTTCGGAGGTGAACCTCCGTGCTGGTCACGTCGGAGACGTCGGACTCCCTGAGCGTGATCGCCTCGTCGCTCGGCGACCCCCAGCCGAGGGCGGCCTTGATGCTGTCGGTGATCCCCGGATCGGGTTCGACGTAGGCGGTGGATCCCTCGACGTCCGTAACCATACCGACGTCGTCACCGTGTTCGTTGATGACGCGCTTGCCGACGTCCTCTGGCGTAAATCGTGCAGACATAGCGCTCGAATCCACGGGCGGCACACGGATGCAAGTGGACCTTGCATGCGCGTGCTATCTCTTGACACTCTGGAGACGACGAGAAAAACGAACGGAGATCGGCTCGAGCCGGTTCAGATGTCGGTCGTTCGGTCCGTTCCTGTTCCGGTCGTGGTTCCGAGGTCGGATCGGAGGTGGATCTTGTCGTCGGTGACCCGCTCGATGGCGTTCTCTTGGAGCGGGTAGGTGTCCTCGTTAGTGTCGCCCCAGCCGAGTTTCGCCTTGATCGTGTCCGTCATTCCCGGGTCGGGTTCGACGTGGGCCGTGCCGTGTTGCATGGCGGAAACCATGCCGATCGTTTCGCCGTTCGCGTTGACCACTGTCTTGCCGATGTCGTCCTCTGTCAGGTTTCGTGCCATTGCACTCGAACAGTCCACGAAATTGATGAAGGGTCTGCTGCCTGCCGCTGCAGGCACTCGAGAAGGTCAGTCGAAATCCGGCTCTCTCCTCTCGAGAAACGCCGATACGCCCTCCTCGTGGGAATCGGAGGTGTACGCCTGTACCTGTAACAGGTTCTCGTACTCGAGGGCCTCACCCCAGTGGCGACCGAGGTTCTCGTGCATCGCCCGCTTCATCAGCGCGATGGTTTCGGTCGGTCGGCGACCGAGTCGGTCGACCGTTTCCTCGACGCGCTCCTCGAGGTCGTCGGGGTCGACGGATTCGTTGATCAGGTCGAGGTCGGCGGCCTCCTCGGCATCGAAGAATTTTCCAGTGAACGCGAGTTCCTTCGCCGTTCGCAACCCGACGAGTTTCGGCAGGAGGAACGTCCCTCCGGTGTCGGGAATCAGCCCGACGCGCACGAACGCACACGAGAACGTCGCGTCCTGGGAAGCGTACGCGAAGTCCGAGAGGGCGACGATCGCCAGGCCGGCGCCGACGGCGTCGCCGTTGACCTTCGCGACGGTGGGCACCGGACACTCGAGCATCTCCTCGACGACCCGGCCGAACGTCTCGGTGATCCGGTCGAACGCCTCCTGTGGCCCCTCTCGCCGCTCGGCCATCGCCTGAATGTCGCCACCGGCGCTGAACGCCGTTCCCTCGCCCGTCAGGACGACGGCGTGGTGATCGGCCGGCGACACGTCGGCTATCGCATCGGCGAGCGTCTCGGCCGTCTCCGTCGAGAAGGCGTTGAGCACGTCAGGCCGATCGAACGTGATCCGAACGACGTCGCCTGCATCGTCTACCTGCATGCTTCGAGCATTCGCCAGGAGGCGCTTAACGGTATGCGTTCGACGCTCGACGGCCGGGGACGCGACAGGCTGGAGGACAGTAACGAACGCCTACCAGTCTCCATCCAACGAATAACCATATGTGGTTGTCTGGATTTCTGACCTATGGTAGGGCTCACCGGCCGAATTGGGCGCTCAGACGAGGAACCGTTCGCGGCGTCGCTCGAGTCGCTCCGTCACACCGATCGGCTCAAGGCGACCGTTACCTACGACGAGGGCGTCGTCCAGTTGGGACACACGGCGTATCCCGAGTACCCCATCGACAGCTTCGAACGCGGACGATATCGAATTCGATTCGAGGGGAAACTGTACAACGTGCCCAATGAGAAACGTCGCGAGGAACTCGAACGGGTTGCGCCGTTGTTGTTCGAAGACGAGAGCGCCGACGCCGATACTGACGACGGGTTCAAATCGCTTCTCGACTGGCTGCTGTCGGTCGACGGCGCGTTCGTGCTGACCGTCCTCGACACCGCAACTGGCGAACTGGCCCTCTGCAACGACGTTCTCGGTCGGCTACCCACGTACTTCTATGCCGACGAGGAGTCCATGGTCTTCTCGAGAGAACTGCGATACGTCCTTGAGTCCGTCGACGTGGAGTTCGACCGCCTGGGGGCCGCGCAGTGTCTCCTCTTCGGCTACTCCCTGGGGGACCGAACGCTCGTCGAGAACGTGCGTCGACTCCGGCCGGGGTCGCTCGTTCGCGTCCGAACCGATACCGTCGAAACGAGCACGCAGTCGGTGTACACGTTCTCCTTCGACGACCCGACGCATGCCCACCGGAGTCGAGAACAGAACGCTACTCAGCTGGCGACCCGGTTCGTTCGGGCGTGTGAGCGTCGTGCAGGTCACTTCGACACGGATCTCATCTCGTTGAGCGGCGGCCTCGACTCGCGGTCGGTACTCGCTGGCTACCACGCCGCGGGTTGTCCGGTCGAGGCGGCGACGATGGAGTCTCCCGAGTACGTCCCCGTCTCTGACGTCGACATCGCTCAGGAGCTAGCCGCGGACTTCGAAGTTGACTGGCGAACGTACGATGTCGGCCAGCCCCGTGGGGCAGACCTCGACACGCTCGTGAAGACGAAAAACGGCCACATCGGCCTCATGACGTCCTTCGTCCTCACCTTCTTGCGCCATCTCGAAGCTGACTATGGGGCGTCGATGGCCTACATCACGGGCGACGGCGGCGACAAGGTGCTCCCGGACCTGACTCCCACGGGTTCGGTTCGCAGAGGCGCCCTCGTAGATTACATCGTCGAGGAAAACTCCATCCTGGACATCGATCAGGTGTCTCGAATCACTCGCGTCTCTGAGGACGCGATCAGACAGAGCATTCGAGAGCACGTCCGCACCTACCCCGAAACGACTGTCGACGGCCTCTACACCCACTTTTTGCTCTACGAACGAGCCGCGAACTTCCTCTTCGAGGGCGAAGACCGAAACCGACTGTTCTTCTGGAGCGATACCCCATTTTACTCCCTTCCGTTCTTCCGCTATGCGATGAACTGTCCGCCAGAACAGAAACGACGGTATAACCTCTACCGCTCGTTCCTCGAGGCGCTGTCGCCGAAAGCGGCGAGTCGAACCCACGCTGTCTACGGTGCTCCGGTCAGTTCAAGACGCCACGCCGCAGCGGCCCTCCTCGACGACGTACTCTCGCGACATCCCGCCGTTCTGGAGGTCCTCAAGCCGATCATCAAAGCCGTCAACGACCTCGAGACCGAATCGAACATCGACGCCGACACTATCGACTGTATCCGACAACAAGTCGACCGAATCAAAGGAGTGGACGTCGGACTCGACACTAACGAACTGCACCGATTCCTCGATACTGCTGACGATCGGGAGAAATATGCCGTCTACCGCATCTTCGCGATCACTTCTATCGTCGATGACCTCTCCTCGAGCAATCGAAAGAGCGTCCTCGAGTCGCGAGAGGACGCCGTCTTTGCCTGAGCCTGGTGTATCATTTCCGCATGGATATCTATGATGCTTCTGCAGAATTCAAAAATTGCAATACAGTCATCTGCAATTTATGGGTATGCGAACCCTGGATAAAATCGACATCGAGATCCTCCACCACCTCGTCGCGGATGCCCGCCAGCCCTACAGCGAAATCGCCGAGCGGATCGACGTTTCCGCACCGACTGTGTCCAACCGAGTCGACCGGCTCGTCGATATCGGCGTGATAGATGGCTTTACCGTCGACGTCGACCGATCGACCGTCTCTGCGGGAACTGAGGTTCTAATCGACTGCACACTCTCGCCGGACGCAGACGATCGGATCGCCGACCGCCTGGCCTCGCTCGAGGCGATCGAACACGTCTTCGTGACGGCGGACGGCCGAGTGCTCGCGACCGCCACCGTCTCCCAGGCACGGATACGAGCGGTGCTCGCCGGCGCGGTCGACCTCGAGTCTCTCGACAGCTACCGGGTTCACCTGCTCGAGGACCGCCACTGGTCCCCGTCGATCGCCTCGTCCAATCTCGCCTTTACGTGCGACGAGTGTTCGAATCGGGTGACGGACGACGGCGTCTCGATCACCACGGACGACGACCGCTACCACTTCTGCTGTCCGTCCTGCCGGTCCGCGTTCGAAGAGAGTGCGACGATCAGCGAGTCGGCGTAACTCGAGTCGAGAATTCACGCAAACCTACGAGAGCCGCGAAAACCGGCCTACCCGAAGTTTTCGATGCGCGCCTCGTCCGGATCCCCGCCTGCCGCCTCGATCGTCTCGGCGACTTGGTCGACGAAGTCGGCGAACCCGAAGACGTAGCACTGTCCGTCCTCGAGGTGGGCGTCGACGGCCGACTCGAGACCCTCGTCGTCGTCCGCCTCGAGTACCGTGACGGCCGCCCCCGCTTCAGAAAGTGCCTCGAGTCGCTCGGTGTGGGCCGGTTCGTCGTCCTGGTAGATGACGGCCGCGTCGTGGCCAGCCCTCTGGGCAGCCTCGGCGATGGCGACCGCGGGGCCGATGCCGGGTCCGCCGGCGATCGCCACGACGTCACCGTCGTCCTCGTAGGCGATCGTTCCGAACGGGCCCTCCACGTGAACCGTTTCGCCGCCCTCGAGGGAGGCGAGCCACGGCGCGAGTTCGCCGTCGGGGTCGACGCCGACGGTGATCTCGAACGTCTCCTCGACCGTCGGCGACGAAAGGGTGTAGTGGCGTGCGACTTCCTCGCCCTCGGGCGCCGCTCGAAGGAGGACGAACTGGCCGGGGAGCGCCTCGAAATCTTCGGGCGTCGCGAGCTCGAGTGCGACGGTCGACGGTCCCACTTCGGTGACGGACTCGACGGTAACGGCCGTGCCTTCCATACCGGACCGTACCGGCGGCCGCCTCAAAGAAGTTCCTTTCCCCGCGGCGGTTTCAGTCTTCACGGTCCCGGGGTCTCGTTCAATCCTCGAGTTTCCGGCCCCCTTCAGGCCTCGAGTTCGTCGCCGTACCGACTCTCCCACAGGCGGAGGTAGACGAACAACGGGGCGAGCGTCGCTCCGGCGTCGGTCGGTTCGTACTCTACGCGCGGAGGAACCTCGTCGTAGGCGGTTCGCTCGAGCAAGCCGGCCTCGACGAACTCGGAGAGGCGTGCAGAGAGGGTGTTGGGAGAGGCCGGGACCACGTCCTCGAGTTCGGAGAAGCGACTCGGGCCGCCCGCAGTCGTTATCGCCCGTAGTATCGAGAGGGCGTGTCGGCGCTCCAGGAGCGTGAGAACGTCCCGTTTCGCCGGCGAATCGTCCGTCGTCGTCTCGTCGGTCGGTCCTTCCGTGTCGCTCACTCCTCCCACGTCGGTCGCCACTTCTACGTCAGTCGCCGACTCGAGGGACTCGGTCGCTGGAACGTCGAGGATCGCTTCGAGCGCGTCCGTGATGGTATCTGGATCGGCCATGCAGACGCTACGCAATCTATAGTATTAAACTCCTGGATGTATAGCGAACTATCGAGCCCTGCTAGATCGTGCTCTCAGCTCTGGATCGCGTCCGAACACTCAAATGATTCCTGTGTGTGAGACGAATCATGTCCGAACGAGATGCGATCGAAGCAGTGAACGAGCCCGTGACAGTGTCGTCGCTCGTCGACGACCTCTGGGCGCTCGGGCTGACGGCGGGTGATACGGTGCTCGTCCACTCTTCGCTCAGTTCCCTCGGGTGGGTCTGCGTGGACGCCCAGACCGTCGTCGACGCGCTCATGGCCGCCGTAACCGAGGCGGGGACGCTCGTCATGCCGACCCACTCCGGACAGTACAGCAATCCGGCCGTCTGGTCGAATCCACCCGTTCCCGACGACTGGATCGACACGATCCGGCGGGAGCGACCGCCCTACCGACCGGCGACCACGCCGACACGCGGCGTCGGCACCGTTCCGGAGTGTTTTCGATCGTATCCCGACGTCTATCGGAGCCAGCACCCGAGCGTCTCGTTCGCAGCCTGGGGCGCCGACGCTGAATCCATCGTCGCCGACCACGCGTTCGACGACGGTCTGGGGGAGCGTTCGCCGCTGGCCGGCGTCTACGACCGCGCCGGCTCGATCCTTCTGTTAGGGGTCGATCACGGCGCCAACACCTCCCTCCACCTCGCCGAGTACCGGGCGGACATCGATCCGTCGAGGACCGACAACGTCGCCACCGTCCTCGAGGATGGCGAGCCGGCGTCAGTCACCTACCAGGACATCGAAACCGACACCAGCGACTTCGCGACCCTCGGCAATGCGTTCGAGGACGAACACGACTCGAGCGTCCGACGCGGATCGGTCGGCGCCGCCGACGCGCGGCTGATTCCCCAGCGAGCAATGGTCGACTTCGCCGTCGGCTGGCTCGAGAAGAATCGGTAATCCCCTCCGAGTATCGACCTGAGACTTTGCGACCCGATAACGCGCCCTCACTACCGATTCGAGACGGCCCGGCCCGATCGAAACTGGCATCGACGTGCGGTCGACCGATTCGGGTGAATTCTCACTCGTTCAAAACCGCATGCCCCCAGTCACTCGAGACTCGAACCTTCTGCGGGGTCGGCGGTCCCTTCTTCCACGTCCCGGACCTGGACTTGCGAGATACGTGCCCCGTCGACCGCTGCAACGGTGAACTCGTACGCGTCGATCTCGAACTCGTCACCGACGTCCGGGACGCGACCCGCTCGAGACAGGATCAATCCACCGACGGTCTCGACGCCGTCGGCCTCGAACGCGGTCTCGAGCGTCTCGTTGAGCCTCGAGACCGTGACTCCGCCGTCGACGACGTAGCTGCCGTCCGCTCGCCGGTCGATCTCCGGCTCGCTCGTGGCCGCGTCGAAGTCGTCGCGAATGTCGCCGACGAGTTCTTCGACGACGTCCTCGACGGTCACGATACCCTCGAACACGCCCCACTCGTCGACGATGGCGACCATTTGCTTTCGTTCGCGCTGGATCTGCTCGAGGAGGTCGGTGACTGAACCGGTCTCCGGATAGACGAGCATCTCACGGGCGATGTCGCCGGCTGTCAGCGCATCGGCGTCGGGATTTTCGTGTGTAGCCTGGAGGACGTCTTTGGCGTCGAGGAATCCCTCGATCTGATCGTCGGTGTCGGGGTCGATGACCGGGTAGCGAGTGTGGCCTTCCTCGACGATTCTGGACCGAACGGCCGGAAGCGGTGCGTCCGCGGAGATGGTGATCACGTCCGGCCGGGGAACCATGACCGCCTGGACCGAGAGTTCGTCGAGGTCGAACACGCGCTCGATTATTTCGACTTCGGCCATCTCGATGTTGCCCTTTCGGCCAGCCGTCGACAGCACGGCGAGGATCTCCTCCTGAGTCAGCACCTCCTCGTTCTCGGAGGCCGGCGGAATACCGATGAGCCGCGTGAAGAAATTCGCCGTCCCGTTGAAGACGACGAGCCCGGGGATAAACACGTAATAGAAGAGCTTCATCGGTCGGGCGACGATCAACGCCACACGCTCCGCTTCGGCGATCGCGATCGTCTTCGGGGCCAGTTCGCCGAAGACGACGTGCAGGAAGGTGATGATACTGAATCCGACGGCGAAGGCGACGAGGTGGATCACCCCTTCAGGCAAGACGGACACCAGTACTGGCTCGAGCAGGGCTGCAACGGCGGGTTCGCCGATCCAGCCGAGACCGAGCGAGGAAATGGTGATGCCGAGCTGGGTCACGGCGAGGTAATCGTCGAGGTTGTCCATCGCGTCCTCCAGGATGGTCGCCCCCGAGCGCCCTTCCTCGACGAGCGCGTCGACGGCCGTCGCTCGAATCCGAACGTACGCGAACTCCGCGGCGACGAAAAAGCCGTTCAGGAAGACCAGGACGAACGCGACGAGGATTTGACCAACCGAGAGGGCGACGTCTACCATCGTTTTCTCCGTATTTGTTCCGTTCTGGAATTCACGCTCGAGACGCGAACTGGCCGATCTCCATTCTGTGAGGGACTCCACATAGTACGGTCTTTCACCTTCAGCCAGATAATTCCTATAGAAATCCGTACAGTATCCGGGTCGACGTCACACGCCGGTCGACGACAGTAGAGGCGGTTGTAGAAGACGACCACGTCAGCGACCACACAGCCACGAATGGTCGCAAACGCGTGGCCGACTTGAGCATGAGTGATCCACCATGACACAGTACAGTGTCACCTGGCACCCGAACGGACGTTCGTGAGCCACTTACACTCACAGGGATCGTTGATGTGTCGATTCCTCAGTCGGCGGGGGATCCCGTCGACGATCTACTATTGGCCAGATTCCATCATAAACTCGACCTAATAAGCAAATTTGGCAATACTATCATATTTTTAGGCACGTATTGGGTATAATTCTCACATAAAATAAACGATTGTCAGAATGATATGGGTCCGTCGGTGTAGAACTATTCGGTTGATCACAGGCGGTACTCGAGACGGGCACCTCTGGCGGTTCTCGAAACAGGATACCTCCACCGGACCCTGACGTCCGCGATCCGTCGATCAAACCCCGCGTTGACCGACGTATTCGGTGGTAGTCACTCACCGCGTGCATCTCGAGTGTCGCGTTACTCGAGCGAAGTGCACGACCCACACGAAAATAGTCGAGTGGTCCTCAGTCAGAGATCGACTTTCTGCTGGTCTCCATCGGCTAGCTTGGCACTCACGAGCGCCGCGTGGCTTCGCCGCAATCGTTCCGATAGCGCCTGGTGAGAGATACCGAGTTCGTCCGCGAGTTCTTTCAGGGTCACCTTTCGCGGCACGTCGAAGTATCCCAGTTCGTGCGCTGTGACGATCGTCTCGTACTGGGTCTCCGTGAGCGGCGTCTCCTCGCTGAGGTCGCCGTCCAGTTCCGTCATGCGACGCACCGAGACGGAGAACTCTTGGTCCAGCAGTTCGTCGTGCGCGGCCGATAGCGACTCTCGATCGTGAAAGAGCAGTTCGATCGTCCAGTGGTGATCTTCGCCGGTCGTCTCGAGGATGGCTCCGCCGTGATCGGCGATCACTTCCTGGAACTGCGTGATCGGCGCGTCGAACTCGAGGCGAAAGAGCCAGCGTTCGCGGCTGGCGTCAGTCAGACTGGCGAGCACCGACAGCGTCGGATCCGCCTCGAGCGCCTCCTGAATCTCGTTGCGACTCGCCCCCGACACCCACACGAGTGGCGGGCCCTCCCCGACCACCCCTGCGAACTGGAACTCGAGCGACGGGATACGCTCGAACGCGGTCGCTGCAGCGAAGTGGCCGGCGGGGACCTCGAGTTCGGCGACTGTCGTCATCATCGACATTCACCACAACCGCATATAGACGGGTTCTGTTAGCGGTAGGTGTTCCCGCTACCATCGTTCGAGAACTATCTTGTTCGGAGATAGGTTACTCCGTTTTACCGCCTCCATGTCGGGCGTTCACGACGGACCGGTCGAACGATCGACATACATCGTTAACTGATACCGTGCCCAACGCCAGTGCATTACGATGTCGACGTCATCTCGTCTACGTGGAGAAGTAATTGGACGATACGCGGTGATGGGACTCGGTCTCCTGTACGTCTTGGTCGGCGCTGGGTACTTCGTCACGGTGGTGTCCGAGGGAACGTCGCTCGGATCCGCGTTCGTCGTCTTCTCGTTTATCGCCGGGTCAGGCCTCGTCGTCTTCGTCGGCGGGTATCGTCTCCCGAAGTCGTCCATCGACCGTCGATTCTACTCGTCCGTCGCGCGGTGGTCGCTTCTCGGAATCGGCGGAATGCTCGGTATTCTGGGGATCTATCACGCGCAACCGGACATGGCGCTCGAAGACCCTCAGCGGTCGCTCGCCGTTCTTACCGCGTTGAGTTGCGTCGCCGGGTTCGGCATCGGAACCTACGCCGCCCGGGCCAAAACGAACGCCCTCGAACTCGAGCGACAGAATCGGGCCCTCGAGCGAGTCCAGGACCAACTCGAGGAGACGAACGAACAGTTCGAGCGATCGAACGAGCGACTCGAGCAGTTCGCGTACGTCGCCTCCCACGACCTCCAGGAACCGCTTCGAATGGTCACCAGTTATCTCCAGTTGATCGAGAGTCGCTACGCCGACGAACTCGACGAGGACGGCGAGGAGTTCATCGAGTACGCCGTGGACGGTGCGGAGCGAATGCGAGCGATGATCGACGGGCTCCTCGAGTACTCGCGCGTCGAGACGCAGCGGGAACCGTTCGAACCGGTCGACCTGGACGACGTCTTCGCTGACGTTCGCAAAAACCTCGAGCTCAAGCTTCGAGAGCGCGACGCCGATCTCGAGGTGGACGACCTCCCCCGCGTCGAAGGCGATCCGAGCCAGCTTCGTCAGCTCTTCCAGAACCTCGTCTCGAACGCGATTGAGTACAGCGGCGACGAACCACCAATAATCGACGTGACGGCCGAACGGGATGGCGAACGCTGGGTCGTCTCGGTTCGCGACGAGGGGGTCGGGATCGATCCGGACGAGACGGAACGTATCTTCGACATTTTCCAGCGGCTCCACAGCGAGGACGAGGTATCAGGAACCGGCATCGGCCTCGCGGTCTGTAAGCGGATCGCGGAGCGCCACGACGGCGATATCCGGGTCGAATCCGAGCCCGGCGAGGGCTCGACGTTTTCGGTTACGCTTCCGGCGGTGGGCGGCGACGCGTGAGTATCGGGCGACGGAGCGCCTGCTCGAGTCGGTAGCTCCGCTGCAAGCGAACGACGTAACGCCGTACGTGACATTCCGTTTCACGTCCGGAGGCTTCGGAATCTGCAATCGAGAGCGTCGTGAGTACGATAGAGGCTTATAGCCCGATGCATTTTTGGCAAATCGAAGGGAATCAGACCGCGTCCGTTTCGTCGGTGGAGGGAGTAGCCGATTCTGAGGAACTCTCGTCGGTGGATTCATCGGATTCCACTGATGGCCCGGGATGCGTCGCCGCCAGCACGTTCTGGACGTAGCGCATCCCGGTGGCGATTCCCATCACGCTGTCCATCAACGATTGTTGAGTCGCCTCACCGGGATAGATCCGGTGCTCTAGCTGGAGCACCTCGGCGTTCCGAAGCTCACAGGCGCGGTCCTCCTCGTCGAGGAACGTGTAGAACCCGGGCGTCGCAGCAAGTACCGGCCCGATTTGGGCCAGTAGCTCTGTGCGCGACTCCTCTTCACGGATGAGTCGCTTTGCCCGTTCGGTGTCGAACGCGCTACGCCCGACGACTCGAATCGGACCCCGCTTCTCCTCCTGGATGAGGTGAATCGGCAGGCGTGAGAGGGTCACCTGCAGGTTGAACTCCGTTTCCTCCTGAGAGTGAGGCGTAACGTCCTGGATGGCGTTCTCGTCGAGCCACCACCTAACCTGCTCGACGCTCACGTGGGTCGTCATGACTCGACTCCGGCTTCGAGCCAAAAAAGGACTGACCTGGCAGGAGCCGATTTTTCGGCTTCGAGAAAGTACGGACTGCCCGAAACTCGGGCTCTCCGGAAAGATCGCATTCGATGACGGTTGTAGTTGCGGGTTTCCCACTTCTTCGAGAATACCCGCTCGCTACGATCGAGGTAGCGGAACCGACGCGAACGTCACCGGGCGCACACTGTAAGTACCCGATTCGGGTTACACACCGCTGAGAGAAGTGAGTTTGCGGGGCCTGGTATCCGTTACTCTCACTGTAGATGATGTCCTCGACGACCCGTCGCGATCGATTGTCCCTCGTCGATTTCGTACACCACCGGTTGCCGACGAGTTCTCTCGCGCCCGTCGGGAAAGCCGGATCAGGCTACCCACCCCGTACACCAGTGAGGAGACGCACAGCTCGGGGTCGTTAATAGCGGGCACCGACACAAATGGTAATATGCCCGGGGAGGGCTCCGAACCCTCGATCTCCGCATGTCCCAGGTTCGAGGCTCGGCAGAGTCCTCGAGGGACACGGAGGCTTCCAAGGCGAAACCGCACCGAATCTCTGAACCCTATGAGTGCGGCGCTATGTCCAGCTAAGCCACCCGGGCTTGCTGCAACTGCCGGTTGTTCGCTGTGTTTCTTTAACCTTCCCATTCGCCGACGGCGTGTAATCCCTACCCACGGATTTATCACCAGCCCATACGAACCACGGTGCATGACCGTTCCCGGTATCGTCCAGTCGACGCTCGAGGGCGAGGAAATCGCCGCTCGAGTGCCACTCGGTGGTGACGACGAACTGTTCATCACACCCTCCAGGACCATCATCTATCGCGCCGAAGGACTGCTGAGCGACGAATCCGTCGACACGTTCTCGCACGACGCCGACCGACTCACCCTCTCGGAGGGGCGCCGAAAGACACGATTTACGCTCGAGTACCCCCTCGATGGCGAACGCGAGTTCACGATTCCGGGCAATCGAACCGACGAGGTCCTCCACCCCGTTCTCGCCGGCGTCCTCACCGGCAACGACATCACCGACTCGGGCGAAACCGTCCTCAAGACGTTCCGCTTCAGCGAACTCACCCTGATCATCACGAGCGATCGACTCGTCAAACACATCGGCGAGGCCGTCTGGGACAGCGACTTCGAGCAGTACCACTACGCCGACGTGACGAACCTCTCCTTCGAGGACGGCAGCGTCGCCACGCAGGTCGTCCTCGGGGTGGACGGTCGCCAGCAGCGGATCAAAGCCCCGAATGACCAGGCCGACGAGGTCGCTGAACGCCTCAAGCGCGCGCTCTGTTCGTTCCACGACGTCGAGACGCTCGAGGAACTCAACGCACTCCTCGCAGCAGACGAAGACGATGCAGACGAACCGACGACCGAGTCGGCGTCAGGCGTCGACTTTGGTATCGGTGTCGACCCGCTGGATGCGAACCCACCGGAGCCAGACGACCTCGGCGGGGAGACGACCGCGAGCCAGGAACCGACCGAGACCGACTCATCCAGCGACCCACTCGGCTCCTCGAGCGCCTTCGATTTGGGGTCAAATACGGACGAAGGTGCCGGGCAGACAGCCCAGCAGCAGACCGCCGACGACGCCCTGCACGACGAATCCAGCGTGACCGGTCGATCTTCGGTCTCGACCGGCACAGTCCGGGACACGTCGACGACCGACTCGCCCTCGGCCGACCCGGAGCTGCTCGAGCGGATCGAGTCGCTCGAGTCGGCCGTCGAGGCCCAGACCGAGTTGCTCGAGGCGCAGCAGGCGACTATCGAACAGTTGATCGAGGAGCTTCGGCAGGGTCGATAACTGTTGCTGGCAAAGCTATCGAGACTATAGAAGCTATCGGAATTATAAAAGCTACCGGAATTATAGCAACTCCCGAACGTATAGTTATGGCGTTACGGCGGCGTTTCTGACATGACCACCGCCCTCACTCTCGCCCCGTGACTTTCCTGATACACGACGAGCCAAACGGCCCGAGTTCGCCGGCCTCGAGCTTGATGAAGTGACCCGTCGAGAGCCCGGCGCCACAGCGTCGACAGGAGAACTCGCCGTCCCTGGTGACGACCTGTTCTTCGAACCGGACGTACTGGCGGCTCTTCACGCGAACGATGCCGTCCTCCCGGTCGATGATGCCACGCAGTTCCGCCTCGTCGAGGATCGTTCGCGTCACCGCGGGATCCGTAGTGATCGTCTCGATCCGGTCGACGACCGCCGGGAGCGGGAGCGACTCGTGCTCGAGTCGCTCGAGGAGAGCGAGTCCGAGGTCGACGCGGTCGTCTTCGGCCATCGTGCTCGCTCTCGAGTGTTCCGTGGATAGTGATAAACGTTGTGTCGGCGCTCGGCCCTATCGGCCGGTTTGGTGCTCTCAGTACCGAACAACACGGAGATTGGAAGGAAGGGAACCGCTGCTATCACCTCGGGAGAACATCACGAGACAGAAAGGTTTCAACCCCGGCGTTCGAACCTCCGGCCAATCGATGGCGTCGCCGATCACCACTCGAGCCCTCCTCGGGACGGTACTCGTGGGTCTCGTCTTCCTCGCGAGCCTGCTCGTCTCGCCGTCGGCCACGGTCGGCGTGCTCGAATCCGTCGCCGGCGACCCGTACCGGTTCGGACTCGCCGTCGCCGTCCTGTACGCTGTCCGGCCCCTCTTCGCGTGGCCGACGACGCCGCTCGCCGTCCTAGTCGGCTACGGCTATGGCGCGGTTCTCGGCCTCCCCGTCGCCCTGTTCGGCGTCTCGCTGACCGTAATTCCGACCTACCTCGTGGTTCGCTGGCTCGTCGGGGGAACCGACCGGTTGGCCGGCGAGGGACGCCCACTCGCAGGCATCCTCGGGCGGAGTTGCGACGTGATCGACCAGTACTACGACGCCGTCGGCCCCGTTCGCGGCGTCGTCACGTCGCGACTCGCCCCGATTCCCTCGGACGTCGCGACGGCCGCCGCCGCCGTCAGCGAGGTCCGGCTTCGACACCTCGTCGTCGGAACGGCCCTCGGTGAGCTGCCGTGGACGATCGCAGCCGTTCTCGTCGGTGCCTCGGCGGCCAATCTCACGAACGACGTCCTGGTCGACGGGGTCGGTCAGCACGGGCTCGTCCTCGCCGGATCGGCGGCGGTCGTCGCCGTCGCACTGTTCGCACCGTCGATCTACAGCCATCTCCGAACCGGGTCGACCGCGAGGACGTCGCTCGAGTGAACGGAGACGCGTCTCCGTTCACGTTCCTGTGTCCTCACGGTATTCGCGCTACTCGCCTTCGGCAGATCCTTGCGCTACTCGTCCCTGGCAGATCCTTGCGCTACTCGACTTCGGCGAACCCCTGCGCTATTCCCCTTCGGCAAACCCGTCTCCCATCGAGTTACCGAGTTCCTGCAGATCCGCCTCGAGTTGTCGGTATCGCTCGGTTCCTTCCAGGTCATCGATCGAGAGGGAACCGTCGATCGCTTCCTTCTTGTTCGAGAGGGCCGCCACTTCGCGGCGACCGTGCTGACCGTATCGCGACTTCGCGCGGAGGGTTTCGATCAGGCGCGTCAACGTCGTTCGCGAGACCGGCTTCGTCACGTAGTCGTCGACGTCGAGATCGATGATGTCGAGTCCGGGGTCGACGGCGGTGACCATGATGACCCAGCAGTCGTGGCCTCGACGGCGGAGTTCGTCCAGGACCTCGTCGCCGGTGAGATCGGGCATCTGTCGATCGAGCAGCACGACGTCGACCTCGTCGCTCAACTGCTCGAGTGCGCCGCGACCCGTGTAGGCGGTGCGAACGGCGTAGCTGTCGCGCATCCAGCTCGCGTAGAGGTCGACCAGGTCGCGCTCGTCGTCGACGCCGAGAATCGTCGGTTTGGTGGGCATGCGACGGGAATCGTCAGAACGTGGGGCACTCGAGGGGGTAGTCGTTTCGGTGAACTCAGTCGGTGAGTCGTCCGCCGTCGTGGGAGTATCGAAGTCGCTGAGCCTGCTGTCGACTGGGACTATCGAAACGGATCAGAACAATCGTAGACGACGCCGTGTTGCGGACAGACGTACTTGCAGTGACGTTTGTAGAGGTGGGCCCCGCAACTGGGACACGCGGGTCCAGCGTCGGTCATTGGCTGGGTTTCGCCGTCGGGCGTGCTAAGTGTTCCGTCGGAGGCGCTGTCGAAGGTTGCCCTCGTGTATCGTGCGTGGACTGCGCGCTTGGCAGGGGGTGTCTCCGGCGCATCTCGTGTTCGCGGAAGCGAATCTTTTTGACCGCGAACGCCTGGGTACAGGTATCGATGTACCTGGTTACGTTTCGCCTGGATCCGGGAGAGTACGATGCGGAGTTCCACGAGTTGAACGATTCAATCCAGGCCGTTGCCGAAGAGACGGACGGGTATCGCGGCAAACGAACGTGGAACGACCCAGCAAGTGACGAGGTGCTCGTCGTCTACTACTGGGAGACACTCGATGCGCTCGATGCGTTTGGCGCGGATGCAGACCACAAACGAGCGAAACAGCGGTGGACTGAGTGGTACGACGCGTACGAAGTCACCATTACGGATGTCATCGAAACGTATGGAAGCGGATTCGGTGACTCCGCAGACCCGCCCAAGTAGTGTATCAACTGTACTGGCTGTATTCGAGTCGGAAGTATCACCCGCCAGGGTTTCAACTGAGCCCCGTAGGATGGTCACGTCGTCGGGTTCAGGCCTGACACGGACATTCGCCGCTCATCTCGATAACCTCTCGAGAACCTCTCGACGGACGTGGGATGCGCCAGATAGGATTCGATTTCAGTTGGCCACTGGCTCGAGAGCCACTCCTCAAGTGAAATCGAACCCGCCATCGAAAATCTGGAAAGCTAAAAATCCGAATCGGTGCCGGATGCTACTAGTACTCGATCAACACTCGCTCCAACCGCAGGACTCGCAGGTCTTACACCCCTCCGAGAAGTACAGCGAGAGCGATCCACAGGAGGGACACTCCGGTGACTCGCCGGCGTCGATGAGGTCCTGCGTGGCGTCTCGTTCGTCCGCAGTCGCCGCACCGCCGTCGGTCTCGTGGTCGGTATCGACGACCTCTACGTCGGTCTCGAGACCGGTTTCGGCGTCAGTCTCGGCGTCCGCTGACTCCTCGAGCGTCTGCTGTCGCGGGTAGGGTTTGTCGATTTCGTCGTCGAGATACCGACGCATCGCGGTACCGATGGCGTCCGGAATCGACTGGATCTGTTCGCCCTTGTCCCAGGCGACTTTCGGACTCCGGGTCCCACAGAGTTCGTCGATGACTTCCTCGGGATCGACGCCCGAACGCAGCGACGTGGAGATGACCTTCGCGAGCGCCTCAGTGAAGGAGTTCGTGAAGCCGCCGGAGTGACCGATGTTCGCGAAGAGTTCGAACGGCTGGCCGGTCTCGGGGTCCTCGTTGATCGTCACGTACACCTTGCCGTAGCCGGTGTCGATCCGCTGGCTCACGCCCTGGAGCGAATCGGGACGTTCGCGCTTCTCGGCGAAGTCGACTGTGACGGGTTCGTCCTCGTCGCCGAGGGTCGCCCCGTCGGCCTCGAGGACCTCCCGGACGTCCGCGCTCTCTAAGAACTGCTCGAGGCCGCCGAAGATGTCGTCGATCTGCTCGAGCAACGCTTCGGCCGCTTCCTGCTCGTCGGCGTACTCCGTGTTGTCGGCTCGCGTCGTTAACACCTGCTTCGTCCGGGTGCCGTCTCGGTAGTAGGTGACGCCCTTGCCGCCGTGCTCGTAGACCCACTCGAAGACGTCCTTGGCGTCCTCGAGCGTGGAGTCGTTGGGCGCGTTGACCGTCTTCGAAATCGCGGAGTCGACGCCCTCCTGACAGGCACACTGGACCGCGGCGTGATCTTTCGCCGAGAGGTCCGCGGTGATGACGAACAGTTCGCCGATGGCGTCCGGGACCGTCTCGAGTCCCTCGACGCCGTCGAACTGGTTCGTGGCCATCTGTTCCTGGGCCTCGCGTTTCGCGGCCTCGACGTCGACGTCGTTGGCCTCGAGCACGCGGAGGAAGTAGTCGTCGAACTCGACGAGCATCTCGTCGCCCTGGACGTCGTCGGTGACGTTTTTGTAGTAGGCGACGTTGTAGATGGGTTCACAACCGCCGGTCGTGTTGCCGACCATCGAGGTCGTACCGGTGGGCGCGATGGTCGTCACGTTGTGGTTCCGGATGGGGTAGCCGTCGGTCCAGTCGTCGGCGGACTCGCCGGTCTGACCCTCGAACCACTCGCGGTACTCGGTGGGGTTCGCGTACTTCGAGTCGTCCCAGTCGGCGAAGGAGCCGCGCTCTTCGGCGAGTTCGTGGCTGGTCGCTTTCGCGCCGTGGTTGATGTGGGTCATCAGCTGGCGGGCGACCTCGTTGCCCTCGTCGCTGCCGTACTTGATGCCGAGCTGGATGTACAGCTGGGCGAGGCCCATGATGCCCAGCCCGATTTTGCGCATCCGGCGAACGGTCTCTTCGATCTCCTCGACCGGGAAGTCGGACATGGTGACGACGTTCTCGAGGAAGCGAGTCCCGTACTCGATGCGCTCGTCGAACGCCTCCCAGTCGATGGCGTCCTCGAGGAACGCGGCGACGGCCTCTTCGTGGCTCTCGTACTCGTCGGCGTGTTCGGCCGACCAGACCCGCCAGTCGGGGGCGTCGAAGTCCGCCAGCGTCGAGAGGTTGATGTGGCCCAGGTTGCAGGCCTCGAACTCCTCGAGCGGCTGTTCGCCGCAGGGATTCGTCGCCAGAATCCGGTGGTCGGGGTGCTCCTCGACGTCGAAGGAGTGTTCCTTGTTGACCCGCTCGAGGTAGATGACCCCCGGTTCGCCGTTCTCGTGGGCGCCCTCGACGATGCGTTCCCAGATGAGTTCGGCGGGCACCGAGAGCGGTTCGCCAACCTCGACGTACTCGCCGAGGTCGTAGCGCTCGTACATCTCTTTGGTCTCGGCGGTGGCGATGTGAGGCTCCTCGGTCCGCGGGTTGGTGAACGTGTACTCCTCGCCGTCCTGGACGGCTTCCATGAACGCGTCCGTGACGCCCACGGAGATGTTGAAGTTCGAGAGGTGGCCCTCGACGGCGTTGCGCAGGTGTTTCGGTACCTTCCCGTCGTCGTCGATCAGGTCGCGGGCCTCCTCGAGCGCCTCGGCGAACGTCGTGTACGTATAGTCGTCGGGGTCGTTGAGCCGCAGGGTGTGCGCCAGCGAGACGTCCTTGTTCTTGGCGTGGATGAACTCGATGACGTCCGGGTGCGAGACGCGCATGATGCCCATCTGGGCGCCTCGCCGCGTCCCGCCCTGCGCGATGGTTTCACAGAGCTGGTCGTATGTCCGCATGAAGGTGATCGGCCCGGAGGCGATGCCGCCCGTAGAGCCGACGCTGTCTCCGAACGGGCGCAGTTGCCAGAAGCCGTAGCCGACGCCGCCGCCGGACTGGAAAACCTCGGCGGCCTTCTTGGCCGTCTCGTGGATGTCTGCAAGATCGTCGTCGGGGCTCATGACGAAACACGCCGAGAGCTGCTGGAGTTCGTCGCCGGCGTTCATCAGCGTCGGCGAGTTCGGCATGAACGAGAGGCTCTCCATCCCCTCGATGAACGTCTCGGCGACGTCCTCGACGTGCTCCCGCACGGGTTCCGGGAGTTCGGGAACGATCGTGTCGTAGGCGAACTTGTTGACGTTCCGCTCGGTCAGCGTTGTCTCGATATCGTCGTCCACGGTGGTCCCCTCCCCGAATACCTCCGCGGCGAGTTCGTCCCGGCGCGGGTGACCCGGCTTGAGCTGGTCTGGCGTGACCGTGATCTCGAGGTCCTGGTTGTTCGCCTCGTACACCGCCTCGGCCAGCGCGATGTTCTTCCCGACGCGCTCGAACAACTCCTCCTGGGTCTCGGCGAGTTCGCCGTCGGCGTCCTTCCGGAGGTAGCGGGCAGGAAGGATGTTCTGGTAGGCGTTGGCCGTCATTCGCTCCTCGAGTGTCTCCCCTTCGGTGCGCTTGATCGGTAACGTGAGGTCGTCCGCGGTGAGTTCGGACTCGCTCATGCGCGTGCCACCTCGAGTACGCAGGAGTCTCCTGACGCGAGTTTCCCCGAAAATTGAGTGTTCCGTTCCATGAGTAGTGACGACGGTTTGGTGTTCTCCCAACCCTATAAATCTACCTGAGTTGTAAGAACGCAATTTCAGTTGTGTTTATACCTGTCGGTGCTCGCAAATGAAACCGGCGACTGAGACTGCCGCCGTGGCGTCTGTGAGTCACTAGGAACCCAACGGTCTTAATGATTTCCAGAGGGGACCGAAAGTGATCGCATTTCCGTTCGGAGAAGCTACGTACGGCAGTTTTTAGTTTTTCGACTGGTTCGCGTGACGATCTCGCGAACACACGACACGGTGGGGTGCCTGATCCGTTCGTGGTTTCGATGCGTCACCTCGACTCGCGGCTCGAGCGACTCGACTGGCTGTCGCCGACGAAACGTTCACCTCCGAATTACTGTCAAGATGGTCGGAAGTATTAGGTATCTATAGCGCGCGTAGGTAGTTATGCTCGATCCGATTACAGGTTCACCGGTGCTCATGGTGCTCGCGGCACTCGTCGTCCTCTTCGTCGTCGTCGCCGCGGTCAGGTTCGCGATCAAGATGGCGATCCGAATCGGTCTGGTCGCCGCCGTCGTCCTCGCTGGACTGTACACCGTCGGCTATCTCGACGTCCTTCCGTTCTGAGAACCGATTCCGTCGAGAAAGTTCTCGATGACGTCGTGTCCGGCAGCGGTGAGGACGCTTTCTGGGTGAAACTGCACGCACTCGAGCGGCACGTCCGGGTCGACGTGGCGAACGCCCATCACGAGCGACTCGCCGTCGTGGTCGGTCGTCGCCGTCACTTCGAGACAGTCGGGCACGTCCACCGCGACGAGTGAGTGGTACCGGCCGGCCTGGAACCCCTGTTCGAGCCCCGAGAAGACGCCCTGCCCGTCGTGGGAAACGGGTGAGGCCTTCCCGTGAATCGGCGCCGGAGCGCGGTCGACCGTCCCGCCGAGGGCGTAGACGACAGCCTCGAGGCCGAGGCAGACGCCGAGGATCGGAATCGTCGATCGCAGTTCCCGGATGACGTCCATCGAGACGCCCACGTCCCGGTCGTTCTTCGGATGGCCGGGGCCGGGACTGATGATGATTGCATCGGCCTCTACCGCGCGGACGTCCTCGAGCGAAGCGGTATTCTTGAGGACCGTCGTCTCGGCGTGCTCGCTGACGTACTCGACCAGATTGTACGTGAACGAGTCGTAGTTGTCGACGACGAGGACGTTTGGACGAGACGGTTCAGTTTCGGTCTCGGCGGGTGCGCCGACGACGCGGTCGTCGCGCGAGGAACTCATCGGCGAGCCTCCGCGACGGCATTTTCGCCGTGCTCGCTGTGCTCGTCGTGGTCGTCCTGTCCGTCGGCCTCGTCCTGTTCGTCGTACTCGCCCCGCTCGCAACGATCCCGGTCGCCACCTTCACCGCTGTGCTCCGAACCCCCGCTCGCACTTGAGTCTACGTCGATCCGCTCGAGGGCGCTCACTACGCCACCCATCTTCTTCTCGGTCTCGTCGTACTCGGCGGACGGGTCGCTGTCGGCGACGAGTCCCGCGCCCGCCCGAACCGTGATCAGCTGGTCGTCGTCCCGTTCCTCGACCGTCGCCGTCCGGATGACGATCGCGACGTCGGCGTCGCCCGTCCACGAGAAGTAGCCGACGCCGCCGCCGTAGAGCCCGCGTGGTTCGTCCTCGAGGTCGTCGATGACCTCCATGGCCCGGACCTTGGGCGCCCCCGAGAGCGTCCCGGCGGGGAACGCTGCACGGGTCGCGTCGAACGCGTCCAGGTCCTCCCGGAGCGTGCCGGTGACCGTCGACTCGATGTGCTGGACGTGGCTGTACTTGAGGACGTTCATGAACTCGTCGACGCGGACCGATCCCGCCTCGGCGACCCGTCGAACGTCGTTTCGCGCCAGGTCGACCAGCATCGTGTGCTCGGCTCGTTCCTTGCCGTCGGCGAGCATCTCGCCGGCCAGTCGACGGTCCTCGACGGGGCTCGAGCCTCGGTCGCAGGTCCCTGCGATGGGGTTCGACATAATTTCGCGCCCGCGAACGGAGATGAGCGTTTCCGGGCTCGCGCCGACGACGGTGAGGTCGTCGTGCTCGAGCAGGTACATGTACGGCGAGGGGTTCACGGCCCGCATCGACTCGTAAAAGCCCAGCGGATCGATGTCGCCGCGGAGTTCCCGCCGACGGGAGATCACGCCCTGGTAGATGTCGCCGTCGAGGACGTGCTCTTTGGCCTTCTCGACGTAAGCCTCGTAGTCTTCCTTCGAGCCAGCGGTCTCGCCCTGGCAACGGAAACCCCCGGTCTCGAGTGCCGTCGCCGACTCCAGCGTCTCCAGGACGCGCGTCGCTTCGGCCTTAAGCTCGTCGTACACTGCGTCCGGGTCGTCGTCGGCCTCGAGGACCGGCGTGAACACGAGCGAAACAGACCCGTCCCGTTCGTCGAAGGACAGCGTCTTCGTCGTCAGGACGAACTGAGCGTCCGGAAATCGCGACTCGGGTCGCTCGCGACCGACCTCCTCGAGCCAGAGGTCGTAGACGGCGTCGTAGGCGAGAAAACCGACGAGTCCGCCGTCGAAGTGCTGGCGGTCCCGGTCTGGCACGTTCTCGAGGCGGACGTCGGGGAGTGCGCCACGGAGTGCGTCGAGGGTGTCCCCAGCCCCGATCCCGGTCCCAGGTCTGGCCCCGGATTCGGCCCCACTGCTATCGATTTCGATCGCCTCGAGCGGCGCCGCAGTCGAGAGCGCCTCGACCTCGACTCCCTCGGACCCGACCGTCACGACGGCGTCGGGATCGTAGCCCACGTACGAGAAGCGGGCGTGGCGCTCCGCCGTGCTCGCGTTCGGCTGGAAGGCCCCGTCCGGGTCGCTCGAGGGCGTCTTTTCGGCGCTCTCGAGCAGGAACGCGTAGGGCGTTCGCTTGCCGTCGTGCTCGCTGGCTTCGGTGCGGCCCGTCGCCGTTCTCCCGGTGAGTGCAGCGTAGGCGGCGAGCGGCGTCGTCTCAACCTCGAGCGTCGCCTGGACGCGTACGACGGCCGGTCGGTCGGATCGGTCGGCGGCGTTCGCGTAGGCACGAAAGGTCTCGCGGTCGGTTTCGAGCGTCGCCGTGTTGGCAGATTGTATCGTGGTCGTCGGTCTGGAATCCGTCATCGCTCCCTCGTAACGTGCATGAAATCTCTCACGGCTCGACCACTCGTGGACGAGAGTCGTTCGTCGCCGTTCGGCGGCCTCGCTCGACGAACGATCGGACGGCGTCCAGGTCTTTGACGCCGGGGCGGGCTTCGATACCGCTCGAGACGTCGACGGCGAACGGCGAGACGGTCCGAATGGCGTCCTCGACGTTGTCGGGCGTCAACCCGCCGGCGAGGATCACGGGCGACTCGAGGTCCGCGGTCGCCGCCCGGGTCCGTTCCCAGTCGTGGGTCTCCCCGGTCCCGCCCGCGCCCTGTTCGCCCGCCGAGTCCACGACCAACGCGTCCGCGAGGTCGTCGTACCGCGAGGCGGCCGTCACCCGTTCCGCGTCGACCGCGAGGAACACCTGCGCGTCGACCTTGGCACGGAGGTACGCGAGGTCGCCGGGGCGCATCCCGCCGTGGATCTGGATCGCGTCCGGGTCGACTCGCTCGACGAGTTCGATCGATCGCTCGGGGCCAGTCGGCATGGTTACCAGGACGGTCGTCACGAACGGCGGCGCGGCGGCAACCAGATCGGCCGCCCGCTCGGGAGCGACGTCGCGCGGCGTGTCGATCGGGACATCCGAGACGATTCCGACGGCGTCAGCACCGGCGTCGACGGCCGCCTCGAGGTCGGTCTCCCGAGTGAGGCCGCAGATCTTGACGCGCGTCACGTCACCGGACCTCCGGGGCGACTCCGCACAGTCGCTCGAGCGTCGCGCTCGCGTCTCCGCTCCGGATCGCCTCGAACGCGCGGTCCGCGCCGGCCTCGAGGGTCGGCGCCTCGCCGGCGACGTAGATGGCGGCGCCGGCGTTCGCCAGGATGACGTCGCGTTTGGCCCCGTCGACGTCCCCCTCGACGATGCCTCGCAGGTCGGCGGCGTTTTCCGCGGGCGTTCCGCCCGAGATGTCGTCGATGGCGTGGCGCTCGAGGCCGAGGTCGGCCGGCTCGAGGGTGTACTCCTGGACCGTTTCGCCGTCGACCTCGGCGACTCGCGTCTCGCCGTGGATGGCTATCTCGTCGGTGCCGGCTCCGTGGACGACGAGCGCCCGGTCGACGTCCATTCGCGCGAGCGCCCGAGCGAGGATCGGAACCAGATCGGGGTCGTACACGCCGACGACCTGGGCGTCCGCGCCGGCGGGGTTCGTGAGCGGGCCGAGGACGTTGAAGATCGTTCGTATGCCGAGTTCCTGACGCGGCCCGATCACGGCCTTCATCGCAGGGTGAAAGACGGGAGCGAGCATGAAGCCGATGCCCTCGTCCTCGATGGTCCGCTCGACGGCCGGCGGTTCGGCGTCGATGGTGACGCCGACCTCCTCGAGCACGTCGGCGCTGCCAGACGAGGACGACACCGAGTAGTTGCCGTGTTTGGCGACTGGCACGCCCGCACCCGCGGCGACGATGGCGCTCGTCGTCGACACGTTGATCGTGTTGTAGTCGTCGCCTCCGGTACCGCAGGTGTCGACGAGCGGTTCGCGGTCGGGGTCGATCGTTCGCGCGGCGTTTCGCATGCCCTCCGCGAAGCCCGCGATTTCGGCTTCCGTTTCGCCTTTCGCGCGCAGGGCCGTCAGCAGCGCGCCGATCTGGGCCTCGGTTGCACCCTCGAAGACCGCGTTGGAGGCGGCTCGAGCGTCGGCTTGCGTCAGGTCGTGACCGTCAGTTACGTGTTCGACGTATGGTTTCATAGGGGGACACCAATGTACGGGTTTGTCTTGTAATGATCAAACAAGTACATCGACTTAAGCGTGTCGGAGCCTCGTCCGTGGTGAGGACTCGCGCACGGCCACCGATTCGAAACCTTCAATTAGGGTGGCGGGCAACGATTGACTGCAGGACGAAGACACGAACCGGACGGGTTGGTGGTCTAGTCTGGTTATGACACCTCCTTGACATGGAGGAGGCCGGCAGTTCAAATCTGCCCCAACCCACTTTTCAGCGACACAACGCGACGAGCGTAGCGTGGCGCTACGCGCCACGGAAATGCGAACGACGAAGTCGTGAGCGTAGCGAGTCGCTTGTCGCTGAAAAGTTGTCACGGGTAGATTTGAACCCTGAAAGTCGCAGCTCGCACAGCGAACGGAGTGAGCGAGCAAGAACGTCTTCCTTCGGTTCAAATCTGCCCCAACCCCGTTCTCACGCTGTAATCTTGACCAGACGGCGTCGGACTCTTTAGAACCGTTCGTCGTCCATGAGAACCACCTCGAGTGGGCGCCAGTCGCCTATTGGGTGTGCTTCTCGAGCACGAACCCCGAAGTATATAGGTTCGAAGAGTCACTATCTATCTAACCGAAAGACGCGCTGTCCCTCACACGGATGCGGGTGAACGTCACGACGACGAACACGTGTGTTACCGCGATCGACGCATCTCACTGACGCTGTACTCGCTCTCTTCCCATTCCCTGTGTCTGGACCGCTATGATCGGCCAATCTATGGAAATCGAAATTGCAACCATCGGCGGTTACGAAGAAGTTGGACGGCAGATGACTGCCGTTCGCGCAGGAAACGACGTCGTCATCTTCGACATGGGTCTGAACCTCTCGAAGGTCCTCATTCACGACAACATCCAGACGGAGAACATGCACAGCCTCGATCTGATCGACATGGGCGCCATCCCCGACGATCGAGTCATGAGCGACCTCGACGGTGACGTCCAGGCGATCGTCCCCACCCACGGTCACCTCGACCACATCGGCGCGATCTCGAAGCTCGCCCACCGCTACGACGCCCCCGTCGTCGCGACGCCATTTACGCTCGCGTTAGTCGAACAGGAACTCGAGGACGAAGACAAATTCAGTTCGGACAGCGACCTCGTCGAGATGGACCCGGGCGAGTCGATGACCATCGGGGATCACGGCTGTGAACTCGAGTTCGTCAACGTCACCCACTCGATCATCGACGCGATCAACCCGGTCCTCCACACGCCCGAAGGCGCCATCGTCTACGGCCTGGACAAGCGCATGGACCACACGCCGGTCATCGGCGACCCCATCGACATGAAGCGCTTCCGTGAGATCGGGCGCGAGGGCGAAGGCGTCCTCTGTTACATCGAGGACTGCACCAACGCGAACAAGAAGGGCCGAACCCCCTCCGAGAACGTCGCTCGTGAACACCTGCGCG
This sequence comes from Natronosalvus rutilus, assembly GCF_024204665.1. Classification (NCBI taxonomy): domain Archaea; kingdom Methanobacteriati; phylum Methanobacteriota; class Halobacteria; order Halobacteriales; family Natrialbaceae; genus Natronosalvus; species Natronosalvus rutilus. Next base: position 2,558,391 of record NZ_CP100355.1, on the reverse strand, counting down.
ACGTCCTCTACAGCATGGAAGACTACGACGGCGGCATCGTCGCCACCACGTTCTCCTCACACATCGCTCGCGTGAAGAGTCTCGTCGAGTTCGCCGACGACATCGGCCGCCAGCCCGTTCTACTCGGGCGCTCGATGGAGAAGTACTCCGGCACTGCGGAACGACTCGGCTTCGTCGACTTCCCGGACAATCTGGGTATGTTTGGGTATCGAAGATCGATCGACCAGTCGTTCGAGCGCATTATGAACGATGGCAAAGAGGATTTCTTCCCTATCGTCACGGGCCACCAGGGCGAACCCCGCGCGATGCTCACCCGCATGGCTCGCGGTGAGACCTCCTACGAACTGGACGACGGCGACAAAGTCGTCTTCTCCGCCCGCGTCATCCCCGAACCAACCAACGAGGGCCAGCGATACCAGGCCGAGAAACTGCTCGGCATGCAGGGCGCCCGCGTGTATTCCGATATTCACGTGTCGGGTCACCTCTGTCAGGAGGGCCACTACGCGATGCTCGACGCGCTTCAGCCTCAACACATCATCCCCGCTCACCAGGACCTCAAAGGCTTCTCCGGTTACATCGACCTCGCCTCGAATCAAGGATACGCACTTGGGCGAGATATCCACGCTTCATCGAACGGAGATATTATCCAGCTAGTTTGAATTGAAGCGCGACCCACCCGCTCGAGTGATACGCTCCTGAAATATCTCTAGGCAATGTTTGCTGATGTGCGAATTATAAGTATAGGTTCACTCGACGATGGGACGATCTAACAGCGACCTCACTCGTCGTCCTGTGCTTTCTTGTCTTTGATGTCTTTGAGTTGGCCGAGTAGGTCGTCGGTCGAACTACCGTTTTCGACAGTAATCGTACCCTCGTGTTCGTGTTCGTGGACACTCACGGCAGCATCTTCGTCATCTTCTGTATCCGCGTTTTGATGCTGTTGCTCAGACTCATCGTAGCTTCCAAAACCCATAGTAACAGGATGAGGACCCAGTGGTATAGTTCCAGCGGTTCAACTATGTCGTTATGAAGGGACGTCAAAAATGGACGAAAAATACTTACGCGTCACTAGAAAACTAGAATTCAGCTTCAGTGCGGCCAGGTTATCTTCACCGTTCGTAGCTGCCCCATATCGGATCTGATCGATTTGGCCGCACATTTGCTTGAAACCGGTCCGTGGAATCTCTGCTGAGCGGTATACCAGACGTATCCTGTGAATCATGACTTCAGAACGTGACCTTCCCTGTGCAGCCTGCGGGGGTGAGCTCGAAGAAGCAACGATTGACCCGTTGGAAGCGGGTGTTTCAGTGACGACGACTGATTCGACCGTCGTCGCAGTATGCCAATCGAGCGGTGAACGGTACTATCCCGAACCGACACTCTGTACGCTCGATCAGTCATCGACTCCAGAATCGAACAGTGAGTGACTAACCCAGACTCGAAAAACACCTATGCCAACACCCAACTCCGACGAACACCTCCGAGCACTCGATTTCGAGGGACTTCCAGACAGTCTTACCGAGGATTCAGTGATCCTCGTCGCAAAACCCGCTCCACTGGAGGAGCACGCCGTCTCGCTCCGGATTTTGGATCGTTATACGTCTCCCGAAGAACGCCGAATTGTCGTCACGACGGCTATTTCTGCTGAACGAACGATCCGCCAGCAAACGGCTCTCGAATCACCAGATTCGGGTCGATTCGGGGTCGTCGATGCGACTCCGCAAAACCATCCTTCCTCCCCGTTTCAAAAGTATCCAGTCGTCTCGTTACCACACTCAGTCGAATTGACTCGGCTCGTACTCGCACTCTGGGAGCTAGAAGCCTCGATGGCGAGCGATAGCCGGACGACCCATTTTGGGATTCGATCACTCACGCCGCTACTCGCAGACGAGGGTCTGGAACGCACTATCAGTGTCCTCGAACACCTCATCGAGGGGCGGACTGACTCGGGGCTCGTCGTCCTCGGTCTCGAGTACACCAGACACAATGAGGCAACGCTCTCTGCACTGAGAGAGATCGTCGATGGAATCGTCTGGATTGAAGAACGAACGGATGGTTCAATTTCGGCGGAGTACCGGCGAGTACACGAACAACTCAGTGGCATCTGATCGCGCTTTTCTTCAAGCTACCTATACAGTCAATTGCAAGAGTATCTCACGGTCTCCTGCAAGAGTCCTACGGGAGACAACGAGAATTCGAATCGATTTTCCTCACCACTCCAAGAGCGCGCTTCGTCCATGGAAACGCACGAGAATAACAAGAAACGTCGTCACGCCAGTCAGCGCGAACGCACCACCGACGTAGAAGACCGACGCCATACTCACCTCGACCATCAGCCAACCACCGAGCAGCGGAGCGATCACGCTTCCTGGACGCCAGACGAGTTCACGGATACCGAAACTCGAGGCGACACCACCTTCCTCGGTGCCTTCGTCGGCGAACAACGCCATGCTTGCTGGTTCACGAAAGCTATCGGCGATGCCGAGGAGTCCGGAGAGGAAAACGAGCGGGAAAAATGCCGGAGATACCTCGCCAATCAGTACGAGTTGATCGGTAATCGAGTCGTATGGCAGCCACGCAGGGAGCGTGCTCCCGGCGAGCACACCGGGAACTGTTACGACGAGTTCAGCGGGAAACCCGAGTACTCCCCCCAGCCATGGTGAGAGCGGGACGACCAACGCGATGAGTCCGTAGGCTGCCCCACCTGCAAAGACGAACAGTGCCCGTCCGTATCCGTCCGAGAGCCGTCCGGTAAACGGTTGGCAGCACATGTTAGTGAACTTTTCAGCGACGACCGTCAGCGCGACGGCGAAGCCGCCATAGGCGAGTCCGCCTTCAGCAGCGGAAACGCCGGCGAAAATCGGCACCCACGTTCGAACGAGAGTTACAGCGAACGCGTACTGGAAGCGGAACGTCGAGAGCGTCAAGATGCGCCGATTGAGTGCCAACCCCGAAAACGGGAACCCTTCGATTCGCGTCTCGTCCGGGTTCAGGAACCAGAAGGTTCCGACCCAGGCAACGACCATGATGCAGACGATGACGAGGAAGATCGGACCGAACCCGAACGCGTCGTAGAGCGTCCCCGCGCTGATACTGCCGAGTATCGACGCCCCAAAACTCGCTGCGTTCGCCTTCCCGATGTAGTTCGCTCGCGTCCCCACGTCGGCGATCTGGCCGACGAGCGACAGCGTCATCAGGCCAGTCCCGGTGACGGCGATCCCCTGAAGCGCACGGATAGCGATGAAGGAAGCGCTCGAATCGACGACCGGAAACAGCGCGTAAACGCCAACGCCGACACCGAGCACGATGAGCAAGACGAGCCGTTTATCGAAGCGATCACCTGCCCAGGCGAGCGGGACGACAGCGACGGTCTGGGCGAGGGTAAATCCGGTCGTATACAGCCCGATAATGAGACCAGTGCTAATCGTTATCCCGAGAACGGTCGTACTCGACGGATCGAGCGAATTGATGTAGTACGGCAGCAGCGTGATCAGCGTAATGAAGCCAAACCCTTCCGCAAAACGTGTGAGATAGAGTACCCAAAACTGGACTCGTTTGTCGTCCACACCCTGATTTTTGACGATCCGAGTAAAGACATTTCGATTATCTTAGAGCGCGGAACCCACAGTTACGAGATATCGGTTCGCAAGTACGTGCCGTTACCAACGCGTGGAAAGCGGGTTGGTGCTATATCCCGCTAGTCGACGTGGTATCGACTGATGCCCGAAGAAGAACTTTTCAAAACGGAGGAACCACGGTCCCGAGCGGAGATTGCCGAGGCCCTCACTGTAGCTGCCAAACAGATCGAAACCGGCACCGTCCACCTCGAGAGTGCGACGGAGGACGAGCGCGTCACGATTCCCGATACGCCGACGTTCGAGGTCGAACTCGAGCGACTCACCGATTCCGAAACCGGCGAGCAACGATACGAACTCGAGTACGAGATTCGTTGGACCGGGTAACGTCGATCGCACCGACTTCGGGAGCTCAAGTAGCATACTTGCACGGTAGTGAGCGGTTTCCAGAGTGACGGTTTTGGATAGAGGTTCTACATCGAAATATCCATTACAGTATTCAAACATTAGATAGATGAATAGAACATGTCTCGATGGTCTCGTCTTCGGATCACGTACGCTCTCGCTGTCGTCGGTATCCTCGCCCTGTTCGTCGCACCGTTTTACCCGGGTCTCTTTGGGACCTCGTCGGAGTCCTTTCTGGGCCAGCTTATTATAGCGAACCTGATCGCGTGGCCGTATTGCATCTTTCTTGCCGTTTTTCTCGGCGTGTAAGGTGGAATGTATCCCCTCCGCGTTTATCTCGGATTCGTTGGGATGGGTTACGCCGTTCTCACGCTCGGCCTCGTACTGCCACACGTAGTGACGAACGACGGTGTCTCCTCCAGCGGAGCGGTCGTGCCTGTTGCGATTATCGCGGTGTGGGGAACGATAGTGGTTGGATTTGGCTATTTCGTTGGATACGGGCTAGTTCATGGGGAACGCTGACTACTGGTTCGCGCTGTTGAGTCCTTCAAAACGATGAACAGGTATCAGGGGAACCGGAACGTCTCCAGATTCTTCGGCTGGTAGGTCCTGACGTTGTAGTTCTGGTACAGTGCAGAAGAAAGTTGATCCGTCGCCTGTTCGTCGCCGTGGACGCACAGGATCGTCTCCGGTCGTGGATTCATCTCGCCGACGTACTGCTCGAGTCCGGCTCGGTCGGCGTGACCGGAGAAGCCGCTTACCGATTCGATCCTGAGTTCGAGCGTCAGGCGATTTGCGCGATCGGCCCGTCCAGGAAGGGTGATTTCCACGTTCCCGCCCTGAATTCTGCGTCCGAGGGTCCCCTCGGCCTGATACCCGACGAACATGAGGGTGTTCGTCGGGTCCGGTCCGAGCAGTTCGAGCCAGGACATGATCGGTCCGCCGGTTACCATCCCGGACGTCGAGAGGATCACGCAGGGCTCACCGCTCGCAATGTCTTCGCGCATTTCCTGTCCACCGTCCACCTGCTGGAACTGGTCTGCGATGAACGGGTTCTCGTCTTCGTGTAAAATGCGCTGTTGTAGCCCGTCTCTGAGATACTCGGGATAGGCCGTGTGAATTGCGGTCGCCTCTCGAATCATGCCATCCAGATAGACTGGCATCGTTGGAATCGTCCCCTCCCGCATCGCTTCCTCCAGCACTAACATCAGTTCCTGGGACCGACCGACCGCGAATGCGGGGATGACGACGATCCCGTCCTTTTCGTACGTTTCCCTGATGATCTCGTGGACCCTCTGTTCGCTCTCCTCGGTGTCCGTCTGATAGTCGCCACGGCGGCCGTACGTCGATTCCATGACCATCGTCTCCACACGGGGGAAGTCATTCACGGCACCGTTGAACAGCCGCGTCGGCTCGTAGTGAACGTCGCCCGAGAAGAGGATGTTGTAGAACCCGTTTCCGATGTGAAAGTGCGCGGACGCGCTGCCCAGAATGTGCCCCGCATTGTGCATCGTCAGTTTGACGTCCGGCGCGATGTCGGTGACGTCGCCGTACTCGACCGGAATCGTGTGCTTGATCGCCTGTCGGACCTGCTCGCTCGAGTACGGCGGCGTTCGTCCTTCCTTCGAGGCAACGGTCAGGTAGTCGAGTTGCAACAGCCCCATCAGGTCTCGCGTCGGTTCCGTCGTGTAAATCGGGCCATCGTACCCGTACTTAAACAAGAGTGGAAGCAACGCGCTGTGGTCGAGGTGAGCGTGGGTCAGCACGACGGCGTCGATACCCGTTAGCGGCATCGCCTCGGGGGCGTGAAGGTAAGGTACTTCTCCCTCGGCGCCGGGTTTGTCACCGCAATCGATGAGAATCCTCGTATTGGGGGTGTGAAGCACGAAACTCGCGCGACCAACTTCGCGGCAACAGCCCAGCGTCGTGATCCGAACCCACTCGAGGTCCTTCTCGGGTTCTCTGTGTATCTTCTCGCCGACCTTTCCAAGAAACTCGCGCCGTTCGCCACGCTCCTGGGTCAGGAAGTTCCTGACGTTGTCGACGGTCGAGGACTCCATCGGCGGCGTTCGGACCACTTCCAGGTTCCAGCCGATTTCCCGGGTGATCTCGCGGAGGGTACTTCCTCGCTGTCCGATAACGAGCCCTGGCTTCTCGGCTTCGACGATCACCTCCCCAATCGTCGGATAGAACTCGAGGTCCTGAATCTGGGCCTCGTCAGGCGCGATTTCACGGATCTTCGTCTCCGCGCCCGACGGGCTCGACTGGGCCCCCGGTGCTGGCCGTATCGTCACCCGTTTTCGGAGTGTCCGTGCGAGGTCCCCGATGAGGTCGCTGTTTTCAGCGAACTTGCGAGGGGTCTCGGTGTAGATAACGAGGTCTGGGCCCTCGTACTGGACCTCGGTAACGTCCAGATGCGAGGGTACCTGTGTTACGATGCGTTCGTGTAAGTCTGAGTGGGTCGTATCGTCGCTCATAGAGAGGGGGTCGCTGTCTCGTCACAATTTGACCGAGATCCACTGTTGTGGTCTACGGCACTGCCAGACTCAGCATCGACGGACCAACTGGCCGATATCTTCAGGAAGAATCGGTCAATCGAGTACCGAGCGCCCGGTCAACGCGGTCGAGAGACGCGATGAACTGCTACTATTGACTTTGTAACGAAGCTTAAAAACCTTCCTGCTGTGGCAGTACTGATGTCCGCACTCACTGGAATGAATAGGGCCTGGTCATACCATCGTGTTCAGATAGGCGAATTCCACCAGACGGCGAAGGCTTGTGACCACATTTCGGTGATTGCTAGAACGACGTGACTGACGCTATTGTTGAACGAGGGGTCTCTCTTGAAGACACGTTCGACGCCGTTCCGATTGCTGTGACGTTCGGTTTAAAATCGGCACCCATCGGTACAATGCAATTTCATCGACCGACGCGGTGTCCGTTCTCGCCCCACAACGTGTCCTTCGATTCAGTTGCTACAACCACCGATGCGGGGATTCTCGCTATAGATGAGCTGAAAATCACCACACCTCGTCCGTTAGCTTCGACTAAACACGACCACGATTTCCGAACGAGAGTTTTTATACCGAAATGAAATATGTGGAGAAGACTGGTCGACTATGAATCGCGAACGATTCGACTTCAAGGGATTGACGGCCGACGCCCAACCCCCCGACGAGATTATTACGTTCGACCGCTATGGACCACCAGACGACGAGGCGCCGCCTCGAGTCCTTCGATGTGCCGTCTGCGGGGATTCAGGAACGCGACGCGACCAACCTGCCCATCGGCTACGCAAATCCCGTGTGTAGCGCCTGTGGCGAACTCGCCATCGACGAAGCCGGGGACGACGCGTGGGTGGGCTGGCAACCCGGTGACGAACCCGACCCGAAACCGGGGACCATCCAGCTGGCACCGGATACCGGAACGAATCCGGTGTACGTGGCGGGTGCGAAGTGCTGGCGACGATACAATTTTGGCGGCTACGTGACTCGCCGCGATGCCTTCGACTGCGACACGGTCGACGAATTCAAGGAGAAACATCGAAACGGAACCGTCTGGATTCACGCGTTCAATACTCCACGGCCGAATGGGGTAGCCGTCTCGCGAGAGCGGTACGAATCCGTCTCCGCGCAGGTGTCCAGTATTGAGAACGCCATCAAGCGGATCGAGCCGTTCGAACGCAGCCCGCTTCCGTCGAAAGACGTCAGCAACGTTCGGGAACCGGTTCGTGAGTTGAACGATGCGGTCCAGAATCGCATCCCGGAACCGGGTGATAGCCACATCACGGAGTACGCGAGAGTGGTGACACGAACGCTACGGAGCGAACGCGACCGGTCGCAGGAGTTCCTCAGACTGTGTGAGCGGTACTACGGAGATTCGTTGTAGGTGGTGTCGAACTCTGAGACAGTTGACCGAGATTGGCACCGCTGCGGATGTTGATTCTCTGACTGGAGTCGCCGTTCGTGACGGTTTTCGGTCCCAGCCTCGTCCTCGCTCAGGCCAGCCACTCCTCGGGCTTCGTGTCGTAATCGACGTCGTCGGCGGTGAGGTGCTCGACGGCCTCCCAGGGCACGTCCTCCACCGTCACCTCCTCGCCGTCGTACCGAATGCGCTTGCCCACCTCTTTGGCTTCGGGCTCGCGATTTCGTCGCCTGGCCACCTCAACGTCGTGGTCGTCGACCTCCTTGACGATGGTCAGCAGGTTGACGGGCCGACCCCACAGCTCGAAAACGCGCTCGAGCGTGGCTGTCGCCTGCGGAATGTCGAGCATCACGCCGTTGTACCGATGGCCCAGCAGGAGTTCGTTCGCGTTGTCGTAGTTGCCGTCGTAGACGGCGATACTGGGTTTGCCGAAGTTGGTGAACTGCAAGAGGAGCTTCTTCTTGACGTCCTCCGCGTTGACGCTCGAGACGTGGAACTGACCGGTCGCCCGCGAGTGCTCGTAGGTGAAGTAGTCGTTCGCGGTGATGAACTCCTGGGTCAGGAAGGCGTCGAGGAAGGTGACGTCGTTGTGGCTCTCTCGGACGTCCAGCATTCGGTCCCAGCCGGCGCTGAAGTCGACGTCCGCGAGCGCCTCCTCGACCGACCCGTAGCGGGCGTCGTCGAACAGGTAGCGCCCGATCGACTCGAGGTCGTTCTGGCTGACGCGAGCCAGGAACCCGCGGTTCTGGGGTTTCACGAGCGAGTAGTGGCGCCGGGCGAGTCCCTCGTGGGTCAGTACCTTCCACGGGTAGCGACCGACGTTGATCTCGCCGTCGCGAGCAGCCTCGAGGGCTTCCTGGTCGATCCAGGATTCGGGCACGTCCTGGAGGGCGTCGAGTGAGTCGCCGGTGATCGAGGCGATGGCGGATGGCGGTTCGAGTACCTCGAGCACGTCCTCGAAGTCGACGACGTCGCTGAGGTTGCGCCAGGAGATGCCCTCCACGCGGAGCAGGCGCTCGAGTACCTCTCGACGATTGGTGGTGTTCTCGACGTACTCCCACAGGGCCATGCCAAGGCTGTAGGGATTGAGCCCCGGCGAGGCGAGCACCTTCGCCATGTGGTCGGCGTAGTTGAGAAACTCGTCGTCGCCGGCGAAGCCCTCGTCGGTCATCATCGTCGACTCCCAGTAGGCTGCCCAGCCCTCGTTCATGATCTTCGTCATCTTCTGGGCGGCGAAGTAGTACGCCTCGGTGCGCATCATGTCGAGGACGTCGCGCTGCCAGGGTTCCATCTCGCGGGCCTTCCCCGATTCCTCGTCGTACTGCTTGCCGTACTCGCGGACGAACGCGAGCACGTCGGACTGCGGTTCGCTCGGAAATTCGGCGCCCGCATCCGAATTTTCGAGTCCCGCCAGCCACTCGTCGTCGAAGACCTCGCCTCTCACCTCGTCGGAGAGCCCCAGCTGGTCGAGCTTTTCGGCGAGGTCGTCGTCGAGGCCCTCCTTGGGGCCGTCCATCTCGAGGCGACGCTCGAAGACGGCATGCTGGTCGATCGTGTCCTCCAGGACGAGCGCGTTGTCGATCCACTTTTCGACCTTAGCGCGATCGATCTCGGGGTCGGCCATGTAGTCGGCGATGGCCCGGGCGTGGCGCTCGAGCGTGGCGGCGGCGTTGACGTCGCCGTCGCCCGCCTCTCCCGTGAAGAGGCCGAACCACTCGTTGTTCGCGAAGAAGTCCGAGTGGGCCTCGACGTGGGTGATGACGGCCTTCTGGTCGGCCGTCGTGTTCGACTCCTGGAGGAAGGCGTGGGCCGGGTTGTCGTTATTGACGATTTCGAAGGCCTTGCCGCCGCCGTACTGACCCTGTTTCTGCTGGCGGTCGTACTGCATGCCCCAGCGCCAGTGAGGATAGCGCGACTGGAAGCCCCCGTAGGCGATGAGTTCGTTCATCTCGTCGTAGTCGACGATCCAGTACTTCACCGGATAGGGCTCGAGGCCGAGTCTTTGCGCGAGGTTGCGCGCCTCGCGGACGGGTTCCTCGAGGTCGGAGGCGATCGCCTGTTTGTGGAATCGGTCGGAGTTACTCATCTGAATCACCCGCTTCGGTGCTGAGGATGCGGTAGATCGCGTCGGTGACGTCCTCCTCGCTGTTGACGTACGCCACCGCGACGTCGTCTCCGTCGCCGAAGTGGCGCTCGAGTTCTTCGGCGTGGGTCGCGTTGATGGCGTTCCCGCTGGGCTGGGTCTCCACGTAGGCGTGGAGGTTCGCCGGAATCGACTCCATCAGCGGGATGACGCCCTCCTCGGTGTCGTTGCTCGAGTTCTCGGAGTCGCCGGCGGCGAAGACGTAGCGGTTCCAGTCGTTCCAGGGGTACTCCTCGAGGAGTTCCCGGGCGAGTTCGTACGCACTCGAGATGCGGGTTCCTCCACCGGAGCGGATGCCAAAGAACTCCTCGCGTTCGACCTCCCAGGCGTCGGCGTCGTGGGCAATGTAGACGAACTCGGCGTTGTCGTACTTCCCGGTGAGGTACCAGTCCAGCGGGGTGAACGTCCGCTCGACGAGTTCTCGCTTCTTCTCGCGCATCGACCCCGAGACGTCCCGGATGTTGACGACGACGACGTTCTTCTCTTTCTCCTCGATGATCTCGGGGTAGCGGTAGCGTTCGTCCTCGCGCCGGAAGGGAACGTGCTTGATGCCGTCGCGTCGAATTTGCTCGTGGACCGTCTCGCGCTCGACGTTTTCCTCGACGTCCTCGATGGACGCCCACGTCCCGCGGTCGTCGGCCGCCTCGGCGTGGGCGTCCTCGATCCAGGCCATCGACACGGGGAGGTTCTCGCTGCGGGCCCACTCGAAGACCTCTCGCGGAGTGATCCCCTCGACCTTGCAGACTTCACGGACGAACTCCTCGTCGAAGTCCATCGTCAGCTTCCGCTTGAGTCCCTCCTTGAACATACGCTCGAAGTCGAGGGTGCTGTCCGGGCCCGAGCGCGTGAGGTCCGTGTACGGCCCCTCCTTCTCCTCGATGACGCGCTTGCCCTTCGGCTCGAGGTCCAGGCCGAGTTCCTCGTCGAGTTCCTGGGCGAACTCCTCGGGGTCCATCTCGTAGTACTCGTGCTCGCCGCCCTCCTCGCCGGGTTCGCCCTCCTCGCCATCGTCGCCGTCGCCAGGCTGGGGCTGTGGCTGACCGACCGGCTGACCCACGTCCGGGGTGCCGCCGTCGCCCTGCCCGACGCCACCCTGGTCGCGCTGATCGTACTCGAATCCCGGCAGGGAGACGATCTTGATCGGGATCTGGATGTCGTTTCGATTGCCACCGCTCAGGTCGCCGTACTGGATAAACTCCGAGAGGTCTTCGCGGCGCTCTTCGCCGACTTCGCGGAATCGATCGAGGTCGTCTCTCAGTCCCATCGGTAACTCACCTGCCCCATGACGTGTCTGCTGGTTAACTCGGCCGACGCCGGGGAGTAATCGAAGTCCGCGACCAGGCGCTCGAGCGTCGCCTCCTTGACGGCCTCGGTCTCGGTACCGCTCGGCGGGTCGTCCCACTGGTGGGGGTCGAGGTCCTCGAAGGTCCGCCTGACGTCGTCCCAGTCGTGGCTCTCGAGGACGGACCTGATGACGGGAATCGACGCGAGGTCGACGTCCGACATGGAGAAGTCCTCGTCGCGGTGCTCCCAGGCGTGGCGGTTGAGCGCCGTGATGACCTTCTCGCGGCGAAACTCCCTGACGATCTCCCGCGGCAGGTTCGACTCGTAGGCCTCCTCGGAGAACCGACCGAGGTGTTCGACCTCGAAGAGCTTCATCTTCAGCGGGTCGGGATCGATCTCTTCCCCGCGGTCGTTGTACAGCGCCTCGTCGGTCTCCCAGGCGTAGACGTGCTCGACGTACTCGGCGACGGTCGCCTCGTCGACGCGTTGTTCGTGCATGATGGCCTCGATGACGTCCGACTCCTGCTGGTCGTAGACGTAGTTCTTCACGGGGACGACCCGGTTCTCGAACTCCGAGCGCTCGCCCGTCGAGAACACCGGGGCGTCGGCCAGTCCCTCGGCCATCGCGTTCAGCACGTCGCGCGGCATGACCACGTCGGCGACCGGGAGGTCGGGGTGGTGGCGGTCCGCCTCGTGCTGGATGAGTTCGGCCAGCGTATCGCGGGTGTACGTCACCGGAATGCCGTGCTCCCCGTCGTGGCTGTGCTCGTCGAACTCGAACTCGTCCTTGTCCCGCCGGGTGTCACCCTCCTGGAGGTATCCTCGGTCGTAGAGCAGCGCCTTGTCGATCAGGTCGAGTCCGGCGGGCGTTCCGTCCTCGTCGAGGCGCGTAACGACTGCGTAGAGGGCTGCCGCCTCGAGCGCGTGCGGAGCGAACTCGCGTTCCCGGAACTCGCCGTCGCTCTCCTTGACTGTAATGGTGATCGGTGCCCTGATCTTCTCGGCTACGTCGTCGTAGTCCTCGGCCTCCCAGATGGTCGTCTCGCCGGTGAGTTCCCGGCGGATCAACTCGGTCTCGAGGCTCAGGTTCGTCAGGTAGCCGAACTGGTGCTTGTCGAGACGGCGCTTGAGTGCCTTCAGCGGGTCCATCCCGTTTCGGTCGGCGTGCTGGTTGAGCTGGGCCTCCAGGTCGGGGTTCGAGATGATGAGCATCTGGGTGTCGACGTCCATCGCGATGCCCTTGTCGAGTTTCACCGATCGCTCGTCGGGCACGTTGAGCAGCTTCTGGAGTAAGTCGGCGTGCTGGGCGGCGTCCTCGACCACCGTCAGTACGCCGTTGCCCTGCGAGAGGACGCCGTCGTAGCTGAACGCCTGCGGGTTCTTCCGGCCGCGGGAGTCGAGCTCCTGGAGCATCCCGTGCATCCACGAGCCGACCAGCCGCTCCTTCGGGCGACCGTCGTCCTCCGCGTGGAGGACGCCGATTCCCGAGCCGACGTCGACGACGTAGTTCTTCACCCGGAGATGACTCTCGTCGGTGATTGCCGAGAAGAGCCCCTCGGTGCCGCGGCGGCGGTACTGCTCCTCGAGGTAGCCGTAGGCCTCCCTGGAGAACGGATCGAGTCGGGTGTCGACCGAAATTGGGACGTGGTCGTCGAGCCGGTCGTTCAGCGTCGTGAGCAGCTCTTCCCGGACCGGCGTGGGAAAGACGGCCAGCGGGTGGACCTGGACCGGGCTCTCGTACCAGTGATCGTCGTCGGACGGTGCGGGATTGCCGCCGTAGCTCAGCCCCCGCTCGTCCGGGTCGGTCGCGTCGACGTTCCACTCGAGGGTGTAGCGACGACCCGCGGGCGTCTTCGAGTACTCGCGAAGCCCGTTGACCAGGCACCGCTTGAGTTCAGACTTGCCGGTCGCGGTCGGCCCCTCGAACCAGATGATCTTCTCGTCTTTCGCCCGGCCCGCGGCGATCGACTGCAAGTCGTCGACGAACTCGTTGAGCACCTCAGTATTGCCGAGAATCGCGTGTTCACCGTCGTTTCCGGGGTCGTCAAAGAACCGGTAGCGGCGCTTTTCTTCTCCCTCTTCGATCACCTCTCGAGTTCCGCTGGCCTCGATGGCCTCGAGCAGGTACTTCGAGGCGTGGGAAGCCGTCGACGGCGTCTCGAAGATCCGGTCGACGTACGCCGCGAGGCTCATCGGCTCCTCGTAGGTCTCCTCGAGCGTGCGGTCGGCCGCGTCGACGTAGTCGGTGCCGCGCATGTTAGTCCTCGATTTCGGCTTTGGCGACCTCCGCGCCAGCGAACTCGAGCACCTCCTTCGCGCCGGCTTCGGAGTAGCCCTGCTCCATCAGAGCGTCGATCCAGGCGCTGCGCTCGTCGTCGTCGAACTCGTTGGCGCTCACCAGCGCGGAGAAGTTGATGTTGTGCTTCTTGTCCTCCCAGAGCTTTCGCTCGAGGGCCCGGCGCAGGCGCTCGTTGTCCTGGGGGTTGAACGTGTCACCCTCGCGGGCGCGCCGGGAGACCCAGTTCGACACTTCCTGGCGGAAGTCGTTCTTGCGGTCTTCGGGCACGTTGAGTTTCTCCTCGACCGACCGCAGGAACGTCTCGTCGGGCTCTTGCTCGCGGCCCGTCAGGGAGTCCTCGATGGTGTCGTCGTCGATGTAGGCCATGACGTGGTCCATGTACTTCTCGCCCTGGCGCTGGATCTCGTCGACGTCGTAGGCCAGCGCGTGGCGGACGTCCTCGATGGCACGCTCGCGATACTCCTCGCGAACCATCTCGAGGTAGCGGTAGTAGCGATCGAAGTTCTCCTCCGGAATCGAGCCGTGGTGCTCGAGGTTCTCCTCGAAGAAGTTGAACACCGTCAGCGGCGAGAGGAATCCCCGCGAACGGTGTTTCGAGTCCATGATCGCCTCGGCAATCTCGTCACCGATGAACCGGGGGGAGACGCCGACCATCCCCTCGCCGATTTCGGCCTTGCGGGCGGCCTCCTCGCGGAGCTTTTTGACGTCCAGGTCGTCACCCTCGTCGATCTCGCCGTTGTAGGCCTTCGCCTTCGAGAGCAGGTCGACCGTTTCGGTGTCGGGCTCTTCGATCCGGGTGAGGACGCCGAACAGCCCCGCCATCTCGAGGGTGTGTGGCTCGACGTTGATGTCGGGGACGTCGGCGTTGGCGAGCATCTTGTCGTAGATTTGGGACTCCTGTTCGTAGGAGAGGACGTACGGGAAGTCGATGCGCTTGGTTCGGTCGTTGAACGCCTCCATCTTCTCGTCGCCCTTCTTGTCCTTGTACTCGGGCATGTTCGTCCGGCCGACGATCACCTGGTCGATGTCAATTCGCGGGTTGTTCTTGGGCTTGATCGTCATCTCCTGGGTGGCGTGCAGGAAGTCGTAGAGGAACTCCCGCTGGAGTTTCAGGAGCTCTTCGCCGGAGAAGATACCGCGGTTGGCGTTACAGAACGCGCCCGAGTAGTCGAACGCGCGAGGGTCGGATTCTCCGTAGATGGCAATCTTCGAGTAGTTGACGTCGCCGGTCAACTCGGTTTCGTCCTGGTTCTTCTTGTCCTTCGGCTCGAACGTCTCGAGACACTGGCGCTTGTTCTCGTCCGCGACGAGGCGAACGACGTCGACGTGGTTCGCGAGCACCTGCTGGAGGTCGTCGTCGTAGTGAGCGAGCAACTTGTCCATGTAGAACTCGCTCTCGGGATCGAGGCTCTGCTCGTTGCGGATCGTGTACGGCGCGTCGAGTCGCTCGTTCAGGTCGTCGATCACCGTCTGGCGCTGCTCGAGCGGCAGGAGGACGAGCGGATCCTGGTTCATCGGCGAGCGGACCGTGTCGTCTGTTGGGTCCTGATCGTGGATCACGTCGCCGAGGTTGGTCCAGCGGAAGGTGTACATGCGGCCTTCCTCGCGGAGCGTGTAGTCCTCGAAGTACTTGCGCACCTGTTTGTCGAAATGCGATTTCCCGGAGCCAACTGGGCCGAGCAGGAGTTTGATCCGTCGTTCCGGACCCAGTCGCCGGGCGCCGGACTTGACCTTGTTGACGAACTCGTGGATCGACTGGTGGATCACGGTCCCGTAGAAGGTGTTCTCGCCGTCACCCAGCGGGTCTTCGCTCGCGAGGCGGTACTCGACGACGCCTTCGGTCTCGTCGTAGGACGTGCCGTAGAAGTCGAACATGTCAGCGACGCGCTGGTGGGCGTTTCGCGTAATCTTCGGGTCCTCGTAGCACGCCTCGAGGTACCAGTCGAACGATCGCGTCTCCCGAAGGTCTTCGGGAACGGATGCTTTGTAATCGCTGCTCAGCGTCTCGAGAGTTTCGATGTCACTAGTCATGGATTGTGTTGGGCTGGGAACCACGGGCGGGTCCGTCTGCACCGATTCGGTTCACGTTTCGACCGGTCCGACAGGGCGACCGAAACCGGCGGTCGGCACTCGGCTTCGGACTCGATCGTCGGTCGCCGCCCGGGCGACGACAGCGCCTCGATCCGACGAGACGCGCCGCTCTCGGTACTGGCCGGGTGGGCGAAGTCGCGTGGGCGGCGTTCGCAGGGATTGTCATGTGTGAACCTTCACCACTCCGTCGACGCGGCGACTTGTTCATCGCCTGTGTCAACAGTGCACCGTGTGAAGTGAATCGATCCGTCGGTCGGATATCGATAGTGTTTAATGAGTGTGTATTCGAGACACTTAAGCATAGCCCCAAAAGATATTTACCAGGACCTTTTTCCGGCAATTCTATTCACGTACGATTGTATGTTGACACGCAACATGGTCGGATAGTGCCGCGCCGTATATAAGTAAAGAGGCGCCAGTGAGCCGATTTTGCTCGCGCGCACGCTCCGATATCGCGCTCTCGAACCCGTGTCAGAGCACCGCCCGGTGTCAGTACCGCTTTAGGGCTCGTGTGCGTACACCAGGTTAATACCAATGAGCGACTTCGCGGACCTCCCCGAGGGCTGGGTCGTCTGGAGCGACCAGGACGACGGTCGAGTCGTCCTCGCCTATCGACCCGACGTGTTCGACGCCGACGAATATCCGGCGGCGTGTCTCCCGACGCTGTATCTCACTCACGGCAAACGGTCGCGCCGACCCGGCGTCAACCCGGGCGACCGGTCCGCCGAGCGCGACTGGTACGTCACCCTCTACCTCGAGCCGGAGGTCCACCTCCGGGAGACGAACCGATTTCCGACGAGAGAAGAGGCCGTCGACTGCACGCTCGACCTCGCCGAACGCTTCGCTACGGGCGAGATCGACTTCCGCGAACTGTATCAGGTGCCACGCGAGCGGTACCTCGACGCGCTCGAGGAGTTGACCGGCGACGGCGACGGCGGCGGTGGCTGATTGGTCCGCCGTCGCGGCTCGCGTTATTCGCATTACTCGCGTCACTCACGTGGCTCGTGTCACTCGTACGAGTCACGTCACTCGCTCCGACGCAACACGCCACCGCCCAGCCCCTCCCACTCGACCCGGTATCCGAGTCGCGAGAGGGCGGCGCTCGTCTCCGTGAGTCCGACCCCCTCGAGGATCGTCTCCGCCTCGGCCAGCGAGAGCCCGGCCTCGAGGTCCTCCCGTAACGCCACGAGCACGTCTGGACGAACGAGCGACCGCCCGACGCGCTCGTGATCAGGAAACGCCACCGCCTCGAGGGCGTCCTCCCCGACGCCGTGGCGGGCGGCGAGGTCGGCCAGCGCGATCACGTCCTCGTCCGGGACCAGTTCGTCCGGGAGGCGTTCGGCACTCGCCGCGACCAGGTCCGTCTCGTACTCGCGGAGCACGTCGGCGACGTCCTTCAGCCGAACCGTTCCGCGAAACGGAATCGCTCGGTGGTCTCTCGCCTCGATGGCCTCGCCGGCCCCGAGTGACTCGTCGACGGCCACGATCATGTCCACGTCCTCGAGGCCCTCGAGCTGGCCGAGTTTCTTCTCGACGTACTCGGGCGTCCAGAAGCCCATGATCTCGAAGTAGACCCGGAAGTCGTCGTGGCGGTAGTCGAACGCGAAGTCGGGGATCATCGCCCGCATCCCCGTCGAGAGAGGTTCGGGTTCGCGGACGAGGTCCCACTCGAGGTCCAGGTTCGTGAACCGGGCGGCGAAGTCGACCTCGACGCCGCTGTCGAAGGACACCTCGGCGACCGGGTCGGCGTCGGGCACCCGAACGGGGTCGGCGTCCGACAGCGTGAGCGTCCGTTCGGTTCCCCGGTCGTCGATCGTCGCCTCGAGCGACCACTCCTGGGCCTTCGCGACGGTGCGCAGGAGGCGCGCGAACCGGGTTCCGTAGCGTCTGGTGGCTCGAAAGAGCGCGGTGGGGCCGGTGACAATCACGACCCGGTTTCCAGTGTTGGGGACCTCGATCTCGTACATCAGCCGGAGTCGCTTGACCGCCGAGATCAGTGCCTTCGGATCGGACGACCGAACGCGGACTTCGGTCGCGTCGAACAGCGCCGTCTGGGCCAGCGAGAGGTTGTACTGGGCGACGAGGCCGTCCGGATCCCACGGGACGTCCAGGTCGGCGAGCACCTGGCGCTCCTCGAGGTCGGCGAACAGGCCCGCCTCGAGGTCGTCCGCCGACACGTCGCGACTTTCCGCGGCGCCAACGAGGGCCATCGCCCGCTCGTCTTCGGTGACGACGCCGACGGCTTCGGCCGCCTCGAACACCGCCGGGCGAAGGCGTTCGGGATCGAAGGGCGCGTCCGTCTCGAAGGCGGCCTCGCGTTCGCACAGGGCGGCGAATCCCCGGACGAGTTTGAAGTCGGGTGCGTCTGCCTCGAGACTGGCCAGCGCGTCCTCGAGTGTTCCCCGCTGCTCCCCGACGTGGCCCTGGAACGTTCCGATGACCCGGGCGGCCAGCGGTCGGTGCTCGCGGTCGGCAAACTGGAGGTGGTAGCCGCCGCCGCCCCGAGAGACGCGGAGCAGTTCCTTGCGCAGCATTCACTCGAGGTGGGCGGGCAGGGGGCAAAAATCGTCCGCTCGCCCGACGCCACGGAGGCGGTGAACGACAGATCGGGGTGATTCGACTCGCCTTAATACTATATAATCTATACCAATAATTCGATGCCCGTGCCTCGCCTGCCGCTTTCGACCGACGTCGACCGCTCCAACGACCTGCTCCCGACGGATACCCAAAACGTTTCCTCCGTTCGTGACGTTCGTCTCGAGCACATGAATCGCCGTGTTCGTCGCCGCGCTCCGCAGCGCGGACTCGCCGGGCGAGTCGCCTCGCGTCCGATTACCCCCATCGCATCGACGACCAATGCTCGAGTCGAGGAGGGTCGGTGACGATGCGACCGACGCAAATCGACGCCGCGGTGGACATCGCCTACGGCGTGTTGATCTTCCTGGCGATCGCCCTCATCGCGACGCTCGAGAACTCGCGAATCGGAATTGCGTTCGGGATCGGGGTCTTCGTGGCCTACGTCATCCACGTCGTCTGGAAGATGGCCCGGTTCGATCCCGAGTGGATGACCCAGGTCGTCGAGGAGACGGTCGAACAGACGGTGGGCGAGACAGTCGAACAGACGGTGGGCGAGACAGTCGAACAGACGGTCGGTCAGCAGGTCGGCCAGCAAGTCGAAGAGTCGCTCGAGGAGACCGTCGAGAAACGGGTCACTCCGCAGGTCGAACGGACGGTCGAGCAGACCGTCGAGGCGCAGGTCGGCCAGCAGGTCGAAAAGAGCGTCGGGGCGGCCGTCGAGGAATCCGTCGGCAAGCAGGTGAGCGAGGTGCAGGCCCAGGTCGAGTCGGTCGAAGAGCGTGTCGACCGGCGACCGCGCGAGGACCAGGTCGAGGAGTTGATCGAGGAGTCGGTCGACAAGGCGAACGACGACCGGACGAACGACGAGGACGCGTAGGCGCCTCGAGTCCTGTCGGAGCTACTCGAGGAGAGGCCGCTCAGAACAGTAAACTCACGCAGAAATCGCCAACCCATCGGCGAACATCAATATCGTTAGAATCGCAATAGGAACGACGAGAATCATAATTCCGTTGTTAGGAAACGTGAAAACGGCCGTCGGAACGCCGATAAGGGCGGAAAGGAAACAGAATGCGAGAAATCGCCGGTCGGTGAGTGTACTCATACTCCAGAGTATCACGTCAAAGTAATAAACCCACTCCGTTAGCGATAGAACCGGTCAGTTCGCATTCGCGTATCAGCTATTCGGGCATAACCACACGAAATAATACTCAACTTATCTTCTCTGAGTTTGGCGTTCTGGTCTCCGACACATACGGTATGGATTGCTGTTTCAACAGAGCCGTCTCTCGAGCCCCGAACTCACCGAGTCACCGGACGACCGTCACGGGAACCGGCGACCGCCGGAAAACTGTCTCGGCGACGTTCCCGACGATGACTCGATCCACGAGCGAACCGCCGTGGCTCCCGAGCACGACGACGTCGTAGTCTTCGGCCTGGTTCACGATCGCCCGCGCGGGGTGGCCGAGTTGCACCGTCGTCGTGATCTCTCGACCGTGGTCCGCCGCGATAACCGCCGCGCGCTCAAGTACCGGTTCCGCACACGCCTCGGCGGCCGCCTCGAGGTCGTCGGCCAGCGCGAGTCCGGCGGCTTCGCCCCACATCGGCGACGGTTCGCCGACGACGTGCAGCACCGTTACCTCGGCGTTGGGGTACACCTCGAGGGCATGCTCGAGGGCGTGTTCGGCCATCTCAGAGTCGTCGACTGGGACGAGAACGCGCGAGATCATACCGGAGTCTACGGTGGGAATCCGGATAAAAGGCGCCCGCGTTCGGGTGGGCGACTACATTGACATTGCACCGTCGGCACGTTTCAGGGGGAGTCGAACGCCATCAGGTGCTAATCGGAACCAGGACGAAGAACAGATAGGAGAGAATCGTCGCGAGCGACGGGCCGATAATCCACATCGAGACGTACTTCATGATCGCTCGCGGGTTGAACAGATCGCCCGCGTTCAGTACCTCTGGGGGCTCTCGTTCGCCAATTTTCGTCACCGGCGTCTCCGGTTCCGCGGTCAACGCACCCATCTCGATTTCGACGTCGGTGTCCCTGCGAATGACGTCTCGAGCGGCGATCGGACGCGTTGCCCGCCCCCAGCCGAGGCCGACGATGGTCATCACTGATCCCATGACGAGGCTGATCGGGATACCCATATACGACAGCGTCGTCGTGATCGTTGAGGCCGTGAGCATGACGATCAGGGCCGCCAGCAGCGGTATGTCGCTGAGTTCGCTCCCCACGGACTCCATCGTCCGTCTCGCAATAGTGAAGCCGCCGATTCCAATCGCGATCGTGGCGATGGTGATCGCGGTGTTGTCCGAAAGGGCGTTACTGCTAACCAGCGGGGCGACGGCGTTCGGGACGTTGCTGGCGCCGGCGCTGAACGCCATGTAACAGCCGACGACGAAGACGACGACCGTCCCAGCTAGTTCCTGCCGAGTCGTGTTCGGCCCGAGAGCGGGTCTGGGGAAATCGCCGCTCCGGTCGAGGGCGAGCAACGGCCCCGGCGTCTTCCGAATCGCGTACCGCCGATTGAGTTCTGGGTAGACGTAGCGGCCGAGCACTGCCCCGACCCAGAGGCCGACGACCGGGGTGACTATCCACCAGGTCACGATTTCGCCGATCGTCGCGAAATTGAGCGTGTCCGTCGCCAGCCCGAGGCCGGCGATGGCCCCGACGGTGGTCATCGAGGTGGGGACGGGCACGCCGAAGACGTTCGCCACGAGGATGCCGAAGCCGATGAAAAAGAGTACGGCGACGCCGGCCTCGAGGCTGATTTCGGTCGTGATGATTCCTTCGCTGAGCGTGTCCATCACGTTTCGACCGACCGTCCACCCGCCCAGAAAGACGAAGATCGTCATCAACGCCGCGGCGGTCGTTTTCTTGAGCAGTCCAGCACCGACGGCGGGCCCCCAGGCGATCCCCGTCGACGACCCGCCGATGTTGAACCCGACGAACAACGAGGCGACGACGCCGACGACTAACACGGCAGAGAGCATCACGGGACTGTACCGGGATCAGACTGAAATAGATTGTGAGACGAGAACTCGAGGATCGGTACTCGTATCCGCGAGATTCGGACGAACGGTGTGCGAGGTGAACGGTATTCGACTCACACGGCGTACGAGGCCAACGGCGAGACGCGGAAGAAACAGTACCGTGTCTCGTCACTCCCCCTCGTCGGACTGTCCTCGATCGTTCCTCAAGCCCGCACCGCTCGAGTCGCCGTCGCGGTCCTCGAGTTCGCCGCCGTCCTGGTCGCGTCCGTTGTCAGAACTCGACCCCTGCTTCTCGCTTTCTGTCTCCCCTCCGATGTTGCTCTCGCCTCCGACGCTGCTCGAGTCGTCGACGACGATCGTAACGGGGTCGGTCACCGCCTCGTCGTTCGCCCCCTCGCGGCTGAGGAGACGGTCGAGGGTAAAGATCGTGTTGAGTTCGCGCTGGACCTGATCGAGGACGCCGCCGACGAGTTCGCTCGGCTGGATCGCCGTGTACTCGTAGGGGTTGTTGCCGGCGCCGCCACTCGCCCGTTTCTGCCGGCTGACGCGGTCTTCGTCGTGCAACTCCGCCAGCGCCTCGCGAACCGTACTCGGGTACAGTCCCGTCCCTCGAGACACTTCCTCCGACGTACTCCCGGGGTTGGCCAGCAGGTGAATGTAGATTTTCGCCCGGGTCTCGGTGTCGAGAATCCAGGAGAGGAGGTCGACGATTCGCTGGTCGACCTCGTCGGCGGTCTTCGTTCGATCCGTGACACTCGCACCGGCTCGTTCTGCGTCGTCAGGTGACCCCGTCGAGTCCCGTGGCGACGCGTCGGTCGCCTCGCCCTTGCCCGCCTCGAGATGGGCGTCGGATTCGTCGGGTACCCGACGCTCATCGGTATTATCGGAAGTCATGTGTCCTCTCGGCTAGGACAACGGTTACGGCGGTGTTAAACGTTTGTGGGGTCTTGACACCAGCTCCGGGCCCCTCCACTCGTGGCATAGGCCTATGCCATCAAATCGCATACGACAGGTATGACTACGGAATCGTCACCACCAGATGAACGGGCGAAGCGCGTGTGGTCGCTGGGATCCTATCCCGACATCGCGCCACACTTCCTGTCGATGGCGGCTCACCTCGTCGAATCCACTGCCGTGATCGAGGACGATACCGTTCTCGACGTCGCGTGTGGAACGGGAAACGTCGCCCTCACTGCCGCCAGACGTGGGGCGACCGTAACCGGTCTCGACCTTGTTCCGACGATGCTCGAGGTGGCTCGAGAGAACGCGACGATTGCCGACGTCGATGTCGAGTGGCACGAGGGGACCGCGACAGACCTGCCGTTCGAGGACGATACGTTCGACGTGACGCTCTCCTCTGTCGGCCACGTCTTTGCAGAACCGCCCGAAGCTGCCGCTCACGAACTGCTTCGCGTCACGCGTTCGGGCGGAACCGTCGGGTTCACCTCGTGGACGCCCTCGAGTGTCGTCCCCGCGATGGGTGCCGTGGTTCGCGAATATCTTCCTCAGAATCTGAAGACGCCAGATCCACCGTCACTGTGGGGCGATCCCGCCGTCGTGCGCGACCGAATTGGCAGTGAAGTCGACGAGATTACGTTCGAAACCGCCTCGGTGCTGATTCCCGCCCTTTCGCCGTCGCACTACTGGGAGAGTGCGACGACCGAGTCCGGACTGTTCATCGTCGCACTCAAGTCCGTCGACCATGCGGACCGTCCTGCGCTCCGCGACGAGACCGTCGAGACGATCGGGCGGTATTTCGATGGTCGCCGCAACTGCGTCCCGATGGAGTACCTGCTCGCGAAGGCGACGATGGCGTAACCACCAGAATGAACGGTCTCGAATCGTTCTCATCTCGGGGCCGAGAGCAGCTAAATGGCGTCCATATTGGAGCAGGCGCGACGCGGTGTGGCGTCTCAAGCTTCGATCAATAACGACTCACAGAGCGCGTCGGCACCTTCCTCCTCGCGAATCCGTCGCTGTCGCTCGGCACCGCTCTCGCGGTCGTACACCCGCTGGATGCCGTCGATGCCGAGTCGCTCGCATTCCCGCTCGACCAGTTCGCCCAGCGAGACGGTTCCCTCCAGGTCGCGGTCAATGAACGCGGCGTCGTGGCCGTGGCGAATCGCCCGCCACTTGTTCTCGTCGAGCAGTTCGCGTCGATGGCGGCGGGCCGTGCCGGGGTCGCCGTCCTCGTAGGCCTCGGCGAGACTCGTCACGAGCGCGTGGGTGTACTCGACGAACGCCATCACCACGTCGGGGTCGGCCTGGCCATCCGGCGTGCGAATTTCGACCGTCCCGTGGCCCGTGTGAGGGCGCACGTCGAACCAGAGTTCGCCGCGATCCCTGATCGAGTCGGTCTCGAGCATCCGTCGTTCGTAGGCGTCGAAGGCCTCGAAGTCCTCGAAGTACGTCGGCATGCCGGTGTTCGGCAGTCCCTCGAAGATTTTGGCTCGAGCGGAGTGCAAGCCGGTGTCGAACCCGTCCCAGTACGGCGAGTTCGCCGACAGCGCGAGCATGATCGGGACGTACCAGCGCAGCTCGTTGGCGATCCACACCGCCTTGTCCGCGTTGTCGACGCCGACGTGGACATGGACGCCGGCGGTCGTGTTCCGGTGTTGTGCATACTGGATGCGGTCCAGTTGCGATCGGTAGCGGGGCTTCTCCGCGTGCTCGAGTTCGCGCCAGCGCGCGAGCGGGTGGAGGCCGGCGGCGGCGATCTGAAAGCCGTGGTCGTGGGCGTACTCGAGGAGCGCCCGACGCACCTCGAGCAGGGCGTCTTCAGCCTGTGCGGGGTGCTCGATCAGCGGCGTCTGGGTCTCGATGACGCACTTGAAGAGTTCGTGATCGAGACGGTCCTCGAGGACGACCGGAGGGTCGTGTTCGTACACCAGTTCGTCGCTGCCGCTCGTCGGGCGCCCGCGGTCGTCGACCACGAAGTACTCCTCTTCGATCCCCAGCGTCCCCATTCGCGTGAACGATTCCGGCGACCCGCGTTCCATTGCCCCACTGTTCTTCATCCGGCAGTAAATACCGTTTGGAGTCGGCACGCCAGGGGGGTTTCGCGTCCGAACCCGTCGAGAGGCGCTCGAGGGCGTCCGGTTGCTTCGATCTCAGGTCGCTTCGGAAACTATGGCCACTTCGGTTATTTTGGCCAAACCGGCCTCTTCAGTCACAACAGCCACCACTTCAGCCACACCGGTCACCCCAGTCACACCACCCGCGGCCGTGCAACGACCCCTAGATGATCGACGTGGTACGCGTCAAGACGTCGCACCTCGAGCACCTCGTAGGACTCCTCGAGTTCCTCGCGAACCCGGTCGAACACTGCATCGGGATCCGCGGTCACGTCCTCGCTCCGGGCTTTCACCGCGAGGAGGAGTCGTCCGTCCTCGGCCAAAAATTGGCGATTCCGCGTGGCGACGTCGGCCTGTCCGCGGGTGGCGACGTCCTGAACGACGACGTCGACGTCCGATTCGACGACGTGGGCGTAGGTCTCCGGTTTGCGGGCGTCCTTCAACAGTGGAAAGAGCCGCGGACGGGACGCGGCGGCCTCGAGCAAATCCCGCGTCGGGCGGGGGGCGAACTCGACGGCGTAGGTCGGGCCGGAGAAATCGGCGACGTGGCTCACCGTCGTGCCGCTGGCCGCCCCCAGGTAGAGGACTGTCTCGTCACCTTCGAGGCCTGTGTCCATGCCGAGCTCGAGCATCGCGCCGAGTTTCGACCTGGACGGGTCCCACGCCCGCCACGGACCGTCGGTCGGCTCGCCGTAAACGGGTTCGCCGCGCGTTGCGAGCCGTTCTCGGCCGCCGATTTCGCGCCGTTCGACGCCTTCGGGAAGCGATGGCGGCGTTCCCTCACTCATCGTCGCCACCTCCGTCACCCTCGGCTCGAGCCTGAATCGTCTCGATTCGGTCGGCGAGTTCGGCTTCCAGTTCCGGGCGATAGTCCCCGGAGTAGTGGTCGATTCGGGCCGCGATGGTGAGCTTTCCGGCGAGGGCGCGAGCAGCCGAACCGCGGTCCTCGAGGCGGGTCCCGCGAACGGCCTCGTGGGTGAAGATGATCCCGTGTTTGGGCGAGGAGGCGTGGCCGCGGAGGTGGGCGAACAGGGCCTCTTCGGCGCCGAGCACCTGTACGGTTCCGGAGGGCTTCTTCGCCAGTGTCTCGAGACCGCCGGCTAGCGAGAGCAGCCGGGCGGCGAGCAGCGGCCCGGCGAGCGCCGAGAGGTTCGGGGCGACGGTCGGTGCCCGACGCTCGACGTACGCCTCGAGGGAGTCGGCCTCGTCGGCCAGGTCGGTGACGCGGGCGGCCAGCGACTGGATTGGGCCGCCCACTTCTCTCCCTAACTCTTCGTTCTCGGTCAGCGATCGCGCGTACTCGATTCCCGACCCGGCGTCGGGGTCGACCGTCCCCGCCCATTCGGCGAGCCGTTCGGCGAGTTCGTTCGCCGTCCGTCGACAGTCGTCGAGCGCCCTGATCGCGTGAACCAGCTGCTGGTCGTCGGCCCGTTCGCGTTCCCTGACGGCCGCCGTCGTCGCCTCGACGGTCGCCTCGTGGAGCGCGTCGTAGTACGCGGACCGATCGGCGGCGAACCCCGACTCCACCGCCTCGGTCGGCCAGTCCGCCGATTCAGCGGCCGTTCCGGTCCGAACCCGCGCTCGAGACGCCTCGAAATCGCCGTCGACGAACCACCCGTCGCCACTCATGGGTTCCTCTTTCGGCCGGTTCCGATTAACTCTTTCAACTCACGGGCGCGGTCGCCGTCCGTCGAGCGTTTCGTTCGTGCTCACTCCGCCGAGTAATTCGTTCGCGTTCGTCCGCTGATCGCCGAAGACCTGGATCTCCTCCCAACCGACGGAAAGCCGCGTTGAACGCATTTTTCGATGAGATCCTGGCGAACGCAACCCCTAAGTCATCCGAGGCTGAACGTCACGAATGCTCACATGGACGAGTACGTCGACGAGTTGACGACGCTGGGGCTCTCGAGTTACGAGGCTCGAGTGTACGTCGCCCTCGTAGAGAACGGCGTGATGACGGCCGACGACGTGGCGTCCGAGGCAGACGTCCCGATCGGGCGAATCTACGACGTGCTCAATTCCCTCGCGGACCGATCGCTCGTCAGAGCGGACGACGGCCGCCCGCGGACGTACGCCCACGTCGAACCGTCGATGGCGATCGATCGCGTCCTCGGACGCCGTCGAAACGAACTCGAGACGAAACGCGGCGAGTACGAACGGACGGCCTCGAGTGCCCGCCGGAACCTGACGGCGCTCGCCGAGGAGGTACAGACCGAGCAGTTCGCGACCAGCGCGTTCCACGACGTCGCCGCGCGCGACCTTCTGGTCGAGCGCTTCGGTTCGGCGGCCATCGAGATCCGAATCTACGTCGACACGGTCGCGTTCCGGTCGGACATCCGCGAAGCGTTCGTCACGCGGCTCGAGGCCTGTCTCGACGACGGAATCGACGTTCGATTGCTCGCGACCGAGTTCGACCCGTCCTCACCGCCGCTCGCGCGGTTGCTCGATTCCGGGTTGCGTATTCGTCGAACGAAGACCGTCCCTCACCAGCGGTTTATCGTCGTCGACGACCGGGAGGTCTGCGTCGAGGTCCTCGATCCGGTTCACGCCGACGACCTCCTCGCCGTCGTCAACTTCCGGGACGATGGAATTGCCACCGACCTCGCCTCGAGTTTCGACGAGTGCTGGCGACGGGCGGGACCGGGATACTGACCCGATATCCTCGCATTCGGCGTCGTACTGGCTGATTTCGATCTAATTTGGCGCCTGGTTCGCGGCCTGAAGTCGATCGACGAATCGGCTTGTTCCCACGCTGAACGAACTAATTGGGTTAGGGACTCAGATCCCGAACGTCGCCCGAAGCATGTCTCGCGTTCCCGGCCCGAGACCGACGGCGACCACCGTGATCAACAGCAAGATGGCGTACCGGGGACTCTCCTCGAAGATCGACTCGTCGAACACCCAGATGATGAAGACGGCGGCGACGACTTTGACGATGAGGAACGGCCAGGCCGCGCCGATCACGTCGACGACCGACGCCGGGAGCACCGCTTCGGTCGTGGCGACGATCCAGGCGTTGACCGGGTGTTTCGGATCGTACCCGAGGCCGAACGCGCTGGCCCAGTCGAGGCCGATGACGTTGGCGATGCCGTCGACGCTGTGCGCCCAGATGACGATCGCTCCCATGAACCCGGTTCCCCGGTTGAGATCCGGCGCGAATCGCGTGATCGCCCCGTAGGTGACGGCGGTGACGACAGTAGCTCCGACCAGCGTGATCGTCGGAATGAGCGGGTGGAAACTCGCCAGTTCGTAGGTCGCTGCGAAGTAGCCGAGGTAGGCTACCGTCACCGTCAACGCGGCCGTCCCGATTCCAGCGAGGGGGTACTCGTAGCCCGAGACGTACCCGTTTCGATCGAGCCAGACGGAGACGACGACAGCGAACAACGCGACGAAGAAGACGGTCACGTAGATGAAGGGACTGATGAGTGCCGCTACCCACGGCAATTCCATCTGCATCTCGCCGGTCTCGACGAGCGCGCGGACGTTGGCGTCCTCGACGACGCGCAGCGCCCCGCCGAACAGCATGAACGGGAACAGGCCGTAAAAGCCCGCGCGGTAGCGATCGATCTCGAGGTGCTTGATCAGGAGGATGATCCCGACGAGCATGAGCACGAGCGTCGGAATGTACCCCGCGTAGGACTGCCAGGTGTAGCCGGGGCTGGCCTCCGGTCCGGTCGTGTTCGGCCCGCACTCGGTCGGTGACCCGCCGTTCCAGGCGAGACAGCCGTAGTTCTGGGCGTCGGCGGCGACTGGACCCCAGTAGTAGTGCCAGAGGATGTCGGCGGCGACTCGCTGCGGGAACACTATAGCCGCGAGCGTGATCAACGCGACGAGCGATCCCACGACCGCCAGCCAGATTCGTCCTGCGCCGTAGCGGTCGACGTACGCTTCCATACCACCACACCGGTGTGGTCGTCGCTTACCGTTTGCGGTTTTTCGCTGCGTGAGCAAACGGCGACCGAGACGACGTCAGTTCCCGTCCGGCGCGATTGGTAGTTCCTGGCTGTCGTAGGTCGTCCCGAGAATGACCATGGTCTGCGAACGCGAAAAGCCGTCCATCTGTGCGATCTGGTCGAACATCAACTCGCGCAGAGCGTCCGCGTCGGCAGCGTAGACGCGCATCATGACGTCCCATTCGCCAGTCGTGAGATGGACCTCCTGGACCCCCTCGATGTCGGTCAGTCGGTCGAGAGTATCCTGTTCCCGCCCCTGTTCGACCCGCAGACCGACGAGCGCGGAGATGCCGAGCCCGATCGATTTCGGCTCGACCTGCGCGTGGTAGCCCTCGATGACGTCCGCTTCCTCTAAGCGATTGACCCGGTCGTGCACGGTCGCGCTCGACATGTCGATCTGGCGGGCGATTTCGCTGAACGGCGTTCGGGCGTTTTCCTGTAGAATCCGGAGGATCGCCCGATCGGTGTCGTCGAGGTCCATACTATTGATGTACATCAGGTCGACAAAATTCTTTGTACATCCGCAACTCGACCAATGTCGGCCTGTTTATGGTTGTCCACTCGAGATTCATCGTATGAGCGTTATCACCGAGTTTACCGTTCCTGCGAACGCGTTCGCGCTTGAGCACACGCTCGAGACCCTTCCAGACGCGACCGTGGAGGTCGAGCGCCTCGCGACCCACAGCAGGGAGTGGGTGATGCCGTTTCTGTGGGTGGCCGCGGACGAGGACGACCTCGAGACCCTGGAGACGACGCTTCGAAACGATCCTTCCGTCAACGAACTCACCCTGCTCGATTCGGACTCGAACGTCCACTACTTCAACGTCGACTGGGCCGAACCCGTTCAGCACCTGGTGGACCAGATCGTCGACCGCCACGGCGTCATGCAGGAGGCGGAAGCCGCGAACGGCACCTGGTACCTCAAACTTCAGTTCGTCGACCGGGAGGCGCTCGAGGAGTTCCAGACGTTCTTCCACGAACAGGGCTACGCGTTCGAACTCCAGCGGATGTACCCTGGCTCTGCGCCGAAGGAACGCGAGTACGACCTGACGCCCGAGCAGCGGGAGGCGCTCGTGACCGCGCTTCGAATGGGATACTTCGAGGTTCCGCGCGAGGCGCAGATCGAGGACCTGGCGGAGGCGCTGGACATCTCGACGAACGCCGTCTCCGAGCGGTTGCGCCGCGCGACCGGTAACCTGACCAGCAACGCGCTCGCCGTCTCACTTCCCTCGTCTGTGGACGTGGCGGTCGAGCGGTAGCGAATCTATTTCTCAGACGGTAACACATCTGCTACTCAAACCGTAGCGAACCTCTCCCTCGAGGCCGATTGAAATTGCTACGTTTCGATGGCTCGCGTCGCCGCGAGTACCTCGTCGTGGACCTCGTCTTCTCCGTTGGAGGCGACCAGACCTCGAGAATCGTAGCGCCAGGGTTCGCCGTCGATGTCAGTGACCGTTCCGCCGGCCGTTCTGATCAGGTGGACCCCAGCGACGGAATCCCAGGGATTCGCCCTGAGGTTCGTGATGACGCCGTCGAGTGCGCCCGCGGCGACCATCGAGAGGGCCGCCTGCGCGCAGCCGTACCGCCGCATGTCGCCGAAGCGCTGGACGATCTCCCTGGTCGCGGCGGCGTACTGGTCGCGCTCGTCGAAGTCCCACCAGATGGTCGGACAGACCGCGCAGGTCTCGGGGTCGTCGCGGTCGCTGACCGAGATGTGCTCGCCGTTGCGGGTGACGCCGTCCGGCCCCGCCCGGTACGTATCGCCCAGCGCGGGCATGACGACCGCCGATCCGACGGGTTCGCCGTCCACGACGGCGGCGACGGCCGTTCCGAAGATTCGAATCCCGCGGACGTAGTTGTTCGTCCCGTCGATGGGGTCGATGATCCAGGCGGGCCCCTCCGGCGGGACCGTCTTTCGCTCGTCGTCCTCCTCGCCGACGATCGGATCGTCGGGGTAGGTCTCCCGGATCACTTCGATGACCGTCCGCTGGGCGTCCCGGTCCGCCTGGGTTACCACGTCCGTCTTCCCGCCCTTCAACTCGACCGGAATGTCCTTCCGGAACGAGTCGTGGGCGACCTTGGACCCGGCCTCGGCCGCTCGAGCGGCGACTGTGGCCCGATCCGCCGTCGACCCCGCGTCGAGACTGTCCTCTCGTTCGCTCATACCTCGTCTTCGGTGGACGAACGGTCAAATGGATGCCGGTTCGGTGTCACTCGAGAATGGATGTCGGTTTGAGGTCGTTCGAAACATCTGGTCGCGGAAACCCGGAAACTGGATACACGTCCGCTGGCCGTACTGTAAAAACGAACTCGGTTCGACCGGGGTATCCACCCGTGGAGTAGACGTCACCAAGAATACATATATGCGGCCGACGAGAATGGGGGATATGAACCGCCGCCGATTCCTCGCCGGGGTCGCGATGGGGTCGGTCAGCGTCGCGGGGTGTCTGGGGGCAAGAGAGAGCCCCACCCTCCCTGATGGGATGACGGTCGAGACGCACCATCGCGTCGGCAGTCACCTGGTAGACGACGGTCTCGAGCCGTCTGGGGAGCGACCACACTCGTACCAGACGATCCTCACGGACCGGTCGACGGCTCGAGAGCGGATGCGAGGCGAGGACGGGGACGGAAACGAGAGCGAGGGCGAGGCCGAGGACGAAATCATGGAATTCGTCGCGGAGACCGATTTCGACCGATCGTACCTCGTGGTCGTCGTGGTACGATCGTGGTCGAGCCAGCACTGGCTCGAGGTCCGGGAAATCGAACGAACCGAAGACGGTATTCACGTCTCTATCGCCTCCGATTCGGACGAGCCGACAGTCGACGATGCCGTAGTCCATTCTATTGCGATACGAATCACCGACGAGGAGGACGACGAACCCGACGCCGTCGCCGTGACGATCGACGGCGAGTCGATGAGGACCGCCGAAACCACCTCGTGACCAGCCACAGACGCCCTTCGGTCACGGCGACCGGAGCCGTTCGACGCGCTCGAGGGAGTCCGCCTCGGACGGCGTTTTGTCCTCCCTGATCCCGAGAAACCGGGGGAATCGGAGCGCGTACCCCGAACTGTACGTCGGCGAGGTCTGGATCTCCTCGTAGCCCACCTCGAACACGACCGCGGGCTCGAGATCCACGTCCTTGCCGTCCTCGGCGCGGACGTACGGCTCGAGGCGCTCGGTCAGCTCCGCGAGGGTCTCGTCGGTGATCCCCGTGGCGACCTTGCCGATGGTCTCGAACGCGCCATCTCCGGAGGTGTCCGTCGCCCGCACGGACAGCAGGAACGTGCCGAGGAAGGTTCCACGCCGGCCTTCACCCCACTCCGCGCCGGTGACGACGCAGTCGAGCGTCTCGACGTCGGGTTTCCGCTTCAGCCAGCGCTTGCCGCGCCGGCCTGGCGAGTACGTCGAGTCGGGGTCCTTGAGCATGATCCCCTCGTGACCGCTCTCGAGCGCGTCGGCGTCGATCGATTCAATCTCGTCGGGGTCGTCGGTGAGCCAGAGGAGCGAGAGGCCCTCGGGCGTCTCATCCCCTGTCGTCACGGTCGCTCCCGTTTCAGCGGCGTCATTGGGCGCTTCGGACGCGCCCGTCTCCGTTTTGGGGTCGTCCTCGGACGAGAGCACTGCCTCGAGTCGGTCGTGGCGATCCGTGAGCGGGACGTCGAGCAGGTCCTCGCCATCGGCGTGGAGACAGTCAAAGAAGACAGGCCGGACGGCCACGTCCTCGCGCGCTTTCGCCACGTCGTGTTTCCGTCGAAATCGCCGGAGCACCTCCTGGAACGGGAGCGGGTCCCCGTCGTCGTCGACGGCGACCACCTCGCCGTCCAGGATCGTCGGCACCTCGAGAGCCGCTTCGGCGAACTCGACGACCTCCGGGAGCGCGTCGGTCACGTCCTCCATGTTCCTCGAGAAGACGCGCGTTGTCGGTCGTTCGTCCCCCGAGTTCCCGTCGGACGCACCCGTCGTCTCGACGCCATCAGGCGCGTAGTGCAACTGGACGCGCGCCCCGTCGTACTTCCACTCGACGGCCGCCTCGTCCCAGGCCTCGAGGGCGTCGGTCACGCTCCCCGCCTGGGCGAGCATCGCCTGGACCGGGCGCCCGACCTCGAGGGTGAGCGCGTCCAGCCCCTCGAGCCCCTCATCTCGCGCGACGACAGTGACGTGGCCGTAATCGTTCGAGACCTGCAACGCGCGCTCGACGCGGTCGGCGGGGACGTCGAACGCCTCCGCGGTGGCGTCGCGGACGGTCCCTTCGCCGACGCCGATGCGCATCTCCGAGAGGACAAGGCGAGCGAGGTAGCGGGCCTCGTCGGTCGCACACCGGTTGAACAGCGAGAACAGGAGGTCCACCTTCGCATCGTGGCTGCCCGAGCCGTCGGTTTCGGCCAGTTCCGTGAGCGTGTCGGATACCGTCGCGACGGTGAGTTCGTCCTGGCCGCCGCCACTGCCGCCACCGCCGCCGAACGCCCCCAGCCCCCGCTGGCCGCCGAACTCGTAGCTCGCGGCGACGGCGCCGATCTCGCCGACCTCGGCGACGGCTGTCTCGACGTCGTCCGGGCCGACGTTCGTCCCGGCCGCGCGAGCGATCGCCTCGTAGCACGTCCGCGGGCCGATGTCGAGCTTTCGGGCGTCCCAGGCGGGGAACACCCGTCCCTGAACGAAGCGGGCGACGACCTCGAGGTCCGGGCCAGCTGCCTCGAGGAGCGACCGGACGTGCGCAACGGTCTCGAGATTCGCGGGTTCGGCCTCGATGGTGGCGGCGTGGTCGGCGAACGTGGCGAAGTCCATGTCGTGGGTGTAGGCGACGGCGGTCGCTTAAGGGGTTCGAGATGGCGTCGGCCACCGGTGTGACCGGTCAGTCCCCTTCCAGGCGTCGACTGCCACTAGGGTTTGTGGGTAAACAACACTGGCTTCCCGTCCTCGACGCCCGTACAGATGTCGAGCGGGATGGTCTGGTTCAGGCTTGTGTGTTCGTCCTTGCAGACGACCATGTCGTCGAACGGTTGGTCGCAGGCCGGACACGCCAGGCCGACCGTGTTCTGATACTGCTTGATCGACTCGTTTTCCTCGCGAAGCGTCGCCGAGGAGACGTACTTCTCGAACTGCTCCATGGGCTACGTGGGAAAGAAAGGAGGTAAAGTGTTTCCCCGGTGGGTCTCAGGAATCAGAAAACACCACAGCGACGCCCAATTCGAAGATACCGACGGAGAGATGGCCGCTTCGGTCGCCAGTTACTGCACCGCAACGACCCTCACCAGCGTGATCAGTAGGTCGTGTTGTTCGACAGCTCGAGGCTCGAGGAGCCGAGGTCGCGCACGCCATTGACCATTCGACTGTTGCGGATAGAGATATTGCTACTCTGATCGTACAGGCAGGCCGCGTGTTTACCGCCGGTCGACTCGGCGTCG